>NZ_QOVA01000026.1 GCF_003332275.1 Edaphovirga cremea | reverse complement strand
TTTGAATACCGCGTCATGCAAGGTCGGTGTAGTATTTTTTCTCATGGCGGGTCACTGTCCAAAATTGCCTGGAGGAACTTTATCACAAGCAGCAATTTGTTAATATGCAGCCTGTTCCGAGGCTTGCCTACCTTCATATCAGTACCAAGAAAATGGTCGCTTGACCGAAAAATGGCCCAGAGGGAGAATTCCGGGCCAACGTGCATGACTACATAAATAGGTTCAAACTTATACCTGAACTGCTTCCAGCATCACCGGATGAAAATTCCGCTTAAAGTAGATCAAGCCATGCCCATCTTTGCTCAGGGTGATTTGCTTGATCCTGACCAGATGAACCAGATGTGTACCTATGGTTTGTACCTGATCGATATCCCCTTCCAGACAGGCCAACGCATCGCGCAGCATAGGTTGCCCCAGTACGCCTTTGTCCCAGACATCCCAGCTGAAACGCTCTTCCATACTGACTTTGGTCATGCCGGCGAAATGGCGCGCCATCAGTTCCTGCTCGTGGTTAAGTACATTGACGCACAGTTGACCGTTCTCCTGGAATACCGGATTCATGGCGCTGTTGCCATTGATACAAACCATCAGTGAAGGTGGCGTATCGGTGACCGAGCATACCGCCGTAGCGGTGATGCCGCAGCATCCGGCGCTGCCATCAGTGGTCACCACATTCACCGCAGCGGACAGGCTGGCCATCGCGTCGCGAAAACGCAGGCGGTGTTCATTTTCTAAAGACATACGGGCCTCCCCAGCCGAATTATTTCAGCAGTTTATCCAACTGATTGATATCTGAATTGTTGTGCAGATAGGGTACGGTCCAGCCATGCTGATCGTAATCGCTGAGGCATTTGTCGACCATCTCCATCATCTGCCCCATCGCGCCTGAATTCTGTGCCTGACGCAGACACTGCATGCGCACTTCATCCTGACTGCCCGCGTAGTTGATCTCATACAGTTCATGGCGACCGCCAAATTCACTGCCCATTGCATCCCACATCAGTTTGAGGATTTTGATGCGTTCCACATGATCCATACCGTTCGAACCGCGAACGTAGCGCGACAGGTACTTGTCAATTTCTGGATTGTTCATGTCACGCACGCTGGACGGCAGATAAATCAGCCCACTGGTGACGTTGCGCTCAACGATATTCTTGATTTTGGCGTAGGCCATCGGTGCCATAACGCGGTACGTTTGCAATGCTGCGGCGTCTGGCAAGTATGCGCCGCTCTTCCACTCTTTGGATTCAGCCCACATCGCATCGCTCAATGCCCAGAACAGATTGCGCCAGGCGACGACTTCCCCCAAATCGGCTTGCACGCCACGGAATTCCAGTACACCGGTACAGGCCAGGCTTTTTTGCAGCAGTGCCGTGATGAAGTCCAGTTTCACGGCCAACCGCACGCAGGCTTGCAGTGGGAATAATCGGGCGAATCCGCCTTCGGTGCTCCAACGGCGACAACGGTCAAAATCGCGGTAAATCAGCACGTTTTCCCAGGGGATCAGCACATGATCCATCACCAGAATCGCGTCATTTTCATCAAAGCGGCTGGAGAGCGGATAATCGAACGGTGAACCCATCGCACCGGCCACCAATTCGTAGGAGGCGCGGGAAATCAATTTCACCCCGTCGGCATCCATGGGGGCGACAAACATCAGCGCGAAATCCGGGTTTTCCCCCATGACTTGCGCAGAGCCGAAGCCGATAAAGTTGTAGTGGGTCAGCGCCGAGTTGGTGGCAACGACTTTGGCACCACTGACGATAATCCCGGCATCCGTCTCTTTTTCCAGCTTGATATAGACGTCTTTGACTTCATCGGCAGGTTTGTGGCGATCGATGGGCGGATTGACAATCGCGTGGTTGAAGTACAGACCGCTCTCCTGAATACGCTTGTACCAATGGCGGGCATTGTCCTCAAAAGGGCCATAAAATTCAGGAAAAGCACCCAATGCGCTGCCAAATGCCGCTTTGTAATCCGGGGTGCGCCCCATCCAGCCGTAGCTCAGGCGAGACCAATCGGCGATCGCATCACGCTGTTGGCGCAGTTCATCCGGGCTGTTGGCAAACCGGAAAAACTTATGGGTGTAGCCACCGTTGCCGGTATCGGTGTTCCAGCACAACTGGTAGTGTGATTTCGGATCGTGCAATGCATCGTACATTTGGGCGATTGAGGCGGCGGAGTTACGAAATGCCGGATGCGTGGTGACGTCTTTAACCCGCTCACTGTAGATATAAATTTCACGGCCATCCTGCAAACTCTTCAAATACTCTTCCCCGGTGAAGGGACGTTTTTTATCGCTGCGGAAATCTTCAGGTTTCATCATTTACCTCACAATCGGAATGAAAGGAGTCAGCCTGCGTAGGGTGAGCTGACCATGGTGTAAAATATTTGTTTCTTTTTTGTGAGCTAATTGAAGCGCGATACGTCTCTTCAGTGAAGAGACGTTTAGGGTAATCACGGGTACTTTTCAGTGGCGAGGGTTGTTTGTTAAAAAAATGTGATCCAGCAAGCTGATTGAATTATGAAACAGGGATTTGGCTGGCACGGAACGAGCTCGGCGAACAACCCACTAACCGATTGAAAAATCGTGAAAAATAGGCTGGATCCTTAAAGCCGAGTTGATAGGCGATGTCGCTGACCGCATGATCGCTAAACAGTAACAAACGCTTCGCCTCCCGCAATTGTCGGTCAAAAATCAAGCGCTTTGGCGAAAGGTTAGCGAAACGTCGGCACATATCCGTCAAACGTGACTCCGTAATTCCCAACTGAATTGTGTAGTCAGTGAGAAGCCAGTGTTCATAGAAATGATCATCAATCATCCGGTTAAAGCGCTGGAACAGTTTGAGTTCGCCGCGCATACCGCTCATGCGGTGATCGTTGAGGGGCACATTACGCAGCATCAGGCCGAATACTGCCTGCGCCAGCAACACCAGCATAGTGTCGTGTCCCGGCATGCCTGTGGTTGATTCATGCTGGATAAGCGGCCAATAGTGTTCAAGTGCCGCCAATTCATCGGGTTTATCAGCCATCGACAGGCAGATTCCCGGTACACCAAACGCATCTTTGGTGCCGGGATACATCTGCTCCAGCAAGGGCCAAATCAGCTCTTGCCGCACGGTCAGGACGTGACCATCACTGTCTGGCCTGGTAAAAAACGCATGGGGGACTGACGGGGGAGTAAGAACAAACAACGGTGCCAGCGCGGAATGGCGCTGATCGTCCAGTTGCAGCTCTATCTGCCCGGTTTGCAGGTAATGCAATTGAAAAAAACGGTCATGACGGTGGGCCTGCATATCGCGGCCAAAGAATGTCGCCATCCGGGAAAAGGATTGATAATGCACATCCTCTGAGCCCTGGCTTTCGTCATAATCCCGGCTGATGTCAATGTTGGCGATGATAATTTCAGCCATATGGAACCTCGTTTCACTGCATCCCTGCCGCGCCATCTACGGACGTCATCAGGGATCGCGTATCAAGCTGACAACGCGGTTGGAGGATCCCGGAACCGTGGCCCTGGCGTGGGTTTTTCCGGGATCTGTCCTTATACACCGCACTAGATTTACGGGGTGGCCCTTGGTCTGGAGCCCTGCATTGGGATCATCCAGATGATGAATGCACCGACGACCAGCAATCCGGCGACAAAGTAGAGTCCCGAGTTGAAATTACCGGTGGTGTCTTTAAGCCAACCAATCACCACCGGACTGACGGCGGAGCCCACATTGCCTACGGCGTTGATGACGGCGATGCCCACTGCTCTGGAGCGGAGACTGATCGACTGATCCGGTGTCGTCCAGAAAATGGCCATCGCGGTAAATGAGCCCACCGACGCCATAATGATTCCCGACAGTTGTATCGCGCTGTGGTTGGTTGCCGATGCCAGCATCCACCCCGCCGCGGCAAACAGATACGGCAAGGCGGTGTGCATTTTACGTTCCTGCAGGCGATCGGAGCGTTTACTCCACCAGAGCATCCCGGCAATGGTACAAAACTGTGGGATCGCCGCCAGGATGCCGATCATGATGGTGCTACTGCCCTGATTGAAGCTCTGGAGGATCTGTGGCGTCCATATATTGATCGCACTCAGGGTATTGGTCAGACAGAAATAGGCCAGCGTATACATCAGCACCACAGGAGTGAAAATTTCACGCCACATACTGCGTTGTTGTAATGCGGACTGGCTGAGCGCCCCTTCTGGCTGCACCAGACTCAGGCGATCGTCTTCCATCATCTGTTGCAGGTTTTTCTTGTCTTCATCCGTCAGCCATTTGGCTTTGGCCGGGGTATCATCCAGATAGAACCACACCACGACACCCAGCAGCACGGACGGGAAGCCTTCCAGCAGGAACAACCACTGCCAGCCCTTCAGCGCCAGAATACCGTCCATCGAAAGAATGTATCCCGATGCCAGCGAGCCAAGCGCCATGGTGACCGGCATGGCGATCATAAACAGCGCATTGGCGCGGGCGCGGAAATAGGCCGGAAACCAATAGGTCAGATACACCAGAATTCCCGGCAGGAAACCGGCTTCGGTAATCCCCACCAACATGCGCAGAACGTAGAGACTGGTTGGCCCGGTAGCGAACATGGTCGCCGTCGAGGCGAGTCCCCACAGCACCATGATGGTGGCGATCCAGCGCCGCGCACCGATAATCCCCAGCATGATGTTGCTGGGAATGCCAAAAATAACGTAGGTCACGTAAAACAGCGTCGTCGCCAACCCAAACATCGTGGAGCTCAGGCCAAGATCTTTCCCCATGGTCAGACCGGCAAAACCGATGTTGATGCGATCCAGGAACGAGAAGATAAACAGCACGAATAAAAAGACGATTAACCGGCGGAACAGTTTATTGATTACCGACTGCTGCTGGGCATTAAGATTCTTATGCTGGTGGGCAGGATTCTGATTCTCCGCACCTTTCACTATTGATTGTGAATCGTTCATTGTGCCTTTTCCTTAGATTGAGGTCGGTCAATCAATACACGCCAGAAGACGTTGGCGGTGCTATTTCCCTGCTCGTGACAAACCGTGCGGCCAGATTTTCCGCTGCCCGTGCCAGTAATGTGGTATCCACGCCCACGGCAACAAACAGCGCCCCCAGTTGCAGATAGTGTTCAGCGGCTTCCGGGGCAGCCATCAAAATACCCGGCGCCTTGCCTGCGGCCTTGATCTGCCCAATAGCCTGTTCGATCGCGGCTTTCACTACGGGATGCTGCGGATTGCCGGAGAATCCCATGTCGGCACACAGATCGGCTGGGCCGATAAAGACCCCGTCGACACCGTCAACCTGCAAGATTTGTGGCAAATTCTTCAGGGCTTCGCGCGTTTCGACTTGCACCAGGACGCACATTTGCGCATCGGCCTGATGCAGATAATCCGGCACGCGGTTCCAGCGCGAGGCGCGTGCCAGCGAACTGCCCACCCCACGAATGCCATTGGGTGGATAGCGCGTCGCCCGCACTGCATCCCGCGCCTGTTCGGCGTTTTGCACCATCGGAATCAATAGCGTTTGTGCGCCCACATCCAGCAACTGCTTAATCTGTACGGCATCGTTCCAAGATGGTCGGACCACCGGATGGCTCGGGTATGGCGCGATGGCCTGCAACTGGGTCAGCACGGTTTGCACGTTATTGGGTGCGTGCTCACCGTCGATCAGCAGCCAGTCAAACCCCGCACCCGCCAGAAGTTCAGCGCTGTAACTGCTGCATAACCCAAGCCACAGCCCAATCTGTGGTCGCCTTTCGTTCAGGGCCTGTTTGAATTCATTGATCAAGGGATTCATGGCATTTTCCTTATACAAAGCGACAACTGATGGAGCCCATTTGGCCGTAATCGACATGGAATGTATCGCCACGATGCGCAGCGACAGGCCGGGTAAATGAGCCGCCCAGAATGATTTGTCCGGCCTCGAGCTGAACGTCATGCGCGAAGAGTTTATTGGCGAGCCAGGCCACACCATTGGCCGGATGGTTCAGCACGGCGGCGGCCACCCCGGACTCTTCAATCACCCCGTTGCGATACAGCAACGCGCTGATCCAGCGCAGATCCAGTGCGTCAGGCTTGATTGGCCGGCCACCGAGGATCACCCCGGCGTTGGCGGCGTTATCGGAAATGGTGTCGAATACTTTGCGTGGGCGCTGGGTTTGCGGATCGACGTTGGGGCAGCGGGCGTCGATCAGTTCCAGCGCAGGGATGACGTAGTCGGTCGCGTTATAGACATCAAACAGGGTGCAATTCGGCCCACTCAGCGGTTTGGCCAGTACAAACGCCAACTCCACCTCAATGCGCGGCACGATGAAATTGTCGATGGGAATATCGCCCCCTTCCGGGAAAAACATATCATCGAGCAGGGCACCGTAATCCGGTTCGGTAATTTGCGAGCTGAGCTGCATGGCGCGGGAGGTCAAGCCGATTTTATGCCCCTTCAGGACGCGTCCCTCTTTGATTTTCAGATCGACCCAATGGCGCTGGATAGCATAGGCATCCTCGATGGTGATCTCCGGGTGATCGAGGGAAATCTGGCGAATCTGCTCGCGATTCCGCTCGGCCTGATGCAAGCGCTGTGCGATGTGGGTGACGATGTTTTTATCTAGCATGCTTAAGCTCCATTGCTTTATTTCCTCATACAGCGAGGTTTTTTATTTCAGTTCGCCGATGTGCCCCTGAGGCGCGTTGACTCAGAAAACTCAGGACGGCACATATCGCCATCACGAGAACCATGGAAAACGGTGAATCATCCTGTAACCAGGCCACCGCGACGCTGGCCAGTGCCCCCATCCCAAACTGTAAAGAGATGGCCAGGGCGCTGGCGCTACCGGCCTGCTTTCCGTGACGTTGTAACAATAATGAGAGGCTGTTGGTTCCAATGGCATTGACCAGAGAAATAAACAGCACCACCAGTAGCACCACCACGCCGAGACTGTGCGGGTAGAAAATCAGCAGTAACAGGCCGAACAGCGCTTGTGCGGCGCTTTGAACCATCAACAGGCGCGTCAGGCTGTAGACTCTCAGCAAGCGCACATTCAGCAGAAGCACGGCAATCATGCCAAGCACATTGCAGCCGAAAAGCAGCCCGTAATATTTGGCCGGGACATGGAAATAGTCGATGTAGACAAAAGGAGACCCACTGATGAAGGCAAACATCCCGCCAAACGAAAAGGCCAGCGTACCGATCGTGCACATCGACTCCCTGTTCATCAGCAATTGCCGGTAATTGCGCAATGCCGCCGGTATGGCGCTGTCATGGGTGGACTGCCTGACCAGCGTTTCGGGCAATACCCACCACACCAGAAGCCCACTGATGCATCCCACTGCGGTAAGCAGGATGAAAATGGCCTGCCAATTCAAAGACAGTCAGCAGTGCGCCACCGAGCAATGGGGCAAGCAACGGTGCGATCATCGTCACCAGCGTCATGAGCGACAGCACGCGTGGTAATTCGCCTGAGGGATAAACATCGCGCGCAATGGCCCTCGCCATCACCACCGCCGCGCCGCTGCCAAATGCCTGCAAAGCACGCAAAAACACCAGTTGCTGAACCTGTGTGACCTGCGTGCAGAGCGCGCTGGCGATGACAAACAGCGCCATGCCACTCAACAGCAATTTACGTCGGCCAAAGCGATCGCTGAGGGGGCCATACATCAGCATCCCGATACAGAAACCCGCAAAGAAAGAGCCGAGTGAATGCTGCATTTGCCCCTGCGTCGCAGACAACTGTTCTGCCATCGCCGGTAAGGCAGGCAAATACATGTCGATCGACAGCGGGCCAAAAGCCACCAGCGATCCCAACAGAGGGATCAACCAGCGAGGCGCGCGCGAGGCAAAAGGTGACGGCATGGTTTATTCCTTGCTAAACAATGCGTGAACGTTGTTTTGCTTGTAATTCAACACCGGATCCAGCTCTTCAATGGCAAGGGAGATCGCCAGATAGCGTTTCTCCATCAGCGCCGCAAAATGGTGCTTGATGAAAATGAACAGCGTTTCGCCCACCTCCTGACGGCTTTTCAGGCTGCGGCCCGCGCCGATTTTCAGGGTCATATGAACGAATGCGTAATTGTTTTTGCCGTCGGCCATTTGCCAGGTATCGAGCCAGATAGCCCGGCTGCGGATCCCGCCGATCGGGAATATCCCGGTATCGGCCAGCAATTGATTGACCCCTGCGAAGAGTTTTGGCAAATCCGCTTCGGCGCGGATGTTGTCTGTACATTCAGCATAAAAATGCGGCATATCAGCTCCTTATTTTGAGCAGTGCCAACGGGCGGGCGAACGAATCCCGGTAAGTCAGTCTCTGCCTTGACGACTTAAATAGTGACTTTGAGCAGGCCACCCGATTATGGCCTGCGTGGATTCCAGGTCCGTGTCTGGTTTGGTTAGGCTTGCACCGGTAACGGGAAAACCGCGTTCACCTGGCCGGTGCCGGAACTGGCAAACAGTTCGGTAAGGAACTCGACCTTACCGTCGTATTTGTCCCAGCCGAGCATGCCCAGCAACATCACGGTGTCGTGCATATTTCCTTCACCGAAACAGTACTGCGCGTACTCCGGCAGCATCTGGCAGAACGCGTCGAACTGGCCTTCACGCCACAGTTTCACTACCCGTTCATCCATCTGGTGGTCAAACTCGCGGGTATAGCTGTGCATGCCCTCTTCTGCGCGTTGATCGTCGATAAAACGGTGGGACAGCGAACCGCTGGCCAATACCGCAACGGTACCGTCATATTTTTCGATGGCACTCTTGATCGCCTGACCCAGCTTGCGGCTGTCTTCAAACGCATGCACGGTGCAGAACGCCGAGATCGAAATGACTTTGAATTTTTTGTCAGCGTTCATGTAGCGCATCGGCACCAGCGTGCCGTATTCGAGATTCAGGCTCGGGATGTTATGCGCCTGGGCACGCACACCCAGTTGGCGGGCTTCGTCAGCGATCATATTTCCCAATTCAGGATTACCGTCGTAGTCATACGCCATATCGCGGATGAAATGTGGTAATTCATTGCTGGTATAGACACCCTTGTAATGGTCGGTACAGTTGATGTGGTAGGCGCTGTTGACCAGCCAGTGCGTATCAAACACGATGATGGTGTCGACACCCAATTCCCGGCAGCGTTTGCTGATCTCTTTGTGACCATCAATGGCCGACTTGCGGCAGCCGTGATTTTTACCCGGTAATTCTGATAAATACATGGATGGAACATGTGTCACTTTGGCCGCTAATGCTAACTTACCCATATATCCTCTCTTGAAAACTCGGTTGGTTTTCTTCGCGAACGGGAGAACCCTTCCCCCAGGAAAGTCCGTGCAAACCGGTTTGTAGGGTATGGGGCGGTGACCCCCCGCTATCGGTTTCCGGTTTCGTCCACGGACCGTTGTCTGTTACACCCCCCAGCGGGGAATCGGGTGATCCCCCATGGAGATACAGACGTTTTTCATTTCAGCAAACACGTCAAAGCTGTACTCGCCCCCTTCACGCCCGGTTCCCGAGGCTTTAACGCCGCCGAAAGGCTGGCGCAGGTCACGCACGTTTTGTGAGTTGATGAACACCATGCCAGCCTCAATGCTGCGTGCCAGTCGCAAGGCTTTGCTGATGTCCTGTGTCCAGATGTAGGACGCCAGTCCGTATTCCACGTCATTGGCCAGACGCAAACCTTCGGCTTCGTCTTTAAAAGGAATCAGGCAGGCGACCGGTCCAAAAATCTCTTCCTGGGCGACGCGCATGCGGTTGTCGACATCGGCCAGAACGGTAGGCCGCAGGAAATGGCCGCCTTGCAGATGCGCGGGCAGATCGGTCGGTTTATCCGGCCCACCGGCCAGCAGGGTTGCGCCCTCTTCGATACCCAGCCGAATGTAGCCGGAAACTTTGTCCCAATGCCCTTTGCTGATCATCGATCCCACCTGCGTATGCGGATCCTGCGGATCGCCGACGCGCAAGCGATTGGCGCGTTCGGCAAAACGTTTGACAAACTCGGGGTAAATACTCTGCTGGATAAAGATGCGTGAGCCCGCGGTGCAGCGTTCACCATTCAGGGAGAAAATGGTAAATAGCGCGGCATCCATAGCCCGGTCGATATCGGCGTCTTCAAAAATCAATACCGGTGACTTGCCGCCCAACTCCATGGAGTATTTCTTGAGCCCGGCACTTTGCATGATGTTACGACCGGTGGCCGTACCGCCGGTGAAAGACACCGAGCGAATATCATGGTGGCGAACCAACGCATCCCCTGCCGTTGCACCATATCCCTGCACGACGTTGAGCACGCCCGCGGGGATCCCGGCTTCCAGCGCCAGTTCGCCCAGACGGTCAGCCGTCAACGGGGACAGTTCAGACATTTTCAGCACGGCGGTATTGCCCAGCGCCAGACAGGGTGCCACTTTCCAGGTCGCGGTCATGAACGGTACGTTCCATGGCGATATCAGGGCGCACACGCCAACCGGCTGAATCAGCGTGTAGTTGAGCATTTTGTCGTCGACCGGATAGGTGCGGCCATTCATCTGCTGGCAGATCTCGGCAAAAAACTCGAAATTATGCGACGCGCGCGGGATCAGCACATTTTTGGTCTGGTGGATCGGCAAACCGGTATCGGCGGTCTCCATCGCTGCGATTTCCGGGACGTTTTCGTCGATCAGTTCGCCCAGGCGGCGCATCAGGCGCGCCCGTTCTTTCATTGGCAGCCCAGCCCATTTCGGGAACGCCTCTTTGGCACTGGCTACGGCGAGTTCAATCTCTTCCTTTCCGCCTGAGGCGACTTCTGCCAGCACTTCGCCTGTCGCGGGATTGCTGGTGGTGAAATACTCGTTACTGCTGACATTCTTGCCATTAATCCAATGATTTATAGTTTTCATTTTTGGCTCTCCTCGTATTCGGCTTGGCTGACAATGCGGTTTGCCAGACGGGCAATCCCTTCAACCTCCACTATCACTTCGTCCCCAGGCACCACGTCCGACAGCCCTTTTGGCGTGCCGGTAGCGATCATGTCACCCGGTTGCAGCGTCATGAATTCGCTAAGATAGGCAATGAGGAAAGGCACATCAAAAATCAAATCTGCGGTGGTGCCGCGCTGGCGCAGTTCGCCGTTGACCCAGGTGCTGAGCGTCAGGTTGTGCGGATCGGGTACGTCGGCTCTATCAATGATCCACGGCCCTATCGGCGTCAGGGTGTCACGGCTTTTCACCCGCAGATTGGGGCGGTAGTAATTTTCCAGGTAATCGCGGATCGCGTAGTCGTTACAGACGGTGTAGCCCGCGACGTAATCCATGGCGTTTTCACGCGAGACCCGGCGCGCCGGTTTACCGATCACCACGACCAGTTCGGATTCGTAGTGCATGTATTCAACGTTGTCTGGCCGGACGGAAATCTGCTTATGCCCGGTCAGCGTGTTGGCGGCCTTGATGAAAATCAGCGGCTCTTCCGGCGCTTTGAACTCCAGTTCTGCCGCGTGATCGGCATAGTTGAGCCCCAGCGCAAAGAGGGTTCCGCTGGCCGGCGGCAGCCAGATCACGTCATCGCCGCTGACTTTTTTTCCGTCGGGCAGGCAGATGCGATCCTGCTCATCAAGGGTAACGTTGAGGTTTTGACCCTGATAGTTAATCCGAGCGTGTCTCATATCTGTTCTCCTGACAGTACAACGGTGTTTTCCAGTGATGGGAAGCCATCGGCGCTGATGGTGACGCGATCGCCGGGTTTTATGGCGACACGATGCTGTGGCGTGCCGAGCAAAATTACATCACCCGGTAACAACGTTGCGAAATCGCTCAAGGCGCTAAGCAGCTGCGCGGCCGATCGCAAGAGATCGCCCGTTGACCAGCGGTCGACCTCTTGCCCATTGATCTGGGTAACGATGTCGAGGGCGCCAACATTTGACGGATGCGCCCAATCACCGAGAGGACAGAATCCATCGCGGCACTTCGCCTTGATGGCAGGACGATAGAAACTGGTTTCCGGCAGACTCACTTCATTGGCGAGCACGTAACCGGCGATATACGCGTCAGCCTCATTGGCGGCGACTTTATGGGCGGTTTTGCCAATAACAAGAGCCAGGGTGCCCCCGCTCAACACTTCTTCACCTACGGGAAAAGGGATGGGTTGCTGCGAGCCAATCACCGTATTGCGCGGCTTGATAAACCACACAGGGGTGAGTGGCGGTGTTCTGTACGGGGCTTGCTGGAATGCTTCGTGCCAGGCGTCGATTTGGCTCTGGTGATTGAGCGCGACGGCAAATACAGTTCCTTTCATTACGTATCCCTCACAAGGCGACTGACTAGACAGACTGAGTTATCATTAATATGTTAATGACATTGTTTTATCTGGTGTGCGGAAATTACGCAATTCGGATGATCTGATTTGTGATCGCAATAACATTTATTTTACAATGGCATTGTAAATATGAATTAATACAATAAGTTATTGTAAATAGACGATCTAAATCATATTTTTTGTTTACCAGAAAGTAACTTTACCAACGATGGATTACACTCATTCATGTATTAATGAGTTTTGGTTTTTTTCGTCGAAAATGGCATTTTTTCTGGACTCTTAACTCTCACTATCTATACTGGGTTGAGACTTTTCCCGCCGATGCGGCATGGATTACCAGCTACTGAGCACTCAATCACAGAACGATTAACCAAAGGTTCGCGTATCTATGCATGAATCACTGACTATCGCCTTACTGCAAGCGCGTGAAACCGCCATGGGCTTTTTCCGGCCAATACTGAAAAGACATAACCTGACTGAGCAACAGTGGCGGATTATTCGGGTGCTGGCGGATAATCGCTCAATTGATTTTCATGAACTGGCGTGCAAAACCTGCATTTTGCGCCCCAGCCTGACGGGGATTTTGACGCGCATGGAGCGTGATGAACTGATCTTTCGCCTAAAACCCGTCAACGATCAGCGCAAATTATTTGTGTCTTTAACCCAACGCGGATTGAGCGTGTATGACGAGGCACGCGCTGAGGTTGAGCAAGGTTATTGCGCCATCGAATCGGCATTTTCGACAGAAAAAATGAACCAGCTTCTGACGCTGCTTGATGAGTTTATTGCGCTGACGGAAGGAACTGAAAAAGAGAACGCCCTCGAAGAGACGGCACAGGCGAGTCATTGACATCTGTTTTTGCAAATACAGGAAACCACCCCGCTCTTGATCACGCGGGGCGTCCAAACCTTATAACCATTTGTTGTCATGGGTAAAGGCAATCGTCAGCCAGCGATGGGGACCGAGTTCACCGATGCCTTGTGATATTTCATCGCGAATTTTGTCCAGCGCCAGCACCCCAATTTTGTCCATCTCGGGTGGGACAATAATATGGATCTCCACAAACAGTCCGCGCCCCATGCGGGTGGCATAATTGGAGTAATCCAGGAAACCGTATTGCAGCGTGAGGCGCTCCATTAACGCTTCAATCTTGGAGTCCAATGAATCCGGCGTCATTTGCAACACCTCCTGTACCGCTGCGATTACCGTTTTTATCGGCACGGGGATCAAAACCAACGTCAGTAACGCCAAAACGAACGGGTCAGTATAGGCAATCAAATGTTCGTAGCGGGTGCCTTCCATTGCCCACGACAGAATAAACGCCACCAATAACGCGGAACTGATACAGGCCGACATCAGCCAGCTTTTGGTATCCAGCGCGATTAATTCTGATTGCACGGTCTTGTTCATACGGCGTTGTCTCAGATACAACGTAAAACAGAAAACACTGACCACCACGGCATAAACAATTGCCCATCCCAATTCAAGCTCGCGTCCACCCTCTACGATACCTTTCACTGCATTCACAAACGCGTATAAACACAGCAAGACCAATAGACTGCCATTGAACGCCAGCACCAGCGGTTCTACATGCCAGAAACCGTACTGGAAGCGGCGGCTGTGCGGTTGGCCAAGCAAGCGTGACACCAGCAGCGACAGGCTGCACATACCGGCATCAATGGCTGAAAACATGCCGTCAAAAATAATTGACATGGAGCCGCAGAGAATACCAAAAAGTATCCCCATACTGGCGATGATCAGGGTACAGAAAATAGATCGCTTAAGGATCTGTTGCTCAAGTAACGTGTTTTGGCTCATGAAAATGACCCTGTCAGAAATAGACGCCCGCGCACGGTGGGTTAATCCCTATGTCATGCAATGCTATGTCGTGCGAATTGAATCTTTGTTCAATGAACTGTTGTACTTGAAGAAAATATAGTTTACGTCGGGAGAATGTGCACGTAACGTCAGACAGTTGGCGTCGAAAAGGGGGTGAAACTGTCAGAAAAATCCTCGTGGAGAACTGTTCCGAGAATGGCGATACGCTCAAGCGCGTTGGGTAGCGCACGCTCGTGCCAGCATACCTGACTCAGCGATTAATGAGGATAAGGAGTTTTCTGGGAACGTGATTATTTGTACGATAAGAATTTTTTTGGAACACGCTGCATAATATGCATTAACGTCCTGTGATTCGATATGAAAATTATATAGTGTCTGCATAGAATATTTTCGTAATTTATATATTCCGTGCTTTTTATAATTTCATAAAATAATGACTCCATTCATCCGGAAACATTTTAATACAGCTTGGCATGTTATAATTCAATGCCCATATTCTTCCGGAGATTATTTTATGAAAAAGAAATTTATAACTTTGATGGTTTCACTGATTCTTGTTGGGTGCTCATCTACTCCACCGCCTGAGAGTCACAACATTAATAATCAACTCACTGCGGGTGCTGTCACGCAATATATCCATAAAGGGAAAACAACCCAGGCAGATATTGTGGCCGTTTTTGGACAACCGCAAATTGTGACCCAAGGTGCAAATAAGGATGCGATTTGGACATACCAGGCAACAGCGCAAGTAGCAACCAAGCATGCCAGTGGCGCATTCGCCAATATATTCATCGCAGGAGTCGACAGCAATAACGCTACGACAAGCGATACTCAGCGTATTTTTACGTTAATCCTTCGTTTTGATGCAAAAGGTGTGGTTTCGGATTATCAAATGCGCCAATCAACTTTCTGAGGATATGATGAAATCAGCTCCTTTACTGTTAATTATCAGTTTATCCGTCGTAACGCTGAACGGATGTAGCACCCCGCCGCCACCGAGCATGTCCCCATTACAGCTTCAGGAGATGCAGACACACCGCGTCGATACCGACATGAAAACCACATTTAATGCCGTGATGAATGTATTGCAGGATAAAAATTATCAGATTGTGAATGCGGATGTGAATAGTGGGTTTATAAAGGCACAATCTGAAAATGTTGACACTGTATCCTCATTAAATAAAAGCCTCGCTATCATCCCTGAGATTTTTGGTACTAGTTTATATGCTGACTACCATCAATTACACACCACGATTATTTTGGAGAATATTGATGCCAATCAAACAAAATTACGTTTCAATATTAAAGAACATGAGCATAAGGTTGGAACAAATCAATCCACCTATGATATTGATACTACAATAAAAGACGCAAAAAGTTATCAATCCATGTTCGAAGCCATCGATCAACAACTGTTTCAACAAAAGATGATGAAATAAACTCTTGTCTACCCTGTTCTTACTAAGCATAAGGAAACAGCCATGAACACTCAAACGAAAATTAATCTTGTGAGAATAGAATGAAATCAGCTCCTTTACTGTTAATTATCAGTTTATCCATCGTAACATTGAACGGATGCAGCACCCCGCCACCACCGAGCATGTCCCCATTACAGCTTCAGGAGATGCAGACACACCGCGTCGATGCCGACATGAAAATCACATTTAATGCCGTGATGAATGTATTGCAGGATAAAAATTATCAGATTGTGAATGCGGATGTGAATAGTGGGTTTATAAAGGCACAATCTGAAAATATTGACACTGTATCCTCATTAAATAAAAGCCTCGCTATCATCCCTGAGGTTTTTGGTACCAGTTTATATGCTGACTACCATCAATTACATACCACAATTATTTTGGAAGATATTGATAACAACCAAACAAAATTACGTTTCAATATTAAAGAACATGAGCATAAGGTTGGAACAAATCAATCCACCTATGATATTGATACTACAATAAAAGACGCAAAAGCATATCAATCCATGTTCGAAGCCATCGATCAACAACTGTTTCAACAAAAGATGCTGAAGTAATCTCTTGTCTACCCTGTTCTAAATAAGCATAAGAAAACAGCCATGGACACTCAAACGAAAATTAATCTTGTGAGAATAGAATGAAATCAGCTCCTTTACTGTTAATTATCAGTTTATCCGTCGTAACATTGAATGGATGCAGCACCCCGCCGCCACCGAGCATGTCCCCATTACAGCTTCAGGAGATGCAGACACACCGCGTCGATGCCGACATGAAAACCACATTTAATGCCGTGATGAATGTATTACAGGATAAAAACCATCAGATTGTGAATGCGGATGTGAATAGTGGGTTTATAAAGGCACAATCTGAAAATGTTGACACTGTATCCTCATTAAATAAAAGCCTCGCTGTTATCCCTCATGTTTTTGGTACTAGTTTATATGCTGACTACCATCAATTACATACCACAATTATTTTGGAAGATATTGATAACAACCAAACAAAATTACGTTTCAATATTAAAGAACATGAGCATTTGGTTGGAGCAAATCAAGCCACCGCTGATATTGACACTACAATAAAAGACGCAAAAGCATATCAATCAATGTTCGAAGCCATCGATCAACAACTGTTTCAACAAAAGATGCTGAAATAGCATAAATGTTCCTGATTGAAATAGGGGCAATATTTCTTTAACACTTAAATAAGGGAAACGTTGAGATAATAGATGACATTCCTTTGTCATCCTGATTATCAATCAAACGTCTCCCAATTTAAGCTGTCTCCTGTGGCCATAACGGCCAGTCAGGATTTTCTTGCGTTAAATCCATCTCCATCAAGTGTTGTCCGTAATGTTGCAACAACATTAACATTTCCTGCTGTTGGGGCGTGGCTATGCCTAAAGCCAAAGCGCTTTGCAATGGAAATGCGTGCGTAGTAGCCTGTTGCAAAAAAGTATTTCTGCGCTTGATGTTAGTCGTCAATAGCACCTCTTCACTGGGGCGAAAAGCTGTGATCTCATCTTCCCGATATTGCCATTTTCCCGAAATATCACACCCTTCCGGCAGCATCTCAGTTTCGACAACCGAGAAGCCATCAGGATACAGGCGAGAAACGTCTTCTGTTATTCCACGTATAATCCCAGTCTGAGGATCAATCGCGAGTTACCAGATCAACGTCATCCATTGTGTAACCCACCACTGCACATCCATCTGGAGGTCCGCTTGAAAAGGGAAAATATCCGACGCCAAGGCTATTTTTGTAGGGGGATTTTCACTTGTTAACAGTCGATTACGAATTTTTGTTAAAAGAAATAACTACATCGTAGACTCGCGAAAATTGCCTGGTTCGTGTTTCTGTTCTGCTTAGGCGCAAGGTTAATAGATCCCGCCCAATTTATCAGCCTCAATGCGACGCAACGTTTTGCTGAGTGGGCGCACGGCTATTCGAACCAAGAAAACTTTGATGATTTGTGGGTGCTGGCGTGGATTGTGTGCTCATTGGTGTTCGCCGTCGTCGACTATCTCATAACAATGCTGATTATCCGAAAGATGCGCCGCTAAGGGCGCATTTCTTTTAAATCGTTTGACGCTCATTCCACGCATCGGCGAACTGAACATTTCCGTCAACATAATGCCAAGTGATTTTTTCATAGTTGAGGCTGACGCTTTCAACGTGGTTAATCTGTAAGCTGGTGAGTTTTACTCCCTTCGCGATCTTTAACATCGACAGATCCTTTGATGTCAGCGCCACCGTCATCTTTAAGCCACATATTAGCAGCGATTGGCATTTTTACTTTGTCCTGATGTTGTTAGTAAATCCATGCCTCGTGAAAGCCATCGCGACCAGTGCGATACAGGTGCCAGTGATACCTATCTAATTACCGCCCCGGCGAGGGAGATGAGTAGAACCGGACGGCGGCCAAGTCGATCGCTCAATGCGTCACGTCCTCGATCAGCCGCGGCAGGATAGGAAAGATCAGGCCGATCCCGACCGCGTCGAGACCAATGGCGGTGAAGATAACGACAAGCGGTTTATTCATGTACTCAATCTCAAAGTGTACTCAGTATATGCATGTATATCATCAAAAGCGCCTTATTGGCGTCATCCTATCGCCGCCGCGCCCATTGCTGCTTGGAATTAAGGCATAATGAGACTTCTCAACATTGCCTGGATTTTTCAGCATTGAAATTCTTGCTTCTTGCCAACCGATTAATAAAGTAGGATGTTGCGCGCGAAAGTCGGTTGTTGAATGTATATTTAATGAACTTTTAATGGGTTGGAGTGATCTTCTTTAAAGAATACCTCGCTTGTGGCGACCGTTTTTACATTTTATCCGCGATAACTCTCTTCATATCACCTTCTCATCCAATGAGGTTTTTCATGATTAAAAACACACTTCGCAATACCCTGCTGATGACTGCAGCGGTGATGCCCCTCTTGTTCAGCAGTACGCCGCTGTGGGCGAAAACCGGCGACAACGTCGCGGAGATTCAGCAGAAACTGGCAGATTTGGAAAAAAGTAGCGGTGGGCGTTTGGGTGTTGCGCTCATTAATACCGCAGACAATTCACGCATTGTTTATCGCGGTGATGAACGTTTTCCGATGTGCAGTACCAGTAAGGTCATGGCGGCCTCTGCGGTATTGAAACAGAGTGAGACGCAGAAAGATGTCCTGAATCAGCGAGTAAAAATCAGCAAATCAGATTTGGTCAACTACAACCCCATCACTGAAAAGCATCTTGATACCGGGATGACGCTGGGTGAGTTGAGCGCAGCGACACTGCAATACAGTGACAATACCGCCATGAATAAACTGATTACCCATCTCGGCGGAACGCAAGGCGTGACGGCATTTGCCCGTTCTATCGGCGACAAGACGTTTAGACTGGATCGTACTGAACCAGAATTGAATACGGCTATTCCCGGTGATGAACGTGATACATCAACACCGTTGGCGATGGCTGAAAGCCTGCGTAAATTAACGCTGGGTGATGCGCTTGCAAAACCACAGCGCGCGCAGTTGGTTGAATGGCTGAAAGGCAACACAACGGGCGCGGCAAGTATCAGGGCTGGTCTTCCAGAGACGTGGGTTGTCGGCGATAAAACCGGCAGCGGCGACTATGGCACGACCAACGATATCGCGATTATCTGGCCAACCAATAAGGCCCCGTTGATTCTGGTCACTTACTTTACCCAGACTGAACAGAATGCCAAATCCCGCAAGGATGTTTTGGCTGACGCTGCCAGAATTGTCACCCAGGCAAATCCCTAGGTAATTCCGTCGTATCAGCAATTTCGCCCTGAAATGGATGTCGGGGAGTGGGTTTGTAAAATGAAAAGTCACGCATAGAAATAACATTCCTATGCGTGACTGATTACAGTGATACTTTAGAAGGAAACTTTCAATTTAGCGTACACGCCATTCGACGTGATATCGCCATCGTAAGCACCGGTATAGGACAAACCGAGCGTAGCAGATTTGCCAAGCTGCGTTTCAACCCCGAGACCTACGCCGAACATATTGGAAAGCTCGCCGCCTTTGATCCTGGCAACGCCAGTATCAGCGATTTGCATGTTGGCTTCAGGGGTATTATCACCGAAGAAGTGCATGCCATAGACATCGCCTTTCAACGCCATCTTCACGTCACCTACGCTGAAGGGAAGAGCAGTACGCAGACCGAGGGTCGTTATCTGCAGGTCCTGATTGTCAACATTCGTTGTGAACGTCATGTTATCAACCGTTTCCGCATAGTTATCAGACTTGATATGCATCCAGTTGAGGCCAAAGTAAGGCTCGACTGAGAACGCATCGGTATTGAAGCCCGTGTAGGCTGCTTCTGCAAAGAGCTGAGTGATTTCAGCCTCGGTAGAAATCGCATTCGGGCCAACCGTACTGCCAACCACCAAATTGCGCATGGCATCGCGGTCTTGGTGAGTGTGCATCACACCGTAGCTAAGTGAAGCAACATCAGCGACTTTGGATACACCGTACAGACCAAAGTGCAGATCATCGCTGTCGACCTTACCGTAGGTACCGCCGTTGAAGTCCGTGGAACCGGCACCAAAGTACAGACCAATTTTAGTGCTGTCGGCGACATCGACTTCAGCACCGACCAGGGCCGCATAGAAATCAACATCCATGCTTGACTGACCATAGTCGACATCAGACCAGCTACCGATGCCCGCGGTCCAGAGACGCGCGTTGCCATCGGCCAGTTCTGCTGAACGACCCGTACCCATGCCGAGTGCTTCGTCCTTAACGGTACGGGACATGGTCATCGCATTGACTATGCTGGCGTTCTGCACGTTGAGGTAAAAATCACTGCCAAGCGCGTTATAGGTGTTGCGAACTTCGCTCTTGGTACCGGACAGCAGCGTATGGTAAAGATCGCCTGCCCCGGCATTTTCGATGGTTTCAGCAATAGCGCGTCCATTGTCGAAATCTGCGTAACTGGCAAAGTTTACATCATCATTGCGCCCAAAGCTGGCGGTGAGCACGTTGCTGTTGATTGTCACATCCGTCTTGAAGAATGCGTAATCAGGTGGCGCTATCATTGCCTTGTCAGCATCAGTCAGGACATCAGCCGTCACACTGCCCGTTGATATGATGCCGCGTTGATAGGCATCTTCATACACGTCGCGGGAGGTTGAACCGACGGTCAGCATTGACCCTTCCTTAAAGGTCAGCGCGCCAACGCTCACATCTTCACCGGCACTGACGACATAGGTGCCGCCTGAATTCACATCAATGTTGGCTTTATGGCTTGCTGTCGATGTCAGGTTACCCTTCAGCGTAAAGGTGTCGGTATAATTGGCGATCACACCAAATTTACCGCCGTTCACCATCACCGTATTACTGCCAAAAGATTCCGTGAATCCATACAGGGTACCCTTCTCGACGGTAGTACCGCCCTGATAGGTATTGTCCCCGGTCATAACCAGCGTACCTGCGCCCTGCTTCACCAGAGAACCATCGTACAGACCCGCGTCAATCTTGGCCTGAATGGATTCTGCGCGTTTTTCATAGTACTCAAGGCGCAACTTCTCGGCATCGGCCTGATTAATGATGTGGTCCGTTACGTCGGCGTTGCCATCATCCACGACAAAACTCGTACCCAGCTCATAGGCGCCCCCTGCGGCGATACCATCAGCCCTATAAGACTGTAACCAGGCGAGATCTTCCTGTTCACGCGCGTTCAGGGCGTTCTGGCTAATGTCATTGCTCCAGACATCCAATGGCGTGCTGGCAAGATTATATTCAAAATTGCCAAGCAACTGACCCGGACCGTACATGCCCTTATCGAGATCCGGAACACCCCAGCCGTAACGAACATCAGGAACGCCGTCTGCAGCAGTCCAGTAAACAAACGTGGAACCGTCTGGATTCTGGTGACTTGCTGTTGTGAACATCACATCACGCGCCTGCATCGCGGTCATATCCTGGTAACGGGAGAGCAGAACGCCCATCGCGCCAGTAACATGTGGGGCAGACATTGATGTACCGGATGAATTCCCCCAAGCCAATGCGCCTGACGTCGCATTAACCGTGGTTGAATAGATACCGTTACCCGGAGCAGCGACTGTCCACCATTTTGCATTACCCGCTTCGTTCCAGGTTGTCACGAGAGAGTAAGTACCATCAGCAAGTTGTCTCAACCCGGCAACGGCCACCCAATGTTTTTCAGCTTCTGGATTGTAGTAAGGATAAAGCGCACGATAAAACGGATTGGCAAAGTCGCGGTTACCCGTTGTAAATACCTGAACAACGTTGGTACCTTTCACTGCATCATAGGCGGCATCAACAAATGACGGATTATCACCGTATATTTTGTTGAAATAGAAATATTCATATTCGGATTGAGCGTTAGTATTCGCCGGAATATGTACCCCGGTGCTACCGCCATCACTTCCTGTTGAGCCGTTATTGATAATGCGAATATTGGTGCCCCAGCTGTTGTTAATTACCTGGGCGCCAGAATCAACAATCGCTTTCCAGCCAGTATAGAAGAATTGATAGTCCTGGAAAGGACCATAGTTATTGCCGTCTGTCCCGCCGGTGTTGCCGACATAAACATCAGCCCCCCAGGCGACACCATGCATTTCATTGCCATCGCGGTTGGCACCTACGGTACCCGTTACGTGTGTTCCGTGACCGTCGTTGACCCCCTGGATCCATTGCCCGGAAATATCATACGCTTCGCCTGCGGTATATTGACCGTTCGCCGTCTGCGGATACCGCAAGCCAGAAGATCCATACTCACCAGCAGCTTGAACCGCATGGAAGCGATCGCCATTAAGATCCGGATGCGAGAAAAGTACCGCCCCAGAATCCATCACGCCAACCTTAACGCCCTGCCCGTAAAACCCCAGCGCATAGGCGCTTGAGGCTTTCATCGCAGCCATACCCCAGTCTTTCTGATACTCTGGCGTTTCCCAACTTGTCTTATCACCAATCACACCGGGATCTGCATAGGCTGCGAGGGCGCTGGTGGTGATCGGCATTGTTGCCGCTGCAATTGCCAATGCAATAACAGATTTGCTCATGTTTCTTTTATTTCTTTTATTTCTTGGTTTCTCGTTCGCAATAACGTACTCTTGACCTATATTATCCCGTAGTGTATTAGAAATCAGGTCCATATAAATTTCCTTTTAGTTATTGGTTGGCCGCTTTCTATCCATGGCTATCCGTATGTTCAGCGGCATTCAAAGCTTGCTCTTCCTTTGCTTATTAAATATTGATAAGTGTCACGTCTTCACTATATTTTATGTGACCTCTCTCTGCATATTGTACAAACTTTCCCAGCTCAGAATTTGCAACTCATAAATAAAAGACTCATTTTTTTAAAAAAGTAAGGCTTTAATGTGGACAGAGGAAATTCTTAATGGATAAATGGGCCGTAAAACTCAGAAATATCCTACAATTAAATGATTTCTTAAAAAAAGTGGAAAGAGCCTCAGGCTATCTGTTGAAAAACTGAATCTGAGGAGGGATTGATAAACAGGTCACAAGTTAATACTGGAAAGAATATAGGCAACGGAGTTTTGCACACTGAAACACGCAATTTTATTTTGGATAGCCTTCGCCCGATCGGGTGAAGGCTATATCATTCTGGAAGAGCGATTATTCCACGGGTTTTAACCGGGCAACGAAGTGACGCAACACCGGTGGTTCGTAGGTAAAGGTATAACCCTTGATGGTGGATGCCCTGGATTTGAGTGCGATCAAGGCATCGGCGATGTAGTCCATATGGTCGTTGGTGTAAACGCGGCGTGGGATCGTCAGGCGCAGCAGTTCCAGCGGTGACTCTTTCTGTTTACCTGTATCCGGATCGCGTCCCAGCAGCAGCGAGCCAATCTCCACGCTGCGGATCCCCGCCTCAAGATACAACGCATTATTGAGTGCCTGAGCCGGGAACTGATCGGCAGGAATGTGCGGCAGAAACAGTTTGGCATCAACGAACACCGCATGGCCGCCGGTCGGATATTGAATCGGAATCCCCCCTTCCATCAACCGTTCTCCCAGATAAGCCACCTGCCCGATGCGGTAGCTGAGATAATCCTCGTTCATGCCCTCTTCCAGGCCAATCGCCATGGCCTCCATATCGCGCCCAGCCAGACCGCCGTAAGTAACAAATCCCTCCATGGGTACGCAACGGATGCGCACGTCATTGAACAGATCCTCATCGGTACGGAAACAGCATAATCCGCCAATATTCACCATTGGATCTTTCTTGGCGGACATGGTGAGCATATCGCCATATTGATACATTTCGAGCACGATCTCTTTCACCGATTTGTCGGTATAACCGGCTTCGCGCTGCTTGATAAACCAGGCGTTTTCGCAGAAACGTGCCGAGTCGATCATCACAGGAATATTGTGTTGCCGGGCAATCCGGTAAACCTCCCGCATATTGGCCATCGAAATAGGTTGCCCGCCAGAACTGTTGCACGTCACGGTCGTGACGATCGCCACCACGTTGTCTGCGCCATGTTCATGGATTACGGTTTGCAACATATCCAGGTCAAAATCCCCTTTCCAGTCATAGTACGTCTTGGTGTCGAAGGCTTTAGGGGTTACGACGTTAATGGCTCGGGCTCCGTTCAGTTCGACATGGGCCGCCGTGGTGTCGAAGTGGAAGTTGGAGATGAAAACGGGTTGCTTACCGCCTCCCTCCTTCTGTTTCTTGGCAATCAGGCACGGGAAAAGAATCTGTTCCGCGCCTCGTCCCTGGTGCGTGGGGATGGTAAAGGGATAACCGAGCAGTTTTTGTACCTGATCGCACAGATGGTAGTAGTTGCGTGAACCGGCGTAGGCTTCATCGCCCATCATCAGTCCGGCCCATTGGTGGTCACTCATTGCACCGGTGCCGGAGTCGGTAAGCAGGTCAATATAGACATCTCTGCTGGGCAACAGGAACGGGTTATATCCGGCTGCGGCAAGGGCGACTTCACGCTCTTCGCGTGTCGTCATATGAATGTTTTCTACCATTTTAATGCGGAAAGGTTCAGGAATACGTTTCATCACTTATTTTCTCCAGGTGTAACCGTGCCGTGACAATAAGCGGTATTCGCAACTTGCGGGTAAATAGATGCCGCACCGTCACTGACAGTGAAATAATATTTATCAGAAGTGTTCAGCCACAGCTGAAATAAGCGAGGAGTTAGTTTGGAAAGTTATTGGTCAGACGATGATCGATGTTAAACCAGGCCGGACTGATGCCGGAGATGCTCTGTTGGTGACACAATGTGTAGCGTGCCATAAAGCTTCCTCAACGCGTGGATGACGTGTGGCTAGCTTAAAGTAGAATGAAATACGCACAAGTGATGAAACGCACAAAAATCATTGAGGATGGATATTTTATCGAAAAGAGTGATGGGCTTCTGATTAATTTTTCAGATAGCGGAATTTCCAGCCAATTACCTTGATAGTAATTATACCCTATCGGCGATTATCCATTATCTACGACTATTCCTGATAATAAATATACCGACCAATTATAGGACGTAAGATCTGCAAATTGGCGCCGGACGGTTCATCCCGATGACGAACCGTCGGTTTTCAAACCACTGCAAGGAAAATAAGCACAATCTCACCCTGCGGACGCTTTGCTTATGCAACGCTGAAAACGCTCATCAACCCGTTTGGCAAACCAGGCCGTGGTGAGTTTGCGGGTGATTTTCGGACTTTCGAGCGTAATGCCTGGCAGGATTTGGCGCGGCAATGCTTTTCCTGTCGCTTTTTCAGCCAGTGCAAAAACATTTTTAAACAGCGACGTCTTTTCAAAATCGAGCCTATCCCCCTGTTCTAACGCCCTGCGGATCGATGAATAGCTCATATCGAGACGTTTACCCAACACGCGAACAGCGAGTTCGGTTTTGCCGGCGGTTTTGGAACCGTAATTAATCAGGTCGCCATCCAATGCCAAAGGAATTCCGGATGCCTGACTGACAGCGTTTTGAAAGGCGGCGTTACGACTGGCATACCAGCCAGCGTTAAAGTCGGCGAAACGATAGATTGGCTGCGGATAATTGGCCGGATATCCCAACAAATGTGCAATGCCGAAATACATCCCGCCCCGGCGGCTGAACACCTCATGGCGAATTGATGTTTCAACCGGATACGGATAGTTTTTTGCATGCGCCTCAGCAAAGGCGATACTGACTTGCATTGGCCCGCCGGTGTGTACCGGATTCAGGTTACCGAATAATTTTTGTCCCATCGGCACCATATCAATAAAGTCATCGAAAATGGCACTCAACTGCTTCTCGGTACGCACCGTATCCAGCCGCTGACTGTAACTCTTGCCATTGGGTGAGTTGATTTTCAGCGCGGTATGAACCAAAAACTGCGGAATGTGCAGTTGGTCAGCGCGGCGATCGATCTCCGCCCAGGCTATTTTGGATAATCCGGCTACGGGCGCTTCGGCCTGAAATGTCGATTCCTGTTCGGTCACGGCCACGACGGCGCAGAGATTTTGCGTTGTGGGGGCAATTTCTTGCGCTGCAAAAGCCGCATAGATGTCGGTAGCCCAGCCCTGTTTATCGGTGACTTTCGTGGGCATCATCGCCACAATTTTACTTTTGACATCCATTGGCCGCGGTGCGGGTTTTTCTTCGGTCTTGTGCGTTGCGCAACCCACCAGGATCAGCGCAACGCTCAAACACAGGGTGCGTACGCTGCGACGGCGTAATTTATTCTGTGGCATAGAGAGGTGTCGCAAAGAAATTTACTGGCATAGAGTCCCTGATTATCGCTTTTGTATAGCCCTAGCTTATGATTGTACTGAACTTAACGGATATGAAAGCAGGGATCCAGTGATTAAAGAGACAATCTATCCAGGGAGCTACACGTTGTTTTCCCTTCTGCATGTGATGTATTGGCGTGATAAGCGCGATGATCGCACCAAAAGAGAATGATTTTATAATAGTTGACTGTGAAAAAGTAGCGGACATTTATCCCTCAATAAAAGGGCAGTAAAGAGACTGCATCGTACTCAGTGTATTTTGCAAGGTCATATTGTCAGTCGCTCTACGTAGCACGACATATATCAATTAAGTGATGGAACAGACTCTGTATTGATCGGAATCGACAATAAACAGTGGCCAATAGGCATGCGAGTGGATGACAAAACCAGAGTTGAAATATCTGGCGAGTTCGTAAAGCATCTTCTGTATGCCCGAATGTGGCATTCTCTTTGATGCAACGCTGACTTCCTATTCAGTTCCTCGAAACGCCCCCGCTCCATAAGAACTTACAATTACCGTCCTGCATCAAAGAGAATGATTTTATGATAGTTGGCGGTGAAAAAAGTAGCGGGTATTTATCCCTCACTTGAGGGTCAATAAAGAGGCAGCATCGTGGTAAACAGAGACTATTATGACTGACAGGGTGATAAGGGATCGTTTTCAATAGTCCCTATATCGCATAATGTGTTTAAATTAATCACAGGTGATATTATGAAAGATATTCCTCTTCAGTACGCTGGGCAGCGACGTTCCTCCGTGAGTGGCCACTATTTATTGGGCAATGGTTATCGGGGATTTAACCCTATACTAAAACGCTTTGCGGGTCAGGATAGCTATAGTCCGTTTGGTGCCGGGGGGCTAATGGTTATGCCTATTGCGGTGGGAACCCAGTCAATCACACTGATCCGTCGGGACATTTGTTCTGGGAAGAATTTTTGATAATGATAATGAACGCTTTTATTGACACCTCCATTGCCACTGATGCGATAACAGACTCTGTAGGTGAAGCTGCAGGTGAAGTTATTGGCGGTACTGCTGGTAGTACACACTATAGAGGAATGGCTAGCGAAAATAATCCTCTTGCAAATGAAATATTTAATGGAGCAGGTTGGAAATCTTCTGGTAATAACATTATTTTTGCTAATGGTGCCGCCCCTTCAGATGTGATTTCTTTTTGGAAGAGTCAAATTACGTCAATTAAAAAAAGGCGTGATTTCGAAAGGAGAAATTTTGCTTTTATGGTATTTCGTCCAACTGGTGAGTCAAAAGATTTTTTCCTTTTTAGTATCAGTGGCAATAAAACATTTAAGCACGTTTTTGAACAGATTCCTGCATTCCCCCAAGAGAGGCCGAAAGCTTTTGATGTTTTTGATATACCAGAAGGGCATTATAGAGGTTTCGACACGGAATCTAAGCTATTAGAGCACTTTAACAATTATACAGATAAAAATGTGAGTGGAACAATGTATCTTTACTCTGAGAGGTTTTTTTGCGACTCATGTAGTAACGTCATTAATAATTTCGTAAGAGAATTTAAGAACATAAGATTTATTGGGTATATGGAAGAGTTTAATGGCAATGGGAAATCGTTTTTCCTTAATTGGGGTGTCATGCCCATTTTACTTTGCATTTAATTAAGTCATTGCTAATAAGGAGAGTGGAAATGACTTTATTATCACTACAGCTCAGTTTGCCCAAAGGTTGGCTACTGTGGCGCTAAATAACAATGTAGACTCATTATTTTCCAACAAGAAAGGATGTCACATCGTGTCACGTGCCCAGCGCTTACTGGATTTGATTCAACTTCTGCGTAATCACCGTTTCCCGGTGTCCGGCGCCCACCTGGCGGATGAACTAGGGATCAGTCTGCGCACGCTATATCGTGATATTGCTACCTTGCAGGCACAAGGGGCGAGTATTCAGGGTGAACCGGGAATGGGTTACGTCTTGCAACCTGGATTTATGCTGCCGCCCTTGATGTTTTCGCAAGAAGAGATCGAAGCGCTGGTATTGGGTTCGCGATGGGTTGCTGCCCGTGGGGATGAACATCTCGGTTCAGCCGCGCGTAACGCACTCTCCAAGATTGCCTCGGTCTTGCCTGATGAGCTGCGCTATACGCTGGACACGTCGGCTTTGTTAGTTGGGCCGGGTAATGCGATTCCTGCGGAAGATCTTGAATTGGCGCAACTCCGCCGGGCAATTCGCGCCGAGTGCAAAATCGAGATCGGTTATCTCGATCTTAAAGGCAATACGTCCACGCGCATCCTCTGGCCCTTTGCGTTAGGGTATTTTGATCAACTGCATATGCTGGTTGCCTGGTGCGAACTGAGGCAGGATATACGGCATTTCCGTACCGATCGGATTACCAATATCAACGTGACAGACGTGCGTTACCCACGTCGACGCCAGGTGTTGCTCAAGGAGTGGCATGCGAAAGAAAAAATCCGGCCGCAATGAACTTCGTCGGCGTGATGTGCTGTACGCCAGAGCGAAAAGATTTGGAAGTTAATTTCTCAGATATTCGTCTGATTGAACCCCTTGGGAAAGTGCTCCACGACATGAATTGATGCGAAAATGAAATCACTACTGACAGAAACTGTCAGTGGGAGAGACTATGATTATTGCGTGAGACATAATGTTAGCAAGCCAATATAATCAACATGTTATGCGGAGCGTATCTAAGATGGAACCCAATTTTATTATGCTGTATGTCGATAGCCCGGCGAAAAGCGCAGATTTTTATACCCGTCTTTTCGGTAAAAAACCGGTCGAGGCATCACCGACGTTTGCCCTGTTTATACTCGATTCGGGGATAAAATTTGGCCTGTGGTCGAAGCACACGGTAGAGCCTGCGGCACAAATGACAGGTGGTGGCGGTGAAGTGGCGTTCAGCGTAGTGGATAGTGAACAGGTCGATGACACCTATTCTCGCTGGGTCAAACAAGGTTTGTCGATCGCCCAGGAGCCGGTGCAAATGGATTTCGGTTATACCTTTGTGGCCTTGGATCCCGATAACCATCGGTTACGTGTCTATACAATGACGGAAGAGTGAATCGGCATTAGGCTATATTCAAGTATTCGATTTTTAAACAGAAATATTACAGGATAAAAAAATGCCATATCGTTTAACTGTCAAACGATATGGCAATCTACAACTAATTATAGGTAACCGTCACAACCCCCAGTGTTTTTTGTTGATTGATCCACTGAAGCTTGGTAGTCCCCATATCAGATGGCAACCGTGCGGACGAGGTATTAATCGTCTTCAATGATCGTTGATTAGTTCCATTGCGCCCACACTGTGCTTGAGTCGTTTGAGAGACGATTGAAACAGTGCATGTATCTTCAACAATACTGCCCAAGAAGCGAATTACTCCGCCTTGCGTACTTGCTGATGCAGCATAACCCATTGTCATCCATGAAAGAAACACTCCCACCATCAAAAATAGCCGATTGGTGTTCATGGTTTTCTCGCTTTCTCAAAGTTAATCGGATTGTTTTCTCATATAATTCTATTACTTTCTCAAATCGACCTATTTAATTACTAGGCCAATTTAATTATAGATCGATGTCGAGATTATTTAGTAACTTTTTATAATATATTTTTTATCCACAGTAAGATTAAGGCTGGCTCATGGGAGAATTTTCTTAATAGAAACCTTACAATACTCTGAACAGTCCTATGTTTTTTTCAATGATAAGCGAAGTAATTACCACGATAAAAGAAACATCATCGAAATTGCGTTTATGGCAGGATCAATGTTTGGTCTATATAATTAAAGATCCTGACCGGCATGATCACTGTATTCGGGGCTTGAGGAAAAGGCTGACCGAAACTTTGCCAAATGTACGGTGATGGGTGTTACGATCCACAGTAGAATAACGCGGGTATTCAGCGCCTCTCCCCTACCGGGGTTTTCAACCAGCGCGTATTGCTGGATAATAGCGTCAAGGCCCAACGTTGTTTCAGGCAGTCAGGCAACCCGTTGCGCTTATCCGACGACACAACTCAGTAAAAGGAATTTCTGTATTGGACATCCCACGAATCTACAACGTTACCGAAAGCGCTCACCGCATCCATAACCCGTTCACACCAGAAAAGTTCGCTACTCTCGGCGCTGTGTTGCGCCTGGAGCCGGGGACTCGTGTGCTCGACCTCGGCAGCGGTTCTGGCGAAATGCTCTGCACCTGGGCACGCGACTATGGAATCACGGGCGTCGGCATCGACATGAGCCAGTTGTTCAGTAAGCAAGCGGAACTCCGCGCTGAAGAACTCGGCGTCGCCGGCAGCGTCGAATTCATTCATGGCGACGCTGCCGGTTTTGTTGCCGATGAAAAGTGCGGTGTGGCAGCCTGTGTCGGTGCCACGTGGATCGGTGGGGGAGTCGCTGGCACCATCGAGCTTCTGACGAAAAGTCTCTGCACCAACGGGATCATCCTCATCGGCGAGCCCTACTGGCGTCAGTTACCCCCGACGGAAGCCGTTGCCAAAGAATGCTTTGCCAATTCTGTCTCTGACTTTCTCATGCTTCCTGATCTTGTCGCGTCTTTCGACGAACTCGGCTACGACGTTGTGGAAATGGTTCTGGCAGACCAGGAAGGCTGGGACAGATACGAGGCGGCCAAGTGGCTCGAAGCGAATCCCGACGACGACTTTGCAAAAGAAATTAGAGCCGAAATGACCATAGCACCCAAACGCCATGTCACGTACGTGCGAGAATTCCTTGGTTGGGGCGTGTTCGCGCTGATGGCACGGTGATGTGAGACAACCGGGGTATCCGCTTTTACCTGCTTTAAATAGCCTATAGTTTAGCGACGATAAGTATCGCAAACTATCAGCATGATGAATGAGAAAAAATAACTCACTCTGGGTTAAACTCGCCCAGAGTGAGTCTGTTAAGTAAATTTTTGATAGTGTCAAAATCCTTGTATTTCACCAGAGTATCGGGTGCATCCTTGGCAGCCCCTGTGCTACAGGCTTTGAACCACCCCTGCTCGGACTGCACCCGCTCAGCATTCCAGCCATACTTTCTGAACTGTGCTGATTTGGGATAACCCTGAGCTAATTACTGCATCAATAAAGCAGGTTGTTCATTCTGCATTATTTTTTTGGGATTTCTACGAATCGTATAATCATCCATTACTGGACAGGAAGGTGTAACCGTCTACGCTTTGAGAACTAGCATAAAATGGTCCATTCAGTTTTTGTTCCGTGTTGTGACTGAGTTCAAACAACGTAAAAAGGTAACTGCGCGATGGCGTTCGCTGGTGAGGATATAAATCAAAGGGATAAAAGCAAAAAAATAAACCTTTTCCTGGTGGTTGGTATTGCTGCTCTGTGTGGTATTTTTTTAACCATCCAATTTAACCCAGGATTTATGTCTGATGACAGTCTGACACAGTATCGACAGGTTATTGGTGCCCAGTCCCTCAATGACGCACATCCGGTTGTTATGGTGTATTGGTGGCGGACTCTGCTTGACGTGTTCGGTTTCCCGGGTGTGATGCTGGCTTTCCATCAACTGATGTACTGGAGCGCGCTGGTTTTATTGGTTGTTCAAATTACCCCGGTGTTATATCGCCAATTATTACTGTTGGTGATGATGGGTTTTTGGCCACCGATGCTCATGATGTCACTGCATATATGGAAAGATGTCGGCATGATGAGCGCACTTGCCTTGTGTGCCGCTGCCGTTCTGGCTTACGCGCGTAAATCACATTGGGGCTGTTTTTTAACGGCCTTGCTTGCCTTGTTTTATGCTGTTGCAGTCAGAATTAATGGTTTCATCCCAGGCATTATTCTGTTGCTGTGCCTATGTTATTTTCTAGCCCGCCAATACCGCCTTTCGTCGTGGCGTACCGCAGGAATAACGATCCTTCTTTCGCTGGGCATTGCGTTAGGACAATGGTCAATCATGGGGATGATTACTGCCGGGGTGCAACGTATCTACGGTATGGGCACGCTCCTTGTCTGGGATATGGCGGCCATTTCCGTGGCGGAAAATCAAAATTTATTGCCCCCCTACCTGCCAGAGAAAATCTCCGGCACCGATGTTTTGACGGGCCTGCAGGAAAAATATACCCCTCTGGTGAATACACCGATTTATGAGGTCGTTTCTCCCTATCTGGATGAGCAATACCATACGCAGCTAAGGAAAGACTGGTTAACACTGGTAGTGACGCATCCACAAGATTATCTGGCGCACCGTTTTCACGTTTTTACTGCATTACTGGGGCTGACAGATGGCGTTGTTTATAGTGCTTATCAACCCGGAATCAGAAAGAACTGGCTGGGGGTGCAGTTCGTTTCGTTGTCCCAAGAAGACCTGCAACGTGATTTGGCCTTGTTTGCCACGCTGGCCGCATCTCCCGTTTATCGGGTCTGGTCATATGTGTTGCTGGGGTTGGGGGTATTTCTGGTGGCCAGTTTCCGACTGGTGCGCCGGTGGGGAACGTTACGCGGTAACCTTCTCGCTGCCACTGTCAGCTTGAGCGGCCTTGCCAACGCCGCGTCATTGTTCTTTATCGCAACGGCGGCAGACTTTCGTTACATGATTTGGAGCATTTTCTCGGCCATTATTGCCATGGCGATTTTACTGGCTGATCTCCGTAATAAAAGGAACACCTGATGAAAACTGGCTCCAAAATAGCGGTTGTCATCCCGTGCTATAAGGTAAAAAAACACATTGTCGGTGTTATTGAGGGCATTGGTCAGGAGGTCGAGCGTATTTACGTCATTGACGATTGTTGCCCTGAAGATTCAGGGGATTATGTGAATACCCACTGTACCGATCCCCGTGTTCACCTTCTCCGCCATGTGGTCAATCAGGGGGTTGGCGGGGCCGTAATGACCGGCTATCAGGCTGCCATAAGCGATCAGATGGACATTATTGTCAAGATTGATGGCGATGGGCAAATGGATCCACGGTTGTTATTAAATTTCGTCACCCCCATTTTGCAACGAGAAGCCGACTATACCAAAGGTAATCGTTTCTTTAATCTGGAAAACATTCGCACCATCCCTCGAACCCGGTTATTTGGGAACGCCATTTTATCTTTCATGACGAAAATTTCATCCGGTTACTGGGGACTCTTTGACCCAGTGAATGGCTATACGGCTATTCACCGTGATATTGCTCGTCAACTCCCTTTTGACAAAATAAGTCGCCGCTACTTTTTTGAAACGGATATGTTATTTCGGTTAAACACGCTCCGGGCGGTTGTCATGGATGTTCCCATGTCGGCCAAATATGCTGACGAGATCAGCAACCTGAAAGTATCGAAAGTTATCGGTGATTTTCTTTTCAAGCATATGCGAAATTTTGTTAAGCGCATATTCTATAATTACTATCTCAGGGATATGTCTGTTGCCTCACTGGAGTTGCCATTAGGGATTATCTTTACTCTTTTTGGGACGATTTATGGTGGTGTCCATTGGCTAAAAGGATTTGAGACCAACATACCTGCCCCAGCAGGAACTGTAATGTTCTCTGCCATGCCGGTTATTGTGGGAATTCAATTTATCCTGGCATTTATCAGTTATGACATCGCCTCAGTACCCGATAAGGTGCAATATATCCGCTATTCTCCAACCAGTAAAACTGATCGAGGGTCACTATGACGTATTTAGTGGCATTATTATGCGTTATCGGTATCGCCACGGGGCAGATATTATTTAAACTCAGCGCGACAATAATGCATAAAATGGGCAGTATTTATGCTCCCCGAGGATTGGTTATTCTTTTTTTAGCATTGCTGTTGTATGGCGTGACTACGCTGGCCTGGGTCTGGGTATTACAAAAAATGGCACTAGGTAAGGCGTATCCTTTGATGGCCCTGGCTTTTATTTTAGTTCCTATAGGAAGCTATTTTGTTTTTGGTGAGCGGTTTCATATTCAATATGTGATTGGTGTAGTCATGATAATATTTGGTATTTACCTCGTCTTGTCACGGCAGTGAGTAAAGTTAGAGGGGATTCGCGCCCTAACCTGCGCTCAACCATGTGACGCACGATGGCGTTGCGCATTCATCTGGAGGTTCCAATGATCCCGACCATTACTGCCTTTGAACGGTCGCCTGATGGCGGCCAGGGGTTGGCGCGCGATACGCGTGTCCGCTGGGCGCTGGAAGAAGTGGGGCAACCTTACCAGGTGCGGCTGGTTTCATTCAAGGCGATGAAGGAACCCGAACATCTCGAGTTGCATCCTTTCGGGCAAATTCCGACCTATGAGGAAGGCGATCTCACCCTATTCGAGACCGGGTCCATCGTGTTGCATATCGCGCAGAACCATAAAGGTCTGTTGCCGGTCGATGCCAATGCCAGAGCGCGCGCCATTACCTGGATGTTCGCCGCGCTCAATACGGTGGAGCCCCCAATCCTCGAACTCGCAAACGCCAAGTTGCTGGAGAGTGACCGATCGTGGAGCAAGGAGCGACTGCCGCTGGTCATGGATCGCGTCCGCACCCGGCTACGCGAATTGGCCAATCGCCTCGGCGATGCCGACTGGCTCGATAGTTCGTTCAGTGCCGGCGACCTGATGATGGTGCATGTGTTGCAGAGATTGAAGTCGTCGGGAATGCTGGACGAGTTTCCAAACCTCGCCGCCTATGTCGCCCGCGGCGAGGCTCGACCTGCCTACAAACGCGCTTTTAACGCTCAATCGGCAGTTTTCACCGCCACGTCGACCGCCCCCTAGAGTTTTCAGGCAGAGATCTTCCTCTGGGCGAGGTGCGTCTGGTGAATAAGGCGTTTGGTCTCTGAACCAGTTGGTGAAGGGAAAACTCAATCAGGATCCTGCACGGTAAGCACCTTGTTTTATAATATCTCCGGTTATTTTTGCAAAATATCGGCAATGACACCAAACTCAATAAATTAAAAATTTCAAATATATAAACCGAGAAAATTTGACATTATGATATGTGAAAAATGTGATTAATATTTACTTTTGAACATATTATAAAGTCGGTTATTTTCCATTAATTATAATGTTATTCATAAATCACCTGCATATTCAATGTGTAAAATTATCCTGAGAATCGTTATTTAATATGATGTAATGGTTTGAATAAACATATTTGTTTTTTAATTGGGTTTTATAAGGAGCAATATTATGAGTGATATGTTGAAATGTTCATTGGGGTATCTTGGCGCACTTCGGTCTGCTGCCGATGGGAATTATCTCCTGGGTAATGGTTACCGCAGCTATAATCCTGTATTGAAACGTTTTTTTTCGTGGGATCGTTCCAGCCCTTTCGGCATGGGGGGTACCCATGGCTACAACTACTGTAATGGCAACCCGGCACGACTATCCGATCCTTCAGGGAGAGGACCAATAGAAGAAGATATCTTGTTCCTCGTTGATATTCTTGTCGTTGATGGTGTGGAGGATACGGCAGGAGGGGTAGCTATTGCAGCGGAAGTGGGTGTTGACGCAGTAGCAGAAGTTGATGAGGCGTCTGCATTAACCAGTTTTGAGAATAAAATGAGCTGCCTGCCAAACGAAATGGTTGACCAGATATATTCCTATCTTGATGAGGATAATCTCAATGGCGTCAGCCAATTGTGGAAAGGATTAGAAACTCAGGTTGAGGAGTATAAGCTGGGGCTTAATAGGCGTTCATTCAGGAAACTTACTGAGCGCATAGATTCGAGGTTGTCGAATTTTAAAACAAGAAGCGCGTTAAGTGATGACGTGGTTGCCAGTGTATTACAGCGCGCATGGGATTCACGTAAAATGAAAATGCTAAGTGAAAGCGACATCAAGAATATGTTTGATATCTATCTAAATGGTAATAATAAGTACGAATTTTCCCGTGAGAGGGGAGTAACGAAAGTGATGCACCATACTAATGTCCCTGTCCAACCGCAAATCCCCTATATTGAACCTCAACAGGACTTTTTTAACCTAAACGAACTGATGATGCTAGGGATGCTCTAGTCAAAAAGGAGGGTAATTCCCCCCTGAGCGTTTCGGCACAGAAGAAAAGCGTTGCGGTCTAATTCATCTCATCTTGAAACGGTATGCTTCAATTACTTTTATAAGGAGAATGTAATATGAGAAAAATGACCGTAATGCTGGCAATGCTGTCTGTATCGCTGTGTGCCGAAGCCGGGGATTTTGTGTTACGCAGTTCAGACATTGCGCAAGGGATGATGATGAAAAACGCGCAGGTATTTGCGGGTTTTGGCTGTAGCGGCGCCAATCAATCACCACAATTGTCGTGGCAAGGTGCGCCAGCAGATACCAAAAGCTTTGCTATCACCGCATACGATCCAGACGCGCCAACCGGAAGCGGTTGGTGGCACTGGACTGTCGTCAACATCCCGGAACAGGTGAATGCTTTGCCTGCTGATGCCGGAAAACCAGACAGTAAAACTTTGCCTGCGGGTGCGATAGAAGGCCGCAATGACTTCGGTTATGCTGGATTCGGTGGCGCATGTCCACCGGAAGGTGATAAACCTCACCGTTACCGTTTTACTGTTTGGGCGCTGAAAACGGAAAAATTGCCTATCGACGCGGGTTCCAGCGGTGCATTGGTCGGTTTTATGCTGAACAGCAATGTAATAGCGAAAGCTGAACTCGTGCCCGTATATGGTCGTTAATAGCCAGTAATTGAAGATATAAGCACGTTATTGGAGAGCGAAACGGATGGCGATACAAGCAGTTAATCACACTCAGAAAATCATGACCACCGCGGAGATTACTGCCTGTCACTCACATGTGTTGCATCGGGTGACACTATTCACCCCTGCCCTTTGTCATGTGCGTAAAGGTAGCAAGATGCTGCAATGGGGTGAAAGAGTATTAACTGTGGGTAAAGAATCGCTCATCCTGTTTCCAGCGGGTATCGAGTTAAAAATAGCGAATACCCCTGAAGCCGGTAAATACCATTCAGATATGGTTAATCTCACTCAAGATATTTTGCGCGATTTTCGTCAAAATCATGTGGGTTCACTGACGCCAGGCTCATCGGATTCGCTATCCGTTCCCTTTGATACGCACACTCGATTGATGTGGGACAGTCTATTACAAGCGATGAGAAGTCAGTCTCCGCATCCGCTTCAAGTCCATATAGTGCAAGGATTGCTTTTAGCTCTGCATCTGGCAGGAAATGCGGGGGTGTTATTGCGTAACCGTCATGATCCACTGGCAGAACAGATCGAGCAAATTTTCCTGACGGATCCTGCACGCGAATGGTCTGTAGATGATGTCGCACAGCAGATCTATATGAGTGGTTCTTCATTGCGCCGCCGTCTGGCGCTCGAAGATAAAAGTTTCCGCTCTATCCTGGAAGGTGTGCGCATGGGGTGCGCCTTGCATTCATTGCAGACAACCGAATTGTCGGTTGGTCAGATTGCCAATGAGAGCGGTTATGCTTCCGCCTCTCGTTTTACCGCCCGTTTTCGTCAACGCTTTGGATTGGTTCCGAGCGCCTTACGCCATGCAATGCGTCATCCGTAAAGGGTAATGACCTTCATAAGAGGGTTATATAAAATACAAGCCGAAAAGATCTATTATTTGCAATTAGCCGGCTAACGTTTCCCCTGTTGCTGGAGTTATTGCCCCCGGCAACCACAACCGACCCCATGCCCCAGTACAATGGCAGCCCATTGTTTTATCTGGTTTTTGCTGATTCAGAAACTGCCTAAGCTGCCAGAGTACGCGCGGTGACGCACCACATAGACTCAAAAACTGTGGTCAGTTTTTGCAATTTTGCTTTAATGGTAAAGCTCTAGTGGCATTTTATCATCCCGATTTATACCGGGGTGATAACGATAACCTTAGATTATAGTTACAACATTCATATGTCTGTAAACTCATAAACTTAAACATCGAGTATAAACATCAACGCTTAACAGGCGCGAAAATTCAGCGAAGCAATTATTCTCCCAGGATATCGAGCATGGCGCTTTTGCTGGCCTCAAGATTGCGTATATAGCGCATCACCGTTTCAGGCTTTTTCCAGGTGCCCTCGTGCATGATCTTAGGCAACGAAACGTCGTTTTTTGCCATATCTTGCGCCGCCCCTACCCTTGCACTGTGACCGGTCCAGGTGGAGTAGCGTCCCCCCTGGCGATCGGCAAGAACCGGACCTTTAACCGCCAGCCAACCACTCTTAAAAATACTCTCTAACGTGACTGCCGATAACGTCTTTTCATTGCTGGAAATAACACGATTGGATTTGTTTACCCTACAAAAAATATAGGCATCAGGCTGGTTTAGTAATCCAGATTGTATTAACCAATGGCGAAGATGCGTTGTCGTGAAATTACTCAAAGCCTTGACCAAACCGTCGCCGGAAATAATGGTTTTTGTTCTGCCAATATATATTGTCGTATGTCCGTTGCTGGAAAAATTAATATCCCCAACCTTCAAGCGCGATATTTCACTCATTCGCAGCAGCGTATTATAGGCAATGGATAAATATGCCAGATTGCGCGCCTCGGTTAATTGTTCAGATCCGGCCCATATTGCAGCAACTGCTTTTAGATCAGTAACATGAAATGGAATCGCCTGCCCTATTCTCTCGCCATTTTCAACTGCCATCCGGCTGATTTTTTTAACGACGCGCGTCACGATGGGATGTTGGCCTGCGGGCAATAATCCCCCCTGCCGTTGTAGCATTCCCAACATTGCCAAATGCTGACGCACCGAACTCACGGCCAGACGTTGTTTCATGAATAAAACATATTCGCGCAGGGGTTCTGGTTGAATAGGTAAGTAGGGATAATCATGTTGCCAGCACCAACGACCCCAGGCGCGAAAGGCGCTGATCAACTGACGCCAGGTATTTTCAGAATATGCCTCCCGGTCATCAATAAAGCCCTGAAGTTTACGCAATATCTCCTGATCAATTCCTTCGCTTGAAAACGTCGTAAGTGCAGAACTTGCCGGTTGAAGCAGGTTATCGTTCAATTTTTATCCATATTTTCCATATTGCGCTACGTGAAATCTGAATAACATTCACAGGCATTACCCTGCATATTTTGCGTAGCGTTGTTTGCTTAATTGCCAGAATGACCCTGACAGCGATTAAAGATTGTGCAGCAAACCCTTAATTTGTGAGCTTCGGCCCTCTTTTCAACTAGCCGTTCAGATCGATAAAGAGATCGGTAGGATCGTTGATAGCTTTATATAAGTCCCATTATATAAAGTAATTCAAGAAAAAACTATTCATACCTGAGTTGATGGCATTTTTTGCCTTTGAAAACAGTAAGGTAACGGGATCCTTAATCAGAGATATAATCCTACAATCCGGAGATTATAGGATTACGCTTTTATCGTGGGGATCAAACTGGCAGCGCAACAGATCTGGATCTATGCACAGGAATGATTAACTGACGTTGTAAAGCCGATCGCCCCTGAAACCAATGCGATGTGAAATCGATAGTGCGGCTTCAGAAACCAATGTTCCCAACTCATTTATCCGCTGAGGATTCCCAAGCATTTTTGAAGAGAGGCAAGCGACGCTGATCGCGGCCAAGGGTTCATTGCGGGAATCGTAGATCGGTGCGGCCACACAAAATACATCCATATTGTGTTCACGATCGTCGATCGCGTACCCTCTTCTGCGCGCTTCATTCATTTCACGAAGCAGGTGCTCTTCCGTGGTGATTGTCGTTGGCGTAATTTTCGGCATGCCACCCGTTCGGCGAACAATATCAAGCAAACGTTCATCGGAGTAGGAAGACAACAGCGCTTTACCCAAACCGGTGCAATACATTGGACGGTTTGATCCTAACTTGCACGAGGTGCGAACAGAACTTTCACTTTCTGCTTTGTCGAGGTAAACCAACATCCCGCCACTTTCGATCGCGAGAAATGATGTTTCGTTGACTTGTGCGGTGATTTTTTCGAGAGCTGCCTTCGCCACATCATAGAAAGGTTTTTTGTCTCGATAGCCAGAACCGACCTGAAAAAGTTTCACCCCAAGCCGGAAGGACTTGAGGCGATCGTCGGCAACTTCCAGGTATCCTTTATCGACCAGCGTATAAATGATATCGAACGCGGTACTTTTGGGAATATCCAGATACTTGCTGATTTCCGTGATGGTCAATTCATTTGGACTGTGCGCGAGCAGTTCGAGGATCTCAAGCGCCCGCCCCACTGACCGGTTAAATTTGTCCATTGAATAAAAGCCTTAAAAAATATTTCCACTATTATAGCGTATCCAATCCTCTAAAATCCCTTAAAAAAGGGCGCTTATCCAGCGCCGTGATGACGAACTCTGCTCTTTAGGCCTGTGGCGTTTTGCCATTGCGAAACGTGGTAACAAAATTGTTCGCAAGTTCAGTGAGTCCCTGCCAATTTTCGTCGGCGATCATTTTCTTATTGATGAGTTCGCTGCCGACCCCGACAGCAAAAGCGCCAGCTTTGGCAAAATCTGCGGTATTCGATAAAGTAATCCCACCAACAGCAATCAGGGAGAGGTAATCGAGTGCGCCGCGGACATCCTTGAGATAATCCGCACCCAGGGCTTTAGCCGGGAACAATTTCAACAAATCTATCCCCATGCGACAAGCCTGCATCATTTCGCTTGGTGTCACGACAGCTGGGATCATAAGCCGCTGTTGTTCATGAACTACTTTTACAACTTCCGGATTGAAGTCAGGTGCCAGTACAAAGTTGGCTCCGGCGTTCAGTACGAGCTGAGCCATAATAGGATTTAACACGGTACCCGCACCGACATACATCCGATCGCCGAATTCAGCTGACAACATTTCAATAGACTGCAAATATCCAACGGTATTGCAGGTCACTTCGATGACCCGAATACCTCCTTCATACAATGCTTGCGCCAGCGGCAATATCTGATCCGGTGTCACGTGGCGAGCAATGGCTATAATTCCTGTCTCTTCAATAGCCTGAATAACCTTTTGCTTAATCAAAGCGCATTCCTTCTCTACGGCGTACTACGTGTAAATCACCGGCAGACTGCATTGATTCTCATCCTGCCGGTGTCATTATGCTCAATATTTTCAGTTAGTTGCAGCGATAGGTTTGGTTACCAGGAACCAGTAGCACAAGGCTGCACACCCAGCGATAATACCGCCACTCACGAATGCCAATGTGTATGAACCCGTTGCGTCAGCGATCATGCCCGTTACCAGAGGTGATAAAGAACCAGCAAAATATCCACCAAAGTTCTGAATGCTCCCTACTGAACCGACCATTGCTGCAGGTGCAACGTCACCAGGTAATGCCCAACCCGTCGCAGACAGCGCAGAAAGCAGAGCCATTGCGACAACCAGCAGAGCAAGTGTCGATGTCAAACTGGTGGCAAAAGGAATGCAAACTACCGTAATACCGGCTAACAGTGCTGAGACACTAATTGTGACGCGTTTTGCAACCAGTGAATCTTTGAATATCTCGCGGTCCATTAACCATTTGGAAATATATCCACCGACGACTGCACCTACAATACCACCAAAGTACGGAATACTTGCATAAATACCCAGTGACTTAAGTTCGATATTCTGCGTTTTCATCAAATAGAGCGGCAGGAAGGTGGTGAAAATGTTCATCATCCATACGTAGCAGAACCAACCTAATATCATTCCCCATACGCATTTGTATTTAAATAATGAGCCCCAGGTAATTTTCTTGCCGTCATCACCAATAGCGTTACCTACTGCCGTGCCGCCACCGCCCTCTTTAATATAATCCAGTTCTTCTTTGGTGATTGTTGGGTGTTTCTCTGGTTGATGATAGAGGAACACAAAGAAGACCATGAATACTAACCCAAGCGCACCTGCAATATAGAACAGCGAACGCCAGCCGAACGGAACAATAATGGCGACAAGAATCGGTGGAGCGATTGCCGGGCCCCATTTTGATGCGGCGTCCCAGAAACCGGTCGCCAGCGCACGTTCCTTTTTAGGAAACCAGGTCGCCGTAATCTTCGCGGCACCCGGCCAGCAAGGGGCTTCGGTCACACCCAGCAAGGCACGGGCAAAAAGCAAGCTGGCCAAACTGCTGCACGCACCCGTCAACATGGTGGCACCGCTCCACAACCCAATTGCCCAAGTATATACCTTTTTTGGACCTAATTTATCCACCAACCAGCCTGACGGAAGTTGGCACATCGCATAAATCAATGCGAAAACCGATCCCATCAAACCAATATCCGTGTTGGTTAAATTAAGGTCTTTCATCATATCCGGTGCAGCTATTGATAAACTTGCCCGGTCAATATAGTTAATAATGCCGCCAATTAATAACAGGAAAACAACAAACCATCTTTTCTTCCCTGTTCTCTGCGTGGCTGCCGCTGATTTCACGGTTGTATTCATAGTGATAGCCCTATCAATAATTCATTCGTAGGATACAGTGATTACAAAAGTTTTTTATAACGTGCCAATTCCATAATTCCGATGCCAGAAAGGGGCTGCGGATTATCATCAATAACGTGGATTTTGCCAGTGAAGAAGGCGTCATCCTTAATTAATGCGGCGAAGGCTTCTTTAAGTATTTTCTTACCACCAACGACGATCGTGACATCAGGCGTTACTTTCAGCGCATCGCTATTTTTGATAGCGGTAATATCGCTGGAGAGCACTGCGCCCAATAAAAAGTTGGCTTTCTGATTTTTCGATTGTTTCGCAAACATATCTAAAATTCGAACCGAGAAGCAGCTGCGCGACAGGCCAACCTGCTGGCAAGTGCGACTGCCTTGCAGCAAGGAAGCACTGTCGATTTCATCGGCGAAACCATGTTCAAGGGAACTGGCCAGAATCGTATTTTGCGTGATGACATCCAGGAGTTCGCCGCCGATGGTGGTGACACAACCTGTGATCCGGTTTTGTTCATCGATACGGATAAACTTTGAGTGCGAGCCCGGCAGAATGATCAGCGCCGGACCTTGCAGACCCATGGATTGGATGACACCAATCGTTTCAGTCTCCTCACCACGCATAATGTCCATGGCTTCAACATTTTCTGCTGATACCGCGTCGGCATTATTGCGCACGCCAGGTACAAACCATATCGGCTGGTCGGCAACTTCCGGCATGTCCACTTTTACCATTCCCTGCGCCAGTTCTGCGATACCTGCCGGAGCAATCTGGTGCGCCAATTCATAGAGCCCCACATTGGAGGTAATCATGCCTGACGACAGTAAAATCAGCGGATCGCTATACGTGATCCCCGCCTGTTTCATCGCGTCATCAACGGCCGTTTTCACGCCCTTGATCAACGTATCTTTGCTGCCGCTGATCGCGGTATCACGCACGCCTACGGCCTGGAAAGACTGAGCAATAATGTCATTATCTTTCCATACGCTTACGCGCGTATTTGTCGTCCCTGTATCTATGGTTATTGCATACATAGTAAATTCCCAGAGGTTTGATGAGTAATATGATAATTATTCAGTATAGTCTTAATAGATATTGCTGTTAGTCAGTACGGGTATTAATAAAGAACCTGTTAACAAATATGACTTTTGGCGATATAGCACGCCCCTTTAATTCCCAGCATGGCGATTTCTTGTGAATCTGTTATTGAGACAATATTATTTTTAACATCCCTGGTCTCTTTCAGCATTTCTTGATATATCTTGCAGCGCTCAGGTGCGCCAACAAAAATAATGTCACCTTCGAGTGAGAAACCCTGTTCTTCCGCTTCATCAAAGAGTTTCATATCATCCGCCGCGATAGTGGATTCGCAATAAAACTTACGCTCTGCCGCGGTGGTGGGTAATGAAAACTGAATAAAACGGGTAAAGAGCAGGCTGCGCAACAACCCGGTTTTACTGACACATTCGTAGGCGTGTTTCAGAATCTCTGTAGAGAAGATACTCTCTTCTTTTTTCTCGTTATTGACGATACTGGCATTGATAAATGTTTCTTTGCGAACGGCCGCGTAGACCTGTCCGCTCAACGAAGTAATGCTGCCAGCGATCGCCCCATCCCTATTGATATGAATGAGTTTTGTGGTTGACCCCAACTCCACGATGGTGGCAGGCAACGTCAACTGCATGCTGGCGATCACACCGATAGCCTGCGTCTCTTCACCCCGCATCAGGTCAATCTTCCTGATGTTGTCCCATGTCGCTTCACCCATATCGTTTTTCACGCCAGGGATAAAGATAATAGGTAAATCGAGTGGCAGAATCTCATTTCCTGCAACCTGAACGGTGTGCCTGGCGAAGTCATTGATATTCACTGGCGCAACCAGATGAGGGATCTCCATTAATCCCAGATTGGAAGTAATCATCCCCGATGCAATAGCGAAATCCACCTGTTTTACATTCAGGTCATTCTTTTCGAGCAATTTTTCAATTGCCTGAGTAAGTTCCTGTTTCAGTTGCTGGTTATTACCAGTAGTGACCGTACTATTGACACCAATCGCGATCTCATATTTATCCGCGACATTTTCCTGGTCCATTAAATACAGTCTGGTATTGGTCGAGCCGCAATCAATGATAATATACATGTGAATTCCCTGGCAAAATCAGGTAACTATTGAAAGGTAGGCAAATTATTGCTCGCCTACCTCCCCTTATTTTTATTAGAGGCAGCGTTGGTAGATACCGCGAATAGTTTCAGCATCAGGTACTTTTGGATTATTCGACAGCACCACTTTCATGGTGGTGAGAACATTATTCACCATCCAATCAAAATGTTCCTCTTTCACCCCAAGTTCTGTCAGCGTTGGCATCATATTGATATGGGTCAGTAGTTTTCTGACCGCGTCCACGCTGCTGGCAGCGGCTTGTTCGGTCGTCATGTCCTGGGTATCAACGCCCATTGCACGGGCAATAGCGGCAAATTTCTCTGGCGCTGCCGGCCAGGTGTATTCCATGAAAGGCATATAGATTGCAGCAATACCTTCTGCATGCACAACGTTCAGCAACCCACCCATTGGATGCTGCAAGGCATGCGGCAACGTGGTACCCGCACAGTCAATAGCCATCCCGGCCAGTGAACTGGCGAACGTGACTTTTTCCCACGCCGCCAGGTCGGTGACGTCATCATAAACACGCGGCAGATTTTGCGCGATCAGTTCAATCGCTTTTAACGACAGCATTTCACTCATCGGATGCGCATTCTTGGAGATGAAGGATTCCAGGGCATGGAAAAGCACGTCTGCACCCGGACCCGCGATAACGCGTTTCGGCAGGGTCAGCATGAGTTCTGCATCAATGATCGCGGCTTTCGGATAGATCAGCGGGTTAACGAGACCTTTTTTATCATTTGTTTCCGGGTTGTTGAACACGGCAGTACGGTTTGCTTCGCTGCCCGTTCCTGCCGTTGTTGGGATCAATACGATAGGTAACGCCGACGTTCCCTGCTTTTTACCGTAAACATAGTCCCAGATACTTCCTTCGTTTACCGCGGAGAAAGCAATTCCTTTTGCCATATCCATGGCGCTGCCGCCACCGATGCCGATCACCATATCGCAGCTTTCACGATTGGCCACTTCTGCGCCTTCGGCAACCAGCGTGGATAATGGGTTTTGCATAAAGCGATCAAATACGCTGAACGTGATGCCTGCCTTCGTCAGATTTTCCTTCAATGCAGCCAGTTGCCCCGTTGGCTTGGCACTGTCTGAAGCCACTATCAGCGCCTTTTTGCCATAAGCGGCGGCGATATCCCCTGCCTGCTTAAACTTACCGGCCCCAAAATAAAATTTCACTGGATTCATGTATTCAAACGATGACATGTCTTGCTTCCTTGTTCGTATATGCGGACGTTGTTCGATATTGTGAATACAATACTAAATTGAATATTTTCATTCGACCAACGGAATCGTCACAAACAGAGATCCCGATCACCATGTTTTTGTTTTGTGAAAAATTCGATAAATTTAGGTAGTCAAAAGAGAGGATGTTTATGTCACTGATTATCAGAGGAATGTTTTAAGAATACTACTGGCAATTGCCGTTGACCAGGGTCAGTCCGGCGGTTTGCGACGTGCGTGATGGCGCAGGCAACTGATAACTCACATGGCACTGCTGCCCGCTCTCTTTGCCCCATTGCACCAGCAGCGTGCCTTTTTCGGGCATTCCGGTTAAGTAAACCTCCCCACCGTCGCCGACGATGCTGGCATGCTCTTCTGTACGATCGGCGTCAGTGACCGTGGCACCAAAGGGCACAGGTTGACCATTAGCCCGTAGCAGGGTCATCATCACCCGCTGGCCGATACGAGGTTGATAATCGGCCACCACCACCGCACCGCGTGTTGGTGTGACGGTCCGAGTGGTTAGCTCCAACTCGACATCCTCGGGCAACGTGGCGGTATCCAGCCCGAGCATATTATAGCGGTACGGGGTGATGTAGGGCACCACGGCATAGCCACGCCAGTCGGTTTTCACTCCCGTACTATTCGCTACACTGACCCCTTTGGCACCCGGTGCTTTTACCAGGGCGACCGTTTCACCCAAGGGTTGAGACAGGGTAACGCCATTTTCATGTACCAGTATTCCCCCCTGGACACCGTAGTTGATCCGTTGTTGCTGGCTGCCGTAGCTGTAACCTGCATTAAGCTGACCACTGCCGCCCCGGTAGCCCGCCGACAGGTTGCCATTGCTGCCGTTTTCCTGACTGCTGTACCCCTGCGTCACACCCCAGCTCAAATTGTTTTGCTCCAGAGCCGTACCGCTAAGTCCCAGGGTGTGGCTGACCCGTCCCTGATTGCTGCTGTTCATGTTGTAACTGGCCCAGGTGTTGTCGAGCCAGCCAGAAAGCGGGATGCTGACATTCAGCGACAGCAGATGTTCGGTACCACTACTGTTAAGAGGACTCTTACTCTGGCTATAGCTGATACTGTAACTGATGGCACGCCAGTTGTTGTTATACCCCACGCCGAGGGTCTGCACCTTTGGCCCGTCCCAGAACTCTTCATTCACCAGACTGAGCGCCAGAGAGCCAACCTCTTGCCCCAGATTCTGGCTGACCGTAACCTCTATGCGACTGCGGCGGTGCTGCGGCATCTCAGCAGGCTGCTCAGACTCCCCATTATAGGTATCCAGCGTTTCCTGTAGCGTGTAGAAGCCATCGGAGAAGTCGCGGTAGTTCGCGAAGCTGATGTTGGTTCCGGTTTCGGCAAAACTTTTTCCGTAACGCAGTCGCAAAGACTGTCCATTGCTGCGCTGTGCATTCGCGGGCGTGGCCTGGGCTTGGGTGACGTCGACCGAGAATGCACCGATCTGCCCCATATTCTTGCCAACCCCCAACGCGAACGATTGATAGTGACTGGCTGTCTGCCCTCCGCCGTAGAGCGTCACCCCCCAGGGCAGGCCATAGATCGCAGTAACCTGGCCGAAGGAATCTTCCTCTATCTGATTATTCGCCGGGCGGTAGCGCCCCCCAGCCAGACTGTATTTAAGTTGCCCTTCCCGCTGCAACACCGGAACAGAAGCGAAAGGGATCACCAAATTCTGTTCACTGCCGTCTGCCTCGGTAATGGTCACGTCCAAATCGCCGCTACCGGAGGTCGGATACAGATCGCTAATCTCAAACGGACCTGCCGGAACATAGCTCTGATAAATAACGTATCCATTCTGGCGAATGGTGACTTGTGCGTTGCTTCTGGCAATACCGCGTACTACGGGGGAATAGCCGCGCAGGCTTTCCGGCAGCATCTCTTCATCAGACATCAGTTGACCACCGCGAAAAGGGACGCTGTCAAAAATCTCGCTGGCGGAGTTGGTGTCGCCCAATATCAGTTGACTTTTCAATAACGTAATATCGCGCTGCAGATAGGTGTTGATTGACTGCCATTGCCCATTTTCGTTATCGCCCCCACTCTCCTGGTTCCAGACAGAATAGTTACGCAGACGCCAGGGGCCCAAATTCAGACCGCTACGCAGATTCAGGTAGTAGCTATTGCTGCCCTCGGTATTTTCGTCGGCACGGGAGTTGGAACCGCTGAAGTTATAATTGGTGAGCAGCACCGGAATACCCTGCTGCCACTCTTCCGGATCCACATAGCCGCGCGCCTCGCTCTTCAGTGCTGCCTGCGGAATGCTCAGGTTCAACTGCTGGCTGTTAAAACGGAACTCGGTATAGGCACCGGGGATGCTGGCGGATAAATCGACGCAACCGTCCGTCTCCGTCAACGTACCAAACGCGGCGATATTCACGCCAATGCTGGCCAGATCATCACTGCTCAGGCAGGGCTCCAGACTGCTCTTTCCTGTCTCATCATTACGCTGGACAAATTCAACAACTCGTGAGTCAATGACCTGATTATTCAGCAGCAAGTCAACCTGGTATTCTCCCGGTGCCTGTGAGTTGCCTGCCTCAAAAACCGAGAGATCTGCCCCTCCCTGTTCAGGATTATCGATCTGTAGCAGTTCAGGATTAAAATACTCGCGTGCCTGGGCAAAATGCAGGCCAGCCACCATCAAAACCAGCAGGCACGCCAACGCCCCCCATTTGGAGAGGGCGCTTTTTTCACCTAAGTACGTATCTGATTGATGACGCATTCAAGGAACCCTGCTCACTGTCGGAACCTGGATGGATTCAGGGCTGACACATGATGTCTTCCACTAACGTGCAAAAAGATTGCCAGTATTAAAGGGAAAATTGGTAGGTATCACTGGTGCCACCATAATCGTTGATGATCTTCCAACTGACTGCACTGCCTGTCACTCCTGCGGGTAACGTAAAGTTCACCGTGCCGTTAGGCGCCACCATCGTCACGTTAGGGATCGTTTTCCCACCGAGTGAAACCGAATAGAAACTCAGATAAAAAGGAGAGTTGTTGATCGCCTGCAGCGCATTGCCGCTACGTTGCCATTTGAGGTTTTTCGCCGCGTCGTTCAAGGAACCTTTGATACCCGCCGGGCGATAAATCAGCTTGATGCGTGTTTTGACGGCGATTTGCAGCGTGTTGTCGGCCTTCTCTGTGGAAGGAATGGATTTGACGTTCAACCAGAACAGGGATTCTTTATCTTCCGCAAGATTGCCCCCGGCGCGGACAATGCGCAGCACGTTATCTTGCCCCGCATTGAGTCTGAACAAAGGTGGGGTGACAACAAAAGGCGCTTTGCCCTGCACACCCTCCGGGTTTTCAGCCCAGGATTGGATCAGATAAGCGACTTTATCGGGGTTCTTCACGTTCAGCGCGGCTTCTTTCTTGCCACCGTTATAGATCACCCGTGTACCGCCAACGATGACGCCCGCTGATGCGCCGAGCGACGCCAGCAACAACCCACAGAGCAATGCCTTATGCCAAAGTTTCATAGGATAATTTCCTGTAACCGGAAGCCATGATGCCAATAGAATTGCAGACTCATCTGCTACAGATTGGCAGAACGGGAAGTTCAGCGCTAAACGCGAATTTATACTTCTCTTTGAAAGTATATAAACGCAAAGGTAATAGTGTGGGTTTTTTTGTTGTATTCAGAAGGAAAAATGCCCCACTTTTGAGTGAGGCATGATGTTATTTCTGTCATCGTTACCGCGTGATAGTCCACGAAATAGCGTGCTACGGGCAGATTTTGCAGCAAAGTCGATTAATTAGAGGGATCACCCTTTATTTGATTAACCGATTTTTATTAACCTTTTTGCCATCAACCGAGATGTCAGCATAACCACTCTCTTTGATGTCATTGACGGCAAGCCGCCCCTCAACATCAACACGCAAATGATGCACATTACTAAAGGTACCCGGAGCACTTAAACTCACACCGGTCCATGCGAATTTGGAGTAATGCTCACTTAAATTCTTCTCCTGGCTGGTCATAAACGCGGTGAGGGGTGTTAGAACGACCTTATCAAGTGAAATCAAATAGTCATTCACGTTGAATTTTGATGCATCGCCCATAACGCGGATCTCTACCAGGGCAGGTTTTTTAAACTCACCACTTCGGGTATCCATGCGCATACTTAACAATTTTTTCGGGTCTTCCGGATTCTGATAAGTGACAGTACAGGTTGTCATCACACCTTGCGGCCTGTTAGCACTGCGGGGATCAATGTCACCACCAGAAGCAAAAGAGGCTCTTATCGTTGATACCTTTGCCTCATCGCCGAGTTTTTCTTTAACTTTCTTAAAACAAATATCTATTCCGTCTGACAGCGAATACTTATAGTCTGTGTCATTAGCATACAAAGGAAAGTGCGTTAACATTGTCATACCAAGAGTGATCGATAATGCGCTCAATTTGACCGATTTTTTCATGCATAAACCTCGTAAAGTTTGATTGAGTAAAAGTATATGGAACTAAAGTAGAGGGTATTTGGAGCGCATGAAAAGCATTGGGGAGAAATAGCCAATCTGTAGGTGAAGATACCGATATTTCATCATTTTCGTTCTGCTTTCACGTCAGACTCAGTTTGCTATCGGTTGATCTGTATCATTGAATATTTCGCACGTTTCATGATCTTCTAATAAATACTGCTTTCATCTCATATTTCTTGTCTGTTGTGGATTAAGTATGATTTTCCTTCTCTTTTCCAAAAGTCAGACCGTCCGCCATGGGCGTCTATAATATCCCGTCTCTGGATACCATTGCCATTTGGATGAGATTTATGTTTGTTAAATGTGATGCAAATACAATTCTTAATGTATGCAGACATCATTGTTCGAATTCATTCTCCCTTTCATTTCCTGGCGGAGGTTCAGCGCGACGCGTTGGGCTTTGCTGTTGCGCAAAGCCCATCAATTGTAGGTAAACGAGGCGACGACCGAGGCATTGATTGAGCCGGGCGTAACCCCGCCACTTGCGGTGTAAGCGCGGGTTCTCAGTGAAAACGTGGCAGTTTGGCTGCCGCTGTTTACGTCAACTGTGGCCGTCTTGCCATTGCCGTAGTTCATTCCATCGCTCCCGGTTAATTCGATCGAGAGATTGGTTGCCGTGCCCTGGTTCTTGTATCGTTCGGCATCTGCGCCATCCTGAGTACCGGAAAAGGTGGCCTGTACCTTGGAGGTGGATGCCGGGCAGTCTCTCAGGACTATCTGGAAAGACTTCCAATCACTCCCGGTTCCCGCTGTCGCCAGCGTCGTCGCCTGGATTTGCTGCAGATCGACATTGATGACCGAGTTGCTGCTGTCAACAACGCAAGGAGAGGCGATGACATTTCCCGTAATATTGATTGTACTGACATCCGCTGCGTTAAGGATCATGCTGTGAGTGGCTAATAAGCATAACCCGCCGAATTTCAGTTTGGTTGATATTGTCATGTCTCTCCCCGTGAAGTTATTACAGACCTGGATATTTGTTTTACAAAAAGCACGCGTTACTTAGGTTCCAACTCACAGCGGGTTATTTACAGTCAATGGGTCAATGAATTTATGTTATTTCACCGCATCTGCATGAGAGGCAGAATTAAATTCAGAACGTCCGTGTGGCAATGACCCATCTATTTCACCCGTGAAATTTTCCCCATTAAAATAACAACCCGCGGGGCTTACTGATATATCACCGTAAACTGGGCGCTGGCATTGGCGATACCCGCCGTTACCGCACTGGACGTCGCCTTGTAGCGGGCAACAAAGTCCAGGGTGTTAGCCACAGCGGGGGCCAGGGCATAAGGCTGTGAATTTTCAAATAATCTCACTACCTGCTGGCTGGCGTCTGACAGTTGGATCGCCACACCCGTTGCCGCATCTACCCCGTAGCCTAGTGCCAGCAGGCTGTTGTCGCCCGCCACGCTGGTACCGTCAAACTTCACCACGGCACTGCTCGCCGCAACTGGGCAATCTTTCAGGACCAGTTGGAATGCCGTCGGGGCAGAGGTCGAACCAACTCCGGTAAATGCCGTGGAGGCCACTTTGCCCAGGGTGACCGTCAGGTTCTGCGAGTTGGTATCAACGGTGCAGGCGACGTCTGTGATTTCACCGACGAAGTTGATTGTACCGTCTGCAGCAAATACGGCAGGAGCAGCAACAACAGAGGACAGCAGGGCAACAGCAAGTAAATTCTTCTTCATCATAAAATCTCTATTTAATTAATAACAGGGTTAGGGTTAAT
>NZ_QOVA01000025.1 GCF_003332275.1 Edaphovirga cremea | reverse complement strand
ACCGATATCAACACCCATTCGGCTCAGGGACTGTGCTTTTGTTCGTGACATAACACACCTCCAATATAAGGGCTGACAGCAAGTGCAATTTTAGCAAGTTGAGTGGGGGCGAACCATTCCATTAGCTGCAACCATGCTGTTGCGCAAGTGATTGCAGAAACGTTGAAAGCAAATGGACATGAAGTTTTTTGGCATGATCTCCATCAGGAGGGCTTTAATCCTGTCATGCCCTCCAATGAATTAGTCAACGATAACAGCGAAGATCCGTTGATCACCGCACATCAGGAAGAGATTAAAGTGGTGGATGGCATCATTATCGTCCATCCAAACTGGTGGGGGCAACCTCCGGTTATTCTCAAAGGATGGGTAGACCGTGTTTTGCGGCAAGAGATTGCATATACTTTTCCCGACAATGACAGTGGTGGTGGACTTCCTATTGGACTGTTGAAGGCCAAAGTAGGCATCGTGTTCAACACGTCGAACACGCCTGCTCAACGGGAAGATGCGGTATTTTCAGATCCACTACAGCGTATCTGGAAAGACTGTATTTTCGGGTTTTGCGGTGTCCATACATTTGATCGGAGAATGTTTCGAATCGTAGCCGACAGTACGGCGTTAGAGCGTCAACTATGCTGGAGGAAACAAAAGAGCTTATCCATAGCTATTTTCCGTGCAGTTAGCGGAATTCGAGCTGAGTAGACCCGCTGGTTGCCCGGTCGGGTAATGTCGCGGAAGATGGTTACAGTAACCAAATTGAGGGGAAGTCCCTTTCATTCGCTAAGAAGGGTATCCTCAGTGCCGCCTCTGCCTCTTCCCTTATTTTACGATGATAAGCGTCAATTATCTGGAACTCAGATTAATAATGCTTATGTATCCTTGCTGGACACATGGTAATCTCTTGGTTTTATTCTGGTATGGTCAGGTTTATTCATGGATAGTATTGCTGACAATCCCGTTGCTCTCATTGATACCCTATTGCAGGACACATGGCTGTTTGCGCTAAAGGTAAAAAATGATCCCTCTGCGTTTGTCAGTGAGGCTGCTCATCATCAGGCGATAACGCTGGTGGAAAATGTGCGTGCTGCACTCACTGCGCGTGGTACCTCAGAACGCCATATTAAGGCCATCGCCTACGCGCAATGCGCATTGCTGGATGAAACCGCACTCACCTACCTTAATCCTGGGATACACAGCAAAGACAGTAATATCAATCTCGCTTGGCATGCATTGTCACTTCAAGCGCGTTTCTTTTCCACACTTGATGCGGGTAACCAGGTAGTGGAGCGCATTAAAGCCTTGCTGCACGAGCCAGCCCCTGACATGGGTGTCCTGACCTGTTACCAGCGGGTGTTGAACCTGGGGTTTCATGGGCGATTCAGCGAGAATTCGCCAGAACGCCAGACGTTGCTGGATTCGCTGAATGCGTTGGTGCCTGCCTTTGAACACCCAATGCCGCCCCCCATCATTGTGCATTATCGCCCACGCGCTCGGGATACGCTGCTGCATTCCTGCGTGCCATGGATCGCAATATCCGTGATGGTGACCGTAGGTTTAATCGTTGGGTTGCAGCTTTCTCTGCACCAGTTATTGCAGTCAGCCCTGCCGGGGTAAATGTAGCCTTCAACAACATCCGGCTGCACAGGTTTGGCATACCGGGTGACACAGATGACCTGATGCGCCTGCGGGATTAACGGCGATGGGCGGTAGCGTGCTGCTTTTTCAGGTCAGTTAATGTTGGTTTTCTGAAAAGGACATCACTATGACCAATTTGCCACCGGTATTCACCGGGCTGACCTTAAATCTTTATCATCTACGGGTAAAAGGCAGCAGCCTAACGCTCTCTTGTCTGAACAACGGATTATCAAATGCAAGGCTTATTGCTCAGAGAACAGTTCAACTAAATAGTAGCACTTTATAGTGCTACAGGTGGGAGTGATGCGCCTTAGCCGACCATTGAGCGCAGGGATGTACAATACGAGTCCTGAGACGGTTTACGGCGTGTCGGCGTTCTGCATTACTCCCACCTGTTTGACGTTTAAATTGGAGTGCTATTAAGCGCAGTGATTTAGGATGACCCGCTGTGATTCAACCAATATGAAACAAAACTATGTCAGGTCTAATAAAAAACATAATTTCAATGAGTTATTCAAACGGAGAGAGAAGCATGTCAGTGGTTCAAAATAGAACTGCCACTCAAGTACACCGGAGAGCAGGATAATGATGATAGCAACACCCATGCTGGTGACTTTTTTAATTTACATTCTGGGCATGATTATCATTGGCTTATTCGCCTATCGTGCAACCCATAATTTTGATGATTATATTTTAGGTGGACGCCGTTTAGGCAGCGTGGTGACGGCACTCTCTGCCGGGGCATCGGATATGAGTGGCTGGCTCCTGATGGGGTTGCCTGGGGCGATTTTCCTGGGGGGGATCTCCAGTAGCTGGATCGCCATTGGCGTGATTATCGGAGCCTACTGCAACTGGAAGCTGGTAGCGGGGCGCTTACGGGTACACACCGAGGCCAATAATAACGCCTTGACCTTACCGGATTATTTCACTAGTCGCTTTGAAGATTGCAGCAAACTGCTGCGCATTATTTCCGCCATTGTGATTCTACTGTTTTTTACCATCTATTGTGCCTCCGGCATTGTGGCTGGTGCGCGTCTGTTTGAAAGCAGTTTTGGCATGAGTTATAGCTCGGCGCTGTGGGCGGGAGCGGCGGCAACTATTATCTATACCTTTATCGGTGGTTTTCTCGCTGTCAGTTGGACCGATACTATTCAGGCCAGCTTGATGATTTTTGCCCTGATCCTGACACCCGTGGTGGTGGTAATGACACTGGGTGGCATCGATACCTCGATGATGATGGCGGCGGCGCAGAATTCGGCCAATCTTGATATGTTCAAGGGACTAAATATCGTCGCCATTATCTCGCTGATGGGGTGGGGATTGGGCTACTTTGGTCAGCCACATATTCTGGCCCGTTTTATGGCCGCCGACTCCCATCACTCCATGCATAATGCCCGCCGTATCTGCATCACCTGGATGATTCTGTGTCTCGGGGGGGCGGTTGCCACTGGTTTCTTCGGTATTGCCTATTTTGCCCATAATCCACAACTGGCGAGTGGAGTTCACGCCAATAGCGAACGGGTATTTATTGAACTGGCGATGGTGCTGTTCAATCCATGGATTGCCGGCATCCTGCTCTCGGCGATTCTGGCCGCCATCATGAGTACTCTCAGTTGCCAACTGTTGGTCTGCTCCAGTGCGATTACCGAAGATCTATACAAGGCGTTCCTGCGTAAAGGCGCAAGTCAGCGCGAGCTGGTGTGGGTGGGGCGGGTGATGGTACTGGCGATAGCGTTAATCTCCATTGCGCTGGCTGCTGATCCGAATAACCGCGTATTGGGTCTAGTCAGTTACGCCTGGGCCGGATTTGGTGCGGCATTTGGTCCAGTGATTCTGCTCTCCGTGATGTGGTCGCGTATGACACGTAATGGGGCGCTGGCCGGGATGGTGATCGGCGCGGCCACTGTGGTCTTGTGGAAACAGTATGGCTGTGCAGAATTGTACGAAATCATTCCTGGATTCCTGTTCGCTAGCATCGCCATCGTAGTGGTAAGCCTTATGGGAGCCAAGCCTTCAGCTACCATCGACAGCCGTTTTAAGCAGGCGGAAGCCGATTTCAAATCCGTATAATTTGTCGCTGAATCACGCCACTCTCAGCCCGATCAGGAGAGTGGCGTGATTCAAATAGGGGTAACGCCTCCAATTGGTTGAACCTGATGTATAATGCTCGCTTTTGAGTCTCTCATGGCCAGCATTAATGTTCATTGTCCCCGTCGTCAGTCTGCCTAGGTTTACCTTTATGGTCAGAACCCTAAAGGCCATGACAGATTTTGCTGCCGTGACTACCACCGCGTGTTTCTGCTCACTTACGCATATGATGCTCGTAAGCCAGGTGTCAAAGTGCAGATGGCTTGCAACGGTGCCGTAGTTCGCAATACTGCGCAAGGACGCTGAAAATCGGCATTAACACCGCCATTCGCACTTTAAAAAATCGCGCCACGACAAATAACATTACCTCTGGTCGCTCATGCTGCGTGAGCTTATCTGCGAACTCGATGAGCAATAGAGTTTTGTAGGTAGTAAAGCCCGACAGCGCAGGCTCTGGTATTCGTACAACACCAAAACAGGCGGAGTCCTGGCCTATACGTTCGGTCCCCGTACTGATGAGATTTGCCGTGAACTGCTGGCTCTGCTCACCCCTTTTAATATCGGAATGATAACCAGCTTTGACTGGGGCAGTTATGCCAGAGAAGTGCCGAAGGATAAGCATCTGACCGGCAGAATATTCACTCAGCGTATTGAGCGCAACAACCTGACGTTAAAAACCCGTATTAAGCGTCTGGCCCGAAAAAAAATCTGCTTCTCACGCTCGATTGAGTTGCATGAAAAAGTTATCGAGGTATTCATTGAAAAACATATGTTCTACTAATTGGAATCATTACCGATTTAAATAGGGAGTTAATATAGTAATAATAGATTAGTTGACATTTGACTTCATAACTCGGGGGGCACAAACATGAACCTGAGCTTTCAGGCATTTTTTGATACTGATGGGCTAAAGCTATCAAGAGCACCAAATGCTATGAACGTGTAGAGGTCGTTGGCGAAAATAAATCCCCAAATAAGTACGGAATGTTGGATAATGCTCTATTAAACTCAATTAACTATAAGGTCATTTGAAAGATGATGCTACATATTTTCTTGATGCTACTAATATCTGTAGGTCTACAGTTGTTGGGTTTACTAGCATTTTCTTGGGAAATACTTGAGTCAGGGGGGAGTAAGTTAGTTCTTGGTATTAACCTATCTTTAGTCGCATTAGTCCCTTTCCTGCTAAAAAAAGTTAAAATTATTAATTCGTACATGAAATATAAGACGAGACAACTGCTATTTGTTTTATCTTTAGTAGGGACTTCATTTACTCTTATCTTTGCTGTAGTAAACGTACATGAAAGCCATATAAGTTATCTTTTGGTCGCTTCCTTTATCTACAGCACTATTACTTCTCTTCTTGTTCAGTCAACTGAACAACTCAATTTGTATTGCAAAATAAAGGGTGGGGTAAATGCTTCGCAGTCATCAAAGCTCAGTAACTATGCCTCGCAGTTAGGTTCAATTGTATTCGCTCTCTTATTTGGATTTGTAATACATAACTACGGTTTTTCCGAACTTCTCTATTTGTGCTCATTCTCGATGTTATCATTATCCATATTGAGCTATTCATGTGACATTGCTGATGTTAATAATGCTGCAATCTCACCAGATAGAAAATTTGATAGTAATAGCGCAGAAAATTATCAGATAGATATATTCTTGTTGTTGTCCTTGGCCGTTGTCAATGCTGTTGTAACATTTGTCTTAATCTTGATAATGAATACTACTCCAAACTTTGACGTTCTAACTCTCGGTATAGCAGATGCGCTTGCAGGGGTAGGGGCAATGGTTGGTATCTATGTCGCTAGTAAATTACGTCTCGTTAAGCGCATTATATTACTTATTGCTTTGGTTGTGTCACAACTCACATTGGTATCATCTCTTTCAGAAGTTTTAATTTACATATCAATATTTGCATGGGGGGGAGCTCTCAATGGAATAAGGTACCAAGTGAGAACTAGTTTGAATTCGAAAGTTGATTCTTATAATGGGGCTTTAGAGGTATCGCTGTACTTGGTCAACGGTACAGTTCTTGTAAATGCATTAGTTCCATTGATTCTCGCTGTGTCTCTAAAAATAATCACTGCATTTGAAATGATGGTAGTGATTTCATTGCTATTAGTTGTTATTTTTTTGTTACCCAAGAGGTCGTGTAAATGAAAGAAAAAATAGGCGTAATACTCTCAAGTTTTGGTCTTTCTAATCTTATGTTTCATGAGTATATTAGCGAGTGTAAAGAACGGTTCATTTTGATGACTGATAAGTTGCAAGAATCTAATGTTAGAGATTTTTCAGGCTTCTATAAAGAAGTTTATTACTTTGACAATTTTGACTCCAATGCTCTTGTTGATAAGCTTGTTTTTGACTTAAGCCGTGACTTTAACATTGATAGAGTGATTTCGATTTTTGAGCCAGATATTCTCAGAGCATCATACATTAGGCAAGCTTTGGAAATAGAGGGGGATAGGCCAAGTAATATTGAGCTATTTCGAGATAAGGTGCTAATGAAAGAAATAGCTAGTAATGGGGGGTGTAGTGTTCCTGCTTTCAAAAAAATTAAGATGCCGACAGATTTTCTCTCTTTTATTAAATCTCATAGCTATCCTGTCTTTGTTAAACCTATATCATCATGTGGTTCAGTTGGAGCTTCGGCTATACGCAATGAACATGATGCATGTAACTTTCTATCTGAAATTAGCGGTGTAAGTAAATTTGATACCTTTAATACCGATTTTCAAGTAGAAGATTTTATTGATGGTAAATTCCATCATGTGGATGGGCTTGTAGTAAATTCAGAAATCGTTGCAAAGCGCATAGGTAAGTATAGTTCAAACGCCGATCTAGAAAGTATTAATGCAAAAGGTTACTGGTCAACAACGAGCTTGGATAAAAATGATAAACGGTATACATTAATAAATGATTTCATCCAAATGCTTACACTAGAGTTTTCCAAACGTAAAAGTAGTTTCTTTTTTCACTGTGAGGTTTTTTTAAAAAACGATGTGGTGTATTTGTGTGAGATTGCATGTCGTGCACCAGGGGGGGGAATGGCACTTGCGTGGGAGTATGCTTTTGGCGCATCTCCTTTTGAACTGTGTCTTGAATTGGAATTGCAAGGACATATTGACCAGTCTAAGTTGGAAATTATTAGGAATAATGCTCAAAAAGAAAAATTAGTGTCCTCAATTTGTTTACTACCCCTAACTGGCAAGTTTATTTCATCTCCGAAAGACTGTGAGCTAGATAGCGTGGTTCATTACAAAACTAACTTGTTAGAAGGAAATTACTATTATGGGGGTAAATATAGCGGTGATACTGATTGCGTCATGATATTGGAAGGAAGTGAGTCTGATGTATTAGATAAATCTGTATTTGAAGCACTCAGTTGGTATAGAGCTAATTCAATTTGGGAAAACTAAAATAAATTTACTTAAAAAGTCAGGGAATGGAGATGTTAAGAGTATTAGCAATCAGTGCTCCCCATTGGGAGGGAAAAGGTTTTGGCAGTGATGAACACCTGTGCAGTAGTACTCCATTTAGCTTATTAAATGCAGTTCGTGGAGCTTTTAAAAGAATTAATATGGCTGATAGTGCATGGTCAACTTCTAATTGGTCTGATGATGTAGAGCGATTTTCAACCATCTATATGTCTGATTATGAAGGGATAACATTGGATTTTTTGGATGAAAAGTTAAGTTCATTTAGGCCAAACTTAGTATTAATTGGGTCTATGACTTTATCCACAATCGGAGCGTATAAAGTTGCCAAACTTATCAAGGAAAAATTGGGAGATCAAGTCTTTATCCTATTAGGGGGGAAACACATTAATGAGACCATTTTTTTTGAAGATGGTGTTGTAAAGCATCATATTTCCAGCCCTATCAAACTGATGCAACGTGGCGAGTTAGATAATGTATTCGATGCTGTTGCTTCTGGGGACTGTGAAGATCTGATTGCTGAAATCGGTGAGGTTATATCTCATCTTTCAATGATTAGCCCTAACCGAGTCAACATAATTCCAAGAATATATTGGGATGTATTGGAAAATGCAAAGGGTGATTGGTGTTTAGTTTGGTTGGAAGATAATAATACCCAGATGCACTTAAAAGGAACAGGTAATTTAGATTATTCTACGTACCCAAATGTATATGAGTTTTATCCTATAAATACTAACTTCAAGGTTCTTGGCGGTAATAAAACTGCGCATGGATATAGTGACTCTAGCAAAGGATGTATGTACTCATGTCACTTTTGTTCCGAAAGTGCTCATGTAAATGGGAAAGTGCGAAACATTTCTACATCTGTAGCAAACTTAGTAAATACTTTTAGGAAAGTACTAGAGATTGGAAGAAGTGGTACGAGTATATTTGTGGAAGACTCTATTTTTTTGCAGGCATCTCCGAAAGGGTTGAGAGATTTTCATACAGCAATGAAGGATTTAGGTATAACTGCTAAATTTGGTTGTCAATTTACGGTAGATAACATACTTAATCCAAAAGTTGGAGCATTGATTTCTGAGCTAACTGAGATTGGATTGAATTACATTTTTGTAGGGTTGGAAACCAATAATGATGAGCTTGCATCATTAATGAGTAAGAATAGAAATCAGAAGATAATATATAACGATAAGAAAGCTACATGGATCGATAAAGTAAAGTTAATGTTTGAGTTTTGTGAGGATAACAATATCCAGTTAGGTGTCTCTTTATTATTCGGGCTTGGTGAAAGCCAAGAAGATCGCAGGAATCTTCTTAATTTAATTAAAATATGGCAAACAAACTGTGGCTACCCATCAGTTGTAAGTATGAACTGGGCTGTAAAGCACCCACTCCGTAATGTAGATGTTGGTAATCAATATAAGTATTTTGATTGGGGATTTTCTCGGGAAGATCCAAGAACTCCTTATTTAACAAGGCTTTTTGGGGAGGTTTCGGATAAGTATAACTTGGATGGAGTTGAGTCGATGACTTTAGATGAGGTGATCGAGGTAAGTGAATTGTATTCTAAACTTACTAATAACATATAGGTGTGATGATATGCTATATAAAAATAAGTCTTCAATAGCTTACGGGCTGTTTAAGAATGAAAATTTCCCAGATAGCATTGTTAGCTATCTTGATGTTCAGTCTAAAATAATTGCTTCTATCCTTGTGAATTATAAAGGCTTGCTGGAGGTAGGGTGTGGAAAAGCGGAAAACTTACCTATTGCAGTTCAGTGTGGAGTATCTTATTTAGGGGTAGATCCTGTATTAGACTATGTTTCAGATTCTTTGTCATTGTGTGAAAAAGAAAATGCACAGGTAGTCGTAGGTTATGCTGAAAACATAAAACAGATTATAGCGGACTATAATGTATATGATTTTTTACTTCTCTACCCTTTTAACTGTATTGGCAATATGGAAAACTATATAGAGGTCTGCAAAGCACTAACAAGTACTAATAGCGACTATATTATATTCTCTTACTCAATTGATGAGCCATCTGTTTCCGAAAGGATCAAGTATTATAGTAGCTGTGAACTTGGAGATTTGCGAGTGATACACAATAGTTCCGATATTCAGATAATTTCTTCTGAGGGTTTGAGTTCTCGTGCGTTCGCCCCTTCCCATCTTAAGGAAGCATTAGGTGCTAGTTGTAACATTTATAGTTTTGCAAACATTGGACTACTTTATACCAACTTAAACTTAGATCCTATCCCAAAAGAGATTGTCAGAATTCAGTAACTGACAATTCCTGAGGGTGTGATATGGCAGTCAACAAGTGGCGAATCAGTGATGGGCGGATTGAATCGCCACTGTTAATCTAAATTGATGTGGTCTAGCAATATCGGACACTGATTAAGGTTTTTTTACGCCACATGTTTCTCTTTAGCATGTGGCGTCTGACCATCATTAAAACTGTGCGGTCTGTGATGATTATAGTAATGGGTTATGTAATTCAAGATATCTGCCTTCGCTTCGTCCACATTCCGATAACCATATTCTGGTATCCATTCCGATTTCAGGCTTCTGAAGAACCTTTCCATTGGGGCGTTATCCCAGCAATTTCCACGCCGGCTCATGCTTTGTTCCATTCTGTAATGCCATAACTTTTGCCGATAAGCACGACTGCTATAATGGCTATCTTGATCGCTATGGAACATCACTCCTTGTGGACATCCCCTTGATTCATAAGCTATGCGCAGCGCATTCCCTGTCAGCACGCTGTCCGGGGAGAGTGATAAAGACCATCCAATGACCTTTCTGGCATAAAGATCCAACACAACGGCAAGATAGAGCCAGCACTGACCCGCCCAGATGTAAGTGACGTCACCACACCAGACTCTATTCGGGCGGTCGACTCCAAAAGCACGTGCCAGGCGATTCGGAGCATATTTCACTTCTTCTTTGGCTAACCTGTAACGGTGCCTGCGCTGTTGCGTACTTGTCAATCCGGCTTCTTTCATCAGGCGACGGGCTTTGTTTCGACCCACTGCATAGCCTTGCGCTTTTAGTGAAGCCGATAATGTTCGGGCTCCTGCTGAACCACGACTTTCCCGATGCAGTTCACACAGTCGCTCCCTTTGTTCTTTTCTGACTGTTTTCTCGGGTACACGCTGGTAGTAATAGCGGCTGCGTGCAACACCAAAAAGCACACATAACTCAACCACAGGATAACGCTCACTCAATATCTTAATCACTTTGAGCGAGTGAATGATTCCGACATTAAGAGAGCGGTAGCCTCCTTTAAAATATTTTTCTCACGTTCAATCCTGCGTATCTGTGCTTCAAGCTCCTGAATACGTTGCTGTTCAGGCGTCAGGGCTTTGCTTGCTATGGGGGTTACTCCACCTCGCTCGCTATTGAGTTGACGAACCCAACGGCGCATAACGGTTTCACCCACCCCCATCGCTTCACAGGCTTGCACGACAGAATAACCTCTGTCGAGGACAAGGCTTGCAGCCTCACATTTGAATTCTGGAGAAAAAACACGTCTACTTTTCATTGAACACCTCTTTAATATATCGGGGAAGTTTATCACCCTTAATACGTGTCCAATATCATTAGGCCACATCACGTGCTCGGTGAGTGTGATCGGGCCAGCGACTGCACGCTATTTATCGCTTTTATGCTAGAGAAAATACGGGCCGCGTTAGGTGAAGGTATTGATGTCCAAAAAGCTGGATCTGTCAAAATGCCGGTACAAATGCCGGTACAAATGCCGGTACAAATGCCGGTACAAATGCCGGTAGAAAATCCGCAGCCACTTACACCCACGGCACAAGGGATCCTGGATATCCTCGTTGCCAATCCGGCCATTACCATTTCCCAAATGGCGGATAAATTGGCCGTGAATCGTCGGACGATTGAACGTAATATCAAGATATTACAGGATAAAGGGCGATTGCTTCGAGTGGGTGCGACCAAAAGTGGATACTGGCAGGTTGTGTCATAACGTTGGCATTGTCTATTTCGTTAAATTTCATCTGACTATGCCACGATGGGATATCGCCACCGAATCCCATTATCCCACCCAAGCCAAATCGCTGTCCTTTGACCTTATAAAAAGTGTAAAATCTACACCCACTAAGACTAGGGTCTCTTATTTATAACGTTTTTAAATTTATCCGATTTATTTTCAAGAGGTTAACGTGACGCAACTACCAAATTGTCCAAAATGCGGTTCTGAGTTTACCTGGCAGGAAGGCGAGCAACTGAACTGTCCTGAGTGCGGTCATGAGTGGTCTGCCAATGGCACTTCGACGGCAGATGACGATGGTCTGGTCGTGAAGGATGCCAACGGTAACCTGCTCGCTGATGGTGATTCTGTTACCGTTATCAAGGATCTGAAAGTCAAAGGCAGCTCCTCGACGCTGAAAATCGGTACAAAAGTCAAAAGCATCCGTCTGGTCGAAGGCGATCACAACATTGACTGTAAAATTGATGGTTTTGGTCAAATGAAGCTGAAATCAGAGTTTGTGAAGAAAAACTGATCGGCCTGACGCTTTCCACCAAGGCTTTCACTTTTAGCTACTGCTGTTGTATTTCCCCCGTATATGACGGCAGTTCCCCTTAACGGTATTCATACTCACACGCCGAGATTGGTCACATATTCCTGTTTGTTCGCGGCAGACAATGCCTTAACATAGCGTTCACTTTTGTATGGCTTTATGGATCCCCGATGCGTCATTTGGCTGCCATTTTACCCCTGCTAACTTTACTCGCTGCCTGTAGCAGTAAACCGACCCCTCCTGCAGAGGCTCCGCAGGAACCTGCCCCAAGCGGCGGTTTCATGCTCGAACCCGCGCACACCGGTTTGCTGTTGAACGGTGATTTTGCGAATAATCCCGCTACGAACAATTTTATTGACAAAATGGTGCGTGAGCACGGTTTTGATCGTCAGCAATTGCACGATGTGCTGGCCCAAACTCAGCGGCTGGACTGGGTTATTCGTCTGATGGATAAGCAAGCCCCTGCGCCATCCACGTCACGGCCACCGTCAGGTCCAAACGGGGCGTGGAAGCGCTATCGCAATCAGTTCATTACCCCGTCCAATGTGCAAAATGGTGTGGTCTTCTGGAATCAGCATCAAGATGCGTTGCAGCGCGCCTGGCAGCAATATGGTGTGCCGCCTGAAATTATCGTCGGAATCATCGGTGTTGAGACCCGCTGGGGACGAGTTATGGGTAAAACCCGAATCATTGATGCGCTGGCGACATTGGCTTTTGCTTACCCACGCAGGGCGGAGTACTTTTCTGGCGAATTGGAAACCTTCCTGCTGATGGCTCGCACCGAAGGAGACGATCCGCTCTCTCTGCGCGGTTCGTATGCGGGGGCGATGGGCTATGGTCAGTTTATGCCGTCGTCATTCAAGAACTACGCGGTGGATTTTGACGGCGATGGTCATATCAATTTGTGGGATCCCGTTGATGCTATCGGTAGCGTCGCCAATTACTTCAAAGCCCATGGTTGGGTTAGTGGCGGCGCAGTGGCTGTACCGGCTGCCGGGCAGGCACCGTCGCTCACACAAGGATTCAACACGCGTTATCCGCTCTCGACGCTGTCGGCTGCGGGACTGACACCGGAGGTTTCCCTCGCGGGCTATCAGGAAGCCAGTCTGCTGCGACTCGATCTGGGTAGCCATTATCAATACTGGTATGGCTTGCCCAACTTTTACGTTGTCACCCGTTACAATCACAGTACTCATTATGCGATGGCGGTCTGGCAGTTAGGTGAGGCGGTGGGCAGGGTGCGGCAGGGCAGCTATAACTCGACAGGGCTGTTGGCTACCAAGTAGATCATTGGTTGTCACTGAAAATAAATAACATGTTTTGCTGACGGCGAATGCCGTCAGCAATGACGTGCCATGTGATCAGACCGGCGTCTGTTCACAATTGACGATCCAGGAAACGCCAAACTTATCAGTCAGCATGCCAAATCCCTCAGTCCAGAACGTCGGGCCAAACGGCATGATCACCGCACCTCCCGCCGATAGCGCATCAAATGTTTTCTGCCCTTCAGGGACGTCGTGGGCACAAATCGATAGCGAAAAACCTGACATATTGCTCTTTTCCCCGCAACTGTCAGACGCGAATATTGCGCTTTCGTTAACGCGATAAACGGCGTGCATGATGTTTTCAGGATCGGCGCCATGCATATCTTCATCGGCTGGTGCCTCTTTATAGCGATACAAAAACTCAATTTTTCCGCCAAGGGTCTCCAGATAAAAATTCAGGGCCTCTTCGCAGTTACCGTTAAAAAACAGATAAGGTGTAACAGTCATATAAACCTCCATTGAACCAATCGGCATCCGGGTTGCGGATCGGTTATTCAGACTTCGGTGAACAGGATGGCAGGAGGTATCCCAGCCATTTTCTGATAGACACCAGCTCCTTATTTCCGATTATCACCATAACCCACATAAATCAGTAAGATAGACATGAAAATTTTGTAGGGTACTGAAATTAAAGCCGTTTAAATTTCGTCAGTGATATGCTGATGTTCTCTAAGAATAGCTACAATTCGCATTATCTGGCAGAGTGTTTTTCCCGTAGTTGCTGGATCACTCACAGAAGATAACGATCACGTTATGCTTTTTGCCGAACCGCCAGACCCCCTCCGTTGCCGGACAAAACATCTTTTATGCGCTCTCCGATGAAAATTTGGGGAGAAGACCCACTTTTGTATAAAGTGGGGTAAATTATGGCCGCTTCACGGAAAATGCACTTTTATGGTGCTTAAAGTGGCAAAGGGTGACCTGAGTCAGGACTTTTCCAGCAGATATCGTTATAACGAAACGGTATTTCATTTTTCATTGAAAAAGGATGTTCTTGTGGAACGCAGTTCGCCGCTTTTTACCAATACCAAATTTGTTTTCCTTTGTGCGACCTTCTGTTGCCTCCTTTGGGGGAGTGCTTACCCGGCGATCAAAAACGGTTATGAGCTGTTTCATATCTCGCCGGATGATATTCCCAGCAAGATGGTTTTTGCGGGTTACCGTTTTTTGCTTGCTGGGATCGTTTTGCTGATATTTGCGGTTGCCTGCGGTAAATCGATTGGCCGGATGAAGCCAGCGCACTACAAGCAAATGGTCATTCTTGGCTTGACGCAAACGTCATTGCAGTATGTTTTCTTCTACATTGGTTTGGCGTATACCACGGGTGTGAAGGGTTCCATCATGAATGCCACCGGCACTTTCTTCAGTGTTCTGTTGGCACATTACATCTATCAGAACGATCGCTTGAGCTTCAATAAAGTCATTGGCTGTGTGCTGGGCTTTGCTGGCGTGATGGTGGTGAATTTTAGCCCCGATTTAACGGATTTCACCTTTACGTTGGTGGGCGAAGGTTCGGTCGTGCTGGCCGCTTTTATTCTTTCCGCTGCCACCATTTACGGTAAGCGTATTTCCCAACACATGGACAGCACGGTGATGACGGGGTACCAACTCGCCATTGGTGGTCTGGCTCTCACGCTGGGCGGTTATCTCTTTGGGGGTGATCTGAACGAGTTCGGCTGGAAGGCGCTGCTGTTGCTGGGCTATCTGGTTCTGCTGTCATCGGTCGCGTTTGCCCTGTGGAGCTTATTGCTCAAATATAACCGGGTGGGAATGGTTGCCCCCTTTAATTTCCTGATTCCGGTATCTGGCGCGGTACTTTCCGCTATCTTCCTGAATGAGAGCATTCTCGAGTGGAAAAATGCCCTGGCCTTGCTGCTGGTGTGTGGGGGGATTTGGCTGGTTAACCGGATAAAGCAGGTTTAACGACTCGCCATACTTCAAGCGGTAAGCGTAAGACGGCAAGAATGCGACTGGGTTGCAGACTTGCCGTTTTGCTTTCTTATTTATAATCCTGCGTTCTTTCGTTAAAACGTATTACATACTGCGGATAACGTTTATTCCTCACTGGAATTTAATTTTTAATCCGATAAAAAATGGAATATTCATAACATAATCACGATGCTCTGATGGGCTTTTGGTCATATTCATTATTAATTGAGAATAGCACGGGTTGTTATATGTAAATGTTCATTTCATTACTTAATTAAATGAAATTTCCATCTTGCTTTCCGCAGGACTAATCCTAATTGTTGTATCTGAATACAGGCTATGAGAAGTGTAATTTCTGCATGAAATACACTTTATCAGAAACGTTTTATCAAGCGGGGAAGCTATTTTGGTCAGACCAAAATAGCAATCCTCTATGACATCTCACATGAAGTGGTAAAGGCGATTTAGCACAAAGAACATTTTTCTGTGAAATGTGAATAATCGTGGTAGACAGCATTTCCAATGAAAACCAATGTAACTTAATGATATTAAATAAATTGTTTAATCTTGTTATTCAAGTTGGATATTACCTTAAGGAGGGGAATACTTAGGGGTCTTGTCGTGTTCGCATTCGGTTTTCAAATGAAATAAATAGTCAATAAAATTTTCAGGCTGTTCTCTTTTGTGTGATTTAATTCAGGTTTTATTGCTGTTTATTAATGTAATTACATTGTTTCTGTGTGATATAAAATACGTTTCTTCAATTGCTTTCAGCTGAAATAATTACAATCTTTGGTTATTAAAATGCCATTTCGATAAAAATCAAATACGATTTCATTGATATTTGTTTTTGTGATTAGGTTCAACTTAAAAACCTGTGTGATAAGTTACTTTATAACCACTGTAAGTAGGTGTTTCATTTCTTTTCTTTCTAAAAATTTCTATTGCAGGGAAGTGAGTTAAAAAACTTAGTCGTACGTTATTTAGTCTGAGAACAATCAATTAAAATTATTGCCCTTGGAGATACACTGATGAAATTATCCAAAGTTCTACTCGGCATTTGTCTTACTTCAGCCACCTTGATGAGCAGTTATTCTGTTTTGGCCCAAACGTTTAAAGCTGCCGATGTGCATCCTCAGGGATACCCTAACGTCGTGGCTATTGAGCACATGGGGGAGAAATTAAAAGCAGCCACCAATGGTCGTCTTGATATCAAAACCTTCCCAGGTGGGGTATTGGGTGACGAAAAGCAAATGATTGAACAGGCGCAGATCGGTGCCATTGATATCATCCGCGTCTCCATGACGCCAGTTGCCGCAATTCTGCCTGATATCAATATGTTCACATTGCCCTATATTTTCCGCGATGAAGATCATATGCACAAAGTTCTTGACGGCATGGTTGGCAAGGATATCGGCGATCGCCTGACCAATAGCCCTAAATCTCGCATGATTTTCCTGGGATGGATGGATAGCGGTACGCGTAACCTCATCACCAAAGCACCAGTGCAAAAGCCTGAAGATCTTAAAGGTATGAAGATCCGCGTTCAGGCAAGCCCGGTAGCATTGGCAACCCTCAAGGCAATGGGTGCTAACTCCGTGGTAATGGGCGTCAGTGAGGTATTCAGTGGAATGCAGACTGGCGTAGTTGATGGCACTGAGAATAATCCACCCACATTCGTTGCCCACAACTATTTACCCGTTGTGAAGAATTATACCTACAGCCGTCACTTTATTATTCCTGAAGTCTTTCTGTTCTCCAAAACCAAGTGGGATAAGTTAGCCAAGGAAGATCAGGATTTACTGCTCAAGTTCGCCAAAGAAGCACAACAGGAGCAGCGTGAGTTGTGGACGGTATACAACCAGAAATCTCTGGATACGATGAAAGCTGGCGGTGTGCAATTCCACGAGATGGATACGGATTATTACTACAAAGCAACCCAATCCGTTCGTGATGAATTCGGCAAGGGCCATGAAGATCTGATCAAACGTATTGCAGAAGTACAGTAAGGCCAGACGGGGCAGTATGCAGTATAGACCTACCAAATGCAGTGTGCTGCCCCACGCAAGCTTCATCTTTATATAGGTATTATTATCATGGGCCGTAACTATTCATCACTCATGGATGTTATTTATCGCATCTCCATGTGGGTATCTGGCATTGCTTTGTTACTCATGGTGGCGGTAATTCCTGTTGGTATATTTGCGCGTTACGTCTTGAATAGCGCGTTGTCCTGGCCAGAACCGGTCGCAATTATGTGTATGGTGACGTTTACCTTTATTGGTGCAGCAGTGAGCTATCGTGCAGGCTCCCATATTGCCGTGTCCATGGTGACCGACCGTCTTCCGCCTCACTTGCAGAAGATCAGCGCCTTATTGGCCGATCTGATGATGCTGGCTATCAGCGTGTTCATTCTGATTTACAGCTACGCGTTGTGCAGTGAATTGTGGGAACAACCCGTTGCGGAATTCCCTCTTCTTACGGCAGGGGAAACGTATTTGCCACTTCCGATAGGATCGGCAGTTACGATACTTTTTATTATTGAGCGAATCCTTTTTGGTTCTCAGCAACATCGTCCAGTAGTGATGTTGGGTTCAGCAGAAAGTTAATACAGAACGATATTCAGGAGCCCTCCCATGGATGCTTTTATATTGGTTGCCTCGTTAGCCGTTATGTTGGCTATCGGCGTTCCCGTTGCTTACGCAGTGGGTATCAGTGCTATTGTTGGCGCATTGTGGATCGATATTCCGCTTGAAGCGGTAATGATCCAATTAACCAATGGGGTAAATAAATTCTCATTATTGGCAATTCCTTTCTTTATATTGGCTGGTGCAATTATGGCCGAAGGAGGTATTGCCCGACGATTGGTAAACTTTGCCTACATTTTCGTCGGCTTTATTCGCGGTGGCCTTTCTCTGGTCAACATTGTGGCCTCAACATTTTTTGGCGCGATCTCTGGTTCTTCAGTAGCGGATACGGCCTCCATCGGCTCCGTTATGATCCCGGAAATGGACAAGAAAGGCTATCCTCGCGACTTTGCTGCGGCGGTAACGGCGAGTGGTTCGGTTCAGGCAATTTTGACCCCACCCAGCCATAACTCGGTAATCTATTCACTGGCAACTGGTGGTACCGTCTCCATTGCTGCACTGTTCATCGCCGGGATCTTGCCTGGTTTATTACTCAGTTTCACCCTGATGGTGATGTGTGTCTGCTTCGCCCATAAGCGCGGTTATCCAAAAGGGGAAAGAATCCCTTTCCGTCAGGCAGTCAAAATATTTGTGGATACGCTGTGGGGATTAATGACTGTGGTCATTATCATGGGAGGGATCCTCTCCGGTATCTTTACCGCCACTGAATCAGCCGCAATCGCCTGTTTATGGTCATTCTTCGTCACCATGTTTATCTACCGTGACTATAAATGGTCAGAACTGCCAAAACTGATGTACCGTACGGTAAAAACCGTCACGATCGTTATGATTCTTATCGGCTTTGCAGCAGCGTTCGGCGGCATCATGACGTATATGCAACTGCCAGCGCGCATTACCGAGATGTTCACGTCCTTCTCCGACAACAAATATGTGATCCTGATGTGCATCAACATCATGTTGCTGTTGATCGGTACCCTGATGGACATGGCTCCGTTGATCCTGATCCTGACCCCGGTACTGCTGCCGGTCACCAACTCTTTGGGTATCGATCCGGTACACTTTGGGATGATTATGTTGGTTAACCTGGGTATTGGTCTGATCACGCCGCCGGTAGGTTCGGTACTGTTTGTGGCCAGTGCGGTGAGTAAGCAGAAAATAGAACAGGTGGTGAAAGCGATGCTGCCATTCTATGCGGTGCTGTTCCTGGTACTGATGGTTATCACCTACGTTCCAGAAATATCGTTGTTCCTGCCGAAATATTTCGGTGTACACACCGGTTAAGCACTTTTTCCCTTAAGTTTTATAATGATGCCCATTACGCGAGTAATGGGCATTTTTACGTTATCGGAGGGAGCAACAAACAGCGGATTATTTTGGACTGACCAACTTATCACTAGCCTTGCGCATATGAGGTTGCAGGAAATACGTTCATTGAAGAAAAAAGCCGGTATGTCGCCATACCGGTAACTCACTCAACTCACGACAGGTAGCACAGAGGGATCGACAGAAAGGTCAAACTGTTGATCTCCCGTTGCGCGGGACAGAACGACCGTCGTGCGATCGTCCTTTTTTTCAATCGTTACAGACAGCAGTGGCGCGACGTCATTAAGATCGTAAACGCAGGCGAACTGCGCCTCGGTATTTTCACTGCGCAAAATCAGATAACTCAGATCGCGCACCGACGGATTTGCCGGGGCAACACCCTGAAAGATCGTCGCATCTGCATTCAGCCAAACCGATAACGTACCGGCAGCTGTGTTGAACTGCCGCAATTGGGTGCCCTGTAAAGGGGTCGCAACAACTTCATGCAGATGGCGCAGTGGCCCGGAATCGGTAAAGGTTGTGGGTTCTCCTTGCGGATCGAGAGCTTCACCGTCGACATGCAGCGTCCAGTCCAACTGCTGCTGATGCGGGTTGTGGATATTGCTGACATCAATAATGGCGTCATCCAGCCACAGAATACGACGACGGAAAATGACGTTCTTATAGGATTCGCTGTTCCACTGGATTCGCGTATGGCTGTCCAGCACCGGTGCCGGTTTACTCCAGTCCACCTGCGTGTCCAGCCAGGCAAACGCCGCTTCCTGATGCCAATTCAACACGTCAGGTACCGCAGGCGGTTGATTGGTTTGATTGATGCTCAGTGTGTTATGGGTCGGGCTGTTTTTATAATACCCATAGTGGAGTTCAGCGCCGTAACCGGTGGTACCGAGATCCGGCAATATCTCCTTGCCGTTATTGAACAAGATGATATTCAAACGATCGTAGTGATCGTGTTCGCCGCCGTAAGGGCTGTGTTTGACCAGCAATGCGCGCTGGTGGGCAGGGTTTCGCAAAACGCTTAGACCACAGCCCGGCGCGTGCACATTCCCCACGGGGATCAAGGCGATAGGCGCTTGCGGTAAGTCATCGACACCGTACAACAGGGCATCGAGATTGCGCCGTGGCGATTGGCGATAGCAGTATTGCAATGCTGCGGCATAGTCGTCGCCGCCATAAATCTGATAGGCAAACTCGTAGATATGGCTATGATTGAGTTTCTCCTGACCCGCAATACAGTCGTTGATGCGTGGGAACGTGGCGTCGGGCATCAGTAACTGCAAGGGAAAACTCAGCATGCGGCGGTACTGCGGCAGATCCAACAGGCTATACCGACTTCCCCGCGCCAGTTTTTCAAAGGACCAAAAGCCCTGTAACGCGTAGAAGTGGTAATGAATCGATCCTTCAAACCACAATCCTTCGGCGAGCAAGCCGTGTTCCAATTGATGACGCAGGCCATACTCCGCGTTGACGGCAAACGCCAGATAGGCATCATCGTCGAGGATCATACCGATCACGCCGATCGTACTGCTGATTTTTACTTCATGATTATGTAATTGTCGCGCGCGGTGCTGAACCAAAAAGTCAGCGCCTGCCCGGAGCAGGCGCGTAACAATATAGTCCCGCTGTTCCTGGGTCAGCGCCTCGGCAATGAAATCATAGCCGAGGGTGAAATCCAGGTGGCAGTTGGCTTCGCACAGGGTTTGCGCGTTGGCTTTGCCCGGTCCGTTATAGGGAATGCCGCCGTGTATTTCATAGTCAGGATAGTAGCGGGCATAACTCATCAGGATATCGCGTACCTTCTCGAGATAACGTGTCTCCCCGGTCAGTTGCCACAACAAACCCAATTGATTACAGGCTTTGGCATTCAGTCCATTCAGCCCACGCCACCAGGCACCATCGTAAGGCTCACCCGTAAATACCTTGTTATCGATCGGGCAGCGGTGGGCCGCCGGGGAGTGACGATCCCAAAGCAGTCGCACGCCGTGCTCGGGACAGAAATAGTAGAGGTTCCAGGTCGCGATACCGGTCTTGGGAACGCAGGTTTCCGAGTTTAAAATCACCCGATTCGCGGCCATGAGGGCCGTCACTATTTCCGGTTGTTGCTGCACACGCTGCTGGATTCTGTCCCACTGCGGCTTGCTGAACTGCTTCATCTGTCGGATGTCCTTGGCGATATTGGTATGTGCATGGTTTCAGTGCTGTTCATTGCATGGCGATCTATTTGGTGGTGATCGGATAGAGCAGAATGTCGATCGAATCCGGGTATTTCCCGATCAGGGTTTCCGCTTTCTGACGAAATTGCGCGTCGTCCGGATAAGCGCGTGCGGCGGTGATCATGCTGATCAGCGCTTTTTTATCCTGCACGCCATCGAGATCTTTGTAGGGCCAGGGTTGATCGCTGCCAATGAAATTGGCGACGTACTGATAGCCCTTCTTGAGACTGTGCTCGTCCAATTCGAAGTTCCAGATATCGACATCCGCGACGTCACCCAGGCGACCCAATTTATTGTAGGCTTCCAAATGGAAGTTGCTGTAGTGCCATGGGCGGGTGCGCTCAAGTTCGGCATTCTGCCGGCCTTCCCGATCGAAATGAGAGGGGATGCGACGGAGCTGGGTAATCTGCAGGCGTTTCTGTGCAGCTTCACGCTGATCGCTGAACAGGGCAAATGACGCTGCCTGCAGGTCGAAATAGGTTCCGTGGTTGTTGTGCCAGTTATCTTCTTCAAAGCCGTTCTGGCTCGTGGTCATCCAGCGGTAGAAATCGCCATACCACGCTTTAATCGCCTGATAGTCACTGTCACTGAGGACATTGGCTGGGCGGATCAATTCCACTGCGTCGATCACATCGACCAGTGCACGACTGTCGATCAGGCCAATGCCGCGTCCGGTGTTGATTCCGGGTATTGCCTGCGCGTATTGCAGATTCGGGTTCATCTTCGTTTCAGGATTGACGAACCAGTTCACCAACTGATCGCGGGCTTTTTGGGCATAAGCGGGCTGTTGGGTAAAATGATAAGCCAGCGCCAGATAATAGACATCGGCACTGAAGCTGTTCAGTCGGCTCTTATCTGTTGCAGAACTGTTGGCATCAGGATTTGTTTCCCCATCTTTTCGTAAATAGGGCAGTCCGTCTTTTTTACTTGGGTCTGGCCACCAATATGGCGGGAAACTGTAATAGTCATGTTTATCCCCGCTCGCGGCGACGAGAGTTTTATCCATAACGGAATACAGGGGATTCTTAAGTGATTTATCTGCTTTACTTATCAGATTTTTATAGGCTTTTTCATATTGCGGATTGTTTTGCTGTGTCTGTTGCAGCGTGTAGTTCAGGTCATCGCTTTTCAATAAAAGCAGATGGCTTTCTGCAGCAAAAAGATAAGGGGATAAACTGGTTAAAATAAAAAAGCACGCCACGCTTAATCGCGGTTTTATCGACATAATTATTCCTCTCAGCCAGGTTAATAGGTTTTTTTCAGACGAAACTATTCCATGTCTCAGCAAGGAATCTGCAGTTTTATATATTCTCTCTCGAATTTTCTTTATTTCTAAGGCAGAACAAAAAACATTATTTTGAGATGAGGAATTGGATTCTAGAGAACGGTTGTGAATTTTGTGTGATCCAGATCTAATTCGAGAATTAGTGAGCGTGCAACGTGAAATGTTGTGATGTTGATCATATAAAAAGGTCAATTTTTGATTTTTTTGAATAATTAAACAAAAATATGGACTATGAATAACTTATTGAATTTAGTAAATAAGTTGTTTTTTGTGCGTTTTCTTAACAAATGAAAGTGTGATCTTGAGCATATTTATGACTTATGAAATTCTGTTTTGTTTTTTGTGGAGTTGTTTTTTGAATGGTCGTGGGATTTAATGGTTTTGAATATTTTCACTCTGTTCCTGCTGTTTTTATATCCCAGCTCAATTCATAAAAAATAGACTTCAAAGAGGACGCTGATGATAATGTCAAAAATGAAAATAAAGACCTTACTGTTATTCACTTCTTTAGCATTAGGGGTTTCCAATCTTCATGCCGCAGAAACGTTGCAGGTATGGATCCGCGCCAGTAACGACTCAAAAAATATTTACAAAAAAGAAGCAGAAACCTTTGAGGCAAAAACCGGCATCAAAATCGAATATTTCAACGCCACCACGGATTTTGAGCAACGTCTGGCACGCGCTGCCGCAGGTAACGCCTTACCCGATCTGATCTTTAATGACGCTGCGGCGATTGGGCAATTCGTCCAACTGGGCATTGTGGATGAGATTAATCCCAAAAATATTGCAGGCAGTGAAGACATTTACGATACCGCTTGGGACAGTACCCGTTATATCGATGGCAAATATTACGGCGTTCCTACCTCAGCACAGACTTTTGCGCTGTTCGTGAGAAAAGATTGGCGTGAAAAGCTTGGTCTGGAGCAACCCAAGACCTGGCAGGATATCTCCACGCTGGCTCACGCCTTCACCTTCAAAGATCCGGATGGCAATGGTAAAGATGATACCTATGGCTTTATCCTGCCGGGTTCGACCACGCGCGGTTATGCCAGTTGGTTTATCAGTGCCTATCTCTGGCAGGCTGGCGGTGATTTCATTCGTCCGGCTGGCGAAGGCAAATTCAAGGCTTCACTCAATGAACCTGCGGCTGTGGAAACGCTGAGTTTCATGCGCGGCATGGTCTGTGACAAAGTCGTCCAACCGGGGGCAATCAATGCCACTACCGCAGATGCGATTCCGTCGTTCCGTTCTGGTCAGAGTGGTCTGTTCTTCTCCGGTCCTTATCACATTGCGCTCTTTGATAAAGATCCGGGCAAAGAGTTGTTCGAGGTTGTCCTACCACCAGCCGGTCCTAAAGGACAGGCAACGCTGGCCGAGGGGACCACGGTCTTTATGATGAAGGGCAGCAAGAACAAAGAGGCCGCGCAGAAGTTCATTGAATTCATGATTTCGCCAGAAGGGCAAAAAATCGGTATGGGCATGGGCAGCAACAACATACCGGTAGTGCGCCTCTCCATCAACAAACAGGTGGATACCAAAGCGGTTTATAACGATCCACGCTGGGCGATGTTTGCCGATCTGTATGTCGAACATGGTCGATATATCCCGCAGGTTCCTAACTGGACGCCAATCCGGCAAATCACCGCGGATGGCTTCAACCGCATTCTGGCGAGCTGCGATTCGGATATTGCCGCAGAGCTGAAGACAGTGAATGAAAAAGTAGATGCAGAGTTGGACAAACAGAAAGTGCTGGGGCAGTAAATAAACCTGCCGATACCCGTCGTGCGGCGCCTCCAGGTACTTTGGGAATAGGCATCTGTTGGCTAACGTATTTTTGGCTATCCATTTAAACACCCCGGCACCCTGAAAAGTGCAGTCAGGTTGCCGGGGCAATGAGTGAATTATGATAACGCTAACTCCTCGCCAGAAACGTAACCTGGTTCCGTGGTTGTTCCTTGCCCCGGCGCTGATCATTTTTACCTGGTTTAAATTTATCCCCATGCTTCAGGGACTGGTGATGAGTTTTTACAAGGTGAATTTCAACCAGCCCGATGAGTGGGTCGGTTTTGCCAACTTCTCCCGGGCATTTGCTGATGTCGAACTGCATTCAGCGGTCGGCAATACATTGATCTACGTGTTGGTGACGATGGTAGTCGCGGCGCTGATCGCTTTTTTCCTGGCGATGCTGCTTGAAGGGCCTGCGCGTCACCTGCATTTTATCCGTACCGCGATTTTCCTGCCTGCGGTAACCAGTGCGGCCATCGTGGCCGAGATGTGGCGCATCCTGTTCAACCCGACCAGCAACGGCGTGGTAAACCATATTCTTGACTGGTTTGGCGTGGCGGCTCAGGGATTTCTGGCGGATACCGATCAGGCATTGTGGACAGTCATGATGCTGCATATCTGGAAAGCGGTGCCCTATAACATGGTGATATTCATTGCCGGTCTGGCAGGTATCAACCGTGACTTGTACGACGCGTCCAACGTGGACGGCGCCAATTGGTGGAACCGCCTGCGCTATGTCACTTTGCCCGGCATGATCCCGGCACTTTCTGTGGTGCTGATGCTGTCCTTTATCCGTGGATTCAGGGTGTTTGCCGAAGTGTACGCTACGACCGGTGGTGGTCCATCCAATGCCACTGAAATGATCATGACGCATATCTACAAACTGGGCTTCGAACAGTTTGATTATGGTTATGCCTCCGCGGTCTCTTTCCTGCTGTTTGCCTTCACCGTCGTGCTGACCATCTGTCATCTCACGTTGAAGAAGCGAATTGCCCGTTATTAAACCGAGCCTGGAGCTGATGATGAAAAGTAAAAGCTGGAACAGTATCGGCCGGTGGATTATCTATGCGCTGCTACTGATTGTTTTTGTGGGACCTTATTGGGGAATCGTGGCGACTGCCTTTAGTGGGGCACCGGTGAAGCCCGGTGAATTGTTGGCCTGGCCAAATCAGTTCTCCTGGGAAAACTTTATTTTCGCCTGGAGTGAAATTGGTGTTTGGCAATATCTGTTGAACTCCATTGTCGTGGTATTTTTCGGCACCATTTTACAGGTATCAGTCAGTGCGCTGGCGGCGTATGCGCTGGCCCGCAAGAAGTTTGTCGGCGTCTCCCTGACCAGCCTGATCATCCTTTCAACCATGATGCTGCCGGAAGAAGTGATCGCCATCCCTCTTTATATGATCATTAACTGGCGCCTGCCGTTGATCGACGCCTCTCTCTATAACAGCTATCTGGGGATGATTTTACCGGTGGTGGGTTGGGCGTTCTCGATCTTTGTCCTGACCGAATTTATGGCCGCCATCCCGAAAGAGTTGGAAGAGGCTGCGCGCATTGATGGAGCCAGCGAATGGCAGATCTTCTTCCATGTGATTCTGCCGCTGGTGAAACCCGCATTGGGGACCGTCGTCACTTTCGGTTTCATCATGATTTGGGATCAATACCTGTTGCCGCTGATCGTCGTGAATCAGGACAGCCTGAACACCATCCCAGTGATCCTCGGCACCTTGCGTACCGATGAGAGCATCACCCCAAATATCTTTATTGCCATCACCCTGTTGGCGATGCTGCCAAGCATCATCGTTTATCTGGGTCTGCAAAAACATTTCAATCGCGGAATTATGTCTGGTGCGGTTAAAGGCTAGGGAGCAAGAAAATGGGTTCGGTCGTACTTAAGAATGTCTGTAAAGCCTATGGCGAAACTCAGGTGATCCGCGATGTGACACTGGAGATTCCGGATGGTGAGTTTTGCGTGCTGGTTGGCCCAAGCGGCTGCGGTAAATCCACCCTGTTGCGGATGATTGCCGGGCTGGAGGAGATCAGCGGGGGAACGGTGGCGATAAATCAGAAAGATGTCACTGACGTTGAACCCAAAATGCGCGATATTGCGATGGTATTTCAAAGCTATGCGCTCTACCCGCAAATGACCGTCCGCGAAAATATGGGCTTCGCGTTGAAAATGGCCAAACTGCCGAAGGCGGAAATCAGCCAGAAGGTGGAATCCACGGCTGAGTTGTTGGGGTTGGGATCGCTGCTGGAACGACTGCCAAAAGATCTCTCTGGCGGTCAGCGCCAGAGGGTGGCGATGGGACGTGCGATTGTGCGTAATCCGCAGGTTTTCCTGTTCGATGAGCCGCTGTCTAACCTGGATGCCAAGCTGCGCACGCAAGTTCGCGGTGAGATCCGTGAACTGCATCGCCGCCTGAAAACCACGTCCGTGTATGTGACCCACGATCAGATCGAGGCCATGACCATGGGGCAGATGATCGTGGTACTGCGTGAAGGGCGGATCGAGCAGGTGGGATCGCCGCTTGAGCTGTACGATCGCCCTGCCAATCTGTTTGTGGCCGGGTTTATTGGATCACCTGAGATTAACCAATTGACCGGAATCGTTGAGCTGCGGGATCAGGAATTTATGTTGCGCCTTGGCGATGGCTCTCTGCTGACGCTGCCGCCAGGAATGCAACTGACTGACGGACAGAAAGTGGTGTACGCCATTCGTCCGGAGCAGGTCAATGTGGTTGATGAATCGCAGCAGGCCAGTTCTCTCAAGGCGACCATCACCGCCATTGAGAATACCGGGTCAGACATGCAACTGTTTTGTAATACCGGTGGGGGGCGTTTTACGTCCGTCTTCAAACAACGCCTGAATGTCAGTGAAGGTGAGACGGTCTATCTGCAACCCAAGCAGGCGGGAATACATATTTTTGATGCCGCAAGCGGGCAGCGCGTCGCCTGCCTGGGCTAAATATTCAGCCATAGGAGCCTGAGTGATGAAGTTGTATACGCTGGACGCTGAATGCCTCGACAAAGCCAAACGAGGATTGCAGCAACCTTTTTCGCCATTGCAACCGGCCTTGCGCCGGTTACTGAGCGAAGCAGATAAACTGCGCACTCAGCCACCAGAAAGCGTGGTGCATAAGAAACTGCGTCCGGTCAGTGGTGATGCGCACGACTATTACAGTCTGGGCACCTACTGGTGGCCTAATCCGCGCAGGCCAAACGGTCTGCCGTATGTGCGTCGTGACGGGCATACCAATCCCCAGAGTCAGAATGACGATACCGATACTGGCCGCGTGGTGCGGATGTGCGAACGCTGCCTGACCCTCGGGTTGGCATACTATTTCACTGGTGAACGGCGCTATGGCGTGGCGGCCGCCGAGCAAATTCGCTGCTGGTTCCTGTTACCTGAAACGCGGATGAATCCACACCTGAATTATGGTCAGGCAATCCCCGGAATTGTATCGGGTCGCGGCACGGGGCTGATCGATACGCGACTGATGTGGATGGTGATTGACACCATCGGCCTGATTACCCCGGCACGGGTTCTGGAAACAGACGACATTATCGCCTTGCACCAGTGGTTCCGTGATTTCAACCATTGGATGTTCAATAGCGAAGTCGGGCATTCGGAATACGTTTGGCACAATAATCACGGTACCTGGTATGACGTTCAGCGCTCGGTGAACGCCCTGTTTTATGGCGATAAGGGGCTGGTGGCGCGCATCATTCAGCAGGGGGTGACGCAGCGGTTGGCGTCCCAGATTGCGCAGGATGGTAAACAGTCAATGGAACTTGAGCGGCCAGTGCCTTTCCACTACTCGTTGTTTAATCTCGAAGCGCATCTGTTGCTGTGCCGCTATGCGGAACATGTGGAGATCGATCGCTGGCAGATTGTGCAGGATGGACGCAGCGTGCAGAAGGGGATCGACTATCTGGTGCCGTTCATTGCGGAACCGGAACTGTGGCCTTACCGCGATCTGGATGGCATCGAATACGACAGCGCATTGCGGTTGTTATTGCAGTCAGCGCGCGGTTATCCGCAAGATGCTGCCCGCTACCAATCGGTTCTCGCCGCGTTTCCGGAAGAGACGCTTAGCCTGCGCGATCATCTCATGTGGCAGAGCTAAATCAGTTTCGTCTTCCTGCCGCTGGAATTATTTAGGGGAAAGGGCAAAGTAATTAATTGCTTTGCCTTTTTTATCGCCTAAATAGTGATTTTTTTACCTTTCCCAAAGGCCGAAATATATCCATGACTTAAACAGGGATATATCTTTTCGGCTATCAGTCTATCAATGCAAATATTTTATTTTGTCCTCATTGCTGCCCGTAATTAAATAAAGATCGGATTTGTGTCCAAGTGTTACTTGAAACATTGATGAAGAAAGATAATAATTCGCATTCAGATTCTCATCGCTTTATCTGCACATTTAACAGAAACCTACGTAGGAAGCGGGGGGTTTGGCGACGTCCTGTGGCGGCTGAATTCGGGTTTTTATCTGTTGGCAGTGTAGCTAACCTTGGCATCCATATAGGAATTACAGACATGACGGCGGCTTTTTCAATTAAGCGCTCAAGATTATTGTGTGCGTTGGCTATCTTTGCTCCATTAACCACCCTGGCAGACGATACGCTGGTAGTGACGGCGAAACCCCAAACTGCGGTTACCCCAACTGATGGATATACGGCGAAAACCAGTCAGTCGGCGACCAAGTCTGATAAGCCATTGGTCTTGACCGCGCAATCCGTCTCTGTGGTGACCCGCCAGCAGATGAATGATCAGAATCCGGTTAACGTTAACGAAGCGCTGAATTATACGCCGGGCGTATTCACCAACTTCTCTGGTGGCGCGACCCGTTATGACACCATTTCACTGCGCGGTTTTCATGGCGGTGACGTCAATAACACCTTCCTGGATGGCTTGCGCCTGATGAGTGATGGGGCAAGTTATAACGCCCTGCAGATCGATCCGTGGTTCCTGGATCGGATAGATGTCGTCAAAGGTCCATCCTCTACCCTGTATGGTCAAAGCATTCCCGGCGGACTGGTCAACATGACCACCAAGCGCCCACAGTTTGCCAATGAAGGTCATTTCCGCCTGCAGGGAGGGAATAACAATACGATGGGCGGCGCATTCGATTATACGGATGCCATCAACGATGAGGTCGCTTTCCGCCTGACCGGCATGACCCGCACCAGCGACACCATGTATGATCATCAGCGTGAAGAACGCTATGCCATTTCGCCATCCCTGCTTTATCAGCCAAATGAAGACACCTCGCTGCTGTTGCGTGCCTATTTGCAGAAAGATCCGTCTGGCGGCTACCACTCAGCCGTTCCTGCCGAAGGCAGTATCTATAGCGCGCCGAACGGCAAATTGCCGCGTAGTTTCTTTGATGGTGACAGCGAACATAATGTCTTTAAACGCTGGCAGCAGATTTACAGCTACGAGCTGACGCACAATTTCAATGACTCCCTGACCTTCCGTCAGAATGCCAGTTACACCCATTCCAATACCGATTTGGAGCAGGTTTATCAGATCGGCTGGACGCCGGATTATTCGATGATGAACCGCTGGTTCTCGGCAGAAACGTCCTCCCTGAATGCCTATACGGTAGACAACCAACTGGAGGCGGATTTCAATACGGCCGCACTGGTGCACAAGCTGACCTTTGGCTTGGACTATCAGTCATTTACCAACGATACATTGGGTGTCAGCGCTCCTGCTTCACAACTGAATCCTTACACGGGTGAGCAGGTTACCCCGGTTCTGGATGACTATACCCGCACACCGAATACCCGTCGTTATCGCCAGACTGGCGCATACCTGCAAGATGATATCTCGCTGGATAACTGGAACGTGATTCTGGGCACCCGTTACGATCGTATGGTGACTAAAAACACCACGCCTACCGACACCGGACGTCGTCAGGACGATTACATCAGTGCGCGTGGTTCGGTGCTTTATCACTTCGAGAGTGGTTTCTCCCCGTACGTCAGCTATAGCGATGCGATCACCCCTTCCACCTTGCAGGACAGCACGGGCAATCTGTTAACGCCGATGACCAGCAAACAGTATGAAATCGGTCTGAAATACCAGCAGCCGGGCAGTTCATCGCTGTATTCCATCGCGGCTTACGATCTTACGCAAAACGACGTCACCAACCGCATTGTGCAGGGTTCGTACAATGAACCTGTCGGTAAGGTCCATTCGCAGGGCGTAGAGCTGGAAGCCAGAAGCAAACTGACCGATCGCCTGAGCGGTACTGCTGCATATACCTATAACAACCTGAAATACAAAGAAACGGTTGATGGTACCGATGGCAATACTCCGTATCTGGCTCCGCGCCATATGGCCTCTTTGTGGGCACAATATGATGCGGGACTGGGTATCAATCTGGGGGCGGGTGTTCGTTACATCGGCAAACAGTGGGCGGACAACCAGAATACGCTGCGTGTGCCTGCTGCAACGTTGCTCGATGCTTCAGTACGTATGAATATGGACAGCGTCGCGCCATCCATGAAAGGGGCGTATGTGCAGTTGAACGTCAATAACCTGACTGACAGGGAGTATGTCGCCGGCTGTTACGGTACGGGTTACTGCTATTGGGGAACCGAGCGTACTGTCGTAGCAACAGTGGGTTACGATTTCTAATCGCCAGACAGATATTTCTTGTCACAAGATAGATAGAACGTTGAAGCGCCGTCATCATGATGGCGCTTTTTTCTGTACAGGTGAAAGAACATTATGGCTTTCTCGTGATGGTGCGCAAATCATCGAAGCGATGAAGATCTCTTTGCCGGAGAAGTGCTAACATCGAACACACTGATCTTATTCATATAGGAGAGAGTATGGACGAGAAAGCCATATTTGAACTCAGCACTCAATTGGGTGAAAAGCTAAAAGCGCGTTCTGCGTGGATTACCTCTGCCGAATCCTGCACGGGGGGCATGGTGGCGCAGATGATCACCAGCGTACCGGGTAGTTCTGCCTGGTTTGATCGCAGTTTTGTGACCTATAGCAATAGCGCCAAGCACGATCTGCTCGGTGTCGCTGAAGCTACCCTGAACGCCTATGGTGCGGTGAGCGAAGAAACCGTCCGGGAAATGGCGACGGGCGCGTTACATGCTGCCCATGCCGATCTGGCCATCGCAATCAGCGGTATTGCCGGACCTGACGGCGGCAGCGAAGAAAAACCCGTTGGCACTGTATGGTTCGGTTTTGCCGATAATAATGGCCGTGTTACAGCGGTTAAGCGGATTTTCTCCGGCGATCGCCAGGCTGTGCGTTCACAAGCTACTGTTTTTGCACTACAAACCGCATTAACAGAGTTTCTCGAAAAATAATCTTGATACTGTATGAGCATACAGTATAATTAGTCTTAATTTCCTGTATATGCCCTAAACAATTCGAGTTGCAGGAAGGGAGCGGTCAACGCATCTGCAGCTTGAAGTATGGCGGGTATACCAAATAATAATCAGTTACGGTGAAGGGGCAACCTTGCGCTGTCTGAGAAGGAGCAAAAATGGCTATTGATGAGAATAAGCAAAAGGCGTTAGCTGCGGCACTGGGTCAGATTGAGAAACAGTTTGGCAAAGGCTCCATCATGCGCTTGGGTGAAGATCGTTCCATGGACGTTGAAACAATCTCTACCGGTTCTCTGTCTCTTGATATTGCACTGGGTGCTGGCGGCCTGCCAATGGGGCGTATCGTTGAAATTTACGGCCCTGAATCATCCGGTAAAACCACACTGACGCTGCAAGTTATCGCTGCGGCACAACGTGAAGGTAAAACCTGTGCGTTTATCGATGCGGAACATGCGCTTGATCCGATCTATGCCAAGAAATTGGGTGTGGATATCGACAATCTGCTGTGTTCCCAGCCAGACACCGGTGAACAGGCGCTGGAAATCTGTGACGCCCTGACTCGCTCTGGCGCAGTAGACGTCATCATCGTTGACTCCGTAGCGGCGCTGACGCCAAAAGCGGAAATCGAAGGTGAAATTGGTGACTCCCATATGGGCCTTGCCGCCCGTATGATGAGCCAGGCGATGCGTAAGCTGGCGGGTAACCTCAAGAATGCGAATACCCTGCTGATCTTCATCAACCAGATTCGTATGAAAATTGGTGTGATGTTTGGTAACCCGGAAACTACGACGGGTGGTAACGCGCTGAAGTTTTATGCGTCAGTCCGTCTTGATATCCGCCGTATCGGTGCGATTAAAGAAGGCGATGTGGTCGTCGGCAGTGAAACCCGCGTGAAAGTGGTGAAGAACAAGATTGCCGCCCCGTTCAAACAGGCGGAGTTCCAGATCCTTTACGGTGAAGGGATTAACATCAATGGCGAATTGGTCGATTTGGGCGTGAAGCACAAGATGATCGAGAAAGCCGGTGCCTGGTACAGCTATAACGGTGACAAAATCGGCCAGGGCAAATCCAATGCCTGTAACTACCTGAAGGAAAATCCGGCGGTAGCGGCGGAACTGGACAAAAAGCTGCGTGATCTTCTGTTACACCCGACCACGGAAACCGCGGCCAAGGCTACAACAGCAGATTATGACGACGACAGCGTTGAGACCAGCGAAGAGTTTTAATTGAGCGGTCACTCGGTTCCCCGCTCAGGCGGGGATGAAACGAAAGACCGTGTGGCTGCGTTGCTAAGCCGGGCGATGCGCCTGCTTTCCCAACGTGACCACAGTGAATCAGAGCTGCGCCGCAAACTTGCGGAGCAGCCTTTTTCAGTTCGGCTACAGGCAGCACAGAAACGCCGCGATCCCCCAGAAAACCCATCATCAGAAAAACCATCATTGGAAGACAGGGAGATCAATCCGGAGTGGATAGATCAGGTCATTGAATATTGCTATCAGCATGATTGGCTTGACGATACCCGCTTTGCATTGAGCTATTTACGTAGCCGCAGTCGCAAAGGCTATGGTGTGCAGCGTATTCGTTCTGAATTGATGCAAAAGGGCGTAGAGAAAGAGATCGTCAGTACCGCGCTCGAAACCTGCGAACTTGATTGGTGCAAATTGGCAAAAGAGGTCGCTGAACGCAAGTTCGGTGATTCATTGCCCACAGAATGGCATGAAAAAGCCAAAGTTCAGCGCTATCTGCTCTATCGAGGCTTCTTTCAGGAAGAAATCCAGTCTATTTATCGCGATTTTGATGAATGATGCACGCGGGATTTTACTTCCCACTGAAGAAATTTTATCTTATCCCCACTTTTTGTTCGTGAGCAGCGACAATGCTGTACGATCTTGCTCACGGGCTGTTCTTCTAGCCTGATTCCGGGACATTTATGAGCAAGAGCACCGCTGAGATCCGTCAAGCGTTTCTCGATTTCTTCCAGAGCAAGGGCCATCAAGTTGTATCAAGCAGCTCGTTGGTGCCAAATAACGACCCAACACTGCTGTTTACCAACGCCGGGATGAACCAATTCAAAGACGTTTTCCTGGGCCTTGATAAGCGTGCCTATTCGCGGGCGACAACCTCCCAGCGCTGTGTACGCGCGGGCGGCAAGCATAACGATCTGGAAAACGTCGGTTACACTGCACGTCACCATACCTTCTTCGAAATGTTGGGTAACTTCAGCTTCGGGGATTACTTCAAGAATGACGCCATTAATTTTGCCTGGGAATTACTGACAGGCGAAAACTGGTTTAACCTGCCGAAAGAAAAGCTGTGGGTGACGGTATACGCTACCGACGATGAAGCCTATGACATTTGGGCAAAAGAAGTCGGCGTACCTGAAGAGCGTATTATCCGCATTGGCGACAACAAAGGCGGTGCCTTTGCGTCAGATAACTTCTGGCAAATGGGTGATACCGGCCCATGCGGTCCATGCACCGAAATTTTCTACGATCACGGTGACCACATCTGGGGCGGTCCTCCGGGCTCCCCAGAAGAAGATGGTGATCGTTACATTGAGATCTGGAACCTCGTGTTCATGCAGTTCAACCGCCAGGCTGATGGCACAATGCTGCCATTGCCGAAACCGTCCGTTGATACGGGCATGGGGCTTGAGCGCATCTCTGCCGTCCTGCAGCACGTTAATTCCAACTATGAGATCGATGTGTTCAGTACGCTGATCGCTGAAGTGGCTAAAGCTACTGGCGCAACCGATCTGAGCAGTAAGTCTTTACGCGTTATCGCTGACCATATCCGCTCATGTGCATTCCTGATCTCGGATGGTGTTATTCCGTCGAACGAGAACCGTGGTTACGTATTGCGCCGTATTATTCGTCGTGCCATTCGTCATGGAAACATGCTGGGCGCGCAGGATACGTTCTTCTATAAATTGGTTGCCCCGCTGATTGCTGTTATGGGATCCGCAGCGGATGAGCTGAAGCAGCAGCAGGTTCTGGTTGAGCAAGTTCTCAAGACCGAAGAAGAGCAGTTTGCCCGCACCCTTGAACGTGGCCTGGCATTGCTGGACGAAGAGCTGGCCTCACTGAAGGGCGACACGCTGGATGGTGAAACGGCATTCCGTCTGTACGACACTTATGGCTTCCCAATCGATTTAACTGCCGACGTATGCCGTGAGCGCAATCTGAAAGTGGATGAAGCCGGTTTTGAAAAAGCGATGGAAGAGCAGCGCCGTCGCGCCCGCGAATCCAGCGGTTTTGGTGCTGACTACAACAGCATGATCCGCGTTGATAGCGCCACCCAGTTCTGCGGTTATGATCATCTGGAATTAAAGTCGACGGTGACGGCACTGTTCCGTGATGGCCAGCCGGTCGATGAAATCCATGCGGGTGAAACGGCTGTTGTTGTGTTGGATGAAACCCCTTTCTACGGTGAATCCGGCGGACAGGTGGGTGATAAAGGCGTGCTGAAGTCCGGTGCTGTGGAATTCGCAGTCAGCGATACCCAGAAATACGGCCAGGCGCTTGGCCATCAGGGCACCCTGACCCAGGGTTCCTTGCGGGTTAACGACCGCGTTGACGCCCAGGTGGATATCGCCCGACGCAACCGTATTCGCCGTAATCACTCGGCTACCCATTTGCTGCATGCTGCATTGCGACAGATTCTGGGCGAGCACGTTGCGCAGAAAGGGTCTTTGGTTAACGACAAGTATCTGCGTTTTGACTTCTCGCATTTTGAAGCGATGAAGGCAGAAGAGATCCGTCAGGTAGAAGATCTGGTGAATGAGCAGATCCGTCGTAACCTGCCGGTCCAGACTGAAGTCATGGCGCTGGAAGATGCCAAATCCAAAGGGGCGATGGCACTGTTTGGTGAGAAGTATGACGACCACGTCCGCGTTTTGACTATGGGCGACTTCTCTACTGAACTCTGTGGTGGTACACACACCAGCCGTACCGGTGACATTGGTTTATTCCGCATCCAGAGCGAGTCTGGTACGGCTGCAGGCATTCGCCGTATTGAGGCCCTGACGGGTGAAGGTGCAATCGCGTCTGTTCACCAGCAGAGTGATTTGCTGGACGAAGTGGCTCATCTGGTTAAAGGCGATGCCAATAACCTGTCTGACAAAGTTCGCGCTGTGATTGATCGTGCCCGTGTGCTGGAAAAAGAGATCCAGCAGTTGAAAGGCCAGCAGGCGGCACAGGAGAGCGCATCGCTGTCCAGCAATGCCAAATTGGTCAAGGGCGTCAAGCTGCTGGTAAGTCAACTGGACAACGTTGAGCCGAAGCTGCTGCGTACCATGGTTGACGATCTGAAAAACCAACTGGGCTCCGCTGTCATCGTTTTGGCTACTGTGGCAGACGAAAAAGTGAGTTTGATTGTCGGTGTCACCAAAGATCTGACCGACCGTGTCAAAGCGGGCGAATTGATCGGTTACGTTGCTCAGCAGGTTGGTGGGAAGGGCGGTGGACGTCCAGATATGGCGCAGGCTGGGGGGAGTGATGTTCAGGCTCTGCCTGCTGCACTGGGCTCTGTAGAGGCCTGGATAGAGACTAAACTCTGATCTGAAAAAAATGAGTTGTAATTAAAACGCCATAACGCATTGCGCTGCATGGCGTTTTTTGTTTCTATTGACGTGGCAGTCGGGCTAGGGCAGTCACAAAACCGTCGATTTCAACTAAACTTACTTACAGTTTAAGTTGGCACCAAGGCTACTTACATTTAATCTCGGTGACACGACTTACGTTTTTACGGTATATGATGGATAATGGCGGGGAAACTGAGAGACCCGACTCTTATAATCTTTCAAGGAGCAAAGAATGCTAATTCTGACTCGTCGAGTTGGTGAAACCCTCATGATAGGCGATGAGGTAACCGTCACTGTATTAGGAGTAAAAGGCAACCAGGTACGTATTGGTGTCAACGCTCCGAAAGAGGTTTCTGTCCATCGTGAAGAAATCTACCAACGTATCCAGGCTGAGAAGTCTCAACATACGACTTTCTGATTTAACCGGCGTCTCGCAGGAAGCGAGGCGCCAATCGTATTTTCTGCGCTCTATCTCTTTTTTTTCTGTTTTTTTATTCGCTCCCCACCTTCGCTATCACCTTGTTGATCCGTTTATTTACGTCAATTGTTTGTTGATAAAACACTCTTTTTGCCTCCAAACTGCCCATGTTGAGTGTGATTTGTGCAAACACACCGCAGATGGGAAAAAAGGGTTTGACTTATAAGTGCGGGAAAGTAATATGTGCGCCACGCAGTGCCGATGAGCTTTCAGAAGTAAATCAGGCACAACTCGCAAGAGGCGTATGGTGAGGTGGCCGAGAGGCTGAAGGCGCTCCCCTGCTAAGGGAGTATGCGGTCAAAAGCTGCATCGAGGGTTCGAATCCCTCCCTCACCGCCATTTGCATCCATAGCTCAGCTGGATAGAGTACTCGGCTACGAACCGAGCGGTCGGAAGTTCGAATCTTCCTGGATGCACCATATTTGCGGTATGGTAGAGTGTTGTAGCAAACAAAATACCATACGGTATCAAAAAAGAATTCCTGTGCATCCATAGCTCAGCTGGATAGAGTACTCGGCTACGAACCGAGCGGTCGGAGGTTCGAATCCTCCTGGATGCACCATTCTTTCGTTATCATCTTCATAAGATGGTCAGCGCTAAAAAAACAAAATGCATCCATAGCTCAGCTGGATAGAGTACTCGGCTACGAACCGAGCGGTCGGAAGTTCGAATCTTCCTGGATGCACCATATTATTTCACACTGTTTATTCAGTTTGGCTGAACAGAATGTGAAATCAAAACGGAACCTCGCCATGGCGGGGTTTTTTGTTTCCAACAGCTCATTCTCCCCATACTCCCTTCATTTTTAGACATATTATCCGTTGAGGAAAATCTGACATTTTAAGCAACCAGCGACTTTCAATTCGCTTTGCGCTAAAGTGATTTCTCATTTTCAGTAGTCACGGAGTGCATGATGTACGATCGCTTTGCAGGGCTGATATTTGATATGGATGGCACCATATTGGATACAGAACCTACGCATCACAAGGCTTGGCATCAGGTGCTGGCTAAATACGGCATGAAATATGATGCGAGTGCCATGACTGCGCTGAACGGTTCTCCAACATGGCGCATTGCCCAAGTGATTATTGATAGTCATAACGCCAATAATGGTGATAACGCCGATCTTGATCCGCACTTTCTGGCTCAGGAGAAAACGATTGCCGTCAAGGCGATGCTGTTGGACACCGTGCGTCCATTGCCATTGATTGAAGTAGTAAAAGCGTATCACGGACGCAGGCCGATGGCGGTTGGCACCGGCAGTGAACATGCAATGGCTGACTCGTTGTTGCAGCATTTGGGTTTGCGGGGCTGTTTTGACGTGATTGTGGGAGCGGACGATGTCCATAACCATAAACCTGCGCCAGACACCTTCTTACGCTGTGCTGAATTGTTAGGCGTTCCTGCGCATCAATGCGTCGTGTTTGAAGATGCTGACTTTGGTATCGAAGCGGCCAAACTCGCCAATATGGCGGTGGTGGATGTTCGTACTTTGTGAGTAGCACACTGGCACTGGCGTCACTGTTCGGCAGTAGCTTTCTCAGCGCTACGCTGTTGCCTGGAAATTCAGAAATTCTGTTGGTCGCTTTATTGACTACCGGCGATACCACACCGGTGGCTTTGGTGTTATCCGCAACGCTGGGTAACACATTGGGCGGCATAACTAATGTGGTAATAGGGCGTTTTCTACCAGCGCTGTCATCCCAACGTGGTTTGAATACGGCTATGGGATGGTTACAGCGTTACGGACCTGCTGCACTTTTACTCAGTTGGTTACCGGTAGTGGGCGATTTGTTGTGCGTGTTAGCTGGCTGGTTGCGTATGCCCTGGCTTCCCGTGGTGGTTTTCCTCTGTGTGGGTAAGGCGGTTCGTTACCTTATTCTCACGATGATAACCTTAGAAGGGATGACGTGGTGGGGTTAAAAGAATGTGAGCTAAACTTACATATTCGACAGCAGCATCAGTTGGCTTACGAGTTATTACTTTTCAGAGGCGGGAGGTCGATTTGATCCCGGACGTATCAGAGGCGCTTTCATGGTTGGAAGCCCATCCCCAGGCATTAAAAGGAATTCGTCGCGGAATTGAGCGCGAAACACTTCGAGTTACTGCTGATGGTTCATTGGCAGCGACGGGTCATCCACAAGCATTGGGGTCTGCATTAACGCACAAGTGGGTAACCACAGATTTTGCGGAAGCGTTATTAGAGTTCATTACGCCGGTTGATGATAATATCGATCACCTGTTGACGTTCCTGCGCGATATTCATCGCCATGTGGCACGAAATATTGGCGAAGAGCGTATGTGGCCATTTAGCATGCCCTGCTTTATTGAATCAGAGCAGGATATCGGGCTGGCGCAATATGGCACCTCCAATATTGGGCGGATGAAAACGCTGTATCGTGAAGGGTTGAAAAACCGCTATGGTGCGTTGATGCAGGCTATTTCAGGCGTGCATTATAACTTCTCCCTGCCGCTGGCCTTCTGGCAGGCGCGTCTGGGTATTGAAGATGCTGCGAGTGGCAAGGAAGAGATCTCCGCAGGTTATTTCAAGCTGATTCGCAATTACTACCGTTTCGGCTGGGTTATTCCTTATCTGTTTGGTGCGTCCCCGGCTATCTGTTCTTCATTCCTGCAAGGGCGTGAAACGGCGCTGCCGTTCGAACGTAATGACAAAGGCATGTGTTATTTACCGTATGCCACCTCGTTGCGTTTGAGCGATTTGGGCTATACCAATAAATCCCAAAGCAATCTGGGAATTACGTTTAACGATCTGGCGACTTACGTGAAGGGCCTGAAACAGGCGATTCTTACGCCATCAGAAGAGTATGCCAAACTGGGTGTGAAAGAGGGCGATCGCTATCTGCAATTGAACTCCAACGTGTTGCAGATTGAAAACGAACTCTATGCGCCTATCCGACCCAAGCGCGTTACGCGTTCGGGCGAGACGCCGTCAGATGCATTGCTGCGTGGTGGAATAGAGTATATTGAAGTGCGCTCACTCGATATCAATCCGTTCTCACCGATCGGCGTCGATGCCAATCAGGCACGTTTCCTGGATCTGTTCCTGATTTGGTGTGCCCTCGCGGATGCGCCGGAGATGAGCAGTGATGAGTTGGTCTGCACGCGACACAACTGGAACCGCGTCATTCTTGAAGGGCGTAAACCGGGCCAGACCATTGGTATTGGTTGCGAAACTGCGCGTGAGCCGCTGGATAAAGTGGGTAAAGCGCTGTTCGCTGATTTACGCCGTGTTGCTGAAGTACTGGACAGCACCAATGATAATAAGCAGTATCAATTAGTCTGCGATGAATTGGTGGAAGCTTTCGACAATCCGGATCTGACTTACTCTGCGCGTATTTTGCAGGCGATGAAAGAAAGCGGTTTAGGGAATCTCGGACTGGCCTTGTCTGAACAATATCGCCGGATGCTGATCGATGAGCCGTTGGAGGTATTGACGGAGGATCAGTTATCGCAGGAGCGTGAAGCGTCGATACAGCGGCAGAAAGAGCTGGAAGCGTCGGATACGTTAAGCTTTGAAGCGTTTCTGGCAAGGAATGCCGGGGGCTGAAAAGAAAAAGGCCACAATTAATGTGGCCAAAATAAACATCTCTGGTAACAGGGATGATGATAACAAATGCGCGTCTTTCAAGTATTCAGACTCGCGGGTAAGGAAAAGGTTTCCTTATTTTGATAAAAAAATTGTTTTTTCTATGAGGAGGTGACGATATGCCACTGCTGGATAGCTTTACCGTAGACCATACCCGGATGGCAGCACCTGCTGTTCGCGTCGCCAAGACGATGAATACGCCTCATGGCGATGCCATCACGGTGTTCGATTTGCGCTTCTGTCGCCCGAACCTGGAAGTGATGCCTGAGCGTGGGATCCATACTCTCGAACATCTCTTTGCCGGTTTTATGCGTAATCATCTGAATGGTTCCGGCGTAGAGATTATCGATATCTCACCAATGGGCTGTCGTACTGGGTTCTATATGAGCCTGATTGGTACTCCGGATGAGCAGCGTGTTGCGGATGCCTGGAAAGCGGCGATGGCGGATGTACTGAAAGTCACAGACCAGAACAAAATCCCTGAGCTGAACGAATATCAGTGCGGTACCTTCGAAATGCACTCTCTCAAAGAGGCACAGGAAATTGCGCAGCATATCCTGGATCATGATGTTGTTGTGAACCACAACGACGAACTGGCCCTGCCGAAAGAGAAGCTCACCGAACTGCATATTTAGTTTGTGCGGGTCAGTGAAAGCAAAAAGACGCGCAATGGTGCGTCTTTTTTATTGGGGAAAAACCGGGCAAGTTGAGCCTCAGTGTGGCTGCACGCTGGCATGAATTGATTGCGTGGGTGTAACCCGAACCTGTTTGATCATATTATCCTGCACATCCAGGATTTCTACGTCGTAGTTCTTCACTTGTACCCGCGTATTCGCCAACGGTATATCTTCCAGCACTTCGAGCAGCATGCCATTGACTGTCCGCGGACCCTCTGCCGGAAGGTGCCAGTTAAACGCCTTATTCAACTCACGCACGTTTGCACTGCCTTCTATGAGCACGGAACCATCACTTTGCGGTGTCACTTCTTCTGCCAGTGTAGGAGACATGGAAGTCGTGAAGTCACCCACAATGTCTTCGAGAATATCTTCAACGGTAACCAGACCTTGAATGTCGCCATACTCATCAACGATGATGCCGACTTTCTCTTTGTTGCGCTGGAATTTCACCAATTGGATATTGAGGGGCGTACCTTCAGGAATAAAGTAGATTTCATCCGCAGCCCGCAGCAGATTCTCTTTGTTGAACTCTTTTTTCTCGATCATCAAACGATAGGCTTCCCGAACGCGCAGCATACCAATCGCATCATCCAGTGAGTCGCGGTAAAGGACGATGCGACCATGCGGCGAATGGGTGAGCTGGCGCATGATAGACTTCCAGTCATCATTGATATCGATACCTACAATCTCATTGCGTGGCACCATGATGTCACCCACCGAGACTTTTTCCAGATCAAGCACGGATATCAACATGTCCTGATTGCGGCGTGAGATCTGCGACTGGGATTCGTTCACGATTGTCCGCAATTCATCTTTGCTTATGGCATCGCTGAGGCGGACGTTGCTCTTGATACCGCACATGCGCATGATCAGTCGTGAAATCGTGTTCAGGACCCAGACCAGCGGCAACATGAGTTTTTGCAAGGGAATCAGGAGCAGACTGCTTGGGAATGCGATGCGCTCAGGGTTCAGTGCCGCAAAGGTTTTGGGCAGCACTTCAGCAAACAGCAAGATAACAAACGTCAGGATACCGGTGGCAATAGCTACACCAGCATCGCCATACAGACGGATCCCGACAATGGTAGCCAATGCGGAAGCCAGGATATTCACCAGGTTATTGCCGATAAGCACCAGGCTTATCAAACGATCGGGGTGCGTCAGCAACTTTTCGACCCGCCGCGCAGCCCGATTTCCCTGTTTGGCCTGATGGCGCAAGCGATAGCGGTTGAGCGTCATCATCCCGGTTTCAGAGGCGGAAAAATAAGCCGAAACCACCACCATGATAACCAGGATAATAATCAGGGTACCTGTTGAGATATGCTCCAACGCGGTGTTCCTTCTAAAGAGAAAACACACTCCCCCTTAAGAGAGGGAGACAGATGTGTCGGCAGAAATATTGCGGGGTCAGGAAACGATCACCTGCTGAACCAGTCGGCTACCGAAATACGCCAGGGTCAGTAGCAGCGCACCCGCCATACTAAACCACACCACGCGACGCCCACGCCAACCTTCATGATAGTGCCCCCAGAGTAAAACGATATACACAAACCAGGCCATTATTGACAGCACGGCTTTATGCACATTCTCCTTGTTGAACAGATTATCCATATAGAACAATCCGGTACACAGCGTTAGGGTCAGCAGAACAACGCCCACTTGTGTGACGTGGAACAGCTTGCGCTCGATGCTCATCAGCGGTGGCATATCAGAGCTGAATGCCAGTTTCTTATTTTTAAGCAGGTAATCAAGCCATGCCAGTTGCAGCGCATAAAGTGCTGCAATCATCAGAGTAGCGTATGAAAAAAGCGCCAGACCTATATGAATCAACAGACCACGGCTGGCCTCAAGGTGTGTAATAAACTCACCGGGCAGGAAACTCACGAACGCCAGATTGATCAGCGCAAAGCTGTAGACGATCGGCAGGAAAAACCAACCGCGGTTGCGTGAGGCGACATACGTCATGACGGTGCAGATAATCAGGCTGACAATGGAACCGACATTGACCATGCTGAGATTTTGACCGGTACTGACGTCGAAGATCCGCTGTTGCAAGGCGATAGCGTGACAAATCAGAGCCACAGCAGCCGAGATCAGCGCCAGCCGCCGAAACGCACTTTTCTGGCGTACGAGGCTGGGAATAACCAGCCCAAGGCTGAGTAAGTAAGCAATCATGGCCACAATGGCGAAAACTGGCATAGCGTTTTATCTGGCTTCATAAATGGGTCAGGCGGTCAGTATAACGTTAGCAGCGTCACGCTCCAACCGATCTCCGTAGCGGGGGCAGAGATCGTGCGCGCTTCGTGTTATAATCCCGCAATTGTGTCGCCAAGGCGGCTGTCATTACGTTGAGCAAGAGACGATGTTTGAGAACTTAAGCGATCGATTGTCGCGCACGTTGCGCAATATCAGCGGCCGTGGGCGGCTGACCGAAGAAAATATTAAAGATACGCTGCGTGAAGTACGCATGGCTCTGTTGGAAGCCGACGTTGCGCTGCCTGTTGTCCGTGATTTTATCAGTCGTGTGAAAGAGAGCGCGGTTGGACATGATGTCAACAAAAGCCTGACGCCGGGTCAGGAGTTCGTAAAAATCGTTAAAAACGAACTTACGGCGGCCATGGGTGATGCAAATACTGAACTGAATCTTGCTGCGCAGCCTCCGGCTGTGGTGCTTATGGCCGGTCTGCAAGGGGCGGGTAAAACAACCAGCGTCGGCAAACTGGCCAAGTTTTTAAAAGAAAAACACAAGAAGAAGGTTCTGGTAGTTTCTGCCGACGTTTATCGCCCTGCGGCGATCAAGCAGTTGGAGACGCTGGCAGGACAGGTGGGTGTGGATTTCTTCGCCTCGGATATTCAGGAAAAGCCGGTTGATATTGTGAGCCGCGCCCTGCAACAGGCTAAACTGAAGTTTTATGATGTCCTGATTGTCGATACCGCAGGTCGTTTGCACGTTGATGAAGCGATGATGGATGAAATTAAACACATCCATGCAGCGATTAATCCTGTTGAAACCCTGTTTGTTGTCGATGCAATGACCGGACAGGATGCGGCCAATACCGCCAAAGCTTTCAACGAGGCCCTGCCGTTAACTGGCGTGGTGTTGACCAAAGTTGACGGTGATGCGCGTGGCGGGGCGGCACTGTCAATTCGTCATATTACCGGCAAGCCAATCAAATTCCTTGGCGTGGGTGAGAAGAATGAGGCGCTTGAGCCATTCCACCCCGATCGTATCGCCTCCCGTATTCTGGGGATGGGCGACGTACTGTCCCTGATCGAGGACATTGAAAGCAAAGTAGACCGTGACCAGGCTGAAAAGCTGGCCAGTAAATTGAAAAAAGGGGACGGTTTTGATCTGACCGATTTCCTTGATCAGTTAAAACAGATGCGCAATATGGGTGGTATGGCCAGCATGCTGAGCAAATTGCCAGGTGCCGGGCAACTGCCTGATAATGTGAAGTCGCAAATGGATGACAAAGTCCTGGTGCGGATGGAGGCGATCATTAATTCAATGACGCTGAAAGAACGTGCCAAGCCGGAAATCATCAAAGGATCCCGTAAGCGTCGTATCGCTGCGGGTTCAGGTATGCAGGTGCAGGACGTCAACCGTCTGTTGAAGCAGTTTGACGAAATGCAGCGCATGATGAAGAAAATGAAAAAGGGCGGTTTGTCGAAGATGATGCGTGGCATGAAAGGTATGATGCCACCCGGATTCCCCGGCCGCTAATCACCGGATTTTTTACCCCTGGCAAAGCGGCGTCGTGAACTAAATACGCTTTCGATTGCTTTTTGCGCCAAAATGAGTAAAATTTTCGGGCTTTTTATATAGCACTTGGGCCCCGTTCCCCGATGGGGCCCAAGTGTTTTATTAACTTAAGAGGATGTTATGGTAACAATTCGTTTGGCACGTGGCGGCGCTAAAAAGCGTCCGTTCTATCAAGTAGTAGTGACCGATAGCCGCAATGCACGTGATGGTCGTTTCATCGAGCGTGTAGGCTTCTTCAACCCGATCGCATCTGGTCAGGCTGAAGCACTGCGTCTGGACCTGGATCGTATCAACCATTGGGTTGAACTGGGTGCAACCGTTTCTGATCGCGTATCTTCGCTGATCAAAGAAGCTAAGAAAGCAGCGTAATCTGTCGCGGTGGTAGCTATGAGCAAGCAACTTAATACTGGGGTTCCCGAAGAGCCAATCGTGCTCGGTAAGCTGGGTTCTACCTACGGAATTCGTGGTTGGCTCAGAGTGTTTTCATCCACCGAAGATGCCGAAAGCATTTTTGACTACCAGCCGTGGTTTATCCAGCAGGCGGGTAAGTGGCAGCAACTCGAGCTGGAAAGCTGGAAGCGCCACAATCAGGATCTGATCATCAAAGTCAAAGGCGTTGACGATCGGGAAGCCGCGAATTTACTGACCAATCGCGAGATTGTCGTGGATTCTGCGCAACTGCCAGCACTCACTGACGGTGACTACTACTGGAAAGACCTTATTGGTTGTCAGGTAGTAACCACCTCCGGTTATGAATTGGGTAAAATCATCGATATGATGGAAACCGGTTCTAATGATGTGATGGTCGTTAAAGCAAACCTGAAAGATGCATTCGGACTCAAGGAGCGGTTGATCCCGTTCCTCGATGGGCAGGTTATCAAGAAAGTCGATCTCACTGCTCAAGCGATTGAAGTAGATTGGGATCCTGGTTTTTGACCTCCGAGATCAACGGAAAAGATGAGTGGATGGGGATGGGCTTGTGTTTATTGGTATAGTCAGCCTGTTTCCTGAGATGTTCCGCGCAATCACCGATTACGGGGTAACTGGCCGGGCAGTAAAAAATGGCCTGCTGAACGTACAATGCTGGAGTCCTCGTGACTTCACCTACGATCGGCACCGTACCGTGGATGATCGCCCATATGGCGGTGGCCCCGGAATGCTGATGATGGTTCAACCCTTGCGGGAAGCTATTCATGCAGCAAAAGCGGCGGCAGGTGAAGGCGCAAAAGTGATTTATCTGTCACCTCAAGGGCGCAAACTTGATCAGCAAGGAGTTCGCGAACTGGCAACGTATCAGAAGATGATTCTGGTCTGTGGCCGGTATGAGGGAATAGATGAGCGCGTAATCAAAACTGAAATTGATGAAGAATGGTCAATTGGCGATTACGTACTCAGCGGTGGTGAATTACCGGCAATGGCTTTGGTTGATTCGGTCTCCCGTTTTATACCGGGTGTTCTGGGTCATCAGGCATCGGCAGAAGAGGACTCTTTTGTCGACGGATTGTTGGACTGTCCGCACTATACCCGTCCCGAGGTGTTGGAAGGCATGGAAGTACCGGCGGTATTGCTGTCGGGGAATCATGCCGAGATTCGTCGCTGGCGTCTGAAGCAGTCGTTGGGCCGTACCTGGCTTAGAAGACCTGAACTTCTGGAAAGCCTAGCTCTGACTGACGAGCAACAGAAGTTGCTGGCTGAATTCCGTCGTGAATATCAGTCCAGTCAACCAGACTATGAAGGGAACGTGTGAGCATACGTGCCAACGATCCCGATATATCAGTTTACCTAGGGTAAGAGACATATTATGAGCAATATTATCAAGCAAATTGAACAAGAGCAGATGAAGCAAGACGTACCTGCTTTCCGTCCGGGTGATTCCGTGGAAGTTAAGGTATGGGTCGTTGAAGGTACCAAAAAACGTCTGCAGGCATTCGAGGGCGTGGTTATCGCTATTCGTAACCGCGGTCTGCACTCTGCATTCACTGTTCGTAAGATTTCTAACGGCGAAGGTGTTGAGCGTGTATTCCAGACTCACTCCCCAGTAATCGACAGCATTACTGTGAAACGTCGTGGTGCCGTTCGTCAAGCCAAACTGTACTACCTGCGTGAGCGTACTGGTAAGTCTGCTCGTATCAAAGAGCGTCTTAACTGATAATCGCTTAGGCGACATTCTCATGTTAACGGCCCGCATTTGCGGGCCGTTTTTTTTTAATTTAAGCTACGATCATGGCGATAAAATATCCGTTGAGAAGGGGGGGTAATATTTATGTAAACTTTTAATTACACTTAGTTGGATAAGAACTCTATTTCAGAGCGATGATTGTACTTAATAAAGAGAGAGTTAATTTAACTTGTTGTAAATAGTGAATTTATATTGAGCGCCTTGTCAGCGATTTACCTGCCATACCTTCTGCTATTCCTATTTCCATTCTTAATTTGTGGTAATTAAATCTTTACGGTGTTGGGTTGAAAACTTTACATGGCATGGTATTGTATCATCCATAGCTTTAGATTCTCGCTGAAGCACACGGATAATAGAGACAGGTATAATTATGATAATGCAAAAAGACGCACTCAATAACGTTCACATCAGTGCAGAACAGATACTTATTACGCCAGAAGAACTGAAAAATCAGCACCCCCTCAGTGATACCGATCAAAGTGAAATCGAATTGGCGCGTAAAACGATCGCCAATATCGTTCAGGGTCGCGATCATCGTCTGTTAGTGGTATGTGGGCCTTGCTCGATTCATGATCCAGATGCGGCACTCGACTACGCTAGACATCTGAAAACATTGGCTGCTGAATTAAGCGATCACTTATATATTGTCATGCGGGTTTACTTCGAAAAACCAAGAACGACGGTCGGTTGGAAAGGGCTGATCAACGATCCGCATATGGATGGTTCATTCGATGTCGAAGGCGGTTTTCATATTGCCCGTCGCCTGTTACTGGAACTTGTAGGAATGGGGCTGCCTCTGGCGACAGAAGCGCTGGATCCAAACAGTCCACAATACCTTGGCGATCTGTTCAGTTGGTCCGCCATTGGTGCGAGAACCACCGAGTCGCAAACCCACCGCGAAATGGCCTCTGGTCTTTCAATGCCTGTGGGTTTCAAAAATGGCACAGATGGCAGCCTGGGTACGGCTATCAACGCCATGCGCGCTGCTGCCATGCCGCATCGCTTCGTCGGTATCAATCAGTCCGGCCAGGTTTGCCTGTTGCAAACCCAGGGTAATCCCGATGGGCACGTCATTCTGCGCGGCGGCAAAACGCCGAACTACAGCGCAGAACATGTCGCAGCCTGTGAAAAACAGATGCAGGAAGCAGGACTCAATCCGTCCTTGATGATAGATTGCAGTCATGGCAACTCAAACAAAGATTACCGTCGTCAGCCTGAGGTGGCAGACTCAGTGATTGAACAGATAAAAGCCGGGAACCGCTCGATTACGGGTGTGATGATCGAGAGTAATCTGCATGAAGGCAACCAGTCTTCTGAACAGCCTCGCGCAAATATGCGTTACGGTATGTCTGTTACCGATGCTTGCATCAACTGGGAAAGCACCGAAACCCTGCTGCGTGAGATGCACCAGCAGTTGGGGAACCCGCTGAAGTCACGAAATAAAGGAGTGTAAGAATTCATGGTGGCTGAACTGACCGCACTACGCGATCAAATTGATGAAGTGGATAAAGCGTTGCTGGATTTACTGGCAAAGCGCCTGAACCTGGTTGCGGAAGTGGGGGAGGTGAAAAGCCGTTATGGTTTGCCGATCTACGTTCCCGATCGTGAGGCTTCAATGCTCGCATCGCGACGCAAAGAGGCCGAGGCGCTGGGTGTGCCTGCCGATCTTATTGAGGATGTATTACGCCGCGTGATGCGTGAGTCATATTCCAGTGAGAACGATAAAGGCTTCAAAACGCTCCGCCCGCAACTGCGTCCTATCGTCATTATTGGTGGTGATGGGCAAATGGGACGGTTGTTCAGCCGCATGTTGGGTTTATCGGGTTATCAGGTCCGTATTCTTGAACAGGAAGATTGGCCGCGGGCTGAAGAACTGTTATCCGATGCCGGTATGGTTATTGTCAGCGTGCCCATTCACGTTACCGAGCAGGTGATTTCCCGCCTGCCCAAACTTCCTGACGACTGTATTCTGGTTGATCTGGCGTCCGTGAAAAACCGTCCTTTGCAGGCAATGTTGGCTGTGCATGAGGGGCCGGTTGTTGGATTGCATCCAATGTTTGGCCCGGACGTTGGCAGTTTGGCGAAACAGGTAGTGGTGTATTGCGATGGTCGTGAGCCTGAGGCGTATCAATGGCTGCTGGAGCAACTGCAGGTCTGGGGGGCCAGATTGCATCGCATCAGCGCGGTAGAGCACGATCAGAATATGGCCTTTATTCAGGCGTTGAGGCACTTTGCGACATTTGCTTACGGCTTGCACCTGGCGGAAGAGAATGTGCAGTTGGAACAACTGCTGGCGCTTTCATCGCCCATTTATCGCCTGGAGTTGGCGATGGTTGGTCGGTTGTTTGCTCAAGATCCTCAACTCTATGCGGACATTATTATGTCCTCAGAGAATAATCTGGCGTTGATTAAACGTTATTACCAGCGGTTTGGCGAAGCGATAAAATTGCTTGAGCATGGTGATAAGCAAGCGTTTGTCGACAGTTTCAAAAAGGTTGAACACTGGTTTGGCGATTACGCCCAGCGGTTCCTGGTTGAAAGTCGTTCTCTGCTGCGGCAGGCCAATGACAACCGCTAGTTTCTGAGCAGCAGATTTCACATCGAAAGAAAATGGCCATATCTATGCGGATATGGCCATTTTTTTAGCTTGGATTGACGGGCACCACGTTTTCACTTGGATAACAGCCCAGCACTTTCAGGGAGCGGGTGATTGGCGTCAAATCACGCAGGGCTTTATTCATGGCTTCCGAACGCAGGTTGGCCTGCACGTCGATATAAAACATCTCTTCCCATGGATTACCATTGATAGGACGTGACTCAAGCTTGGTCATGATAATGCCATGCTCACGCAATACGAGTAACGCTTCGACCAGTGCACCTGATTGCTGACCGGTTGCCATGATTAACGTGGTTTTCGCCGGTACCTGATCCGAGACATCAATAGGTTTTCTGGCCAGAACGATAAAGCGGGTGATGTTCTGTTCCTGGTTCGCCAGATTATGTTCCAAAACCTGCAACTGATAGAGCGCACCACCAGCCTCGCTGCCCAATGCGGCAACATGCGGGGATTTCATGGCGGCCACTTTTTCCATGGCGGCAGCAGTGCTTTCGCAATATTCGATTTTCCAGTGCGGGAAGCGATTGAGGAACTGGCTGCATTGCTGGAACGGTTGCGGATGGCTGTAAACCGTTTCAATCTGTGAGAGATCGGTTTCTGCTGCAATAAGCACACAGTGGTCGATAGGATTGGTCATCTCGCCGACAATCGACAGGCTGGTGTGTTGCAGTAAATCGTAGACGTCATTGATTGAGCCGGAACTGGTGTTCTCAATAGGGAGAACGGCAAAGTCAGCCTGACCGGTTTCAACCTGGGTAAAGATGTCCTGGAATTTCAGGCAGCCGCATTCGATGATTTGATCGACATGGCGTGCAGCATACTGGCGTGCGGCGAGATGTGAGTAAGACCCTTTTGGTCCCAGAAAAGCGATACGGGCAGAACGAAATGAAGTCTGGTTCAATTGTTGTTGCAGCAGAGCCTGTTGGGTCAGTACGGAATCTTCAATAATCAATTGGAAGAGACGGGTGATGTAATAGCCATTCAACCCCTGCTTTTTGCCTTCTTCAATCAGTGAGTCAAGTAAATCACGCTCACGCTCTTTGTCACGAATAGGTCGGTGCGTGTGCAGTTTGGTTTTTGCCACGTCAACGGCCAATGCACGGCGTTCCGCCAGCAACTCCAACAGTTTTAGATCAACGGCACTGATACGTTCACGCAGTGCCGATAAAGGGTTCTCGCTCATAGTGTCTGCCTTTTATATTTAATCATAAAAAAAGCCTCCGTTTTAGGGAGGCTTTTTTGTTCGTCTTCGCATTCTTTATCACACGACGAAACGCCTCCCAGTCAGGGGAAGGTAAAAAAGAATGCGAAGAAAAACAGGGTTCGTATCATGTTCAGCGATCATTTTGTGGGGAATAGTGTTTTAACTTAACTGCTGGCGTTTTTTTGTCAATAAAAAACGCGCTCATTGAGCGCGTTGGTGTGACGACTGGCTTGAAGTTATTCTTCTGCTTCCAGAGGCTCCAGGTTCACATCTTTTACGCAGGTTGCCGCTCTGCGTGCTTCGCCTTTGTGCTGAACCTTGTTCAGTTGGCGTTCAAGTTTGGTAATCAACTCATTGATGGCGGCGTACATGTCAATATGTTTGGCGCTGGCAACCAACGGGCCGTTAGGCGTGCTGATAGTGGCATCCGCGACAAATCCCTTTGGATCTTTTGAAAGCACTATGTGAGGATTAATCAGGTGAGCTTGCCATTTATCCAGTTTAGCGAGACGGTCTTCGACGTGCTGACGAATTGCTTCAGTAATATCCATTTGTTTGCTGGTGATATTGATTGTCATAGAACTTACCTCTCTGTCTTTCCGTCTTAGGATAGATTCAGCATAACGCGCTTTTGCACAAAATGGGTGATGAAAATCACATAATTTTGTCACTTTTTGTCAAGTCAGCATGTTATGTGATGGTGGGTAAGTAATGGGTAACTTTTGCTTGAAGCTTGGCGCGCAATGCCGCAGTATCAGTAAGTTAGGTGGCGGAATTTACGGTTTCTGCCAGTCATTGGTGTGGCTGAATTTTGTAGATAGTTGCGCGTCTTATTAAAAAAGCCGAAAAAAAAACGGTAGCCGAAGCCACCGTTTTTATCATACCTGCCTTTAGCTATTCTCAGCTTTTATTCGCATCAATAATCTTGGCTACTTTGTCTGCCTGAGCATTCAGTTGAAGCTGTTTGTAGGCATTTTCCATAAGTGGCAATGCGTCGCGGGTTGCCTGCGTATCCGGATAATCTTTCATCATCTGTTCAACACGATTAACTACTGCAACGTAAGCGCCACGTTTCGTGTAGTATTGCGCAACTGACAGCTCATATTTGGCCAGGCGTTCTTTCAGATAGACCAGCCGCTTATTCGCATCAGTGACGTATTGACTATTAGGGTAGCCCTGAATCAGCTGACTAAAGTCGCGGAATGCGGCGCGAGCATGTTGTGGATCGCGATCGGAACGATCAACGCCAAAGAAGCCCTGTAATGCACTGTCATCCAGCGCCATGTCGGTCAGACCACGCATATACATCACGTAATCGATATTCGGATGCGTGGGGTTAAGACGCATAAACCGGTCAATCGATGCTTGCGCTAACGGCAAGTCTGCCGATTTATAGTAAGCGTAAATCAGATCCAGTTGAACTTGCTGGGAGTAAGGCCCAAACGGATAGCGGTTATCTAACGCTTCCAGTTGTGCAATAGCTCCTTTGAAGTTACCGTCCTGCAGTTTTTGCTGAGCGGTCGCATAGAGTTCCGAAGGCGGATTGTCGGGAACCGCATCCTTGGAACTGGAGCAACCAGCCAGCGCCAGGCTCAACGTGGCTGCAGCCACCAGATATTTCATACGCGTCATGACGTTTTGATTATCCTCAGGGTGTTATTCCGGGAGACTGTCCGTTAAGCTCCCGACAAAGACCAGCTACAATAGCACATTATTTTAAACGGCATCGCCGTGAAAACCCAACGTTAACGAAGAAGCTGCATATGGCACAACAAGTACAACTCACCGCAACGGTGGCCGAATCTCAACTCGGTCAACGTTTAGATCAGGCTTTGGCCGAATTGTTCCCTGATTATTCACGATCACGCATAAAAGAGTGGATCCTGGACGATCGGGTATCGGTAAACAGTAAAACAGTCAACAAACCGAAAGAAAAAGTGTTGGGCGGCGAGATCGTCGCTATTGATGCTCAAATAGAAGAAGAAGCCCGCTGGGAAGCGCAGGATATCGCACTTGATATCGTTTATGAAGATACTGATATTCTGGTTATCAATAAACCGCGCGATCTGGTTGTTCATCCTGGAGCAGGAAACCCCGACGGCACGGTATTGAATGCGCTATTGCATTACTATCCTGAAATTATGGATGTACCGCGTGCGGGCATTGTTCACCGTCTGGATAAAGACACTACCGGTCTGATGGTGGTCGCCAAAACGGTACCTGCACAGACGCGTCTGGTTGAAGCGTTGCAAGCGCGGGAAATTACTCGCGAATATGAAGCAGTGGCCATTGGCACGATGACGGCTGGTGGCCTGGTTGAAGAGCCAATTGCCCGCCATTCCACCAAACGTACCCATATGGCGGTTCATCCGATGGGTAAGCCAGCGGTAACGCACTATCGCATTATGGAGCATTTCCGCGCCCATACGCGTTTGCGCCTGCGTCTGGAAACCGGGCGTACTCACCAGATTCGCGTGCATATGTCGCACATTAACCATCCGCTGGTGGGCGATCAGCTCTACGGTGGCCGCCCGCGTCCGCCGAAAGGTGCTTCTGACGAATTTATCGCAGTGCTGCGCAGTTTTGATCGTCAGGCATTGCACGCAACAATGCTGCGCCTCTATCATCCGATTACCGGGATTCAGATGGAGTGGCATGCGCCGCTACCGCAAGATATGGTTGACCTGATCAATGCACTGAAAGCCGATACTGAACAATTCAAGGATCAGATGGATTGGTGATGAACTCTCTTCTGTTACCCGACTGGCCTGCACCTGCCACTGTCAAGGCGTGCAGCACGTTGCGCGCTGGTGGCATAAGTCTGCCGCCTTACGATTCGTTGAATCTCGGAACACACGTTGGTGATGATCCTGTCAGCGTGCAGGAAAATCGTCAGCGGCTGGTGAAGTATGCGCATCTCCCGCAGATGCCGCATTGGCTGGAGCAAGTGCACGGCACGGATGTCGTGCGGCTTGCATCGGGGCAGAAGACAAAAGGTCATTTCGTGGCTGATGCGGTTTATTCCCATCAGCAACAACAGGTGTGTGCCATCATGACGGCAGACTGCCTCCCCGTTTTGTTCTGTTCACTCGCCGGTGATGAGGTCGCTGCTGCTCATGCCGGTTGGCGCGGACTGTGTGCGGGTATTCTGGAGAGTACCATCCAACAATTTTCTGCACCGCCCTCGCAGATAATGGCCTGGTTGGGTCCGGCTATCGGACCGCAGAAATTTGAAGTGGGTAGCGAGGTTCGCGACGCGTTTATGGCGCAGGAGCCTACGACCAATGGGGCTTTTGTTGCCCAGATGAATGGAAAATATCTGGCCGATATCTATCATTTGGCCAGGCTGCACCTGCGCTCAGTCGGTGTTTCACAGATTTATGGTGGCGGTCTCTGTACGGTAAGCGATAGATCACGCTTTTTCTCTTATCGCCGCGACGAAATCACTGGCCGTATGGCAAGTTTGATCTGGCTGATATAACCTATCAAATCAAGACGATCCACTGACGCATAAAAATAATCCGAATATACTGCCAAGATAACCTTGAAAACGTGAGGGTTGACCTCATTTAATCTCCAGTAGCAATTTTGAACAGTATTGGAGGATTTATGCGTCTGGATCGTCTTACCAGTAAATTCCAGTTAGCCCTCGCAGATGCCCAATCCGTTGCCCTTGGGCGCGACAATCAATTTATTGAACCTCTCCACTTGATGAGCGCCTTGCTTAATCAGGAAGGGGGAACCGTGCGTCCGTTACTGACTTCTGCCGGTATTGATACAGGCCGGTTGCGTCAGGATATCGAACAGGCACTTGGGCGTTTACCTCAGGTTGAGGGAACGGGTGGCGATGTACAACCCTCCCACGAATTGGTTAGGGTTTTAAACTTATGTGACAAACTTGCGCAAAAACGCGCAGATAAATTTATCTCTTCCGAATTGTTTGTTCTGGCAGTTCTGGAAGATCGCGGCACGCTGACTGATATGTTGAAAAGCGCTGGCGCGACGGCAGATAAAATCAGTAAAGCGATTGAACAAATGAGAGGAGGTGACTCTGTGGATGATCAAGGAGCTGAAGACCAGCGCCAGGCATTGAAGAAATTCACCATCGACCTCACCGAGCGTGCCGAACAAGGTAAACTCGATCCTGTCATTGGTCGTGATGAAGAAATTCGCCGCACCATTCAGGTGTTGCAACGCCGTACCAAAAACAATCCTGTATTGATTGGTGAGCCAGGTGTGGGTAAAACCGCCATTGTTGAAGGTTTGGCTCTGCGCATCATTAATGGTGAAGTGCCTGAAGGCTTGAAAAATAAACGCGTTTTGTCCCTGGATATGGGGTCGCTGATTGCTGGCGCAAAATATCGGGGTGAATTTGAAGAGCGTTTGAAAGGCGTACTGAACGATCTTTCAAAGCAGGAAGGTAACGTCATCCTGTTTATTGATGAATTGCATACCATGGTGGGTGCCGGTAAAGCCGACGGTGCTATGGATGCCGGTAATATGTTAAAGCCAGCGCTTGCTCGTGGTGAATTGCACTGTGTGGGAGCAACGACGCTTGACGAGTATCGTCAATATATAGAGAAAGATGCGGCATTGGAGCGTCGGTTCCAGAAAATTTTTGTTGCCGAACCTTCAGTGGAAGACACTATCGCTATACTTCGTGGTCTTAAAGAGCGTTACGAATTGCATCACCATGTGCAGATTACTGACCCGGCGATTGTTGCGGCAGCCACGTTGTCTCATCGTTATATTGCCGATCGCCAGTTGCCGGACAAAGCCATTGACCTGATTGATGAGGCGGCATCCAGCATTCGTATGCAGATTGACTCGAAGCCTGAGCCACTTGACCGTCTGGAACGCCGAATCATCCAGTTGAAACTGGAACAGCAGGCCCTGAAAAAAGAGTCTGATGATGCCAGTATAAAACGTCTTGAAATGCTCAACGCTGAATTAGAGCAGAAAGAGCGTGAATACTCCGAGCTGGAAGAAGAGTGGAAAGCCGAGAAAGCTTCACTGACGGGCACCCAGAATATCAAAGCGGAACTTGAACAAGCGAAGCTGACACTGGAGCAAGCTCGTCGTGTGGGCGACCTTGGCCGGATGTCTGAATTGCAGTACGGTAAAATTCCCGCACTGGAGAAACAACTGGCCGCAGCGACGCAAGCCGAAGGCAAGACCATGAAGTTGCTGCGCAACCGGGTAACGGAAGCTGAAATTGCTGAAGTCCTGGCGCGTTGGACCGGGATTCCAGTGGCGCGGATGCTCGAGGGTGAGCGCGAGAAACTGTTGCGTATGGAGCAGGATCTGCATCAGCGGGTTATTGGCCAGAACGAGGCGGTTGATGCTGTCTCGAATGCTATCCGCCGTAGCCGTGCCGGTTTGGCGGATCCGAACCGTCCGATCGGGTCATTCCTGTTCCTTGGTCCAACGGGGGTAGGGAAAACCGAGCTGTGCAAAGCGTTGGCGATGTTCCTGTTTGACAGTGATGACGCCATGGTGCGTATCGATATGTCCGAATTTATGGAAAAACATTCGGTATCGCGTCTGGTCGGTGCACCTCCAGGCTATGTTGGGTATGAAGAAGGGGGGTATCTGACGGAAGCTGTTCGCCGTCGACCTTATTCGGTCATCCTGCTGGATGAAGTTGAGAAGGCGCATCCAGATGTTTTCAACATCTTATTGCAAGTACTGGATGATGGCCGCTTGACCGATGGTCAGGGGAGAACCGTGGATTTCCGTAATACGGTGGTTATCATGACGTCGAACCTCGGTTCTGATCTGATTCAGGAACGGTTTGGACAGATGGATTATCCGCAGATGAAAGAGACGGTGATGGAAGTCGTCAGTCACCATTTCCGTCCGGAATTCATCAACCGTATAGATGAGCTCGTTGTTTTCCATCCACTGGGACGCGCGCACATCAAGTCGATTGCTCTTATTCAGTTGAACCGTCTGTACAAACGACTGGAAGAGCGTGGCTACAGTGTGACGCTGACCGATGCGGCATTGGAGCTGTTAGGGAACACCGGTTTCGACCCTGTTTATGGTGCGCGTCCGTTGAAACGTGCCATCCAGCAGGAAATTGAAAACCCGCTGGCTCAGCAGATCTTGTCCGGCAAATTGATTCCGGGTATCCCGGTAACGCTGGATGTTGCAGATGGGCACATCATCGCCCATCAGTGAGCAGTTTGTAGCTGATAGGCAGTGATGAATAGCTAAATAGCGATACTTAATAGAAGGGCTCGACTTAACGTCGGGCCCTTTTTGCTGATTGCTCTCTAAAGAAGAAGGAAGCAAAGAGAGAAAGGATTAACACTTTGCATGCTTCCAACACCTCTGCGTAGCTTATAAAAGAGACATGTTGGGTGTTTTGTATTCCGATGCAGTCACGTTTGTATAAATTATGAGCGCTTGAAAAGTTTTTTGAAATTAGGGGTTGCAGGCTGACGAGAACTCCCTATAATGCGCCTCCACTGACCGGGAACAACGACTCCTCCAACGAGACCAAGTCGCTCAGCCAGGAAGGGATAAGCCAGTGAAAACACTGTTTCTTTTAAAAGAAAAATGCTTGACTCTTCGGCGGGAAAGCGTATTATCTGCCTCCCGCGTTACCGGGTTTTGCCGTTGACACCACGTGTCCT
>NZ_QOVA01000024.1 GCF_003332275.1 Edaphovirga cremea | reverse complement strand
GCATCAATGGGTTACTGGTGGGCAGCGAGGAGATTCAATTTACCGAGCAGCCGGACAGGTCGGTACAGCCCTGCCTGACGCGGGACACGCTCAAGCGCATTGACTTTAATTATGACAAGTTGCCCGCCAACTTCAATGACGCCCTGAAATCTGACCAGGCGTGCTTTCCGCTGAAGACCCTGTTGCCACAGGCGCAGGTCGAGTTTGACTCCGGTGAGCAGCAACTGAATATCACCGTGCCGCAACTCTACATGAACAATACGGCGCGCGGTTATGTCAGCCCGGCACTGTGGGACAAAGGTGTTCCGGCCGGAATTGTCGGTTATAGCATTAATGGCAATACCCAGCGTTCACGCGGCCAGACCAGCAATTCGGCCTTTGGCGGGATCAATGCCGGGCTGAACCTGGACGGTTGGTACCTGCGCCACAACGGTTCCTATAACTGGCAGGAAAACTATGGCGGGCATTACGAGTCGCTGAATACCTATGTGCAGCGGGATATCCCGACCATCAGGGGGCGGGTACTTCTCGGCGAGAGCAACACCCAGGGGCAGGTATTCGATACGCTGGCCTACCGCGGTGTTGAACTGGTCAGCGAAGACCGCATGCTGCCGAGTTCACAACGTGGTTACGCGCCAACCGTGCGCGGTATCGCGCGGACCAACGCCCGCGTCACCATTCGTCAGAATGGTCGGGTGATTAATGAAGTCAACGTGCCGCCGGGCGCGTTTGAAATCGATGACCTGTTCCCTACTGGCTACGGCGGTACGCTGGACGTCACCGTGACCGAAGCCGACGGCAGCATCCAGAACTTCTCGGTGCCGTTCGCCTCGGTGCCCAACCTGCTGCGTCCCGGCTCTCACCGTTACAATCTGGTGGCTGGCGAACTTAGAGATCCCAATCTCAGCAAAGATTATGCCCTGTATCAGGCCACCTACCAGCGCGGTATGAGTAACCTGATCACCACCTATGGCGGCTTACAGGCCAGCCAGAATTACTATTCGCTGCAACTGGGCTCGGCGCTGAGTACCGCCATCGGGGCTTTCTCCGCCGACGTCACTCAGGCCCGCACCCACCTGAACAGCGAGCCAACCAACCGCATGAGCGGCGAGAGTTACCAGTTGGGCTACAGCAAGTTCCTGCCGGAGACCAAAAGCAACCTGAGTATTGCCGCCTATCGCTTCTCCACCTCGGGCTATATGGATTTCCAGACCTCGATACGCGCCCAGGATGCCGAAGCCAGATGGCAGTCAACAGAAAATGTCAGACGTCCGAAGAACCGCTTTAACGTCACGGTCAGCCAGGGGTTGGCGGATCGTTGGGGGCAGATCTACGTCACCGGTTATACCCAGGATTACTGGAACTACGGCAATTCAGATTTGCAGTACCAGATGGGTTACAGCAACAGCTACAAGATGGTGACCTACAACCTGATCGCCGGGCGCAACCGCAACGGCGTTGGCGAGATGGAAAACAACATTCTGTTCAGCCTGAGCATGCCTTTGGGACGATTGGACCGGAGCAACGTGCCGCAACTGACGGCCAGCCTGAATCGCAACAGTAACGGACAGTTCGGGCAGCAGGTCGGGGTGTCCGGTTCGGCGGGCGAGGATTCACGTTACAGCTACGGCGTGACCGGCACCAACTACAACCAGGGTATCGGCAGCAGCATGGCGCTGAACGGGCAGTTCCGCAGCCCGGTGACCAACATGACGGCGGGGTACAGCACTGGCAGAAACTACCAGAATGCCTCGGTGGGGATGAGCGGCACGCTGTTGGCCTATCAAGGCGGGCTGGTGATGACGCCGTATACCGGTGATACCTTTGCGATTGTTGAAGCCAAAGGTGCATCCGGCGCGAAGGTCGGTAACTATTCCGGTCTGCGGGTCGATCCATGGGGCCATGCGGCAGTACCGTACCTGAACCCGTATGAGATGAACGAAATCATTATCGATCCCAAAGGACTGCCGTATGACGTGGAGTTGCAGAGCACCAGTCAGAAAGTGGCCCCTTACGCCGGGGCGGTGGTGCACCTGAAGTACAACACCCAGCAGGGCTACCCGCTGCTCATAACCACAACGTTAAGTGATGGCAGTCCGGTGCCGTTCGGTGCCAACGTGTTCGACAGCATAGGCAACAACGTGGGGACGGTCGGGCAGATGGGACAAATCTATGCCCGGGTGGAAAATGAGCGGGATCAACTTAGCGTGAAGTGGGGTCAGGACGGGGCGCAGCAGTGCAGCGTGTCATACCTGATGCCGCCGCAACCGAAAGGAAAACGTATGGAGTCGCTGATGCGCTTCACGTCCGTATGTGGGGGTAAAGCATGAAAGGAATGAAGCAGTGCATGGCCGGGCTTCTTTTACTTATGGTAGCCAGCCATGGTGCCTGGGCTGAAGTGACCTGCGCAGCACTTAGTGGTACGCCCCGTACCGATACCGTGCAACTGACTCCGGCAATTATCTCGGCGGGTGCAGACGTTCCTCTGGGTACGGTTATTTATCAGGGCCGATGGTTTGGTAGCGATCCCGGCCAACAGTTTTTATGCATTGTACCTGACAACAAAAATATCTGGCTTGACGTGGTACTGGGTATTAAATCCGCGCCCAAGCCGCTTTCAAACTGGACGGGGGGCCCTTTCGGCGGTGCCGTATATGAGACCAATATTCCGGGTATTGGTATTGCGATCTCCCGTAATAATAATGCCGACGCTGCCACACTGAGCCAACCGAGCCATCAATTTCCCAACGGGGTGGAAAGGGTGGTGACGGGAGGATCTCATGGAGGCTTTCTTCTTAATAGAACCCTCTACGTCTCGTTGATTAAAACCGGCCAGATTACGCCTGGAAATTATACCCTCGATGCGTCGCAACTTCCTGCGGCCTATTTGTATGTTGATAATGCGGCGGGTCGCCCGTATCTGCAAGGGCTCCCCATTTCTCTTAATGCTATCCAGTTTCAGGGGCAATTGACGGTGTCCACCCAGACCTGTTCCACGCCGGATGTGAATGTCCCCATGGGAAGTTTTGAATCGCGGGAATATTTTACAGGTATCAATGCGACGACCCCGTGGGTTGATGCTTCTATCTTGTTGACGGGTTGCCCTACTTTTCACGGTTTTTATAATGCTGACAACAGTACGCTCATGTTTGATTACAGTACGGGTAAAGGCTTGGTCGCAGAGTCAACCAGCAACAGCGTCGGCGTAAGGGTAACTCCCTCGACGTCAGTCATTGATTCCCCTAACGGGATCATGTCCATAGACAGATCTTTACCTAATGCAGCCTCAGGTGTCGGTATTCAATTGGGCTGGGGAAGCAACAGTGGGAATCCGGCATTATTCGACTTTGCGACAGAAAAACCGTTTCAACTGCCAAAAGATGGTCGCTCAGAAATCAAGATCCCTCTGGCGGCACGCTATATCCAAACCGACAGTATGGTGACGCCTGGAAAAGCGAGTGGCAAAGCCGTTTTCCTGGTTAATTATTATTGATCGCCAATTGTGTCAGTTTAAGTGAAATTGAGTACAGCACCAGCACGGTAAAAATTAAATTATCGTGCTGGTCTATCTTTGCACCCTGCATTTTGGGAACGCATGATGATATTAATAAGACTTTTTGCTGTGATAAAAACCAGTCACAAGGTTGAAATAATGAAGAGAATAAAATCAGTAGCACAAATGATGTTGCTACTGGTAGCAAGTTGCAGCAGCGTCTGGGCGACGGTAACGTGTAAACTCTATTCAGCAGCGACTCCACGAACTGATACTGTGCAATTAGCCCCGGCAACGATTTCAGCCGGAGCGGATATGCCCAATGGTACGATAATTTATCAGGGAAAATGGTTGGGTGGAGTGGGAGAGACTCAGATAAATTGCACCACAGACTTGGGGAGAGACGATGTCCTGACTTATAATTATGGCACTCTGCTTAATAGCGCTCCACGGCCGTTATCAAATTGGACGGGTTCTCCTTTTGGTGGTGCAGTATATGAAACTAATGTACCGGGTATCGGTGTTGCAATTTCACGCGGTGTTACTACCGGTGTTGTAAACCAAAGTGTAGCAGAATATTCCTTTATCAATCAGGGTGTGACGTTACCCGCAAAGGGATTCGGATATGCGGTCAATGCACCAACCCGATATATTTCTTTGATAAAAATAGGTGAGATAACTCCCGGTTCCTATACGTTGAAAGCGGCGGATCTACCCAGTTTCAAATTATTTTTCGACAACCCGTCAAATGGAATCAGAGTTATTGGATTTCCGATTACAACAAGTATCATTCAGTTCCAGGGGCAACTGACTATTACAACAAAAACCTGTGTGACACCGGATGTCAATGTCGATATGGGAAGCCATGAGATGCGAACGACCTTCACGGGCGAAGGTTCAGTAACGTCGTGGCGAGACGCGTCAATTGTACTCACCAACTGTCCTACCTTCTTTGGTTATTACAATAACAGCAATAATATCACCCTCTTTGACTATGATACCGGAGGAGGGCGTGTGATACCCAACGCCACGAATAATAACGTCGGTGTACGGGTAACCCCTTCGACTTCCGTTATTGACTCCTCCAACGGGATCATGTCCATAGACAGATCTTTACCTGATGCCGCCTCAGGTGTCGGTATTCAATTGGGCTGGGGAAGCAATAGTGGGAATCCGGCATTATTCGACTTTGCGACTGAGAAACCGTTTCAACTGCCAAAAGATGGTCGCTCAGAAATCAAGATCCCTCTGGCGGCACGCTATATCCAAACCGACAGTATGGTGACGCCTGGAAAAGCGAAAGGTAAGGCCGTTTTCCTGATCAATTATTATTGATCTCCTTAGTTTATTCACCCGGCATCATGCGTAAATAAGGCGGCTAATTAGCCGCCTTATTTATTGAACGGATTTACTTTATATAACGACTTTATTTTTTTAACGCATCAGAGCGCCATGCTGAGAAGCAGACAGCCGATTAATCCGCAAACAGAAATGATGGTTTCAAGTACTGACCATGATCTGATCGTCTCACCAATTGTCAGGTTAAAATATTCTTTGAATAACCAAAAACCGGGATCGTTTACATGGGAGAATATGACACTGCCGGAACCGACGGCCAAGACCATCAGTTCGGGACTAACGCCAGGAATCATCAGTAATGGTGCAACAATGCCACCGGCCGTCATGGCCGCAACGGTAGCCGAACCCAATGCCAATCGCAGGGCGGCGGCAATTGCCCATCCCATTAATAGAGGTGAAAGGGAACTGCCCTGCATTAATGCTTCTATATATTTAGCAACACCACCGTCTACCAGAATTTGTTTAAATGCCCCACCGCCCCCGATGATCATTAACATCATGGCAATAATCTTAATCGAGTCGCCAATGGTTTCCATTATCTGGTCCATTTTACGGCCACGATTCAGACCGAAGGTAAAGATCGCAATTAATACCGCAATCAACGTAGCCATAACGGGATCGCCAAAGAATTCAGCGTAAGACAGGAGGGCATGCCCTTTTGGTAATGTCATTTCAGCAATGGCACGACCGGCCATTAAGATCACCGGAACTAATGTGGTTGCCACGCTAACGCCGAACCCTGGCATTTCACTTTCAGTGAAAACTTTAGGGTTGTGCAGACCTTCGGGAACGGGCTTATCAATGCTTTTCAGGAAACGGGCATAAACCGGGCCAGCTAAAATAACGGTTGGAATAGCGATTAGTGTGCCATACAGCAACGTTAAACCCATATCGGCTTTAAACATTATTGCAATCGCGGTCGGGCCAGGATGAGGTGGCAATAAGGCGTGCGTAACAGATAACGCTGCTGCCATAGGGACGCCGATATACAGCAGAGGAATGCGTGCAGATGCTGCAATGGTAAAGACCAAGGGTAATAACAGAACAAAACCCACTTCATAGAACAGGGCAAAACCCACCACAAAACCAGTAAGAACGATTGCCCACTGAATATGTTCGCGACCGAATTTGGCAATTAATGTCGTCGCAATGCGTTGGGCACCCCCACAGTCTGCCAGCATTTTACCCAGCATTGCGCCAAAGCCCATGATCAGGGCCAGGCTTCCTAATGTACCCCCAACGCCATTCTTAATTGAGGTAATAACACTGTTGACGGGCGTTCCCTGCAAATAACCCAGCGCAAGCCCAACGCCCAATGCAACCAGTATCAGCGAAATGAAGCCGTTTAACTTGCAACGGATCATTAGAAAGAGCAATAAGGCAACGCCAATAACTACGATCACTAATGGCATAATAATTCTCCGGTATGGATAGGATATTAACGTAATCAGATAATTGCAGGCTGCGTGCAAATAGATTTTTCACAGACAATGTCATCATGTTCGCAGCATTTTTAGGTGATTAGTCGTTTTTTTTACATTCGTATAAATTTGTGACTTTGGTCTCATTTGTCTATGTTACCGGTATCATGATACCGGTAACATGCAGTAGTATGGAACCACGAAACGGCATAAATATTCATTTTGAGATAGAGATCAAACTTATGACAGGACAAAGCGTAGTGCTTATGGGTGTCTCTGGATGTGGCAAGTCAAGCGTAGGTGCCGCTATTGCCAGAGAGTTTGGCGCTAAATTTATCGATGGTGATGATTTACATCCACGCGCCAATATTCAGAAGATGGCTGCGGGCTCTCCGTTAAATGACGACGATCGTGCACCCTGGTTAGAACGTCTTAACGATGTGGCATATAGCTTAAGCCATAAAAATGAAGTCGGTATTATTGTTTGTTCCGCGCTTAAACGTCGTTACCGCGATCGTTTACGTCAAGACAATCCAAATATGATTTTTCTCTATATGAAAGGAAGCTTTGACATAATTGCAGAGCGCTTAAAAGCGCGTGCGGGCCACTTTATGCCAACCGCGCTATTAAAGAGTCAGTTTGAGGCATTGGAAGAACCGGGCGCAGATGAATTGGACGTTGTGAGTATCGCTATTGACGGCAGCTTTGATGAGGTTGTATCTCGGGGCGTTGAAACACTACGGAAAATAGGGATCAAATCCCGTAAATAATCATAATAAATAACTGATTAATTTTATTATATTCCTACAAATAGGGACAGGGCATGAATCCTATCGTTGAGAGAGTTACCCAGAAAATTATCTTGCGTTCGATGCTTAGCCGCACTCGCTATTTGGCTAAAATTGAAATGGCTAAAAGTAAAACGGTTTATCGCTCTCATCTTTCATGTGGAAACCTCGCCCATGGTTTTGCTGCCTGTTCTACGGAAGACAAAAATTCCCTGAAAAATATGCTGAAAAGTAATATCGGTATTATTACTTCCTATAACGATATGCTTTCTGCCCATCAGCCCTATGAACACTATCCTGAACGTTTGAAAAAAGCACTGCATGCCGTTGGCGCTATTGGCCAGGTCGCTGGCGGGGTACCTGCAATGTGTGATGGCGTAACGCAAGGTCAGGACGGTATGGAGCTGTCTTTGCTCAGCAGGGATTTGATCGCGATGTCAGCCGCCATTGGTCTGTCCCATAATATGTTTGACGGTGCGCTATTCCTCGGTGTTTGCGATAAAATCGTGCCGGGATTATTTATTGCCGCCATGATGTTTGGTCATTTACCCACCGTGTTCGTCCCTGCTGGCCCCATGCGCTCGGGGGCATCCAATAAAGAAAAAGTGCGGATCCGCCAACTGTATGCCGAGGGTAAGGTGGGTCGGGACGCTCTCTTGCAGTCTGAGGCTGATTCCTACCATTCTGCGGGTACCTGTACTTTTTATGGCACAGCCAACTCCAACCAGATGATCATGGAGGTAATGGGTCTGCATTTACCCGGCGCTTCTTTTGTCTATCCAGATGTGACTTTGCGCGATGAACTTACCGACGCAGCAGCCCGCCAGGTTACCCGCATGACCGAATCTTCAGGTGACTATTTGCCTGTTGGTCGTCTGGTTGACGAAAAAGTGATTGTAAACGGTATGGTGGCGTTATTGGCAACGGGAGGGTCAACCAATCATACAATGCATTTGGTGGCGATGGCCAAGGCTGCGGGTATTCACATTAACTGGGATGATTTATCCGAGTTGTCTGGCGCGGTGCCTTTATTAACGCGAATTTATCCCAATGGTCCGGGCGACATCAATTATTTTCAGGCAGCCGGTGGGGTTTCTCTCCTGATCCGCGAGTTATTGAAAGGCGGTCTGTTACATGAGGATGTGCATACTGTCGCCGGTTTTGGCCTTCATCGTTACACTCAGGAACCTTTCCTTGACGAGGGCAAACTTGCCTATCGCGATGGCCCTCACGTATCTCTGGATGCTGACGTTATTTCCACGCTGGAAACACCTTTTATCAAGCACGGGGGGACGAAAGTATTGTCCGGTAACCTTGGCAGGGCGGTGATGAAAACGTCGGCAGTCCCCGAAAAACATCAGGTGATTACGGCTCCGGCGGTGGTTTTTGAAAGCCAGTACGATATTGATGCCGCTTTTGATAGCGGGAAGCTGGATCGTGACTGCGTGGTCGTTGTTCGTTTCCAGGGACCGAAAGCGATTGGTATGCCGGAATTGCATAAACTGATGCCACCGTTAGGCGTGTTGATGGATCGTGGATATCAGGTTGCTTTGGTAACCGATGGTCGTTTATCCGGCGCTTCGGGCAAGGTTCCTGCTGCCATTCATGTCACCCCGGAAGCCTACGTCGGAGGATTATTGGCGAAAGTGCAGGATGGGGACATGATCCGGGTAGACGGTATCACCGGTAAACTTGAGTTGTTGGTTGATGAGAAGCAACTGATGCAGCGTGAAGCGTCAAAGCCCGATTTATCCTCGTCTCATGCGGGAATGGGCAGGGAATTATTCTCAGCGCTTAGAGAGAAAGTTTCTGGTGCTGAAGAGGGGGCGAGCTGCTTTTAACGTTTTCCGCTGACCTCTTTCACCACCCGAACTTTCGGCTCAAGCTGGAATAGGGTTGCAAAGCAGGGCTGGCCCTCAAGCCAGCCCTATATGTTCAAAGCGCGGCAGCAATGGCCGTACCCAGACTCTGGGTGTTGCCGTCTCCGCCCATATCTGGCGTTAACATGGATTTATCCGTTTTCGCGGCCAGTACATGTTCAATCGCCTTAACCACTGTTTCAGCAGCGTCGGCATGGCCGAGGTGTTCGAGCATCATGGCTCCGCACCAGATCTGGCCAACCGGATTGGCGATATTCTTCCCGGCGATATCCGGCGCAGAGCCGTGTACTGGTTCGAACAGGCTGGGAAAGGTGCGTTCCGGGTTGATATTGGCGGAAGGCGCAATGCCAATGGTGCCAGTACATGCTGGACCCAAATCCGACAAAATGTCGCCGAACAGGTTGCTGGCGACGACCACGTCAAAACGATCGGGATGCAGTACAAAGTGGGCGCTTAAAATATCGATATGATATTTATCGACTTTAACGGTAGGGTACTGTTCACTCATCGCCGCTACGCGGCTGTCCCACCACGGCATAGTGATCGCGATACCGTTGGATTTGGTGGCGGAAGTTAAGTGTTTCTTTGGCCGTTTCTGGGCCAACTCATAGGCAAATTTGAGAATACGATCGACACCGGTTCGCGTCATCACGGTTTCCTGAATAACGATCTCGCGTTCGGTGCCGGGGAACATGGTTCCGCCTACGCTCGAGTATTCACCCTCAGTATTTTCACGCACCACGTAGAAATCGATATCACCGGGCTTTCTGTCTGCGAGCGGTGCTTTTACCCCGGCCAGCAACCGGACCGGGCGCAGATTCACGTACTGATCGAACTGGCGGCGGAACTGCAACAACGATCCCCACAGCGAGACGTGGTCGGGAACCACGTCCGGCCAACCCACCGCACCAAAGTAAATCGCATCAAAGGATTTCAGTGTGTCAAACCAGTCGTCGGGCAGCATTTTTCCATGCTGTTGGTAATATTCAGCGCTGGCAAAATCGAACCAGGTCCATTCAAATTCAATCCCAAATTTATTGGCGGCGGCGTTCATCACTTTCACGCCTTCCGGCATCACTTCCTTACCAATACCGTCACCGGGGATAACGGCAATCTTGTACTTTGCAACGACCATCGTGAGGTTCCTCCTGGAAATTTACTTTTCACCGCAAGTGTATTCCTGCATTATGTTTAAATAATTAGCCTGGAATTCAATCTAATGTTGAATAAAAGTAAAGAATTCAACTCTTCTACTGATGACCTGCAATTCTTCATGCGCATTGCCGCGCTTTCCAGCCTGACGGAAGTTGCCCGCGAGTTGGGCCTGAGCCTGCCTGCGATCAGTAAACGATTGACGCAGTTGGAGAAAAGGTTGGGTGTGCAGTTGGTCAAGCGTACCACCCGGCGGCTTGAACTCACACCAGAAGGTACGCTGTATCTTGAGGGAGCCAGACCGATTCTGAACCAACTGGCCGAGTTGGAAGATGCGGTAAGCCGCCAAAGCGCTATGCTGCGAGGCAGCCTGAATATCAATGCTTCATTTGGTTTTGGGCGGCGGCATATCGCCCCATTGGTTTCGCGGTTTGCTGCGCTTCATCCAGAGTTGGCGATCAGCTTGCAGCTCTCCAGTCAGATGTTGAATTTTCTCAATGCGGGTTTTGATGTGGATATTCGCGTGGGCGAGGTGCCCGATTCGCGACTGATTGCCCGCCGCATCGCGCCCAATTTCCGCGTGGTGTGTGCCTCTCCGGCCTACTTGCAACGCCACGGCACACCCCAGCGCGTGGAAGAATTGGCAAGCCACAACTGCATTGTTCTACAGCAGCACGAGTCCGATTTCGCTATCTGGCGATTCAGCAAGGCCGGTAAAGAGATTAGCCAGAAAGTTCAGGGAAGCCTGATGACCAATGACGGTGAAGTCGCAATGCGACTGGCGCTGGACGGGCACGGTCTGATTTTACGTTCCTGGTGGGACGCCCACGAAGCGATTAAATCGGGCAAACTGGTACAAGTCTTGACTGCGTATCAGGTGCCATCGGCAGACATCTACGCGGTCTACCCGTACAACAAACAGACGCCCCGGCGAATAAAGCTGTTTGTTGACTATCTGAGTGAACAGCTTGCGGGTCAGGCGTTGGGTGAGTGATAGAGCAGTCGACCTGCTGGCATGAACTCATTCAACGCCAATTACTTGATATTGTTCGTGGATTTTTTGTAAAAACGCAGGCCAATACAGAAAGTAATAAAGCCAACTGAAAACAAAAAAATAAGCGATCCTATATCTGACTGATAAGTAGGGGTTCCAAAAATATCAGTACCAGAAAAATACCGTCTTATAGACTCAATACAAAATAAAATCCCGCATATAACCCCTGATACACCTAAATATTTCGAGCGGGATTTATTGAACTCATCAGAAGTGTTTTTTAAGAAAAACATACAATTCCCTGTATTTTAAACGTGACCGTCCATGTTCCGTAGATACTAGCAGGATCAGCGATCGGGTTGAACTAAAGAAGGGGGGATTTACTGATCGAGAATGGCTCCGAGCGGGACGCGAGCCATCAACGCCCCTATTCGCCCAAATATTTCGTTACCAATATCTCCTTTTCTTTCTCTTTCAGCTTAGTTAGTTTCCCTGCTAACTAAATGGGTATAAACATTTAGCAAAAAAAAGATGTAATACATTCAAGGGATGAATAATCATGAAACATAATGTCAGTAAGGCTGCATTGCTGGTTTTCAGCATGCTGCCTGCCTTCGCTTTTGCCGCCCATTGGTCCTACGTAGGAAAAGAATCACCAGAGCACTGGAGCGAACTCAACCCTGACTACAAACTGTGTCAGCAAGGCCAAAACCAGTCACCCATCGATATTCATGCCGTGCTGCAAGCCCATATCAGTCCGCTGGAAGTCAACTACCAGGATGCGCCGAACAGTATTCTGAATAACGGCCATACCATTCAGGTCAGCTTCCCGTCCGAAGCCAATGATAATATTACAGTTGATGGCGAAAAGTTTACGCTGCAACAATTCCACTTCCATGCGCCGAGTGAAAACACCGTTAATGGTAAGCACTATGCAATGGAACTGCATCTGGTGCACAAAAACACGCAAGGCGAAATCGCCGTGGTCGCTGTGATGTTTGAAGAAGGCAAGGCTAATCCAGAACTTGACAAATTGTGGCAGGCGATGCCCGCCACAGCCGATCAAAGCCAGCCTCTGACCCAGAAGATCGATATCAACCAGTTGTTGCCCAAAGATCTGGCCCACTACCGCTTCAGCGGTTCACTGACCACGCCCCCATGCTCTGAAGGGGTACGCTGGCTGGTGCTGAAACACTCAATCACGCTCTCTGCCGAGCAGTTGAAAAAATTCACCGACGTGATGCATCACGACAACAACCGCCCGACACAACCGCTGCATGGTCGCGTAGTGGTGGAATAGTGGTGGAGTAGAGTTATCCCCTCGGCGCTAACCAGACTGAAATTTCTTTATCGACTCGGTCTGGTTGCGCCGTTTTTTTGTTTCATTTATATAAACAGATGAAGGGGCAGCATGTTCTTAACGCATGGCATGGTATTAAAATAGAGGCATCCTATCTTGATGGTTCTATTATCTCTACTAGCATGAAGATCTTTGTATCAAACGACCCAATGTTGAGATTGATTTTGATTACTGCTTTTATGAACTGTCCTTCCTAAACTTCCCTTTTTAGCATAAGAGACTATTCCTACGCATTTTCCACGCACTTATTAACGCCATTTCTTTTAAAAATACAGCCATAACAATCGCAACGTATTAATTTTAAAGAGAAAATATAAACAATGATTGATTGGGCAACCTCTCTCGTTTGAATTCCATGCAATCTTTGCGTGGAAGCCAATGTTTTCATCTAAGAAATTATGGACGGCAGGGTCAACAATATATTGCGTTAATATTTTGTTGCTTTGTGATGCGTAAATGTAAAGGAGCGCTTTTCATTGCGAGCTATTTTAGATAACACATTACTGTTAAAGTTGAATTTTAATTTAAAATCATATTGTTACATAAGGATCTCAAATTTGCATACCAACTCATTAAAAACTAAAGGGAACTCAATAAAATTATCGTAAGAATAGGGTGTATCTCATTGAATACTAACGGTCTTAATTATATTAATGGTAATTAATATTGCTTAACGTAAAAATATTTTGCTGATTCTCTAGTATTTATCTCATCTACCAGGTAGAGGTAATTCGCACAGCCACCAGGATGCGCATTGCTGTCTATCTGGATTGATATGCAGATTAATCCTAATAAAAATGTTAATGTATGTATTTGAAATATATGAGTTAATTTAATAAGTTGGTTGAAAATCCTTAAAATTGGCAGCATTCAAAATATTTGACCCATAAAAAAAATAGAGTAATCGTAATGATAAAAACTGTTTTTTTGTTTTTAATTGGTCGTAAATTCTAGTATTCATTTTAATTTTGATGTTTTATTCTATTTTATCATTCTTGATGTGAGGCAATATTATCGTTTTGAATGAGTTGCCATGAGTGCAAATGGTCCTATAATACCCCCATATTGTTGGAGGTCTTATTTTGGTTTTTAAAGTCATAAAAATGAACCGAGATATTTATGGAAGATCTATCTTATGGATTCCTGATCGATAATGACATTCACTTTATCATCGCTTATAAAAAACTCCTGTATTACAGCGATGAGAGTGACGTGAGTTCCATGCTTTTCAGAGTTGTTTCGTTAAATGAAACACAAGCACGACTATTACTTTTTTTGCTGGAAAATCGTAAGAGTGAAGTCATAGATAAAAATTACATTATGAAAAGCGTATGGGATGAATTTGGCATGTCATCATCTAACCAGCGCCTATGGCAAGCTATTAACGAATTGAGGAAGAAGTTTTCCGCAATTGGTCTCAGTGGGGATTTAATAACGAATGTACACGGAATTGGTTACTCGGTAGATAACCGCAGAGTCATGTCGTTATTCATAAAGTAATTTTTGTTCTGTAAATCATAGAGCAGATATCAATATATCCATATGACATGGATAGCCACCACCATTTTAATGGATATTAGAATGGTATTAATAATACAAGGTATGTAGGAATATATATGAAAAAGTTAGCAATCGTTGCATCTCTGGTCACTGTATTTGGTTCTGTTGGTATGGCCCAGGCTTTCTCTACCGGTACTATCACGTTCAATGGTGAACTGACTGCAACCACCTGCAACGTCAATGTTGACGGTCAAGGTGCGGACGCGACAATCACCCTGCCAACCATCGGTACCAGCCAACTGTCAGGCGCCACCCAGACTGCAGGTCGTACAGGCTTCGTTATGGCACTGAGCGACTGTGCAGGCACGCTGCCCACGGCCTCTGCTTTCTTCGAAGCGGGTAGCACAGTTGATCAGACTACTGGGCGTCTGATAAACAGCGGCAGTGCTGGTAACGTAAGCCTGCAATTGCGTGACGGGTCAAGCACTTCCCAGGCGGTGATCAAAGCCGGTGATCAGGGTCAGAGTCAAATAGGCGGTACCACGTATGTGGCTTATGACACCACTTCAGGCACCGCCACCCTGCCGTATGCCGTGGAATACTATGCCGAAGGTGCCACCACTGCCGGTCAGGTAACCAGCAGCGTTGTTTATTCCATTCAGTACCAGTAATACGTTTGGGGGAGGGCATAACCCTCCCCATTTAGACTGTTTGCAGGGAGCTTATCATGTCTTTTTTTTCCCGGATCCCCCCTCAGGTCTTCTGCCTGGCGACCGTGGTTCTTTTCAGTACCAGCAGCCTGGCTGGCGTGGTGATTAGCGGTACGCGGGTGATCTATCCATCTGATGCCAGAGAGGTGAGCGTCAAACTCAGCAATGTCGGTTCAACCCCCGTGCTGATCCAGAGCTGGATCGATACCGGCGATTCCACGGCCAAACCGTCCGCCATTCGGGTGCCTTTTGTGTTGACCCCGCCGATAAACCGCGTTGAGCCCAGTAAAGGCCAGACCCTGCGTATCAGCTATGCCGGTGGCGCATTGCCGATGGACAAAGAGTCGGTATTCTGGCTCAACGTCCTTGAAGTCCCGGCAAAGAATGCGGCCAAAGCCGATGAGAATACGTTGCAGATGGCTTTCCGCTCGCGCATCAAGCTGTTTTATCGCCCCGCCGGGCTGACGGGCAACGCCAATGATGCCGCCAAAGCCGTCACCTGGAGTGCAAAAGGGAATGGTCTGCAAGCTACCAATCCGACGCCCTATTATGTCTCTTTTGCGAATGTGATGGTAAACAGTAAAAAAGTTGACGGTCTGATGGTGGCACCACGGGGAAACCAGATATTTGCTTTGCCGGCGAATGCGGGCAATAAAGTGAGTGGGGAGTTCGTTAATGATTACGGGGCAGTCAATTCTTTTGACGCCATCATAAAATAATAATTCCGTATAAATTAGCGATCTATTTAACGAGACAGGATTGTCAATATTCAGGAATGAATTCTGAAGGGATGCTTTATGTCAAAATCTTTGCAACGTGGATCGCAGAGTAAATTCTCCCCTCTGGCGCTAGCCATTCTATCGACTTTTTTCGTGGGGAATGCGCGCGCTGAAAATACAGTCACTCCCCAGCCAGAGACCGCAAAGAATCTGGAGTTTGATTCCTCATTCCTGAATGTTGATGATCAAAGCTCAGTGGACCTCAGCCGCTTTGCCCATGGTTCCTCGGCGCTGCCCGGCGTGTACAAAACCGCCCTGTATATTAACAGCCAACTGGTGCGCAATACCGACATTGAATTCAAGATGCGGTCAGACAAGTCGGTATATCCCTGCCTGACCCGTGAGATTATTAAAAACATTGCGTTCAATTACGAGAAACTGCCTGCGGATTTTTTAATTCCGTCAGGCAACGCTGACCAGTGTCTTGACCTGGAAAAGAAGTTGCCGCAGGCGCGGGTTACTTACGACACTAATGAACAGCGCCTGGATATCGTTATTCCGCAGATATATATGCTGACGACGGCCCGGGGCACGGTGAGCCCCGAATTGTGGGACAGTGGCGTCCCGGCACTGTTGCTCGGCTATAACGTCAATGGCTACACCAGTGAATCGCGCGGCACCACTTACAATTCCCTGTATGCCGGCGTGAATGCCGGGCTGAACGTCGGTGCCTGGTATTTACGCCATAACGGCGCCTACAGCGGATCGAATGTCGGGCCGAAGAAGTACAACACCCTCAATACCTACGTGCAGCGCGATATTCCGATCATCAAGGGTCGCGTGCTGATGGGCCAGTCCAACACGCTGGGGATGCTTTTCGATACGCTGCCGTTCACCGGTATCCAGTTGGCCAGCGACGAGCGGATGCTGCCGGAGTCGGTGCGCGGCTATGCGCCGGAGATCCGCGGGATTGCCCGCACCAATGCCCGGGTCACCGTGCGCCAGGGCGGTCAGGTGCTGTATGAAACCACCGTCACCCCCGGCGAGTTCCTGATCAATGACCTGTACCCGACCGGGTACGGCGGGGATCTGGAGGTCACCGTGCGGGAGTCTGACGGCACGCAGCAGACATTCCTGGTGCCGTATGCGTCGGTAGCACAACTGCTGCGGCCGGGGTCGTCGCGTTATTCGCTGACCATGGGTGAACTGCGCAGCGAAATCCTGCGCCACAATTCGGCGCTCTATCAGGCGACCTACCAGCGCGGGCTGACCAACAGCGTCACCGGTTACGGCGGTATGCAGCTCAGCCAGAACTACTATGCCCTGCAGGTCGGGGCCGCGATCGGTACGCCGATCGGCGCAGTGGCGTTTGATGCCACCCAGGCCCGTATGCATCTGGGTAAAAGCACCGATGGACCGAACAGGCACGACGCGGCGATGAGTGGCCAGAGCTATCAGATCAGCTACAGCAAGATGATCACCGAGACCAACAGCAACCTGTCGCTGGCGGCCTACCGTTTCTCCACCGACGGCTACATGGATTTCATGACCGCGATGCAGACCCGCGAAGCGGTGGAACAGGGCTTCCCGGCGGACTCGATATGGCGGGCCAAAAACCGGCTGACGGTCACCTACGGGCAGGGGCTTCCTGACGCGTGGGGGCAGTTATATCTGAGTGGCTCGGTGCAGAACTACTGGAACAAAGAGGGTACCGAGAAGCAATACCAGATGGGCTACAACAACCGCTACAAGAGCGTGTCCTACGGGCTGAGCGTGGGCCGCAGCTATTCCAGCCTGGGCTCGACCCAGACCAACTACCTGCTCAGTTTCAGCGTGCCGCTGGGACGTGATGACCAGAGAAATATCCCGCAGTTGCGTATGGATCTTTCCCATGACAGCAGTGGCCGTTATGGGCAGCAGGCAACCGTGTCCGGTACGGGCGGCGCTGATAACCAGTTCAGCTACGGCGTGACGGCGATGAACGCCAATCAGGGGGTCGGCACCAGCGGGTCGGTAAACGGCAACTACCGCAGTCCGGCGACGGCGATGAGCGGCACCTACAGCACCGGGAAAGGCTACCACAGCGCCTCCGCTGGCCTGAACGGCACGGTGATTGGGCATACGGGCGGCCTGACCTTTACGCCTTACACCTCAGATACCTTCGCGCTGATTGAAGCCAAAGGGGCGGAAGGGGCCAGCATGTCGTCGTATCCGGGGGTGACGGTTGATTCGCGCGGCTACGCGGTGGTGCCTTACCTGAACCCGTACCAGATGAATGACATTATCATCGATCCGCAGGGGACGGCGGCGGGCGTGGAGCTGGACAACACCAGCCAGAAAGTGGCGCCGTATTCCGGGGCGGTGGTGAAAGTGAAATACAACGCCAGGCAGGGGACCCTTATCCTGATCAATTCCACCTACCAGGGTGAACCGGTGCCGTTTGGGGCGAATATCTTTGACGGCAAAGGCAACAGCGTGGGCTCGGTGGGTCAGGGCGGGCAACTGTATGCGCGGGTGGCGGAAGACCAGGGTCGGTTGCAGGTGAAATGGGGCGAAGGCGGCGAGATGCAATGCACCGTCAGCTATGTGCTGATGCCCATTGCCAAAGGGCAGACCCAGAGCCAGATACAGACATTCACCTCCCCTTGCACGGCGGCAACATCCTCAACTTTCCAGACGTCGAAACTGGCAAAAAGCGACACAGTATCGGCGGTTAACAACGGTTAACCGCCGGGGTATCACAACTATTTTCCTTTCTGGCAGGGCCTGCACGGAGAGTCAGAAAGAGGGATAATGACGTATGAAGTTATCGATGAAAAACATTTTGATTTTGTTCTGTGGGGTACTGTTAACTACAACCAGCCACTGTGGATGGGCTGTGGTAACTTGTGAGTTTGATCGGGGGTCAAGTACCGTATCACTAACTGTACCACTGAGCCCGCCGGTAATTTCAATAGGTGCAGATATTCCGGAAGGGACCATTATCTATCAGGGAGGATGGACTAATCCTCCCTCATATATGCTATGTTTAGCAGATGAGTTCCCTGCTTTCTATAACTGGGCTGTCAGTATTGTTCATGCCCCCCTTCCACTCAGTGGGCTAAATACCGGCCCCTTTGCTGGGGCAGTATATCAAACCAATATCCCTGGGATTGGCGTTGCTATATCACGATACAAAGATCGTGCTGCAGCAATAATGGGGGCTCCGGGGTATCGTGATGAGGATGTCGTCATCGGTGAAGCCGGGAGCTTTGCCACTTTAAGCAGTGCAACGCGCTATATTTCATTGATCAAGATAGGCACGCTGATCCCGGGGAGTTACTCTATTGCAGCATCGAGTTTTCCCACAGCGAGTGATGATATTATGAATTCGCGTTCCGCCAGCCCCATCCAAGGATTGCCTATTCGACTAAACAACGTCACGTTTCAGGGAAACCTGATCGTCTCGTCGCAAACCTGCACTACCCCTAATGTTTTTGTTACATTAGGGTCATACGAAATACATGATCATTTTAAATCGATAAATTCAACAACCCCTTGGGTTGATGCCTCAATTAGCCTGACCAATTGCCCGACATTTCACGGTTTCTATAATCAGAGCAACCCCGCGCAATTGATAAATTTCAATACTGGTACAACTATTGTTTCACCTTCAACCAATAACAGTATTGGCATACGTCTGACACCGACAACCGAAGTGCTGGATGGCACCAATGGAATTATGGCTATCGACTCAATGATATCCGGGGCAGCCTCAGGCGTTGGAATACAACTTGGTTGGGGAGATAGCAGCCAAGCGCCGACGCCATTTAACTTTACGGCAGAAAAAACCATTACGCTACCTAAAGACGGCACCTCGACGATCCGCGTGCCGCTGTCGGCCCGCTATATTCAAACGGCGACAACACCCACGCCTGGAAAAGCGAATGGCAAAGTGGAATTCACCATTAACTATTATTAATAAATAAAAGACGATACCAGCAAGATAAAGCGTCTGCGCATCGTCACTTATTATAAAAGCTCAATACATGGGGGGTATTGGCAACGCTGTCAGAGTCATGTTGCTATCAATAGATATCAGGGTGTCTAAAAAAGGACGAGGGATATGACCATAAATATTAATATAGTGACTGAAAACATCTATTTTTTTAACGGGATCAAGGAGCATCTCCAGGACGATGAGCATGTGGTGAACAGGATCAATCCGGATGAATTAAAAAACCTCCCAGGAAGCAGATTTAAGGAGGAGGATATATTTATTTTTTACACGTCAAATTATCTTGATGAGCTTTCCTTCCTGATTTCAAGGGCTTCTTTCGCAGGGCGGTTGATTTTCATTCCAACGAACAGCGAGGTAAAGTTTAATAGCGCCTTTAGGAGACATACTTTCCTGGATGCTTATGCCGGCATTGAAATTATTAGGGACAAGATAGCGAAAAACCCGGTAGACGAGGAATTTGCAATGGATTTAATGCGAGATAAATTGACCGAAAGGGAAAAAATCATCCTGCTTCATACCATTAATGGAATGAATGCCTATTCCATTGGTCAATTTTTACGTATTTCAATAAAAACAGTGTATGCACACAGACGCAACGCTTTCCTTAAACTGGGTGGCAGGAATATGTTTGAAATATGTCCGGTGAGAACAGAAACTCTAAGAACGGCAATTTTCTGACTCAGTGCATAAGCCGGATACCAACGAATGCACTGAGTGATGATGGCGATGGCAAATTTATTCTGCCTATAGTTCCTTTATATATAAAGCAAGACCTGAGAAAGGTATAAAATTACCCGTTATAAAACTATTTTAGCGAGCATGAACCCTACTGGTACAGAACAGACAATGCCTAATAAACCGGGTAAAAAGAACGGGTGGTTAACAATAAAACACCCATTCCACTTCTTACTCAAAAATGAACCGGTATCATCTGTAGCAATAGCAAATGCCGTCGTCGGATAAATATTGGTAATATATAACGCACTCACTGCAACAAAACTGGCAAGAATCGTTCCGGCATCAACATTAAGCGATGCAGCGATAGGGATCAGCAATGCACTCGTTGCACCCTGACTGAATAGTAACGCACTGGTAAAGAAAAACACCACGGCGAGAAGTGCCGGATAATCGCGTAACATTTCCCCCGCAACAGTTTTGATTTCAGGAATATGAACCCCGATAATTGTGGCACTTAACCAGACAATACCAAGCACAACAACCAATGATTCGGCACCATCCTGAAATATAGGTGCCTTTTTTATTGAGGCTAATTCAACTTTACAGACTACGGCCATGATGAGTGAGGTAAGTAACATGGTAATGACAATAATATCCTGCGATCCTAATTTATGACCAATAATCGGCTTAAGTAAAAGCATCAGAACGATAAATGAAACGCCGGACAGGAAAATCCACACGGAGCGTTTAGCCTCAGGGCTGGCATCAAGTAACTTTACTTCTGGTGGGATAAAATTCACTAATCCCTTATTCACCCGATCGATATAGATGGGATCATTTTTTAAATCTACCCCCTGACGACTGGCAACAAATGCTGCGACAACAGTACCAAATATCGCAGCCGGTATAATGACGCACAGCGCTGAACCGAAACTGACGCCCATTTTTTCGACCGCGACATACATTGCCGCTGTTGCCGCTGATATTGGCGATGCAGTAATCGCTATTTGGGAGGCAACGACGGCAGAGCTTAGTGGTTGGCTTGGACGGATACCATTCTCTTTAGCGACTTGTTGAATGACGTTGAGTACTGACATCGCCGTATAACCGGTTCCGGCCAGCATGGTTAATACAAACGTCGTCGCTGGTGCCAATATATTGATGTGACGCGGATGATTTCTTAATAACTTCTCCGCACATTTCACCATATACCCCATTCCACCGGCTTGCTGCATCACTGAAAGTGCCAGAATTACCGATAGAATGATTAACATAACGGCTATAGGGATATCTCCTGGGGGTAATCCAAGAATAAAAACCACGATGGCCAGCCCTAATCCTCCGGCAAGCCCAACGCCAATCCCCCCAAGGCGTGCCGCCATGACTATGGCACCAAGCAAGATTACAATTTCAAGAATTAACATAATGGTTATCCTCATTATTATTAGAATTACTTCGTTATAAATACCGGTCAGCCAAGTCAGGCGGAGAATTATTAACTTTCTTGATGATAACGATGTACTGCGGCAGCACTGGCCGACGGATCGGTCATGATCATTGGGTCAAGTAAATAATCAGCCTGTGCCGCAGTCAAAATTCCCTCGGCAATAACAACCTCGCGGATGCTTAAATTCTGTTCAAAAGCCTGAATGGCGACCTGACTACCTATTTTGTATCCGAAGAGCGTTGAAATAACGGTGGCTAATGCGGTGCTCTGTTCTGCATAACGGCGGCATACTTCAACGTTCGGTTTTAAGTCGATCAGGCATTTATCAATAAAGATTGGAATAGCGTTGGTTAATAGACCGCAGGACTCAAAAAGGGTCTTGATAATTACAGGCTCCCAAACGTTAAGATCAAGTTCTCCTCCCTCGACAGCCATGGTAATGCTGAGATCATTGCCAATGACCTGATAGGCAATTTGATTGATGAGTTCAGGTATTACCGGGTTGATTTTTCCCGGCATAATGGATGAACCGGGCTGGACAGCAGGAATAAAGAGTTCATTCAAACCGGCTCGGGGACCAGAGCCTTGCAAACGGAAGTCTGTTGCCATTTTGGACAAAAATACCGCCAGTTTTTTAATTTGCGCGGCAACCTCAAGGTAAGTATCCCCGTTTTGTAGTCCATCAAAGAAGTTTTCTTCAGCGACAAAGGGTTCTCCGGTTATCTGCTGCAATTGCGGATAAACGTGTTCGAGATATCCCTGAAGGGTTGATAAACCGGTACCGACCGCCGTGGCACCTAGCGGCAGCGAGAAAGTTTGTTTTCGTGCCTCAATGAGTGACTGATGCAAGCGTTTGGTCTGATGATAATAGCCGCTGAATTGTTGGCCCAGAGTTATCGGAACTGCATCCTGCAGACAGGTTCTGGCCAACTTAACGACCTTGGCAAAGTCGATTGTCTTCTGTTTCAGCACCTCTTCAAGTCTGCCCACGACGGTAATTAAATCGGCAAGATTCAGACAGCAGGTTATTTTCATTGCTGCCGGAATAACGTCATTGGTTGATTGGCACATATTGACATGAGTATTGGGGTGAACAACGAGGTAACCTTTGCTTCCAGTGATAATTTCATTAGCCCGATTAGCGATGACCTCATTCATATTCATGTTGGTAGAGGTGCCACCCCCGCCCTGAAAAATATCAATGGGGAAGTGGTTATCGAACTTGTGTTCCATTACCTCTGTTGCCGCCTGGATAATCGCATTGGCAATTTCAGGATCCAACGCATTAATTTGACTATTAGCCTCAGCAGCCGCACGTTTAATTGCAGCAACAGACCAAAGATAGTTAGGAACATCCACCGCCGTTTTCCCAGATACCGCAAAATTCAATCTGGCTCTTTCGGTCTGGGCGCCATAGTAGGCATCATTCGGTATTATCACATTTCCTAATGAATCTGTTTCAGTTCTCATACAATGACTCCTGATGTAATTGACAGAATTCATTCTATGGTGGCGCTCTCAGCCAAAATGAGAGGTAGATCAGTTACAGCATGGTGAGTTGATAATATAATGATTACTATTAAAAATATTAATAGTTGATATGAGTATGGAAAAAATTACCTTCGATTTACATCAGCTTAGAGCTTTTATTACCGTCATTGATACCGGATCTTTTAGTGCCGCGGCCCGACAGTTGAATCAGACTCAGTCAGCGATATCTCAGCTCATTTCACACTTGGAAAAATCGTTGTGCTGTCAATTGATTGACCGTCGGACACGTCCAGTAAAACCCACTCTGGCGGGCCATGAATGTTACAAGTTCAGTATGAAAATTATGGCTGAATGCAAACAAATGCAGAATTGGCTGCATATTATCGACAGCGGTAAATTACCGCTTCTGCGTTTGGGGTTGGTGGATTCAGTGGTTGCGATTGCTGGGCTGCAAATCTTGAAATATCTAGAACCAAAAGTGGATAAGATCAGCCAGATTACGGGTACTGCACCAGAATTATTGGCTGCATTGCAATCAGGTAAACTGGATGTCATCGTTACCATGATAAACGAAGATACCCCTGATTTGTTTACTCTTTACCCGTTGATAACAGAGAAGTATTTTGTCGTCACTCCCATTGAATGGCCAGAAAAAACCTTGGAGCAGTTGTGTAAGCACCATAATTACATCGCCTACGCTTACAAGACACCGACAGGTGCCCAAACGCAAAACTGGTTAAAATGGCGTAGTCTAAAACCTCACATTCAATTTGAGCTCGCCAGGGCAGACCATATTTTATCGATGATTGCTTCAGGCCACGGTTGGACGCTGACAACGCCGATGTTTTTAGCCAATGATTTTAGCTTGCTGTCGAACCTCAATTGTATCCCTGTCCCCTCTCCGGGCCTGAGCCGGAAAATGGCCATATTATGTCGTGCGGGGGAGTTGGAGAATTTTATCCCTCCCCTTGTTTCTGACGTTAAGCACATTCTGGATACCACCATCTACCAACACCTGGCAGAACGCTGGCCTTGGATGTATGAAGATTCAAATCCCTTGGCGCAGAGTGCAGTTGATGATTGATAAATAGCGAAATAGGAGGGGGGGAGGTTGTACCCAGCGGTAAATAGTGGATTCAGTCAGCGTTTCCTGTAATTCACTGTAGCGAATGCCGTATTTGCGATACCCGCGTAGCGTCAATAATGGGTAAGTATTAAATCATTAATCGAATGCTGATCAGGATTGACTTTATTTCGTGGGTCGTAAAGTGGCAGTTTTAATCGCGGTATCTTTGCGTATTGCGGGAAATAGGGAAACTGTCTAAATATAAGTTTGATGTGATAGGGCGAGCAATTATAAAGAACAGAATAAACAATGAGACACCGAGCTGGGTTAGCGATTTTTAATTCTTATGTGCCTGTCTATATTTATGTTTTCATAGGGGAAAGTAGTGATGGTACCCGATTGGGATGATGGAGGTTTGTCTGTCTTGGAGGGCGTTGCATAATGCATTTTTCGCATGGGATCAATCTGATTTCAATTCATCATTAAAAATAAACTGTTTGGTTCGATTTGAATGTCTTATGCTTTTTATGTTTTAGTCGGATGAAACTTAAATCTATTTTTTATTTGGTAATCATTCATCGTTATAGGATATGCTCTGAACGACCTGTCAGCGACAGGTGTTATTAATTCTTGACCGAGTAATTTCCGGTATAATTGCATAGGAGTTTTTTGTGGCACATCGTAAATTTCTCACTCTAACGGAAGTCCACAACCTGATGAGTGCTGCCCGGAATAAACAGACCGGGGTACGGGACAGTTGCCTGATCCTGCTAGCCTTCCGCCATGGGTTACGTATCAGTGAGTTGCTGAACTTGCGTTACAACGATCTTGAAATGGTTGAAGGGCGGATAAATATACGCCGGCTTAAGAATGGATTCTCTACCATTCATCCTCTGATGAGTGATGAATGCAAGGCGATTATGGAATGGAGTCAGATCAGAGCACAGTGGAAGCCGGCCGTGGATCCGGACATTATCTTTATTTCCAAGCGAGGAACCCAGTTATCGCGCGGCCAGGCCTGGCGAATTATCCGGCAAGCCGGTGAAATGGCAGGCACAACCACCAATACGCACCCCCATATGCTACGTCATGCCTGTGGCTATGAACTGGCGGAAAGGGGCACCGATACCCGGCTGATTCAGGATTATCTGGGGCACCGCAACATTAGGCACACCGTGCGTTATACCGCCAGTAATGCGGCTCGATTTGCCGGGATATGGGAGTGGAATAACCTGATTCGACGAGATTTTTGTATGAAAAACACATAAAAAAGATGAAACAATTGGGGCTAAACTGTTCTAAGTTTTAAACGAACGGTAACAATTTGCAATACCTGATGAGAGAATAATTCTGAATTTTTCTTCATCATGATGAAAGATAATGCTTTTTTTTAACCTACCTGTTTGATATTCCCACTTCCCCTTTTTCTGGTTATTCCGCAAACGTTCTGTTTCTGAAAGAAAAAATTTAAGCTACACATTCTCTGCGCTATTGCAAAGCATTTCATTTCTAATTTCTCTCATTTTCTTATAAAAAATAGTCAATTAGCCTGGCAGGTACGTGATTGCTGTTTTTTTATAGGGTGAAACAAAATAGCCCCAAATGTCTCATGTTGATGGCGACAACTGAACGGAATAGGGAGGTCCGGCCGTGAAGGAAAATAAAGTCTGTACGGTTGCCCGGCAGGGGAATCGACCTTCCACACTTTTTCATGGTTATGAAACATTATGTGCTAAAAGGAAAACAGTATGAAAATCAAAAGACTGGCTGCTGGAGTAATCACAGTCCTTTCTCTGGCTAGCGTGGCGAATGCGGCGACGACTACCGTCAACGGGGGCACCATTAAGTTTACAGGGGAAATTGTGAATGCTGCCTGTGCGGTAGATGCGGGTTCCATTAACCAGACCGTTGAATTGGGCCAGGTCAAAACCGCCACGCTGGCTACAGCCGGTGACACCAGTACCGCTGTCGGATTCAAAATTCAACTGAATGACTGTGATACTACTGTAGCCACCCAGGCCGCTGTTGCCTTCACCGGCACAGCCGTTAGTAGTCTCCATGACACCGCGCTGGCCCTGCAAAGCTCTGCCGCTGGTGGCGCAACCAATGTGGGTGTTCAGATCCTTGATCGTACCGGTATCCCACTGGTAGTGGACGGCGCGACTTTCAGTGCAGCCACTACGCTGATTGATGGTACCAACATTGTTCCATTCCAGGCTCGTTATATCGCCACCGGTGCCGCTACGGCAGGTATTGCCAATGCTGATGCCACTTTCAAGGTGCAGTACCAGTAAGCCGAATTAGATCATCATGGACGATTATTTCAGGCCAGGGAGGCCTGTTTTCAGCTACCGGATGAAGGAGAGCGCGATGTGGAGATTGGGAGCGGGAATACTTTTGCCCCTGTTATTGGGGTCGACAGCCATCGCTGGTAATCACTGGAAAGTCCAGCTTCCCGGTGGGCTGATGCGTTTTCAGGGGGAACTGATTGCTGAAGCCTGCTCCGTGGAAGCCAGGGATCGGCATCTTATGGTGACAATGGGGCAGATTAGCAGCAACCGGTTTCATTGGGTCGGTGATGAGGCAGATCCCGTTCCCTTTGATCTGCACCTGCAGAACTGTAGTACCAATGTCAGCCGCAACGTCGGGGTCATGTTCCAGGGGATCGCTGATAGAAAAAATCCGGATGTACTTTCTGTTGGTGAAGGGCCGGGTGTCGCCACCGGTGTAGCAGTGGCGCTGTTCGACGCCAGTGGTCGGTTTATTCCACTCAATACAGCTCCGCAGTACTGGACAGCATTGCAAGAGGGGCCATTGATCCTGCATTTCGTGGCGAAATATCGTGCGACCGAGCAGTCAGTGACCGGCGGGGTGGCCAATGCCCAGGCATGGTTTGCGCTCACTTATCAATGAGTCTTCTGCTGGACGAAAAAATGTAACAACTGGGTTAGACAACTGCGGGGTTTACGGAACTTTGCCGCGCAGTGGTATGGAGGTCAGATCCTGATGGACGAGGTGTATGTGACAAGAAGAATGATGTGTGGAAAGGTGATGGCCGTAGTGATGACCTTGGCTGTGGCTGGGAGTATTGGCGCGGCAACCGCAGGGGTCGGCTTGGGGGCTACGCGGGTGGTGTATCCTTCAGATCAGAAACAGGTAACTCTGGGAGTAAGCAATAACGATGATAAAGGCACCTTTCTAATTCAGTCCTGGGTAGAAAATGCAGACGGTCAGAAAGATGGCCGGTTTGTTATCACACCGCCATTGTTTTTGATGCAAGGCAAAAAAGAGAACACACTGCGCATTATTGATGCCACCAATCACAGTCTGCCAAAGGACCGCGAGAGCCTGTTCTGGATCAATGTCAAAGCCATCCCGTCACTGGACAAATCACAGCAGCAGGATAATACCCTGCAACTGGCCATTACCAGCCGTATCAAACTCTTTTACCGGCCCCGTGGGCTCAACATCGCGCCAGACAAGGCACCGGAGCAACTGCGTTTTAAACGTAGTGGGAATGTACTGTCGATTGTCAATCCAACGCCCTACTTCGTGACGCTGACCGAGTTGAATGCCGGGATCCGGATTTTGCCAGGCACCATGGTGCTACCGATGGACTCGGCTACCGTTACGTTGCCAGCAGATGCAGGAAGCGCCATTACCTACCGGACTATCAACGATTACGGTGCACTGACGCCAGCGATGAAGGGCGTGATGCAGTAAGGCATGGAGCCGCCATCCATTTCATAAAAATATAACCAGATAAATCAGGCAGCCGGGCGACCTGTATCGAACCGGAGGGATCATGCTATACCTGAAAAACTGCACGGACAGTCGCAGAGTTATGAAAGATAACGACAAGGATGCACCCATCTATAAGCTGACTTTGACGCCTTTAGCCATCATGTTGTTGGCATTGTATGGCGGTATGTCAGCGCGAGCGGAAAACTACTTTAATCCCCGTTTCCTTGCGGACGATCCGGCGAAAGTGGCCGATTTGTCAGGATTTGAAAGGGGGCTGGAGGCACCTCCAGGTATCTATCGTGTCGACATTTATATGAATGACGGGTTTATGACCACCCGGGATGTCACTTTCCGAACTGATGCTGATAACAAGGCCCTGGTGCCTTGTCTGACTCGTGGTCAGTTATCTTCAATGGGAGTTAATACCCAGGCGAGCCCGGAAATGACCGCGTTGGCGACAGATGCCTGTGTACCCTTGACCTCCATGATCAAAGAGGCGTCCAGCCATTTTGATGTTGGGCGGCAGCGCCTGTCTCTCAGTGTTCCCCAGGCTTTTATGGGGAATACTGCCCGTGGCTATATCCCTCCCGACCAATGGGAAAACGGTGTTACCGCCGGTTTACTCAACTACAGTTTCACCGGGAATAATGTCCGCAACAATGCCGGAGGGACGAACAATTACGCCTTCCTTAATCTGCAAAGCGGCGTGAATCTGGGAGCGTGGCGGCTGCGGGATAACACCACCTGGAGTTACAGCCGCGGCGGCGGAACGGCATCAGATAAAAACAGATGGCAGCATATCAATAGCTATTTGCAGCGGGACATTGTGCCTCTTGGCAGTCGTCTGACAATGGGGGACGGCTTTTCGCCAGGCGATATCTTTGATGGGATAAATTTCCGCGGTGTGCAGATGGCTTCAGATGACAACATGTTGCCAGACAGCAAGCGGGGATTTGCTCCCGTTATCCATGGTATTGCCCGCAGCACGGCCAGGGTATCCATTAAGCAGAATGGGTTCGAGGTTTACCAAACCACCGTGCCTCCAGGGCCCTTCACCATTAATGACCTTTTCGCGGCGGGAAACAGTGGTGACCTGCAGGTAACCATTCTGGAGGCAGATGGTTCGACTCAGGTATTTACTGTGCCTTATTCATCGGTACCGGGGCTGCTACGTGAAGGGCACGGGAGATATGCCGTGACGGTGGGGCAGTTCCGCAGCGGCAACGATCAACAAGAGAAGCCAACCTTTGGCCAGGGCACTCTCCAGTGGGGGCTTCCTGATGGTTGGACGGTGTCCGGAGGGACCCAGCTTGCCGGGCGTTATCGGGCTTTCAATGCCGGGCTGGGTAAAAATCTGGGGCGTTTCGGGGCCGTGTCGATAGACACAACACTGGCTCGGGCCACATTGCCGGATGACAGCACGCATCAGGGGCAGTCTCTTCGTTTCCTTTATAACAAGTCATTAAATGAGTGGGGAACCAATTTCCACCTGGTGGGTTACCGTTATTCCACCAGTGGCTATTTTAACCTGGCTGACACCACCTGGGGCCAGATGAGCGGCTACAGCATAGCAACCGATGAAGGTGTTATTCAGGTAACCCCGAAACTCACCGATTACTACAACCTGGCCTACAACAAACGTGGGCGGCTGCAGTTGTCGGCGACTCAACAGGTCGGGAGAAATTCGACCTTGTATTTGACGGGGAGTCATCAGACTTATTGGGGAACCGGTAAGGCGGATGAACAACTGCAGGCCGGTTATAGCGGTGCATTGGACGATATCACTTACACCATCAGCTACAACCTGACGAAAAATGCCTGGCAGCCAGGTCGCGACAATATGCTGGCTTTCAACATCAATATACCGTTCAGCCATTGGCTGCGCTCCGACAGCCAGTCAGCTTTCAGACGTTCGAACGTGAGCTACAGCATGACTAATGACCTGGACGGAAGGATGACCAATCAGGCAGGGGTTTATGGCACGTTGCTAGATGACAACAACCTGAGTTACAGCGTACAGACCGGTTACGCCGATGGCGGGACGGGAACGTCAGGCGGTACAGGGAATGCGGCGCTGACTTATCGGGGAGCCTCTGGCAATGCCAACGTAGGGTACAGCCGCAGCAATGGTTATAGCCAGCAGTATTACGGACTGAGTGGCGGCCTGCTGGCTCATGAGAATGGTATCACCCTAAGTCAACCGCTGAACGACACGATGGTACTGATCAGAGCGCCTGGCGCTGGCAACGTGTCGGTGGAGAACCAGACCGGGATACGTACCGACTGGCGGGGATATGCCGTACTGCCTTTTGCCATGAATTACCGGGAAAACCGTATTGCACTGAACACCAACACGCTGGCAGACAATGTCGATCTGGATGAGGCAGTGGTAAGGGTTGTACCTACTCACGGTGCGGTAGTACTGGCTGATTTTAAAACGCAAATCGGGCTTAAGGTATTGATGACCCTGACCTACAAAGGGAAACCGCTGCCATTCGGGTCGGTGGTGTCTTCCGATAACGGTCGTTCCGGAAGCATTGTTGCCGACGGAGGGCAGGTATATCTGACGGGGCTGCCGCTCAGTGGCGACGTGAAAGCCAAGTGGGGCGAAGGTGCTGCCGAGCAGTGCGTGGCGAGTTACCAACTGCCGCCGGAAAGCCAACAGCAGGCACTCAGCTATATGACGGCAATATGCCGGTGATGCAAGGCAGGAGAGACGAGCAATGAGAAAACAACTTTATATCCTGTGTCTGCTGTCACTTTTCACCGTCAGGATAACGCTGGCGGCAGACAGTACGATCACCATTACCGGAAACGTTAAAGACAATGCCTGTTCTGTGTCATCGGGTTCACAGGATTTTGTCGTGGATCTGATGGCTAATTCGGCAAAGCAGTTGTACATGGTGGGGGCGACTACGCCGATGGTGCCGTTCAATATCGTGTTCGATCGATGTGGCGGTATGGCAATAGCCGTGAAAGTGGGCTTTACGGGGGTGGCAGATAGTGACAATACCACCCTGTTGAAAGTTGACGGTGGCGGCGGTGCGGCAGGAGGAATGGGAATACAGATCCTGGATAACAACAGGAATGCCATTACTCTGAACGAGGGGGCCAGTGCGTTGGATTGGTTGACCCTGACCGGGGGGCAGTCCAACACGCTGTATTTCTATGCGCGTCTGATGGCGACCCGATCACCAGTTACTGCCGGGCTCGTCAGGGCGACAGCAAACTTTACCCTGGAATTTCAGTAACCGGAGAGAAGGGATATGAACACAATAAATGCCGGCCTGATTGCTGGGTTGCTACTGATAACTTCGGTACTGACCGTGAATGCGGCTGATGTGACCATTACGGTTAACGGCAGGGTGGTCGCAAAACCCTGTACGGTATCTACTGCGTCAACGATGGTCGATCTGGGGGATTTATATACTGTCAACCTTGTGTCAGCAGGTGCATCGTCAGCGTGGCACGATGTGACACTGAACCTGACAGGTTGTCCTGTGGGAACCTCTAAAGTAACGGCAACATTCAGCGGTACTGCTGATAGTACCGGGTATTACAAAAACCAGGGAACCGCCGGGAATATTCAATTGCAATTGCAGGACCTCAGTGGAAACACGCTGAATACGGGTGCAGTGAAGATGGTTCCGATAAGCGATGCAACACTTTCAGCGAGTTTTCCGTTACAAGTCCGGGCGCTGACGGTGAACGGCAATGTGACGCAAGGGAGCATTCAGGCAGTGATTAACGTTACTTATACCTATGCCTGAGCAAGGAGAAATAATGAGATATAGCAACCTGAAAAGAAGTAGTTCGCTGCGAGTAGTAATGAGGCCATCAGTACTTTTCGCCTTGTTGGTGGGGTATTCTGCGAGCTCGTCTGCCTTTACCTGTTATGACTCTACCGGCATTACATTACACAGTGAAGCAGGAACGGGGACGGCAAATGTGCGCGTTAATCTGTCACCTTCTGTTGCGATTGGTCAGAATCTAATGGTGGATTTATCCACCTCCATTTTCTGTAAAAATGATGCACCTGGCGTCAGAAACGACCTGGTAAGTATGCAAAGCGGTTCAGCGTATGCTGGGATTCTGAGTAGTTTTACTGGTTCGGTTAACTATTATGGTTCGGGTTATCCATTCCCGCTCAATTCGGCCACGGGTAGCCGAAACTTTACATCCGGGTCATATACTGGATGGGATACGCAACTTTATTTAACGCCGACTTCTGCTGCCGGAGGGGTGGTAATCAACAGCGGTACGCTTTTTGCTTCCCTGGTTATGCGTCAGGTGGGGTCGAATGTGAACGGAGGGGGTAATATTGCTGATGCGACTTTCACTTGGAATTTGTACGCCAATAATGATGTTGTAGTCCCTACCGGTGGTTGTGACGTCTCTTCCCGGGATATCACCGTGAACCTTCCGGATTATCCGGGAACCGTGCCGGTGCCGCTGACGGTGCATTGCACCCAGAACCAGAATCTTGCCTATTACCTGACCGGGCCAACGGCAGATGCGGCATCCACCATTTTCACCAATACCGCATCTTCTTCCTCTGCTGGGGGAATTGGGGTTCAGCTTTCCAACAGTAGCGGTGTTATTGCAACCAACAAAAATGTGGCACTGGGTAGAGTCGGGACTTCGCCAGTAAGTTTAGGTTTGACCGCCTCCTATGCACGAACTACCGGTCAAGTCGTGGCCGGTAATGTAACGTCAGTTGTTGGCGTGACCTTTTTATATCCATGAATATGTGCCTGAACGCTGACATGCTTCAGGCTGAAAGCCTCACTTTGTTTGGTTATCTCTACATGAAAAAACATTTCTGATATACGGCAGACATAGGAATTGTCTGCCTCGTTTAAAGGGAAGGAGACATAATGAATGTACATATAATTTCCAACGATCTGTATATGTTGGCCGGTTTACGATGGTTAATGAAAGAAAAACTTGGGATAGCAATAAATAGCCGTGCGATTGATCTCAGATCGCACAATAAAGCTTATCTGGATCCCAATCGTGTTTTATTAATTTGTGTCGACTCTGAAAGCGAAACTATTGCTTTACTCTCCTTAATTACAGAAACCAATAGTAAAGTTATTATCATTGGGGAATGCGCCAGTGATGAAGCGCTTAGCCATTATTGCGGCTGTCATTATATTCCAAAAAATAGCAGCGTAGAGAATTTTAATACGCTATTCATAACAATTATGCACGCTAGCGAAATGCAAATAAAAAATGTATTAACAACGCGCGAGAAAACCGTGTTGAAAGAATTATTACGGGGTAAGCCAGGGACGTCAGTCGCCAAAAAACTTGATATTTCACCAAAGACCATTAGCGCACACAAAAGGAGTGCGCTGCATAAGTTGGGGCTAAAAAACATCAACCAGGCAATATTAATTTCAAGAGTATTGATCCACCAAAATATCAAAGAATTTATATATTAGCGATAACATAATAAAAGGTGACGGGGTTTGAATGTCCATGAAACAGGAACGACTGGGATCATTCTCGTTCAACCCGTTGTAAGCCACTCGTGATCCGTTTACCCAAAGGGGATTGTCAACCAACCTGTCTGCCGGAGATCACGAATAATACATAAATATTACAAATTCATACTTTTGCTAATTTATGCTTAACAAAAATTTATTGCCATCAAAAAAACAGCAACGCACAATTAACCCCTTAAATCATAAGGTGATTTACCCCGGTGCGTGACAGATTAATCAGATGGCAGGACTATGGACAGTACAGTGAATAGGGGCAGTTCTTACCTGACCCGATATACCCTGGATATAAATGACAGCGCGGTCAGGCCAGATGTACTCCGCTTTCGTGGCACTGAAACGCTCAGTAAACCCTTTAGCTGGCGAATTGAATTCACCACGCCACAGCGGATCCCTCCGGAACAGGTACTGATGAAGTACGCCAGCTTCACTATGCGGGACAGCAAGGTGGTGCATGGTGTTATTACCCGCCTGGAATGGCTCTCCACCAATACCGATGAGTCCCATTACAGCGTTACCCTTGAATCCCGCCTTGCTCTCTTGTCCCGCTCCCGTCGCTGTACCATCTACCAGAACCTCTCTGTACCGGAAGTGGTGGAGCAGGTGCTGCGTGCTCACGATATGGAAGGTCCCGACTTTGAGTTTCGGCTTTCGCGCCAGTATCCCGTCCGGGAACTCATTACCCAGTGGCGTGAAACCGACCTTGAATTCATCCAGCGAATCCTTTCGGAAACGGGTATCTGGTTCCGGCAGGGGATGAACGATGTTACCGGGCTGGATTTGACGATCTTTGGCGACAGCCAGCTTCACTATATCTTTAATGGTGTCCTGCCGTATCACGAACCGTCTGGCCTGTATGACGGTGCAGAGCTGTGCTGCTGGGGTGTCCGCACCTGGCATAACGTCGTGACGGGTAAAGTCAGCACCCGTGATTACCATCCTCGTTCCGCCTCTGAACCCATGGATACCGCCGTTTCCGTGCGTTCGCCTGCCGTTACTACGGGCGAGCATTACCGTTACGCTGAACCGTACCGCGAGGCCGGAGACGACACCGACCCGGAGCCAGAAACCGAAAGCGGTGCCTTTTACGCCCGCATTCACAATGAACGTGAGCTGAATAAATCTGCCCACGTGCATCTGTTCAGCAACGCTTACTGGTTAAGTCCGGGGATGGTGATCGACCCCAGAGGCGTTAATTTGCGGGACCTGAGCGATGGCGTGATTATTACCTTCACGTCCTTCCTTGGCTCCCGCGATTCCCGCCTGCATGTCTCTGTATGGGGGATGCCGTACCGTGAAGAATATTGTTTCCGCCCGGCTGAAATCGCCCGTCCTGAGATCCCTTGCACCCTGCCAGGACGGGTGGAAAGCCGCAACCCGCATGACCAGTACGCCCATCTGGATGAATACGGTCGCTACCGGGTGCGGATGGATTTTAATCTCGACGACTGTGAGCCCGGTTACGCTTACCCGTGGTTGCGCCTGATGAAGCCGGTCACCGGCGATGAACACGGCTGGCACATGCCGCTTCTCGACGGCACCGAAGTGGGTATCGCCTTTCATAACGGCGATCCGGACCGTCCGTATATCGCTAACGCTTTCCACGACTCAGAACACCGTGACATCGTTAACCGCGACAACCGTAGCCAGAACATTCTCCGTACTGCCGCCCGCAATGAACTGCGTATGGAGGATAAGCGGGGCGAAGAGCATATCCACCTGTCAACGGAGTTCGGAAAAAGCCAGCTTGGGCAGGGACATATGGTCGATGCGCAGGACAAACCCCGGGGCAGCGGCTTTGAACTCAGGACCGATGAACGCGGCGTGATACGGGTGGCCAAAGGGCTGTTTATCAGTGCAGACGGGCAGCAGAAAGCCGCCGGAGAAGTGCTGGATATGGACACGGCACTGCGGGAAATCGATATCTGCCTGCAACAGATACAGCAACTGGAAATCGCTGCCGAGCAGGTTCAGGCGCTGACAGCCGACGTTGACGCCCAGATTCGAATGTTTAATGAACGCCTCAAGCCGCTGAACGAAACCCTGCACTTCTCGGCTCCGGAGGGTATGGCGTTTACCTCCGGTGAACATATGCAACTGGCCGCGGCTGAAAATGTCGCCATTAACGCCGGGGGCGATATCAGCGTGGGCGTGATGGGCAATATGACCGCACTGGCAGGTGACAAAATCGGCCTGTTTGCCCAAACGGGGCAACTGAGCCTGAAATCTGGCGAAGGTCCGGTAGAGATGCAGGCGCAGGACGGCAATCTGCGACTGTTTGCAGAGAAGAAGCTGACCATTGCATCGGAAGGCGATATCTCGTTTACCGGCAAGAAACGCATTGTGCTGATTGGCGGCGGTAGCTACCTGAAGCTGGATCAGGGGAAAGTGGAGTACGGAACCATCGGCACATATCTGCGGCGGGTGAAACGGACGATGAAGGCGGCGGCAAACAACGAGGAAATAAAAATGCCGGTTGTGCCGCTGGCGGACGGCTACAGCGAATTCTTTATTATCCGGGATCAGCAAACAGGTGAACCCCTGAAAGCGTTTCCCTACACATTGTCGGTCAGTGGCTCAACGATCTCTGGCAAAACCAGCAACAAAGGGCAAACCCAGCGGGGCTGGAGCCGCCAGAGCGAAGAAATTGAGCTAATACCCCATCCTGAACAATTCCACCGTGAGTTGTTCAGCGCCAGTTACTGGGATAATACCGCTTCCCTGCCACTGGATTTTTCAGACACTGACAAAGAGGAAAACTAATGGTTACAGGGAAGAAAACCGCCAGTCTGCCGGGTACACCAAAGAAAAAAGTCCCTACCGTTAAAGATCCCACCGGGACCGTTGCAACGGTCACCAATCCGCTGGATTTATGGTATCTGTGCGAGAAGGTCAATTATGCGCTGAAATATCCGTCCAAACGCTCTGACGGGCAATTAATGTATCAGCGTAAAGTGACGAGGATGATCCGTCAGGATGACAAAAATTTCAGTTTCCATTTTCCGTACATTGGTGAAGTCGGTTATGACATGACACAGGCAATACCGTCCCCACTTATGAGTAAACTGCGCCCGAATTGGCCAAGCAGTTTCCCTCTGTCACAATATCGCCTGATAAAACAAGGGCATGAAAGCCGCCTGAGAGAAATGGCCGAAGGCAAAGTGGAGCGCGTTATCGAGCTACTGACGCGGGATGAACTGGAAACACTGCCAAAACCGGGACCGGAAAATGTGGTGCTGGATGATGCGCTGAATGTGGTGCTCAAACGCAGGGGCAGTTTTCGTATTCCCGATGTTATTCGTATCAGTGATGTCAGCCTGGTGGGCAAAGCAGCGTTCAGCCAGAGCAATATTCATACGGTGATTGAGATTAAGTTTCCGGGGGATAAATTATCCTGGCAACAACAAAGAGCTTATGAATTTATAGCAGGTAAACTTGGAAAATTTCGCTTACTGGAAACTGATGTCTGCCAAGTGGACGATAAACGCCAACGGGAGTGGATACGCGATTCGGTTCAGGAACCAGTCTATAAACCGATAGCAGACGCGCTGGGAGAAACGGAGAAAATCTGCATCCGGCCTGATGTGCCCGCTTATCATCTGCTGGAGGGGGAAATGGAGCAGGAGTTCCGCGAGGTAAGGCAGCATTTTGACAACCTGGCGGGGGACTACTGGGTGCCTCCAACTGGTATGACGGTGCATACGTTGAAACCGCAACGGGATGCGGCCGAGGTTGCTCAGGAAGCGATAGACCATAAGCGGGCCGCCGGTTTTCTGGGTTCTTTGCTGATTGGGCCGGTGGTGGTTGTCCCGGTAGTCACTGGCGCGAGTGTAACGGCAGTGGCGGCAGGTGAAAGCCTGACGGGAATGATTGCTGGCACCACCGTGCAGTATGTCAGAGCCGTCACCACGTTTCTTGTGCCTGCCGGTGGCGTTAGTATGGCAACCGCTGCTGAACCTCAGCCTTCTTCCTCATCCATCCTGAAGCAGCGTCAGGATTTTGTATATTGGCCGAACTAGGGAGACAGAATAATGGACTTTTTTGACAAATTTAAGCAGGCCGCATACGAGTTTACCTACGGCGCAGAAGAGGATGCTGAGCATCATAACGCGTTGCAGGTAGGGTTGGTGGCGTGTTTTTATCTGGATAAAGGTTATACCCAGGAAAACCGGGTCCGAATTGCCGAAGCCTATCAGCTTTACCACAATGAATATGGAGAAAAGCTGAAATGGGGGTGTATTAACGATCCAAATAAAGAGCAGGATTACAGTAGTATTTCAGTCAGAGAATTTAAAGACACTATTGCCAACAGCTTTGGTGATGATCTTGACTTTATTTGGTCATCTGAAAGAGGGTATCGTTACGCGAGTAATTATCACGTAGAAGTTAATTCTCCTGCGGGCTGGGTTGATAAAATCCATAAGCCAGTAAGTTATTTTGGTTTTTATCTTCCAGTATCAGAGTTGAAAAATAGAGAACATTTGGAAAATTTATTATTTCAATTTCTCAATATACTTAAACCTATGCATGGTGTTATGGGCTTAGGTTTACAACAGTGTTATGAAAGAGAGAGATATCAGCATCTTGAGTATGAGATTGGGCAAGAATTTCTTGGGCTGGATATTATTAATTCTAAGACAGATAAGTATTCCCGAACCGGTATTCACTCAGTAAACTGGCAGACATTTTTCAATAATGAGTGGCTGAAAAAACTGGGTGGAATGTCGTATCTGTGTGGTGCACTCAGTGATCCGGAAATTAAGATCACTCCTTATGATGGCGGCGTAATTATTCAGGCTGGCGAATGGCCTGAGTTGGGTTGGGTGAATGATACTCCCTACCCTGAACTCTATGTCAAAGTGAATAAAGTTCTGAAACCCATCAGGGCATCAGAAATCGGTAGTCTAGGTTATGGCTCCATTGCGGGTGAAATTCGCTATGATGATAATTCAACGGCTAAATGGTTATCTCGTTTTGACGTAGAACTCCCGTCTCTTGCCACTGTTCCTGCAGCCAAAGATCCTGTTCGTATCACTCGCTGGACCGATGAAACGGCGCCTTATGCCGGGCAATGGGCAGCCATTGTTAACGGTATTACTGAATATATCCAGACCCGCGAAGGGCAGAAGATGCCTGCCTTTGAGGATAAATACGGCAAAAAACACCTCGCTTGCTGGTCGCTATTAAAGCGGGATGATAAGGGTAGTGTGTTTGTCATGCCGGAATAAATGCTTTGTACATTGATCGCAACTGAAACAAAGCAATGATCGCAATATTAGACTGCTTGAATATGAGTTGGGGTGCACAGTCGCTAGGGACGTGCAGGCGCTGCATTCTGGGACGGCACTGGCAGCCCGTTAAACAGGAGCAGATATGAAATTGCAGGATTTTGAACTGAATTACATCGAGAAATGGTTGCCGGAAGCGTCGGTAAAGTACAAAGACGGCAGCCCGGCGGTTAATCTCGGTCTGATTATTACGGTGTTTTTTAAGGACGGACATACGTCAGAAGTACGCCGCAATATGGTGGAATGCGTGGATCGTTTTTATGCGGAGTTTAAGCCGCATCTGAAAAAAACTCTACCGGGGAAAAAATGGACGGCTATCACAGCAAATAATTATACCAAACAGAAACAGGCAATACTTGATTCCACACCTGAAGAGATATTCGACTGGACACTGAGCAGTGCTACTGAGTCGTACCTGGCTCCAGATTACGACATTCTCATAATGGGTAAGCGTATATTTCATAATGAGAATGATCGTTCAGTGATTAAGCTGACGCTTCCGTTGTCATTGCTGAAAGAGCCGAATGGCAAGAAGCGTTATCAGGCCTGGTTGATGTGGCTATGCAATACCTTTGCGGTCGAAAGTGGTTATGCGGGACTGTCGTTTGCGTTGCCTTATGCGTTCGAACGTATGTTCCCGTATGAATTTGCTCTGGCGCAGCGTTTTTCCGGTGTGATGGTGGATTCCATAGGTACTCTTGAAGGTGGTGGAGCGGTCATTGGTCTGAAAGGTACCTGCTGGTATACCATTCTGGGCATGCCTTGGCTGGAAAAATTAGGTGGTGCAGAAAGGTTAACGCATCGTTTAGCGAAAACGCCGGAAATTAGTCTGCTCCCTTATAATAACGGTATCATACTTAAGGCAGGGGAACTTCCTCCTGCTCTGGGAGAGCTGAATTCCGAAGGTTTATCGCCACTGCTGGTCAAAGTTAATCAGATGATTAAGCCTGCACGTTTTAGTGGCTTACGCTCGTTACACTTCTATTCCGAATATGAAGGACATCAGTTCGATAAAGAATCCACGATGAAATGGTACAGGCGTTTCGATGAGGCCAGCGCCCTGTTGGATAAAGCCGAAATCGGGAAATCCTACGAGCCTGTTCGTATTACCCGCTGGACCGATGAAACGGCGCCTTATGCCGGGCAATGGGTAGCCATTGTTAACGGTACTACTGAATATATCCAGACCCGCGAAGGGCAGAAGATGCCTGCCTTTGAGGATAAATACGGCAAAAAACACCGCGCTTGCTGGTCGCTATTAAAGCGGGATGATAAGGGTAGTGTGTTTGTCATGCCGGAATAAATGCTTTGTACATTGATCGCAACTGAAACGAAGCAACGATCGCAACATTCTTATCCGCGCATTAATGTGGAACACTTCAACGAGCGTAACCTAATATTACGCCGTTTTTTCGGTAATCAGCAATTAATGTATCGACGATTTAGATAGCAAATTAATTACCAACACTCCGGCAACAATCAACCCCATGCCGATAATCGCTGGCAGATCCAATTTTTGCTGATAAATAAATAGCGCGGCAATAGAAACCAGCACAATGCCCATCCCAGACCAGATGGCATAAACAATCCCCAACGGCATAGTTTTCACCACCATCGAAAGTCCCCAAAATGCAATGGCATAGCCCGCCACGACTACCAGAGAAGGCCATAGCCGGGTAAACCCTTCCGAGGCTTTCAGCATTGCCGTTGCGATCACTTCTGCGACGATCGCCATCGTTAAATACATAAATCCAGTCATTGCTATGTTCTTCTGTATGTATAGCGTTCAATTGTTATAAAGCGCGGAGATTAAATTAGCGTTAAACCATGAAAACTTATGCCAGGACGATAAGCGCGGTATCCGTACTCAAGTTGAAGTTCCGGCTACTCGCTTGTGCTGGGCACTTCCTGCTCATGCTTTTTCATTATGCACGCTTCCTCACATCAACCTTAGCCATCAAAATTCCTCAGATAAATAAGATGATTTCACCTGATAATCACCGTATTTATTACATGACCAACGTTATTCCAGTCGAATTACTTTTCAACTTCAACCAACTGGTGGGAGGCATCCGCAGTCAAATCAAGGGCATAAATTTTCTTCAGATCTTCTATAAGGGCCAAGTTTTGTTCACCAAATGCGCATTTACCTTCAAAAGCATGTAACACAATCCCTTCGATGAGGTCTCCTAAACTAATGTCGTGATACTCGGCAAGGGCTTTTAGTACCTTTAAGATACGTTTTTCAATACGAAAACCAGATTGCACGCGCTCTACAGTAAATGAACCTGCATTGTTTTTATCTTGATTAATAGTCACTTGGCTAACCTCATTTATTGTTACGTTTCATCAGTCCTATGGGACAGGAGGCAACTCGGTAATGTACGTTATCTTTCCATGAATATTACAAAGTTACATTGTTACCAGTGTAACCTTGTGCAAGAAGAGTAGCAACCGTTATTTCCTTAGGGGATTAATCACCCTTTCTTGCAGTGAGTCCATAGCGTGCTTCTATCGCGCCAGGAAGGCATTCTTTGATCACAAGCGGAGGCAAAACGTAGAGTTCTATCGGTAAAAAACTGACGGAGAAGGGCCAGCTGTGTTATCAAAAAATACGCCAGCCGTTACTGAACCTTGGTATCCTGTGTGACCGATATTTCTAACCTGGAGATGGGCAGTGATTTTACGTCGTGCTAGTTTCTCGGGAAGCGGGTTCATTGTAAACACTGCGAATCAGTTACGGTAACACTCCTTCTTGAGGACTCATTCATGTCTCAAATAAATAAAATCCACATAATGGGTGCCTCTGGTTCAGGTACCACCTCAATTGCAGCACGCTTGGGCAAAATCACAAGTTATCAGCACGTAGATACGGATGATATTTACTGGCATGACACCACGCCTCCCTTTACCGTTCCCCGTGAATACCAGGAAAGACAACAGCTATTACTGACCGCATTAACAGCAAACAAGCAGTGGATATTGAGTGGATCTCTTTGTGGCTGGGGGGATATGTTTATCCCTTTTTTCGATCTTGTCGTCTATGTGTACGTAAAGAACGATGTCAGGATCGAACGTATCAGGAAGAGGGAATTGGCAAGATATGGTGAAGCCATTTCTCCTGGCGGTGAATATTACGAAAAATCCCAGAACTTTATTAAATGGGCTTCTGCTTATGATACTTCTACAGAAATAAGTAGAAATGTGTACAAGCATAAAAAATGGCTTGAAAGAATGGAGTGCCCTGTCGTTGAGATTACAAATCATGCAGAATGTGGCGATGCTGTGAAAGCAATAATGGCTCACTTGTAAATCCCCCCAACGATTAACTAAATCATCAGGGGGATTCAGCGCGAATAGAACCGCATCTCGCCGGTTTATTTATTGCGCATCTTTACCGTATTTCAGTGAGCGTGGGCCATACAGAATGCCATTGGGTGTGCCAGCAGAAAGTAATCTGTAGCTGGTTTTACCGGCAATATCGTGGCTCTTGTCGGCTAGGCTGTTACCAATCTGCTTAACCATAGCAACGATCAACATGCTCCATAAATCACCGGAATTTGAGTCATTCTCAGTACTTGAGGCCGTTGCCGATCCGCTCCACAACAATTTCCCATCTCTGAGATCAACCAACTTGGCGCTGGCGGTAACCCGCGTGTCGCTGGTAATAACCTTATAAGACGTCCCATATTGACTCACCGTCAGATATAATACGGCATCTGCACCAAAAATCTGGTGTAGTTTTGTCAGGCTAACCGCATTGATGTCGTTCGCGTTAGTCACACCGTTTTGTTTAAAGGTTTCTTCTACCACCGCCACCGGGAAAACGTAGTAACCCGCCTCGGCCAACGGTAATGTCACCTGAGATAATAAGCCATGACTGGCTTCGACTTCAGGTGATGAGTTTTGCGGTAAGAGAACCAGAATACTTCTCGGTTTACTTTGTTTGAATGCAGAATAGTCATGCTGAACGGGTTTGACACACCCCGTCAGCAATAACGCAGCAATGAGGGTAAAGAGAGCAAAAATAGGTTTCATTTAAAGGTATCCTTATTTTTGCTGGTCAGATAGTCCATAAACGGCGCGGATTCCGGAAATTTGGTTTTTTCCGTGTTGAATTCTGCCATGGCGAGATCAATATGACCGGTATTGGCATAGAGCATTCCCAGATGGGCATGTAATCCTGGAGGCACTTGCTGATTGCTTGCATTTGATTTTTCTATGCTTTCTTTCAACTCGCCGATCTGTTGCATTGGGCTGGTATCGTCGGATTTATAGTATTGATAAACCACAGACTGATATTTATCCCAGTTGTACATGGGTTTCGGTGTATCAACGCAGCCCACCAATAAGGCAGTCGCTAATAGCACACTGATTTTGTGTGGAAATTTCATTCTTAAACCTATCCTTGGTTATTAGTTGGCAGGTCGCCATGCTCCGCTTTCAATCCCGGTAACCAGATTATTCACTGCTTCACGGATTGCCAAATCCAGCACTTTTCCGTTCAATGTCGAATCATAACTCGCCGTGCCGCCAAACCCGATGACCTCACGATTGGAAAGCTCATATTCACCCGCACCCTGAGAAGAGAACACGACCTCTGACGTTTGTACGTTGACCACGTTCAGGTTCACTTTGGCATAGGCAATCTGCGATTTTCCACGCCCCAAAATACCAAATAGCTGATGATCTCCAACCTCTTTACGGCCAAATTCCGTCACGTCACCCGTAATGACGTAGTTAGCGCCTTTAAGTTGCTGCGACTGCCCTTTGATACCAGCTTCTTCTTTTATCTCAGCCATATTGGCGCGATCTAACACATTAAAGCGCCCGGTTTGTTGTAAATGGGTGATAAGAATGGTCTTGGATTGATTCCCCAGACGATCAAGCCCATCCGAAAAGATACCACTCATATAGCTTGAGCGATTATCAAACTTGCCAACCGAAATAGGGCTACGCTGACCTTGATATTGCGTGCCATAAGACGCAACTTTAGCGACTTCCAGTGAGCGAGAAGATTCAGTGGCGCAGCCATTGAGCAGCGTCGCAATCACCAATGTCGATCCCAGAGCTATTTTTTTCATCATTACACGCACTTCCCTATATTTTGGTAAAAGCACATTCTTGTGCCTATTGAGTAATTTATTATTAATTCTTATCGTTTGAAATGGGCTTGTTGCAAAAAAAAGCAGACGACGCTCACACGGGTCGTTTCTCATCACGCCCCGTGAACCAAAATGACCCATAACGAATTCAAGTGGAAGCACTTCACGCCGAAAAACATCCCCTTTGGGGGTTTGATACTCATCGGGTTGGGAACTCACGATAAGCATCAAACCTCTTTTAATAACGGGATTTGTCTTCGCGGTAAGTCCCTCACGCGCCGGAACCCTGTCGAAGCAGACGATATTTTACTTTTTCAGCCGCTGATTTTCCGGCCAGAAACGCATGATCAGAATTGTAATATTCCCATTCACTGTACCGTCCCGACAATAGAATATCCTGTCGCAAGAGCCATTGGCGGACTATTTCAACATTTTCCGTGCGGCTATGATCGTACACCACGTAGGCATAGGGAATGTCGATTTGGTTCGATGTGATGATCGGATCCTCTGCCGTAAATATGCCAACAGAGATGCACTCAGCAATACAACGATCAATGAGTTCCTGTCCGTCGACAGGCAGCGGCTTCATCGGGGAATAACTTATCTCGCACGTCAGGCCACAGCCACCGGGGGGATTGCATGCGGGACTGGTATTTCCCTGCACGAAAATACGATGGAAAATGGTACTTCCCGGATAATAAATCCAGTGTTTGTCTGTCAAATTTGCGCGCCCAATTCCCAGGTTTACACATCGGACTGAGATGTGACGTAAACCATTTGCGGCAGCCCTGACTTCCGCTGGCACGTCATCCCCCATCAAACGAATAAGTTCCGGCAATGGCATCGTGCTGATCATCTGCTCATAACGATATTGCCTGCCATCGGCCAACACGGCGATATGTTCACGGGGAAGTAGTTGTATCACCTCCGCTTGCGTCTCAACGGTGCCTTCGATATGCGGCAGGAAACCAGACATCAGCGCCTGAAAACCACCTTGAAGTGGGTAGCCAAAACGGGCATTCGGCCCCATTGGTTTTCCTGTCGGCTCCAGGGCCCCTTCAATAATTTGCGCCAGATCGGGGAGCGGAACCCGTCCGCCAAGCCATGAGGTCTCCATGTCCGTAAGCGGGATTGTCCATAGTTTTTTATTGTAGGGAATAGCGAAATGCTTCGCGATGCCTGCTCCCCAGGTTTGATAGATGAAGTGCTCGAAATTATCCGGCTGGTTTTCCGTCAGCCCCAGTTGCTGTTCAGGACTGTCAGGAACCGATCCATCCGCACAGCAGTCTGTCCGGGCTTTGCCGTCATTGGAGATACTTTTATCGGGCATTATGTCATTGGAAACCCGGTGGCTATTGCGTACTTCCCCTTTCGCTCGTGGGGATTGCGGGAGGTTACCCGTTATTGCCATGAGTCCATAGCGTGCTTCTATCGCGCCAAGAATGCATTCTTTGATCACAATCGGAGGCAAACCGTAGAGTGCTCCCTGGAATGGATAGCGGGTAAAAATGCCATCGGTATAAATCCAGGCCTCGCGCGCCTGCCAGTGAATATTTTCTCCCAACAGCATGTCATACAGCTCAAGGACATAAGGATCATTGGAAAACATGATATGTCCTGCATAATCGAAGGTGAAACCCTGATCTTCTATTGAACGGCACCATCCACCCACTGTCTCGTTGCGTTCAAGCAATACGGCATCAGAGCCATAATGATACGCGGCGCTGAGTCCGGTCGGACCCGCACCTAATATCAGACATTGTGCGGACAAGACGCTTTTTGAGTGTGGAGGCATGAGCCGCAACATCGGCTTTTTCTGCGAACCTTGATAGGTTGCCTCCATTACCGGTGTGGTTACGTCATTCTGCAATGCGCAGAGGGTGAGCGCTTTTTCTACCAATGAATGCATTTTCTTCGCAGTGGTGTCCCATGATGTCCCATCAACGACAGCTTTCATTTGATAGTGCTGCTCCTGTCGGGCTTCTGATGACATCGCTAATGCGTCTTCACAAGCGCCAATGAAACCAACGTGATCGTGACCAATGGCAACCACATGCCCATAAGGTTTCACTACATCCGTAATGGCGGTACTGACAATAGGCAACCGTGCGGCCATGTATTCAAGCACTTTGGTCGGGCTGATAAAACGGGTTGAAGCATTCAGTGCAAACGGCATCAGACAGACATCCCACCCGGCAAGGAACTGAGGTAAAGCCTGATAAGGTTGCATTCCGAAGTAATGGATATTCGCTCGTTTCGGCAGGAGAGCATGATCGATTTTCACCACCGGTCCTACCATCACCAGTTGCCAGTGCGGATGTGCATCGGCCAACGCGGCAAGTAAATTGAGATCCATGCGTTCATCAATAACCCCACAGTAACCCAGGCGTGGGTGCGCCAATGCCTGCTGGAGCGGGTGATCGTTGGTTCTATCCAACGCTTGCTCGAAGTGGATCGCATCGACGCTACTTGGGAAACAGTGGATATTATGGTGCCGACCTACTTTGGCGGCATACAGACTGGGGCCTCCGGTAAATAGCAGATCGGCACGGGCGAGCAGGGCTGATTCCCGCTGTAACAATTGTCTGGGTGCTTTTTCGAAGGCGGCGAGTTCATCCATGCAGTCATAAACAACGAGGGAAGGATTGAACGCCGACAGCAAGGGTAATGCCATCGGGGTATAGAACCAGACTATCGGTGCGTCATTTTCGGCGATCAACTCTGCAATCAGAGGGTGTAAATGCGCTATTTGCCCATCATGAAAACCGGCCTCCTGCGAGGGGGTATGTGGCCTGACAACGGATATATTCGGTGCTGGCTGGGTGATAGACAATCCTGCTGGTTGCGGGTCGAAAACAGGTTCTTCAATGAAGACAATCCGATAATGTTGAGCCAGACGAGTCAGCAAATGTTGGGGGCGTTGAAATACAAAATCCCAACGCAAATGGCTAAAAACATATAAATTTTTCATGATATAAGTGCTTTCCTCGGCGTATGTCGGTTTACAGAATCGGGTTTGGAAAAGATCCAGAATATGCTGCGCCCGCAAGAGGGCGGCGGCATAGGTGGAATCCAGTTTTCGAGCCAGTGGATCAGGTCCTTTCCGGTCGAGATCCCATAGCCCACTGCGATTCCAGACGCTCGCATCTTCCCAGTCAGGGCGATCTATTGCGGGATAGAGACAAATACCCAACACATCGACGCCTGCTATTTGTGCTTGTGCAACATCAGCTGCAATCTGACCAATCCAGGCCCCTCGTCCACTACCCACATGGCTGGTTTCTGCCAGCAGGATCGGGCGCTGATAACGATGGTAAAGTTCGAGCAACATTTCATGCAGGGGTCTGCGGCGGTTGTCACCCAAATGCCACCACAAACGTTGATTGCTCCCGCTTTCCCACTGATTATCGTGGTAATAATTGGCTCCAATAAGATCCAGGTAACGCGGTGCACCCCCCAATTCCGGTTCCAGTTTTCCCGACAGCATGTCCCATGACTGAAATTGGGCGTTATGCCAGTTCAGGACGTTTTGCCTCCATTCAGGGCTGTTATCTGGAGGGACCATATGAATGATCGGATCACAGTGTAAAATGCGTGCGCGCGGATCTGATGACCAAATAGCTTCACTGGCGGCGATGCTTGCACGAACCAGTTGTCGTTTACTCTCTTCCCCGCTCTGCTCACTGGACAGCTCCGAGCAAGGAAACAGCCCCACCGATATCCCCCAACTTGTAAAAGATATTTCATTCACCGGTGAATAGACTGGCGGTTCAACATAAAAGGGCAGCAGAAAACGGGCCAGCGCACCGCACAAACGGGCGAATCGAGGAGCAAAATCTGTTGCAAAAATATCTATGTCCTCGGGCCAGCCGTAATGGCAAACCGTCCAGCAAATTTGAATACCAGTTTCATTGGCTGCTTCCATTCTTGCGGCGACGGAAGAAAAATCATATCCCTTGCTGCCTTCGACCAAACGCCATCCAACGCTTTCACGTACAGTGGAAATATTGAAAGACTTGAGTGCCTTATAATCTTCCCGTACACGTTCAATATGACCTGTTGCTTCATTCATCGAGAGTGACTCGCCCAATCGGTTACGATGATCTGCTCCCTCATAACCTGCCTGCCAGAACGTTTTAAAAGGAGCCATTGCATCTCCGCTATTAATTCTTGGGGTGGGATCGCGTTTACCTTGCTTGTATTGTTGATAATAAGACGCACAAGACATATCAACGAAGCACGTCAATTTTTACCTTAATAAAAAATCAGAAGACGTTACGTAAGAAATTCAAAATATTTCATTGATTAATCTCCTCAACTCATATGAGGATAATTTTAGGTCTAAAGTTCTTGTGAAAACTGGCGCATGGGCTTGAATAGTTTATATCTTTGATAAATTATGTATCAAATTTTCATCATATGTTTTTGGGGAATATCTCAGCTAAAAAACCTCTTCAGAATAAATAATAGCCATAAATAAATAATAGTCATAATGCTGACTTTCGATATTTTTTTAAGAATTTTCCTAGTGTGATTTAATGTGCCATATCTCAAAAAGTTATAAGTAAATTTATTATTAAATACACTCTCATTAGAGGTGTAAAAAAGATTGCATTATTTTTAAGGATAAAAATCAGTGGAATATGTTATACGCAGGGTAATAATTACCGCTTCCCTGGGCTTTTATGCAAGGCGATAAATATTATTTAAAGGGGCTGCTTAGATTATTTAAAACTCCACTCTAAAAAATTAATTTCACGCCTTTCGAAAAATAATCATAATGATATGCCTTACTGAGGTGTATTACCCTTACTTCCAATATAGTCAGGGAGTATAAACAAATTCATCATGGTTCTGACAATGCTTGATTCGCTCATGCCCTGATGTGCCATACCACGCAGAAAATCGGCATCATTAACGGCATGGTCGAGATAAACTTTGAAATATCGTAATACTTTTTTTTCATAAGCATCTGCGTCTTGCCATATATTATTAAATGTTTCTTCCATATGAGATTTAAGCGTCGTTTTTATCGCTCTGGTGCTGTCAATATAGTCTGCCTTGAATCCATACCGTTGGGCATTGAAGGTATTTGAATTGACAAAAGATGTATATACGGACTCTATTGGCACTCTTTTTTTCAGTACATGCTTCACGAGTAGTTGCGCATAACCACACACCATTGCCGCATGAAGCAACGTCAGAGGTGTATCGCAAACACGAATTTCAATGGTACCGAACTCTGGTTTTGGTCTGACTTCCCAATAAATATCTTTTAGACATTTTATTACCCCCAGTCTGATTGCCGCTTCAACATAGTCGCTAAAATCATTCCACGTTGCAATAGTGTGATCAATAATGCCAAACGTATAAAAAGAATTCAATGCACTAAAACGTGAACTGTCAAAGAGAGTGTCTTCTGATTGATAAAATGGTGAAGACGCAGTGAGCGCTATAAAATGAGGTAAATAGGGAGTCAGTACATGACACAAATAAATAGCATCATCACCTGTTCGTACACCAATATGAATATGCTGGCCGAATACACACGATAATTTTGCCAGAAAACCGTAACGTTGATGTATTTCCCGATAACGCTGGGTTGGGGTGATGGTTTGATTTGTCCAGTGATTACTAATATGCCGACCTCCGCCACACAACCCGCAATTATAACATGCGGCGACTTCTGAGAGATTTCGCGCAATGGTATTTAACTCAGTAAAAAGGGTAAATGGCGTTGCATGCACCGAGGAACTCATTTCAATGGTCGATAATGACAATTCTTTTTTGACATGTTGCTCATCACAATATCTGCTGATTACCTCAATCCCTTTGCTTGAAAGATCAAAATCTTCCAAATCAATCAATTGTAACTCAAGCTCAGTACCGATGGAATGTATGGGCGACGATTTAAATGGGAGCTTAGACATACGTTCACCTCTCATGCTATAACTTTAAATCCGTTTACCCGATATCAAACGTGAAGACGAGAGTTGCAATTGTCATTGCCCTAAACAAAATAATCCCTCAAAATTTTTATCCTCTCAACTCCCTTTTCCACTCATAACTAATTATACCTACTAATGGAGTAAGTTCCTTACAATAGCTCACTCTCTCAATTCGAACCAATCCCTCCACTGCATGGCATTTGATGCACTTGATATGCAATGAATTCGTCGTAACAGGATGATTTAAGAAGTTATTGTGTATAATTTTTTACCCTGTCGACATCTTTATGGTCAAAGTCAGGGTCGAGATATACATGCATTCGTTGAATAAGATTGCCCTTAAATTCAAATACGGTACAAAAATAGCGGCCATCCTCTCCTTCTTTCGGCCAACGTTCACCACTGCGCATTACCCCATGCATCAGACCTTCGACAACGATGGCATCCCCTTCACTAATGAGAGAGAAGCGGGTGGGGTCGTGGTACAGATGGGCGAGTTCGTTGCTGAGTTTCATTCCCAGATCTGTTAGGGATGGCTTGCCATAGGAGACCCCAAATTTAGGGAAAAAAATCACCACGTCCTCTGAAAACAGATGCAGCAATGACACATCCTGTGATGCCAGTTTTTGATAGTATTCACAGATTAAATTAATTCGAAGGCTTTTTTGTCGCTTGCTCACCGTACAATCTCCCTCAATAGGCAATCAACGGGACAATCCTCTACTGCTCCGTTACGAAAAAAAAGTGTAGATAAGTGAAAGCAGGGTAAATAAAAAATAGGAATATTCCTAGATAAAGATGTTGGGGCTATACCGTACCAGGTTAGTTACCATCCGAGGTCTTTTCAAAAATATATTAATATTTACGATAATAATCGCATTTTCGTCAAAATATATTGATTAACTTCTTGTTGTAATTGAATTTAATATGAGAGCAAAAGGGTGTTTGTTTATTTGTTGACAAGGTGCTCTTGTGAACTAGTATTAGTTTCGAGCAGCATTGATCGTCAGGTTAAATAACATTTCTATGTGTCATCTATATAAGGATTTGTAATGAATGACTTAACGACCCCGGCAAAAGGATAATAGGGTCGACCATTATGGTACATCAGGTGTCCCTGCACACACGGTAGCAAATGCAGATCAAATTTTTGATAACATCGCCATATTCACTTGAAGATGTTGACTTGAAAATACACGAACAGGAGGCTGATATGTCTACAGATTTTGATAATGGTGCACCTAAGGCACAGAAACAGGATCAGCAACCGGGTCTTGAATCTGAAATGGATCCTCAACCGATCTATTTTAATCCCGAATACAAAGCCGCGGGTAAGCTAGAAGGAAAAGTTGCGGTGATCACCGGAGGAGACAGCGGGATTGGTCGGGCGGTGGCCATCACGTATGCCCAGGAAGGGGCAAAGGTAGTGATTGTCTATCTGAATGAAGATAGCGATGCGCAAAAAACAAAAGAAGAAATCGAGAAGTTTACAAAGGATGTGTTGTTAATTTCAGGTAATATCAGCGAACCTGGGTTTTGCGAGCAAGTTATTCATGATGCTGTCAATAAATTTGGTTCATTGGATATTCTTGTCAATAATGCCGCGGAACAACATCCCCAAAAAAGGTTTGAAGATATTTCAAATGCACAATTACATCAGACTTTTGCTACCAATATTTTTTCCATGTTTTACTTAATCCGTGCAGCATTGCCTCACATGTCAGCCGGTAGTTCTATTATTAATACAACATCTATTACTGCGTATAAAGGTAATCCTTTACTTATCGATTACTCCTCGACCAAAGGTGCTATCACGTCCCTGACACGTTCTCTCGCCTTACATCTAGCCGAACGCAAAATTCGGGTCAATGGTGTAGCTCCTGGTCCTATATGGACACCCCTGATCCCTTCAACGTTTAGTAAGGAACACGTTGGGGAATTTGGAGAGGAGCAGCCGTTGGGCCGTCCAGGACAGCCCGCTGAATTGGCACCCGCCTATGTGTATCTTGCTTGCGATGACTCGTCCTATGTCACTGGACAAGTGATACATATCAACGGGGGTACCGTGGTAAATGGATAATGAACCTAAATCTGACGAGCATTATCTATACTGTCCGGTGTAACCCAAATTGGACTTGCACACTGGGCATTGAGACCGGGTAATCCTTCAGGACGATCATTTACAGTCAATGGGTCAATGAATTTATGTTATTTCCCCGCATCTGGATGAGATGCAGAATTAAATTCAAGACGTCCGTGTGGCAATGACCCATTCTATTTCTCCCTTTAAATTTCCCCCCAGTTAAATCTTCCCTATTTAAATTTTCCCTATTTAAATTTTCCCTATTTAAATAACAACCCGCGGGGCTTACTGATATATCACCGTAAACTGGGCGCTGGCATTGGCGATACCCGCCGTTACCGTATCGGACGTCGCCTTGTAGCGGGCAATAAAGTCCAGGATGTTATCTGCACCGGAGACCAGGGCATAAGGCTGTGAGTTTTCAAATAATCTCACGATCTGCTGGCTGGCATCTGATAGTTGAATCGCGACGCCCGTTGCCGTATTTACACCGTCGCCTATTGCCAGCAGGCTGTTGTCGCCCGCCACGCTGGTACCGTCAAACTTCACAACGGCACTGCTCGCCGCAACCGGGCAATCTTTCAGGACCAGCTGGAATGCCGTCGGGGCAGCCGTCGAACCAACTCCGGTGAATGCCGTGGAGGCCACTTTGCCCAGGGTGACCGTCAGGTTCTGCGAGTTGGTATCAACGGTGCAGGCGACGTCTGTGATTTCACCGACAAAGTTGATTGTACCGTCTGCAGCAAATACGGCAGGAGTAGCAACAACAGAGGACAGCAGTGCAACAGCAAGTAAATTCTTCTTCATCATAAAATCTCTATTTAATTAATAACAGGGTTAGGGTTAATTCCTTTTCATTTAATTCAATGCGCGGATATCGAACTCTTTCATCATTTCACCCTGCCCACCTTTATAGACATATCGGTCAGAAGTGAGGGGCTATCACACGCAATTCAGGGGTAATCATCCTTTACCTGATGCGTACAGATTACTGATACTTTGGATTCTTAGTAGGCGACTTTAGTTATGCCTTTGTTGTTTTTTGTACACTCTATGACAAAGTGTAACTTGACGATCTCTGAGAGCAACCTGATGAAAAATGTCTCCCAGCCAGCCTCGAGAGTTACGCCTTGGCAGTTCCCAGTGGCCGAGCTAAGCTGGATGGGGGTGGTCTAAATCTGGTTGACCGTCAAAGGTATCCTGCAATGACAGAAACACAAGCATCTACATTCAAGACTAAACTGCTTCGTCCGGCGGATCCCGGCAAGGACGGCTCATGGGCGTTTCTTGTCTTACCAAAAGCTGCCAGTGACAAGTTGCCGAGGCGTGGTAGGACGTCGGTAGAAGGAACCATTAATGGCTATCCTTTTCAAGCCACGCTTGACCCAGATGGTCAGCTTAGTCACTGGCTCAAGGTGAATAAAGAGCTGCAAGAGGCCGCCACTGCGTCGCCTGGAGACACGGTTGCCGTTCAAGTTTCTCCGGCTGACCCAGAACCCGAGCCGCAGTTACCCGATGATCTTCAGGAGGCTCTTGCCACGTCTCCGGCAGCCAAGACTACCTGGGAAGACACGACGACCATCGCACGCCTTGACTGGATCCACTGGATTGAGTCCGCAAAACAGGCCAAGACACGAAAACGCCGGGTTGATAATGCCTGCGCGATGCTTGCCTCGGGCAAGATGCGTGTCTGCTGCTTCGACCAATCGGGCTTCTATAGCAAGAGCCTCAGCGCGCCCAAGGCGAAAGATTAGCGGTGTGACACTGCATCTACATCGCGTTGTTATTTATTATTTGCATAAAATATTACGTATGCATTTTTTGCATCGCAATAGACACAATTGCATTTCACATTCTATGCATCAGTTGCTTATATAGAGAATGAATTAGGTGCTTTACCTAAATTTTGGGGAAATTTATTTCACCATTTAAATAATTGAATCATCAATAAAAAACAATAAATTAACACACTTTGAATTAGTGTGAGACCTTTTGTTCGCATAATTAACTTTATCTTCCGTGGGGTAATACTATGATTTGGCTCCAAGCGCTTGTTGTGCTTACGTGTATATATTGTGGTGTGAGGATGGGCAGTATTGGTATTGGTCTTTTTGGTGGGTTAGGCATTGCCATATTAACATTTGGTTTTGGTTTACCCATGGGCTCTCCTCCTGTTGACGTTATTCTTATCATTATGGCTGTTGTTATGGCTGCTGCCGTACTCCAGGCGACGGGAGGGATGGATTATCTGGTACAGGTATCCGGCCGATTACTTAGAAAAAATCCAAAACATGTCAATATAATCGCACCTATTATTACCTGGTCCATGACCATTATGGCAGGGACAGGGTTTATTGTGTTTTCAACATTACCCGTGATCGCTGAGGTATCTAAAGAAGCCGGGATCCGCCCTTCGAGGACGCTCAGTGGTTCTGTCGTAGCATCGCAGTTGGCGATATCAGGATCGCCTATTAGTGCGGCTATGGCTGCAATGTTGGTGATTATGGAGACTCAAGGGGTCAGCTTTATACAAGTGATCACCGTGTGTCTGTCAACGTCCTTTATCGCCGCAATGATTGCTGCGTTTGTTGCCTCTCGGCAGGGATGTGAACTCAATGATGATGAGGTTTACTTACAGCGTTTGCAGGATGGCTTGGTAAAAAAATATCAGGAAAATACGGTCAGTAATGTTAAAACGGCTAAATTGTCTGTCGTCCTATTTATTTTATCTACCGTTTTCATTGTTGTTATGGCTGCCTTCCCTACAATGCGACCTGGCTTCGACATTGGTAAAACGATGGGGACGCGAGATATTATTGTAGTTAGTATGCTAAGCGTTTCCTGTCTGATGGTAATATTCAGTAAGATTAGTGCGGTTTCAGTGGTGCTTACTCCAACTTTTCGAGCGGGTATGAGCTCTATCGCTGTTATTTTGGGTATTGTCACACTCGGTACCACTTTTGTTGATGCGCATCTGGATGGTATAAAATTGGTGGCAGGGGATATTCTGAGAGACTATCCTATGTTGATAGCTTTGGTATTGTTCCTTACTTGTGCGCTACTCTATTCTCAGGGTGCTACAACGCCAATAATTATTCCCTTGGCTCTCGCTCTTGATGTTCCACACTGGGCTATTCTGGCATCTTATGTGGCAGTTACCGGCGTATTTGTTCTGCCAACTTATCCCACATCATTGGCTGCCATGGAGTTTGATACCACGGGCACTACGCGAGTAGGAAAGTATATTCTTAACCATCCATTTATGTTGCCCGGTGTTATAGGTGTCATTGGTGGTGTTATCTCCGGGTTTATTATCGCTCCGTTGGTATTATAGTACGTTACAGCATTCTGATTTGATTAAAGACCAGAAGCGCTCTGATGCCAGGTTAAGTTTGGAGTTTAAACGGTAAGCATAGACTTCCATTGTGATTACTGCATTACAATTGGGCAGGATACATAGCTGATTATTAGCGAGTTCCTGCTCAATTGAATAGTCAGGTAACCAGGCAATCCCCAGTCCTTGAAGAACCATTCTCTTTAATAAGCCGCTCATTGATGAGACGAAAATAGTATTAAATTTTTCTGGATTATTGCGTGATAAGTAGTGATCGACTTTACGACCCATATAACTTCTATCAGTATAATTTAATAAAGGAATAGATTCTTGATCAAAACTAAAAGCGGGTTCGCCTTGCTCATTTACTGCACTAACAGGGTAGAGATGTGATTCGAGTATTTTTAAGTATTGAAATTGCCCTGACATGAGCATTTCATCGTAGAATGAAAAAATAAAATCAGATTTCCCCTCTTTCAGGCTAATGATCGTGTCGTTAACATCTATAGACTCAACAAAAAAAAGCATATTATTAGTATTAGGAATGAGCTTAAATAATGCCGGAACAATGAAAATAGATAAAGAGTGTGCTGAAGCGATCTTAACTTGACTTTTCACATTAACCCCCCCTTTTAGGGTGGTTAAGCTATATTCTAGTTCATCCAGCATATTTCTTATTTTTGAGTGAAAAATACGCCCATTCTCTGTCAAGCTAAGTGGGGAAGAATTTCGATCAAACAACTCAAAACCTATGGCGTCCTCCAGACTTCGGATGCGACGACTAAATGCTGATTGAGAAATACTGCAATTTTCTGCAGCCACAGTGAAATTACGACTCTCTTCTAAAGCCAGAAAATCATAAAGCCATTTTGTTTCTATGTTTTTCATCATGTTTTATCTCTATATAAATATTGGGTTTTATTTAAAAAGCTCCCTGAAGAATTCTTAACTATGCATTTTTCACATTAACAATTTTATTTTAGCAATTCACATTTTTTATAATTATGAGATATTTAGTATATATTGAAATCATACTTGCAGTAAAGAGGATGTTTTATGGATAACATCATTGGAATTCTTGGAGGGATGGGGCCAGCGGCGACTGTTGATGCAATGAATAAAATGATAATGAATACGGATGCGGCCAAGGATCAAGAACATATCCCCATTATCGCTTTCTCGATACCCGATATACCTGATAGATCTGCTTGTATATTAAATCATGAACCGTCACCACTGAGTAAATTAATCCAATACACCAGGCTCATTGAGAATGCCGGTGCAAAATGCCTTATAATACCCTGTAATACAGCGCATTACTGGTTTGATGAATTGAAATCTGCCACGAAGATGGAGATGATCAGCATCATCGATACCACTCTGTCGGTGCTAATCCGTAACCAAATAAAAAAAGTTGGATTATTGGCGACTGACGCAACGGTTTCAAGTCAGTTGTATAGCAAAAAACTTTTAGATAACAAAATAACGTGCATTCTTCCAACAGTAGAAGAACAAATGGACGTAATGAAAAGTATTTATGCGTATAAAGCCGGTAATATTGAATTAGCCAAAGAGTTAATTGAGGGTGTTAATGACTCCTTGTTAAGTAAAGGCGTTGAAAAAATCATTATGGGTTGTACTGAGATCCCTTTGATTTTGAGTGAAAAAATTAATCTTAACCCAGGGAAGTATATCGACACCACGGAGGAGCTTGTAAAGTCGGCTATCCGGTGGTATCAGGATAAAAGCATTAAACCAATATAAAATTAGATGTTTTAGAAAGTCCTATGATTATTTTTAACTGATTATTGAATCTGGAGATTGAAGCTAAAACCTTTCCCATTAAAGCAATGGATGGTTGCTCGTAATAGAGTAGAGTCAATCATTAATACGTCTTAATTTATTTATCATAAAAATACCAGAGAGGATTGTTATGCCAAGTAACATTCGTATTGAAGAAGACCTATTAGGTACACGAGAAGTCCCCGCAGAGGCTTACTACGGTATTCATACCCTACGCGCGATTGAAAACTTTTATATTAGTAACAGTAAAATCAGCGATGTTCCTGAGTTTGTTCGTGGCATGGTTATGGTGAAAAAAGCCGCTGCAATGGCCAACAAAGAGCTGAAAACCATCCCAGGCAAAATCGCCGACACCATCATCCAGGCCTGTGACGAAGTGCTGGATAAAGGCAAGTGCATGGATCAATTCCCGGTGGATGTGTTCCAGGGAGGAGCCGGTACTTCATTGAACATGAACACCAACGAAGTGCTGGCAAATATCGGTCTGGAGCTGATGGGTCACCAGAAAGGTGAATATCAGTACCTGAACCCTAACGATCATCTCAATAAGTGCCAGTCCACCAACGACGCTTACCCCACTGGTTTTCGCATCGCGGTCTATGCTTCCAACTTGAAGCTGATCGACGCAATCCACCAATTGAGTGAAGGTTTTGAGTTAAAGGCCAAAGAGTTCAAGACCGTTCTGAAAATGGGTCGTACCCAGTTGCAGGATGCAGTGCCAATGACCCTGGGCCAAGAGTTCCACGCGTTCAGCGTACTGTTGAACGAAGAGACCCGAAACCTGCATCGCACCGCAGAATTACTGCTGGAAGTGAACCTGGGTGCCACGGCTATTGGTACCGCGCTGAACACCCCGGAAGGTTACCAGCATCTGGCCGTACAAAAACTGTCGGAAATCAGTGGACTGGCTTGCGTTCCTGCCGAAGACCTGATCGAAGCTACCTCCGACTGCGGTGCCTACGTGATGGCGCACAGTGCGCTGAAACGTCTGGCGGTGAAACTTTCCAAGATCTGTAACGATCTGCGTCTGTTGTCTTCAGGCCCACGTACTGGCCTTAATGAAATCAACCTGCCCGAATTGCAGGCCGGTTCTTCTATCATGCCAGCCAAGGTGAATCCGGTTATCCCAGAAGTCGTTAACCAGGTTTGCTTTAAAGTGATCGGCAACGACATCTGCGTTACCATGGCCGCCGAAGCAGGCCAGTTGCAGCTAAACGTAATGGAACCGGTAATTGGTCAGGCAATGTTTGAGTCAATTCACATTCTGACAAACGCTTGCTACAACCTGTTAGAAAAATGCATCAACGGCATTACTGCCAATAAAGAGATCTGCGAGCGTTACGTTTTTAACTCCATCGGTATCGTCACCTATCTCAACCCATTTATTGGCCATCATAACGGTGACGTTGTGGGTAAAATCTGTGCAGAAACGGGTAAAAATGTGCGGGAAGTTGTTCTGGAACTTGGCTTGTTAACAGAAGTTGAACTGGACGATATTTTCTCTGTCGAGAACCTGATGCACCCTGCTTATAAAGCGAAGCGTTATAACGAAGAAAGTGAAAAATAAAACTTGATTCAATAAAGCACACGATTTTTTTAATCGTGTGCTTTTTTTTGGCGTATCACCTTCATCTTGACAATAAAGACATTAATAAGTGTTCTTTTTGTTATGGCGTGTATGTTTACAATCGTGGCATGCAGGATGGGTATATTCTTGAGCACATCGTCAGAACCTGGCGTCGGGGTGAGTACAGCTATGTCATCTGGAGCGGCAGAATGTCAGTCAGGCAGACACCGTCTGCCGGTTCATCCACCTCAAAGCAGGAACAGCAGGGCGATTTGCCCATTCACCCTCTTTACCGCTTCTACTAGCCCCTTGGCGATAACGCCCCAGATATCATCATGCTGATTTGATGCCTTGTTGGTCATAACCCTTCACCTCCAGACACTACATTACGGCAGATGCGAATCAGCGACAGCCTATTTACAACGCGACAGGATACCGTTCCCCACGGAAATATAGATCTCAGCGTGAATCGCTAATGTAAGGGTGATCTTACGTCTGAAAATATAGGGTCAAATCCAGTTTTTAGTATTGCCCAAAGTTATTTTCATCATTAGCTTCATGGTGCCGACGCCAGGCGTCGGGCGGCCTCTACGACCGAGGCTCGTCGTCTGGCATATTCTTCTGTGCTATCGGGCCCCGTTAACATACGCGCTACCTGTGGAACGGCAGACCACCAGCCAGCCAGGGCTAACACCAAAAAAGCCAGATGATCTGCCTCAAGGGCCTGGGTAACCACTCCCTGGCGCTGCCCATCTGCCACAGCCTCAATCTTGTATCCATAATATTCGCGTCGCTGTTCTTCGTCCGGCACCTCGTCATTGAATGTCAAGCCTTCCCAGCGCATGAGTCGGCTCAGTTCAGGATTTTCAAGATGGTAGTCGTAGGCGCGACCAGCGTAATCGCCAATGTCTTCGGTCGCAAAGGATGTGACGGGTAACGCCTGCGCCACCTTGGCCAATTCGTTGCGCAA
>NZ_QOVA01000023.1 GCF_003332275.1 Edaphovirga cremea | reverse complement strand
AGCGCGGTGGTCCCACCTGACCCCATGCCGAACTCAGAAGTGAAACGCCGTAGCGCCGATGGTAGTGTGGGGTCTCCCCATGCGAGAGTAGGGAACTGCCAGGCATCAATTTTTATAGTAAAGAACATGTTCCTTTTCCCCTGACAAGGAAAACAACAGGAACAAACTTGTATCAGATGAATGCTGATACAGGCGAAAGAATCGGTGGAGCGGTAGTTCAGTTGGTTAGAATACCTGCCTGTCACGCAGGGGGTCGCGGGTTCGAGCCCCGTCCGTTCCGCCACTTATTGCAGAAGCCCTGAGTTAACGCTCAGGGCTTTTTTGCATGCGCATTTTACGACAGAATTGCTGTCGCAAGACAAAAATATAATGAGAATATGTAATGGATTCATTAAGTAACGAAATTAAAACGCTCATTATCGATACCTTGAACCTTGAGGGGATGTCACCCGAAGATATTGATGAACAGACGGCGCTTTTTGGTGACGGTCTGGGGTTGGATTCTATTGATGCGCTTGAACTGGGGTTGGCATTAAAAAATCATTACGGTGTCGTGATGTCGGCTGAAAGTGGTGAAATGCGTCAGCATTTTTACTCAGTAGAGACATTGGCAACGTTTATTTCCGTACAGCGGGGCGAGTGAGGGTTTTATGCTGAAGGAAGAAATTTATCAATACGTTACAGCACTTCTGATAAAGCTGTTTGACCTCGATGGACAGGATATCAAATCCGAGTCAAAGCTTTAAATAGGTGCGAGAAGACGTTAAGGGTAGAAAACCGCTCACGCATTTTCAACGATATTACGGGGCGTAGCGTTGTTTTCGACGCTCATTTACCCCCTGATTGTCTGGTTTGCATACGCTGGTTCCACTGATGGTGACACTTCTTGCCCTCAGGCTGTTCACGCTAGGCGATAAATTGGGTGAAATGGCGTGGCTGGGAGTTTATCGCGGTGGTCATCGTAGTGAATCCATCGGTGAATGCGGTATCATCGGAGAATGCGCTGCGAGCGTTGACCCGCACCTGGCAGCAACAGCTGCGATCCGGTCGCGATCCCCGGTTTCTGGCGTATTGTTGCTGCGATCCCCATTAATCGTCAGGGAAAGACAGATTATGCAGAACGACAGGAACTGTCTATATGATGCTGCCGATTGAGCTGGGGCATCGCATTGAAGATGCATGCCGTTTGATGATCGATTTTCAACTGTCGCCGGAGTTAGACTGGTTTCAGGGGCATTTCGATAATGTCCCTATTTTGCCTGGCTTTACGCAGATAAATTGGGTCATGCACCATGCCAAGTCCTTGCTGGGCGTTGATGCGCGTTTTTCCGGGATTGATGTAGTGAAATTGGTCATTGATGATGGCAGTGACGCGGCAACGGCAAACGTGTTGCATCACCTGGCGCAACAGATGACGTGGGTACAGTTACACCGATTGCCGCAGAAGAAAGGTAAAGGCACGGCGGTCATGGCCGGTTTGAGGTTGGCGCAGCAAGATTAATCTTGAGAGATGAAAAAATGGCCAGCTTTGAATGTGTTATCCGCTGTCAGGACCAGAAAATCAGCCATGGGCGATTGAATACCTATCAACCCGATCAACAGGAAATAAAAAAAATAATGTCAGGAGAGGATGAATGACGCGTTCCGTACTCGTTACAGGTGCCAGCAAAGGCATTGGGCAGGCGATTGCCTGTCAGTTGGCGCACGATGGTTTCGACGTGGTAGTTCACTTTCATCGCGATCTGCCCGGCGCTGAAGAGACGTTGAAACACATTGAGAGCAATGGCGGAAAAGGGCGTCTGCTATCTTTTGATGTCAGCCAACGCCAGACATGCCGGGAAATCATTGAAGATGATATTGCAGTGAACGGTGCATATTACGGTGTGGTGAATAATGCTGGAATTACCCGCGATGGGGCCTTCCCGGCCTTGAGCGAAGGTGATTGGGATAGCGTCATTCACACCAATCTCGACAGTTTTTACAACGTGCTGCATCCCTGTGTCATGCCGATGATCGGGTTGCGGCAGGGGGGACGGATAATCGCACTCTCCTCGGTTTCTGGTATTACCGGCAATCGTGGGCAGGTGAATTACAGTGCTGCGAAGGCAGGCATTATCGGGGCCTGCAAGGCGCTGGCGCTGGAGTTGGCGAAACGCAAAATCACGGTCAATTGTATTGCTCCGGGTCTCATCGAGACCGGGATACTCAAGATGGAACCGGCGGCGATGGATGAAGCGATGCGCATGATCCCTTTGAAACGAATGGGATCACCGCAGGAGGTCGCCGGTCTGGCAAGTTATCTGATGTCGGATGTAGCCGGTTACGTCACACGTCAGGTGATTTCGATCAATGGAGGGATGGTATGACGCAGCGTGTTGTTGTCACAGGAATGAAAGGCGTCACGGCTTTTGGAAATCATTGGCATGACGTGAAATTCAGACGGAATTCATTCAGTCGAACAATTTTGCCTTCGGCGGTATCAATACATCGTTAATCTCCCGTCGCTGGCCTTAGAGAATCCACCTGCTGGTAATTCGTCTCTATTCTTGCTTAATCGTCAAAAGTCTTGTGCCCGTGACCCTCTTTTTAAGATCGGGCACCAAGACCATACTCTCTGCATCGTATTGATACGCACATCATCATTTAAAGAGAGATAATTATGAGTTTACCAGCCTTCGGATTGGGTACGTTTCGGCTTAAAGATCAAATCGTTATTGATTCAGTAACCACGGCGCTTGAATTGGGTTACCGAGCCATAGATACCGCACAGATTTATGATAATGAAGCGGCCGTCGGCGAAGCCATTGCGCAAAGCGGTATCGCGCGTGATCAACTGTTTATTACCACCAAAATCTGGACGGAAAACCTCTCCAAAGAGGCACTCATTCCCAGCCTGAAAGAGAGCCTGGCCAAGCTGAAAACCGATTATGTCGATTTAACGCTGATTCACTGGCCGTCACCTCAATCAGCGGTTAGCGTTGCAGAAACCATGCAGGCGCTGGTTGAAGCCCAGGCGCTGGGATTAACCCGGCAGATCGGTGTATCCAATTTCACTATCGACCTGATGCAACAGGCGATCGACGCCGTGGGTGCCGATGCGATTGCAACGAATCAGATTGAACTGTCGCCGTTCCTGCAAAATCAGAAAGTGGTCGATTTTGCGCGCCAGCACGGGATCAAAATCACCTCTTATATGACCCTGGCCTATGGCGATGCCTTAAAAGATCCACTGATTCAGAAAATTGCTGGACAACACGGGGCTACCGCGGCACAGGTGGTGCTGGCGTGGGCGTTGCAATCAGGATTTGCGGTGATTCCTTCATCGACCAAACGTGAGAATCTGCAAAGCAATCTGCTGGCGCAGAAACTGACGCTGACAGAAGCGGATATGGCAGAGATTGCCTCGCTGGAACGTAATGGTCGTTTGGTTAGCCCAGACGGATTGGCTCCTGACTGGGATTGATCCCTCACATTACCGTGGTCAAAAAACCCTTGCTTCACTTCACAAAGGCAGGGGTTTTTTTATGGCAGTCATGACGTTGTAGCGGACAGTTTCTCGCTGAGGAAATCGATGAAGCATCGGATACGTGCGCTCACCGCCTGATCGCTATAATACACCGCATTGACGGGGGTCGCGACAGGGATCGTATCCTCTTTCATCAGGACAACCAAATCTCCCTTCGCCACATCCTGATCGGTCATGAAGTCAGAAAGACAGACGATTCCATTGCCCGCCAGTGCCAGCTGTCGTAAGGTTTCCCCGCTGTTGGCCGATAGAAACGGGCTCACTTCTGCTTGCTGGCCGTCCGAACACAGCACCGACCAGCGGTTTAGCGACACCACCTCATTGAATCCCAGACAGCGATGATGTTTCAAATCATCGGCGTTGGCGGGCGTCCCCCATTTCTCGAGATACGCTGGTGAGGCCAGTACGTGGCGATAACCCACCATTAATTTTCGTGCCCGCAACGTGGAGTCTCTCAACACGCCGACGCGAATAGCCACATCGACCTTGCGTTCAATCAGATTGATAAAACTCTCGGATGAGACAAGCGATAGAATCATGTTGGGGTAACGCTCGGTAAACTCCGTCAGCAACGGAGCAATCACATGCAGCATCACGGGTGTGGCGGCATCAATTCGCAGCAACCCTTGCGGATCATGGCTGTCTTTCAGTAGCTCATTCTCCGCCGATACCATCTCCTGCAATATCTTTTGTACCCGGTGAAAGTAACTTTCACCTTCATTTGTCAGGCTTAATTGGCGGGTGGTGCGATTGAGCAACGTGACGCCCAGCTTGGTCTCCAGTTTTTTGACCGTGCGGCTGACCACGGAATTGTCTTGCCCAAGTTGTTCCGCCGCTCTGTTGAAACTGCCGCTTTCGACCACTGTCACGAAGGTGATCAACTCTTCTGATGTCGCTTTCATTATTGTCATCTGAGCATAAATAATTTGATATTCTGGCTGTTTTAGTCATTTAAGTACAGCCTGATAATAGCAGCCATCAAATCGTTATCTCTCCTGGAGTGTTGCTATGCCTCTCGCATTATGGGCGCTGACAATCAGTGCTTTTGCTATCGGTACCACCGAGTTCGTTATCGTTGGTCTGATCCCAACCATCGCGTCGCAACTGAACGTGACGGTTCCATCTGCCGGCCTGTTGGTTTCTATTTACGCTATTGGCGTGGCCATTGGTGCGCCCGTACTGACCGCGGTAACCAGCCGGGTTCCGCGCAAAATGTTACTGATAAGCCTGATGGTCCTTTTTACGCTGGGCAATCTGTTGGCCTGGTTATCTCCAGGCTACAACACGCTGGTGATCGCCCGTTTATTAACCGGACTGGCGCATGGCGTATTCTTTTCTATCGGTTCAACCATCGCCACCAGTCTGGTGGCGAAGGAGAAAGCGGCATCGGCAATCGCGCTGATGTTTGGCGGGCTGACCGTGGCGTTGGTGACCGGCGTGCCGTTGGGAACGTTTATCGGCCAGCATTTCGGTTGGCGTGAAACTTTTCTGGCCGTATCAATGATTGGCGTCGTTGCGATCATCGCCAGCCAGCTTCTGATCCCAAATACTATCCGCAATCAGCCATCGGCAGGATTTCGCGACCAGCTCAAGGTGCTGACCCATCCACGGTTGCTGCTGATCTACACCGTAACGGCATTGGGTTATGGCGGCGTATTCACCACCTTTACTTTTCTGGCGCCGATGATGCAGGAGCAGGCCGGTTTTTCGGCGTCGATGGTGAGCTGGATCTTGCTGGCGTATGGGGTTTCGGTGGCTATCGGGAATATCTGGGGCGGTAAATTAGCCGATAGGCACGGTGCCGTTCCCGCGCTGAGTTTTATTTTTGCTGCGCTGTCCGTCTTGTTATTCGTGTTCCAGTTCACTTCTGGCCAGAGTATTCCTGCACTGCTGACGCTGTTGGTGATGGGCGTATTTGCTTTCGGCAATGTACCTGGACTTCAGGTTTATGTAGTGCAAAAGGCGCAACAGTACACCCCTAATGCGGTCGATGTGGCATCGGGACTGAACATTGCTGCGTTCAATGTCGGTATTGCACTCGGTTCGGTTATTGGCGGGCAGACAGTTGCCACGCTGGGACTGGATCAGACTCCCTGGATTGGGGCGGTGATTGTTTTAGGTGCGCTACTGCTGATTGCCTTTAGCGGTCTTCTTGACAGACGCCAGTTACGTCTGGTCTGTTAAATTATTTAGCCCCGAAACAGCCCACAAAGTTGCGGGCTGTTTTGCGTTTGGGCTACACCTGACTAACCTTTACACAGAATCGCCGAAAGCCGATTGAAATAGCAGCGGGCAGCCCCTATAACTGAAAAGAGGATAACGGCGAAACAGATTTTGCCTGAGGGCATCTGCGCGTATAATCAATATGCCGCTGGCGGTGAAACCCGTTTCAGCTCGATTTTGAATTGCAATAGGCGATAAACATGCCGAAAAGAACATATTCAATGAGGTATGTTGCGGGTCAACCAGTGGAACGTATTTTCCCTGGGGCCGTAGCCCAACTCGGACAGGCTTTGCCTCCCGGTGAAGCGTTGCCAAATTCAGACACACTCACAGTCATGGTATGGAATATCTTCAAACAGCAGCGTGCTGACTGGCTTTCCGTCCTCAAGGGGTTTGGTAAAGATGCTCAGTTGGTGTTGTTACAGGAAGCGCAAACTACCCCGGAACTGATTAAGTTCGCCACCTCCAATTATCTTGCAGCCGATCAGGTCCCAGCATTTGCGCTGCCTCAGCACCCCTCTGGCGTGATGACGCTGGCCGCTGCCCATCCGGTCTACTGTTGTCCCTTACGCGAGCGAGAACCGCTTCTACGGCTCTCTAAATCGGCACTCATAACGGTATACCCATTGCTGGATGGTCGTTTATTGATGGTCGTGAATATTCACGCGGTGAATTTCAGCATTGGTGTAGACGTGTACAGCAAGCAGCTCGATCCGATTGGGGAACAGATTGCCAATCATGCGGGGCCGGTGATAATGGCTGGTGATTTCAATGCCTGGAGTCGGCCAAGGATGCATGCCCTGTTTGGTTTCGCGCGCACAATGTCGCTGCGAGAGGTGCGATTCACCGATGACAACCGGCGTAAGGCATTTGGTAAGCCGCTGGATTTTGTATTCTACCGTGGTTTGAACGTGGTTGAGGCTTCCGTTCTGGTTACCCGCGCATCGGACCATAACCCTCTGCTGGTGGAGTTTTACCAGGATCCTAAAATTCTGCTCTAGAGTCCCAAGCGTTCAGTATCAAACGTTGACCAAAACCGGGCAATGACTTTATTCACAAACCTGCCCCTAAACCCAAGCCTCCAGCTTTTAAACCCCTGGCTTCTAAACCCTGGCCATAAAAAAAGCACCCCGCAGTTCAGGGTGCTTTTTTGAACGTTCTTAACGATGCCAGTTTAGTGATTAGGTGTCTGGCGACATCCTGTTATTGACGAACAATGTCAATTTATCACCAGGTTGCAAGCTGTTCGCTTTGTTAATCACCGCATTCCAGCGCATCACATCACTGATGTTAACGCCGTGACGCTTGGCAATGCTCGACAGCGAGTCGCCCTTACGCACCTGATAAGTGATGCTGTTGTTATCAGCCGTTTTAGTGGCTACAGACTCACCCATCTTGAGGTTACTTGCGACTTTCAGGGTTTGACCCACTTTCAGCACGCTAGACGTGCGCAAATTGTTCCAACGCTGCAAATCACTGGTTTTCACATTCATCCGGTTGGCTATCACAGAAAGCGTATCGCCAGAGCGAACCTTGTACTGTGTAGTTGCTGAACCGGCAGATGTGTTGCTGGCTACTCTTGTATCCTGAACTGCTGCAATATCACCGTCGGCCAATGAATCTTTAAACTGGTCGGCATGTGACTTTGGCAACATGATGTAGTGCGGGCCATTTGGCGCCGTTACACCCTTTTTATAGCCTGTGTTATAGGCTTTCAATTTGTTCAGGGGCAATCCAGCCATCTCAGCCGCCTGAGTTAACTGCATCTGTTGACCGACTTCAATCCGTGCCAGAGCACGATTTTCGTTGGTCTTCGGCAAGCTAACGCCATACTTTTGGCTATGCTTCAGAATATCGCTAAGTGCGAGCATCTTCGGAACATAAATCGACGTTTCACGAGGAAGCGCCAGAGCCCAGAAGTTAACCGGCTTACCTTTGGCCTTATTCGCCTTTACAGCTTGCATAACGCGGCCTTCACCACTGTTGTAGGCGGCTATGGTCAATAACCAGTCACCATCAAACATACGGTTCAGGCGCTGCATCATATCAAGTGCAGCAGTAGTCGAAGCCACCACATCGCGGCGACCGTCGTACCATTGGTTTTGTTTCAAACCATAATTGCGACCCGTGCTCGGTACAATCTGCCAGAGCCCTGCGGCATTGGCGGACGACGTTGCTTTGGGGTCAAAAGCGCTCTCCACTATGGGTAGCAGTACCAGTTCCATCGGCATATTACGCTTCTTAATCTGCTCGACTATCCAGTACATGTACGGCTCTGCCCGTAATGTTACATCGTGGAGATAGCTCTTGTGTTGCAAATATTTTCTTTTTTGTTCACGGATCCGGGGATTATCCGGAACCTCCATCTTCAGCTCGTCGCTAATGAAGTTCCACAGGTCTTGCTGCGCGAGGCCGTTTTTATCAGTCAACCATCGCGCCGAGGTCTCTCGACCATCCCCTGTGTACTCTCCTGCTTCACCTTGACCTGCCGAAGACAAACTCTGTGCATGTTGTTCTGGCACCTGTGCGTCCTGCCTGGACGCCTGGCAACCCACTAGCAACACGGAGGCGAGAATTATCGCTTTAGCCTTCATGTGTGTGTCAATAGTTGCTTAAAAGACGAGCAATAATACTTTGCTTCGTCAAAAAACACAACTAAAAGGTTTAGAAGCTATCTTTCTGCTGCCGTAAAAGGGCAAAAACATGCGAAGGTTCATTAACTGGGGTGCTGATGCCTAATTTGTTTTGTAAATCAATGTCATGACATCGTAAGAAAAGATTAATTTTCCTCTCGATTTTAAGGGTGGAAGGCAGGGTTGGAAGTCCTTTTTTGCGCATCTGGGTAACTTGTTGCTCATATGTTTCAATATCGCTATCTTGAGGTAAAATCGATCGTGCAAATTTGAGATTTGACAACGTATACTCGTGGGCGGCGCAAATCAGCGTTTCGTCGGGAAGGGCGGCTAACTGTTGAAACGACAAGTACATTTGCTCGGGAGTGCCTTCAAACAATCGACCACATCCGGCAGAGAACATCGTATCGCCGCAAAAAAGATAAGGGGCGCTATAGTAAGCAATATGCCCCTTTGTGTGACCCGGAACGTGAAAAATTTGGTATTTTTGTGCACCACATTCGACCAGATCGCCTTGTTTCAGAATTATCTTAGCGCCTTTGCTGGCAGTTTCTTGCGGTCCATACACCTTGATTGATGGATATTTAAGCACGATGTCGCCAACACCCCCGACATGATCATTGTGATGATGGGTTAAAAAAATCGCGTCGGGAGTAAGGTTTTTTTCCTGCAAAGCACGCAAGACCGAGGCAGACTCACCGGGATCGACGATAATACAGTGCCCGTTCTGGTCATCCATTAACCAAATGTAGTTGTCCTGGAAGGCCGGAATGCTGATAAGATTCATAGCTACCTCTCGTTGGCAAACGCTTGAAAGAAGATAATAAAATATGCGAGCAGCGCGTACGTCCAAAGAAATGTCATCCCCAGACTCATGGTCCGAATTGCCGTGGGGAGAGTATCATCGTGCCGCATTAGAAGAGCATCTCCAACCGTGGTGGCCAAAATTGTTTGGTTTCCATCTGCTGAAAATTGGCACTCTCAGTGCGGAAATTGATACGGAAAACTGTGCGATTTCCCATCAGGTCAATGTCGGCCTGGAGGGAGAAAAGCTGCAGGTGCTGGCGGATCCGTATCAACTTCCTTTCTCGGGCAAATCGGTAGACGCGTGCCTCTTGTCACATACTTTAGCGTATGCGGACAATCCCCACCGGATGTTGCGTGAGGTAGATCGGGTACTGATTGATGACGGCTGGCTGATTCTGAGTTCCTTCAATCCGGTCAGTTTGCTGGGGCTTGGCAAGTTGGTGCCGGGATTGCGCAAGCGGCAGCCCTATTGCAGCCGCATGTTTACGCAAATGCGACTCATGGATTGGCTGAGTCTGCTGAATTTCGAAGTGATGCATCAGGCGCGTTTTCAGGTGCTGCCGTGGTGCAAATTGGGGGGCAAGGTCATCAGTACCCACTTACCCGCGCTGGGCTGCATGAGCCTGATCGTCGCGCGTAAGCGCACGTTGCCCCTCACGCCAACCGCGTTGAAAGTCAGTGCCCGCAACCCGAGCCTAAGCCGGGCCGTGGGGGCGACGAAAAGTTACCGCAACCGGCCTTAGCCCTTATCGGGCTGATAGCCAACATCATCCTGGGTTGGGGCAGCCGCAGCGTTGCGCGCCAGTTCGTCACATCGCTCATTCTCGGGGTGCCCGGCGTGGCCTTTCACCCACATCCAGTTGATTGTGTGCTGGGAGATGGCTTTATCCAGCCGTTGCCAGAGATCGACATTGCGCACCGGTTTTTTATCCGAGGTTTTCCAGCCGCGTTTTTTCCAGTTATGGATCCATTGGGTAATACCCTGGCGGACATATTGGCTGTCCGTACTCAGGATGACCTCGCAGGGGGAATTCAGTGCTTCCAGCGACACAATTGCCGCCATCAGTTCCATGCGATTGTTGGTCGTCAGGTTATAACCGGCACTGAACTCTTTTTCATGTTGCTTGTAGCGCAAGATTGCGCCATAACCACCGGGGCCGGGATTGCCAAGGCAAGAACCGTCGGTGAAAATTTCTACCTGTTTGAGCATCTCTGGTAGACTCTTTCCATCAGTTTTTAAACGTTAAGTCTGACATAAACGAGCGCTATGAGCACTGCAATTACACGACAGATTGTTCTGGATACTGAAACCACCGGTATGAATAAGCTGGGGGTTCACTATGAAGGGCACCGGATTATTGAGATCGGTGCGGTCGAAGTCATCAACCGTCGGCTGACCGGCAGGCATTTTCACGTCTACCTGAAACCCGATCGCCTGATCGATCCTGAAGCATATGGCGTTCACGGTATCAGCGATGAGTTTCTGGCAGACAAACCGACTTTTTCGCAGGTGACCGACGAGTTTCTCGACTTCATTCGCGGCGGTGAACTGATCATTCACAACGCGCCGTTTGATATCGGTTTTATGGATTACGAATTTGGCATGCTGCAACGCAGTATTCCCAAAACCAATACTTTCTGTTCCATCACCGACAGCCTGTTTATGGCGCGTCGCCTGTTTCCCGGCAAGCGTAATAATCTGGATGCGTTATGTGACCGCTACCTGATCGATAACACCAAGCGAACGCTGCACGGCGCATTGCTCGATGCCGAAATACTGGCAGAAGTCTATCTGGCAATGACGGGTGGGCAGACCACGCTCTCTTTCTCGGCAGAAACGGACAATATCGACCAGGAACAACAAGAGGATATTCAGCGCATCGTCCGTCCGGCTTCCGGTTTGAAAGTGGTTTACGCCAGCGATGAAGAGTGCGTGTCGCACGAGTCCCGGCTCGATCTGGTGCAGAAGAAAGGTGGCAGTTGTTTGTGGCGTATCGACCCCGAAAGCGAGCACATCGACGCGTAAACCCGCAAGGTGAAGCAAAACTGTGCAACCGGTTCATTTCGTAAGAAAAAGTATTGACGCAGAACGGTCTCAACCGTAATATCCGCCTCGTTCCGTTCTTCACTGAACCAGAATGGAATAGTAGTGTGGTGCGGTAGTTCAGTTGGTTAGAATACCGGCCTGTCACGCCGGGGGTCGCGGGTTCGAGCCCCGTCCGCACCGCCAATTATTCAGAAGCCCTGAGTTAGCAATAGCTCAGGGCTTCGTCGTTTCTACTCCCCCGTCCTTTAGGCGCGAAGGATGTCAAACCAAGGTTTCATGAGTGAGGGATTCGAGGATCTTCAGCGGCGATTGCTCGGGGTGTTTCATTCCGCTCACTGGCAGCAAAAAGGTTTGTTCGAGTATATATTGCCCGCTCATTGCTGCGTGTGGCGTCTGATCGGAAAAACAGATCCAACTGCTGCCCGAGGGGAAATCAAACGGTATCTGCAAGCCATTTTTCTGGTATTCGGCATCTGATTTCATCTTGTCGTGGAGTTGCAGCATCAGGTGATCGTAGTGACTTCTTGGGCTCTTGGTGATACCGACTTTATGTTGCAACCAACTGCTGAATGGCGAGAAACGATCGAGCTGGGGCAGATAGCGGCTGGCGAGTTGCCTGAAATCTTCACCCACCCGCCATGAGCGCGGTTCTCCATACGGATTGATATTGCTAAACAGGCGGAGAATTCGCTGGCCGTAATTCGGTCTGGAGGGAAATGCATCAACATGAAGTCGGCTGTCATCCTTGCGCCAGGAGGTTTTATCACGCCAGGCGGAAACAGGATGCAGGCGCAGGCTGTTGGTGGGATGGCAAAGTGATGTGGTGTAGTCCGGGAGCAACTGGTTCATCAGGCTGAGACTGTGCTGGTAATAACGTTGCAGTAGCCCACGCAGTAGCGGCTCTTTACTGCTGTCGGTTATGCCAGTCAATGTTCCTTCCACCGGTTTGAAACTGATATTCTTGCGTTTGACATCCACTAAACTGGGGTCGAGTAGCTGTTTTTCCTCCTCGCTCAGCATAAACGCCAAATTGGGTAAATAAAGCACCTTCCCTTGTTCCAAAGCCTCGACGGCCTGGGGATTCGCGGGTTCATTCTGGCCCCAACCGGTACAGGGAAGGGTGACAATCAGCGACTCTGCCGTTTTATTTTCACTGTTCATGACGTTGATTTCCTAAGCCACGTAGTTAGCTTCAAGAATGATAGTTCTTTTTCTTAAGGCGTGATTTTTCCTTTCACTTTCAAGTGAACCCGTTCCGCGTGGGTGATAGGGATCCAGACACAATACACCGATGATTCAGCAAATAGGTGATAATAATTAATTGTTCTTATGTCGTTGCCCTTTTGACGATAAAAAATAATTAAATTCTTTCGTAAAAATCAGACCTAACCCTGAAAACATCGGTACTGCGCCTCACTCCGCGCCATTTTCCCCTTCTCGAATTAAGTGGTTTTTAAGAAATAAGCCATATATTAATGCTTGATTTACGCACATCCCTCAGTGATATAGTTCAGGTGAACACAACATTATTCCCAGCATATTCGTTCTAACTCCATAAGAAACGTCAGGGAAATTAAATAACTGCAAGGAACCGTAATGGATAACAGCGCCTCTCTAGAATCGTTTTTAACTTCACTGCAACAACATAATCCCCATCAACCTGAATTCCTTCAGGCCGTGCGCGAAGTATTTACCTCGCTTTGGCCCTTTCTGGAGGAGAATCCGCGCTATCGCGAATACGGTCTGTTGGAACGTTTGGTAGAGCCTGAGCGCACAATCCAGTTCCGCGTGGCATGGATGGACGATCGTGGACAGGTACAGGTGAACCGCGCCTATCGCGTACAGTTCAACTCGGCCGTGGGACCTTACAAAGGTGGGATGCGTTTTCACCCCTCCGTCAACTTATCCATTCTGAAGTTTTTGGGTTTTGAGCAGACGCTGAAGAATTCATTGACCACGTTACCAATGGGTGGGGCAAAAGGTGGTTCTGATTTTGATCCCAAAGGCAAAAGCCACGCTGAGATCATGCGCTTCTGCCAGGCACTGATGACTGAACTGTATCGTCATTTGGGTGCGGATACCGACGTTCCAGCGGGTGATATCGGCGTGGGCGGGCGTGAAGTGGGCTTTATGGCTGGCATGATGAAAAAGCTGTCCAACAACACCGCCTGTACGTTTACCGGTAAAGGGTTGTCCTTTGGCGGCAGTTTGATTCGGCCTGAAGCGACCGGTTATGGTTTGGTTTATTTCACGGAATCCATGCTGAAACGCCACGGATTGGGTTTTGAAGGTATGCGCGTTGCCGTTTCCGGATCGGGTAATGTGGCGCAATATACCATCGAGAAAGCCCTGGAACTGGGCGCGCGGGTTATCACCGTGTCTGACTCAGCGGGCACCGTTGTTGATGAAGCCGGTTTTACCACCGAGAAATTGGCGCATCTGTCTGAGATTAAAAATCAGCGTTTTGGTCGCGTTGAAGATTATGCGCGTGAGCGTCAACTGACGTATCTGGCCGGACAACAGCCGTGGAGTGTTCCGGTAGACATCGCGCTGCCATGCGCCACGCAAAATGAACTGGATATCGATGCTGCACGCGTGCTGATTAAAAATGGCGTTAAAGCTGTCGCCGAAGGGGCAAACATGCCAACGACGATTCAGGCGACGGATGCGTTCCTGGAAGCTGGCGTACTTTTTGCGCCGGGCAAAGCGGCAAACGCCGGTGGCGTGGCAACGTCTGGTCTGGAAATGGCGCAAAACGCCGCGCGCCTGAGCTGGAAATCAGAAAAGGTCGACGTGCGTTTGCGTCATATCATGGCTGATATCCATCAGTCCTGCGTCGAGTACGGCGGTGAAGGCAAACAGACCCATTATGTTCGCGGCGCGAACATTGCTGGCTTTGTCAGAGTGGCTGATGCCATGCTGGGACAGGGCGTGCTGTAAAATCACCTCCTCAGGCAGAACGCAATTTTGCCTGATGATTGCCAATCATCCTTGTGCCGGGTGATTGGCTTTATTCATTTTTCATTGTAATTACTATCTACCAACCCTACTTCTCCCCGCCAATCTCTAAAGATATTCTAAAAGAACCTATCGTTTCATTGTTCCCAATCTGGGAATACAGTATGAAACTGTAAAAACAGTTTATTGCCTCGGTTCGCGGCCTGGCGGATGCCTGATCGCTCCCCTTTATGTCATTTTGGGGTGAAAATATAAAGGAACCAATATGTTAGATAGCCCCACTTTAGGCCAGATCAATCCACCTTCCCGCTTACTGATGGGACCCGGACCTATCAACGCCGACCCGCGCGTGCTGCGTGCAATGGCCAGCCCGTTACTTGGTCAGTACGATCCGGTGATGACCGAATATATGAATCAGGTCATGGCGTTGTACCGCCAGTTGTACCGCACCGAAAACCGCTGGACGATGCTGGTTGACGGCACCTCGCGCGCCGGAATCGAAGCCGTATTGCTGTCGGGGATTCGCCCAGGTGATCGGGTGCTGGTACCGGTATTTGGCCGTTTTGGTCATTTGCTGTGTGAAATCGCCCGACGCTGCCGTGCCGAGGTATATACCGTCGAGGTACCGTGGGGGGAAGTGTTTGATCCGCAACAGATTGAAGATGCTATCAAGCAGGTTAAACCCCGCTGGCTGCTGACGGTTCAGGGCGATACCTCGACCACTATGCTGCAACCGTTGGACCAATTGGGCGAAATTTGCCGCCGTCACGGCGTGTTGTTCTATACCGATGCCACCGCATCTTTCGCCGGTAACGAATTGGACACCGATGCCTGGGGACTTGACGCGGTTTCCGCAGGATTACAGAAATGTCTGGGCGGTCCGTCAGGCAGTTCGCCAGTGACCATCAGTCCACGTTTTGAGGAACAGATCCGCCGTCGCAAATGCATTGAGCAGGGCATCCGTACTGCTGAGCACAACGATGGTGAAGAAGAGATGATCTACTCCAATTATTTTGATCTGGGCATGATCATGGATTATTGGGGACCGGAACGGCTGAATCATCATACAGAAGCCACCAGCATGCTGTTTGCCGCCCGCGAGTGCGCCCGGGTGATCCTCGAAGAGGGATTGGACAACGCGATAGCCCGGCATGAATTGCACGGTGCAGCGCTGCTGGCCGGGATTCAGGGTATGGGGTTGGCCGTATTTGGCGATCTGCGACACAAAATGAATAACGTGCTTGGCGTGGTTATCCCTGACGGGATCCACGGTGAGCAGGTGCGTCAGATGCTGCTGAATGATTTCTCCATTGAGATCGGTACGTCGTTTGGGCCGCTGATTGGCAAGATCTGGCGCATTGGCACCATGGGATACAACGCACGCAAAGATTGCGTTATGCAAACGCTGACCGCGCTCGAAGCGGTTCTGAACCGTTTGGGGTATACCTCGCCGCAAGGATCGGCCGCGCAGAGTGCCTGGGATCATTACGATCTGCAGGGAAACCGCTGATGGTAAAACCGCAGATGATCCTCCTATCTATAAGTAAGGAAAATAATAAGAATAAAAAGATGAATAAATAAAATAGGGGACCTTGCGGTCCCCAATATTTGACAATTTTACAACCTGCTGTGTTGTCTTATCGCTTCATAAGATGTGAATTTTGGTCCTTACGACCTGGCTACACACGCGCAGCGCGCTCCGCGTTTGATAATTTATAGAGCAGGGCGGCTCATACCAGCTCTTGATTACATATTACCTGCGGCATCTTTTGCTGTCAATCTCACCAAGAATTAACGTGATGAACCGAACAGGGTCAAACATTCAATATATATTCCTGGATAATGAATTAAAAGAGCATCTCTGGCTGAAAGCAGGGATGCTCCCGAAGTGACCATGTCATCTATTAGTAAGATATTGATAGGTGGAGGTGATATATTTATTTCGCCCCATACAATTGGGTTTATATGTTTTCTGAGTTTGGGTCTGATAATCGATTTCATTTGGAAATCAGCTTTTCTTCCATGATGTGCTATAAAGCGTTTTACATCCTGACGAAGAGTCGCTTTTTTCGAGGATATAATCCGCAAGTCACTGATTGTAAATAATACTCTTTCTGCTGAAATTTTTTTTAACGCATTGAAATAGCGGGATGATTTTGGTTGTCGCTTATTGATGTTTTTTGCTATCAAACCAGCAATTGGGCTTGAAGAGGGCAAAGGAATAATACAATCATATACTGTTCTTTGAAGGAGTAAACGGACTAACTGGTCGTAAGAACCCCAGAGAAGACAAATACTCCGAAATGTGGTTTTTAGCCCCTGCATGTTTTTAAGCGCATACAGCATCGGGTTATTGTCGCCCGGTGTATTTTTATCTCTTCGCCCTTTTGTCCTTTTAAATATTGAGGTGACTTTTAATCCATCGAAATGCTTAATATCAGGATTACCATTTATCGCCGTATTAGCATAATTATTGTGGCTGTGGTTAACGGTGACAGTCTTTGTTAAAACATCAATTTCAAACCCCAATTTCGCCTACCCACGAAAGAAAAGAATCAATTGATTATACGGAGCCCATATTATTCAACCTATATACGAGGTGTTGAAATATTGCGAGACAGGTTCTAAGTTTCCAAAAAAGATGTTTATAAAGGAATTAGTACAAACCTCGAGGCGCTAACCAACGCCCCGGAATTTCAAATAGTAATACCCGCGTGGGAATTATTCCCGCTCCAGCCGTGGATAGGCATCGGCGATTTTGTCACCGGTGAAGTGGGCAATCCAGCCATCGGGATTGTCGAACAGGCGGATGGTGACAAAGTGCGGGGCGGCTCCCATATCAAACCAAGGGTAAACTGAAAGCCGATAGTCTTTTTAGCTATGAGATAGAGCTTAAAGGCATTTAGCCATCTAAGCGTCTTGATTGCCAAATATTAACATCGTGTTATATTGACGGCAACACAGGCTCCAGGAGTAGTCATTCGCCATGAGCAGCGCATCCCTTATTCCGCACAGTAAATTACCCGCACTTGGCATTACCATCTTCACCCAGATGAGCGCACTGGCGCAGCAACACAACGCCATTAACCTCTCTCAGGGGTTCCCTGATTACGACGGTCCGCAATATCTCAAAGAGCGTCTGGCCTATCACGTCAATCAGGGTTCCAATCAGTATGCGCCCATGACGGGTGTCGCCCCGCTGCGTGAAGCCATTGCTGAAAAAACGGGCGTGGTTTATGGCTGGCAGCCTGATGCAAACAGTGAAGTCACCATTACGTCCGGTGCGACAGAAGCGCTGTATGTGGCGATCACCGCTCTCGTTCGGCCAGGTGATGAGGTGCTGTGTTTCGACCCCAGTTACGACAGTTATGGCCCGGTAGTCCAGCTCGCGGGGGGGACGCTGAAACGTATTGCGTTGCAACCGCCTGCCTTTGCCGTTGACTGGGCGCATTTCGCCAGTCAACTCAGCGATCGCACCCGATTGGTCATCGTGAATACGCCGCATAATCCGTCCGCTACCTCCTGGCAGTCACAGGACTTTGACCAGCTCTGGCAGGCCATTGCCGAGCGCGAAATATTCGTGCTGAGTGATGAAGTGTATGAACACATCTGCTTCACCGCGCAAGGCCATGCCAGCGTATTGGCGCATCCGCAATTGCGTCAGCGGGCCGTGTCGGTTTCTTCCTTTGGCAAAACATTTCACATGACTGGATGGCGCGTGGGATATTGCGTCGCCCCGGTTGCGATCAGCGCCGAGTTGCGCAAAGTACATCAGTATTTGACCTTCGCGATTACCACCCCGTTGCAATTGGCCTTGGCAGATATGCTGCGCAACGAGCCTGAGCATTGGCAGAAATTGCCTGAATTCTATCGCGCCAAACGCGATCGTTTTATACAGGCGCTGGCACCCAGTCGGCTGGAAGTATTGCCATGTCAGGGCACCTATTTTCTGCTGGCCGATTACAGTGCAATTTCTGAACTGGATGATGTTGCTTTCTGCAGATGGTTGACCGAACATGTAGGTGTGGCTGCGATACCGTTGTCGGTATTTTGCGCCGATCCTTTCCCTCATAAACTGATCCGGTTGTGCTTCGCTAAACAGGATGCCACGCTGGATGCTGCCGCGGAGCTATTGTGTCAACTTTAAAACTGACGTTGTTACAGCAGCCGCTCACCTGGCTCGATGGTGAGGCGAATCTGCGCCATTTCGATTATCTGCTGGAAAATATCCATGACCGCGATGTCATCGTGCTGCCAGAGATGTTTACCACCGGTTTTGCCATGCAGGCGCCGGACAGTGCGTTGCCAGAAAAGGTGGTGGTGGGATGGTTGCAGCGTTGGGCGCACACCAGTAATGCGCTGATCGGCGGCAGTGTGGCGCTGACTACGCCAAAAGGGGCGGTGAACCGTTTCCTGCTGGTCGAGCCAAATGGCCGGGTGCATTTCTATGACAAGCGGCACCTGTTCCGTATGGCTGGCGAGCACCACTACTATCTGGCCGGTAAGCGCCGTGAAATCATCGAGTGGCGCGGCTGGCGGATTCTACCGCAGATTTGCTATGACCTGCGCTTCCCCGTCTGGTCCCGTTGCCAGCAGGATTACGATCTTGCGCTGTATGTCGCCAACTGGCCCGCGCCTCGCGCCAAACATTGGCAGACTCTGCTGGCAGCGCGTGCAATTGAGAACCAGTGTTATGTGGCGGGATGTAATCGGGTGGGCGAGGATGACAATGGCCACAGCTACCGCGGCGACAGCGTAATTCACGATCCGCAGGGGGAAATTCTGGCGCAGGCTGAACCCAATGTCCCGGCGATTGTTGAAGCCGAACTGTCGCTGGAAATGCTGCAAACTTACCGTCAGGCTTTCCCGGCGTGGCTGGATCAGGACACGTTTTTACGTCACGACTAACGTTTTTACGCTACGAATAACGTTGTCGAGCGCTGAACAGTTCGCAGCCAAGGTGAGGATCTGATGATCCCTTTCTGCCTCTTTACCCCGGCGCAGCGTCACGGCGGCGGGGATAAAATGACGTTTGTCCTGTCGCCTGCCTGTAAATTCTTTATAATGCCCCTCGGAAAAACGGCTGGAGCGAATTGCCACTCGCGCCTAGAGCACTGCCCAAGCCCAAAATCGCAACAGTCTATTGGGATAGGCTCTCAATCAGGAACAGTAAACATGATGAACAACGATGTATTACGCAGCGTGCGTTACATGCTGGATTTGAACGACGCGAAACTCGTCAGCATTCTGGCGTTGGCGGATACAGAAGTCACCACCCAGGATATCGTCAGCTATTTGAAGAAAGAGGATGAAGAAGGGTTTGTGCCTTGTCCTGATGAAGTGATGGCGAATTTCCTTAACGGCCTGATCTTCTTCCGACGTGGCAAAGATGACGCCTTCCCGGCACCGGACGTTGAACTGCCGGTCACCAACAATATCATCCTGAAAAAATTGCGTGTGGCGTTTGAATTGAAAACCACCGATATTCAGGGTGTGCTGGAAAGCGTTGATTTTAAAGTGTCACAGCCGGAACTGAGTGCGATTTTCCGCAAGCAGGGGCATAAAAATTATCGTCCGTGTGGCGATCAGTTCATGCGCTATTTCCTGCGCGGCCTGACCCGTTTGATCCGCAAAGAGAAATAGTCTTTACCAAAAAAACAGGGTGCGACTGGCCGCACCCTGTTTTTTATCGTAACCCATTATTTCTTAAGTGGGTTTGCCTGTAGATTACGCGGCTTCAGTTTGTTGCAGCGGTCTCTTTTCCTGCGCTTTCTCCGGCTTTTTTACTGCCAGTGCCTCTGGGTCAAAGTCATCTACGTTGATTGAACGCAGGCGACTCTCTTCGGCTTTCGACAGGATCTTCGCTTCCTCCGCGGTGATTCGTCCTTCCTCCAGACCACGCTGTGCCAGTTTATCCAGGCGGGTAAAGGGCAGGTTTTTACCGAGCTCTTTACATATACGCTGGTGAATGGGTTCTGCGGCAACAATGTCATGCAGGGCGGCTTCAAGCAGACCGGCAGGGTTGAACTCACTCGGCGTCAGGTATTGACCCCGACCAATACGGCTGCGGGTTTCAGATGGCACCTGTAACAGTTTCGCCAGTTGATGATCCAGATGGTCGGATGGGGCAGTACAGAAGCGCCCAACCGGGAAGATGGCAAAACGCATCACGCCAGCAACAAAACCATTCGGGAAGTTCAGCAGCAGATCGTCAATCGCCTGCTCAGCCTGATACAGGCAATCCTGTACGCACCAGTGTACCAGCGGCAGATCGGCCTCTTTGCGTCCTTCATCCTCATAACGTTTCAGCGTAGCGGTCGCCAGATACGTTTGGCTGAGAATGTCCCCCAGACGGGCGGAAATGCGCTCGCGACGTTTCAGACTTCCACCGAGTACACCCATTGACACATCTGCCAGCAACGCCAGATTGGCGCTCAACCGGTTGATCTGTTGGTAATAGCGGCGGGTAGCATCTTTCACCGGCACGCTGCTGGTACGGCCATCGGTCAGGCCGAGCCAGAAACTGCGAATTTTGTTGCTGCCAACGTGACCAAGGTGGCCGAATAGCGCCCGGTCAAAATTGTTGACGTTGTTTTCCTCGGCGGCGGCCATTTCGGTCAACACATAAGGATGACAACGGATGGCTCCTTGCCCGAAGATAATCATGCTGCGGGTCAGGATGTTGGCACCTTCTACGGTGATAGCGATCGGCGCACCCTGATAGTTTCGCGCAACGAAGTTTGATTCGCCGAGCATGATGCCTTTACCGCCAGTAATATCCATCGCGTCCATGACGGCGCGCTGGCCTCTGTGAGTACAGTGATATTTTACAATCGCCGACAGCACAGCCGGTTTCTCACCCTGCATAATTCCGGTCGTGATAAGCGTGGCGGCGGCGTCCATGAGATAGGCGTTACCGGCAATACGTGCCAGCGGCTCTTCAATCCCTTCCATTTTACCAATCGACACTTTGAACTGACGGCGGATATGGGCATAAGCGCCGGTCGCGAGCGCCAGAGACTTGAGGCTGCCAGTCGAGTTGGAGGGCAGGGTGATGCCGCGTCCTACCGACAGGCATTCCACCAGCATGCGCCAGCCTTGTCCGGCCATTTTCGGTCCGCCGATGATGTAATCGATAGGGACAAAAATGTCGTTGCCGCGCGTTGGTCCGTTCTGGAACGGCACGTTGAGCGGGAAGTGACGGCGGCCAATCTCGACTCCGTCGGTGTTGGTTGGAATCAGTGCGCAAGTGATACCCAAATCGGTGGTATCGCCCAGTAAATGCTCGGGATCCTGCAACTTGAACGCCAGACCGAGAACCGTGGCGATAGGTGCCAGCGTGATATAACGCTTGTTCCAGGTCAGACGCATACCCAGAACCTGCTCGCCATGCCAGTCACCCATACACACGATGCCGTAATCCGGGATGGCACCGGCATCGGAGCCTGCCTCCGGACTGGTCAGTGCGAAACAGGGGATTTCGAGACCTTTGGCCAGACGAGGCAGATAGTGGTCTTTCTGCTCCTCTGTACCATAATGTTGCAGTAATTCGCCGGGGCCGAGGGAGTTCGGCACGCCAACGGTGATAGCCAGAATACCGGACACGCCAGCCAGTTTTTGCAGAACGCGGGCTTGAGCATAGGCCGAGAACTCCAGACCGCCATACTCTTTCTTAATGATCATGGCGAAGAAACGGTGTTCTTTCAGATACGCCCACAGTTCCGGTGGCAGATCGGCCAATTCGTGGGTGATTTCGAAGTCGTTTGCCATGCGGCAGGCTTCTTCCACAGGGCCATCGATAAATGCCTGCTCTTCAGCAGTCAACTGAGGTTTAGGGTAATTATGCAGTTTTTCCCAGTCTGGCTTGCCGCGAAACAGTTCGCCTTCCCACCAGGTTGTACCCGCATCAATCGCTTCTTTTTCTGTGCGTGACATGGCGGGCATGACTTTCCGGAACATGCGTAAAGCCGGGCCAGAAAATAGGGCACGACGCAGGGGTAGCAGATTGAAAGGCAACAGAATCAGGGCCAATGGCAGTAACAGCCACAGCGTCCAGAGGTTAATTGCCCCCATAATGGCGGTATAGGCCAGCAGAATCAGACTGCTGAAATGGATATTCACGCGGTGGTAGAACAACGCGCTGATAACAACCAAAAACACAACGATACTGAGAACTATCATTTTGAAGCTCCTGAGTAGTAGGAGGTCTGACCTGTTGGAGTGATGTAAATGTTTTAGTTTATGTGCAGGTCTTTATCAATATATTTACATCTTAATTACAACTTAGCTCACAATCTGACAGCATTAAAAATCAAAAGCCATGTAAGAGGCAGATCACAGAGCTTCTCGCTGTATGCGTGATCCGGTACACTTGAGCGCGGAAGATTGTTGATGCCACAGGACATAAAAAGAGGCTGCCATGTACCACGATTTAATCCGTAGTGAATTGAACGAAGGCGCTGAAACACTGAAGAATTTCCTCAGTGATGACGCGAATATCGACGCGATCCAACGTGCTGCCATTTTATTGGCCGACTCCTTCAAAGCGGGCGGGAAAGTGATCTCCTGCGGTAACGGGGGCTCCCATTGTGACGCCATGCATTTTGCTGAAGAGCTGACTGGCCGTTATCGTGAGAACCGTCCTGGCTATCCGGCGATTGCCATTTCCGACGTGAGTCACCTTTCCTGCGTCAGTAATGATTTTGGCTATGATTTTGTTTTTTCCCGCTATGTTGAGGCGGTTGGGCACTCTGGCGACGTACTGTTCGGTATCTCCACCTCGGGAAATTCTGCCAACGTACTGAAAGCGATTGATGCCGCGCGCGCCAAGGGGATGAAAGTCATCACCCTGACCGGTAAAGATGGTGGCAAGATGGCCGATCTGGCTGATGTGGAAATCCGCGTACCGCATTTTGGTTACGCTGACCGTATTCAGGAAATCCATATCAAAGCGATCCATATCCTGATTCTGCTGATCGAAAAAGAGATGGCGGGTAACTAATAACCGCTTGTGCGGTGTTGTAGACGTAGAGGAGGCAGGCGATGTGCGAATTGCTCGGGATGAGCGCTAATGTACCTACCGATATCTGTTTCAGTTTTACCGGTCTGGTGCAGCGAGGTGGTCGGACAGGCCCTCATAAAGATGGTTGGGGCATTACGTTCTACGAAGGCAATGGCTGTCGTACCTTCAAGGATCCGCAGCCCAGTTTCAATTCGCCCATTGCCCGTCTGGTGCAGGACTATCCGATCAAGTCCTGCGCCGTGATTTCGCATATCCGCCAGGCTAACCGTGGCGAAGTGGCGCTGGAGAACACGCACCCTTTTACGCGCGAACTGTGGGGGCGCAACTGGACTTACGCCCATAACGGTCAACTGCGCGGCTACCGCCAGCTCGATACCGGCAATCTGCGTCCAGTAGGCCAGACCGACAGCGAGTATGCCTTTTGTTGGTTACTGCATGAATTGACGCAGCGTTATCCGCGGACGCCCGGCAACTGGCCCGCCGTATTCCGCTTTATTGCCTCGCTGGCCGATCAACTGCGGGAAAAAGGCGTTTTCAATATGTTGCTGTCGGATGGGCGGTTTGTCATGGCCTACTGTTCAACCAACCTGTATTGGATTACCCGCCGCGCACCTTTTGGCAAAGCGACGTTGCTGGATCAGGATGTGGAAATTGATTTTCAGCGGCAGACAACGCCGAATGATGTGGTAACGGTTATCGCGACGCAACCTCTGACGGGCAACGAAACCTGGCACAAGATTGCGCCAGGTGAATTCGCATTATTTTGTTTCGGTGAGCGCGTACTGTGATGCTGGCGCTGAAGTGAGGATCGGGCGGTTAAGTACATACTGCCCATTCACTACACCAATGCTTGGCGGCTGGCTATTCTTGACGAAGTATTCATAGCCCGGCTGCAATTGACGCCAGAACTTGGCGTAAGTTGACGAGCGATGACGCTGCATATTCGATTCAGTCATGCGGAACGGATAAATACTGATGTCCACGTTACCTTGCCCATTGCGGAAGGCGGCTTGCACATAAGTGAAAATTTCATCCATGTAGGCGTTGGTCATGGCATAACAGCCAATCGATTTGCATTCGCCATGAATCATCAAATATTTGCCGGAATAGCCTTGCGCTTCATCATAGGCGTTGGGATAACCGATATTGATGGCACGGTAGAAGCGGCTGTCAGGCTTCATGTGGCGCATATCCACGCTGTAGAAACCTTCCGGACTTTTGAAATCCCCTTCGCGGCGTTTCGGACCCAATCCGCCAGAGAAATTACAAATGCGGTAGCTACCGACTAAACGGAAGTTATTGCCGAGTTTGGCGTACAACTCAAGCGTGCGTTCTTCTTTGAAGATCTGGATATAAACAGGTGAACCCAATAATTGCTGTTTCAGCGTCGGGTTTACCGGTACCTGATCGCTGGCAGAACTGCTCCACGATACCAAAGGCATACAGATTAGCATCGCAAGCATCAGCGCGATTTTGCCCATTATTATTCCTGCGTATTAATATTTTTATTTGCCTTATGGGATGAAAACCCCGTTCAGCATGCCACTGTTTTGAACCTTTCCCGCATGGATATAGGTAGGTTCTTATTTTTCCTTTCGGAGAAGTCCATATTAATCGTGATTTGATAATTATCAATGGTACTAAAAACATTATTCACGATGAATTACGCAAAACAGAACAAAAAGATCATTAATTTACCGTTCATGACGTAATCAGCACCCCCAACCCGATCTTCTTCGACTTGAGCATTCATATTGCCAACTGTATACTTATACAGTAATGGAGAGAGGGACTATGCGTAAAATCATTCACGTTGATATGGATTGCTTCTTCGCAGCGGTAGAAATGCGCGACGATCCAAGCCTGCGCGATATTCCTATCGCCATCGGCGGCAGCCGCGATCGACGTGGGGTGATCAGCACAGCAAACTATCCGGCGCGTAAATATGGCGTCCATAGCGCAATGCCAACCGGCATGGCCTTGAAACTCTGCCCGCACCTGAAAGTGATCCCCGGACGGATGGAGGCATATAAAGAAGCCTCACTGCATATCCGCCAAATCTTCTCCCGTTATACCGATCTGATTGAGCCGCTGTCTTTGGACGAGGCTTTTCTCGATGTGTCCGAAACCACCCAATGTAGCGGTTCAGCGACGCTGATTGCGCAAGAGATCCGCCAGGCCATTTGGGATGAGCTCAACCTCACTGCGTCAGCGGGCATTGCCCCGATCAAATTTCTTGCCAAAATAGCCTCCGACTTGAACAAACCCAACGGTCAGTACGTGATTCCGCCGGATAAGGTGGCCGATTTCATTCGCACCTTGCCGTTACGCAAGATCCCTGGCGTGGGGAAAGTAACGGCCAGGCGACTGGAAGAGGTGGGATTACTGACCTGCGCCGATGTACAGAAATACGATTTGGCGCTGTTGCTGAAAAAGTTTGGCAAGTTTGGCCGGATATTGTGGGAACGCTGTCAGGGGATTGACGAGCGGGAAATATCATCTGAGCGCTTGCGTAAATCGGTTGGGGTTGAGCGCACGCTGGCTGAAGATATTCACGATTGGTCAAGTTGTGAAGCGCTGATTGATTCCCTGTATGAAGAGTTGGAAATGCGCCTGAGACGGGTGAAGCCCGATCTGCACATTGCGCGACAGGGTGTGAAGCTGAAGTTTCATGATTTCCAGCTCACGACGCAGGAACATGTCTGGCCGGTGCTGAATAAGGCGGATCTGCTGGTTGTGGCGAAGCAGGCGTGGGAACAGCGGCGGGCAGGGCGTGGCGTCCGGTTGGTGGGGTTGCACGTCACCTTGCTGGATCCGCAAATCGAGCGGCAATTGGTTCTGACCTGGGAATAGCGTGATATCTGTCGTTGAGAAAGACGTCGTAGACATCCTCGGAGGGTACGAGTCAAAAAAGGGCGGAGCAAAAACTAAACTCCGCCATTTTATTTCTCACCAGACTGCAACGCTAACGCGCATCAGGCTTTTTCAGGAATCGCTTTCAGCAGTGCCGTCAGCAGTTTCCAGTATTGACCAACGCTTTCGATATGAACTTGCTCATCTGGCGAGTGTGGACCCGTGATGGTTGGCCCGATAGACACCATATCCATTTCTGGATACGGCTTCTTGAACAGACCGCACTCCAGACCAGCGTGAATCACCATGATGTTCGGCGTTTTGTTAAACAGCTTTTGATAGGTTTCACGGACCAGATGCATAACCGGGGAGTCAGCATCGGGCTGCCAGCCTGGGTAACCGCCTTTTGGAGCAGTTTGCGCATTTGCCAACTGGCCGATAGCGGTCAGCATGCCAACGACGTACTCTTTTCCGCTGTCGATCAGCGAACGAATCAGGCAGATGATCTGCGCCTCGTTGTCGTTCATTGTTACGACACCCACGTTCAATGACGTCTCAACCACGCCTTTCACCGCGTCGCTCATACGAATCACACCGTTCGGTGTGGCATTCAGCAGCGCCAGCAGACGGTTCTGGCTGTCTTTGTTCAACGCCTGAGCCTGGCTTTCTTGTGGTTCCAGCAGGACGTTGAGATTCTTTTCTTTGGCAATCAATTCGTTTTTCAGCACGGCCAGATAATCCTGGCTCAGTGCTTTCAGCGTATCGACTTTATCAGCGGCAATGGCGAGGGTTGCGAAGGCTTCACGAGGAATGGCATTGCGCAGCGTACCGCCATTCAGATCCAGAATGCGCAGATCCAATGCCGGCGCCTGTTCAAACAGGAAGCGCGCCAGAAGCTTGTTGGCATTTCCCAGACCGAGGTGGATATCGCCACCAGAGTGGCCGCCTTTCAGACCCTTAACGGTCAGTTTCAGCGTGGTATAACCTGCCGGAACCGCTTCGCGTTGCAGTGGCAGCGTGGTGATGAAATCAATCCCCCCTGCGCAACCCATGTAGATTTCACCTTCTTCTTCCGAATCGGTGTTGATCAGAATTTCGCCCTGTAACCAGCCAGCCTGCAAACCAAATGCGCCATCCATTCCGGCTTCTTCGGTCATGGTGAGCAGCACTTCCAGCGGGCCATGCTCCACACTGTCGTCAGCGAGAACAGCCAGCGCAGACGCCATGCCGATCCCATTGTCGGCACCCAGCGTCGTGCCGCGAGCCTTGATCCATTCGCCATCAATGTAGGGCTGAATGGGATCTTTGGTAAAATCATGCACCGTATCGTTATTTTTCTGCGGCACCATATCAAGGTGCGCCTGCAGTACGACCGGTTTACGCTTTTCCATGCCTGTGGTCGCGGGCTTGCGCAGCAGAATGTTACCTACCTGATCGCGCTCGACGTGGATACCTTTCTCTTTCGCCCAGTCGACGATGTGCTTTGCCAGCTCTTCTTCATGGTACGAAGGATGTGGAATGGAACAGATTTTGGCAAAAATATCCCACAGTGGTTGTGGTGATAATTGAGACAGTTCAGACACAGTGAGTCTCCTGTGACAGCATGCTCATATTGGCCTTTCTCTTGCATGGAAAGAGTTGAGATGCTGCGGGTTTTAGGGTTAATGACCACCCACCATATAACATGGCGTGATGGAAAAAGAATATCACTTTCTGATAACCCGCGCGCGTCCGACACGGTTAAATCGCGGGGAAAATGACCTGACGCGTGAAGATAATCGCTGGTTTTTATGGCGGTAGCTCTCTATAATCTCGCGCAACCTTTTTTCCCCTGAATACATGTTAAGCCGACGCTTCTCCGGCTGGGATCAGATTGCTATGAGTGAAAAATACGTTGTTACCTGGGATATGTTGCAAATGCAGGCCCGCAAGCTGGCGCACCGTCTCCTTCCTGCTGAAAAGTGGACTGGCATTATCGCGGTAAGCCGCGGTGGATTGGTTCCTGCTTCTCTGTTGGCGCGTGAATTGGGCATCCGTCACGTCGATACCGTCTGTATTTCCAGCTACGACCATGATAATCAGCGCGAGATGAGAGTGATCAAGCGTGCTGAGGGTGATGGTGAAGGTTTCATCGTGATTGACGATCTGGTTGATACCGGCGGTACAGCCAAGGCAATTCGTGAAATGTATCCGAAGGCGCATTTCGTGACCATTTTCGCCAAACCAGCCGGTCGTCCACTGGTTGATGACTACGTGGTAGACATCCCGCAGGACACCTGGATTGAGCAGCCGTGGGATATGGCAGTGACGTTTGTTCCACCTATTGGCGGTAGATAACCTGTTCTGACGCCCGGCATTACCGGGCGTTTTTCATTCCTCTTCCCATATATCCACCTGCTTTTTGTGTTTTCAGCATTCTATTGCGCCAGCGTTTCATTTCTTGGGTCTAAATTTGCTACACTCCGCTCCATGCAAGGCTGCACTCGCACCTTTTTGTAGGTTTATGGAGGTTGTAGTTGCTATGTCGCAGGCCAATTTAAGTGAAACACTGTTCAAACCCTCATTCAAACACCGTGAGACGTCGACGCTGGTCGTTCGCGCGCACCATCAAATGAAATCGCCGGGTATCCATTCCGCGTTGGATGGTGATACCACCGAACATTGGTACCGGATGCTCAATCGCCTGATGTGGACCTGGCGCGGCGTTGATCCGTTGGAAATGGAAGAAGTGTTGTCGCGCATTGCGGTTTGTACTGCCGAACACAGCGATGCAAACCTGCTGGATACCGTCGTTGGCTACCGTAGCGGTAACTGGATTTATGAATGGTCCCAGCAGGCCATGCAATGGCAGCAAAAAGCGTTGGACGCGAGTGACAAAGATCAGGCCAGTGAATACTGGATGAAAGCGGCCAATTTATACAGTATCGCCGGTTATCCGCACCTGAAAGGGGACGATCTGGCCGAGCAGGCTGAAGTGCTGGCGAACCGCGCGTTCGAGGAAGCCGCCAAGCATTCGCCTTATGAACTCAAAGAGATCGATTTCAAGATCCCTGGCGGATCCGACATTACCGGTTTCCTGCATCTACCGAACAAGAGCGGTGCGCCATTTCCAACCATCTTGATCTGTGGCGGCCTGGATATGCTCCAGAGCGATCACTATCGCCTGTTCCGCGATTATCTGGCACCGCTGGGTATCGCGATGCTCACGATCGATATGCCGTCGATTGGTTTCTCATCGCGCTGGAAACTGACGCAAGACACCAGTTTCCTGCACCAACAAGTATTGATGCAGTTACCGAACATTGCGTGGGTGGATCATCTGCGCGTTGGCGTATTTGGTTTCCGTTTTGGCGCCAACGTGGCGGTACGCCTCGGCTATCTGGAATCGAAACGCATCCGCGCTATCGCCTGTTTCGGCCCGGTGGTACATAGCCTGATGTGCGATAGCCGTCGTCAATCAGGCGTGCCGGATATGTATATGGATGTGCTGGCCAGTCGGATTGGTATGGCAACGGCCACGGATGCTGCACTGAGAGTTGAGATGAACCGCTATTCGTTGAAAACACAGGGGTTGCTTGGCCGTCGCTGCCCAACGCCGATATTGTCAGGGTATTGGGACAAAGATCCGTTCAGCCCGAAAGAAGAGTCGAAACTTATTGTCTCGTCTTCGTGCGAAGGCAAACTGCTGCATATTCCCACTCAACCGCAGTATGAAAGCTTCCATCACGCGCTGGAAGAGGTCTGTCAGTGGTTAAAAGCAAAAATTGACTGATTAAAGGTTGCTAATATTTATTGGTTTGCTAAAAAGGATCGCCAACATAAGGAGGTTGAATATGACATTACCGAGTGGACACCCTAAAAGCCGACTAATGAAACGCTTCAACGCTTTGGGACCCTACCTGCGCGAAGGGCAGTGCCAGAACGACCAGTTTTTCTTTGATTGTTTAGCTGTGTGTACCAATGTGAAGCCTGCTCCGGAAAAGCGTGAGTTCTGGGGCTGGTGGCTGGAGCTGCAAGCTGAACCCAAACGCTTCACTTATGTTTATCATTATGGTCTATTTGACAAAGATGGCAGTTGGAAGCAGCAAAAGATCAAGGATGCGGAAGTTCAGGATAAATTGGAAACGACGCTGAGTGTCTTTCACCATCGCCTGAAAGCGCTTCTGGTCGAAATGGAGTTGGGGCTTGAACCCGCCGATGATTTCTCTGGCGAACCGATAAAAACACCTGCCTGACAGATTTCGTTCTGTTAAATTCCTACTATTGATGCTTTTTCGCGTTATGCCTGTTGGCATAACGCTTCTCTCCTGTTACAAAGACCTTTACAACACTAGACCTTAGCAACCTTCTTTTTCGACTCCAACGGCAGACAAATTATGAGCGGCAGCCAGACATTGGTTGTAAAACTGGGCACCAGCGTGCTCACCGGCGGTTCACGCCGCCTCAACCGGGCTCACATTGTTGAACTGGTGCGTCAATGCGCCCAGCAACATGCAGCCGGGCATCGTATTGTTATTGTTACGTCTGGGGCAATTGCTGCCGGGCGCGAACATCTTGGTTACCCCGAATTACCCGCCACTATTGCATCCAAGCAACTGTTGGCGGCGGTGGGGCAGAGTCGGCTGATTCAACTGTGGGAACAGCTCTTTTCAATTTACGGCATACACGTCGGGCAGATGCTGTTGACCCGCGCCGATCTTGAAGATCGCGAGCGTTTCCTGAATGCTCGTGACACCATGCGCGCACTGCTGGACAACCACATCGTTCCGGTTATCAACGAAAACGATGCAGTGGCGACGGCTGAAATCAAAGTCGGTGATAACGACAATTTGTCTGCGCTGGCCGCGATCCTCGCCGGTGCCGATAAATTGCTGCTGTTGACCGATCAGGCTGGCTTATACACCGCCGATCCACGTAAAAACCCGGATGCCGAGTTGATCCGTGAAGTCTCCGGTATTGATGACGCGCTGCGCGGTATTGCCGGTGACAGCGTTTCTGGCCTTGGTACCGGCGGCATGGCCACCAAACTGCAAGCGGCAGACGTCGCCTGTCGTGCTGGTGTCGACGTAATTATCGCCGCAGGCAGTAAGCAGGGTGTGATCGGTGACGTGATTGCCGGTGTTTCAGTCGGGACGCGTTTCCGGGCGTTGGAGACACCGCTGGAAAACCGCAAACGCTGGATTTTTGGTGCTCCTCCTGCGGGAGAAATCACGGTCGATGATGGTGCCGTCTCCGCCATACTGGAGCGCGGCAGTTCGCTGCTACCGAAAGGGATCCGTGAAGTGCGCGGTGATTTCTCCAGGGGAGAGGTTATCCGCATCCGCAATGTGCTGGGGCGCGATCTGGCGCACGGTGTGACGCGCTACAACAGCGATGCCATGCGCCTGATTGCCGGGCATCACTCCCAGCAGATCAGCGATATTCTGGGTTACGAATACGGTCCGGTGGCCGTTCACCGCGACGATATGATTGTCAGTTAAGGAGATCCCATGCTGGAACAGATGGGCAAGGCCGCCAAGCAGGCCTCCTACCAGTTAGCCGTACTGAGTACGGCGAAGAAGAATCAGGCGCTGGCGGTTATCGCTGACCTGATTGAAGCCGAAAGTGACACTATTCTGCGGGCCAATGAGCTGGATGTGACCGCAGCGCGTGAAGCCGGAATGAGCGAAGCGCTGCTTGATCGATTGCTGCTGACGCCCGCACGTTTGGCCGCTATTGCCAACGACGTGCGTCAGGTGTGCAAGTTGCACGATCCCGTCGGCCATGTGATTGATGGCAACCTGCTGGACAGTGGCCTGAAACTTGAGCGTCGGCGTGTTCCGCTCGGCGTTATCGGGGTGATTTACGAAGCGCGCCCCAATGTGACCATTGACGTCGCCAGCCTGTGCCTGAAAACCGGGAATGCGGTGATTTTGCGTGGCGGTAAAGAGACACATCACACCAATCAAGCTACGGTGAAAGTGATTCAAGTAGCGCTGGAACGCTGTGGGCTGCCTGCCGCTGCGGTGCAGGCGATTGATAATCCGGATCGCGCGCTGGTCAATGAATTGCTGCGTCTCGATCGCTACGTCGACATGCTGATCCCGCGTGGCGGCGCGGCGTTGCACAAGCTTTGCCGCGAACAGTCGACCATTCCGGTGATCACCGGGGGTATCGGTGTATGTCATATTTTTGTTGATGACAGCGTCGATATCGACAAGGGATTGACCGTTATCGAGAACGCCAAAGTACAGCGCCCCAGTGCCTGTAACAGCGTTGAGACCTTGCTGGTGCATCAAGACGTTGCCGCAACGTTCCTGCCTGCGCTGAGTAGCAAAATGGCGACTGCTGGCGTGACGCTGCACGCCAGTGCCTCTGCGATGCCTTATCTGGAAAGTGGCGCGGCGAAGGTGGTTGACGTCAAAGAAGAAAACTACAGCGATGAATGGCTGTCGAACGATCTCAACGTCACGCTGGTGGATGGGCTTGAAAGTGCAGTGGATCATATTCGCACTTACGGCACCGCACATTCCGACGCGATCCTGACCCGTTCACTGAGCAATGCCGAACGCTTCGTGCGCGAAGTGGATTCCTCGGCGGTGTATGTGAATGCCAGCACCCGTTTCACCGATGGCGGCCAGTTTGGTTTAGGCGCGGAAGTGGCGGTCAGCACGCAAAAACTTCACGCCCGCGGCCCGATGGGACTCGACGCCCTGACCACCTACAAGTGGATCGGATACGGCGACGATCTGGTGCGCCCGTAACGCCAGAACGCCCCTGATATTTCCCCGCTGCCTGACACTCTGGCAGTGGGGAAACCTTAGTATTGATAAGGTGATGATAAAAGCAGCATACGCGCGTCAGCCTCTTGACTTGCCCGGTATTTTTCAATAATTTGTCACACCGTAGTAGCACGCACACGTCTCAAAGCCGATATAGCTCAGTTGGTAGAGCAGCGCATTCGTAATGCGAAGGTCGTAGGTTCGACTCCTATTATCGGCACCATCATTTCACTCGCTCATCAATAAATTATAATATTATCAATAGATTATAGCTTTCCATCTCTCATTTTTCTGCCACAGTCCATACAAATCCCCCGCAGACAACAGTTGAAGCGGGTACAAAACCGGGTACCTTAATTTGGTGGTGGGTACTTTGAAATAGAGAATGACGGATCTTACCCGTGCAATGATTGGTCACGAATCACTATCGATCGGTGACAGTCTACGCTATAGATAATCAGTTTTTGCAGAACTCCTTGTGCAACCAACGACTAACGCAACCAATATCAAAGGCCCTTTGCCCATAACCCTGAGTAAGTAAATCATCCGGTAAATACTCATCATATTTCTCAAGGTGCTTTTCAGGAACACCGTGTGCCAGTTCAGACTCAGACGGTAACCCTCTCTGAAGTGCTTTGACTAGCGATTGTTTCACGTCAGCTACTGTTGCTTTTTCAACTTCTATGATCCCCGCGTAAGAGCCGGTTTTAAAACCGCTTTGGAGCAATAATGCCGAGAGAGTGTTAACCGTTTTGTCTCCCATCCAGGGAAGAATATATGTACGCTGTCCATGCTGAATAAAACTTTCAGACCTAAGATTACTGGCCTGAAAATAATGATGCCCTTCACCAAACAATCCTCTTGCTGTTGAATCAATAAAATCGACTTTATGCTCACCCATTACAATTCGATAATCACCTTCACAATAGATTTTATACATTTCCTGCCTGACGACATCATGGACAGACATGCCCTCACCGCCAAAAGAGGGGGGCTGCCCTCCCTTTGTCGCAGTAACGAAAATAATTTTTTTATCACAATCAATCTCAGTCACTTTCCAACGGCGACCAGCAAAAATAATATGCTGTTCAGGTATTATTGGTGAATCCACTGGTATAGAACCGAGCGTTTTACTGCCTGCCACAATACGAAATTCTTCTGGAGTATTGAATACAGCATAAAAAGTATACTTATTGACTAACTGTTCACCTTCGATACCTAGCACCAGTTCTCCACTGGACAGTTGTGTTAAAAACTGAAGCGCTCCCATATGCTGTAGCAGCATTCTGAAGTGAGTACTTGTAACCTGCTGAAATGGGCCACTTTGGCACAATTGTGAATAGAGTTGCTCTGCACGCACTCCGCCCCATTGTGCTGTTATAGCGAGTATCTGATGAAGCAAAGTGGAATAGTGCGGCTGACAGGTATCTGCGGGTTCAAACCATTTATTGGCGACAAGCAAACGTATCATCGCCAACGATTGGACTAGTTGTAAACGTAATTGATCAACAAGCCCAGAAGAGGGAATCAGTTCATTCTCAGTAATTAACATCCTTAGAATGGCGGGCGAGCCACGTCTTCCTGAACGCCCCATCCGCTGACGAAGACTGGATACGGAGTGGGGGACAGTCACCTGAATTACGGAATTAACTTTACCTATATCAATTCCCAGTTCCAGTGTCATGGTACAAATGGCAGTGGTGGGCAAATCCCCTTTCTGGAGACGGAACTCAAGCGTTTCACGTAGTTCTTTTGATAGCGATCCATGGTGAGGGAAAAACTCGTTTGGAACGATGTTTGCTTCGCTTAAGTCGCTGAGTGATGCCGCGATGCTTTCTGTTCGTTTGCGGCTGTTGGCAAAGATGAGATGTGAATCACCGCGACACAATCTGAAAAGGTCGTGGCATATCTGCTCTTCTGATGAGGGCGGATATTTATCAGCAGTATTTGTTAAAGGCTCAAGATAGCCTTTGACCTGAACTCTAAAAGTTGAATGGTTATGGTTATCTGTCACTATTTCACAGGGGAAATTCTGGTTCGGTCTTAAAGATAAAGGAATTTTTTCCAAGTCCCCCAGAGTTGCACTCAATGCGACTCTGGGTATTGGGGTATCCAGCCTCCCCAGTAAATGTTCCAGTCGGTTTAGCAGGGAAAGAAGCTGCATTCCCCGCTCTGCACCAATAAATGCGTGAAATTCATCAATAACGATATACGATAACTTAGCAAAAGCCTGCTTCAGCCAACTGGAAGAGCGGATCAATAATGCTTCCAATGATTCAGGGGTGATTAACAAAATGCCGGAAGGATTTTTTTTAGCTCTGATCTTTTTGCTCTGGGCAACATCGCCGTGCCAGGGCGTGATCGACATTTCTAGTACTTCTCCCAGACTTTCCAACCGCCGGTATTGGTCATTAATTAGCGCTTTTAATGGGCTGATGTATAAAATACCAAAGCTGCTTTGAATATCAGCAATGGCAGAACAGGCGGGCAAGAAAAAGGCCTCTGTTTTTCCTGCCGCCGTTGATGCACTGATCAGCACATCGCGATCGCCAGCTAAAACAGGAAGGATGGCTTTTTTCTGGATCTCTCGGAGATCTTTCCAGCCTTGTTTAAATACCCATTTCTGTACACGCGGATCTAGCTTCCGATATTCATCTGTCATAGTCTGAAATCTGCCAGTCCATCGTCGTCTACATTACAGTTATCTGCGTCAGCGGCAATATCGATATCCATATCGCTTGGTTTATCTTCTTTTACATCCATTGTTGTAATTAGCTGCGACCAGTGAATCGCGGGGTTTTGTTCCAGAACCGCGAGCATATCCAGAAATGCTTTAATTGTATTTCTTGGTGTACGAAAGTAAGCATCACCAATTGTATTGCTACAGTGATGCAAAAAAGCCGTCAGAGCCTCATCAGGGACAAGGTATTTATCTTCTTCGCCACCGGCAAATACATGACGCAGGTTTTTTAACAAAATATACAGTTCTTCCGGCGTCAAGCTGGCTAAATGGAGGGCTGGTGCAGAATAATCGATAACCCCTGCTCGTTGGGCGAAATTATTTTCCGCAAGACGGGATTGCAATGCTTCATAACTGTATAACCCTTTGCGTGGGTCGAAAAGGAACTCTGGCGTTCCGCCAAGCAAAAAACCGATATGTTCCGCCGTACCCTGTAAGCAGTCATTCAGAATCCGCAATATTTGTTCGTAGTTAGAGACTCTTACCTGCGTATTATTGAGCTTGTAGAGATTAACCATCTCATCAAGACTCACCAGCAAGCCAGCGTATCCGGCCTGGCGGGTAAAAAGACTCATCAATTTTAGCGCATCGTAAAAAGAGGCATCAGAGATAATAGTACGTACACCTAAATCATTTCTAGCGTCTGTCTTAGTAGTGTACTCCCCTCTTAACCAGCGGATCGCGTTCGATTTTAGAACTTCATTATCCTGCTCATGGCCCGTCCAGTAACATTCAATAACTTTGGCAAAGTCATATCCGCCAACAAGATCGGATAATGTAGCAAGTTTCTGATGAATCACCATTGGGACATCGACCCCCTTGACTTCGGCTTCTTTCCTCGCCTCAGTGACAAAGCGTTCAACCACGCTCAATAATGCATTGCCATCCGGTTTGTTTCGGGTAGATAAATTTTTCATTAGCTCAGAGTAGAGATTGCGCGATTGCCCTCCCGAAGCGTGGATACGGCGATCCGGGGATAAATCGGCATGCACCGTTACCAGCTTTTTCTCCAAAGCAATGGAGCGAACCACGCTTAAAAAGAACGTCTTGCCGGAACCATATTCACCGATAATCAAACGAAATCCTGCACCACCATCAGCGATGCGTTCAATGTCCTGATATAACGCTTTGAGTTCATTGACCCGGCCAACCTGAATATGTTGAATTCCAATCTTCGGGGTGACCCCCGATTTTAACGACTGAATAATGGCGTCTTTCTCTTTGAGACGAATACGAATACCAGACATTAGTTATCCTTTCAGTTCTTGTGCAATTTCCAGGTCCACGTAAATATCATCGTCATCATCCAGAACCGGTGCCTCAACCTGTTCGTAAGACCAGTCGTTGATAGTTTCTATCGCGCCGTTTACCATCAGTCCAAGCTGATGACACAGTTCCATAACCTCATTTCTTGCCCACTTATCTTTCTCACTTAATTGGTTATAAAGTTGACGATGAGCCTCATCAAGTCTGCCTGATGTCGGTTGAGGAACAGATGACACTCTCTGAAAAGGTTCTCCAGGTTCGTTGTTGACAAAGATAGAGTTCAGCAAACTATGAACATCTTTGGTTTCTGACTCATGCCGTGCAAGAATATTTTCGTTGAGAGAGAATTCTTTTCCCGCTTTAGATGTGACGGAAGTCGCCGATGACATTTTTTTAGATGTTGAAAAACGGTGTATAGCACCGGTCACTAAGCTGCTATCAAGACCCAGACTGATGTAGATTTTTTCCAGTTGTTTAATTTCTGTGGATGCAATTTTGCCATCGGCACAGGCGACATTGACAATAATTTCGCCAACAGCTGATTTCTCGTTATCACTAAGTTTTTCAATTCTGTCTTTCAGACCCGCCATATTGGCTGGCGTATTAAGACGCCAAATAAGGTAGGCATGTAAAGAAAGCTTTTCAGTCGGTGAAAATGTGATGTCATGATCGATAAGCCGCTGCAATATATCTCGTTCCGATGCATCAACATGATTATCGATTTGTGCGACCAGTGCACCTAGTCGTAACGCCACAGAAACAGAAGTAAACCCGGCTGAAGGCTCAAAAAATTCACCATGTCCTTTTGCGAACAAAACGATATAGCCATCAGGCTCTGGTTTAGAGTGATGATATCGAGTATCCGGTGCAACACCATATCCCGCTTTTTGGGCAAAGCTCTGAATGAGTTCCGCTTCCTTTTTATTGATTTTTTCTGGAGCAGATATACCCAGGCATGACCAAAACTCAGCAACTGACGCTAACCCACTATGGTTATTGATTTGCTCGTCGGCCCATACTCTAAAATATGCGATTAATTGCTCAGCGCTTTCAGAAAGGATTTCATCGGGAAGTAGCATCACGGCAGCAATATCACTTCGTGATGTGCCTTTTTTACCAAGATAACGACTGTAAGCATTCAGATCGGTGGTACAGGATTCTGCGATCAAAACAAGTTTTTGAACGGGGGCTCTCAAAACACTGGGATCAGGCAGATCAAATTGTTCAAAGCGTACATCTCTGATAGTACTGCTGGCGGGTTTATATTCCAGTTTTAATCGAGTCTTATTCGGTTTAACGATAAGACCAGCGCCAAATTTTCTGAGGTAGCGCTGTTTAAATAACACGGCGAATTCATCAGCGCATCGACGAGCAGGAGTCCGCAAGGCATATTCGGTATAATATTTGACCCATGCCAGCGCTAGTTCGGCGGGAACAGGATTCCCCTGCTCGACTGTGGTCGCGAGGTGATACTGGAATAACAAAGAGCTTTCAGAGGAAAGAAGTTCATCTTTATCTTCAACATAAGCAACGCCAGGTCTGAGAAGCGACATAACCTCAATTAGCCGAGTTGAGTATGCCCGGAAAGAATGATTTACCTGAAAAAGGCTTCTCAGACGCTTTACTTCGTCAAAAAGAGCTCTGAACTCAATATCAGAAACGGTATCTTGTGCTCCATCAACAAGGATCCTACGTTCAATACCATAAAAATAAATAAAAACATAACCGATGGGACAGGATGCATCGCAACGATCGCTTGCAAGCCAGTCAAGATAGGCACCACGACAGCGGGGGGATAATAGTGCGAATCTGGGCCAGTAGCTGAGCGACTCATCTTCGTAGTGTCTTGTGCCAGCGCAAATTGTGAGGGCGTCGTTAACCAGCGACGCTTCAGTACTATCATCGTGATAATAGCCATTGTCATTAGAGGAATGTGTGGATTTTAATCGCCCTCCATAATAAAAATTCCCTTGGTTAATAACGATATTTTGGATGGTTACGCTTTCTCCCGGCCTTACCCATCGACCTTTTGTCTTATTTTCCCGAACTGTGGTATGGGTTGGTGCCCTGTCAACTGCAATATATTCTGAAAGTTGCCCGTCGATTAGGGTGAAAGTGGCGAGGTCATCATCGTCAACGGAGTGAGAGTATTGAGAAGCATTTCTTTTCACTGTTCTGACCGGAGTTGATGAAGGGGAATGGTCGGAAATGCGATTTTTTTTTGTGGCATTAATGCCTGTTTGTCGTATGTTTGGCGGTTTTTCCTTTTTGAAAAACAGCAAATAAATGACAAACACACCGATGAAAAACAACCAAGCTTCCATGCCAGTAATCCTCGATACATGGATATAACTCCACGACTTTTTGGCTGGCAAACCAAAGGGACTTACATGTCCTTTGGGTTAACCAGTTATGGGGTGTAAAATTTGAATATCATGCATATACATGCATAGTATCCTAGGAAGATAAGAAGAGTGGAAGTGCGTATCATCAAAGATTCTTTACTTTCGCATACAGCTACTGATTATTAGCCGTTATCGATGTGTACGTGAGGGAATGTCTGGACATCTGTGTGGGTGTAAAATGCCTATCTCAGCGCGCCCGAAAATTACTGTTTGGCAAGGTGCAGCTTTGACGATATTTCAGGAAAAGAAATAAGAGAAGCTCAGTATGTAGGAGTTTCACGGTTGTCGCTTGATGTCAGTTGGCATTGAAGATTCAAAAATGAAATCGGCTCCCCTCTGGCAGGTTAAGCCTGCTCTATAGGTGGAGCCGTAAAATTTAGATAGGTTTCCCCGATGAAGCCCTGGTGAGGCGTAATAAGCATTCAGTGACAGAGTGTAGAACGTACAAGTTTCTACTTGCTACAACGAGATATGTTGATATTTTTTATCTCTGTCACAATCAATATAAACACTTATAGTCATTGTGGGAAAGGGTGGAAAGCACCCTTGAAATACATTAAGAAAAGTGTTATTAAAACTGGTTTTGTTTAATTAATTTAATTGCAATCTTAATTATTTATACATAAAGGTATGTTGAGAAAATGAACATCAATGTTACGGATGCGCCAAACCCACAGGACGAAGAGTATGTTATTGACAGCCTTTGGACCCATAATGATAAATTCGAAACTGTAGACATTCACCCGCTGTTCTTAACCGTTACCAACGATGATGGCAAAATCGTTGCAGGGTTGGTGGCGAGGACGTGGTGGGGCGGGCTTGAGGTTCAGTATCTTTGGGTGAGTGATGAATACCGGAAAAGTGGGTATGGTCGCCAACTCATGGAAAAAGCCGAAGAAGAAGCCCTGAAACGTGGCTGCCATATGGCCTACGTTGATACTTTTGATTTCCAGGCCAGAGGCTTTTATGAAAAATTAGGTTATCGTGTATATGGCAACTTAGGCGAATATGCCAGGAAGTATACGCGACACTATCTGGCGAAAGAAATCTAACCCATTATCGATCGGCGAGGTCATTATGGATTTGCCCGATAAAGAAAATGATAGTTTTTTCAAGGGCCTTATTGCCATGATGGAGCACTTGAGTGAGCCATGGGGCATCAAAGATCTGGACTCTCGCCATATCTATATGAACGAGGCGTCCTACCTCTATACCAATACGCCGCTAAATTTCGAAGTCGAAGGTAAGTTGGACGATGAGTTCCCCGCCAACTGGATCGAATTTGCATCGGATCTGATAGAGCATGACAAAAGAACAGAAGTCTCGCAGAGTCGGGTTACCGTTATCGAAACACATTATTGGTATGGCAAAGACAACCTGACGCCATTTATCAGCGAAAAGTTGCCTATTTATAACGATAGAAAAGAAGTTATCGGTGTTATGTGGAATGCCAAACCGTTTAATACGTTATCCCCACTCAAATATATAAATCAACAAAAACCGAGTATCCTTTCAACCGAAATAAATAATGATACTTTCACCCAAGCTGAGCTCGATGTTATATTTTTAATGCTGCAAAGACTTTCCGTTAAAGAGATCGCCAAGATATATAACATCAGCAGTAAAACGATAGAAAATAGAATATACAATATTTACCAAAAATCTGATGTCCACTCGTTGCAGCAGTTTGAGGAATTTTGCAAATTCGCGCACCTGGATAATTATATTCCCGATCGTCTCTTGGCGAAAGGAATCCAGTTTATCTGAATAACAAGGAACAGTTCATTGTGATCAAAATTGAAGACTATCCATTGAGTCGGGTACCGCAGGATAAAAGAGTGTCGTTTTTAAGCGTAGCTCTGGTGCATATGGGTATGCTGACCGCGTTGGATCAATTCATGCTCGGCGCAGTTCTCGGTAATTCCATGACGTTGGGTGATGCTTTCACCGCGATCTTTATTGGTAGCCTGATATTTGGTGTAGTGACCTACGGGCTTGGACTGGCGGGTATGCGTGAAGGGATCTCGGGTAGCCTGCTGGCACGTTGGTGCGGTTTTGGTCGCCTGGGATCGGTGTTGATCGGTATTGTGGTAGCTGTCAGTCTGCTGGGTTGGTTTGGTATACAAAACGCCATTTTTGCCAAATCCCTTGATTTCGCCCTGGGCAATAAACTGGGCTTTGCTCTGGCCGCATCCTTGTCCGGTGGCCTGTTGACCATTCTGGTGGCGTTTGGTTTCAAGGCATTGCGCATTGCTGCCAGAATCGCTGTGCCGATGTTTATTATGCTGGTGGCGTATATCTCAATTATCACGTTGTCTGGTCATAATCTCCCTGAAATCATCCAGTTGGTACCGCCGGGTGACCCTCTGTCAATCAGCGCAGGTATCACCATTGTGGTGGGGGGCGCTATTGTCGCGAGCCTCATGACTCCTGATCTGACACGTTATTCCAAAAACGGTAAGCATGTATTGGGCGTGACGATTTTCACTATTATTGCCGGGGAGTTTGTGGTCAACGGTCTGGCTATTCTGATTGCCAAAGCACTCGGTACGGCAGATGTGGTGACCATTATGTCTCAGGTCGCCGGTGGTGCAGGCCTGTTGGTCGTGGTGTTCTCCACGTTAAGGGTTAACGATCTCAATCTGTACTCTTCGTCACTTGGCATCGTTAACGCAGTTGAGGGGCTCACCGGTAAAAAGCTGAAATATATCTCCACCACGCTGATTATCGGTGTTTTGGGAACTACGCTTTCCGTACTGGGGATTCTGGATCGGTTTGTGGATTTTCTTACCGTGCTCGGCGTGGTGTTTCCGCCGATTATCGGCATTATGCTGGTTGATTATTACCTCCTGCGCTCCCATCGTAAAATCCTGGATAAAAGCCGGCTGGAAGGAAAATTACCTGACCAAACACCGACCATTGGCTGGGTAGCCATTATCGCCAGTATTGTCGGCAGTATTGTCGGGTTAGTGACCGAATGGGGTATTCCGACCATTAACTCACTGCTTGTCGCCAGCCTGATATATTGGCTATTCAAATTGGCAGTCAGTCGTAATCAAAAGTCAGTTGAAACGGAAGAAGCGCTTTAACATTATTCCGAATAGCGCCCTTACTCCCCTGGTTAGCGGGGAGTAAGGGGAAAGTCTTCTGCGAATCTGATAATGCATGATTATTAATTTTTGATGTTGAGCCTCTTCATGCCTCAACCACATACCTCTGAACCCACCCCCAAACCCCCAACAAAACGTAAAGTTTTCTATAACAAGTTGTTTATCTAGCGACTCCAGCTAAGATGAGGCGGGCTTATGTTTTATCAGTTTATGGTTTTAGGAATGAACTATGGCGACCCAGCAGCGTGCCGCGAAGTGGTTTTTTGTACTGGCTTGTCTGGTCATACTGACATGTATGACGCAGCGCATGGCCGGTATGCATCTGCTGGCTAAAAGTCTGCAACCTGTCGACAACGTGACCAACGTGATGTTGGGCGCGAACAACAGCGATAGCGGTTCGGACAGTGATTCGCTGACGCCCTGTGAACTGAGCGCCAAATCGTTGTTGGCGGCTAACGGTATGGCGGTGGAACACGTGTTCTTTGCGCTGCTGCTGTTTATTGTTCTTCTGCTGGAACCGTCCAGACAACTTCATCTACGTCTTCCTCCAATCCGGCCCGTATCGTTACCGCGGCTGCGTGTCCATCTCCGGTTATGTGTCTTCCAGGAATAAATATTTACTTCGTTAATCCATGACGTCGTAAATTTATTTTTGGAGAAAATCTATGTATCTATTTTTAAGAGCGCTGGCGCTAAGCCTGTGCTTGTGGCTGCCTGCATCGTGGGCGGCTGACAGCGGTTGGCTTGAAAGCCCGCTAAATACCCATGCTCGCGTGAAGTTTCGTACCGACCAGGCCGAAAATGGTGCCCTTCGGTTGTTATTGGATGTTCAACTGGCCGAGGGCTGGAAAACCTATTGGCGTTCGCCCGGAGAAGGCGGTATTGCGCCGGAAATCACATGGCAAACGAAGGTCGATAAACTTGACTGGGGTTGGCCGACACCGCAGCGCTTCGATGTCTCGGGTATCTCAACTCAGGGCTATCAAGGCGATACGACCTTTCCAGTGACGCTGCAAATTCCACCAGATGCTCGCCGTTTGCAGGGCGTACTGACGCTCTCAACCTGTAGCAGTGTTTGTGTGCTGACCGATTTCCCTTTCGATTTGGATATTCGCCAACCCGCTCCGCAGGGGTTCAATCTCGCCTTTACTCAGGCTCAGGGAACATTGCCTCTGAAAGCGGGCATGTTTGCGCAAGTTCAGGCTGGATATCATAACGGTGAGCTATATGTCAGCGCGCATCGTGCCGAAGGTTGGCAAAAACCGGAGATATTTTTTGATGTGCCGGAGGGAGCTGATTTCGCCAAACCGAAGGTTGACGTTGACGGCGAACGGTTAGTGGCAAAGGTTCTAGTCACCGACGGTTGGGAGGGAAATGCCCCCGCTCTGCTTGGACAAGCCTTGAGCATTGTTATAAGTGACAACGGGATAGCGCAGCAGTCGAGGGTTGAAGTGAGTGACGTGCTGCCAGTGATGCCGTCCAAACTGCCTCTGGGCAGTGCGATTTTGCTGGCGCTGCTTGGTGGATTAATCCTCAATTTAATGCCCTGTGTATTGCCGGTGCTGGCGATGAAATTAGGCTCGGTACTACAACTGGAGAACCGCGAACGCTCCGTGGTGCGGCGACAGTTTTTGGCCTCGGCCAGCGGAATTATTGTGTCGTTCTGGGCATTGGCCGGATTGATGACGGCACTGCGCCTTAGTCAGCAAGCGGTAGGTTGGGGGATTCAATTCCAGAGTCCATGGTTTATCGGGTTGATGGTGCTGGTCACCGGATTATTCAGCGCGAATTTATTTGGGTTTTTCTCGATTGGTTTGGGAAGCAATACGACAACGCGACTGGCAACAGCGGGTGGTAATGGTCGCGGTGGACATTTTTGGCAAGGCGTATTTGCCACTTTGCTGGCAACGCCGTGTTCCGCACCGTTTCTCGGCACTGCGGTGGCGTTTGCGCTGGCCGCAACGTTGGGCGATCTGTGGATGGTCTTTACCGCGCTGGGTGTCGGTATGAGTTTGCCGTGGTTATTGATTGCCGCTTTTCCCGCCGTGGCACGACTGTTGCCTAAGCCTGGGCCGTGGATGAACCGTCTGCGGGTGGTATTAGGTCTGATGATGCTGGTTTCCAGTTTGTGGCTCATCAGTCTGCTGGCTGTGCATGCCGGTATTGTCACCGCATTGATCCTAGCCGGTGCATTACTGATAACGCTGTGCGTGCTGGCCGGCGTTCATTACGGTCGCCGTATATTCCTGAACTGGAGCGCAGTATTGCTGTTGCTGATAGGCGTGGCATTTGCCGTAGCTACGTTGAATGGCGATCGCGGGCGTTTACCGATGAAGGATAACGTTCAGTGGCAACCGCTGAGTGAACAGGCAATCACGCAGGCACTGAGTGAGAATAAGCGGGTGTTTGTCGATGTGACCGCCGACTGGTGCATTACATGTAAAGTCAATAAATACAATGTATTGCTGCGTGATGACGTGCAAAAAGCCCTCAATGAGCCAGATATGGTTGCCCTGCGCGGCGACTGGACCACGCGCTCATCCTCTATCAGCCAATTCTTGCAAAAACGTGGCATCGTCGCCGTTCCATTTAACCAGATTTACGGTCCCGATCTACCTGATGGCGAGATTTTATCGCCATTGCTGGATCGCAAGACCGTATTGAAAACGCTTGATAATGCTAAGGAATAACGCCATGAAAATGAACAATATCCGACTGCTGAAAATGACTTTGCTGGCATGTGTTGCACTGATCTCTGCGGCGATAAGTTTCAGCAGTATCGCGGAGCCATTGACATCAGCACAACAAAATCAGGTGCGGGAATTGATTCGTGACACGTTGGTAAATAACCCGCAGATTCTGGAAGAAGCAGTCAATGCATGGGAGCAGCGTAGTACTGAACAGGCCGGTGCGCGGCTTGGAAAAATCATCGAGCAGAACAAAGACGCCTTGTTCAATAATGCCGCCAGCCCACGAATTGGCGCTAAAAATGCCAAACTGACCCTAGTGTCATTTACTGATTACAACTGCCCGTATTGCAAACAGTTTGATCCCAGGTTGGAACAGATCGTCAAAAAATACCCTGACGTCGCGATCGTGTTGAAGCTTTTACCGTTCAGGGGCGAAACCTCACAGAGTTCCGCACAGTATGCGTTGACTCTGTGGCAACAGCAGCCCGATCGTTTTCTGGCATTGCATCAGCGTTTGATGTCCAAAAAAGGTAATCACACCAAGGGAAGTATTGTCAGTGCGCTTAAATCTACCGGCAACGATAACCTGAGCATTGATAAGAAGACGCTCGATGAAGTCCGCAGCAGTTTGCGTCTCGCCGATCTGCTTGGCGTGCAAGGCACTCCGGCGACGCTGATCGGCGATCAAATGATCCCTGGCGCTGTCAGTTATGACGTTTTGGAACAGGTCGTGAAGGCTCAATTGGCAAGGACGTCATCATGACAAAATGGAAGAAATGGGCCAGGGAACTGGCCATTTTTGCGCTGATGCTGGCTGTGATTTCATGGGGTGTCGATCAGTGGCGCAAGCCCGCGCCGCTGACCACGATGACGATGCAGTCGGAACTGATGCTCACCAATGGTCAGTACGTTTCTCTGACAGAACTCAGCGCTGACCAACCTTTGCTGGTTTACCTTTGGGCAACGTGGTGCGCGGTGTGTAAATTCACTTCACCAACGGTCGAAGCGCTAAACGCGGATGGCGTGAATGTTTTAAGTATTGCGATTCGCTCCGGTGACGATCAACGGCTTTTGCGTGGCATGAAGGCCAAGGGGCTGACGTTCCCGGTGGTCAACGATAATCAGGGGCGATTGGCGAGGGAGTGGGGCATCAACGCCACGCCCACGTTTATCATTATTGATAAAGGAAAAATGGTGCACAGCACCAGCGGATGGAGCAGTTCGTGGGGATTGAAGTTGCGGTTGTGGTGGTTACAAAACCCGGCTGTAACTTGACTTCTTTTGTTTAATTTGTATTTTAAGGACATGAACACTTTCCTGATTATCGTCCCCGAAGGGGGCATGTTATTTGAAGCGGCGGGAATCGCCGACATCCTGGGGCAAGCCAACCGCTTGAGGCCGAAGGATTCGCTGACGCCGCTCTACCAGGTGACAATTGCCACGACGCAACCCCATCGCGTCGTGCATGGAATGTCGGGACTGAATCTGTTGGCGGATCATCGACTCTCGGATCTCGACCCCGAACTTGAACGTGACACGATCATGATCACCGGAAAAGGATTGACCGATCAGGAGGGCAGTAGCGTTGTCGATTGGGTTCGCCGCGCCGCCCCCCATGCGCGGCGGGTAGTGTCTATCTGTGGCGGGGCCTGGCTCCTCGCCCAGACCGGCCTGCTGGACGGTCGTCGGGCCACCACCCATTGGCGATCGCTGGACGCCCTGCAATCCAACTTTCCCAGCGTGATAGTCGAGAGAGGGCCGATCTATGTACAGGACGGATCAATCTGGACTTCGGCAGGGGTGAGTTCGGGCTTCGATCTTACTTTGGCTCTCGTTGAAGACGATTATGGTTTCACTCTGGCCCGCAATGTAGCGCAAGATCTGGTCATGTTCCTGCGTAGACCCGGTGGACAGTCTCAATTCAGCCGTCACCTGCTGAACCCTGCCCAGAAACCAGGGCCGATCCGCGATCTTCAAGCCTGGATCATCGACAACATTGCCTGCGATTTGTCGGTTGAGAAACTGGCCGATCGGGTTGCCATGAGTCCGCGTAACTTCACGCGCGTCTTCACTCGTGAGACAGGCATAAGCCCAGCCAAATATGTCGAAGAATTGCGGCTGAATGCCGCCAGACAACGACTCGAACAGGGCGCGGAAGGGATTGAGCAGGTCGCCGTGGATAGCGGTTTTGGCAATAGTCTCAACCTGCGCCGTGTTTTCGAAAGAAATCTGCAACTCACTCCAACGGAGTACCGCGAACGCTTTTGTTCCCGCATGTTGGCCTAAATTGATCTTTATATGTCATTTACGCCATACCTTTCTCGGACTACATTTGAAGAAGGCAAAAAACGAAGGAGTTCATCATGGTCAACGTAGGTATCAATGGGTTTGGCAGGATCGGTCGAAATGTTTTACGCGCCGCTCTGGGGCGCAGTGATTTCCAAGTTGTTGCGATCAACGATTTAACAGACAGCAAAACCCTGGCTCATCTGTTGAAATATGATTCGCTCTTGGGCACTTTGCCAGTCAACGTTGAAGCCGGAGAGGGTCAACTGCTGATCGATGGACGTCCTGTTCGCGTCTTCTCCGAGAGGGATCCCGGCTCGATTCCATGGCAAAGCGTAGGCGTCGACATCGTGATCGAAGCCACGGGGTTCTTCACTGACAAGGCTCAGGCCGAGGTGCATATTACGAAAGGTGGGGCCAAACGCGTCATCATCTCCGCACCTGGCAAGAACGACGACATTACCGTAGTGATGGGCGTCAATCATGAGCAGTACGATCCGGCTGTTCACAAGGTTGTCAGCAACGGCAGTTGCACCACCAACGGCCTTGCGCCCGCGGCTCAGGTGCTCCATCAGGCCTTCGGCATCGAATATGGCCTGATGAATACGACGCACGCCTATACCAATAGTCAGGCTCTGCACGACCAACCGGAAAAAGATTTGCGTGGCGCGCGTGCCGCAGCACTCTCGATCGTCCCTTACTCCAGCGGAGCCGCCAAAGCGCTCGGCAAGGTTATCCCAGAACTGGATGGACGCTTGACCGGTTATTCCCTGCGGGTGCCCGTGCCGCTGGTTTCTATCGTCGATTTAACGGTGACGTTGAAGCGCGATGTGACGGTGGATGAGGTGAATGCTGCCTTTATCAAGGCCGCGGAATCTGGCCCTCTGCAAGGTATTCTCGGTTACAGCGATGAACCGCTGGTGTCGAGTGATTATAAAGGCGATCCGCGCTCTTCAATTATTGATGGGCTTTCCACATTGGTTATCGGTGGCAAGTTAGTGAAGATCCTCGCCTGGTACGACAACGAGTGGGGCTTTTCCAACCGCCTGATTGATCTGGCGGTTCTGATGGAAAAACGAGGGCTGTAGTAAATAACGTGTAGTAAATAAGCGGCTGAAGGGCTGGGGGCGATAAGCGTATTAAGTCATCGCCATCCAGTCTTTTTTTGCCTGTTTCAATTATTCATAGCTGCCGCAATCGCTGGATAAACGGGCCGGACTGATCAATGACCGTTTGCGCCGAAGGTTTGCACAGACATTCCAGTGAGATTGCCCCTTGATAACCGGCTTGCTGCAACTGGCGATAAATAGCATCAAAGTCCAAATGACCATAGCCAGGAAAAGCGCGGTTGGAATCGGCGAAATGCACATGGCGCAGCTTTGATCCCATAAGTTGAATAGCTTGCGCAAAATCTTGATCCTCAATATTGGCATGAAACACATCCCACAGAATTCCAACGTGAGACGGCGCGCCAATAAAATCGTGGAATACCTGCATCTCTGCGGCGCTGTTGAGATGGCTCACTTCATAACGGTTCAGCGCTTCTATAATCAGCGTTACCCCGCATTTCTGCGCATAATCCATGCAAGGCCGTAGCCCTTCGGCCAGTGAGTCCCTATAGCATTCAGCACTCAGTAGCGAATCGGTGGCGCGCAGCGAACCAATCGTGACAAAAGATCCCAATATTGTTGCCGCATCAATATGTTGATAGATCCGCTGGCGGGTTTTTTGCAGCAGGGAATTGTCTTCTGCCAGCAATGACAGCCCCTCCCTTTTACGTGCCTGCCCGCTCGCAATGGTGGTACAACCCAAACCGTGATCGGCTAATACTCTGGCTATTGCCATCACATCCACATCGTTATAATCGGCAATACATAATTCTGCCGCATCAAAATTGCTGTTTTGCAGCCATGCCAATCCCTGCTGAAAATTCGAGGCGCTGAACGGAGAAAATATAGCGTCATACTGACAGGTGAGGGTGGCGCTAAACGTAATCATAATATCCTTCCATCAGATAAGTAATAATCGAGGATTCTCCCCGGATAATGCTATTTATCCGGGGAGGTAGTGATGAATGCCTGGTTGAATGAATTTTTTGTTAATTGATGTTTTAAGTAAATAATTGGCACATCAATGTTTATTTATTTTGCTGACTCTTTCATTGTGCGTTTCATAATTCTCTCAGCATTCTTTGCAAAAGAAGCGGCGGCTTGTTTTACCGTAATATTACCCTGATCGATATTCTGAATAGTTTCATGATAGAGCGCGACAAATTGCGGGTAGTCAAAATAAGGTGACGTCGGCACGTTATGAGGTAACGCCATGAATGATTTCATACCCGCGACCGCAAGGCTGCCTTCCTGAATGGTGCCATCCTGCACCAGTTGCTGGTAAGCCGTTTTACTCAGTGGCACACCGCGCTCCAGCCCCATGGCTTTGATCCCGGCAGGCTCATTCATCAGGAAGTTAACCAGCAGGGCCGCTTCCTCAGGGTGTTTGGTCGTGCGGCTAATGCTGAACATCATCGTAGGTTTAAAGAATAACCCGGCGTCTTTGGCTCCCGGCAGCATAAAGAATGGCCCAAGTTCCAACTTGTTATTCGGTGCAGCCAGGTTGTTTTCATACATGTTGGCGTTGGTATTCCACATGTAAATCCCACCCCAGTCACTGTTAATCCACGGTTTCATTTCCCATGTATTCGCTTTGCCGTAGGAGGCCAGTACGCGCATGGAAGGGAAAACATGGCTGTCGATGAGGTCTTTATAAACCTGGAAAAACTCTTCCCATTGGGCTGGCGTATAAGGGAATTTTCCGCTCTTCTCGTCAATCGCAGGAATATTGTATTTCTGTACCATAAAAGAGTGCAGCAGGGTCAGCGATTCCATATAGTCGAGAACCAATGGATAGCTGTTTTCATCTTTGGCCTTAAAAGCGAGGCCCGCTGCCTTCAACTCATCCCAGCTTTGCGGATAAGCGATACCCATTTCTTCCCATTTCTTTTTATTGTAATAAAAGCTGCGTGCGGTCGCCGCCACAGGAATACCATTGAGTTTACCATTCACCGTCACCGTTTCCAGGGACTGCGGTTCGTACTGCGTCAAATCCAGCTTATTGGCCACCTGATTTAAATCATAAAAACCTGTGCCATCCTTGGAAAATATCGGCAACCAGTTCCAGTTGGTTTGAATAACGTCCGGTTCTTTTCCACCAGCAATCTGCGTGGTAAAGCGAGATAAATATCCTTCCCAGCCAGCATATTCGGCCTGGACTTTGATATTGGGATATTTCTCCTCAAAGGCTTTCACTGCCTGAAGCGTCGCCTGATGGCGGCTATTTCCTCCCCACCAGGAGAGGCGTAATTCCACATTTTCCGCCTGTGCCATGCCGGAAGTGGCAAGCAATAATGTCGCGGCAAACGTAATTGGTCTTAGTAACATAGCTGAACCCTCTTATTATGATTGAATATCGTGGAGAACAGAGTCAGGAATAGTGGCAAGGTACAACGCCGGTTTACCATCCTTATCGGATGAGAACAGCACTTGCTTTTCATCGGGTGTAAAAGAGGGGTGAGGATGGGTAACCTGGCGATCGCCATCCAGCACCAACCAGGAGCTGCTGTGTTTGGCAACTCTATGGGTTTTTCTTTTTTTGAGGTCAAAGAGATATAAAAAAGGATCGGTAATATCGCCATAACCTTCATTGTCGGCGATATCAATAGGCTTTCCTGAGCCATCGCCTACCGCCAATTGTCCGTCGTAATTGCTCATCACGTGTGAACAAGGTGGCATTTGCACCAGTTTTTCGTCCACGCCCGAGTCGGGATTGACGCGGCAGAGATAACGAGTCGGGCTGTCTTTAACATAGGTCACATACATCATGGCGGAACCGTCCGGTACCCAGAATTCATGGGTATAGCTCTCACCGGGAGCGGGTTGCTTCACTTTGCGGATATCGCTGCCATCTTCATTCATCAACCACATCCGGGTATCAACCCGGTCCAGCGGTCCTTCATGGCAAAATGCCACCGAATTGTCATCGAAAGGGCGATAGATAGGGTGACCGAGCCACTGGTTTTCCTGTAGCAGCGTTGTACGCTCGCCGGTTTGCAAATCGATGCGGATCACCCGGCACAGCGGGTTTTCCTCGTAGAATTGCTGGAATACCGTCCAGTCACTGACCGGACGCCAACTGTCGCGGTGAATCTCCACACCGACCAATTTGGTGCACTCGGAATTAGCCACCCACGTGCCGTAACCGACCCACTCATCAGCGACCTGATAAACGGAAATCTCGGTCAGATCTTGCAGTGTCACCCGCATCAGGTTGCGTTCACCCTTGACATAATAGAGATACTGCTCGTCAGGGGAAAGGAAGCCGCCAAATGTGTTGTCACCTGCGCCCTCGGTCAACTGTGTGGCTTTGCCCGAGGCAAGCTCGAGCAGGTAATAGTTGCGGAACCCAGCGAATTCCGCAGCGAAAATCAGCGATCTTCCTTCATCCAGAAAACACTTCTGATAAAAGTAGTTCCGATGGCAGATGACATCGGGTGGAGTCAGTCTGGTCACCCGAGAGCCGGTGTCTTCATCGATATACTCATGGTATTCAAGTTGGTAAATATCGCCCTTGGCCATTTGATTATTGCTCCCTTTTTTTGGAAATATCCGCTTTCCGCGCCAGAAGTTTTCTACCTACGGGTAATTCATCGATAAATACGGGTCGATTGCGCTGCATTGATAAATTGCCGCAGATCCCGGTCAGAATAGACATGGCACCGTCGTGATAACCCGCCCGGCGCTTGAGTGGATCAGGGCCGGGATTGCCGAACAACTCCTCCAGAATCAAGGCATCACCGCCGCCATGACCGCCTTTTCCGTACTCCACGGCGATACGTTCAGGCGCACCAAACATCGGGTAAAAAGTGATGTCGCAGTCCATCAGGCTGCCTTCTTCCTTGCGTTCCCCACCGCCATTGACGTAGGAATTCTCCACCAGTTTCATTTCCAGCCGCCCTTTGCTGCCGTTGAAGGCAATATTCAGTCCTTCCCACGGCTGGTAGGCATTGAGGGAGTAGGTCAGCAGCGTTTTGTTGCGATATTTCACCAGCACCGCCAGCGTATCTTCTATGCTGATGCCATCACCGAACACACTCTGATCGCGCAGATAACCATCTTCATGTTCCGCATCCAGATACAGACTTTTCAGCATGGCCCGCTCTTCCAGATGCAAGGCAAAAGGATCATTCTGGGCATTTTCATGGTTGTGGCAGCGCGGATAGAACTCGGTAACCCCGCGGTTTTCCGCGTTTTCCTTACCGTAGAAACGCAAATCACCCTGGGCATAGACCGACTCGGGTACAGATCCGAGCCAGAAATTCACCAAATCAAAGTGGTGGGTGGATTTATGCACCAGCAGCCCGCCACTGTTGCGTTTGTCGCGATGCCAACGGCGGAAATAATCGGCACCGTGCTGGGTATTCAACAACCACTCAAAATGGACGGAGAAAACCTCGCCAATGGTGTTATTGAGAATCAACTCACGCAATTTGCTGTGGTGGGGCGCATAGCGATAATTGAAGGTGACGCGCAAATCGCGGCCAGTTCGCTCCACGGCATCAACAATTGCCATGCAACGGTCAGCATCGATCGTCATGGGCTTTTCAGTGATCACGTCACATCCCAGTTCCATGGCGCGAATGATGTAGCGATCGTGGGTGCGATCCACGCTGGTAACGATAACGATGTCAGGATGGTGCTGGGCGATCATCTGTTCGAAATCCGTCGCTTTCCAGGTTGCCACGGCAGCATGGCCCCAGTTCTCCAGATTCCGGTTGGCATAATCCATGCGGGTCTGGTTGGTATCACATAACGCCACCAGACGGGCCGACTTCTGGTAGGTCGTCGCAATGGCTTCCAGAAACATCCCGGAACGACCACCTGTACCGACCAGTGCATACGTCTTCATACTTACTTCCTCTTTGATTGCATTCTCAGGACCGCGATTGACTCATCACAACCCCCGTTCTACTATCCGCTTACTTTGATGGCGCACTCGCACAGCACGCTGGAGGACCACGATGGGTAGCCGAGTACCGCTGCTGTTTCTTGAAGTAAACACTCCCTCGATGTGGCAGTGGGAAGGGTTTATTGATGTCATGCGCCATATCCAAAAATTCCAGTTCAACGGGCTTATCCTACATCAGCAATCGCTAATGGCGTTGCTGGCCAAACCGTCTGCGCTATGCCGTCGATCGGACGTGGAACATATGCTTCTTGCGCGCAATAACGCGCTGTATTACCTGCAAAAGGTCGGACGCTATTGTGAAGAAAACCACGTTCAGTTGTGGCTACAGGGTGAGGCGACGCCAAATAACCACGAGTTGCGCCGCAAATTCCCTGAATACTTTCTGTCCGATGACGAGCGTAACGACGCTGCCTTCCTGAACCTCTTTTTTGGCGAAACACTGCCGGAAATTCTGAGCCACCTGCCCACGGTGCGCGGGCTGCGGCTTTCCCTCTCCACACCGACTGTCAGCCAGAACGAGTGGAAACATGCCCTGCAGCGCCTGTATCAAAGCCTGCGTCTTCAGGGCTGTCAGTTGGTTCTGCGCGACTATCAGGATAAGGAATGGCCGCGCCAGCAATTAAAAACGGCGCTGGATGTCTTACCCAATGACGTCCGGGCGTCCATGAAAGCCACGGAACTGGACTATCGACCCGGCTTCGCCAATAACCCAAACCTGACAAGCCTGGGTGGTCACCGCAAATGGGTGGAGTTCGATCTTTGGGGCATCGAATATGGCTGGGCGCTATTGCCATGCTGCCTGTTGGACGAACTACAAAAACGTTTGCACTGGGCCTCTCAGGCGCTCGGTGACGAACTCGAGGCAGTTACCGCACGTATCAATTGGGAATGGCTCCCGAGCAATTCACTGATAGGTTCGGTCAATGAGTTAAACCTCTACGGCCTCTCCCGCCTGATTCGCAGCCCTCTGGCAGAACCGCGCGATATCTTTGGTGAATGGCTGGAGGCATATTGCCTGCGCCCGTTGTCACAGCAAGAAATCGATAGCCTGTTTGCCATTTTCACTTCCAGCTATGACTGGATGTGTAAAACGTCCAGTTTGCTCGGGCGGGTATTGCAGCGTCACAGCCAGTTGCCTCTCGATTTCGAGCAGGCCCTGCAATTGCTGCATATGGATACCCGCAGCGCCAACTGGTCCCAGTCTTTCCAACCTCTGATGCCTTCTGATGACGAGCCTGTTGGCGAGCAACAGATGCAACTCATCACCCTCGAAAAACAGAAATCCCGCTTTCTGGCAGAATATCTGCGGACGCAGGTGGGAAAGAAACTGCCTGCCATGGCGCTGACCGAAACATTCAAACAATCCCTGATCGATGCCTGGGAAAGGGCGTTCTGGTACACCCGTGCCTCCAGCTATGTCACCCATGCTTTTGCACTACGTCTGTGGATACGCAAATATGGTGATCATCCCGCGCAACGAGAGCAGTTGCGTCTCGCCCTGCAAACCCTGCGGCAATACGTCGCGGATCTGGAACACTGGTTTTCCACCTCAGGCTCACTGCACCCTTACACGTTCAGGTTGTTGCTGGACCCGCAAAGGATCCTGAATCTGGTGGAGAGTCTGGAACGCGATATCTCCTGACCCTGCGCTTATGGTGAGAATAAGCATTTACGTTGGGGAATAAACGTTGGGGCCGGGGGACGGGGATGGTGAGAGGGGTTTATTGGGGGGAAGTGTGAAAGGTTTCACAGAACCTGCCGATTGCGCGTGACAGCGATCACAGGTCGACAGCGTGGAAGTGTGATGTCGATCGTCCCGTTACGCCAAAGCGGGGAGCAAACTCTCTGACTGACAACGGCTTGCGCCGCTGTCAGTCAGTTGCATTAATCCACCAGAACGCGTTTATTCGTTGCGCCCCAGAGGATCGACATTTCCGTAAACAGTGCGCCGCTAATATCTTCGACTTCCGTGGCTGTGATTTCAGCATTTCCTTGTTTGCCAAAGAACACGACTTCATCACCCGGATTGACGTTTTTCAGATCGGTCACATCTACCATCACGGTATTCATGGAGGTCTTACCCACCACAGGGATACGTTGCCCCTGAATGAGCACATGGCCTGCGTTACTGAATACGCGGCGATAACCGTCGGCATAACCCACCGGGATATTCGCCAGCACTGAATCACGTTCCAGTGTGTAAGTGCGATCGTAGCCGACGGTATTGCCTTTCGGGTAGTGGTTAAGCGCGGCAATGGACGACTTGAAGGTCATGACGCGTAAATATTCCGTACTGGCGATGGTATCGCCATAAAACACCCCACCGACGCGAACCATATCGAGCCAGGATTCAGGAACGGTCAAGGTCGCGAAGGTATTGGCAACGTGCAGTGTCACGTCATCACGCTTGAGTCCGGTAACCGCGAGAACCTGCTTTGACTGGGCGTTGAAACGGGCCAGATCCTTACGCACCGCATTGGCGTCTTCTTCAGGATAATGGGACATGATGCCAACAATTTTCAGATGGCTTAATTGAGAGATCGCTTTGGCCTCGTTCAGACCGGCGGTATTGCTGACTTCCAGCCCGTTACGCGACATGCCGCCAGAGTTGAGTGCCAAATGGAAACGCAGCGTTTTTCCCTGCTGCGCGGCGATGGCATCCAGGCGTCTGGCCATGTCCAGATTACCGATCAGTTCTTCAACATCATATTCCGTGGCTTGGCGCATCTCTTGTTCAGTGGCATTCCTGACGCGCATCAGGCGTCCTTTGAAACCCAACTCGCGTACGGTTTGCAACTCCTGGTTACTGGCGACACCGATACACTGCACATTATTTTTCATCATGACCGGGGCGACGAGGGAAAGATCGTGTCCGTAGGCATCCCCTTTCAAAATGGCGCAGAGTGAGGATTTATTCCCCAACAGCTTCTGGACTTTTTGTGTGTTGTATTCCAGTGCACTGGCCGAAATCTCAAGTCGGGCGTTATTCACCACCGCCGCCTGATGTTTAGATGTGGCAGGTTGCGAACTGGTCGGGGTTACGGTGGCTGACTGGTTACAGGCAGCGAGCGTCAAAAGCGGGATTAAAACCAAATGGCGTAAATGAAACTGCATGCTATCTCCTTGGCAATTAGCAGAACCAGGCCGCTCGACCTGAATCCGTTGTTATCCATGTTTTACTGGTGGTGGGCTCGGCCACACCTGCAACAGGCGTGGCAACTCAACTTTTTACGATTGGCATTTACTTGCCGTGATATACCGCTTCAATATTGTAGCCATCCGGATCAAGAACGAATGCGGCATAATAGTTGGGATGGTAATGGGGGCGGTAACCCGGCTCACCGTTGGAGACACCACCAGCAGCCATTGCGGCGTGATAAAACTGATCGACCTCTGCCATAGAAGCCGCACGAAATGCGATGTGGTTTCTTGGGGAATGGGGTATTCCTTGCGAAATCCAGAAATCCCCACCCGGATCGTCTCCCTCCAACGCATTCTTTGCCCCGAAGCCGAAAGCAGTGCCGAGACTCAAGCGAATTTCATAACGCAGAGGTAGCAGGAGTGCACTGTAAAAATCTTTGCTTTTTAATAGGTTGGAAACGTTGATGCCCGTGTGATCGATCATAAAATATCCCTCTCTATAAAACCGTTTAGATCAGGTAATAATTATATTTTGAGTCTACCCTTAATTCATATCATTTATCTTTAAGGCGTTAATCCTAACCGGTAAATCCAGGATTAATTTTACTTTTAAAGATCCCTTCTTCAGCGGAAAGAACGCCTGTGAGGTGCTGGCTCTTGTTGATCGGGTAAGAGCAACGACTAACAGCAATAAATTCGGGAACTATAAAACAGCATTATTAATAACAATGTTAAATGTAGGAGTGCCCATGAAAAGAATGACTATAGCTGCTTTGTCTTTAGCTTTACTGGTCGCGGGTTGCGCTTCCAAGGTCGCAACCAGGGAAGAGTATTCAGGTTTCCTTCCCGATTACACTAAACTGCAAGAAGCCACGACGCCAAGTGGACATACCGTATTACGGTGGATTGACCCAGATTTCAAAGAATCTAATTATCGCGGTGTCTATTTTGCTCCATTTGTCTTTTTCCCCTCCGCAAAACCCACACAGCGTGTCAGCAAAGAGACGTTGGACAAAATCTGGCGCTATGCCAACCAGCGCATCAGGGCAGCCATGGCTGAACGTATCACCGTATTGGATAGCCCAAAAGGCAAGCGCGTGCTGATCGCCAAGGTGGCGATTACTGCGGTCTCTGCGCAAGACAAAGATATTCAATTCTATGAAGTGGTTCCTGTTGCGGCAGTCGTGGCCACGACGATGGCAGCCAGCGGCAATAGATCGCAGAATACGACGTTGTTTCTTGAGGCTCAGTTCATTGATCAGGATACGGGCAGAACGGTACTTGCGGTAATTCGTAAAGGGATGGGCAAGCAAGTGAGTAACAGCAATGCGCCGATCACTGCTGAAGACGTAAAATCTGCGATCGATGATATGGTCACGGATATCGTCAATTTTCCCAGACAGTAGCACTGATAGCGACCATGACATTATCCCTGGTTTCCCAGGGGATAATGTCTTCAGGAAATTCTTCCTGCCTGGGTTTTTGCCTTCACCACTTTGGTCGCTTTGTCCGGATCGCCCGCCACAAACTCCAGCGTTGGGGAGTAATAAAAAGGCAGCCAGCCGCCGTAGCCACTTTCCCACTCCCAACGAACGGGGCAAGGCCACAGGATGTCTTCATGCAGAATGTAATAAGTCCACCGCCCATGGGGACGACGTGGTTTGGGGCTGCGCATGATTCTGATAACGAAACCTTAGATAAAAACAGTACATATTTTGACCTGTGGAGAAGGAGGATTCAACCCCATAGGAAAATTGTATGCTAATTAACCATTATATTTTACCAGACCTGACTCCTCGCTGCCTTGCGCTAACACAGTTTCGTTCATGATGGCGATAAAACCGATCATCGCCAGTAACCCTTTGTTTAAGTTCATGCTCAAAGCGTTGAAAGCTGTGTACTCACTCACCGAAACTGCCAGCCAGGAAGGTGATTCAAATCAATGTCATCTTTCTCAATTTATGATTGAATGTTTATGATTATCATTTCGTTTCTTATTTGAGAGCTAACGAGCAAACCATGACACCCGATTTGACACCCTACTTCGCTGAGCCTGGTCCGTTGCCGTTTCCCAAACGTTGGGCGACCATGCCCTGGCGCGACAATAGGCCGCTGCCTGCGGAGTCAATGACTGACCATTGGCAGCATTTACTGTTGACGCCGCTCCCACGAAAAAAACGGCTGTTGTATCTGCATATTCCCTTCTGCGCAACTCACTGTACCTTTTGCGGTTTTTATCAAAACCCCCTGCAACCGGACAGCACTGAGCGCTACACCCGCTATCTCTTGCAGGAGCTGAGTCTGGAAGCCGAAACACCTCTCCTGCAGGGCGGTCCCATTCACGCGGTCTATTTTGGCGGAGGGACGCCAAGTGCGCTTTCAGCAGATCAGTTGTATCGAATCATTCGTCAATTACGCCAGAGTTTACCGTTGGCACCGGACTGCGAAATCACCGTGGAAGGGCGCATTTTCAATTTTGATGACGAGCGTATTGATGCCTGCCTGAGCGCCGGTGCCAATCGTTTTTCCATTGGTATTCAAACCTTTGATACCCGTATTCGCCAACGTATGGGGCGCAAGGCAGATCGCGATCAGGCAATTCATTTTCTCAGCGATCTGGCGGATCGAGACGGTGCTGCCGTGGTCTGTGACCTAATGTTTGGTTTGCCGCTGCAAACGCCTGAGACCTGGCGTGAGGATCTGGCGATTGTTAAACAACTGCCGCTGGATGGCGTCGATCTGTACGCACTTAATTTGTTGCCGACGACACCCTTGGCAAAATCAGTTGCCAATCAGCGAATGCAGGTGCTTTCTCCCGATCAACAGTGTGATTTTTATCGCACGGGTGCGGAGACTCTGGAGTTGGCGGGCTGGCATCAACTGAGTAACAGCCACTGGGCGCGCACGACCCGGGAACGTAATCTCTATAACCTGTTGATTAAGCAAGGTGCGGATTGTTTGGCCCTCGGCAGTGGGGGAGGTGGCTCACTTCGGGGGCACTCTTACATGCTGCACCGGGATCTTGACCGCTACTATCAAATGCTTGATGACGGCAAGAAGCCACTGATGATGATGACTCAGTCCAATACTGAGCATAACTGGCGTGCGAAGTTACAGAGTGGTATTGAGGTGGGACGTCTGGATCTGGGTGAACTGTTGGATAACCCTCAACCATTGATGCCACTGATTGCCCAATGGCATGAGCACCATTTGCTGAAAGATGCGGGATTCTGTCTGCGTCTCACCAACCATGGACGTTTCTGGGCCAGTAACCTGATGCAGGCCCTGCAACAGCTCATTCCTCCACTTATCACTAAGGAAAAATTGCATGAAGCAACCTTTAGCTGAATATCTTGCCAGCCAGCCTGACGGAACGCTGGAGCAAATTGCCACGGAGTATCAGGTGTCATTGCTGGACGTCGTGTCAGCACTGCCCCATCGGACGATAGTTTCTGCTGAGCATTTCGATGCGGTCTGGGACACCATGACCGAATGGGGCGAGGTCACCACATTGGTGCACACAGCCGATGTCATTCTTGAGTTTCATGGTCCGCTGCCAAGCGGTTTCCATCGCCATGGTTATTTTAATCTGCGCGCCAAACAGGGATTGAGTGGTCATATTCGCGCGCAAAACTGCCAGACCATTGCGCTGGTGGAACGTCCATTCATGGGGATGGAAACGGCCTCTGTGCAGTTTTTCAACCAACAGGGCGGCGTGATGCTGAAGGTATTTGTCGGGCGGGATGAGCATCGCCAACTGCGGGCTGATGCACTTGCGGCTTTCCGTGAATTGGCACAACAACTGAAGGATACAGTATGACGCCCTGGTTATTGTTTGGCGCTGGGAGTGGCATAGGAGCCTGTTTGCTTGAGTTGGCACGACAGCAACAGCGGCCTGTTACGTTGCTGATCCGCAATCCACAACAGGCTGATGCTCTGCGCGCCAGCGGCGTAAACGTTGTGTGCGGGGACGCCTGCGATCCGCCGAGTGTCCAGTCAGCCTGCCGGTTGGCCGGGACGCAGGCGGCGATCGTGTCGACACTGGGCAGTAAAAGTGCCGATTATCACGCCAATCGCCTGATTATTGATACTGCCGAGCAACTTGGCTTGCAACGTATGTTGCTGGTTACCTCTATCGGTTGCGGTGATAGCTGGCCTAGCCTATCGCCCAAGGCGCGCGCGATTTTTGGTCAGGCCGTGCGGGAAAAATCGCTGGCAGAAAGTTGGCTGCAAACCAGCAGCCTGACGTATACCATCGTGCGACCCGGTGGATTATTAGATCAGCCCGCGACAGGCAACGCCCAGCGTATGCAAACCGAAGCGCACGGAATGATTACCCGCGCCGATGTGGCGCTGCATCTCAGTCAGATGGTTGAGGATGAGGGGAGTTATCAGCGGATTTATGCGCTAATTGATCCAATGTTGAAGCGGTAAGCAAGGGGTGAAGCGCACCCCTTGCAGCCACGCTTTATTGCCCACTGCGTGGGGGGCTTTTAGCTGTCATGCTGGACTTGATTTCTCAAGGTGACGTGTTGTTTAAAAACAGGCTCGGAGCATGTTTCGGTTGATATAAATGTATTTTTCTACTTGAGCCTCGAAGCCTCAACCGACAAAGGGCCGCCAGTCGCCGCGGCCCTTTGAACCCGGGCTTTTTCGCGGCACTCCTCGCCGGCTGCGCCGGTTCCTTCCCTCATCTCTCCGGCGGACGGGTCGGCTTTAGGTTCGGGTCATGCGTGAACTATTGTTTAAAAGCAGGCTTGGAGCAGGTTTCGGTTGATATAAATGTATTTTTCTACTTGAGCCTCGAAGCCTCAACCGACAAA
>NZ_QOVA01000022.1 GCF_003332275.1 Edaphovirga cremea | reverse complement strand
GTATCGGCGCAGCCGACGGGGAATACCGCGAAAAAGCCCGGGTTCAAAGGGCCGCGGCGACTGGCGGCCCTTTGTCGGTTGAGGCTTCGAGGCTCAAGTAGAAAAATACATTTATATCAACCGAAACATGCTCCGAGCCTGTTTTTAAAACGGGTGCAGGGGCGCGCCAAGCCCCCTCCAATCACACTGCCCTAAAAGATATCTCCGTCGGAATCGCTTCCCCCTTCCAATACAACTGCGCAGCAACTCGTCCCGCCAGTTGGCGATACAACGCCGTAAACTCACTCTGCGGATTGGCAATCACCGTTGGTTCGCCACGGTCGAGATCTTCGCGTAAAGAAATATGCAGTGGCATCTGTCCAAGCAGTTCGCAATGATATTTGTCGGCCAGCCTCTGCGCGCCCCCCGTGCCAAAAATTGGCTCGTGGTGACCACAATTGCTGCAAATATGAATACTCATATTCTCAACGATACCCAACACCGGCACCTTCACCTTCTCAAACATCACGATGCCTTTCATCGCATCAAGCAGCGCAATATCCTGCGGCGTGGTCACGACCAACGCACCCGTCACGGGAATATTCTGCGACAGCGTCAACTGGATATCACCTGTTCCCGGCGGCATATCGATCACCAGATAATCCAGATCCGGCCAGAGCGTATCCTGCAGCATCTGCATCAACGCTTTGCTCGCCATCGGTCCGCGCCACACCATGGCATTATCATCGGTCACCAAATATCCGATCGAATTGGTCGCCAGCGCATGTGCAATAATCGGTGCCATATGCTGGCCGTCCGGTGACGTTGGGCGCTCATGCTCAGTTCCCAACATATTGGGAATAGACGGGCCGTAGATATCCGCATCCAGAATACCCACTTTGGCCCCTTCGGCGACCAGCGCCAACGCCATATTCACTGCCGTACTGGATTTTCCGACACCGCCTTTACCCGAGCTCACGGCGATAATATTGCGCACGCCTTTAATCCCCGGCTGATCGTTAACCCGGCGCAGCGTGGCGATATCATGCTTGAGCTTCCACTCAACCGCACTGGCTCCTGTCACGCGCATCAATTCAGCGCTGGTGGCATCATTTAAATCGTCAAAACCACTCTGCCAGGCAAAAGGCATCACCAACTCTACATGCAGCACATTATCGAGCAGCGCGCAGCGATGAATCGCCTTCAGCGTAGTCAGGTTATTTTTCAGGGTCGGATGGGTAAAGGTGGCCAGAACGCCGGTCACCAGGGCACGCAGAACCTCTGGGGTTTTCTGCTCAGGGGATTTAGGATTCATCCCGGCTCCTTGATATTCTCATGAGTAACCAAATGGTAAACATCGTTAGCATATCAGAACTCAATGCACCCTGCCGTGGCAATAGGAAAGAAACCAGCCTAGCGGCAGAAGAGAGGATCGGTTAACATCAAAGACCCTTTTTTACTAAAACAGAAAGCAAGTTCTAACTATGGCTCAAGTCGCGAAAAAATTATTGGTGACGTGCGCACTTCCGTACGCCAACGGCTCCATTCATCTCGGACATATGCTCGAGCACATCCAGGCTGATATTTGGGTCCGTTTCCATCGAATGCGCGGCCACCAGGTTCACTTCATTTGTGCAGACGATGCTCACGGTACGCCTATCATGCTGAAAGCTCAGCAGTTGGGGATTCCGCCGGAGCAGATGATTGATGAGATGAATCTGGAGCACCAGAAAGATTTCGCTGGTTTTGAGATCAGTTATGACAACTATCATTCAACGCACAGCGAAGAAAACCGCGAGCTGTCTGCGCTGATTTACGGCCGCCTGAAAGAGAACGGTTTTATTAAAAACCGCACCATTTCTCAGCTCTACGATCCGGAAAAAGGCATGTTTCTGCCGGACCGTTTTGTCAAAGGCACGTGCCCGAAATGTAAATCACCAGACCAGTATGGCGATAACTGCGAAGTTTGCGGTGCAACTTACAGCCCGACCGATCTGATCGATCCAAAGTCTGCCGTTTCCGGTGCAACCCCGGTAATGCGTGAGTCCGAGCACTTCTTCTTTGATCTGCCCTCTTTCAGCGAGATGTTGCAAGCCTGGACACGTTCCGGTGCCTTACAGGAACAAGTCGCCAACAAGATGCAGGAGTGGTTCGAATCGGGTCTGCAGCAGTGGGATATCTCGCGTGATGCGCCCTATTTTGGTTTTGAAATCCCTGATGCGCCGGGTAAATATTTCTACGTATGGCTGGATGCGCCAATCGGTTATATGGGTTCATTCAAGAATCTGTGTGACAAGAGTGGCGATCTGAATTTTGACGACTACTGGCAGAAGGATTCTGACGCCGACCTTTACCACTTCATTGGTAAAGACATCGTCTATTTCCACAGCCTGTTCTGGCCGGCGATGTTGGAAGGCAGCAACTTCCGCAAGCCAACCAATCTGTTCGTTCACGGTTATGTCACCGTCAACGGCGCGAAGATGTCGAAATCGCGCGGTACATTTATTAAGGCGAGCACTTACCTGCAGCATTTGGATGCAGATTGCCTGCGCTATTATTACGCGGCCAAACTCTCCTCACGCATCGATGATATCGATCTCAATCTGGAAGATTTTGTCCAGCGCGTGAATGCCGATATTGTGAATAAAGTGGTCAATCTGGCGTCACGCAATGCCGGTTTTATCAATAAGCGTTTTGAAGGAAAACTGTCATCAACGTTGGCTGACGAGGGTTTGTACAAGACCTTTACCGATGCGGAGGGCAGCATTGCCGAAGCTTATGGTAACCGTGAATTTGGTAAAGCAATTCGTGAGATCATGGCGTTGGCAGATTTGGCCAATCGTTATGTCGATGAGCAGGCTCCATGGGTAGTGGCGAAGCAGGAAGGCCGCGATGCCGATCTGCAGTCGATCTGCTCGATGGGGATCAATTTGTTCCGCGTGTTGATGACCTATCTGAAACCGGTTTTACCCGCGTTGAGCGTGCGTACTGAAGCATTCCTTAATACGCCGTTGGAGTGGGATGGAATTCATCAGCCACTGTTGGATCACCCGATTACTCCGTTCAAGGCCCTGTTTAACCGTATCGATCTCGATAAAGTGACTGAGATGGTCAACGCGTCGAAGGAAGACATGGCGACCACCAACGTGGCGACAGGCCCTCTAGCCGATGCTCCCCTTCAGGAGACCATTACTTTTGACGATTTCGCTAAAGTTGATATGCGTATTGCGTTGATCACACAGGCTGATTTTGTTGAAGGTTCTGACAAACTGCTGAAGCTGTCGTTGGATTTAGGTGGCGAGACGCGGCAGATTTTCTCTGGTATCCGTTCTGCTTACCCGGATCCTAAAGCGCTGGAAGGCCGTTTAACCATTATGGTGGCGAATCTGGCACCCCGGAAGATGCGTTTTGGCGTATCAGAAGGCATGGTGATGGCGGCGGGTCCTGGCGGGAAAGATATTTTCCTGTTGAGTCCAGACAGTGGGGCTGTACCAGGCATGCAGGTGAAATAGTGGTGGTTTGCAGGTGCTTGCGGGTATCTGCAAATACGCTTTTTTTGGCTGCCGGGCGGGCAGATCGCTTTTTGTTGAGGCCACTCAACGCGCGGTTTGCTTTAGAACAGGCTGGGAGCAGGTTTCGGTTGATCTAGATTCAGCTTTCACCTGGAGTCGAAGTTAAGGTCAAAAGATGGCTTTGTTGGTTGATTGCTTTGGCTTTTGTTTCGTTCTTTCAGTGTAAAGATCGGCAATCAAGATACCGTCTTGTCACCTTAGTTGGCAAGACGGTATCTTGAACGCCAAATATAATACTTAAAGAACAACAACATAGCCAAAGCGTTCAACCAACAAAGCTATCTTTTGACGTTAACAAACATTGAAATACAAGCCTCAAGTAGAAAACATATTATATCAAAACCGCCGTTGAGCGGCCTCAATAAAAGGCGCCCCCGGCAGCAACAGTTTCAATATGAAAAAATCATCTTAACCCCACCAGACAAAATAACCAATCCGATAAAAAAGATAACAATCACAATATAAATGTCATGCTTTTGCATCTCCATTCTCCTTATTACCTCCGAATGAAATCCATTCATCAGAACCATTGTCCGAAGCGGCGAATATAAATAGTCTTCACTCCCTGCGCCAAAGCGCAATAACCAATCAACGTAGCTGCCAGCCATGGGAAATACTGCCACGGCAAGGGTTGCAGCCCGACCAAACTACCCAATGGCGAGAACGGAATATAAATACCCAATGTCATCACCAGCCCTGTCATCAGTAATACCGGCAGTGCCGCCGTACTCTGGATGAAAGGAATTTTCTGCGTACGCAACATATGCACAACCAACGTTTGTGACAGCAATCCCTCGATAAACCAACCGGACTGGAACAACGCCTGATATTCAACGCTGTTTGCCGCAAACACATACCACATCAACAAATAGGTCGTGATATCAAACACTGACGACGTTGGTCCCATCCATACCATAAAACGGCCAATATTCTTTGCATCCCATTTGCGCGGTTTGCGTAAAAACTCTTTGTCCATTTTGTCCCAAGGCAAAGAAAGCTGGGAAATATCGTACATCAGGTTTTGAATCAACAGATGAATTGCCAGCATCGGCAGGAACGGAATAAATGCACTGGCAACCAATACGGAAAAAACATTGCCGAAATTAGAGCTGGCCGTCATGTTCAGATATTTAATGATATTACCGAAGGTTTCACGCCCTTTAATCACCCCCTCTTCCAACACCATCAGATTTTTCTCAAGCAGAATAATATCAGCCGACTCCTTGGCAATATCCGTGGCGGTATCAACAGAGATACCGATATCCGCATCGCGCAAAGCCGGTGCATCATTAATACCATCCCCAAGGAAACCCACGGTATGGCCGTTTTTTTGCAGCATCTGCAAAACCCGTGATTTCTGTAGCGGGGTTAACCGGCAAAATATCGTGCGCTGTTCAACCAACTTCGCCAACTGATCATCATGCAGGGCATCAATCACACTGCCAATCAAGGGTTCACCGGGTTCCAGCCCGACATCACGACAAATTTTGCTGGTAATAATCGCGTTGTCTCCGGTCAATACTTTTACCGTAACGCCATTTTCACGCAGGGCACCAATGGCTTGTGCTGCGCTCTCCTTTGGTGGATCGAGGAAAGTCAGCAAGCCATGAATCACCAGATCGCGTTCATCGGCTTCACACAGCGGGCCTATCAAAGGATCATGCAACTCACGCACGCCAATCAACAGAACGCGGAATCCTTGCAGATTGTAGTCCTCAACCAACGCAGTCAACGCCTGACGACGCGCATCATCCAGCGGGTGAATCTGTCCCTTCTCCTGAACAGAACTGGCAACGTGCAGCATCTCTTCCAGCGCGCCTTTGCAGATTAGCGTCTGCTTTTGTTCATCGGCCACAACCACCGACAAGCGACGACGGACAAAATCAAAAGGCAGTTCATCTATTTTCCGATAACGGTTCAGTCCTTCAGTTTCTGCTTTACCTCGGCCAAAATGCAGTACCGCCTGATCCATCAAATTTTTCAGACCACTTTGCTGGCTGCTATTAAGCCAGGCAAGCTGAAATACCCCGCAATCCGTTTCCCCTCGCACATTCAAATGCCCCGCGAGAATGATCCGATCCTGAGTCAGCGTACCGGTCTTGTCCGTACAAAGTACATCCATTGCGCCGAAATTCTGGATAGCATTCAGACGTTTAACTACGACTTTACGCTTAGCCATCGCAATCGCCCCTTTCGCAAGGTTGGAACTGACGATCATCGGTAACATTTCGGGCGTCAGGCCAACGGCGACAGCCAGTGCGAACAGCGCCGCTTCACCCCAGTCACCTTTGGTAAAGCCGTTAATCAGCAGTACGACCGGAACCATGATCAACATGAAGCGAATGAGCAACCAACTGACGCTGTTGACCCCGCGGTCAAATGCGGTTTTGGCACTTCCGGTTCCCACGATGGATTTAGCCAGCGAGCCGAAGTAAGTCTGCCCTCCCGTTGCTACGACAACCGCCGTGGCCTTGCCGCTGGCGATATTGGTTCCCATCAGGCAGATATTGGACAAACTGAGCAGATCCCCTTTTTGCTCAATCGCCTGACACGACTTGGCACAAACGTCACCGAGAGTGTCATATTTCTCTACCGGCAAAGATTCCCCAGACAGTACTGCCTGACTGACAAAAAGATCCCGCGAGCCGATCAGCCGAACATCTGCTGGTACCATATCACCGGCAGAAAGATGGATGATGTCGCCGGGGACCAGGTCGCGCAGAGGAATTTCCTGCAGTTGCGAAGGCGCGCTGAAGTGGGGTCGGCGCAGGACGGTGGCCGTAGTGCGCACCATGGACTTCAGCGCTTCAGCCGCTTTATTGGTACGAAACTCTTGCCAGAACCGCAGCAAACCGCTGAGCGCGACCATCACCACAATGATGATCACCCCAACCAAATCCGTCTCTTCCCCTTTTCCCAGCGGTAGCCAGTAGTCGGTGAAAAAACTGATGGCAGCCAACACCATCAATACCCAGATAAATGGATTATTGAAGGCTTGAAACAATTGAACCAGCGCGGGAGGCGCCTTGTCGTGGGCTACCTGGTTTGGGCCATAAATTTGCAGACGATCGACTACATCTTCATCGGTTAACCCGTTCAAGTGGGTGGTTAAATGGGCTAGCGTCGTGTCGAGACTATTTTGCGCCTCTCGTGCGATATCAAAATCGACATCACCGGACTGCCGATTTTTATTCACTTTGATGTTTTTACATTTCTGATTCATAACACTATTCTCTGGATTTAATGCTTTTTTTGCGCGCAAAAAAGCCGCCGCAAGATGCGGAGTTTTTATGCACAGATCAATACAGGGAAAGCGTTGCGGCAGGTGAAAGGAGGGGCGTGGAGCTTAAAACTTCCTGCTCCTCCTTGCGTCGTGGCAACGCAATCGGGTCTCGCTCGACGGAGGTTCTGTCATAACGGCTCCTTATTTTTCGTCTTTAATTGGTTAAATTGTTGGTAACACGCCAGTGAACTGCACTGACACTTTTTTCAAGACTGATGCGGCAAACAATATTTTCGAGATCGCGCTGTGCGGCCGGGAAAGCAAGAATATCGGCACATACTTCAAGTTGACCCGGCCGGGCGATATCGGCGCTACACAGTGATTGCAGGCGCAGCGCCATGCCGTTTAAAGCCTGTAAAATCAGGGTTCTTACCAGGATCTCATCTTGCGCACCGCAGGTAATCTGGATGCGGTAACACTGTTCGGTATCGACCTCGACAGATTTGGGCTGTAAGTTGATGCGCTGTGCCGCTTCACGCAAAAGAATGTTCGCGCAGAGCAATACCAGCGTGGCAACGATGGCGTTGGCAAATTGCCCGAGCCCACACAAAACCCCTACCGCGGCGGAACACCACAACGTGGCGGCAGTATTCAGCCCGCTGATATTGAGACCTTGTCGCATGATCACACCAGCCCCCAGGAAACCGATGCCGGAGACAATTTGCGCGGCGATACGACCTGGGCTGTCAGGTGATGTACTGGCGGAACTAAGGATAAAAATTGCTGCACCGGTGGCGACTAACGCGTTGGTGCGCAGGCCAGCCATACGTTGGCGCCACTGGCGTTCGGCACCGATCAGGGAGCCAAGCAGAACGGCCAGCGACAAATGCAGGATAAATGGAGTCCATGCCATGATTATTTCTCTCTTTTTCACGCACACTGAGGCGCGGTTATTCATCTGATGTGCGACAAGCGCACGAAAGCACGCTGAATAATCAGCGTTGAATCAGACGGAATAACCAGGAGGAAACAGGCTATGGCCGACAGTTGAAGTAAAAATGATACGCATAATGCATCCCGATCCAGAGCTCTTGTCTGGAACAACTTTTGGGTTATAACGGGTATGCAACAGCTCAGAAAGGAGGTGGTGACATTGCCCGCCGTGTTTAACGGCAAGCGAGGTATCGTGAGATAGGCTAGCTTGCCGATTGGGTCTCGCTACAACTTTGACTTTCCAATTTTTCTCTCCACGAAAATTTGGCTGGACTATAACGGCAGTTTTTGCCGAAGTAAATCATTAAAGTAGGTCCGTTGAGGTGGGATTTAGGTTCGGGGGCGGGGCGCTTTTGGGTAGTTGGAGGCAGAACGAGCCTCTTGCTCCCGTTTTAAAAGCAGGTTTCTGTTGAAATGAGTTTTGCTTTCTATTTGAGGCTTGTATCTAAATTTACATGAACGTCAAAAGATAGCTTTGTTGGTTGAACGCTCAAGCTATGTTGTTGTTCTTTAAGTATTAAGTTTGGCGTTCAAGCAGGGGACAAAAGCGTGTCTCCTGCACCCGCGCTTTTCCGCAGCATAAATTGCCCGCGTTGCGGGTTCCCTCGGTTGTCATTCCGGCGGACGGGTCGGCTTTAGGCTACAGGTCCCTGTAGCCGGACGCCTTTCGCCGCCGTCCTGGCGGCTCATCCCTGCCTCCATTCCGCCCTCAGCAATTCATGATGCTCGGGGGGAAGGTCAAAGACAAAGACAAAAGAAATAGAGAAATAAAACCAGAATTAAAACCTCAGGATTTTATCAATTAATCATTATTTTTTATCAGTAGCCTTTGACGTTGACCTTCCCAGAGCGTCATGACTCGCTGAGCGAAGAACGCAGGCAGGGGCGAACCGCCAGGATGGCGGTGAGAGGCGTCCGCCCACATGGATGTGGGCTAAAGCCGACCCGTCCGCCGGAGTGATGAGTGAAGGCACCGGCGCAGCCGGCGAGAAATGCCGCGAAAAAGCCCGGGTTCAAAGGGCCGCGGCGACTGGCGGCCCTTTGTCGGTTGAGGCTGCGAGGCTCCAGTAGAAAAACACACTCATATCAACCGAAACCCGCTCCGAGCTTGCTTTTAAAAAGGAGCTTGCTTTTAAAAAGGAGCTTGCTTTTAAAACGGGTGCAGGGCCGCGCTTAAGGCCATGCTTGGATGCCTGCGTCACAGCAGAAGAAAAAACCAAGCCAAAGCCTCCAACCAACAAAGCTATCTTTTAGCTAACGCTCGCGCCTAAGCGTCAGGTTGAAAACAAAACTCATTCTGTGATCTCCCCCATTTTCATCTTTGCCATTTTGCCAATACGTTTTGCCGGGTGGCAACTACCGGAAGGTCACCGATACCCCCTTTACTTATACTGCATGCATAGTTTGATAAGGAAAGGCCATTATGACCGTTCGTAACATCGCCGCTATCGATCTCGGTGCCTCCAGTGGCCGGGTTATGCTCGCCAGTTATCACACTGGCACGCGCCGTATCGCGTTAAAAGAGATTCACCGCTTTGCTAACCAACTGACGCGTGCTGAAGGACATGACATTTGGGATGTCGAGTATCTGGAGCAGCAGATGCTGACCGGTCTGATACAGATTGATCAATCCGGTATCCAGCTCGACAGCATTGGTATCGATACCTGGGGTGTGGACTTTGTTCTGCTGAATAAAGAAAACGAACGGGTTGGGCTGCCGATTGCCTATCGCGATCGCCGTACCGATGGCGTAATGGCGCAAGTAATAAAAGATCTGGGGGCAGAGAAACTCTACAGCCTGACCGGCATCCAACTCCTGCCATTCAATACGCTCTATCAATTGAAAGCGCTCACCGAGCAACAGCCGGAACTGATTGAACAGATTTCCCATATGCTGTTAATGCCGGACTACTTCTATCATCGCCTGACCGGTGCGTACAACTGGGACTACACCAACGCCAGTACCACGCAACTGCTCAATATTGACAGCGGTGATTGGGATCAAACCCTGCTCGACTACCTGGGCATTCCGCGCCACTGGCTGGGTAAACCGAGCCAGCCGGGAACTTCGCTGGGTCACTGGGTCAGCCCGTCTGGACGGAAAGTGCCGGTTACGTCCGTCGCCACCCACGACACCGCCAGCGCAGTAGTGGCTGCACCGCTCACCAATGAACGTTCCGCTTACCTGAGTTCCGGAACCTGGTCACTGATGGGAATTGATAGCAGTAAACCCTTTACCGATGCCCGCGCGCGGCAGGCCAACATCACCAATGAGGGTGGTGTTGATGGCCGTTACCGCGTGCTGAAAAATATTATGGGGATGTGGCCGTTGCAGCGGATCTGCAAGGAACTGGAGATCAAATCGGTTCCTACCCTGATTAAGGACGCAGCCGATGTTCCAGCATTCACCAGCCTGATTAATCCCAACGATGACCGGTTCATCAATCCTGAATCGATGGTCGCCGAAATCCAGCAATCCTGCCGTGAACATCGGCAGCCGATACCCGAAAGTGCAGCGGAATTGGCACGCTGTATTTTTGACAGTCTGGCGATGTTCTACCGTCAGGTAGCGCAGGAACTGGCGACCCTGCAAGGCGAACCGCTGGAGCAACTGCACATTGTCGGTGGCGGATCGCAAAACGAATTTCTCAATCAGCTCTGTGCCGATACCTGCCAGATGACGGTCACCGCAGGGCCGGTAGAAGCGTCAACCTTAGGTAACATGGGTTGCCAATTGATGGCGCTGGGTGACGTTGCCAACGTCAGCGACTTCCGCCATTTGCTGGCAGAGAATTTCCCACTGCGCCGCTTCATACCAAACCATCAACCCGATTTAGATACTCACTGCCGCCGTTTTCAGGCGCTAAGCCACGCCCATGAGGAGTTTTTACTATGACAGCATCTATCGATCAGGCCTGGAAACTGGCTAAAGAACGCTTCGCCGCGCTGAATATTGACGTAGAGGACGCGCTGAAAAAACTGGATACGCTGCCGGTTTCCATGCACTGCTGGCAAGGTGATGATGTCGCTGGCTTTGAAAATCAGGGTGGCGCACTGACGGGCGGTATTCAGGCCACCGGCAACTATCCGGGCAAAGCGCGTAATGCCGCTGAATTACGTGCCGATCTGGAGCAGGCGCTGGCGCTGATCCCCGGACCAAAGCGCCTTAATCTGCATGCCATTTATCTGGAATCTGACGAGCCCGTTGAGCGCAACAAGATCGAACCGAAACATTTTGCCAACTGGGTCTCCTGGGCGCGCGACAATAAACTCGGTCTGGATTTCAACCCAACCTGCTTCTCCCATGCGCTGAGCGCGGATGGATTTACCCTGTCGCACCCGGATGAAAAAATCCGTCAGTTCTGGATCGAGCATTGCCAGGCCAGCCGCCACATCTCGGCCTATTTTGGCCGTGAACTGGGTACGGCATCCGTCATGAACATCTGGGTGCCCGATGGCATGAAAGATCTGACTATCGATCGTCTGGCTTACCGCCAGCGCCTGCTGAACTCACTGGATCAGATCATCAGCGAAAAACTGGACATCAATCATCACATTGATGCGGTTGAGAGCAAACTTTTCGGTATTGGCGCGGAAAGCTTTACCGTCGGTTCGAACGAATTCTTCCTCGGTTACGCTGCGAGTCGTGGCACTGCGCTCTGCCTGGATGCCGGTCACTTCCACCCAACCGAAGTGATTTCCGACAAAATCTCCAGCGCCATGCTGTATGTGGAACATTTGCTGCTGCACGTTAGCCGTCCGGTACGTTGGGATAGCGACCATGTGGTCTTGCTGGACGATGAAACCCAGGCAATTGCCAGTGAAATCATCCGCAATAATCTGTTTGATCGCGTCCATATCGGCCTGGATTTCTTTGATGCCTCCATCAACCGTGTCGCGGCCTGGGTTATCGGCACCCGCAACATGAAAAAAGCCCTGCTGCGTGCCCTGCTCGAACCAACCGACCAACTGCGCCAGCTTGAACTGGCTGGTGATTACACGGCGCGTCTCGCACTGCTGGAAGAGCAAAAATCCCTGCCGTGGCAAGCCGTGTGGGACACCTACTGTCAATGCAGTCATGTGCCGGTTGGCGCGGATTGGCTGAAAAACATCCGTGACTATGAACAGTCCACATTGAGTAAAAGATAAGCCCGACATGTCCCGGCGTTGTCATGAGGAGAGAAAGATGATCCGCAAAGCATTTGTCATGCAGGTGAACCCGGATGCACACGCCGAATATCAGCGGCGTCATAATCCGATCTGGCCTGAGCTGGAAGAGGTGTTGAAGCAGCATGGCGCGCACCACTACAGTATTTTTCTCGATGAAAAACGCAACCTGCTGTTCGGGTTTGTTGAAATTGAGTCAGAAGCACGCTGGAACGCGGTGGCGCAGACCGAAATCTGCCAACGCTGGTGGCAACACATGGGTGATGTTATGCCGTCCAACCCCGATAACAGCCCGGTCAGTGACGATTTGCGCGAAGTTTTCTATCTCGATTAATCCTTCCCTTTATGGTGGCGCAACTATTGTTATGACGTCAAAACGATTTCTTGCGCCACAACGACAGCGTCGCCATTCTCACTCCTGTGACATAACGCCACGACTTACGCTAGGCATTTTTGGCCTATAGCGTAAAATAGCGGGCATAGTGTGACAAATAATAAAGGGGCAACAGATGTTCAATTTCGATTATTACAACCCGACACGCATATTGTTTGGTACCGAGCGTATCGCGGATATTGGCAAACACATTCCAGCAGACGCCAGAGTGCTGATCACCTACGGCAGCGGCAGTGCCAAAAAATTCGGTACCGTCGATGAAGCGCGTGCCGCACTCGGTAATCGTAAGATCCACGAATTTGCCGGGATTGAAGCCAATCCGCATTTCGATACGCTGATGAAAGCCGTTGATCTTGTGAAAGAAAAAAAGATCACTTTCCTGCTGGCCATTGGCGGCGGATCGGTCGTGGATGGCACCAAGTTTATCGCCGCAGCCGCGCTTTATCATGGCGACGTGTGGGAAATGTGGTCGAAGAAATTACCCATCAAACGCGTGATGCCGCTGGGGTGCGTCATGACCCTGCCTGCAACCGGTTCTGAATCGAATGGTACCGCTGTAGTGACTCACACCGGACTGGGTGCAAAAGTGGGATACAGCCATCCATTACTGTTCCCGCAGTTTGCCGTTCTTGATCCGCGCAAATCCTACACGCTGCCCGCGCGACAGGTGGCAAACGGCGTGGTGGATGCCTTCGTGCACGTTATCGAGCAATATCTGACCTATCCGGCTTACGGTAAAGTACAGGATCGTTTTGCCGAAGGACTGCTGCTGACATTGATCGAAGAAGGCCCGAAAGCACTGATCAAAAGTGAAAATTATAACGTCCGCGCTACCATCACCTGGTCGGCGACGCTGGCGCTGAATGGTTTGATTGGTGTGGGTGTGCCGCAAGACTGGGCAACGCACCGCATCGGACACCAACTGACTGCGCTGTATAATCTCGATCATGCGCAAACGCTGGCGGTTCTCCTGCCTGCGCTGCTGCACGTTCAGCGTGATACCAAACACCTCAAGCTCTTGCAGTACGCCGATCGGGTTTGGAATCTGCGCGAGGGTGGCGAAGAGAGCCGGATTACCGCCGCCATCGACAAGACGCGCGATTTCTTCGAAAGCATGGGGGTGAAAACCCGGCTCAGTGACTATGGCCTGCCAGAGTCCGCAATTGATGAAGTGATGGATAACCTGGAGCGTTTCAATATGCTGCCGCAAGGTGAGCACCAAGATATTGACGCAGTGGCCGCACGCCGGATTCTCAGCCTGAGTTATTAATACGCGGAAACCGTATGACAGCACGTGCGAACAGTGTGACCTATGGCATGCATCAGCGCAGCGACCGACCGGATTTCTATATCCGCGATCAGTCAGAACGCCCGGCGTTGATGCAGCCACATCGGCATGATTACTTCCAGATTCAGTTGAATCTCGGTAGTGATACCGTGCAGCATATTGGTGGTGCCATCCGCCCTTTCACCACGCGGATGGCCGCCTTTATCCAGCCACACCGTTTGCACTACATACCGCATCCACCGCTGGGGCGTTTTGTGGTGATTAACTTCGCCCCTGCTTTTCTGTTGCCACATTTGCCCTATGACTCGCTGGATCTTGACGATGTCCCCCTTGGCGAAGCCCCCGAATTGGCTCTGTTCCGTTTCCAGGAATACCTCGATTTCGTGCTGGCGGAGGAGGATTTCCCGCAGATTATCGCGCTGATTGACCAGATGCGCATCTGCGATCGGCAACGTGAATTCGGTACAGCACTGCGCCTGCGGGGCTATCTTCTGCAATTCCTTGGGCTGTTCAGCGAACACTTCCAGCAGGATTTACAGGCCCTGTCAGCCAACAATGCGGAGAAACGCGGGCAACAAGCGGCGTTGAACCGCACGCTGCGTTACATCCGCCAACACATCGCCAATCCGGATCTCAATCTTGGCGAGGTCGCCGCCGCCGCATTTCTCTCACCCAATTATCTCACCCACCTGCTGCGAAAATCGGTCGGCAAAACCTTTTCTGAACTGGTACACGAACGGCGTATGCGCCTTGCGCGCATCCGTTTGCTCACCAGTCTGGACAGCATTGGTACCATAGCCCAGTCCTGCGGATATATTGACGACGCCTATTTCTCCCGACGTTTCCGCCAAATCCACGGTATGCCACCGGGTAAATACCGCCAGATGCACAGCCATTCCCTCATCAAATAACCCGTATTCTACAGAATGCGGGTTTTCTCCAATAACTGCGTGGTTCTGTCCAGGTCTGGGGCGACATTCTCTGCCAGACTGTTTTCCTGTTACTTCATAGTGAAACCCTACAGGAAGAGAATCATGACTGAGTATGTTATTGCGCAACCTGCCCAACCCTCATTGGCAATTGTCGGTGAAGATGCCCGTTTCCCGGTTCGCCGTATTTTCTGCGTTGGGCGCAACTACGCCGATCATGCGCGTGAAATGGGTCACGATCCGGATCGTGAACCGCCTTTCTTTTTCTCCAAACCTCATGACGCACTGATCCCCGCAGAGGGCGAAGTCCCTTACCCTTCCCTAACCAGGGATTTTCATTTTGAAGTTGAGCTGGTGGTCGCTATTGGGATCGGCGGTTGCGATATCGCCCCTGCCGATGCGCAGTCACACATCTGGGGTTACACGGTGGGCGTCGATCTCACCCGTCGCGATCTGCAGGCTGACGCCAAGAAATCTGGCCGCCCTTGGGATTGGGCCAAAGGTTTTGATAAATCCGCCCCGGCCAGCCCACTGCTGCCGGTAAGCAAAATAGGCCACCCTGAAAGCGGCAGCATCTGGCTGGATGTGAATGGAGAACCGCGTCAGCGTGGCGATCTCGCCGACCAGATCTGGCCGGTCAAAGATATCATCAGTTATTTGTCACGGGCAGTGGCGTTACAACCGGGCGATTTAATCTTTACCGGAACCCCAGCGGGCGTTGGTGCGCTGCAACCAGGTGATGTCGTAACGGGAGGAATTGAAGGCATCAATACGTTCAGTTTCACCATCGCCTCCACCCCTCGCACACCAGCGACTATCAACGAAAAATAGACGTCAGCCGATCGGGTGGGTACGGCCCGGTCGGCACATTTTTTATCACTCGCCGGAATTGACCGCGTTGGCCGTTTTACGCTTGATTGATTGGGCTACCTTAGGGTCGAACTTCACCAGCAAAGCATAAATCAAATCCAGGACGAACAGTTGGGCAATCTTGGTGCCGATCGAATCCCCTTGCAGTTCTCCCTGGCGATTGCCATTGATCAATACCACATCCGCGCACTGGGTGATGTGCGATCCCATATTGTGCGTCAGCGCGACGGTCGTCGCCCCCGCTTCGCGCGCCAGCTTCAATGCTTTTACCGTTTCGGCTGAAATACCCGAATGGCTGATTCCAATAGCCACATCACCCGGTTTCATCAGCGCGGCTTGCATATACATGAAATGGTTATTGGTCGCGGCATCCACGCGCAAACCGATCCGCATCAGCTTGGCCTTTGCATCTTCAGCGGTGATGCCCGACGTCCCGACGCCAAACAGACACACTTTATCCGCCTGTCGCAATTGCGCTACCACCTGTTCCAGCGCCTCGGCAGAAAGCAGGTTTAGCGTTTCAGACATCACGTTATTGATCGTCGCCTGCAACTTGGCACCAATGACCTGCATATCATCCTCGTCCTGCACATCGGCATCAAGCAGGGCGTCATTGCTGCTGTCGCGGGTGGCCACCTCAATGGCGAGATCCATCTTGAAATCCTGAAAGCCTTTGTACCCCAGCATGCGGCAAAAACGAATGATAGTCGCCTCGCCCGTCTGGGTTTCGGAGGAAAGCTCCGCAATCGAAAATTGGGTGACGCTGGCCGGATCATGCAGAATATAAGCAGCAATCCGCTGCGCCGTGCGCGTCAGGCTATTTTGCATGGCACCCAATGCGTCCAGAATTTTGCCTGGTTTCAGTCGGGGAGTAATGGCTTGCACAGCGGACAACCTCATGAGTTGATTCGTTTATCTCAAGGGCATGATCGCACAGTTAGCGGTACCGGTGAAGAGTAATGGCAACTAGCGACACTTGAGTACCGTTGATGCCCAGCGTGCGGCACCCAACAATCCACTGTCCTGACGATGATGAGCCAGCGTCAGCGGTGGTCGGTAAAGCGCAGGCAGCGAGTGCTGGGCGATCCGCACCTGTTCTGCATATCCTGACGCCAACCCGACGCTGCCACCCAACACTACATGTTCGATATCCAGCGCCATCGTCATGTCGGCGATCATCTGGGCGATGGCATTTGCTGAGCGATTGAAAATTGTTCTTGCGGCGTCCTCACCCTGTGCGGCAAGGCTGAAAACCTGCTGAGCATTGAGCGGCGTTGCCCAGCCAGCGGTCGCCGCTGCAATGGCTGTCCCGCTGGCAATACTTTCAACGCAACCGCGCCTTCCACAGCCACAGTGTGGACCATTCGGGTCGGCCAGCGTATGCCCGATGTGCCCTGCCAATCCTGTTTTACCGATCTGCAACGATCCGTTCAGCACGATGCCGCCGCCGACACCAGTGGATACCGTGACGAACAGCAGATTGTCGATCTGCCCATTGAGGGACAAATATTCCGCCCACGCGGCTGCCTGACCATCATTCAGTAACACCACCGGCAGCGCGCTGCATGCCTCCAGGCATTCAGCCAACGGAAAGTCCGCCAGTCCGCCCAGATTGGCAGGATTCAGCGCTGACAGTTTGCCATTCTGGATGATACCTGTTGAGGCAACAGCAATGAAATCGGCCTCGGCCCGCAGCGGTAAAACCAGCGATTCCAACGCGGAAGCCAGCAGGGTTTTGTTGCCACGCGGGGTAGCAATTTGTTGGCGGGCGCTGATCGCACCGCGTTCATCCACCAATGCAGCAGCAATTTTGGTGCCGCCAATATCCAAAGCCAAACACTGTGCCATCAGACAGTTCCTGAGTAATGTTGCGACGACTGGGCTTAGTTATAACGCTTTTACTCCAAAAAATAAATTAAAAAGGAGTTAAACTTCATTGAGGTCGATCACAATTCTCTTCGCAATGGATTGCGGCAAAAAATGGGACGAATTACCCTCACTGGAGTAAAACTTCATTAATAATTTAACATTGGAGTAAAAATCATGTGCAGTCATAAATCTCTCATCGCCTCGTTTCATAAAGGGCTGATTGTCTCCTGCCAACCCGTGCCGGGAAGCGCCATGGATAAACCTGAACTCGTTGCCGCCATGGCAATGGCAGCGCTGGCAGGGGGTGCCGTAGGGTTGAGAATTGAAGGGATCAATAACATTCTTGCCGTGCGTCAACTGACGGATGCACCGATCATTGGCATCATAAAACGCGATCTGACGGATACCGCAGTCAGGATTACGCCCTGGCTAGAAGATATCGATCGGCTCAGCGATGCCGGTGTCAATATCATTGCCTTTGACGCCACCGATCGCCCCCGGCCAGTCAGCGTTGAGGCGCTGTTTCAACGTATTCAATCCCACCAGCGGTTGGCTATGGCGGACTGCGCCACTTATGGCGACGGCGTTGCTGCCCACCAGCTCGGCATCGATTTCATTGGCACCACGTTATCGGGCTATACGGGCAATCACGTGCCGATCGAACCGGATCTGGTGCTGGTTTCCAGCCTGACGGCTGCCGGTTGCCGGACGATTGCCGAAGGCCGTTACAATACCCCGGCCCTTGCCGCCGAAGCCATTCGTGCCGGGGCCTATGCCGTGACGGTGGGGTCTGCTATTACCCGTATTGAACATATCTGTGGATGGTTTGACCAGGCTATCCGTCAGTCTTAATCCGGAAAACCCCGACCCCTGCTGAAGTAAAACTATACTTAGCCGGACGCGATTCATTTTCATTCACATGAGGAGACGCAGATGGCCAAGATCACCATCGTATATTACAGCAGTACCGGTAACACCTATCAACTCGCCCTGGCAGCCAAGGAGGGTGCCGAAGCAGTTGGCGCAGAAGTCCGCCTGCGCAAGGCAAAAGAATTGGCACCCGCTGTCGCCATTGACAGCAATCCCGCCTGGCGCAAGCATCTGGACGCCACCAAAGATATCCCTGAAGCCACGCCGGACGATCTGGAGTGGGCTGACGGCTATATTTTTGGTACCCCGACCCGCTTTGGTTTACCTTCCGCCCAGTTAAAACAGTTTATCGATCTTTGCGGTGGTAAATGGTTTGCTGGAAAATTGCAGGATAAAGTGGCAGGCGCGTTCAGCGGTGCAGGGAATATTCATGGCGGCCAAGAATCGACCCTATTGGCTCTGCAGAATGTGTTCTATCACTGGGGTGCCATTATTGTTCCCGTTGGTTACACCGATCCGCTGCTGTATGCGGCGGGCGGGAACCCTTATGGCGTCAGCTATACCGATGCCCAGGGCGCAGATCTGCCGGATGAGAAATTGGTGGCGTCCCGCTATCAGGGCGAACGCATCGCGCGGTATGCGAAAGTGATCTCCGCCAATCTGGCTTCGTTGACTGCACCTGGGAAAGAATGAGTGTGATTGCCCGATAACCGCCGCTTATCCGGCTTTCGAGGGGCTGGATAAGTACTTATTATTTCAGGTCGGGTAAAGGGTATTACAAGTCGCTGGTGGTATTGAGTACCATCCGTGTTGGGCGGGGGCAGAATGTTTTCAGTTAAAGTAACGAACATCCCTGTTCTTAAAATGGTATATTCCTTTGCATTTTCTATGGTACGTCGATTCCTTTCTATTTTTTACTTCCCTTGGTGTGGTAATGGTAATTACTGTGTCGACTCCCTTCTTTACTTCGGTCCTTTCTCCTTTATCATAGTAATTACCTGGCCGATTCCTTTCGTGACTTTAGTCCCTTTTTATCGCGATATTTTTCGCGTAGCGTCCTTTCTTTGCTGCTTTCCTTTTCCCTAGCTGCAATAATTATTGTATCGATTCCTTTCGTGACTTCTTTCCTTTTTCTTTATTACATTCATTACTGCGTAGACTCCCTTCTGTACTGCCTTCCTTTTCCCTTGCCACGGTTATCACCGTGTCGCGTCCCTTCTTCCTTTCTTCCCTATTATGAACATTACTGTGTCGACTCCCTTCTTTACTTCGGTCCTTTCTCCTTTGTCACAGTAATTACCTAGCCGATTCCTTTCTTTACTTCTTCCCTTACCTTTCCCTTGGTGTGAAATAATATTAACGGCTTATTTCCTGTTATGTTCGGGACTTTTGTCGCTTCCCTGTTGTGTTTTGTACTGAGTGTTTCAAATTGTAATTTCCGTCTAAGGGAAGATAATCAGGCTCCGGGTTAAATATGCCATCGAATCTTTATTACTTATTCCCTTTGTTTGGTTCCTGATGCTATGGGAACCAGAATAGCCCTTTATTTCGGCGGATGTTCGGGGGTTTTGTCGCGGGTGTGTTGTATTTTGTAGTGCATATTTCAACGCGTAAATCAGGAGGGGTATTTACACGGGATCTCTACGGTAAAACAGGCACCACCGAGTGAAGATGCAGAGACGCTGATCGTGCCTTTATGCAGCAGAATCACTTTCTCTGCGATAGCCAGACCGAGGCCAAAGCCACTGATGCCTTTCTCTTCATCCTCTGCACCCCGATGAAAAGGTTGGAAAATATTGCTGTATTCGTCAGGATGAATGCCTCGACCATCGTCTTCCACGGCAAACACCAGATGATTTCCTTTTCTCTCGGCAGAAATTTTTATCATGGATTTCGCATGCTTTTTGGCATTTCCCAGCAAATTACGGAATACATAGGGCATCATTTTCGTGTCGATTTCGAACCAGCCCAAATCCTCACCATAATGAGATTCAAACTTAAGGTGTGAAGCTCCCAGGCTGGCCGCGCTGACCTGAGCTTCAATCCAGGTCAAGACATATTGCTTGGAAGGAACGAGTTCTATTGTGTCACTGTCGATACGGGCGTAATTCAGTCCCATGGTAATCAGTGATTCTATTTCGTCTATTTCGGGGTAAATACGGCTAATGGAGGATGTCTCTGATTCTTCTTTCTTCTGTTCAAAATAGTCGAACAGCAGAAAACGGATGCGGGCAACGGGCGTGCGGAGTTCATGCGCCATCGCCTGGGTCATTTCTTTTCTGAATGTCACCAACCGCTGGATTCGATCGGCCATGCTGTTCATGGCGGTCGCGATAGGAATAAAAATCTCCGACGAGGCCCACTCGGTACGGGCACTAAAATCACCACTGCTCAGTAACAGCGCGGTTTTGCGCACGTTCATCATGTCTTTCCACACCGGTCTTAACCATAAATAGGAAAACAGGGCGATCATGAGCGCCGTAAGTCCCCAGACGTAGATGATGAGTTGCATCGTGGAAAGCTCACTGACCACTGACGGCGACTCCGGTGTTATCGGGCCAATCTTCAGCACATCGTTTGTGCTTCTGATTTTCTTCAATACGAACCCGTCAGACGTCAATATAATCACGCCATCCTTCAGCGATTGGTATTGTTCTGCGTCCATATGAGCGGAAAACACATCAATTTTCTTGATCGCCATGGGGTAGATAAAATAATCGCCCATGCTGTCGACTTCTTTTTCCCAGTCGGTGTTGGGATGCGCGAGGAGCCGCGCCTCGACCCGCTTCACCGCCTCACGCATTGACTCGGATTGCGCTGTCGCTACCAGTCTCTCCAGAATCCGCTCTTGTACAAAATCTATCGACAGATAGATCACCAGGGCAGAACAGAGCCAGAACAGATAAAAGCTAATAAAAGTCCGAGTTCTTATGCCTATTCTGCTTTTCATCTTTCCTGCCTCAACGTTGGATATCAATTCCAGCCATCGCGGTTCAGCAAATACCCTTTGCCCCGGACAGTTTTTATTTTCTGGGGTGAATCGACATCATCGTCCAGCTTTCTGCGCAGTCGTGATATATGGATATCGATAGTTCGGTCAAGCCCATCGAAATCTATCCCTTTCAACGCCAATAGCAGCATATCGCGGGTGAGCACCTTTCCTGGCTCACTGGCCAGTAACCACAGCACGTCAAATTCCGCCGTGGTCATGGGAATCTGTTGATCGTAGAGGGTAACGGTTCTTGAATCGGGATTGATGGAGAGTTGACCGAACGTCAGCGTACTGTTTTGTCGATCGTCTTTCGGCTGGGCAGGCTGATTAACCCGACGGAGCTGGGCGCGCACGCGAGCCAGTAACACCCTGGGCTCGATCGGTTTGATAATGTAATCATCCGCCCCGAGTTCCAGACCCAGAACCTGATCCAGACTTTCACCCATGGCCGTGAGCATAATAATCGGCCCGCTATAGAAGGGGCGTACGGCTTTGCAGACATCCATACCGCTGGCACCGGGCAGCATAATGTCCAGCAAAACCAGATCCGGCTGATGTTTTTCAATATAGGCTATCGCCGCAATACCATTGCCTTCGATAGTCACATCAAACATCTGCCGGGTTAAAAAATCCGCCGTCAAGGTCGCCAGACGGGTATCGTCTTCTACCAACAGGATGGTGGTTGATTTGGCCATAATCATCTCACAAGGATGCTATTACACTGAGAATAAGATCTTATTATCATTACCGCCACTCAAGGCAGCAATATCAATAAAATGGCTGGCGACAAAGCTGACCTGCAACGAAATTTACGCTATAACAAGAACTACTCATTGCACAGCAGAGGAGAAAACAATGGTCAATGATGCCCCGCAATTCTGGCGCGACGAACGCCTGCCTTTTGTTGAAACCCGGGCCATCGAAGACGGTCGCAAGCTGTGCTATTCGCTTCACAGCCATGAGTTTTTTTCTATCGGTGCTATCACTGCCGGCACCAGTACCTATATCAACGGAGACCAGCACCTGCAGGTTAACACCGGCGATGTGGTGATCATTAATCCGCAGCAGGTTCATGGCTGTAACCCAATTGGCGACCAGCGCTGGGCCTATATCATGTTTTATATCGACCCGAACTGGCTGGCAATGTTGCAGCAGGAAAATACCGGCAGCAAAAAAACCAGTGCGTTTATCCCCTTTGCCCAGGTTATTAGCCAGGATACCGAACTATTTTCCGGCCTGAATCAGCTTTATCAGGTTTTAACCAGTTCGGTCTGTTGTCATCTGGAAAAGCAGATTGCCTTGGTGGATTATTTTAGCAACCTGCCATTACGCTTGGGGATGGCATCGGCTCCCCCGTTAGAGATCAATCCAAAACTGGAAAGAGCCGCTGCGTTTATCAGCGCCCACTGCACCGAGTCATTGACGTTGGAGGCGATCTGCCAGGTATCGGCACTCTCACCTTCCTACCTGATCCGCTCATTCAAAAAACGCTATGGCATGACACCGCATGCCTATCTGGTTAACCAGCGTATCCAGTATGGTCACCGGTTGTTGAGGCGCGGCTTCCCTATTGCCGCAGCCGCCAACGAAAGTGGATTTGCCGATCAGGCGCACTTTCAACGCACCTTCAAGCATTTGCTGGCGGCCACACCCGGCCAGTATCAAACCCCTTCGAGCAACAAATAATAGGCGCTCAACACCAACAGCAATGCCATCAGGCGGTTAAAACGCCGCACGTTGCGCGGACTCTGCAATAGACGACTGAGCATCGCCCCGGCGTAGGCCCAACTGGCCACAGAGGCGTAGCAAATCACAAAATAGATCACAGCAAACTGCCACAACAACAGTATCTCCCCGTCGCCAACAAAGGCCCCCATACTGGCGATCGAAGCCAGCCAGGCCTTTGGATTCAGCCACTGCAACAAAGCGCCATACCAATAAGAGGGCTCATTTTGCTGCCCTCCCTGCCCCAATTGCCCATTATCGGTGGCAAGCTGGTAGGCCATGTAGAGCAGAAAGACCACGCCTGCCCAGAGGATTGCGGTTGTCAGCCCAGGCCATAGGGAAAGGATTTCATGTACTCCCAGGCCAACCAACATCAGCAATAGTGTGAAACCCAGTGTCGCGCCAGTGACGTGCCGCAGACTGGCGTTAAAACCAAACTGTGCCCCGCTGCTGAGCGCAACGATATTCACTGGACCGGGAGTAATGGAGGAGGCCAACGCAAAAGCGGCCATGGAAAGGTAAAGCGTCATAGTCAGCACCTGTAAAGAAAGTTACAGGTGCCAGCGTGCCGTGTTGCGAAGAGTGAGTATTGAACGAAATTGTCTTAAGTGGGATAGGAGGGCCACGGGCAGGAAAATTTTCGTTAAGCAGTATCAAAAGTCGAGCCTGTAGTTGCGCCCCGAGCTTGTAGTTGCCCCCCGAGCTTGTAGTTGCGCCCCAATCTTGAAATAGCGGCCACGTTGTCTACATCCTGACGTTATGAGGTCTACACTAGATCAGGGTAGACATTGATGAGGACACCGAAATGACTCAGGTTATACAACATCTTTGGTTTGAAAGAGACATGGAGGATGCACTGCGCTGCTATACCTCACTGATCCCAGGCTCGGAACTGGAATGGCAATCGGTGCTGGCCGCGGATACGCCATCCGGGCCAGAAGGCAGTGTCAAGTTGGCCGCATTCACACTGGGTGGTCAACGTTACAGGGCCATTGAAGCTGGACCGCTTGACCCCTTTAACCACAGTTTCTCTATTATCCTTGAGTGTGATGATCAGGCTGAAATCGACCGGTTGTGGGACGCACTGGGTGAAGGGGGATCTATCGAGCAGTGCGGCTGGTTGCGCGATCGTTGGGGTTTGTGTTGGCAGATCGTACCAAAATGTCTGGACGAGTTGATTAGCGGTCCCGATACGGAGAAAACCAAACGTGTCACGCAGGCTATGCTCCAGATGATCAAGCTGGATATCGCCGGGCTTGAAGCAGCAGCGCGCGGTGGTTAGGTGGAAAAACGTGCCTTATATCCCCGGCCTGAATGAAGGCCGAGGTTTTACGGCACACCAGATAAAGACATTTGCTAAAAACTATTCGCTGGTAATTTTGCGGGTGAGCCTTTGCATCAATACCAGTGAATGAAGGTCTTCACTTGAGGTGATATTAAATACCTGACCTTCCCGCGCTCCGGTTAAACAGAAGGATATCTGTGTTTTTCCAGCATCCATAGCCGTCTTGACCATGTCCGTCACATCAACATAGAGCCAGCCCATCGTAGATGACAGCACCGGATTAACGGAGGCGCTGTATTGGTCGCACGTCGGTTGTGTATTCCAGGTCACCGTACTGGCGTTCCAATTGTTATCAACGACATGAAAGAAAACTGCCTCGGAGTCTGATGTACTGACATTGGCACCGTAGATACGCAGCGCATAATTTAGCATAACGTTTGGATCGGATGGATACCCTGTGGACGCATCTGGCAGAGGGGGGATATCAACCTTGATCAAACCAATAGACTGTGGCTGCGTATTATCTGGCCCAGAATCATTCCAGGTATCCTGAGCCTTGACGATGGTTTCGGTACTGAAGTTTTTATCACTATCTGCGAGATTTGAGACATAAGTATCCTGCGCTACTGAATAGGCGTAGGGAATATTTGTGCCACAGTCCATACCCACATTCATACAGAGAACCGCCATGAATTCCGCTCCCTGGGTGGTCCAGGCATGCATGAAATCGCCATGCGCGGTATAGATGGAACCCCATTGTGCTTGCATTTTTCCATCAACCATTACAGGATCCAGCGACAACAACGTTTTACTCAAATCAAACGGCGTTGTACCTGGAATAATGTATGCCACATTCATATTGACTTGGGGCAGTTGAACCGGATGATCTGCCGGGCAGGTATTAGGACCCGTCGTATAGACCAGCGTAGGGTCATCGTAGGTTTTAGGAATCAACGTCTTACCATCCCAACAATTAGGGAACATGATTCCGATGTCCAACTGAACATGATCTGCCCCTGCCGCCGGGCCACAATTAGTGGTTGCTACAGAAGAATAACTGCTATTACTGCAAAGAAATGAAATAACACCATCATTGCTCGAAGTCCCTTCATGATTCCCTGCAAGGATCTGAATTCCCTCTGGGAATGGTTGCAAATTGGGAAGTGAACTACCGTTGGCCTGGTAATAAGTCTTCTGATATGCGGGTTTGATTATTCTTCCGTCGGGTAATTTCAACGCGGGTGCCCAATAAGCACTGGCATCGGCCGCGTTATTGCAGCTTGCGTTTTGGTGCGCTTTAAGGCTCGCATTGGTCGAATTGGCGTTGGTATGTTTATTACCAAAAAAATCATGCAGCATGGCCATACCCGGTTCGCCTGGCATTAAGATAGGATCATCAGCCAATGTATGGTCATAATCGCATTGAACCTGCGCCTGAGGTGCCGCCCAGCATGAAGTCGTGAGGATAAAAAGCACCCCTCCAAGATAACCCAAAGCTATTTTTCTGTTCATAGAATGTCCTAGTATGATGAAAGTCAGCAATAAAAATCTTAGTGATTGGAATCCATAAGATTTTTAAACAGGTTTTTCTTACAGATATTTTCTAAAGATAATACTTACCAACTAATTATCTAAATAAAATCTCCATTCCTTATTCATTCAGAGTAATAGACTTCATCCGGTTAAGATGGGCAAAAAACGCACTCTTGGTGAGTGGAAAATAAACACTTTCCTGTGTGATATTTTTATTATTTAATTTATAAACATGAGTATGAGCATGAAATCATTATTTTTAAGAAAAATATCATTTGTATTTTTATTTGCGAACACTGAATATTCTGCACGGTAAATAACCATGACGTTCTCGAGCGTCTCATTGTAATTATTTAGAGCCTATCCCATTAGGGCTATTTTATTGGCCATTTTGAACCTGCGCAGTGCTCAGACTGTCTGCAACAATAACGCCTACTGGGCTTGGCCCTCAAAAAGTTAGTAAAGTTCCTCCCGCCGTTGTCCTGATAGAAAGAAACCCGAAACAGTACCTTTTCAAGATAGGAATCCTCTGTGTATACTGTACATAAACACAGTATATTTAGGATTTCCATTATGCTTATTCAACGTGCCACAACGCTTGCGGAAATTGTCAAAATCCCCCTTTTTCAAGATAGCGTTTCCGCCGGTTTCCCCTCCCCTGCCCAGGATTATGTTGAACGGCGTCTCGACATGAATGAGCTCCTGATCTCGCACCCCAGCGCGACCTACTTTGTACGGGTGTCAGGTGACTCCATGATTGACGCCAATATTAACGACGGCGACATGCTCGTGGTCGACAGTTCACTCACGGCAAAACAGGGGAGTATTGTTGTGGCCTCCGTTGAGGGAGAATTTACGGTGAAAAAATTGCAATTGCACCCCACCCTGCAACTCCTCCCGATGAACCCGGCTTTTGCGCCGATTCTGCTGCACCATGAAGAGGATCTGGAGATCTTCGGCGTCGTGACATGGATTCTCCATGCCGCGCGCTAAAATGTTTGCCCTTGCGGACGTGAACACGTTTTACGCCTCCTGCGAGCGTATCTTTCGGCCTGATTTGCGAGGGAGGCCCATCATTGTGTTGTCCAATAACGATGGCTGTGTGATCTCGGTAAACGCGGAAGCAAAGAAGCTCGGGCTGAAAATGGGTGCGCCCTATTTTAAACTGCGCGATGAACTGCGCAGACATAACGTGGTGGTTTTTTCATCCAATTACGCGCTCTACGCCGATATGTCGTTAAGAGTGATGACTACGCTCGAATCGCTCGTCACCTCCGTTGAGGTCTATTCGATCGATGAGGCTTTCCTGGATCTCTCTGATTTCAGTGATTCGCCTTTATTGGCGCAATTTGGCCGCGATATCCGAAAAAAAGTCCATCAGGATACGCACCTAACCGTGGCTGTTGGCATTGCCCCGACCAAAACTCTGGCCAAACTCGCCAATCATGCAGCAAAAAAATGGCCGGGGACGGGGGGTGTGGTGGACCTCTCCTCGGCAGAACGGCAACGAAAACTGATGAACCTGATCCCGGTCGAGGAGGTCTGGGGAATTGGCCACCGCCTGAGCAAAACGCTGAATCAGATGGGAATCAAGATGGCGTTGCAACTCGCCGATTGCCCGACAGCGCTGATCCGCAAACATTTCAGCGTGGTGGTTGAGCGCACAGTACGCGAGTTGCGCGGTGAGTCTTGTCTACAGGCCGAAGAGTTCGTCCCCACCAAACAGCAGATCCTCTGCTCTCGCTCATTTGGCGAGCGCATCACCGACTATCAGGATATGCGTGAAGCGATCTGTACCTATGCCGTGCGGGCGGCAGAGAAACTGCGGGGTGAACACCAGTACTGCCGCTATATTTCAGCCTTTATCAAAACCAGCCCGCACGATGCCAACGTCCCCTATTACGGTAATTCTGCCGGTATCACACTGCTTACCCCCACTCAGGACAGCCGTGACATCCTCAATGCTGCCGTGCGTTGCCTTGCGCAAATCTGGAAACCCGGTTATCACTATCAGAAAGGCGGCGTCATGCTGGGGGATTTCTTCAGTCAGGGCGTCGCACAACTGAATTTGTTCGATGACTATCAGCCAAAGCGTAACAGTGAACAACTGATGCAAACGCTGGATGTCATCAATAAGTCGGGCAAAGGAAAGATCTGGTTTGCCGGCCAGGGGATTCAACGCGGCTGGGCCATGAAAAGGGAGATGCTGTCCCCGGCGTATACCACCAGGCTGAGTGACGTCGTTGTTGCTTACATCAAATAACACTCTCTTGCGGCCCATTCCTGCTGAAAACCGTCACAAAATGAACCGCAAACGCGAGCCCGGCAGTTAATCAAGCCTCTATGTAATAAAGCCTCCTCTGCATCACAGAGGAGGCTTTGCCCCAAAAGATTAGATATGTGTCTTATTGAGTCAGCCGCGTTTTTTTACCACTCCATCGGGGTAAACCACAGATTTTACAGCCTTGATTTGTCCAGAGACAAAGCTGTCAAGTTCGCCAAATCTATTCACCCTGATATCCATAGAGATGACCCCTTGTAAATCAGTGGCGTTCTTGACCCATGCGGTCAGGCCATCCACATCATAGTGGTGCCCATCCTTACTGTTACCTGGAACACCCCAGCGGTCAGGCGAATGCGGATTTGCATCGTCGTCATAGTAGGTCAGGCTGGCTTTCGCCGGTAGAAAACCCATGAAGTAAAACATCAATTTAATGTCATATTTTGCCAATGCCTGCGCGATCTCCATAGGGAGATCCCGTTGGGACGGCGAGCGAACGCCCGGCGCAATATCCAGAATACTGTCATAAATAGCAGACGGCGCCAGGTTATAGCCCGAATGTTGATCGATAGTAAGCAGAACAAATCCAGCCCCTAAATCAGCCACGGCCTGAGCATAGGCATCAACATCAAAAGTACTCAGGAAGTCGTCCCATGTTTCACCGGGTTGCCATTTTTCATCATCAGGAATTACTGGGGACAAATTCTGATAGTTCGGTAAGAAATGACACGATATGCCGTATTTCGCATTCATAAACCAATCAGTACGCGGATTGCCCACTTGCTGACCGATGATTTGCGGGGTAACGAAAGAAACGGGGGTACCGTAAGCAAAGCGTTCATTGCGTGGTGTGACAACCACTTTAATGTATTTCCCAAGATGTTCAGGCAATAGCATCAGACTTTGCGTATTAACGCCTTCAATCTGGGTAAAAGTACCGTCAGATGTGTCTCCAACCCACCACTCATACTGACTGCCACTCTCAGCAAATGACGCGGGATCACTGAATGGTGATAGTGATATCCTGCGCTACGGCAGTCGCGGGAATGGCCGTGAAACCAAGTGTTACCTTTTGGGTTTGCTGATCATAACTGTACGAAGTAATAGGCAACCCAACCCGGATTTCGTCATTTATTTTTATCCATGATCGGAAATTATCCTGCGTCGGTGCTGACGCTAACGTATTGGCAAAGGTCACGATCGCCTGACCATTGCTGATCTCCAGTGTATATCATAGGGCGCAAATTCATCGATATTCGTTTCAAACATCGCAAAACCGTCATGATGTTTAGTGGTAATGGTCAGGTATTTTTGCCCGGTATTGACTATCACCTCACTCCAGTATTCCGGATCGTAATTTTGTGGATCAAACGGAATGCAGCCGTCCGTAATATAAGTGTCTTTAGGAATATTGGCAGTATTCATATACCACGCATCATGACCTAATACTGAGTACGCGCCCCACTGCATCATGTGACCAAAACGGCTGTCGGTAAACCACTGCATGCGGTGCAGTTTATCTTCCGGTGTTTCATGTCCTGAGTATTGGCTAAAAACGAACCAATTAAGATAACCGTCAAAACCATCAGGAAAATAGAAATAGATGTCTTGTTCTTCCTGATCAGTAAAACTGACATAGCTGCTGACAGAATCGGTAAAATAGTTCTCTACTGATACCGGTGTCACGTAGATTGTCCATAAAGGTGATCCACCATCAACGGGCTCACCGATCCATACCTGAATTGCCTGGGCAGAATTCAATGTGGAGGCGTAGATCATACACTCCGCAAACTGGCCTTGAGGAATAGTACTTTTAAAACGTAACCATGAACCCGAGGGCAACTGAGAGACGGACTGACCAGGGTGTGTTCGCGGCGTACAGTCATAATTGGTGAGGCTGTAATTATCGGTGGATGTCAGGGTTATCGCGTCAGATGCTTCGGTGTAGTCTTGAAAGTAAATAATTGAGTTAGCCATTTTGGCTCCTATTCGGATTGCACAGAGAACCCTGTTGGTACTACGCAGTGTCGCTATTTCATATTGAGATCATGAGGACAAAAGAGATCAGAAAACCCTCTAGCGTTTAAAATAATAAAAATCCCATTCATATGTGATAGAGACTAACAGACGAATAAATTTAAGGCGGGCGAAAAAAAACACACCAAACGCGCATTAAGTAGACATATAGATATTTCTCAATTAATAAACCCCAGACCCCGAATAACAACAAAGAAAAACATAAAATAAAATATAATAAATCGAAAATATAAAATTCATCATTTTAATTTAATCATCACGGCCTCAAACAATTCTGATTTTATCCCGTTGGAAGCTATGGTATCTTTATCCTCTATAATGAAAAATTCCCTGAGGCAATATGAACACTCCCCTGACTAATACGACGAAGCAAATGAAACAGAAAAATATCGTATTGGTTACTGAAACGCTCAAGTCACTGGTTTCAGCGACGAAAGCAGAGATTGCCGCCCATACTGGATTAAGCCTGCCGACGTGCGGAACCATCCTCAATGACCTTTGCGCACAAGAAGAAGTGCTTGAAGAGTCACTGGAGGAGTCGCGTGGTGGCCGTCCGGCGCAGCGTTACACGTATAATCAGGATTATTTTAACGTCCTGAGTATTTATGCCGAGGGAAGCAAAGAATGTGCAGTGATCGCCTATTCAGTGAGATCGGCTACGGGCAAAATGATTGAAGAAGGTAGCGATTCTTTTCAAGCGATAACCGTCGAAAATTTCGTTGATTATATTCAACAACGTATTAACACCTATCCTAATATTCAGGTCATTGGTGTTGGTTTACCCGGCGTGGTCGTTAATGGGCATGTTTTTTCATGTGACCTTAGCGTTTTTGAGGGCGTATCCATTACGGAGCAACTCCGGGAAAAATTTGGCGTTTTCGTGCAGGCCGGGAACGACATGAACTATACCGCTTTTGGTTTTTATCGTAATAACTGTCGTAATGAGCAAGCTCCCGTCGCCTATATTTATATGCCGGAAGGACATTGTGCGGGGTGCGGTCTTGTTATTGCAGGGAAAATGTTACGTGGAGCCACGCAATTTGCGGGTGAAGTGTCCAAGCTGCCTTTTTATAAAGGCATTGATGAAAGTACCCGCGAGATCGATCCTGAAACAGATGTCATCAATAAACTGAACAATGTGATTGCATCGCTGATTGCCGTTATTAATCCGGTTACCATTGCCCTCTCCGGGGATGCGATTAAAAAGGAAACGTTTGCCGCAGTGAAAAGTTATCTCCAGCAAAATTTTCATCAAGATCATCTGCCAACATTTGTGTTACGGGATAATATCAACGCCGATTACCATTACGGCATCACTGAATACACCCTGGATGCGTTCAATAAATATCGAATTTTTGGTCACGTAGTCCAGTAACCCCCTGTCTAAGAGCCTTCCCAAGAGTCCTATTGGGATAGGCTCTTAGACTCAAAAGTGATACCTCATCACATCACTTTTGGGTAAATCCTGCGTTTTAGGAAACAAGAAATTGGAAACAACAGATTGACTTGATCGAGGCAATAGCTCTATACTTTCATCATTTACTAAAAGTCTTTTATTAAGTGATTTTACAAAATAAGCTCAGCATCTCAATTTGGACAAGGTAATCGTCAGATGTCTACACAAGCCATTGCTCTACCAATCAATACCGCTCTTCCCATCAATACACGGGGTAAACGTGCCGCCACCCGAACCGTGTTTTTCATTGCAGGTTTTGCCATGGGATTGTGGGCCGCACTGGTACCCTATGCGCAAGACCGAATGGGGTTTGCAGCGGGTGCGTTGGGTATGCTGCTGCTGTGTCTGGGCAGCGGATCGATCCTTGCAATGCTTTTTTCCGGAAAATTGATTGGCCACTTCGGTTGCAGAAAGATCATTGTTCTGGGTGTCACGCTGGCGTGCCTGTTTCTGCCCACATTGGCTTTCGTCAGCCAAACGTCCGTTATGGCGATGTGCCTGTTTTTCTTTGGTGCGGGTATCGGTCTGGCGGACGTGGCGATAAATGTCCAGGGTTCCCTGGTAGAGCAGTCCTCGGAAAAACCGCTGATGTCCGGCTTTCACTGCCTTTATAGCGTCGGATGCATCGTTGGTGCAGGCGGCGGTGCGGTGTTATTCAGTGTAGGGTTAGCACCGTTGACTGTGGCATTTCTTGCTGTCGCCAGCATCGTGGTGATGTCTTTCGCGGCGTTCAATCAATTGCTGCCTTTTGGCGACCATCAGGAGGCGAAAGAGAATGTAGCCACTAAACCGCGTCCCAACTTCAGACTCATGTTGATGGCGGTGATGTGCATGATCTGTTTTATGGCCGAGGGCGCAGTTCTTGATTGGGGTGGGGTATTCCTGACCAATGAACGCAATATGGATTTGGCCCATGCCGGTTGGGGATTTGCCCTCTTTGGCGGAGCGATGTCCGTAATGCGCCTGACCGGAGATAAAGTCGTCAGTTTACTGGGACGCAAGCAGGTGCTCATTTATGGCAGCCTGTGCGCCATGGCCGGTTACGCCATGGCGATTCTGTGTGCTGGTTGGGCGTTCACACTGCTGGGCTTTGTGCTGGTCGGGGTCGGCGCGGCAAATATTGTGCCGGTACTCATTACCCTCGCGGGCCAGGAAAAAGTTATGCCTGTCAATATGTCCATCGCGTTGGTCGCAACGCTGGGCTATTTCGGCGTGTTAGGGGGGCCGGCGTTAATCGGATTGGTTGCCCACTTAACAAACCTATATATTGCATTTGCGCTGGTGTCGTCCCTCTTTTTGGTTATTACGCTGGGTTCATTCAAATTGAAATACAGTAAAGAATAATCTGAACTCTGCATCGGGCAATAACATTAATTTGTGTGTAACTGAGTATGGTAATTTTACCAGCTAGCGCTTCGGCGCTAGTTTTTTTATGCACAAGATAAAATGGCTACTGAGTGCTGGGTCTGCTGAAACGTCAACCCGCGTAACGCAGAAGGATCCGGTGCAGCATATGGAGCGCGATAAAGCGCAAATGACGCATACTCTTTCTCATAGGTTATTGAACGCAAGGTATATTTCTAGGCGATGACAGGTTGATGGCGACCAGCAACGGACAAATCGCCATCACTGCAATGATCAGTCGCCCCAACGTCAAGGGATCGATGGATACCAAGGTATTGAGACCTGGAATAGCCAGTTTGTGATTGGCAACCATCACAATTTGGGTAATACCCGTCAGCAGCGTTAATAGTGCGGTAGGAAAAAAAGAATATTGCCAGGCACAAACCAGTAATGCGGGTAACGGAAGAATAAGGCCGATTATCCCATCGATTTTAGATGAAACCACCAGCGATAACATCAGCGCCAGCAGGGAAAATATCCGAATAATTGAAAAACGCGGTAGACGGATTTTATTGATATGCGGCAGAGTGACCATCAACGGTAAAAAAAGCATACCCGTCGCAAATTGCTCAGTAAACCAGTCACACCAGCCTACAGCGAAAGTCTTATTGACCATGCCATCACTGGCGATGGCACCCCATAATGCAGACAATGCGCAGGCAATAAAACAGGCAGGAAGCGTATTTATCAGCCTTCGCGACAGGATGCTATGGCGCATGTAATTTTTATACCACGAAAACAATACGTCACTTTTAATCAGGTAACACGCCAATGAAATGAAAATAATATTAGCCAAATTTATATTCATTGCATCCCACAGCCCGTTACCGCTGAGTGTATCCATGCACACCATTGCCAGGAATATGAAAATGAGGTGAGTCTTTCTATCCAGAATGGTGTATCTCACCATGAGACCCGCAAGAACGGCGTTTACTGGCCAGAACAGGGAAAGGCTTTCGTAGGAACGCGATAGAGCCCCTACATGTGACAGATAAAAAGTAACAACAAATAGAATGATTCCCTCCAGCAGAACGTCTGAGTTGATAACCCTCATCGTGATTTCTTTTATTTTCATATCAAAATACTGCAATTACTCAGGTTGTTTCCGCAAGGAAGATAGCTTTAGCGATGAAGATTACATCATTCTGCCAAAATAATTGTTAACATAATAACACTAAAATTATCACAAATACATCACAAAAACAGATACCGCATCAAGACCCAGAATTGGCCGATTTTCAAAATAAGCGTATAATTATCAAATAGTAACATCTGACCGGGCTTGGTTCCCGTCTTTAATAGTGAAATGAGACTGTGTTAACGCGGCGGTTATTCTGGATGGCAATAAAAGACAAAGCCACCCGTCACGCGAGGGAGACGGGTGGCTTTGTTCGCAGAGGAGCGATGCCAGGAAAACAATGGTGATTTACAAACCCTGTTCGGCAATATCCATCGCAAAATAGCTGAGAATAATATCTGCACCTGCGCGCTTGATCGCCCCCAGGCTTTCGCGCACCACCTGACGTTCATCGATGGCACCCGCCGCCGCCGCAAATTTGATCATCGCATATTCACCGCTGACCTGATATGCCGCCAACGGCAGACGCGACGCCTCACGGATATCACGGATAATATCAAGGTACGCGCCCGCAGGCTTCACCATCAACGCATCCGCCCCCTCCTGCTCATCCAGCAGCGACTCACGGATCGCTTCACGGCGATTCATCGGGTTCATCTGATAGCTGCGACGATTGCCTTTCAGCACGCTGCCACCGGCTTCGCGGAACGGACCATACAATGAAGAGGCAAATTTGGTGGAATACGCCATGATTGAGGTATCAATGAAACCCGCTTCATCCAGAGCGCGGCGAATGGCCTGTACTTGCCCATCCATCGCGGCTGAAGGTGCAATGAAATCGGCACCGGCCTGCGCGGCAATGACCGCCTGCTTACCGAGATTGCGCAAGGTTGCATCGTTATCCACACCGTGATCGTGCAGCACACCGCAGTGACCATGCGAGGTGTATTCGCAGAAACAGGTATCGGACATCACCACCATTTCCGGCACCGTGTCTTTGCAGATGCGGGTCATGCGGGCCACCAAACCGTTTTCATTCCAGGTATCACTGCCAACGTGATCCAAATGGTGCGAGACACCAAACGTCATCACCGATTTAATACCAGCACGAGCATAACGCTCAATTTCGTAAGCCAATTTGGACTCAGGAATTCGGCGCACACCCGGCATTGCCGCGATCGCGGTATATTCACTGACCTCTTCCTCAACAAAAATCGGCAGAACCAGGTCGCCGAGATTAAACTCAACCTCCTGGAAAAGTGAACGGATCGCGTCAGAACTCCGCAGGCGGCGCGGGCGTGAAACTGGAAACTGATTAGACATGGGAACTCCTGAAAAATACCGTCGCGCCAATTTTGAAGCCTATCCCCCCAGGGGTCAACCTTGAGTTCTTATTTGACCATAAACAGATATTTCATCGAGTACCGCCTGGTCAAAACGCCGGGTTCTCTTCTGCGGCTTTCATTCGCGCCACTTCGCCGGAATCAAGCCACTCGGTAATCTGCCCGCTGATAAAGGCAAACAGCCGTTCGTTGCCACGCGGGGTGCAAATAGCCTGCTGGATTTCGGTGAAACTGTCTGCCAGCACGCGATAACCCGCATGCACCGACGCCGCCTGTTGCAACGGTTGACGGACACCGGCCACGACATCCCCTTCCCCTGCCAGAAAACGTTCAATGGCAGAGTGTGACGTCTCCAACCGGTTCAAGGAAGCATGATTCAGATGACGGGTCAAAAAGAGATCGTATGCCGCACCTTTTCCGACATTAATGGTAATAGCCGCCTGATCCAACTGATCAACGTTTTGCCACGGGGATGATTCGGCCACCAGATAGGTGCCTTCGATCGTAATATATGGCCGGGTGAAACTCAGTTGTTGCGCCCGCTTGGGATCGATCGCCAAAAAAGCGATATCCCAGCAGCGTCGAGTACTGTCTTCCACCACTTTACCGGCGGTGGAGTAGGTATGCATCTCCAAGGAACAACCCAAAGCGCTGGTCAGCTTTTTCGCCAAAACCACGCTCAGCCCCTGCAATTCCCCATGAGCGTCCTGACGCGCCAATACCGGATTTCCCAGATTGATCGCCACAGATAACACCCCGGGCTTGATGCATTCATGACGTATTTCTTCCGCCTTTATCGCTGGCATAATCTTCTCCTGCTGTGGCATTTGGCCGCCCCTGACAACGATAGGCCACGCGCGACACGGACATTGATTATCAGCATGGCACATGCTTAGGCAAGTGCGGCGCAGAATTTTTATGAATGAGAAGCGCGAGGCGCTGCCCGCAGGCAGGCCGCTCATCAGTCCGGTAAAAAAGCCTGCAAACGCTGGCGTTGAATACCTCGCGGATCGAAATTATCGGCGCTCAACCAACCGTTGAATGCCTGCTTGAGCGTCGGCCACTCTTTATCAATGATTGAAAACCAGTCTGTATCCCGATTACGCCCTTTAGTCACGATAGCCTGGCGGAATCTGCCTTCATAGCTAAAACCATAACGCGCGGCTGCCGATTTGGAAGGTGCGTTGCAACTGTCGCATTTCCACTCGCAACGACGATAACCCAGGACATCAAAGGTATGTTGCAACATCAGGAAGATGGCTTCAGTTCCACTGCGCTGCTGCTTCATCAGCGGCGACCAGTTAATAGCACCAAGTTCAAGCACACCGTTATATCCATCGATACGCATAAAGGCACAGGTACCCACTGCCTGTTCCGTAGCCAGATCGATAACGGCAAACTGCAACGGATCTTCACTCGCTGAAAGCTGTTGCAGATAAAGACGGAAACTGTGCAGATCGGCAGGACGCTCTGCGAAGAGGTAAGTCCAGTCCTCGTCATTATCTACACGGTGATACGCAGAATACAGTGCATCCAGATGTTTGAGTGGATCCACCGGTTCCAGACGGCAGTATTGCCCATTAATCGCTTGGCGGGCAGGCTTGGCGCGCGGCGTCCATTCTGTGAGTGATTCGCCAATCGGCTGACCAAAATGATTGATTGCTGGCATGATTCTTCCTTTCAATTATCACTAATTATTCACTGTAACGGTTGCCCGAAATCTTGTCTCCCCTTTCGCACACTCTACCCACGTTACACACTCTCTGCTTGAAATTGTAAATGCTGCCTTCTGTATAGATAGACAGTTGAATAGTTCAGAAAAACAAATAAATTGCCGATTAAAAACCCATACACCTCGCATAAACGCACAAAAAAACAACGCATTTAACGTTAAATACGTCACAAAATAACAAATATAAGGTTAATGATGTTTCATTTATGTTCTTTTATTGTTGTTTTTTATCTTTTTGCGAAGAAATGTGACACAACATTAGTGACATTTTTAACATAACAGACTGTTTGTTAAGAAAAATCCTATGAGTTGCCGTTGTGACGATCAAAAAATAGTCGGAAATGACACATCTAAAGACAACTTTACGATAAATGATGAATAATTTTTACCAATTAGCAGGGTTAAGATCACTATGAGAGATAGACACAAATGCGTGTAATCCCCTGAGTGCCGCTCACTGCCTGCCTTTGCCCTACCCTTAACGAGTTACCTGTCGCCCTCTCCATGGATTTACCCTAAAGGCTCACTGAATATTGACTTAAAACAAATTTATAATTCTCCCTTATGGGTAAAGATATAAAGAAAATCCCTTTGAATTTGGGTTATGTTTGTTGGTAGAACATAACCAAACATGATGTTTTGCTCTATTTTCGTCCTTGGGATTATTCCGAGCGTGTTTTTTCGCAGCTAAAACAGATTTAAATAATTGAGAGGTTCTTTATGCCGACGATCATTATGGATTCATGTAGCTATACCAGATTGGGTCTTACTGATTACTTGACATGCAATGGGGTAAAAAAGAAGCACATTACCGCAATTGGCGACATTGATAGTTTGCAGGAAAAATGCAGTAAACTGAGTCCTAATGTTGTTTTTATTAATGAAGACTGTTTCATCCATGAAGTAAACGCAACGGATCGCATTAAGAACGTAATTACTCAGAACCCGGACACGCTTTTCTTTATTTTTATGGCCATTACCAATATCCATTTTGAAGAGTTTCTTTTTGTGCGTAAGAATGTGATTATTTCGTCGAAAGCAATCAAACCCTCTACGCTGAATGAACTGCTCAAAGGCTATCTGGAGAAGGCTCTGCACACATCAGAGAAATCTTCTCTTGATCTGACACCAGTTACGTTGAGCCAGACAGAATCGAACATGTTACGTATGTGGATGTCCGGTGAAGGTACTATTCAGATATCTGACAAAATGCAAATTAAAGCAAAAACAGTTTCCTCTCATAAAGGAAATATTAAAAGAAAGATAAAAACACACAATAAACAGGTTATTTATCATGTCGTACGCCTGACCGATACATTGACCACTGGAATTTACGTTAATACCCGTTAAATATTTTAAAATTTCTCAGCCTCTCTATTTGAATTTTAATTATCTTGATAATTAAAATGGTTTACCCTCCGCTAATTTTTAAAGACTCTTGCCGATAATATATCGACAAGAGTCTTTGTTTTTTATCTACACAGTCCCCCGACCTCTTTTTCAGCCTATTTTTTAAGCGCATAGCGATGGCAAAACCCATCAACAGAATTACTCTTTCCAATAAATCGGCTTCTGACGCCAAGTAAGCAGAAGAGTACTGCACGTAATGATTGAATTGGGATCAGGATCTCATTCGTCGACTAAACATTCTTCGCCAGATGCCGATGCTTTCTGCATGGCTGTCGCAGTACCCGCGGAAAATTCCGCTGCTGTGCCAGCATAACGGTAACTTTACCCTCCTACGTAACGTGCCGTCATGGCTGACGGGCAGTACGCCGATAAGAAGTTGGAATATGCGAATGGATATGAAGATGAGCGCAACACCTGAAGGAAAAGACAAAACCCCAATGATCGGTAATATTCGGCTGGTCTCATTATTTATTGCGATGCTGACTGGAATAATGGTTCTCTTCGCGCTCTCAATTGGCGCGTCCAGTTACTTTCTCAAACAGAGTAATGATTCTTTGGCTGATGCGACGAAAGAGCTGGAGATCCGGCTTGCCTTGTCAAATAGTTCAAACCATTTCCGTACGGCGCGCCTGATGTTGATTCAGGCATCGTCAGCCGCACGAATTGGTGAAATTGATATATTTAAAACCAATATCAAATCAGCACAAGCGCGTATTGAGCAATCCCAGTCCCTCTTTACCTTCTACCTTAATCGTCCATCAAAAACCGAGGCTGACCAGGCGATCGATGTGGATTTAATCAAGGCGTATGAGGCGTATCTGAATCAAGGTATGCTGCCGATGTTAGCGTCAGCCCGTCAGGGACATTTTGAAGAGGTCATTGAGGAAGAGTCCGACACGCTGCGCAAACTTGATGAGACATTCAACATTCCACTGTTGAAAGCCGTTCAATATCGCACAGAGCAGGCAACGCAAATCAACATGCAGGCCCATGAAGAGTCCCGTCTGGGCTACATTCTGATGGGGGCTGCTTTCCTGGCCTCACTGGCGCTGACTCTTTTGACCTACATTATTCTGCGTAAAGCGGTTATCAACCCCATAGATCAATTGGTCAGCCGTATCAAGAGCATTGCTGCAGGCGATCTGACTTTGCCAGCACAGCACCATGGACGCAATGAAATTGGCATACTGGGCAGCAATATTGAATTGATGCAACGTTCACTCGCCAGCACGGTGGAGATCGTTCGCGAAGGCGCTGAATCCATCTATCAGGGTTCCAGTGAAATTGCGTCAGGTAACACCGACCTTTCCGCCCGTACCGAAAAGCAAGCGGCCTCACTTGAACAAACGGCAGCCAGCATGGAGCAGATAACGGCAACGGTAAAACAGAACTCCGAAAACGCCCACCACGCCAGTCAGCTTGCTGCCAATGCGTCCGATAAAGCCAAAAAAGGCGGTGAAATCGTGGCTGACGTAGTCAACACCATGGACAGTATTTCTAAAAGCTCGACCAAAATTGCAGAGATCACCAATGTGATCAACAGCATCGCCTTTCAGACCAACATCCTCGCCCTCAATGCGGCGGTTGAAGCAGCGCGAGCCGGTGAACAGGGCCGAGGTTTTGCCGTGGTCGCCAGCGAAGTTCGTAACCTTGCGCAGCGCAGTGCACAGGCCGCGAAAGAGATTGAATCACTCATCGAAGAATCCGTGGATTTGGTGGGCGAAGGCTCGTTACTCGTCGCTGACGCCGGGAAAACCATGCGAGAAATAGTGACGGCAGTTACTAATGTCACGGATATCATGGGCGAAATCGCTTCAGCGTCTGATGAGCAAAGCCGTGGCATCAGTCAGGTGAGTCAGGCGGTGTCAGAAATGGACAGCGTAACGCAACAAAATGCCTCGCTCGTTCAACAGGCTTCAGCGGCGGCGGCATCGCTTGAAGAGCAGGCTGCGCGTCTTACCCAGGCCGTTGCCGTTTTCCAACTGGCAAACCGCCCTTCCGCATCCATCAATTCCGCTAACGTCCCCCCTTTTACTCCGGCGTTGGCACTCGCGGGTTCTCATAATAAATCCCTGAATGACTCGCAGAATTGGGAAACCTTTTAAGCCATTTGGAATATCAGTGAATGTAGTCGGGGGCAGAATCTGCCCCCGATTCTTGTAATTCGGTTAGCAGTTACTCGGTGTCGTCACGCGGTTCTACAAACGTTCCATCGTGGCTATCTATCTCATTGAAGAACCATATTCCCGCAGGGTAGTCTTCGAGGGATACCAAATACATAATCCCTTCACTGAATTGCTCAACTTCCAGAACGACCCCTTCCCTGCGTGGTCCACCGTCGGTTTTTACCGTCACCAGATCGTTTACTTTCATAACGTTACCTCACTATTTCTCTATGAAAACAGTGTAGCGCACAATTCTGCAGAAAGGATATGAAAATGCTTCTCAGCATCATTGCGGAATTTTCAATTCCTTAACATTCTGTAGCGAGAATCCTGCTTATGGGTTGATCTACACTGCTCACGTACTGCAAACCCAAAAACAGTACTTTAAAGCAAGATGTAACAAGGAACTTTGCCCGCTCCCGAGCGGGCCTTTTTCGTTGGCGCGCCGCCAGCAGCGGGTGAAGGGTTAATTTTCACTTGAATTGCACAAAGCAAAAACCCGCCGGAGCGGGTTTTATTATCTGTGGGTTTCGCTGGTTAGACGCAGCGGAACATGCAGATTAGATAGCGGTAACGTTAGCCGCTGATGGACCTTTAGCACCGTTCTCGATAGAGAACTGTACATTCTGGCCTTCAGCCAGGGTCTTGAAACCGTTGTCCTGGATTGCAGAGAAGTGTACGAACACATCTTTGCTGCCGTCAGCTGGAGTAATGAAACCAAAGCCTTTAGACTCGTTAAACCACTTAACCTGACCTTTCATCATAGTCATGATAACTTCCTTAATAAAAAAAATGAGCCGCTAGTGGGCGATATATAGCCGGCTTTCAGTCGTTACTTATGAAGGCACTAAGAAGGAAATTCGTCAGAGAAGGGCTATCAACGATAACGCTTAAATTTGAACTACTTTACTCAGGATGTCGTGCATAAATAGGTCTGTACCACAGGCCGGTAAGCATTTACTCATGACAGCGGAATAATAGCAACTCTTTTTAGCAGCCACTCCCTCATTTTAAGAACCGATGTATAAAAAGCCACCTTTCTGGCGTTTTATGCATCAATTACTCTTGTGCGGATCTTTTGCCTTTGAGTGACATCCCAGGGATGGCAGGCAAGGCATCCCCGCACTCTACGCAAAAATTTGCGCTTTCTTCATGTCCTATACGGTGACAGAGCGAGCAGGATCTGCGCTGGCGATTTCGCTGTAATTCCTCAGACATATAGGCCGTCAATATTCCCGTAGGTACCGCAATAATCGAGTAGCCCACCAATATCAGTATTGATGCCAGAATCCGCCCAAGCGCCGTATGCGGGGTAATATCGCCATACCCCACCGTTGTCAGCGTCACAACGGCCCAATATACCGAGGCGGCCAATGTGGTGAAACCGTCCTTCCCGCCTTCTACGGCGTACATCAGTCCACCGAAGACGCACAGTAAAATGCCGACAAAACCGAAAAAAAGCGTCAGCTTATGCCGCGCACGCAGCAAACTGCGCCACAATGCACCAGCTTCATTCATGTAGCGCAACAACTTTAATACCCGCAACACGCGCAGTACACGCAACAGCCTTAGCAGCACCACCAATTCAGTGGTGCTGGTGATGCCCGGCAAAATCATGACGATATATAAAGGCAGAATGGTGACAAGATCGATAACACCAAAAAAACTGGTAGGGTAGCGTTCAGAGGTTGGCGTGCAAATCAGGCGTAGAAGGTATTCCAGCGTAAAAATCACCGTGAAGGTAATCTCACACCATAGAAAAAAATTCGAGGCGTCGGGTATGCCAGAAAATACGGTGTACTCGCCCGACTCGAAGAACAGCATCAGTACGCTGACCATTGCCACAAGGATCCAGACGGTTTCGGCCCTGCGTCCGACTGCCGTATTATGGTCAAATAATAACCGGAAGCCTTGCTGTCGAAGAGTGTGATAAGACGACGCTTTACTTGTCATAAATGTCAGAGCCTCCTTTTTAATGTGTCGTTTAGCACCAGATACCCTAATCAACCGTTGAAAAAAAAAGCGCTAGCAACTGGATTTTTGCTAGCGCCTTCATCATCCAGAATCGTTCATTCTAACAATTCAGAGGCCGTGTGGCGGACATACGCAGTGATCTGGGCCAAATCATCCGGATCTACACTGCCCCCGCTGACCTTGCGGACGGTATGCTCCAACTGTTCATCAATATCCTGCTCGACCTTATTGGCGATTTGTACCTTTACAATCGTATCCACCGACGAAATAAATGCTTTAAGTACTGCCTTCAAGGCAAAAATTTCACAAAAAGAGTCGTAAGCGTGAGGATGTGCATTTTCTAGCTGTGTGTTTTTACCGCGAGGAGCCGCCATTTTCAGGCTGTCCACGTTCTCAATAATCAGATCGATATCTCTGATTAACTCATCAAAATCTTTTGGCACTTTTTTTCCTTCGCCAGGCGAAAGTGAGCAGAATACCACTCACGTCAGAGGGGGAAAAGATGACGTCAGCGGTATGCTCAGTTTTCGGCCAGTTGATACTCAGATTAACGAGGCGTGCTGCAATTCGCTCTTGAGATAAGCATAATAAATAGGCGCGGCAATAACACCTGGTAGTCCAAACGCAGATTCAAATACCAGCATTGCCAAGAGTATTTCCCAGGATTTTGCATTGATGCGCGTACCTACGATTCGGGCATTCAGGAAATATTCTATTTTATGAATGATCACCAAATACCCCAGAACCAGTATCGCTACCCAGAGTGACAATGACAGGCCAACAATAAAAATGACGGTATTGGAGATGAGATTACCAATCACAGGAAGCAGGCCGCAAACAAACGTAAAGATCACCAGCGTTTTGGCAAACGGCAGATGGATACCAAACATCGGCAGCACACCAAACAAGAAACCCGCAGAAAGAATCGTGTTGATCAATGAAATCTTGAACTGAGCGAACACAATGTTCCTGAAAGCCCCTGCCAGCAGCCTCACCCGCATAAACAACTCACTCTTCAGCGGCGGCTGCGGCTTGGAGCGATCATAAACCTGCAAGGAGACAATGGCTCCCAGCACCATACCAATCAGCATGGTTACAAAAGCATGTGCCGCATTCTTTCCAACGTTTTGCAGCACGACAATGTGCTCACGCAACCATTGCAAAAACTCACGCTGCAACTCCTCAATATTGCTGGGCAGATAATGGGACATAAATGGCGACACTCGTGATTGCGCATCTTCCAGCAAGATGGCCACTTTGGCATTGAAAACTGCCGTGTTTTTTAAATCTTCCATCAAAAAGCTGATAATACCGGTTACTGCCAGAATCAACCCGGTGACCACTATCGTACTGATGAGAGCCACCACCAACCAGCGGGCTCGATGTCCGCTGATGATTTTCTGGAAATGAGGAGTCAGCGCATTTACCAGTTCATACACCGTAAAACCCGCGATAAAACACGCCAGAAGGTGAAGAGGAAGAATCATCAATAACCCGCCCATCACGATAATCAGGCTTAACCAGCGTATTTGATTCAAACTCATGATCTGCATCGACAGTTCCCTTAGTGTGTCACCAAACGACAACGTTACATCAAACCGCTATATTAGCACTGAAAAAGATGGGTAAGGAGCAGGCTTTTGGTTCTTAATCATCTCATAACAGAAAAACCCGTTGCTCATTGATACTGATTTATGGTGCTCGATGACGCTTCTCGAAAATTATGGCGTAATGATATTTGCCCGTCTAGAAAGACATGAGCAACTCAGAATAGCGCCCGCTTTCGAGAATAATCTTAATCACCTGATTTATATAGACTTATCTGGTGATATTTCACTTAATTCAGCACAAAGCGCTAACCCGTTCGCTTTGCCGATATGTCAGATAGAAATATTGCTGATGTAGGCCACATCAAAACCCTCACCAAAAAGAACATAACCATTTGATATAACTCAAATATAACTAAACCATATGATGATAAGGCGAAACATCTAAAATATAGATAAGCACCCTGAATTGATTAATTTTGCAAATGTATTTTTATAGCTATTCTTACCCACGCCAGGACGATGCCTATAAGAGAATTCCCATCCAATGCATGATTTTTATTAAGAAAAAACTTACAAAAAGAAATGTACCCCGAAATCGTTGCAAACGTAAGTAAAATATAACTCATTGTATATAAATAGATTAATTCTATTTTAATTTCTTATTTTTTTATTTCACCACACTTCTCAACCACTTGACAATTCCAAAACAGTAATAATAATTCACAAATTGTTTTTAATTGATTAAAATTAGATTACTCTATTGCTTGGTCGAATAGTGACCCTTATCGTGTTTCTCGTGGAGGTTTTATGAATAAAGCTTTACTGATTGCAGGGACTCTCTCCCTCTACCTGATGGGTTCTACTTTTGCTTTAGCGGCAGGCGCAGCTGGTAGCGTAGCTTCAGGTCTGAGCGCAGGCAAAGCGACCGCTGTTGGTGTTGGTGCTGTCGCTGCATTGGCAGCTATTGCTCTGATTGCCGAGGACGACAGTGACGGCTCTTCTACAAGCACCAGTACTACTACAACGACCGTTCGTTAATTAGTACGTTGTTGCTGTGTAGTATTAGTAGAAAGTAATAATGGCCGGGCTTGCCCGGCTTTTTCTTTTGCCGCGGCAAACTCCGGGCAAAAGAAAAGCCGTCCCCGGAGATTGAGATGGGGTTTATTTCAAACGGTGTAGGGTGAGGTAACCGCCAAAGACAGCGCCTGTATCGAGATATAATTGATTGCTCACGCGAAAAGGGGTTTGCAGCGGTGTGTGACCAAAAATGAACAGGTCGGCACCTGCGATGGGTTTGCTCTTTCCGTGCAGCGCGAGATGAACGCGTCTTCTATTCCAGACGACGTCTTCGCGGTTAACTGGTTTGTTGAAATGATAGCGATCCGCAGGATAATCGGCATGGGCAATAATTGTACGTTTATCGTCCACGATCAACTCGATGATGAGTGGCAAAGTTCGGCAGTGTGAAATCAGTCTGGCGGCTTCAATTTGAGGTTCATCTTCCAATGCCAGATACCAGTCTCCCCCGTTAATCAACCAATTCTCGATTTGCCCCTCAAAGAGTGCTTCAATCGCCATCTGTTCATGGTTACCCAGCACCGCGCAAAACCAGGGTTGTTCAAGCAATGCCAGACATTCAAGGCTGTTTTCACCACGATCTATCAGATCGCCAACGGAGATGAGCAGGTCATTCTCGCGATCAAAATCATGCTCTTCAAGCGTCGCCAACAACATCTTGAAACAACCATGCAGATCGCCAACCACAAAAATCTGGCGATAATTCCCACCTTCAATTTTCTGGTACATAGGCTCTCCCGTCAGGGTGACAAAGCCCAACACTACCTCAAATGACTATTTTTTCATCATTGCTTTCAAATTGGCAAAAGGGTTGTGCGTCGCCGCTGCGATATCTTTCTGCGCATCTTCACCCGCGACCACGGTTGAACCGTATTGATCTGCCTCGGTATATTTTGAATGCTCGTGGTCGTGACAATACAGGCACAGCATCTCCCAATTACTGCCATCCTCTGGATTATTGCTGTGATCGTGGTCAACGTGATGGACGGTCAGTTCACGCAAATTGGAATAGACGAACTCTCGCGAGCAACGACCACAGACCCAAGGGAACAGTTTGAGTGCCTTTTCGCGATATCCGACTTCGAGTTTTGCATAATTTTTCGGGATAAAAACCATTTCTGGACTGCCTTCATTTCAAGAAGAAACCTGATTCATTTTATCGCCAAAATGTAAGGTCAGCGAGGAATATTCTGACTCCATGGCATTAAGAACACCCTTCAGCAACAAATCGGATTGGAAGTTGGCGAATACGGCCAATAAGAAAGGCCAATGTGAATAACACTGACCTTGATGGGGGAACAATCAGTTTATGGTTTCTTACTCTTCAACACATTTTGCTTTCGGGTTTCCCAGGCGTTCAATACACCATCCCTGAATCGCTCTGCGCCGATAAATCCCACGAAGATGCCAACGACAGGCAACCAATTTCCCTGGATCCCGCTGGACTTCATCACCTCCAACACTGCAAAGGCGATGATTACACAAATAATTCCACCAAAAATGGAGCGAGCCCAACTCTTTCCATCATTCAGACTGCTCCAAAGTGAGATGATAAAAGCGGATACGCCAGTAAACATCATCAATCTATTTTGTGATAGGAAGTCCAGTGCCGCAGACCAAAGATTTGGATCCTTTTCGTTCATAATATCCCCTGCTGGCAACGCCAGTTTTGTCGCAAATTAACACACCTGATTTCTAGATACTCGTGAGTAGACATAAATAATAAACCTCGCTGTTTTCCATGGAATTTTCACCTGATAATCGATTGAAAGAGAGCCGCTATTGATTCACTTTGCGAATGCACAGGAATTCAGATAGCGAGAGATACCGATTTGTACCAGGACATCATGAAAAAGAACGACGTTCAAAGGCAATTGCCTTCTTTGCGGGTGATATGAGCCACCCTGGCACGAGGAGCTCAGGGCTGAACTACTCATTGCATGACCAGTCCATGGTGAATTCACCTGCATCAAGCGAAAAACAGTATCGTTCCATGATTGAGGACTTCTTCAGGTGCCACCTTGCTTTTGCATGTTTCTATAGACTTGGAAAAAGAATCTGTAGCCTCAAGAAATGCCATGATTTTCATCGCAATGAGGTCTTTGATTTCATCGCAATCGGGTTATCAAGATGGAGACACTGAGTGCGTGTTTTTAAAAGAGAGTAATATTTCTTTAGGCGTAGGGTTTTGCAAGGGATAAGCTCCAAACGATCAACATTCCGTTAAGTATTTCTAACCATTATCTCGGTAGCTGCTTCCAAAGTGATTCTAACTGAAATTGCATTTGTTAGGAGTTGCCCCGAAATATGGAATATTCCTAGTCATGTGTATTTGTAACATGCATGAAATATTTCAAGTATTAGCACCTAAGCAGTCAAAATAACTAAACTCTATGCGCCTTCTACAGGAGTATTTTTGGGTAGTACCTGCGAGATCACAACCACTTCACAACGATTCCCCAATTTCCATATCACCTAAAATCATTCTTGGCAAGAAGTTTTTTTAAAAGATATACTTAATAATTACTATGAGTTGTGCTAAAGTTTGCTCAGTCTTATAATAAAATTAGAGTAGTGTGGTTTTCACTAACAGTTCTCAGTTACGTAATGACGCCTGAAAACACAACACTATCACTTGCTGCGGTTCCAAGATGGACATTTTAACAATTGGATTTTCAAAAACTATGATTGCTATAAAAAAACAATCAAGTTTGACATAGCATACAGTCAAAGGAATGCATATGCTAACTAAGGAACAATCTGAAAGATTACATATTTTAAGATTTCCATTAATATTAGGTGTTATTTTTATACATGCAGCTGTTTTTGACGTCCAAATAAATGGGCACAATATTGGCGTGGCAAACTCATCTCTCTTATCAGAACTATTGATAAACTATTTCTCACACTCGCTCGGAAGAATCAGTGTACCTTTATTCTTTTTGACAGCTTCATTTTTTCTATTTTTGAAGCTTAAATCCACGATTGATTCGTACAAAACACAAATAACCAAAAGATCAAAAAGTCTTTTAATTCCTTATTTTTTCTGGAATCTCTTGGTTTTTATATTTTATATAATAATTGAAACAACGCCTAGTCTTTCAGTATTTCTAAGTCCCGACAAAGCCAGGATTACAGAGAAAGGTATAGGCTATTGCCTTAAAGTTATTACAGGACTAACTGAATATCCCGTTGCCTATCAACTCTGGTTTATAAGGAATCTATTTCTCCTATGCTTAATTTCTCCATTTTTTTTATTATTGAAAAGCAAGAAAAGCATGGTTTCTTTATTTGTTGTTCTTTTAGTTTTATGGGCTTTTAATATACAGCAGATAATTATTGAAGGTTTATTCTTCTTTTATGCAGGATTCTTATTGTCAAAACAAAAAAATTGGATATCAATCATTGATAACCATAATTTTTTAGTACTATTTTCCTTTCCTGTTTTTTCAGTTTTGGATGCGCTTACTGAGAGTGAAAAATATAATCTTCTAATCCACAAAGTAACGATATTGACAGGCTGTGTCTTTCTGATACATTCAACATGCTATTTAATAAAAATTAAAAAATTGAAATCACTACTTACATGGCTTTCTGGTGCAAGTTTCTTTGTGTACGCAAGCCATGAACCAATAATGACAATAACAAGGAAAATAATGTATAAATTATCACGACCAGAAACAAGTATGGCCGTGACATCTATTTATTTCCTTTCAATCATCGCAACTATTTTGATGTGTTTAATATTTTATGCTGCGTCAAGGAAAATATTACCCACATTTACTGGCTTTATAACCGGAGGTCGTGCATAAATTACTTTAAGCAGCAAGGCAGTTGAAATGATGTGGCTATTTACAGCTCAGATTATCAGCCAGATCTTCACTCATGGAGGGTACTTATTTTATGATGGGGCATTAAATTTTGTAATCGGCTGCAGAATTAATCGATAATATTAATCCGAGAAAAATTAATTTTGAAGTCAAATTCTAATCGCGAGTTGCACATTTACTATTAACCTAACAAAAACACATTACTCATTTAGTAAGCACCATCATGGGTAAAAATAACAGTTATTGTTTTTAATATGATAACTACATCCAACTTTGTACTTTTAATTAGATGCTTCTGATAATAAGTTATTAGGGCTAAAACAGGATTCTCCTGATTTAACATTTTTAACATAGTGAGTTTTATCCGTCTCTTCAGGCATTTCACCTTGCTCATTGAATTCTGAAAATAACTTGTTTTAGATATGAGTAAACCGACCGCAAAGCGGGCAATATGAGTAACTAAGGTATACAACAATTTGGTGGGTGTAAGATCGTGTACAAAGTTTTGGCGTACGATAGAAAAATGAAAGTTACACCATCCGTTGAAGTCCCTCTACTCAAAAAAATGGTAGTCTGGAGGTTAGCCCATATTCTACGTGTGACGGGGGTCGTTGAATTAAAACTGTGTAAGTGCTTGAATAGTGGCGGAGAGAGAGGGATTTGAACCCTCGGAAGGGTTACCCCTTCAATAGTTTTCGAGACTATCCCGTTCAGCCGCTCCGGCATCTCTCCGCATTTAAGAGTTGCTATAATGCCCTGTTTTGCGGCATTTTTACAGCACTTACACCCGCCGATTGGTTCGAGTGATCACTTTACGAGCAAGATGATGATTAAGTGGCCGTGGAAAGCAAGTGAATCTCAGGCAGACAGGCTTGCAGAATGGCAGGAAGCTTTGTCTATCCCTTTGTTAGCGCCTCTTTCCGTTGAAGAAAAACAGCGGATTGTTCGCATTGCCAGCCAAATAATACAGCATAAACGCATTGTGCCTTTACAAGGGATGGAGTTGACTCCCCTGATGGAGGCGCGGATTGCGCTCTTGTTCGCCTTGCCGGTGATGGAACTGGGCGTCGAATGGCTGGATGGGTTCCATGAAATTCTGCTCTACCCCACGCCGTTCCTGGTCGATGATGTCTGGCAGGATGACAACGGTTTGGTGCATTCCGGTCAAATGGTTCACTCAGGACAAAGCTGGGAGCAGGGCCCGATTGTTCTCAATTGGCAGGATGTGCACGATTCGTTTGATATGTCAGGGTTTAATCTGGTGATTCATGAAGCCAGCCATAAACTGGATATGCGCAATGGCGGGCACGCAAATGGTGTTCCGTCCATAGCATTGCGGGACGTGGCGGGTTGGGAACTCCACCTGCATGCGGCTATGGATAATATACAGGATGAAATCGATATGTTGGGCGAAGACGCAACCAGCATTGAAGCCTATGCCGCCGCCGATCCAGCAGAGTGTTTTGCGGTATTGTCGGAATATTTCTTCAGCGCGCCGGAATTACTGGCTAACCGCTTTCCTGCGCTTTATCAGCACTTCAGCCAGTTTTACCGTCAGGATCCGTTATTGCGGCTAAAACGCTGGGAAAACGAGCATCCCTAACCCTTCCCTGCTCAGTTGCTGAGCAGTTAACACAGAGCAGGAAATTTAGCGTTGACTTGCTGCGGGGGGCTGGATATGATGCGCCCCGTTCACACGATTCCTCTGTAGTTCAGTCGGTAGAACGGCGGACTGTTAATCCGTATGTCACTGGTTCGAGTCCAGTCAGAGGAGCCACTTTCTTGTTTTCATGCCTCTTCGCGAATCCTTATTTAATTTTGATTCAATGAGTTAGCATGAAAATCCTTCCCGATGTGTATTCATTTATCCGCATGCATCGGAAGAAATTGGTGGTCAGATCTGGGGTCTGTTCAGTTCGATGATGGAGTGACCCCCACCATGTCTTTAAGCGATGCAAAAATCCGTAGTACCAAACCTTCTGATAAAACTTTCAAACTGACTGATGCGCAGGGTTTGTATCTGCTTGTCAATCCCGGTGGCTCCCGCCGTTGGTATCTCAAATATCGCTTCAACCGAAAAGAATCCCGCCTTGCATTAGGCGCATATCCGCAGGTTTCGCTTTCCAACGCCCGTCAACAGCGCGATGGCATTCGCAAGCTGCTGGCGCAGAATATCAACCCAGCACAGCAACGTATGTTTGAGAAAGCCGCCGCTTCACCGGAGAAATGCTTTGAGGTCGTCGCGCTGAACTGGCATAAAACCAACAAAAAATGGTCGGCAGACTATGCAGACCGCATTCTTGCCAGCATGAAAAACCATATCTTTCCGGCGATTGGTCACCTTCCTGTCATGATGCTGAAAACGCAGCATTTCACGGTGCTGCTGAAAGTTATCGAGAATAAAGGCTTTCTGGAAGTTGCGTCCCGTACCCGGCAGCAGCTTTGCAACATTATGCGCTACGCCTTACAGCAGGGACTGACTGAAAACAATCCGGCTCTGCATCTGGAAGGTGTAACCGCTCCTCCGGTTAAAAATCACTACCCTGCACTTCCGCTAGAGCGGTTGCCCGAACTGCTTAACCGAACAGATGACTATCAGCAGGGACGGCAACTAACAAGACTGGCAGTCTCGCTGACTCTTCATCTGTTTATCCGTTCCAGCGAACTGCGCTTTGCCCGCTGGAGCGAGATTGATTTCAGAAACAAAATCTGGACCATCCCCGCTACCCGCGAAGCAATCGACAAAGTACGTTACTCCGGACGTGGCGCAAAAATGCGTACCCCGCATATTGTGCCACTTTCCCGGCAGGCTATCGCCATCCTGAAACAGATAAAGGAAATCTCCGGCCATCTGGATTTAGTTTTCCCCGGCGACCATAACCCGTATAAGCCGATGAGTGAAAACACCATTAACCGGGCGCTACGTTTAATGGGTTATGACACCAAAGCCGATGTCTGTGGTCATGGATTCCGGGCGATGGCCTGTAGCGCACTGGTAGAATCTGAACTCTGGTCGCGGGATGCGGTGGAGCAACAGATGAGCCATCAGGAAAGAAACTCCGTCAGAGCAGCCTACAGCCATCTGGCTGAGTACCTTGAGGTCAGATATCACATGATGCAGTGGTGGGCTGATTATCTTGATGCGAATCAGTCAAATTATGTTGCCCCTTACCATTTCTTTCAAAAGCAGCGAAGTAAAAAAACATCAAACAGCTCCTCCCGTGTTAGGGATTGAGTGACGATATAGATAAAAGTTTAACTTCAGACCTTAAAGCTATCGGTCTCCTTGCGTGGTAATGCCAAGGACACCAACAAACCCAGCACCAGACCTGCCGTTGCCAAATAGAAGGCATGCTGCGTGCCGCTCGCCAACCCCTCATGCAAGGCATCTCCTTGCAAGTCATCGATCCCGCGATTGGCGAAGACCACCAGTACGGCAATTCCAATCGCATTACCGATATTCAATGTGGTCGAAGCCATACCCGAAGCGATGCCCTGCTCATGATGTGCCACGCCTGAAGCCGCAGCGATCCACATGGCTGTCCAGACTATACCCTGGCCGAGACCCGATACCACCAACCCTGGCACGATGTTCGCATAGGGCGCACCAACAAAGGCAGCCGGAGCCAATGCCAGTGTGCCGACAATACCGACTGCAAAGCCCATCAGCAACGTCGTACGTATAGGCAGGCGATTCGCCAGGCGCGCCCCCAACTGCGTGCCGGAGAAGATCGCCAGCGACGGTATGATAAAGGCCAACCCTGTCTGCAAGGCGCTGTAACCCTGCACACTCTGAAACAGCACCGTCAGGAAATACGGCAACGCGCCGAACGTGCCCATATAGATGAAGGTGATCACCATGCCTGTCACCATACTGTGGTTGCTGAACAGCCGCACCGATATAAGCGGATCGCGGCTGCGCACTTCAATCAGCGCGAAGACCAACAGGAATACGCCAGCCAGTACCAGGGCGGCGACAATAGGAGTGGTGCGCCATCCATCTTCAGGCCCCTGTACCAGCGCATAGACCAGCAGCGTGACACCGGCTGTCACTGTCAGAGCACCCGGCAGGTCGAAGCTGCGGCGCTCAATCCTGGGTAGATCCTTGGGTATCACGAAGAACGCTGCCACAATGGCGATACCGGCCAGCAGGACGTTGACGAAAAATACCGACGGCCAACCGTAGGCGCTGGTCAGTACGCCACCAGCCAGCGAACCCAATGTCAGGCCACTGGCTCCAGCGCCTCCCCAGATCGCCAGTGCGCGGTTGCGCGGCGGACCTTCCTCGAATAGTCGGTTGATCAACGACAGTGTGGACGGAAACAGCAGCGCCGCCCCCATACCCTGCACTGCACGCGAGATCACGATAACCACAGGGCTCCAGGCCAACCCACCGGCTAGGGATGACAGGGCATACAGCCACAGCGCGAAGATAAACATACGCCGTTGTCCTAGCAGATCGGCGGCACGCCCCCCCAACAGCAGGAAACCGCCGCAGAATACGGTGTAAGCGCTGACCACCCACTGCAGGGTCTGTCCGGAAAAACCCAGGTCAGCGCCAATCTCCGGCAGAGCCACGAACACAATGTTGATGTCGAGTGAGTAAATGAGCTGAGCGAAGGCAAGTAGCGCCAGACTCCATCCCAGGGAACGATGTGCCATGGTGGCGGACAAGAGGGAAGGCATAAACGGATCTCCAGATAGCAAGGTTAAATAGTTCGAGTAAATGCGTACTATAACAGTACGGGTATAATCGAACAATAGTCTCGAAAAACGGGCTGCCTCGATAAATGGTTTGTAAGTACTCATACTATGGAATAAACTGTCTGAATGACGCCCAACCATCCTGATCGTAACCAGATCCGCCTAGAGAACGTGCTAACCGCGCTTGGCAATCCGCTACGCCTAACAGTAGTGCGTGTGCTGGCCGATGGCGGGGAGCATGCATGCAGCGCCGTGCTCCAGGGCATTCCCAAATCGACCCTGACCCATCACTGGCGTGTGCTGCGTCACAGCGGTGTCATCTGGCAGCGGCCCTACGGTCGGGAGAACCTGCTGTCACTGCGTCGGGAAGATCTGGACTCACGCTTCCCAAGATTGCTCGATGCCTTGCTGAGCGCCGTGCAATGTGATGCATTAACGCAAGAGGTAACAGCGAAGAATCTGCCGCAACGCTGACTCCGTAACAGGACAGAGCCGCTCGCTCGTGAACACCCTGCTCTCGTCATCATGTCTTTGTGTTACGTCCTGGCATTGATTGCGCCCCATAATCCTCTTCATCCCGATATCGACCCAAAAAATATTTGTACAGGCGTACCAATAGGATTGGGAGATATTCCTATCTAATGTCAAGCATTGTAGAAGTTGCACTGTTACATTGTTTAAGAGGAAATTAGTGTCGCTTTCTGTCAGTGCCAGGGAGGAGCTCAAATGCCTTATACGTCCGACACCCACAGGCAGGAAAAGATGATCCTTATTATGCTCCTTTGAAAAATGGGCACAAATGCATTCCCGTTTTTATCCGGGGAAGGCGGCCCATGCCTCAGCCTGATATCAATACAATAAAAGAGATATACGGCTTTATAAAACGCGCTGAATACTGAAGTTATGGCAGACTATTTTTCGACATCTCTATCATTGGTGGCCGCAAACTGCATCAGTGCTCCCATGGCGTCTGCTGCCATCGTTCAAGTAAGAAGTCGCTGAAGACGGTCAGTCGGTGCGGCACGGGTTCTCTGCGTGCTCGCACGAGGCTGATTTTGGATGCCACGCCTTCCCAGTCAGGCAAGACACGCACCAGTTGGCCATTGTGCAATTCCTCGTGGACGTCCCAAACTTCACGCAAAGAAATTCCCAAGCCAGCAAGACACCATTCATGTAAAACTTCGCCATTGTCGCTGCAGAGCGTGCCGTCGATGGCGATGGACTTCTCGCATCGGCCTTTTTGCAGCGGCCATGTGTTTTGCAGTAATCCAGGATAGGCAAACACCAGGCAATTGTAGTGCTCTAACTCTTCCGGTCGTGCGGGATTTCCATGTGCCGCAATAAACGTCGGCGAAGCCACCAGAATGCGTCGGTTATCGGCTACCCGACGAGCAAGAAGTCTTGAGTCTGCCAACTCACCCATTCGAATCGCCAGATCCAGATCGCCTCTGTACAAATCCTGGATCTGATCGGAAAGACGCAGGTCAAATCCAACTCTTGGGTGTAACCGACAAAAATCAGTTATCGCTGGGGCAACAAATTTTCGCCCAAAGGGGGCTGGCGCGGTTAAGCGTATGTGTCCGGTCAGTTCCTGACTTCCGCCTTGAGCAAGCCCTTTCACTTCATCCAGAACTGAAAGGGCAACACGTACTCTTTCTGCAATGACGCGTCCCTCATCCGTGATGCGTAAGTTACGGGTGTTCCTTTCAAACAAGGTGGTCCCAAGAGCCCCCTCCAGCCTGGCAATCTGCTTGCTGACAGCTTTGGGGGTAATCTGAAGGTTCCTTGCCGCCGCTGAAAAGCTCAGACAGTCAACAACATGCAGAAAGACGGCGAGATCATCGTTGCGCAACTTATTTGGGCCATTTAAGGGAAAGTGTTTGTCTATTTTAGTCACTTCAATACTTAAAGCAAATCATCCAGAATAACCTCTGATGATGTTCATCCCACCTAAGCAGTTTTGAGCTGTGGACGGATGCCCTCCCCCTCTTTACGTTTAAAGGAGCTAACAAATGGCACAGCGCATACTGTTCGTATTGACCAGTCATGATCGAAAAGGTCCTGCAGATGCAATGGACGCCGCACCGAGCGGTTTCTACCTGTCTGAGGTAACACACCCACATAAAGTGCTCATCGAAGCCGGTTTCAGCATTGATTTCGTTAGCCCCCAGGGAGGCAAAACCCATGTCGACGGATTGGATCTGGAGGATCCGGTCAATGCTGCATTCTGGAATGATGCGGTGCTTCGTAAGGCCATCGAAAACACGCTGGCACCGTCACAGGTCGATCCCGATGCCTATGCGGCGATCTTCTATGCAGGTGGTCATGCGACGATGTGGGACTTCCCAGATAACACAGAACTGGCTGCTATTGCCGCGAGTATTTATGAGCATGGAGGAGTGGTCTCTGCGGTATGCCATGGACCGGCAGGACTGGTGAATATCGAGCTCGCTGATGGTCGTTATCTGGTCGCAGACAAGGAAGTTTCGGCATTCACCAACGAAGAGGAGCGTGCGGTTGGTTTGTACGAGACGGTGCCTTTTTTGCTCGCCGACGCCTTGCAGGAACGAGGGGCCAGGCATCTACCGGCAGCAGATTTTCAGGTTCAGGTCGTGGTGAGCGAGAGGCTGGTGACTGGCCAGAACCCAGCCTCTGCTAAAGGTGTGGCTGAAGCGATGCTGCCTCTGTTGGTGTCTAGCGCTTATGAGCGGGAATAAGCCATGAACGAGCGCATGCCCTTCGTTATCTACGTCTTCGCGCTCTGTGCCTTCGCATTGGGATTCACCGAGTTTGTCACCATCGGTCTGGTGTCCAACATTTCCGCTGATCTGCACTCCAGCGTCAGTCAGGTGGGAACGGCAGTGACGGTTTATGCGCTGGGTGCGGTCATTGGCGCCCCGGGACTGACAGCGCTCGCCACCCGCTGGCCGCGAAAGCGTCTCCTGTTAGCGGCCATGGGGTTGTTCACGCTGGGAAATACGGTGGTGGGTTTGTCGGACGCCCTGACGCCTATGTTGGTGGCTCGCTTTGCTTCCGGACTTGGTCATGGTGTGTTTCTCGCTGTGGCCTCCAGCGTTGCCACACAACTGGTTGGGCGTAACCGCGCCGGTGCTGCGGTTGCAGTTGTCTTCGCAGGTCTGACGCTTGCCTTGGCTTTGGGCGTACCGCTAGGGACTTACCTGGGTAGTATCTTGAGCTGGCAGGTGATCTTCATGGCTGTGGCCGCCTGTGGCACAATCGGCTTCGTGGGCCTACTGATCCTGATGCCGACCGACCACAATGATACTTCGGCGCAGGCCAACGCGATGGATGGCCTCAAGGCTATATTCAATCCGCGCCTCCTGGCAGGTGCTGGCATCACTGTACTGGCTTATGCTGGCTCGTTCACGCTCTATACCTACATTTCGCCTATCCTGCTGGTGGTAACCAAAGTCAGCGAAAGCACTGCCAGCCTGCTGATGCTGGGCTATGGCGTGATGGCTGCCATCGGTAATGTCTGGGGGGGGGCGCCTAGCCGACCGCAGAGATGCTGATGCGGCAGTGATGACAGTACTGATCGGTTTGGTCGTGGTGTTAATTGCAATCTGGATATTTGCTCCATCGCTAACGCTCATGGTGCCACTGGTCGGCCTGTTGGGTGCGCTGACCTACGCCGCAGTGCCCGCCTTACAGGCTCGTTTGATCGGACTATCGCACATCCATGCACCACAAGCACCTGCGGTAGCTGCCGGGTTGAATATCGCAGGCTTCAATGGCGGCATTGCACTGGGTTCTCTGCTGGGCGGGGTAAGTCTGGAGACGATAGGGTTGGCCAGCACTGGCTGGGTCGGTGCGTTCACTGTTTGCCTGGGCATTATTTGGATGCTCTGGCAGATCCGCCGTCCCGCGTTCCTGGATACAAGAGTTAAAGGATAGTGTAGGCCTTCAACTGATTCGCTTATAAATGTGGTGCTCACCCTGCCAAGTAACAGAGCAACTTACTGCTGACTGATGGGTAAAATAAGACTCTACTCTGATTTGAGAATGGTGCTAAGCGCACCTCACGTAGCGCCAAAAGTCGCAGCCTTGGTAAGTTCCAGGTATTGCTTTAAGATCTCTGACGAGTTGTCTGGGGAATATACAACAGCGATACCACTGGACAAACTTTTAACCTCTGCTTTTAGTCGTCGAAAGACAACGCCCTGCCGCTTGACCTTCTGTAGTGATGAAAAGATGAATGCGATCCCTTGCCCCTCGGCAATAAGGCCGAGCAAGATATGGTGATCATCGGGTTCAGGGATCATGTTGGGTTTGAAGTCAATCTGTTCGAAGAACGACTGGCAGTGATCATAAAAACCTGGGTTCAGTCGCCGTTCAAAGCGAAATATTGACTCACCGCGAAGGTCATCAAAGCCTAGACTGCGCTTACGGGCAAGAGGATGAATGGCGGGCAATGCGACTATGAGTGGATCCTCAAATAGCATCTCGACCTTCAGACCTTTAGCCTCGGTATGCAAGCCGATAAAGGCTACATCCATTATTCCGTTTTTGATATCCCGCACAAGACTGATCGAATGCTTGCCTTGAGTAACAATCTGCCAGTTAGGGAAACGCTGACGTAAAGGCTCAAATACATCAGGAATAACGCTTCGGTCAAACACGGTTGTGTAACCCACGACGAACTTACCTGCAACGATAACGCGTGCCGCTCTAGCGGCAGCTATAGCCTTATTTGCTTGCACTAATGTCCGCCTGACCTCGGGTAAAAATGCGGCACCTGCTTTTGTCAGTGTCACCCCACTCCGGGTTCGCACGAACAGCTCAACGCCCAACACCGCTTCGAGCTGCTGGATCTGCCTGCTCAATGGGGGTTGGGATATGTGTAGTCGCGCCGCAGCCCGCCCGAAATTAAGCTCCTCGCTGACAGCAAGGAAGTATCGAAATTGTCGTAGATCTATAGGTTCATTCATACCTAAAAGGTATCACAAAAATGGTATTGGATGAACCTATTGGGCGAAATGTAAAGTGCACACATCAGTTAATTAAGGAGTGATGATGAACAACGAACGCTATGTCAGAGGCTGGGAGAAGCTCAAAGAGATTGATGGAAAAGCGGGTGAGAACGTCATAGAAAGTCTGGAAGATATCGCCCCCGACTTTGCTCGGCTACTCATTGAGTTTCCGTTTGGTGACATCTATTCAAGACCGGGACTCGACCTCAAAACTCGAGAACTTGCCGTTGTAGCATCCCTCACAGCGATGGGGAACGCATCTCCACAACTCAAGGTGCATATCTATGGCGCTCGCAATGTTGGCTGCTCTCGGCAAGAGATCATCGAAGTTATCATGCAGATGGCGGTTTATGCTGGCTTTCCTGCTGCAATCAACGGCCTGCTTGCCGCTAAAGAAGTCTTCTTGCAGGAAAGAAGCTCTTCTGCTCTATGCGGCTGATACTCATTATGGCAGCTTCACCGAGTTGGTCTACAGCACCCCAAAAGTGATCAAAAGATATATTGATGTTGGACAGCGTAGTGTGCAGACACCACGTTTTAGATTCACTCATTGCGGCGTAAAATTACAAATGCATAAATTCACAAAATCAATACTTACTAACAGAACCATGGCTGCTTCACTCCTGTGTTTATTGATGAACCCAGTGCATGCCGGAGAACCCCTATTCACAGGGTTCCAGTCACCCACTGCTATCGTAACCGCACAAGACGGTATGACCTACGTATCGGACTGGAGTGCCGATACTGTAACGCGCATCAGTGCAGATGGAAGACGTACCATCTTAGCGCGCAACATTCCTGCGGCCTCCGGCTTGGCGCTGGATAGCGCAGGAGGACTCTATGTGAGCTCGTATTCAGGCCATTACATCCTACACATCGCTGCCGATGGGAAGAGTCGTCGAATTGCCGAGAATTTGGCTACACCTACTGGGATCGCTTTTGGACGCAACGGGCGGTTGCTTGTCGCGAACCGTGGTTCTGGGGAAATACTCTCTATCGATGTCTCAACCGGACAAGCTGAGATCGTGGCTCGGTCACTTTCGCTGCCAGTCGGCGTCGTGGAAATGGAAGATGGTAGCCTGGTGGCGTCTCAGTATGGCGGGCGAGTGACTCGGATCTCGTCTGATGGGAAACATCAGGAAATGGGGGCCAGTTTCAATCGTCCAGGCGTAGGTATTTTGTCTGATGGCAAAGATGCTGTGTTCGTTATTGACAACGGTGCTAACGCAGTTCGGAGGGTAACGTTTGATGGTCACTCGACTATCGTAGTCAGTGATTTATCTGGGAGTGCGGTCGCGCTGGGTCGGGGACGTAACGCTGATTTATTGGTGGGGACCTGGGTAACAGGAAATGTCTATAGCATTCGGCCCTAAGTGATGGTTTTTTGAGGCTGTGACAGCACCACGGGCAGTTAAGGGACACAGCCAAATTTCCCTCCATTCTTTTATGAGCAGTACATGTATTAGTACATAAAAATCGCAAAAATTATTTATTACTTTAAAATCAATATATTGAAAACAAATCTTCAGGTACAGCACAACACCAACTTTTTCTACGCTAATGCGACAGAACCGTTTTTGACGCACTCAGAGATGGCTCGCGACTTTCTGGACATACACCTGCAGCCAGAACTACGTCAGGCGTGCGACCTGAATACCCTGCGACTGGAGTCTGGCTCCTTCATCGAAGAAAATCTACGCGCCTACTACTCTGATGTACTGTATTCCCTTAAAGCAGGGCAGGGTGACGGTTACATATACGCGTTGATCGAACATCAAAGCACCCCAGACAGGCATATTGGCCTGCGCATGATGCGATATGCTATTGCCGCCATGCAGCGACACCTCAAAGCCGGCAACGATAAATTGCCCCTGGTTATTCCCTTTGTTGGATATATTCATTTTTTGAATGCCTGAAATGAACAGTTTTGTTTTTTAGAATTATAGCGAGTCGCCTAAGCTGACATCCAGTTCATGATTCATACGCTGCGGCGCTCAACGGAGAAAATGATGAAAATCCTGATGGTATTAACCTCTCATGACAAGCTGGGTAGTACGGGCCATAAAACTGGCTTTTGGCTGGAGGAATTTGCATCACCTTATTACGTTTTCCGCGATGCCGGAGCAGAGATCACCCTGGCTTCCCCCAAAGGTGGCCAACCACCGCTTGACCCGAAAAGCAGCCAGCCGGATGCCCAAACTGCGTCCACCCATCGGTTCGCATTGGACAACACTGCGCAGCAAGCGCTGGCAAAAACTCTGAGACTGCAGGAGGTTAGCGCCAATGATTTTGATGCGCTGTTTTACCCCGGTGGCCACGGCCCGCTATGGGATTTGGCGGAAGACCCCTATTCTATCACCCTAATAGAGCAATTCCAGGCGCAGAGCAAACCGGTGGCTGCGGTGTGCCACGCGCCTGCGGTGCTGCGCCATGCCAAAAATACGGCAGGCAAACCGTTGGTGATGGGGAAACAAGTCACGGGCTTTAGCAATAGTGAGGAAGACGCCGTAGAACTGACTCAGGCAGTGCCGTTCCTGGTTGAAGAAATGCTCAAGGCCAACGGTGGGCACTACAGCCGTGGCGAAAACTGGCAAAGCCACGTTGCGGTGGATGGTTTGTTGATTACCGGACAAAACCCGGCGTCTTCAGATGCTACTGCTGAAGCGTTGCTAAAACTGTTGTAAATCACGTTTACTAATATAACACCTTAATAAAATGGATGTTTTTTATGCGATTAACTAAATATGTGACTGCCCTGCTGCTTTGCCTGGGTATGAGTGCCACTGCCTTGGCAGCGGAAACCCATGGACGGATACTGGTACTGCTTTCCGGTCAAAACCAGTTACCGCTTAAAGAGGGAAAAACCTATCCGACCGGGTATTATCTCAATGAATTCGGCGTGCCTGCAGATGGCCTGCAAAAAGCGGGATATGAACTGGTGCTGGTTACACCAAACGGCCAGGCACCGAGCGTTGACCAGCGTTCGGTTGATCCGCTCTATTTTGGCGGTAACAGTACGGAAATGCTGCGTATTCAATCGGTGGTAGCAAATATGCCAGGGATTAATAAGCCGCACAAACTGGCAGAAGTACTGGCTGGTGATCTCTCTCAATATGCCGGTCTGTTGATCCCAGGTGGCCATGCGCCGCTGATTGACCTTGCCAATAACCCACAGGTGGGGGAGTTGCTGAAGCATTTCCACTCTGCAGGCAAGCCTACCGCCGCCATCTGCCATGGTCCGATTACCCTACTGTCAGCACAAGACGATCCGCAGGATTTTGAAGCAGGACTGATCCAAGGTAAAACGTCACAGGCAAAGAACTGGATATATCAGGGATATCGCATGACTATTTTTGCGGGCGAAGAAGAACAGGTTTTTGAAGGTTCACTGAAGGGGGATAAGATCCGGTATTACCCGGCCAAAGCCATGGCGACAGCAGGCGGCGAGTTGACACAGGCAAAAGCCTGGACCCCGAATGTAGTTGTTGATCGTGAGTTGATCACCGGTCAAAACCCATTCTCTGACCATGCTCTCACCAAAGCGTTGTTAGCACAGTTGCAAAACGGGCATTAATCCCTGCTTGCGCTGATCAGGTTGCCGCCAATAAGTATCCCCCCTCACAGCGCGTGAATCAGCGAACTGGATATCAGCATAGATGGCTCGCTATAATTCTAAAAATAAAAAGCGATCATTTCAGGTATTCAAAAAATGAATATAGCCAACAAAGACCTCAACCTGCTGCTGTTCTTTCACGTACTGTATCAGGAGCGTAACGCTTCTCAGGCTGCGGTTAGGATGTCACTCAGCCAGCCCGCAATGAGTCATAAGCTCAACAAGTTACGGCATGAATTTGGCGATCCGCTGTTTGTCAGGGCACCGCGAGGCCTGGCCCCCACGCCACGTGCCCATCAGCTTGCGACTCAGGTTCAAAAACTGGTTGAAGATATCGAGACGTTTTACGATCAATGTGAAGGGCGCGATTTTCTTGCACGGGATGAGCGGATACATATCTATACGACTGACTACATGGAGCAGATCCTGCTGCCGGGTTTGTTGCCCATCTTGCGGCAGGAGGCTCCCAATCTGGTGTTGATAACCCATAACACGCGTGGGATGCTACCGCGTGACGAGCTTGAAAAAGGCACCTGTGACCTGGCTATTGCCGGTTTTTACGAGCAGCTTCCAGAGACTTTTCATCAGCAGCGTTTGCTGAGCGAGGATTTTGTCGTGCTGGCAGCGGCAGATCATCCTCTGCTGTTACAGGGGCTGGATCTGAACAGCTATCTGGCTTGCGAGCATGTCCTGACAACCTTGACCGGCGATCTGAACGGGCTGGTTGATCGTGACCTTCAACGTCAGGGACTGGCTCGTAAAGTCGTTGCCGGGTTGTCCAGTTTTCTTGCGCCAAGCCGTTTAATCAGAGGTAGTGACTTATTACTCACCTGCCTGCGTTCGGTGGGGGAAGAGGCCGTTGCCCGCGATCCTGAATTGTGTCTTTACCCGTTACCTTTGGCACTGCCGCGTATCGACATGATGCAGATCTGGCATGAGCGGACACATAGCGATCGGTTACGCCGCTGGTTGCGTTTAAAAATTTACCAGCATGCTCAGGCTCTGGCTGCAAGCCGGACTATGCTTGATATATCGAGCCATTGAACTCATCCCGCAACACCGTGATATATCACGTAGCTTTTTGTAAGTGCGCTACATTTAATAGGGATTGATGATATGACGCCTGCAGTAAAAGACACGAGAAAACGTTCGACCGATTTTTTCGTACTGATTTATTTTCTTGTTTGGGATGATCGGCGTGGGATGGGGGACTTGGCGTTTTAAGTGGCCCCGATGCTTGGTACGGCAATCTGGTGAAACCCTCCTTTAGTCCGTGCAATGCCGTATTTTCGCCCGTCTGGACGTTACTCTATTTCATGACTGCGTGGCGGGCTGGCGGATCTGGCGGCCTGCATTCAGGAGTCTTGCCATGCTTTTATGGGTGATACAAATGGCACTGAACTGGCTGTGGTCCCCGGTATTCTTCTTGGAGCATCAACCGGATAAGGCGCTGATTATTATCACGCTGCTGCTGATTACGGTGCTGCTTTTATTATCCAGGCGCAAAAGCACGACAAAATGGCTTCATGGCTGCTTATTCCCTACGCGCTATGGTTTGGATTTGCCACGATCTTGAATGCATCCATTTTCTGGCCCAACTAAACGCGTTTCCGCATCGAGATCGCGAGGTCACCAATGCAGCCGCAAAAGGTTTACCGTATGTTGTCAGGGGAGATATGACGGAACTCAGGCCCATTTTAGGGGACCAACTCAACCCCGATCACTCTTGGTTCAGGCAGCGGTCAGACCATGTTGTTTACGTGATGCTTGACCTGCAAAATTACCGTGCCACATCTCGACTCTACCCGTTTTCTGAGGCGACCCCTACTTAAATGTTACCTGCCAAGAAATGCTGATTGACGCAAAGTCTGGATGGCGAGATTTGCAACTTCCAGCAGTTCCTCCTCCGTTGCGCCATCCCGAGCCTGAATGGACATGCCCTGAATGATGGCTCCGAGGTAACGCGCCAGTGTCGAGCTGTCTGTCCCAGGCTTAAACTCTCTCGCTTCAATGGCGCGGTCTATTCGACTCTTGAATGCCACAATTGCTGCCATGCGCAACTGTGCGACGTAGCTGACCTCGTCTTTATTTTCGACGGCGCACCCAAGAACTCCCGTCGAAATCATGCAACCACGTGGTCGTCCCGGCTTGCACCACTCTGTTGCCGATTCCCTCAGCAATCGCTCCAATCCCATCACAGCGGAACTTTCCTCATTAAGAGCACGTGTAGAGAAGGCACCGACGGTTTTTTGATAGTGACTCAGCACTTCATGGTATAGCGCAGACTTGGAGCCGAAGGCCGCATACAGGCTCTGTGGGGTGATGCCCATGGCCACCGTGAGATCGACGATAGACGTGCCTTCATAGCCCAGCTTCCAGAAGGTCAACATGGCCAGGTTCAGCACAGTTTCTCTATTAAAACTCGGGGGACGTCCACGGCGTCGTGGCTTGTTATTTTCATTTATCATAACGGTCATTGTTGTAAATAAATTAAACCAAGTGTAAATTACGGAACGATCACTGTGATTATAGTACGGCGTTGCCCCAATCCTTACAAGCAACCCGGTAATCTTATCCGTCTATATGGACAAAATCATGCTAAAACCCTGCCTGTTGAGCGCTGCACTTACCGTCGCGATACCCTTTGCCAATGCGCAATCGTTATTGTTTACATCCCTTGATGACGCGATCGCTAAAGCCACCGAGGGGCAGCAAATAGTTGGTACTGTCGTGCTCGTCGCACACAAGGGTGAGATCGTCTACCACCGTGCGGCGGGTAAATCCGACCGTGAACGAAGCCGGCTTATGCGCGAAGATGATATCTTTCGCCTAGCTTCTGTCACCAAACCTATCGTTTCAGTGGCTGTAATGAAGTCGATTGAGCAGGGAAAGCTGGATCTTCAGACCCCTGTCACACGATGGTTGCCTGAGTTCAAACCCCGCGAGCTTGATGGTAGCACGCCAACGATCAGCATCCACCAGTTGCTGACGCACACTGCGGGTCTAAGCTATGGATTCCTGGAGCCGTTGAATGGCCCTTATCGCCGCGCGGGCGTATCCGACGGGCTGGATATGGGTATCCCGATGCAAGAAAACCTGCGCCGCATTTCCAGCGTGCCGCTGACCTATTCACCGGGAACCGGCTGGCGTTATTCTGTGGCAATGGATGTCCTGGGGGCTGCGATCAGCGCCGCTACGGAATCGAGCCTGCCAGAACTGGTGCGTAAGCAAGTCACAGGCCCGCTGGGTATGGCGGATACTGGCTTTAGTGTCGTGGATAGCGCCCGTCTGGTGACCCCTTATCAGGATGGTGGAACAAGACCGCTAAGAATGACGTCGGACGCCGAAGTCGCGATCGGTGAAGGGAGTATCCGTTTTAACCCGGACAGGGTGTGGGATACTCATGCTTACCCCTCCGGTGGAGCGGGCATGGTCGGGACAGCGGGTGATTTTATGAAATTACTGCTGAGCCTGCGTCCTGACAGTACACATCGAGTTCTGAAGCCTGAAACGGTTGCCCTCATGATGCGAAACCATACCGAGCCACAAGTGCAAACCCTGGGGCCTGGATGGGGGTTTGGTTATGGCTGGGCAATCCTTACCAACCCGGAGCTTGCCAGAACCCCGCAAGGGAAAGGTACCATCCAGTGGGGCGGTGCCTACGGGCATAGCTGGTTCTACGATCCTGTACATGACATCGCGGTCGTCGCTCTGACGAACACGGCCATCGAAGGGATGTCGGGGGCGTTTCCACAGGAGGTACGGGATGCGGTCTATGTCGCCCTGAATCCGAAACGACTTTAATAAGTTGTAGGGAACCGGAGATAATATGACGTAACCTTCTTCCTCCCCACAACAGGTTCCCTTGGGATTTACAGACATTGTCCCGTTGCAATGCAATGTATTAAGGCTATCGCCTTTGTGGCGATAGTTACTGAGCATATGGCAAGCCTTGTGTGGGAAAAATAATAAGTAAATAAATACTATGGACTGGAAATACATTCTCTTAATTATTGCACTTTATTCTATGTATATCTGGATATAACAAATGTCGCCATATTCAGAAGTAAATAATATTATAAGGACGCCGAAACAATAAATAAACCTATTTTAAAGTTAGCGTAGTCACTCTGCCAGTCCAGAGTGACTACGCAAGGCAAAGCTTAAATTATGCTCGTTATCACAAGTGCAAACGTAGTATAGCCCTTTTCTGTTGATACTTAACTGTTATTGTTTTTCAGCATGGACAGTCATGAACAAAACAAATATGACAACACAAAGTATAATTGTTTTCCTCAGCGACTTTTTCGTGAAATTCACTGTCATTATAACCTCTCAACAATACACAGACTGATCTCAGATATTTTTAAAGGTACCAGATTTACCGAGGCTCACTTGAATATAGGGGTGTCTGCGGCGAAAGTTTTCACTAGGTGCTGCCTGCGCTTCGTTAAACTCCAGTAAAAATTCATTATCTGACCAGCGTCTGAATCGGTAAAAGGTGAGGTCACCTGAGAAACTGATTTCTGTATCATCAGACATGTCTGATAACAGGTGCTTTAAATCACCCACAGTTAATTTTTCAGTCATGCTTATCGCTCCAAGTGGTTGTTAGGATATTGAGTCTATAGGACAGGAAAGTACTGTCGTAGTGACATTTGCGGTTAACGGGTTTTGAGGTGAGTAAACCCACCAGTTACCCGGTCGACCCGAGATTTTGCGGCAACACTCCAAGCCTGGTAGACCGAACTCACTAGCAAACCTGCGGCTAGCCAGTTGTGTGCCGCCCTGTCTCGACCTTAGCCACTCGTTTGCTGCGAGGCTTTGTATGGTGAAAACCGCCAGGCTGCAATAACCCCTATCAGCAAGGGTACCGAGTACTCCGCCCTCCAGTATTGTGCTCTACGTCAATGATACGGGAAGACGACAAGTGCAGCGACACTGCTACCAAGAACGATCTGGGTCAATGAGTCCATGGCAGACTCCAACGGCCTGGTTTATCGATCTGTTGGGCATCTTGTACCTTTATCCATCTGTCATGCAGCCATTGTTCCGTTTTGCGGCGAGCGAGCAGGTATGCCCATTCCAGATCGCGCTCGAACAGCATCGGTTTCTCATCGCTACCGACGATGACCCAGAACCAGCGCCCATCAGCCTGATTGCGTGACTTGAATTTTAAACCGGTGAGTTGGACGGTCTCGTTACGGCCTGCGTGTGATAGGCGAATAGGTTCATCATGGGGGGTAACAGACGCTCCCCTCAGGCTGGTCAGCAAGTCGGGTGCAGCCTTGCGCAGGAACTCTGCCGCAATCTGCTCAGCGCGCTCACGAGACGGTAAAGGTTTTCCCACCAGGTCAAGCGAGATGTTGGCAAAACCCTTGAGTGTGCCATCGGCGGCGATCACCGTACTAAAGTGTTCTCCCTCCAGGAAGGC
>NZ_QOVA01000021.1 GCF_003332275.1 Edaphovirga cremea | reverse complement strand
TTTACGGGCCGTAAGTAATCCATAGATGCAAATGTCAGATCGCGATGCGCCTGTTAGGGCGCGGCTGGCAAGAGAGCCTTATAGGCGCATATGAAAAACCTCCGGCTATGCCGGAGGATATTTATTTGGGATAAGTTGTAAATTAATAAAAATCTTAGTCTTGCAGAGGTTTTTCTCGGTGGTCATTCTGGGGAGGCGATGGCGATTATTGTTATGGTGTGGACATTTATGAATGAGCTTGAGAAAATTTTGTGCCCGTAAGGTGAAGTATAAAAGGAGAAAAAAAACGCAAATAATGTCTATTTTTCGCGCAAGTAGCCCTGGGGCTGCTACGCGACTATCACTTTATTGTATCTTCCGGCATAAAAATTTCCCCTGAATGACGCCATCGAAGAATCGTCCTTTGGAGGTGATTTTAGGCGAAATAAAATCTTTGTAAATTCGTTCCGGCACATTTATATACTGATATACGCTATTATCTTTAAACTCTATTTCCAGTGTATTTTGTTCATGATCATATCCAATCGATTGGATCCTGGCTGATGGAACAGTTTCTCGGCGCAATGGGTTTTCCTCCGTCATTGGGTAGTTTAATAAACTATAAAGCATTTTGAATACGTAGTCTTGATGTAGTTCCTTTCTGCTGAAGAAAGATGAGTTTTTCCCGGGAGCAGGGCTAATTTTACCTCAGCGATACCATTGCTGTATGGGAATGAGAACGAGTTACCGGTTACAACCATCGAAAATTGAGATCAATCCTACACTTTCTTCCCGCCAACTCTTCCCGCCAAGTTTCGCAGCCGGACGGTGATGTTTCGCCATCATCCGGGGGCGAACCCACGAAATCATAATCCCATGACGTTGTCGCCGAGTACGGACATCGGTGCATGTACTTTTATAAATAGTGCTTTTATCAACAGTCCTTTTCTATAACAGTTGACCCAGCTTTTTCTGTTAACTGCTATACATGCGATAACAGTTGCTGTGCTAGGATCTTCTTATCAGGCTCCATTATGCCAAGTACAGAAGAGGTTAATTCGATGGATGCAATCAAGGCAATCCTGGTCAAAGAGATTGACCAAATCAATCAGCAGGAACAGCGCGACGGGAAACCGCGTTTTAACACGGAATTCGCCATCAAGCATCCTTACCTCTGTATCGCCATGCTGGTGGGTTACATCGCGGTCGGTGCGGTGATGTATGTATCGCCTTATATGGGTACTGACTGGTTTATCGGTTTTACCGCGTTTGTGGTGTTGGTGTCATGCATGCTGCTGTTCGAAATCCGTCCGGTCTATCGCTACGAGGACATCGGTGTGCTGGATCTCAGGGTGTGTTACAACGGAGAATGGTACTTCAGTCGCGAACTGACCAAACAGGCGGTGAACGAAATCCTGCAACATCCCAAGGTCAGTAGCGCCTTGAAATCAAGAATTACGGCGATTGTAAACAACAAGGGTGCCATTGATTTTTATGACGTCTATGACGTCGCCCGCAAGGAACAGCAGCAACCCCTTTCCCAGCCTCATACCGCGCATTGATTATCTCGCCCCCAGTCCGTGTTCTTCTCGCCGCAGGCCGCTCCTGCGGTGGTGACGAATTTCATTGATATCTGCAATGACAATCAGGGTATAATTGTCATGTTGATATGAGTAGGGAGCGAATGATGAAGATGCTCAGCAATGAAGCCGAATACCGGAACTGGATTATGCGGGAACTGTTTCTAACATCCCCAACGGGAGAGGTCATGCCCTTTGCCGACCAGGAAGTGGACGACTTTATTTTTGATGCCCGACCGGTTGAATATCCCTGTATTGCGGTAATGGCCCAATCCATGGCCGATCCGACTTTGTGTGAACCCAAATTTGTCTATAAAGAACAGGTATTTGATTGGGCGCATCAGATGGGTTTTGGTTTTGATAGTTAACAGGCTATCTCTACTCACTATGTTATCTGCTAACTATATCTCTACTAATTATGTCTCTACTAACCATGTCTCGGCTAACCAGAGTATCTACGCCCGACGGTTGCAAATCCCTACGCCGTACAGGCTGTAAGCAAACGGGGCTACTGCACCATTTTTGCATGGCAACCAACACTTTTTGTCAGCTATACTCTGAAGCTTGAGCACGAGGAGCCTATGATGAGTGACGATATTTTTGATTTTGATATAGATGCCGAGCTGGAAAAGGCCGCAAGTAAAGTCCAGCAAAAAGCGTCTGAAGTTCCTGAGCCATTACAGGACGAAGACGACTGCGAAGGTTGCAAAATTTAATATAAAACCGCTACGGCGGTTTTTTCATTTATAAGTCTCATCGAGTATACATGTAAGTGGTATTTACTTGGTGAATATATATTTTTATTTGATTGAGTAAGTAATGTAAATTTCCAATCCTGCCTTGCTTGATTCTTATTAATTGGCTATTTTCTTAAGCAAGATAATAATGATCTGTTATTTATCCCACCACGCCAAGAAAATTTTGCTGACTGATGTCAGCGTCACTCTATTCTATAACAGCAATTTATCTGTGATGACAGTAAGGCAAGACTATGCAGCTACTTTATGATGACTATGAATACCGTTCCTGGATAATGCGTGAGTATTTCCTCATCGATGGATTGGATAATGCCACAGTGCTAAGTGATGAAGAACTCGATGAATTCTTGTTTGAGACCAGACCAGATTCTTATCCCTGTGTCGCATTGATGGCTCCGTCATTGAATAATCCTATCGTTTGCGACGTTCATTTTATTTATCGCGAACAAGTATCCGACTGGGCATGCAAGATGGGACTCATGGTTAATTAGTTCTTTTGCATAAGTCACACAATGTGGTAGTTGCATTATTGAATTATATATTTCACAACAGTTGAATCCCTGAATTTATTGCAGGGTAGTCTCCTGCAAATTAAAAACCAGCCCGAAGGCTGGTTGGGTATATGGAGCTTGCCTGCCCCCAGTCGGATTATCCTTGTCACGAACATTTAGGATAGTTCGACTGTTAACGGGAAGTCGAGGTAGTCGTTGACGTTGAGGTTGAGGTTGATGTACCGGTTCCGCCATCCGGGTCGCAGGCTGACGCAAGAGCGGCGACACTACCCGCCACGAGGCTTGCATTTGCCCCAGTTGCTGCACCGGCACTTGAACTTGCCGCAATTTCAGCACCCGCTATACCCGCAGCGAATGCGGCTGATGCGCTGGCCAGGTAGAGTGCTAGAGCAGTAAAGCTCAAAACTTTCGACATGATAGTCTCCTTGCTTTTTGGGTTGATAACAAATAGCCGTAAAGCAAGATCAGTCTAGAGAGTGTGAACGGCATTACATATAAGAATATGACTAAAAACAGTATTTAATGCTGCTGCTGTGAAAAATAAAAGACAATTCAATCAATAAGATGAGGTTTATGTGCTTTACATAGATGAAATGAGTATAGATGAGGCGGTGCGGTGGAAAAATGTACAACGACCGCATCCCTCGGTCGAAGTAGTCCGTATGTGGAAATAAACGGTACGTATACATAAACAGTACGTAGAAAAAGACAGTACGTATAAGCGAATGACCCACTAGTGACGACGGTCGCTCAGTAGCGATTTCTTACGGTTTTCGCGCAGGTGTTTGTAAAAAGAAAAACCGGTTATCGCAATCAGTGCTGCCACGATAAATAAAGCGCCTGTACTCATAATGCCCCCTATAGCGAAGATGATGTGTACGAGAGGCATTGTCAGGGTAATGGAAACTATTGGCAATCAGACCATTCTGTATCGTGCAGAATCACGCCCCGACGGATTATCGTCGGGGCAAAAGTGTCAATGCTGTGGTTTACCGGAGAAGAGGAATCTTAACAGTGGGACTCTTTTGTGGATCTCGTACAGCATGAAAGCAATAGAGAAGACAAATACCAACCCCAGCAGGAAACCCAGGCCATTGCTGCAGATCCGCGGCGTGATGAAGGCACCATAAATCAACGTGAGCGGATGGTGTACGAGGTAGACAAAAAGCGAGGCATTGACCAGGTAGGTGACTCGCACAGAGTGGCTGTTAAGTAAATAGTGGCCGCTTGAAAAGACCACATTGACCATCAGAATCCCTACCAGCGAGGTGATGATGGTGTCCAGTTCAGGGGAGAAGTACGCTTTGGTGTTCAGATGCTGGTTGGCGACGTACGCAATCAGCAATAAAAGAGAGCCCACAAACGCATAGGGTGACGGTTTAAGGAACAGTTGTTTCAACCATTCATATTTAAATGCATACGCGCCGATCACGAAGAACGGCAGATAAAAAAGTGACTGCAATACGACAAAATTAAAAAGGCTGTTGAATAATAAATCCGGGTCAATGATCAATATCGTCCGCTGCAACAGAGCATAAAAAAGACTGAAAATAAAAATATAGAATGAGACTTTTCCTAACGTGGTCATCCGACTAATTGGAAATGGAATGCGATTCTTCTTAATTTGTTTTATTTTTTTAAAGATAAAAAAACTGACGCAAGTAAGAATACACAGCGTTAACAGGAACCATAAATGTGAAACCAACTCCCAGATTCCAACATTTATTTTTTCATAAAGATTGAAATTATCCCAATCTTGCAATCGGTCAGTGAAATTCTTCAGCAGGAAAAATTGCGGAATAGTAATCAGGGGGAACGCAGTAAGCAGTGGTATTGCAACGCGCTCAAGACGGACCTTCAGCCAGCGGTGTGATTCATAGCGCTCATAGAGCATGTACGAAAAATAGCCAGAGATAACAAAGAATACTTGCATGCGAAATGCGTGGATCACGTCATTAAGCACCGTCAGCGTGTCGGAGGGTGTATAGCTGTTGACCGCCCATTGATGACTCGAGTAAATCAGAGAAAGATGAAAAGGAATACCGAGCAGCATCAAATACGCCCGGATCGAGTCGAGAAAATATTCTCTTTCACTAGTATTTTTTTTCATATGTATCCATGTTTTTAAACTCATGGTGATTTTAATGCTTATTAAGTCAGCAGAAGTAAATCACATACAAAACCCTACTATACCATTTGGCAATTTTCCATAGCCTCTTTATCTGGCGCTTGGTACCCTTAATGGTAGCTATGCGCTCAAACTGTCCGCAAACAGTCAGCTATAGAGATGAACCAACCATTTATGATGTTGTCGGAAAGCTGAATAATCCTTTAATATGGACATTGAAAGATTTGAGCACTCGAAAGGGGGGGATGTGCGAGTAAATAAATTATCCAACGAGGCACGCGTTGCAAAAATCCGCGTGCTTGCTGCTGCAGTAGTGATGGCATTGATCACTTCTCCGGCATGGGCATTTTCTATCGACGATGTGGCCCAGCAAGCGAAAACGCTGGCGGGCAAAGGATTTGAAGCTCCAAAGAGCAATCTTCCTTCGCAGTTTCGCGACATGAAATTCGCGGACTATCAACAGATCCAGTTCAATCATGACAAAGCCTACTGGAATAAGCTGAATACCCCATTCAAGCTGGAGTTCTACCATCAGGGGATGTATTTCGATACGCCGGTCAAAATCAACGAAGTGACGGCCACCAGCGTTCAGCAGATCAAATACAACCCGGATTACTTCAACTTCGGCTCCGTGAAACACGATCCTGACGCCGTGAAAAACCTCGGCTTCGCCGGTTTCCGTATTCTTTACCCGATCAATAAAGCCGATAAAAGCGACGAAATAATGAGCGTGCTCGGTGCCAGCTATTTCCGCGTGGTTGGGAAAGGGCAGGTCTACGGTCTGTCTGCGCGCGGGCTGGCCATTGACACGGCACTCGCCTCGGGCGAAGAGTTCCCACGTTTTCGCGAGTTCTGGATCGAGCGTCCTAATCCGGATGAAAAACATCTGGTGATTTATGCCTTGCTGGATTCCCCACGCGCAACCGGTGCCTATCGTTTCGATCTCTATCCAGGTCGCGACACCACCGTTGACGTCCAGGCGAAAGTCTTTATGCGCGACAAAGTGGGTAAACTGGGTATTGCCCCGCTAACCAGTATGTTCTTGTTCGGGCCAAACCAACCGTCGCCAACGCTGAATTATCGTCCTGCCTTGCATGACTCCAATGGCCTGTCGATTCATGCCGGGAATGGCGAATGGATCTGGCGTCCGCTGAATAATCCGAAGCACTTGGCAGTCAGCACGTATACTATCGAGAATCCGAAAGGCTTTGGCCTGTTGCAGCGTGGCCGTGAATTCAGTCGCTTTGAAGATCTCGACGACCGCTACGATTTGCGTCCAAGTGGTTGGGTCGAGACCAAAGGCGATTGGGGCAAAGGTAAAGTTGAGCTGGTGGAAATTCCTACTGCCGATGAAACCAACGACAACATTGTGGCGTTCTGGACACCGGAACAACTGCCTGACGCTGGCAAATCCCTGGATCTGAATTATCGCCTGCACTTCACGCGTGATGAAGAAAAACTGCATTCACAGGATATGGCGTATGTGAAGCAGACCATGCGCTCGACGGGTGATGTGAAACAATCCAACCTGATTCGCGAACCCGATGGCAGCGTCGCCTTCCTGGTCGATTTTGTCGGCCCGGTTCTGAAATCCCTGAAAGGTGATACACCGCTGGCCTCGCAGGTCAGTATTGGGGACAACGGTGAACTGGTTGAAAATAGTGTTCGCTATAATCCGGTAACCAAAGGCTGGCGTCTCACCCTGCGTATCAAGGTCAAAGATGCCAAGAAGCCTATAGAGATGCGGGCTGCACTGATTAATGGCGATAAAACGTTGAGTGAAACCTGGAGCTATCAGCTGCCTGCCAATGAATAAGTCAACGCATTTAACTCAAGAGTATATCGATGCCTTGCCCCTGACCGGGGAACGGAAAGCGGCGCTTGAAAGCCAGCTTTCTGGCGCAGATGACCAGGCTTTTGTCGAACTGCACCGCCATTTGGGCGGTGTAACGTCTTCTTTGGGTGAAGCGCCGCACGGTGAACAGCCAGATGACGATGCACCCCTCGCGTCGGTGAAAGCCCGTCTGGAAGCCGCATGGCCCGATGCATTGAATGACGGCAAGGTCCTTGGCGAGGACGCCGAAGGGCGCACTACGCTCAAAGCCATGCCGCCAGTCAAGCGCTCGCGTATGTTTCCGGAAGCCTGGCGGACCAATCCGTTGGCGCGCTTTTGGGACTCCCTGTTGGGGCGCAGCAGTGTGCCTAAACACTATGCGTCGCTGGAGATGGCGGAATCAGAGAAAAAGTGGCGTGCCGTGGGTTCAGTGCGCCGTTATATCCTGCTGACGCTGATGCTGGTCCAGACCGCCATTGCCACCTGGTACATGAAGACGATTCTGCCTTATCAGGGTTGGGCGTTGATTGACCCGATGGAAATGGTGAAACAGGACTGGATGCAGTCCCTGTTGCAGCTTCTTCCCTATATCTTGCAAACCGGGATTCTGGTGCTCTTTGCTGTGCTCTTCTGTTGGGTATCGGCAGGGTTCTGGACTGCGCTGATGGGCTTCCTGCAACTGCTGATTGGCAAAGACCGGTACAGTATTTCTGCCTCCGTGGTGGGTAATGAACCGTTGAATCCGGCGCATCGTACGGCGCTGATCATGCCGATCTGTAACGAGGACGTTGAGCGGGTGTTTGCCGGTTTGCGTGCCACCTACGAATCGGTCGCGGTGACGGGCGATCTCGATCAGTTCGATATCTATGTGCTGAGCGACAGCTACGATCCCGATATCTGTGTTGCCGAGCAAAAAGCCTGGCTGGAAGTGTGCCGTGATGTTGATGGGCATGGGCGGATTTTCTACCGCCGCCGCCGCCGCCGCGTGAAACGCAAAAGCGGAAACATCGATGACTGGTGCCGCCGTTGGGGTGGGGATTACAGCTATATGGTCATTCTTGACGCCGACAGCGTCATGAGTGGCGGCTGTCTGACCGGACTTGCGCGCCTGATGGATGCCAACCCGCATGCGGGGATCATTCAGTCTGCGCCAAAAGCCTCCGGGATGGATACGCTGTACGCCCGTCTGCAACAGTTCGCCACGCGTGTCTACGGACCCTTGTTTACCGCCGGTCTGCATTACTGGCAATTGGGCGAGTCGCACTATTGGGGGCATAACGCCATCATTCGTGTGAAACCCTTCATTGAACACTGCGCCCTGGCACCGCTGCCGGGTGAGGGCTCGTTCGCCGGTTCAATCATGTCGCATGACTTCGTGGAAGCCGCGTTGATGCGCCGTGCTGGTTGGGGCGTCTGGATTGCCTACGATCTGCCGGGCAGTTATGAGGAGTTGCCGCCAAACCTGCTGGACGAACTGAAACGCGATCGTCGCTGGTGTCATGGCAACCTGATGAACTTCCGGCTGTTTCTGGTGAAAGGTATGCATCCGGTTCACCGTGCGGTGTTCCTGACCGGGGTCATGTCCTATTTGTCTGCGCCGTTGTGGTTTATGTTCCTCGCGCTCTCCACGGCCTTGCAAGTGGTGCACACGCTGATGGAGCCGCAGTACTTCCTGCAGCCGCGACAGCTGTTCCCGGTTTGGCCGCAATGGCGTCCTGAACTGGCGATCGCCCTGTTTTCAACGACATTGATTCTGCTGTTCCTGCCCAAACTGCTCAGTATTATTTTGATCTGGGCGAAGGGGGCGAAGGAGTTCGGTGGCGGGGTTCGGTTATTTTTCTCCATGCTGATGGAAATGCTGTTCTCCGTTTTGCTGGCGCCGGTGCGCATGTTGTTCCACACCGTCTTTGTGGTCAGTGCTTTCCTGGGCTGGGAAGTGGTGTGGAATTCACCGCAGCGCGATGACGATGATACGCCGTGGGGCGAAGCCTTTGCCCGACACGGTTCACAGTTGCTGCTCGGGCTGGTTTGGGCTGGCGGCGTGGCGTGGTTGGATCTGCGTTTCCTCTGGTGGCTTTCGCCGATTGTGTTCTCGCTGATTCTGTCACCGATCGTCTCGGTGCTTTCCAGCCGGGCAACGTTGGGGATCCGCAGCAAACGGGCGAAGCTGTTCCTGATCCCTGAGGAGTATTCTCCGCCGCGTGAACTGGTGGCGACCGATGAATATCTGCAACTCAATCGTGAACGCGCCCTGGAAAATGGCTTCATGCACGCCGTTGTTGATCCTTCTTTCAATGCGCTGGCCAGCGCGATGGCAACCTCACGCCACCGCCTACGCGCGGCGATTGAACGCTGGCGTGTCGAACGTCTTGAACATGCGTTGCAAGCCGGGCCTGCGAAATTGGCGAAAGCCGAACGTTTGACCCTGCTGAGCGACCCGGTACTGTTGGCACGCCTGCACTCCCGGGTGTGGCGCCAGCCAGACGTTCATCAGCAGTGGAGCGACTACTACCGTCAGCTTCCGCGCAACGAACGGGCTTTCCCTGTGGGTAAATAGCCTGCAATAAAGCAGAGTCAGGATCGTCCAATAAAGGGCAGGGTGCACAGGCATTCTGCCCTTTTGCTTTATATGAGGGAGGTAAACGGAGCGAGAGGTGATGTGAGAATTTCAGCGCAGCTTTACGCCGTCTTAACCTTAAGCCGATAAATCCTATGTTATGATTATTTCGGTCTATCGATTATTTTATGAAAATTATTAAGTGAGTCTGGCAAGGTGAGATTTCAATTCGTGGTGCGGTTAAGCGTGCTGCTGCTGGCAGTGACGACGCTGTCAGGCTGTGGCAGCATCATCAGCCGGACTTTTCCAGGTCAGGGACATGGCAATCAATATTATCCCGGTGTGCAGTGGGATCTGCGTGACTCGCCCTGGCGCTATATCACTGTCATCGATGTACCACTTTCGATGATCGTGGATACCTTTATGTTACCGATCGACGCGCGGCACGGGCCTTACGAGTAGCGCGCGGAACATGACCATCAGCCGCACCCGTATGCGGCTGAAAATGGCATTATTTCTCGTCCCACTCATCCGCAGCGGCTTCGCCTTCTTCGGTATCCAGCGGCGGTTCAAGCTGGAATTCCCCTTCATCCCACTCATGCAGCGTATTTTCTTCCTGCCACTCCTGACGCAACTCCTCCTCATCAAAATCACCCTCAAAAATAGCTTCGGCGGCAGCACCGCTGCGAAATGGCAGGACATCAGCAACTTCTATTTCATCCGTCGTGAATATCGCCGCCCACATAATATCGCCATCCTGCACGACATATTTTTGCAGATGGAACTGTTGAGGTGGCGGCGTTTCGTCCTCGCCATACTCGTCAAGCGTTGATTCGATATACTCTTCACGCGCGGTTTCGATAGCTTCGTCCAGCGTTGCATACATGCTCATTGGTGTTCTCCTTTGTGGCGGCAATTAATCGAGGCTGCGACGAATAATGCGCAGGTTATGAGTTGCTTATAACGATTTAATTGTTGTCGGAGATGCTGAGGATGCAAGTTTTTCGCTGAGCTTTATGCAATAAATTTTTTTATGCTGCGTAGCTGCGCACATGGCTGACAATGCGCTATTTCTATGGAGAAATAGCCGCAATAGGGGAGTTCAGTAGTGAATTATCCGGTTATTCTGATTTCAGTTGCGCTCGCCGGGGGCCGCGTTGCAGGCACCACCACGAATAGATCGCATTGAACAACACCACGCATGCCGTTACACCAAATACCGCACGGAAACCAAAATTGGCAGACACCGCCGCCCCGAGCAGGGGGCCGGTGACGTTACCGACATCCCGGAACGATTGGTTATAACTGAAAATCCGCCCTGCAACCTGATTGGTACAGTTGTAAATCAGCAATGTTTGCACGGCGGGTAACAGTGCGCCGTCACAGGCACCGAGCATAAAACGCAATACACCCAACTGGAAGGGTGATTGCACAAAAGCCATCGGGATCAGTACCAGAATCGACAGTGCCATCATCGCAATCAAAATACGTTCCGGCCCTATTCTATCGCCAAGCTTGCCCAGTCGCGGGGCGCTCATCAACGCGGCAACGCCGGGCACGGAAGCAATCATCCCGCTGATAAATGCCAGATTATGGGTAGTTCCCGCCAATTCCCTGACATAGAGCGTCAGAATGGGGGCGATAGATCCGGTGGCAACCTGAATGATCATTGTAGTGACAAACAGACACAGCACCAATTTGGGATTTTTGAGTGAAGCAAACACCTGCCGACCGTTCAGCATGTCTTTCTTCTTGACGGGGACAAACTGTTCCTTGATGAAAAACAGGGTCAGCAGAAAACAGAGGAACAGAACCGTTGCGGTAATAAAAAAGACCGGACGCAAGCCGTAGAGGTCGGCCAGCACGCCACCAATCAGCGGGCCAATCAATGCGCCGCTCACCGCACCCGTTGACAGCGTTCCCAAAGCCCAACCACTTTTGTTTCTGGGGATTTGCGTGGCGATCAACGCGTTGGCGTTGGGGACAAATCCACCCAAAAGTCCGAGTACGGCGCGCAGCCCAAGAAATTGCCAGATATTTTGCGCCATGCCCATCAGGACCATCACGATCGCCATACCCAGCGCTGAACGCAGCAGCATCAATTTACGGCCCTTGCGATCGGCGAGTCCGCCCCAGAACGGTGAGGCGATGGCGGAAAACAGAAAGGTGATACTGAACACCAGTCCAGACCACATATTCAGTTCTTCATGGCCGGTTATACCGAGGACTTCGACGTAAAGCGGCAGAAAAGGCATGACCAGACTAAAAGCAGCACCAGTAAGGAAGCATCCCAGCCAGGTAACTACAAGATTACGTTTCCAGTTAATGGGTTCTGTAGATGAAGTCATAAATTACCGGGAGAAAAGGCATTGGCGCTGGGCAAAATGCATGTCCAAAAAAACAGAGTAGAGTAAACAAACAGTTAGCCTGTTAAGTATGCGCCCGATTGGTCAGGATATCAACAAACAGCCGAGGAATAGGATTAATTTGAAAAGCGGGTTTGAATTTTCCAGAAGGGATGTTGCCTTGACCCCAAGCGGATCAAGGCAGATAAACGATAATCAACGGGAGCAAAACATTACCGATAGGATTCGTTTTTCATTACTGAATAACGACCACTGCCTAACAGCATGATGATCAGACCACCAAAGAAGTAGAGCGCTTCGGTTTCGAGTGCCCAGGCACCGACTTGGGTTAGGGTGTAAAACTTGCCCATTCCGACCAGCAGCGTCGCCACCAGTAAGTTAATGGCGTACACAAAACCGGCTGGGCGGGTGAAAATCCCCAGCAGGATCAGGATTGGGGCAACGATTTCCCCAATGAATACGCCGTAGGCAACAAAACCCGGCACGCCCTGAGCCTGCAACATACCGGAGATCCAGCCAATGCCATGCTCCACTTTTGCGACACCATGAAACAGCATCAAAATGGCAAATGTTGCCCTGAGTAATAATTTCCCGGCGTCTGGATGATCGGTAAGACGTGTGAATGCTCTGTTTGCGATGGCCAACATGATGTGTTCCTTTCTAAAAAGTAAAGTAATTGCCAGATCAATAACAACATTGATAACTACATGAATAACTACATTAATAACGCAGGTAAATTATAGGTTAAGTATGGTCGGCTAGGAGGCAGGTTGTAATTAGATAAGTTTGAAAGAGTTATTCAAAAAAACTGTTGTTGAAATGTTATCAGGACGTTTCAGTCGGCATTGCCGACTGAACACAAGATTCGGCCATAAAAATCCCACCGGCTGCGAGTGGGATTTTTATGCATCGGAATTCGTCGTTGGTCGATACCTTTAAATCATCAATACAACGAAGGCTCTCCCGGCGGACGGGTCTTAAAGCGGCGGTGCAGCCACATATATTGATCCTTGGCCTGCAAGATCTCATGCTCGACAATTTTGTTCATAAAGGCCGCGGCCTCAACCTCATTATCCAGCGGGAAATTCTCTACGGCTGGTTGCATGATCAATTCATAGCCGCGCCCATTTGGCAATCTGCGCGGGGTAAAAGGAATGATGGCCGGTTTGCCCATACGTGCCAGAAGGTAGCTTCCCGTCGTTGTGGCGGCGTTATCGACCGCAAACAGCGGGACAAACACACTGCTGCGCGGGCCATAGTCATGATCCGGGGCATACCAGATGATTTCCCCCTGTTTGAGGCTGCGAACCATGCCTTTCAGATCCTTGCGGTCGAGCATGGATTTGTTGGAGCGCATCCGTCCCCACGTCTGGACCCAATCCATCAGTTTATTGTCGTGTGGCCGATAAACACCAATACCTGGGTTATGGATGCCGAAGATACGGGCACCGAGTTCCAGCGTAAGAAAGTGAACGCCGATCAACAAAATACCCTGGTGGTTATCTTTAGCTTTTTGAATGTGCTCCAGGCCGCGCACGGTAAACCAGCGCTCCACGCGCCAGTCTGGCCAAAACCACGCCATCCCCGTTTCAATCAAACCCATCCCGACCGATTCAAAATTCTGTCGCACCAGAACATCACGCTCTGCTTTGCCCATTTGCGGGAAACACAGCTCCAGATTTCTTTGCGCAATCATCAGCCTGCGCTTGAGAAAACGCATGGAGAAGCGACCCAGCCCCGTGCCCAAACGGTACAGCAGCGGATACGGCAGCAGAACCAGCAAATAGAGAAGGCCCAGACCCAGCCAGGTCGGCCAATAGCGTGGATGTAATAATGAACGGTTGAATGAAGGAACGTGCGTCATTTTTTCTCGGGTTCATAAAGTGGTTTGAGGCAGTACGATCTTTTAGCGCGCATGCCGCGAACAGTGGCGTCATGGCATGGCAGTGTATACGGGTCGATCTCTCTGCTGACTGTTTTGCTATTGTGCCATTTTTCCTGTCCCAGGTGAAAACCGACAGGATTAATAGACAATTATAGCCCGTGAAAAGGTTAATTACCCTGTTTCACGGTTATTTTATACCCAGACATCTGGTTTGAAGGTGGGTGCAAAACATAAAATAACAAGGGATTTGAGGAAAGATGAGCAAATTCTGATGCGACGTCACCGCACCAGTACTGCTTCGGTACTGACGATTTAACGCCCAATTTTGCGGCGGCCTGTGACGAAATGGCATGAAATGTAAAATGAAATAACGCTATGTGATGGGCTTGTTTGCTGTATCATATTGCCGCCTCAAACAGAACCAGGAAAGTACACCATGCCAGTGTTACATAACCGAATTTCAAATGAGGAACTGAAGGCGCGAATGTTGGCCGAGACCGAGCCGCGCACCACAGTTTCTTTCTATAAATATTTCCATATCGATGATCCGCAGACCTTTCGCGATTGTCTGTACACATTATTTGTTGATTTGCAGGTCTTTGGCCGGATTTATGTGGCGAAAGAAGGTATCAACGCGCAAGTCAGCGTACCGCAAAGCCGTTTTGACGAGTTCAGGCAAACGCTGTTCACGAGCCACCCGGCGCTCGATCAGGTGCGGTTGAATATTGCCCTGGAAGATGACGGTAAATCATTCTGGGTTCTGCGCCTCAAAGTGCGCGAGCGGATTGTGGCGGATGGTATCGATGACGACGCGTTCGATGCGTCCAATGTAGGGTATTATCTGCGGGCGGAGGAGGTCAATCAGATGATTGACGATCCGGATACGCTGTTTGTCGATATGCGCAATCATTATGAATATGAAGTCGGGCATTTCGAAAACGCGGTAGAAGTTCCTTCTGATACTTTCCGTGACCAACTGCCGATGGCGGTTGATATGCTGCAACACGATAAAGAAAAAAACATCGTGATGTACTGCACGGGTGGAATTCGCTGCGAAAAAGCCAGTGCGTATATGCTGCACAACGGATTCAAGAATGTTTACCACGTCGAAGGTGGCATCATTGAGTATGCCCGCCGCGCCAAAGAGCAGGGTTTACCGGTTAAATTTATCGGCAAGAATTTCGTTTTTGACGAAAGAATGGGCGAGCGTATTTCTGATGATGTCATTGCCCATTGCCACCAATGCGGAACACCGTGCGATACCCATACCAATTGTCTGAATGATGGATGTCATCTGCTGTTTATCCAATGTCCGGCGTGCGCCGCGAAATTTGCAGGATGCTGTAGTGATATTTGTCAGGAAGAGCTGAAATTACCCGCAGAAGAACAGCGTGCGCGCCGCGCAGGGCGGGAAAATGGCAGTAAAATATTCAATAAATCCAGAGGATTATTGCAAGCAACCCTGCGTATTCCTGCACCGCAGGATCCACAGCAACCCGAGTAGAATTAAACGTGTCAGACGTCTCCCGTGTGGGAACCGTCTGACCTCACCTTCAGTTCCAAAACCTGCCCCTTCATGATTCACCCCGCACGTAAACGAACCCTAAACAAGATTTTGTTAACTCGCCCTCTGCTGCCAAAAACCGATCGCGATCGGTCCAGGTGTATGAAATGAAAATAAAATACCGGAAAAATTCCCAATCGGCTTCTAAGCTCAATTTATGCTCCAGGTTTTCTTACGTTCGTTACAGCATGCGCCGGAAGTAACGCTCGCGGTCAAACATCTTGAGGTTGAAGGCCAGATTATGAGTAAAATACATCGCATCGCACAGATTCTGCGCTTCACCACCGCCATTACGTTAAGCGCCTGGGCATTCACTTCCTATGTTGCTACCTCACAGGCTGCCACCTCGCAGGCCGTCACCGCGAACGCTGCGCCTCGACCGGCCGTGACGGTATCCATCATCGAGCAACAACAGCCGTCACGTGCGCTGCAATATCTGGGGCGAATCGAAGCCATTCAGGCTGTGGATGTCACCACGCGTACCGAAGGATTTATCGCCCATCGCCATTTCACCGAAGGCCAAATGGTGAAAGCGGGCGATCTGCTCTATGAAATCGACCCGGTATTGCATCACGCCACTGTCGCGCAAGCGCAGGCGCAACTGGACAGCGCGCAAGCCACCGCCAGGCATGCGCAAGTCAATCTGAGCCGTTTACAGCAACTGGGCGCGAATCGCTCGGTCAGCAAAGCAGATATCGATGCGGCGCAATCCCAGCGTGATACCGCCCGCGCCGCCGTGGCACAAGCGGAAGCCAGCCTGAAAGTCCAGCAATTGCAACTCGGTTTTACGCGCATCACCGCACCTATTTCCGGGCGAATTGGGCACAGCAATTTTAATACCGGCAGCCTGATCAATCCCGCCAGTGGCGCGTTGGTACATATTGTTCAACTGGATCCTATTCGCGTGACGATAGCGATCAATGAACGTGACTACATTGCCGCCGCTTATCAACAACCGAAGGGGGCGGAGGATCTCTCCGCCAGTCGATTTGTACCGCGTATTCAACTGGCGAACGGCAAACGTTTTTCTGAGGCCGGTACTTTTGAGTCAGTGGATAACCGCATCGACAGCCAGACGGGCACCGTGGCCGTCCGGGCGCGATTTGCCAATCCCCGGCATTTGCTGCTGCCGGGAGGCGTGGTGAATGTTGAATTGATGTCTGAAGAACAGAACGCGGTGATTATGGTGCCGATTGCGGCGCTGCAACAGGATAAGCAAGGTTTCTCGGTGCTGGTGGTGGATGCTGAGGACCGCGTGGTCGTGCGGCCGATTCAGGTCGGCGCGCAGCATCAGCAATATTACGAAGTGAAAGAAGGGTTAAGCGTGGGCGAGCGGGTCATCGTGGCCGGGTTGCAGCGCGTGCAGCCCGGCATGCTGGTCAGCGTGAGCCTGTCGGCTCCGGCTTCGGCGCAATAAAATAAGGGGAAATACCGATGCTGCATTTCTTCATTCGCCGACCGAAATTCGCCATTGTCATTGCTCTGGTGATTACGCTGGTTGGAATAGTCGCGCTGAAAGTGATACCGGTTGAGCAATACCCGGATATCACCCCGCCAGTGGTATCGGTTAGCGCGATTTATCCCGGCGCCAGCGCCCGTGACGTGGCCGAAGCGGTGGCGTCGCCCATCGAAGCGCAGGTCAACGGCGTCAGCCACATGCTGTATATGGAATCCAACAGTTCGAACAATGGCGGATATCAGCTCAATATCACTTTTGCCAGCGGCACCGATCCGGATATGGCGGCGGTCGAGGTACAGAACCGCATCTCGCAGGTCAGCGCCCAGCTTCCGGCGGAGGTGAACAACAATGGCGTGTCGGTGCGCAAACGGGCATCAAACATTCTGCTTGGGGTCAGTATTCTATCGCCGAAAGGCTCGCACAGTAATCTGTTTCTCAGTAACTACACCAGCATTCAACTGCGTGATGCTATCGCCCGTATTGATGGCGTTGGCGACGTTCAAGTATTTGGTGCCCGTGACTTCAGCATGCGCGTTTGGCTCGACCCGCAAAAGATGGAAGCGCTGAATGTCAGCGTGCAAGACCTCGTTCAGGCGTTGCAGCAACAGAACGTGCAGGCCGCCGCAGGGCAGATTGGTTCGCCGCCCAATCCCTCGCAGCAGCAACAAACCTTGACCATCAGCGGTCAGGGGCGATTGCAGGATCCGCGAGAGTTCGCGAATGTGGTGGTGCGAACCAACACTCAGGGCGGTATGGTGCGGATTGGTGATGTGGCGCGGGTGGAACTGGGGGCGCAGAATTATCAGGTCAATTCTACCCTGAACCAGATTGAGTCCGCCTTTTTGGTGGTTTATCCCACGCCGGGCGCCAATGCGCTCAACGTCGCTTCTGCTGTGCGTCAGGAGATGGCGCGCCTGTCGCAATCATTTCCTGAAGACATGGTTTATGAAATCAAATTCGATTCAACCACCTCCGTCACCGCCACGCTGGAAGAAATTACCATTGCGCTGGTATTGACGCTCAGCGTTGTACTGATCGTTGTCTATCTGTTCCTGCAAAGTTTGAGGGCGACATTCATTGTCGCGTTGACCATTCCTGTTGCACTGCTGGGGACGTTCGCGGTGCTGTATGCCTTTGGTTATTCAGCCAATACGCTGAGCCTGTTCGCGATTATTCTCGCATTGACGGTGGTGGTTGATGACGCCATCGTGGTCGTTGAAAACGTCGAGCGGTTGATGTCGCAGGATGAAACGCTGACGCCCGCCGCCGCAACCCGTCAGGCCATTACGCAAATCGCGGGTCCCATTATTGCCACCACGCTGGTATTGATGGCCGTTTTTGTGCCGATTGCGGTACTGCCGGGAATTACCGGGGAGTTATATCGCCAATTTGCCGTCACCCTCTCGGCGGCAGTCATTCTTTCGAGTATCAACGCATTGACCCTGTCGCCCGCACTCTGTGCGGCACTGCTCAAAAGACGCTCATTATCGACGCAGGGATTTTTTGGCCGGTTCAATGGCGGATTGGATCGCCTGCGCGATGGTTATGTCAATGTCACGATGCGTGCCAGCCGACGTGCGATAACCAGCGTTATCGCGCTGCTGCTGGTGGGATTTGTCACCTGGTTCGGATACAGCAAATTGCCGACGGCGTTCCTGCCGGATGAGGATCAGGGATATTTCTTCGTCAATGTGCAACTGCCGGACGGGGCCTCGCTGGACCGCACGCAGCAGGTGATGGATCAAATGAATCAGCAGGTTGCCGCGAATCCAGCGGTAGAGGATGTGATAAAAATTACCGGCTTCAGCCTGTTGAGCGGCGGGAGTTCAACCAACGCCGGGTTTGCGATCGTGCATCTTAAGCCCTGGGGCGAACGTCAGCATGTGGATACGGTTCTGGCCGATGTTCAGGCTCACCTCGCGGCGATCCCGTCGGCGATGATCATGGCGATAAACCCGCCAGCCATCAGCGGCCTGGGCAGCGCCTCCGGCTTTGATTTGCGGATTCAGGCGCTGGAAGGGCAGTCGCCGCAAGCATTGGCGCAAGTGAGTCAGGGGATTATTTTTGCCGCCAACCAAAATCCGCAACTCAGCCGCGTGTTTACCACCTTCAGCGCCTCGGTACCGCAAGTGAGTCTGGTCGTGGACAGGGATCGCGCCGCGCTGTTGCAAGTGCCCGTCAGCCGCATTTTCCAGACCCTGCAAACGTCATTGGGCGGTATGAACGTGGGTGATTTCACCATCAATAACCGGATGTTCAACGTCCAGTTGCAAAACGACATGGACTTCCGCCAACGGGCAGATCAGATTGGCCGGATCAATGTGCGCAGTGAGACGGGGGCGTTGGTGAGTCTGGCGAATCTGGTGACGCTGACGCCGTCAGTGGGCGCGCCGTTTATCGCCAACTTTAACCAGTTCCCGTCCGTGGCGGTGAGCGGTTCCGCGGCAGAGGGCGTGAGTTAGGGGCAGGCGATGCAGTCAATGGAAGCGCTCCTGGCCCAGCATCTGCCGCCGGGATATGGCTATGCCTGGAGCGGGATGTCCTGGCAAGAACAGCAGACGGGGGATCAGGCGCTATTAATTTATGTCGCCGCCCTGGTTTTTGCCTATCTGTTCCTGGTCGCCCAGTACGAAAGCTGGAGCATTCCTCTGGTGGTGATGCTTTCAGTGATCTTCGCCATTGCGGGCGCAGTGGCGGGATTGCACGCCATGGGTTTTGCCAACGATGTGTATGCGCAAATCGGTTTGGTACTGCTGATAGGCTTGGCAGCCAAGAACGCGATACTTATTGTGGAATTCTCCAAGGCGCGCCGTGAAGAGGGCGCAACGATTCTCGATGCGGCGCGGGACGGGGCGAAACAGCGCTTCCGCGCGGTGATGATGACGGCGATCTCCTTCATTCTCGGCGTATTGCCTCTGGTTTTGGCGACGGGAGCGGGGGCGCTGAGTCGGCAAATTATCGGGATTACGGTATTTGGTGGCATATTGATGGCGACAGCGGTGGGCATCGTGTTTATTCCCGCGCTGTATTTCCATATGCAACGGCTGCGCGAGTGGGTGAAAAGACCACGCTAGTGCTGCTGCCGAATATTACGCGCATGGCTGTAGATGTCGTGCGCGTCGTGCGCAGCTCATGTGAATAGCGTAAATAGCGTAAATAGCGTAAATCGTGTCATTGGGCGGGAAACTCGCTACACTGATTACCATGATAAATCATCTCCACTGAATATCTTTTCGGGCGCGTAGCCTGTTGATCAAGGAAAGGAAATGTCAAAACCAATTGTGACGCCGAGTGGCTTTAGGGTCGCCATCATGCTGGGAATGATCGTGGTTATTCTGGCGGGGGTGAAGGCGGCTTCGGAAATACTTGTCCCGTTCATTTTGGCGCTGTTTCTCGCAATTGTCCTTAATCCGCTGATCACTCTGTTAGGCAAACTGCGCGTACCGCGTGGCATCGCAATCACACTGGTTATTGTCCTGATTGTGATGATGATGCTGATGCTGATCACTATGCTTGGCTCCACGCTCAATGATTTTGCCCGCACGTTACCGCAGTATCGCGGCATGATGTTTGAAAAACTGCGCGAATTACAACAATCGGCGGATCGGGTGAATATCGATATTTCCGCAGAAGAACTGGTCAAACTCCTTGATCCCAGCCTCGCAATGAATTTCGTCACGCGTTTGCTCAGTCATCTTTCTGGTGCGCTGATGGGGATATTTATCTTACTGATGACGGTGGTATTCATGCTGTTTGAAGTGCCGCAAATCCCCAATAAACTCCAGCAAACCCTTGAGGAACCAAAAAAAGGGATGTCAGCAATCCAACGGGCGCTGGACAGCGTAACCCAATATCTGGTGATTAAAACGGTGGTGAGTGTCGTTACCGGACTGGTGATCTGGGTGATGCTGGCATTGCTTGGTATCCGCTTCGCCTTTCTCTGGGGAATGCTGGCTTTCGCGCTGAACTATATTCCAAACATAGGATCGGTCATTGCTGCCGTGCCCGCTATTATTCAGGCGCTGTTGTTCAATGGTTTTTCCGAGGGACTTGCGGTGGCGTGTGGTTATATTGCGGTCAATCTGCTGTTTGGGAATATCCTTGAACCGCGCGTCATGGGCCGCGGATTGGGTTTATCGACGCTGGTGGTTTTCATGTCATTGATATTCTGGGGATGGCTGATGGGGCCGATCGGTATGCTGCTGTCGGTGCCACTGACGATTGTCGTGAAGATAGCGCTGGAACAGACGGAGGGGGGCCAAAAATTTGCCATTATTTTAGGCGATGGAAAGATTCGGGTATAAATCGACACTGGCGAGTGCTGCGTCGTAAGGCGCGTGCCAACTTCCGCTTACTCTTGATAGATATAGATATAATACAGATCCAGGATCAATAGAATCACCCACAAGACCAGATAAATAGCCAAATGCATGCGAACGTTATTGATCAATGCGGAGATCAATTTCCTAAAGATCATCCTATAACCTTGGGTTTTGAACGGGAAAGACGATTTTATCTTTAATCACAAGGCTTTGACACCTGTTTTAACAAGCCTGCCCTCGGAGTTGCGTTGACGCCAGAGTTTACTTTTCAGTAAACCTTGGCGTTTTCAACGCGGGGCAGTGTCAGAGGGGCAACAGGCTGAATGAAGGGTTGGTTACGGGTACTGGCAGGAAGTATTTGAGAACATTATATAAGAAGCAAAATTCCAGTCGGTTACGCACCGCCGTTTTCTCAGTGATGTGCCGTTTATGGACATAGACCGTTCGGCCACTGATTGCCAATTTTTTGGCAATACGGTAATTGGGCACTTCATTCATCCATAATGAAATAATGGCCAATTCTTGTAACGTGAAGAGATTATGCTCGATATCGGGAATGTATAATGGAAAGTTGGATGGAACCGTATTGCGTAATTGCGTCAAAACAGCCGGTAACAGATTTTTATTCAAGATAAAAACTCGCTCCGTTAACATAATAGGTTGGTTTGTGATGGGGTAGGGCAAATCAATATAGATATAAAGTCTTGCGCGTTGACTGGCGGTAATGAACTCTTTGAGAACATGACACTCATCAACCTGATGACAGTAATTGCTCAAGTTTAAAAGAATAATATCAGGACAGAATTCTTTTAAAAACGGCTTGGCACTTTCAATGCTAAGCTTATGTTCCATATCTATATTTTTGATATCATTGAGAAAACAACTTGCGCCGAGACAAGTGTAATTGCATTCATCAACCATTAATACACGCATTAGACCTCCTTGTATTAAATTGAATCGATAGCCATATCCCGGAGACTTTCGAATCTGCAAAATAAAAGGTTGCGCTTATGGTGTCAATTCGGAAAAGAAAGGAAAGAAATGTGCGTTTTTACGAATATATATTTACGGTAAATGGTTCTTTATGAAGTATTTAATATGTCGATTTGTTTGTAGCCTGACAATTATCAGGCTACAACTTTTGAGTTAGGGAATAGAGAATGCAGGTGGTAAATAAGATCACTTAAAACGGCTGAGACGGAAAGGGCTCAAATCGAAGCTGCTCTCTTTGTCTTGGGCAAATTGCGTGACGATTTCGCCGAGCACGGTAGAGAATTTAAAACCATGACCACTTAACCCGGTAATAATCAGCGTATTTACCCGCTCCGGAAGGGTATCAATGATAAAATCTTCATCGGAGGTGAGATCGTAAGTGCAGGCTGCGCCACGCAGACATCCGCCTATACCCGGCAGGAAATTGCGCAGGAAATTGAAAACTTCGGTTCCATCACTGGCTACGCGACCAAAGGCTTTGCGTTGTTCAGGCCGTTCAATGGCTTGACCCCCATTGTGTTTGCCCAGTTTCAGGCCGTCTTTCCCAGCCGGAAAACCATAGAATTGATCATCATCAGATGTCTCGGCTGTAAACGCCGGGAAATGGTTTTCCTCACTGTAACGTCCGTCGGCCTGATGCCACGAGAACACTTTGCGCACCGGTTGTACGGGGAGCTCAGGGAAGAGTGCTTTCACCCAGGTTCCGGCAGTGACCGCCACTTTGCGCGCCGTATAGATTCCTTCCGGCGTGGTCACACTGACTTGCGTGCCGTCATCCGTGATATCGGTGACAGCGCAGTTGAACAATTGAGCGCATCCGGCTTCTCTGGCGAGGGTGATCAGTGTCTTGATGGCTTTCTCGCACTGCAAGAAACCGGACTGAGGTTCGAAAATGCCGACAAAATCTTCTGGCAGCGTAAATACCGGCCACTTCTCTTCGACCTGCGCGGCATCCAGAGACTGAACATTCAAGGCAAATTTTTGCGCACTCTCTTGCACGTTACAGATAAACTCTGAATGGCGATGACCAATATTCAGCACGCCACACTGATGGAATAACTGTTCTTCCGTTAGCGCATCAAGTTCATTCCACAGTTGTTGCGCCCGCAGCACCATTGGTACATAACGTTCGCCTTCGCCATACGCGTGACGAATGATTCGGGTTTCGCCGTGGTGACTTGCCGCCTGATGGGGAGGCATGGCGCTGTCGATCATCAATACCCGCAGGCCAGCTTGTGTCGCATAGTATCCTGCCGCAGAGCCTACTGAACCGCTCCCGACAACAATTAAATCATAATCCATCTTTTATTGGCTCCTCGCGGTTTTATCCGGTGATGTATTCATGATAAAGATGATTACCTGCTGATGGCAATCGCTGTCACTGTATCCCCCGCGATTCAGGGGAAATAGTAGGTTAACGGTCGCTAAAAATGTTTTGACGGGCATTAAAAAGCAAAAAGGCACCCGGTGTTAACGGTGCCTTTAAGAGATATAACCGGTGAGCCTAGTGTTTACGTCGATCAAGATCCTGGTACTCGGTTGATTCAATTTTTGCAATGCCAGCTTCTAATATTGAGATAAATTGTCTTGCAACATCAGTAGTCAACCATAGGGTTCTGTCTACCTGCGCCTCTTCCGGCGGTTGATCTGTAGAAGACAGGTAATGAAGACGGATCATCATGGCATCATAGACATCGACAGTGCTGATATCCCAACCTACTAGCGGGTGTGTCTGAATAACTTCATCTTTTCTGTCCATATAGACCCCTTATCTTGCAGTGACTAACGTGAGTGACTTGCTGAGGATCAATGCGGCTCTTTATTTAATGAGCAATTTCAGTATAAGCGTTTTAAAAGTTATTTTTAAAGAGAATCAAAATATTTACACAAAAAAACAATAATTTGTTTAATTATTGTTCAGGGATAGAAGGTTTTCGCGGCAATTACGTATTAAAAGTGCTTAACACTATAATTAGTATGGATATGATGTTTATGGCGATGGCGGCCCTGAACGAACCAAAAGTGTGCAGGGATAAAAAAGCCGGGAAGCGACGCCCGGCAAAAGTTACATCTCAGTGGTTAATCAGTCACAAACCAATCGTCCGCGCTTTCCCACGTTTCTTGTAAGATTTCTTCAATAATATCTTTATCTGTTTTCGCGCCACCCAGGACGGAAAGGTTGTTGGCACCCGCATAGCGGACCTGAACCTGAACAGGAATATCTGGAAACTGTTTAGTGATGCGTTTATTCAGCTCACCGGTAAGGGCTTCAATGGCACCCACGGGAAGAGGCTTGGTTTTATCGATTGTCACTTCAACACGCATGATTGCTCCAGCAATTGTGTATTACTGGATATTTATACAGGTTATTGATGCGCTCTTCAAGAGGCAAATGAAAAGAATGGGAAGGGCGCTTGCGCGCCCAAGACCAAATCAGACTTTACTGACTGACCAGTTCAGTTCCTGACCAGCAAGGAAAGGCACAACCGATTCGTCCCCGATCGCGATTTCTTCAGGCTGCGTGACCGGTTTGCGCACCAATTCGATGAAATCCTCATTGACTGGCAGATCGTAGAAACGCGGGCCGTTAAGGGACGTGAAGGCTTCGAAATGCTGCAACGCATTAAGCTCTTCAAACACGGTTGCATAGGCCGGAATTGCCAGCGGTGCATTGAAAACACCGGCACAACCGCAGCTCGACTCTTTGCGCAGACGCGTATGCGGCGCGGAGTCGGTGCCAAGGAAGAAACGGTCTGAACCACTGGCGACGGCTTCGCGCAGCGCCTGCTGGTGGATATTGCGTTTCAGTATAGGCAGGCAGAACAGGTGCGGACGAACCCCGCCGACCAGCATATGGTTACGGTTGAACATCAAATGCTGCGGGGTAATGGTGGCGGCGAGGTAACGATCGCCACTTTGCACATATTGCGCCGCTTCTTTGGTAGTGACGTGTTCAAAAACGATTTTCAGCTCAGGGAAATGACGGCGAATCGGATCCATCACCTCATCAATAAAACGTGCTTCACGATCGAAAATATCCACCTCTGTGTGGGTGACTTCGCCATGGATCAGCAGCGGCATACCCAGGGTTTGCATCCGCTCGAACAGTGGATAGATAGACGGGACATGCGTTACGCCATGCGTTGAATTGGTGGTCGCATTGGCGGGATAGAGCTTGGCGGCGGTAAATACACCCTCTTCGAAACCACGGGCCAGTTCGTTGACGTCCAGCGAGTCAGTCAGATAGCAGGTCATCAGCGGCGTGAAATTATGCCCGGCGGGTACGGCGGCTAAAATTCGCTCGCGGTAAGCCACGGCCTGCGCCACGGTAGCGATCGGTGGAACCAGGTTTGGCATCACAATCGCCCGGCCAAAAACCTCGCTGGTAAAAGGTACGACCGTTTTCAGCATATCGTCATCACGCAGATGGATATGCCAATCATCAGGTCGGCGGATTCTCAGAACTTGGGCATGTGAGGTCATTAAACAAAACTCCGGCATTGAATGAGAGGGCGGCCTTTATCAACAGGCGTGTTTCTGGCGGGGAGTAAGAATAAGCGTAAAGCACTTTTGATGCATCTGTTTGTTAATCCCAAGTTGAAATTGAGGTGTCGTTAGCGGCATAGTGTGGGCATCAGTTTTTTTGGTCGACGTTTCTTGTCGGCCAGTCACTATCGTTCAATGGGAGTATTATTATGGAAGTTCGTGTTGTAGCCAGTTTGACTGCAAAACCTGAGTTTATCGACGATGTTTCCGCAGCCGTCCACGAAATTATCGAGCCTAGCCGTCTTGAAATGGGGTGTTTGCAATATGATTTGCATCGGGAGAGCGAAACCACGGCGTCGTTTGTGTTCTTTGAGCGCTGGACGTCGACTGAAGCACTGGAGAAGCATAACGCCAGTGAACACTTTGCTCGCTTTGCCAAACAACTGGAAGGCAAACTGGACATACTGGATATCAAGAAACTCAAGCTGATCGCCTGAAAAGAGTTATTTGCACACGTGAGCGTATAACCAACCTTGGTTGAAAGCGATAAAAAACCCGCCGATTTTTGGCGGGTTTTTCAGTGCTGAAGGCAAACTACTCGACAGGATTCGGCTTGGTTGCTGGAGCCGATGCAGTATTCACTGCCGCGTGGCCGCCTGCGGAGCCTTTGCCGTCAAAGTCATACGACGGACGCTGCCAATCGCTTTGAGCCTTGGGTTCAGAAACGTAAACCGGTGCCGGTGCCTTGGTCATCGGGGCCGCTGCATGATGTTTGTACAGTAGGCCAGGCGTAGCAGGTTTCGCATCAATCTCCTGCGCAACGACAGCGTCTTTAGCCACAGCGACGTCTTCTACCGCTTCGGCGGTTTCAACTGCTGCGACTGAATCAGCCGGTACGTCTTCCGCTGCTTCAACCTTGGCTTCTTCCGCTGCTTCAACAGTCTCTGCGACGGTTTCATGGGCATCAGCTTCTGCAATGTCGGCTTGCGTTTGCACGTTAACTTCTTCGTGTTCAACGATTTGCTCAGCCACTTCAGTCTGTTCTACAGGCGTTTCGACCGCCGCTGCTTCTACCGTTGAGGATTCTGCCGCTGCTGGTGTTTCAGCAATGTCAGTTTCAACAACATCAGTTTCGACAACATCAGTTTCAACGACAGTAGCCTCAACAACATCTGCGTTAACAACATCAGTGTTAACAACGTCAGTGTTAATAAAAACAGTCTCAGCGGCAGGTTCTGGCTCAATCGCGGGTTGCGGTTTTACTTCTGCAACGGGCGTTTCTACGGCTGGCGTTTTTGCAACTTCCGCATCTACTGTTTCTACCGATGTCTCTGCTGTTTCAGCAGGGGCAACGGTTTCAGCCGGAGCAGAAGGTTCTGCTGGAGCAAAAACAGTCTCTTCGACCGCAACAGGTTTGGACTGTGCAGCGCTTAACTGCTGCGCAGCGGCCAGTGAGGCGGCGGCCAGTAACTCTTCCTGCTGGGCGATAGTTTCCACGTCGACAAAAGGTTGGTCGTCATGTTGACCGTTCTGCGCAACCGGGTAGCTGATCCACACTTTGCCTGAGGCCATTTCTGGTGACGCAAATGCGCCTGCAAGCTGAACCGGAGACTGTGACGGATAACGCTCATCGCGATAACGACGACGACGCTGACCACTGACACGCAAGTGGCGCGGTGAACGACGTGAGCGGCGAGGCATGCCATTCTCACCGTTAGCGCGCGAATCATCCTCAGGCTGTGCCGGTGCGGCATACTGTGCAGGCTGTTCGACCTGAACGGCAGGCAACGCCACAGCGGTAACCGCTGGCAATGACACTGGCGCGGCAATGGACTGCATTGCGACAGACGGTGCAGAAACAGACGTATTTTCAGTGACCAAATCGTTGGCGCGTTCTTCAGCAGTCAGGCGGACCTTCTTGCTCATAGGACGGCGTTCACGACGGACCATCACCTGATGTTGACGCTCTTCTGCATCACCGTCATCACCAGCGACTTCAAGTACGGCTTCCTGCACTGCCGGTTCTTGCACTTCAGGATTTTTACGCTTCTCTTCCTGACGGCGACGCTGGCGCTCAGCACGCTGTTCACGGCGCTGTTGCTGCTCTTCGCGCAATGCCTTTTCAGCTTCTTCACTGCGAGGCTCTGCTGCAACGTCCTCTACCGGACGCTTATTACGACGCTGATCTTCACGTGGCTCGCGATTTTCACGCGGTTCACGGTTCTCACGTGGCTCACGATTGTCGCGAGGTTCACGGCTTTCGCGCGGCTCACGGTTTTCACGCGGTTCACGATCGTCACGTTGCCTGCGATCGCCATTACGATCCTTGCGGTTGTTGTTCTGGCGGCGTGGATTACGGCGGTCGTTACGACGGGTTTCACTGGCTTCCGGTTTGACTTCAACTTCTTCTGCCGGTTTTGCTTCAGGCTGTGGCTCAGAGGCAAACAGATTTTTCAGGCCACTCAAGAAACGGCTGACCAGACCTGGTCCTGCTGGTGCTTTCTCCTGAACCGGAGGAGCCGCCACGGGCTGAGGTTCGGCATCGGGCTGTTCAAAGGCTGGCGGAGGCGTGTCATCGGACAGCGCAAAGGTGGCAAGAGCCGGTTGCTCAGGGCGCTTGCGTTCTGCAGGTGCATCTTCCGACGGTTGCGCCATCTCAGCTTCATGCAATTGCGGCAGCAGGTAGCTCAGCGTTGGTGTTTCTTCGCCTTTACGCACGCGTAAAACCGAGTAGTGCGGGGTATGCATCTGATCGTTTGGCACGATGATGGCACGCACACCGCCCTGACGTTTTTCAATCGCATTCACCGACTCACGCTTCTCGTTAAGCAGGTACGATGCAATCTGTACCGGCACAATGGCGTGGACTTCTTTGGTGTTCTCTTTCAGCGCTTCTTCTTCAATCAGGCGCAGAATGGAGAGCGACAGGGATTCATTATCACGGATAGTCCCGGTGCCGCCGCAACGCGGACAGACATGGTGACTGGATTCACCCAGTGATGGGCTGAGGCGCTGACGTGACATCTCCAGCAGGCCAAAACGTGAAATCCGGCCAATCTGGATGCGGGCACGGTCCTGACGAACGGCATCGCGAAGACGGTTTTCCACTTCGCGCTGATGGCGAACCGGCGTCATATCGATGTAGTCGATGACAATCAAACCACCCAGGTCGCGCAAGCGCAGTTGGCGAGCGATTTCATCGGCAGCTTCAAGGTTGGTATTGAACGCGGTTTCTTCGATATCACCGCCACGGGTAGCGCGGGCGGAGTTGATATCAATGGCGGTCAACGCTTCTGTGGTATCAATAACGATGGAGCCACCCGACGGCAGGCGCACTTCGCGCTGGAAGGCGGACTCAATCTGGGACTCAATCTGATAGTGGCTGAATAACGGAATTTCGCCGCTATACAGTTTTATTTTACTGCTGAAATCCGGACGGCCCAGCGCAGCAATATGCTCTCTGGCCAGATCGAGGACTTTCGGGTTATCAATCAGAATCTCGCCAATGTCCGGACGCAGATAATCACGGAAAGCACGGACAATCACGTTGCTTTCCTGATGAATCAGGAACGGGGCAGGGCGGCCTTCAGCGGCTTTCTTGATCGCATCCCAGTGCTTGAGGCGGAATGAGAGGTCCCATTGCAGTGCATCGGCAGACTTGCCTACGCCCGCAGTACGGACAATCAAACCCATGCCATCAGGCAATTGAAGTGAGGAAAGCGCTTCTTTCAACTCGGTACGGTCGTCACCTTCAATCCGGCGCGAGATACCGCCAGCGCGCGGGTTGTTGGGCATCAGAACCAGATAGCTCCCCGCCAGACTGATAAATGTAGTGAGTGCAGCACCTTTGTTGCCGCGCTCTTCTTTATCGACCTGGACAATAACTTCCTGACCTTCGCGCAAAACGTCTTTGATGTTCGGGCGACCGTGGGAGGAGTAATTACTGGGGAAATATTCGCGAGCGATTTCTTTGAGGGGGAGGAAACCATGTCTTTCAGCGCCGTAATCAACGAAGGCTGCTTCAAGGCTGGGTTCGATTCGGGTGATTTTACCTTTATAGATATTGGCTTTCTTCTGTTCATGGCCTGGGCTTTCAATATCCAGGTCATACAACCGCTGTCCATCCACAAGGGCGACACGCAACTCTTCCTGCTGAGTTGCGTTAATCAACATTCTTTTCATCTTAACTTACTCGTTATTTTCGCATTATCATTAGAGCTGCGGGCAAAATAACCTCGTGACCGGAGTAACCGTTGGCCCCGAGTCTTCTCGCAAAGTCGTCAACCTCCCGGTTGTCGCCTGCATAGGGGCGCATTATTTCGGTAAGCCTGGTTTTCTTTGTGAAAAACAGCGCTTTTTATAAGGGAATAGCCTCTGAACTACGACGACAGATCACATTCCATTTGCCGGCCAAGCTGCAACCCGCAGCCCGCTAATTACTTGATTTCACATTACGTCTTACGCCATTGCTGCGTTTTTGTGCTATCAGGCAAAGTTTAAAATTCCGCAATTTACCCTGTCTAAATGAGATTAATGCGGAAAGTGAATGCATTATTCCATTGCTGACAGGGTGATAGCAAGGTGACTTTACCCGCGCAGACAAAGAATCTTATGTCTGCAGATTCGTTACTGGCTGAATTGCTGCGATATTAAGCAGAAAGAGCAGGAAAACGATATCTTCTGATAGCTAACATTTAGTTAAGCACATAAAAATCAGTGGCGCGAATCGTGTCTGATATTTAGAATCGCCAGCCATGAAAACAGAGAATCCCACAGTACAAATAGTCGCTATTTCTGCCGATCAGGCGGGTCAGCGCATCGACAACTTTTTGCGTACGCAACTTAAAGGCGTACCAAAAAGCATGATTTATCGCATCGTGCGCAAAGGCGAAGTGCGGGTTAACAAAAAGCGCATTAAGCCGGAATACAAGCTCGAAGAGGGCGATCAGGTGCGTATTCCGCCCGTTCGCGTCGCAGAACGTGAAGATAACGCCGTCTCCGCCAAGCTGGACAAAGTCGCCGCGCTGGAAGCGTATATTCTCTATGAAGATGATTACCTGCTGATTCTGAACAAGCCATCGGGTACCGCGGTTCACGGCGGCAGTGGATTGAGTTTTGGCGTGATTGAGGGGCTGCGTGCGCTGCGCCCGGATGCGCGTTTCCTTGAGCTGGTGCATCGCCTCGATCGCGATACCTCGGGCGTGCTGCTGGTGGCGAAAAAGCGCTCCGCGCTGCGTTCGCTGCATGAGCAACTGCGCCTGAAAGGGATGCAAAAGGATTATCTGGCGCTGGTGCGTGGCCAGTGGCAGTCGCACTGCAAGGTCGTTCAGGCACCGTTGCTGAAAAATATCCTGCAAAGCGGTGAACGTATTGTGCGGGTTAACAGCGAAGGCAAACCGTCAGAAACGCGTTTTAAAGTGGAAGAGCGCTTTGAGCATGCGACGCTGGTGAAGGCCAGTCCGGTGACCGGGCGTACCCATCAGATCCGCGTTCATGCCCAGCACGCGGGCCATCCAATCGCCTTTGACGACCGTTATGGCGATCGCGAGTTCGACCAGCAATTGCGCGGCACCGGCCTGAAGCGTCTGTTCCTGCATGCGGCGGCGCTGCGTTTTGAGCACCCGAATACCGGCGAAACCGTGCGCATCGAGGCACCGTTGGATACCCAATTGCGCTACTGCCTGCAAATGCTGCGCAAAGATGCCAAGCCGCAGTAATCTGTGCGGGCATGAAAAAGAAAAAAGAGGGCGTCTGCGCAAGCCCTCTCCCGATCCCGGCGGGCTTAATCAGCGGCGTTGGCGAGCAGCGGATTGATACCTTCTGCGCGTAGCATCTCCAGCAGGGCAATCAACGGCAAACCGATCAGGGTATTGGGATCGCGCCCGCTGAGTTTGTCGAACAGGGCAATCCCCAGCCCTTCGCACATAAAGCTTCCCGCACAATTCAGCGGTTGTTCAATCCTGATATAGCCGCGGATTTCCTCGTCGGTCAGGGTTCTGAACCACACATCAAAAGACTCACAGATAACGTTGACGCGCTGGTTGGCGCTGTTAAGCAATGCCAGACCGGTATAAAATGTCACGCATTGCCCGCTGGCTTGCTGCAGTTGCCTTACCGCGTTTTCAGTCGTGTGGGGCTTGCCGGTAATCTGCCCGTTGATGACGCAAACCTGATCGGAACCGATAATCAGGTGGTCGGGGAAACGTGCTGCCAGCGCCCTGGCTTTGGCCTCTGCCAGCCGCATCACCAACTGGCGTGCGTCTTCACCCGGTTGGGTTGATTCATCGACTTCGGGAGCCGCATGGCTGAAAGGGATCCCGAGCTTGTCGAGCAAGGCGCGGCGATAGGGTGATGTGGAGGCTAAAACAACTTTGTTCATAAAAACAGCTCTGTTCATATTTTTTTTCACAAACCATGGCGAAAATGAATGCGGCATTTTAAACTGTCCGCCGCTGTGGAAGCGAATATTGGTGAAAGGTGCGGTTTTACGGCCTTTTTCTTTGACTCTATGTCGTTACAAAGTTAATATGCGCGCCCTATGCAAAAGGTAAAATTACCCTTGACCGTTGATGCGGTTCGTACTGCCCAGAAACGTTTGGACTACATTGGAGTCTATACGCCTGATCAGGTTACACGAGTTGCCGAATCCGTGGTCAGTGTGGATAGCGATGTCCAGAGCTCCTTGTCGTTTAATATCGACAACCAGCGACTGGCGGTAATCTCCGGCTCTTCGGACGTCACGGTAACGTTGATGTGCCAGCGCTGTGGGAAAACCTTTGAGCATCAGGTTCACACAACATATTGTTTCAGCCCGGTTGTCAGTGATGAACAGGCTGAGGCATTACCGGAAGCTTACGAACCGGTCGAAGTCGATGGTTTTGGCGAAGTCGATCTGTTGGCAATGATAGAAGACGAAATTATTCTTTCGCTGCCGGTTGTTCCGGTACATGATTCTGAACACTGTGAAGTGTCCGACGCGGACATGGTCTTTGGTAAATTGCCTGAAGAGGCGGAAAAACCAAACCCATTTGCCGTATTAGCCAGTTTAAAGAAAAGTAATTGAGGAGTAAGGTCCATGGCCGTACAACAGAATAAACCAACCCGTTCCAAACGTGGCATGCGTCGTTCTCATGATGCACTGACTACCACCACTCTTTCCGTGGACAAAACTTCTGGTGAAACTCACCGTCGTCACCACATCACTGCCGACGGTTTCTACCGCGGTCGCAAAGTTATCGGCTGAGTAGTATTTGCTAATTTTTAGCAAGGCGATAACTTGGCACATCTAACCCTTGCGTTAGATGCAATGGGCGGGGATTTCGGTCCATCCGTCACAGTGCCTGCTTCATTGCAGGCACTGGCCTCCAATAAAAAACTCACTCTTCTTCTGGTCGGGTTTCCTGACGCCATCCAACCCTTTTTGAACAAAGCCGATCCTTCCCTGTTGGAAAGATTACGGGTGATTCCTGCCGAGTCGGTTATCGCCGGCGACGCCAAACTGTCGCAGGCAATCCGTGCCAGCCGGGGCAGTTCCATGCGCGTTGCGCTGGAGTTGATCAAACAGGGCGACGCACAGGCGTGTGTCAGTGCCGGGAATACCGGTGCGCTGATGGGATTGGCGAAATTGATGCTCAAACCCCTTGAAGGGATTGAGCGGCCCGCGTTGATGACGGTATTGCCGCATCAGCAGCGTGGAAAAACCGTGGTCCTGGATTTGGGGGCGAACGTCGACTGCGACAGTACGATGCTGATTCAGTTTGCCGTCATGGGATCCGTGGTGGCTGAAGAAGTACTGGGTATCAGCAATCCACGTGTTGCTTTGCTGAATATCGGGGAAGAAGAGACCAAGGGCCTCGACACTATCCGCGAAGCTGCCGCCGTACTAAAAAAAACGCCAACGATAAATTATATCGGCTATCTTGAAGGCAATGACCTGTTGACAGGCAAGACCGATGTTATGGTGTGTGACGGCTTCGTGGGTAACGTTACCCTTAAAACCATGGAAGGTGTGATAAGGCTCTTTTTGTCACTGCTGAAACCCTCTGGTGAGGGGAAAAAGCGCTCCTGGTGGATGAAACTTTTGGGGCGATGGCTGCAGAAACGAGTGGCAAAACGGTTCGGCCATCTGAACCCCGACCAGTATAATGGCGCATGTCTGTTAGGATTACGGGGCACCGTTATCAAAAGCCACGGCGCAGCGAACCAACGTGCGTTTGCTGTCGCTATCGAACAGGCTGTGCAGGCGGTGCAGCGGCAGCTCCCTGAAAGGATTGCCGCGCGCCTTGAGGCTGTATTACCCAAGAGTGACTGATCTTACATGTATACTAAGATTCTCGGTACGGGGAGTTATCTGCCCGTACAAGTGCGTACTAACGCCGATCTGGAAAAAATGGTAGAAACTTCGGACGAGTGGATTGTCACCCGGACGGGCATTCGCGAACGCCGAATTGCCGGACCTGACGAAAATGTGGCCACGATGGGCCTGCATGCGGCAGAGAAAGCGCTGGAAATGGCGGGCGTCTCTGTTGAGGAGATTGGTCTGATCATCGTTGCGACCACCTCATCTACCCATGCTTTCCCCAGTTCTGCCTGTCAGATTCAGCAAAAGCTGGGTATCAAAGATTGTGCTGCCTTCGATTTGGCCGCCGCATGCGCCGGATTCACTTACGCGCTGAGCGTGGCCGATCAATACATTAAAAATGGTGCTGTACGTTATGCGTTGGTGATCGGTTCCGATACCCTGGCGCGTACCCTCGATCCTGAAGATCGCGGTACAGTGATTCTGTTTGGCGATGGCTCGGGCGCGGTGGTGCTCGGCGCGTCAGAAGAGCAAGGCATCCTCTCAACCCACCTGCATGCGGATGGCCGCTATGGCGAGCTGCTGACGTTGCCCTATCCCGATCGCCTGGATGCTGAAAAGCCGTCTTATCTCACGATGGCCGGCAACGAAGTGTTTAAAGTGGCGGTGACTGAACTCGCCCACATCGTTGATGAGACCCTGCAAGCCAATAATCTTGACCGTTCCCAGTTGGACTGGCTGGTTCCGCACCAGGCCAACCTGCGCATTATCAGCGCAACGGCTAAAAAATTAGGCATGGGCATGGAAAAAGTGGTGATCACATTGGATCGTCACGGCAATACGTCAGCCGCGTCTGTTCCTGCTGCGTTGGATGAAGCGGTGCGTGATGGCCGTATTCAGCGCGGGCAATTAGTGCTGCTTGAAGCATTTGGCGGCGGTTTTACCTGGGGCTCGGCGCTGGTTCGTTTTTGATTGGACAGGAAAAAACTTTAATTGGACTGGAAAAAACAATGACCCAATTTGCAATGGTTTTCCCTGGGCAAGGTTCCCAGGCGCTGGGAATGCTGGCCGATTTGGCTGCACAGTACCCGATAGTTGAAGAGACATTTGCCGAAGCTTCTGACGCGCTGGGCTATGACTTGTGGGCTCTCGTCCAGCAAGGCCCGGCTGAAGAACTGAACAAGACCTGGCAGACCCAACCGGCCCTTTTGGCCGCTTCTGTGGCGATATGGCGCGTTTGGCAGCAACAGGGCAGCAAAATGCCTGCCATGCTGGCGGGTCACAGTCTGGGTGAGTATTCTGCACTGGTCTGTGCTGGCGTGCTGGATTTCAAGCAAGCCATCAGTCTGGTGGAATTGCGTGGTAAATTGATGCAGGAAGCTGTTCCTGAAGGCACTGGCGCGATGTCCGCGATTATCGGTTTGGATAACGACGCCATCGCCAAAGCCTGTAAAGAGTCTGAGCAAGGGCAGGTGGTTTCTCCCGTGAACTTCAATTCTCCGGGACAGGTGGTTATTGCCGGGAATAAAGAGGCCGTAGAGCGTGCAGGCGCAGCCTGTAAGGCTGCCGGGGCAAAACGGGCGTTACCGTTGCCTGTCAGCGTTCCGTCCCACTGTGCGTTGATGAAACCGGCTGCTGACAAGCTGGCTATGGCACTTGAGAAGATTACATTCAATGCACCGGCGTTGCCGGTAGTGAATAACGTCGACGTAAAAATTGAAACGTCCCCGGAGGCGATCCGCAGTGCGCTGGTGCGCCAGCTTTATAGCCCGGTGCGCTGGACGGAAAGCGTTGAATTCATGGCCGGACAGGGCGTTGCACAGTTATATGAGGTTGGGCCAGGTAAAGTGCTGACCGGCTTGGCCAAACGTATTGTTGACACCATGGCAGCGGCAGCAGTGAATGATTCTGCCAGCCTGTCAGCGGCGCTTGAGCAATAAAGAGGAAAACCATGAGCTTTGAAGGAAAAATCGCACTGGTTACGGGTGCAAGCCGCGGTATAGGACGTGCTATCGCAGAGACATTGGTCGCACGCGGTGCCTTTGTGATTGGTACCGCGACCAGTGAGAAAGGGGCTGAGGCAATCAGTGCTTACCTGGGCGAAAAGGGTAAAGGTTTAATGCTGAACGTGGTAGATTCTGCCTCGATTGAATCAGTTTTAAACTCGATCCGAGCTGAATTTGGCGAAATTGATATTCTGGTCAATAATGCAGGTATCACTCGTGATAACATTCTTATGCGTATGAAGGATGATGAGTGGCAAGACATTATTGACACGAACCTGACTTCGGTATTCCGCCTGTCAAAGGCGGTAATGCGCGCTATGATGAAAAAGCGGTTTGGCCGGATCATCACCATCGGTTCTGTTATCGGAACGATGGGGAATGCAGGACAGGCGAACTACGCGGCGGCTAAAGCTGGCCTGATTGGCTTTAGTAAGTCTTTGGCACGGGAAATTGCTTCCCGTGGCATTACTGTCAACGTCGTGGCTCCTGGCTTTATTGAAACGGACATGACACAGGCGTTGACAGATGATCAACGTGCTGGCATTTTGACGCAAGTTCCAGCCAACCGGCTTGGCACTGCCAAAGAAATCGCCAGTGCCGTTGCTTTTTTAGCCTCAGACGAGGCCGGCTACATTACCGGTGAAACGTTACATGTCAATGGCGGCATGTATATGATTTAAAAATCACGAAACTATTTGCGTTGTTTGAGGTAAAACCCGCAAAATAGAATAAAATCGTGGTTTGACCAGCCGGGATTTAGTTGCATCTTTTTCAACATTTTATACACTACGAAAACCATCGCGAAAGCGAGTTTTGATAGGAAATTTAAGAGTATGAGCACTAGTATCGAAGAACGTGTTAAGAAAATCATCATTGAACAGCTTGGCGTAAGCGAAGAAGAAGTTAAGAACAGCTCTTCTTTTGTTGATGACCTGGGCGCTGATTCTCTTGACACCGTTGAGCTGGTAATGGCTCTGGAAGAAGAGTTTGATACTGAGATTCCAGACGAAGAAGCTGAGAAAATCACTACTGTTCAAATCGCCATTGATTTTATCAATGCGCATCAGAATCAGAAGTAATAAGCGAACATATCTAGGCGGTCATTCGACCGCCTAAGTTTTTTATTCCAGATGTCCTATTTACCCCTCCCTGGAGGACAAACGTGTCTAAGCGTCGAGTTGTTGTGACCGGACTTGGCATGTTGTCTCCTGTCGGCAATACAGTAGAGTCCACTTGGAGCGCTCTTCTTGCCGGTCAGAGTGGCATCAGCCTGATCGACCATTTCGATACTAGTGCCTATGCAACGCGTTTTGCTGGCTTAGTAAAGGATTTTAACTGTGAAGAGTTCATTTCGCGTAAAGATGCTCGCAAAATGGATGCCTTCATACAATATGGAATTGTTGCCGGTATCCAGGCAATGCAGGATTCGGGAATTGAGGTCACTGACGAAAACGCCTGTCGTTTCGGTGCCGCTATCGGTTCCGGCATTGGTGGCCTTGGTCTGATTGAAGAAAACCATAGCTCGCTGGTCAACGGCGGACCACGGAAAATCAGTCCTTTCTTTGTTCCTTCCACCATCGTCAACATGATCGCGGGTCATTTAAGCATCATGTATGGTTTGCGCGGCCCCAGTATTTCAATTGCGACAGCCTGTACATCAGGTGTGCACAATATCGGCCATGCAGCCCGTATTATTGCTTATGATGATGCGGACATTATGTTGGCAGGTGGGGCAGAAAAAGCGAGTACCCCATTGGGCGTCGGTGGCTTCGGTGCTGCCCGGGCGCTCTCAACCCGTAACGATAATCCACAAGCGGCAAGCCGTCCGTGGGACAAAGATCGCGATGGGTTCGTTTTGGGCGACGGTGCCGGTATCATGGTACTTGAAGAGTACGAGCATGCTAAAAAACGCGGTGCAAAAATTTATGCTGAAGTGATCGGTTTCGGCATGAGCAGCGATGCGTACCACATGACATCTCCACCAGAAGATGGTGCTGGTGCCGCATCCGCAATGAAAAATGCGCTGCGTGACGCAGGGCTTTCCGTTGAGCAGATTGGCTACATCAACGCACACGGAACGTCTACGCCAGCGGGTGATAAAGCCGAAACACAGGCCGTGAAGTCTGTCTTTGGCAATTATGCCCAGCGCGTGATGGTCAGTTCAACAAAATCCATGACGGGTCACCTGTTGGGTGCCGCGGGTGCGGTTGAGTCGATCTTCAGCATCCTGGCATTGCGTGATCAGGTGGTCCCTCCTACCATTAATCTGGATAATCCGGATGAAGGGTGCGATCTGGACTTCGTTCCGCATGAAGCGCGCCAGGTGACAGACCTGGAATATACATTGTGTAATTCATTTGGCTTCGGTGGAACCAACGGTTCGTTGGTATTCCGCAGGGTTTAGCTGTCAGCGCGCCAATGCAGAAAATAAAAGGGCCCGGTTCACTCTCCGGGCTTTTTTATTTGCTGAAAATCATCCCCTTGCAGCACTAAAACAGGGTCTTAACGGGATAGCGTGGCGATGCATAAGATCAACAGGTATTGGATAAACGGCGTTGAACAGTCACTGATCGCGGTCAGCGATCGGGCGGTGCAATTTGGTGACGGCTGTTTCACCACCGCGCGGGCGGCGGAAGGAAAAATCCTCAGGTTGGACGATCACCTCCGTCGTTTACACTCGGCTGCGCAGCGCCTGCTGATGCCTGAGATAGCCTGGGCAGAATTATCAAGCGAGATGCAGTTTGCCGCGGAATCAGTTGGTGATGGCGTGGTCAAAGCCACGATCACCCGCGGGAGTGGCGGTCGAGGCTACAGTGCGGCAGGGTGTGATTCGCCCAACCGCATTGTGGCAACATCAGCTTATCCGCAGCACTACCTTGCACTTGCTGAACAGGGTGCCACGCTGGCGTTGAGTCCTATCGCCTTAGCGCGTAATCCTCTGCTGGCGGGCGTAAAGCATCTCAACCGACTGGAGCAAGTGTTGATCCGCCTGCACCTTGACCAGACAACGGCTGACGAGGCGCTGGTGCTTGACACCTCAGGCGTGCTGGTGGAATGCTGTGCGGCTAATTTATTCTGGCGCAAGGGGAAGCAGGTTTTTACACCCGATTTAACGCAGGCGGGCGTTGATGGCATCATGAGGCAGCACATTATCAGGCTGCTGAGGCAATCGGATTACCAGATTGCCGTGGTCGCTGCCGCGCCTGACGCTTTGGCTGATGCAGATGAAGTACTGATCTGCAATGCATTGATGCCAGTATTGCCTGTTATTCGCGCTGCTACATGGACTTATGGCTCAAGGGAGTTGTACGACTTCTTGCGTCAACATTGCTAATAGATGGCTGTTTAATGACAAAAAAAACATTGAAGATCGTTTCGATCCTGATGATTATCGTGCTCGGTGCCCTGCTGTTTGGCTATCAACAGGTAGAGAAATACGCCGATCGTCCCTTGACGATCAAACAGGAAAAAATATTCACGTTGCCAGCGGGAACCGGGCGGGTCGCCCTTGAGACGTTGTTGATAAAAGAGCAGATTATCGATGACAGCTATCTTTTCCCCTGGCTGCTGCGCATCGAACCGGAACTCGCGCAATTCAAGGCCGGGACTTACCGCTTTACGCCGGGCATGACGGTGCAAGAGATGCTGAAGCTGCTGAAAAGTGGCAAAGAGGCGCAATTTTCCATCCGCTTCGTTGAAGGTTCCCGCTTGCGTGACTGGCTTGTGGCATTGCAACAGGCGCAATACATGAAGCACTCGCTGGCCGGAAAGAGTGAGTCAGAGATTGCGGTCGCGCTGGGTCTGGATGAGAAAGCGCCGCTGGAAGGCTGGTTTTATCCAGATACCTATCTCTACACCGCCGGTAACACGGATCTGTCACTGCTGAAGCGCGCTAACCAACGCATGCAAAAAGCCGTTGATCAGATTTGGCAGGGGCGTGCGCCTTCGCTGCCTTACAAGACCGTGGAGGATATGCTGACGATGGCATCGATCATCGAAAAAGAGACGGCGATCAACGACGAACGCAGTAAAGTTGCCTCCGTGTTCATAAATCGATTGAGAATCGGAATGCGTATGCAAACAGATCCTACGGTTATTTATGGCATGGGCGACGCATACATTGGCAATATCAGCAAAAAAGATTTGGAAACGGCCACGCCCTACAACACCTATGTGATATCGGGCCTGCCGCCAACGCCAATTGCCATGCCGGGCCTTGCATCCATTGAGGCCGCAGCGCATCCGGCAAAAACGTCCTATCTCTATTTCGTTGCTGACGGAAAGGGCGGCCACACATTCAGTACCAACCTTGAGAATCACAACAAGGCGGTACGCGCCTACCGTGAGGTTTTGAAAAACAAGAATGAAAAGTAATTTCATCGTTATTGAAGGGCTTGAAGGGGCCGGTAAAACCACCGCACGTGACACTGTGGTGAATACGTTGCGCGATTTCGGGGTGAAAGAGATCGTCTTTACCCGCGAGCCGGGGGGAACGCCGCTGGCGGAGAAACTGCGCGATTTGATTAAGCAGGGCGTTGAGGGCGAGAAACTCACCGACAAAGCGGAAGTGCTGATGCTCTACGCCGCGCGCGTGCAACTGGTCGAGACGATTATCAAACCCGCATTGGCGCGAGGCGCGTGGGTGGTGGGCGATCGTCATGACCTCTCGTCGCAGGCCTATCAGGGCGGAGGCCGGGGAATCGACAGCAAGATGATGATGTCGCTGCGTGATACGGTTCTCGGGGATTTTCGTCCTGACCTGACGTTGTATCTCGATCTTTCGCCAGCAATTGGTTTGCAGCGCGCACGTCAGCGTGGCGAACTGGACCGCATTGAGCAGGAGTCGCTTGCCTTCTTCGAACGCACCCGCGAACGTTATTTGTCGCTGGCCGCCGCCGATAGCCGCATAAAAACGATTGATGCCTCGCAAGATTTGCAAGGTGTCACGGCGGATATCATCTCGACGCTGCAACAGTGGCTGAAGGATAAGGAACCGCGCTGATGAACTGGTACCCGTGGCTCAACGGTCCTTATCGTCAACTGATTGAACAGTATCAGAACGGGCGGGGTCATCACGCCCTGTTGCTGCATGCTAGCGCTGGAAATGGTGATGATGCACTGATTTACGGCCTGAGCCGTTGGTTGCTGTGCCAACAGCCGCAGGGAGAGAAGAGCTGCGGCCAGTGCCATAGCTGTCGGCTGATGTTGGCGGGGAACCATCCCGACTGGCATGTGCTGGCACCGGAAAAAGGCAAAGCCAGCCTGGGTGTTGATGCCGTGCGGCAAGTCGTCGAAAAGCTGTATACCCATGCGCAACAGGGTGGGGCAAAAGTGGTGTGGCTGGCGCAGGCGGAGTTGTTAACCGAAGCGGCTGCCAACGCCCTGCTGAAAACGCTGGAGGAGCCGCCGGAGAAAACCTACTTTCTCATCGGTTGTCAGGAGCCCTCCCGGTTGCTGGCGACGTTGCGCAGCCGGTGTTTTTACTGGCATCTGCACAGCCCGGACGAAGCGCCGACCAGCCAGTGGATTAATCGCCAATTGCCGACGGACACCGGGAGTATACGCACCGCTTTGCGTCTGTCGAATGGCGCACCACTGGCGGCGCTGAAATTACTGCAACCCGAACGCTGGCGCCAGCGTAGCCAGTTGTGCATTCAACTGGGCGAGGCGCTGCGCCAGCAGGATATTCTGTCGCTGTTACCGCAATTGAATCACGATGATGTCGGTGAGCGTCTACACTGGTTGTGCACATTATTGCTCGACGCCATTAAATGGCAGCAGGGGGCGGGGCAATATATGCTCAATCACGACCAGCAACCGCTGATCGCCCATCTGGCGCAGAGCCTGAGCAGTGAAGCGCTGCAATCGGGTATGCAATCCTGGCTGCATTGCCGCCAGAGGCTGTTGTCGATTGTCGGGGTGAACCGGGAACTTATTTTAACGGAGCAGTTGCTGCATTGGGAACAATCCTTCAGCGCTGCCGCCAGTCACTAATTTATCCGCAGTAAGAGTTTATCTATTATGTTGTTAGTCGATTCCCACTGCCACCTTGATGGCCTTGATTACCAGAGCCTGCACACAAGTGTGGACGATGTATTACAGAAAGCCAATGCGCGCGATGTCGGCCTGTTTCTGGCTGTTGCGACCACGCTGCGCGGTTTTGAGGCGATGAATGCCCTGATCGGCCCGCGCGCTGACGTAGTGATGTCCTGCGGGGTTCATCCGCTGAATCTGGAAGGGGGTTATCAGGTTGAGGATTTGCGCCGTCTGGCGAATAACGATCGGGTAGTTGCGCTGGGTGAAACCGGTCTGGATTATTTTTACCAGAAGGATAATATTGCGCAGCAGCAAGAGTCATTCCGCAATCATATCCGTATAGGTCGTGAACTGCATAAGCCGGTCATCGTGCATACCCGTGATGCGCGGGAAGATACGCTGGCGATCCTGCGTGAAGAAAATGCGCAGGAGTGCGGCGGTGTACTGCACTGTTTTACAGAGGATTGCGCAACGGCGGAGAAACTGCTCGATATCGGTTTCTATATCTCCTTTTCCGGGATTGTGACGTTCCGCAACGCCGAACAGTTGCGGGAAGTGGCTCGTTACGTCCCTCTCGACCGGTTACTGGTCGAAACCGATTCTCCCTATCTGGCACCTGTGCCACACCGTGGCAAAGAGAATCAACCGGCCTATGTCCGTGATGTTGCAGAATATATGGCCGTATTGAAAGGTGTCTCGTTGGAGCGTCTCGCCGAGGCCACCACCGCCAATTTTTCACGTTTATTTAATGTTGAAATCGCCCCCCGATCCTGAGTTTCCTCTGATCATCGCAAACTCTTTATTTTTCAGCTCGTAATTAATCGTCAAAACGGGTAATGTTCTCACCCGTTTTCAGACGATGGCGATGCGTTTTTTGTATAAACTTTTACAAAACATTGCATTCACAGGGGCGTTAACTGCTTTTATTCATCGAAACGTGACTGCCATCAAACATTATTGATCGCATTTATTTTACTCTGCGTAAAAATTAAAGGGGTGCTCAGACGCCCCGACCAGCAAGGGTTATTTCTCCCACCTTTGCTGTGCGGTTCGCCGCGAGAAGTACTAAAAGCACTATTACTCAGGAGCACACTCAACTATGTTTAAGAACGCATTTGCAAACCTGCAAAAAGTAGGTAAATCGCTGATGCTGCCGGTCTCCGTACTGCCGATAGCAGGTATTCTGCTCGGTGTCGGTTCCGCCAACTTCAGCTGGCTACCTACCATTGTTTCCCATGTCATGGCCGAAGCAGGGGGCTCTGTTTTTGCCAACATGCCTTTGATTTTCGCTATCGGTGTTGCACTCGGCTTCACCAATAACGATGGCGTATCTGCACTGGCAGCCGTAGTTGCCTACGGCATCATGGTGAAAACCATGGCAGTGGTTGCACCACTGGTTCTGCATCTGCCTGTTGAAGAGATTGCAGCCAAGCACCTGGCCGATACGGGTGTGCTGGGCGGTATCATTTCCGGTGCGATTGCAGCCTACATGTTCAATCGTTTCTACCGCATTCAATTGCCTGAATATCTGGGCTTTTTTGCCGGTAAACGCTTTGTGCCGATTATCTCCGGCCTGGCAGCGATTATTCTGGGTGTGATCCTTTCCTTTATCTGGCCACCGATCGGTACAGCTATTCAAACGTTCTCCCAATGGGCTGCTTACCAGAACCCAGTGGTTGCGTTTGGTATCTACGGCGTGGTTGAGCGGGCACTGGTTCCATTCGGTCTGCATCACATCTGGAACGTACCATTCCAAATGCAGATTGGTGAATACGTGAACGCTGCGGGCCAAACATTCCACGGTGACATTCCGCGCTATATGGCGGGTGACCCAACGGCGGGTATGTTGTCTGGTGGCTTCCTGTTCAAAATGTATGGTCTGCCAGCGGCGGCGATTGCGATTTGGCACTCAGCCAAACCGGAAAACCGTGCAAAAGTGGGCGGTATCATGATCTCCGCTGCATTGACCTCGTTCCTGACCGGTATCACCGAACCTATTGAATTCTCATTCATGTTCGTTGCGCCGATCCTGTACGGGATCCATGCGATTCTGGCTGGTCTGGCATTCCCAATCTGTATTCTGCTCGGTATGCGTGATGGCACCAGCTTCTCGCACGGTCTGATCGACTTTATCGTTCTGAGCGGTAACAGCAGTCGTATCTGGTTGTTCCCGATTGTCGGTGTCATCTACGGCCTGATCTACTACAGCGTGTTCCGTGTACTGATCGCCAAGCTGGATCTGAAAACGCCGGGTCGCGAAGACAGCTCTTCCGATCAGGTTGTTCAGGGCGGCACCGAGATGTCTGCGGCACTGGTACAGGCTTTCGGCGGTAAAGAAAACATCACTAACCTGGATGCATGTATCACTCGTCTGCGCGTCAGCGTTGCCGATGTCGCACGTGTTGACCAGGCGGGCCTGAAGAAACTGGGCGCAGCGGGCGTAGTCGTAGCCGGTTCTGGCGTACAGGCCATCTTCGGTACCAAATCTGACAACCTGAAAACTGATATGGATGAATACATCCGTAACAACTGATTCAGCGTTGGGGAAATATGAGAGGGAGGCGAAAGCTTCCCTTTTTTTGTTTCAGTGATGTAGATCCCGTCAACTCAATTCGAAGCATTCTCATCATAATCCATCCTCACCCCGAACAATCCTCACCATGGACAATGCACCTCATTTGCTCTACATTGCTCTCATATAACGGCAAAAAAAAGAGCTATGCAGAGAGATGAAGAGACCACCGGCCAATAGCGAGCTGTTTGACGCAATGGAACCCTGCGTCATGGCATTGTTTGGCAAAATGAATGCCGAAACCTTGCTGGACGCCGCGCAGATCATGTCTGTGGTGGATGAAAAGGGGCGGTATCTGCATTGGAATGACATTCTCAACAGAACCCAACATGCCGATAAAGCCAAGGCAAAATGGTCGTTGATAAAATTTGCCCGGCGCGTTGTGCTCAAGCCCATTCCCCGGCTGAACAAGGCGCTGGGTAATATCGCCCTGTTTACGCTGCTGCCTTCAATGCAAAAAACCTGTTCGCTGATTGATCGGCACTGTACGGATGCCGGGCTACAGGACCTCATCAATAACATCGGTATTCCGGGTTATTACCTGCATGACTATATCGATGCAGAAAGTATTGCCTCCAGCCAGTTGGAGGGCGCGTCGACGACGCGGGCCGTCGCCAGACAAATGCTGGCGGAAAAAAGGTCGGGACGGACTGAAAGTGAAAAAATGATCCTCGGTAACCAGCGATTAATGTCCCTCGCCTATGAAAGTCGCTATGACACCATGTCGATGGAACTGTTCTTGCAGTTTCACGAAGAGGCGACAAGAGGCATCGATGATGCGAAATATCAGCCCGGCGAAGTGAGAACCACCAACGATGTCTGGGTTGAGGGGCGCGATGGCAACGTTGTTCATACGCCCCCCGGGGCGGAAATTTTGCCCGCTAAACTCGATCAATTTATTGCCTGGTTGAATTACGAGCATGAAGAGGGGCTTTCGCCCAATACTTATCTGCATCCGGTAATAAAAGCCTGCATGCTGCATTTTTGTATCGGTTATCTGCATCCATTCAGGGATGGCAATGGGCGCGTTGCGCGTGCGCTGTGCTATTGGTTTTTATTTAAGCAGGGTTATGAGGCTTTTTTATATATTTCGATTTCCCAGTTACTGAAAGAGGCACCCGTGCAATACGGTGAAGCCTATTTGAAAACAGAAACCGATAATCTGGATGTGACCTACTTTGTCGAGTATCAATGTCAGATTCTGGAGAGAGCCGTAAAAGGTATCATTGAGCACGCCAAAAGCGTTGCGGCGAATCTGCGTGAATTTGATAACTGGGTTTTCGCCAGTGGCATTCGTAAAAAGATGCCGGATATCCAGCAAAAAATCCTGAATATTGCCGTGATGTCACCGGGCGAGAATTTCACCATCAAGGGATTTGCCGATCGCGCCGGGATTTCCGAGTCGGCGGCCAGATTACATATGGAAAAACTGGCAGACGCCGGGATTTTATTGAAATCGGGCGGCGGAGGGAGTAAACCGATCTTTTACAGCCCGAGAACATCGTTCAGCAAAATCAAGACAGCATTGATCGATCTCTATAAATAGCGGATGCACTTTTTTCCCAGCCGTGGGAGATAATGAAGGGTGATGCGTATTGCGCATCACGCGTCATCATTATACAATCTCTCATACACAACGGACTTGTCAGGTAACTAAGATGATTAAGAGCTTCAGACATAAAGGATTAAAGAAATTTTTTGAGTCTGGCTCACTGGTTGGTATCGATGCGAAACAAGCACAAAAAATCGGCCTTCGTCTTAGCGTCATTGATTTAGCAAAAGATGTAAAAGATATCGACCTCCCCGGATTTTTTTTGCATCCGCTCCACGGGAACAAACAAGGAGTTTGGTCAATCACGGTTACTGGCAATTGGCGCATTACATTCGAGTTTATTGATGGTGATGCCTACATTGTTAACTACGAGGATTATCACTGATGGCTACTATGTACAATCCCCCGCATCCGGGAGAGTTAATCAAAGAGACTATGGAAGCGCTTAATATGAGTGCCAGAGCCCTGTCTAAAGCGCTTGATGTCTCTCCGTCAACATTGCAGCGGCTGATAAGTTGTCAGTCTGATATATCGCCTGAAATGGCAATCAGGTTATCTATCGTGATCGGTAGCTCTGAACAGCTTTGGATGAGCATGCAAGATGCGTATGACCTATGGCATGCGCGTCAAAATATCGACACATCACGATTAACGCGCCTGCAACTTTCACCGGTATCGGCACATTAATTTTTAAAAGAAACGCCGATCAAATCGGGGTTTTCTCTGCATGGGTTGTCTATGGCACGCAATATGTCGAATGAGGTTGAAAGAAATGGAAAATGTCACTCATACTGCGTACTCACGTTTTAGCTTATAAAGGATATGGCACATGGCTGAAGAAACGATTTTCAGTAAAATTATTCGTCGCGAGATCCCTGCGGATGTCATTTATCAGGATGAACTGGTCACCGCATTCCGTGACATTTCGCCACAGGCACCGACTCACGTACTGATTATCCCCAATGTCCTGATTCCAACGGTCAATGATGTCACCGTCGAGCACGAACTCGCCCTGGGACGCATGATTACTGCGGCGGCAAAAATCGCCAAGCAGGAAGGGATCGCCGAGGATGGCTACCGTCTGATCATCAACTGCAATCGTCATGCTGGTCAGGAGGTTTATCACATCCATATGCATCTGATCGGTGGCCGCGTGCTTGGGCCGCTGCTTTCACGTTAAGGATCCTTTATGCGTTGTCTGATGGCGCTCGTTTTACCGGCGGTGTTGTTGGCGGGTTGCAGTAGTGCACCGGAACAAATCGCCCTGAACAATCAGCAAACGGTGGTGATGGAATCCCCGGTACTGACTGCGGGCATAACCGCGGACAAACCTGCAATTTCCGCTGCGTCAGGCAGGAAAATTGCCACCTCAATCCTGAGCAATAGCCAGACGACGCCTGTGACGGTTCATTACCGATTCTATTGGTATGATGCACAGGGATTGGATCTCCTGCCGCAGGAAAAACCGCGCACGATCACGGTACCGGCGGACTCAACTGCGCAAATTTATTCGCTGATTGGCAATCTTGATGCGCACAGCGTGCGTTTACATCTTTATCTTTAAATAGCAAATAGCACGACCGGAGAGGGACGATGAAAAAGTATCTGTTTGTCGCGTTGGCGGCGCTGGTGTTGACCGGCTGTCCGCAGCGTCCACCAGAACAACCTGAAGCACCAGTAACCGTGATTCCTACCCCGCCTGTTCCTGAGAAACCGGTACCTGAGCCAGGCGAAACCGTGCCGCAACCGCCCAAGATGCAAAAACCCATTGATTGGGATGCCAGCGTGAATCCGCTGGTGGCGCAAATGCTGAAAGCCGATGGCGTTACACCGGGCAGTGTGTTGCTGCTTGATAGCGTGAAAAACAACACCAACGGTTCATTGCAAACCGCTCAGGCTACGTCGGCACTGCACAATGCCCTGGCCTCGAACAGCACATTTACCGTGGTACCAGACAGCCAATTGGTGACGGCGAAACAGACGCTGGGGCTGTCTGCCGATGACAGTCTGGGATCGCGCAGCAAGGCGATCGGTCTGGCGCGCTACGTGAATGCACAATATGTTCTTTACAGCGATGCGCGTGGCGATGCCAAATCCCCGACGCTGGAAATGCAATTGATGCAGGTGCAAACTGGCGAAATTATCTGGTCGGGCGACGGTGCGATCCAGCGCTGAGGCGTCACTGCGACAGTGCATCATGCAGCAGTTTCCGGCGGTGAAAACCGCCGGTTGCCATTTTGAACCGGTAGCGGGCCTGACGGGAGAAAGTTGGCGCGTCACGTCCGATGGCCTGGATTTGCTGGCGCGGCTACAGTCGACAGACAAAGCCCGCTTGGGTGTCAGCAGGCGGCGTGAGTTTACGCTGTTGCAGCGGATGCGATCGCTGCGCATTGCGCCTGTTCCCTATCATATGGGACGTGAATGGCTATTGGTTGAATGGCTGCCCGGAAAGGTATTGAACGCAGAGCAGTTTACGGCGGAGGCGGGGAACGGGGAACTGGCCGCGTTGGTGGCGTTACTGCATCGTCAGCGGCCCAGTGGTTATCCGCTGGATCTGCGCCAGCAGTTTGAACGCTACTGGCAGGCGATCGATCGTCGACGTCTCAGTCCGCGCTGGTTGCACCTGCAACGCGATTTCTTGCGGCAAAAACCGCCGGTGGCACTCAAGGTCGCGCCACTGCACATGGACATTCATGCGGGAAATCTGTTGTGCAGTCCGCACGGCTTGCAGTTGATTGATTGGGAATATGCCGCTGACGGTGATATCGCCCTTGAACTGACCGCGCTGTTTCGCGGCAATCGCTGGTCTACGCCGCAACAGCAGGCTTTTCTGCGCAATTATTGCCAGAATTCGGCAAATATCTCCCCGGTGACGTTACAACGCCAGATTGCACGTTGGACGCCGTGGGTCGATTACCTGATGCTGTTGTGGTTTGAAGTCCGCTGGCAGCAGACCAAAGAAGCACGTTATACCGAGTGGGCAGCACCGTTACGTCAAACCATGTTCTTGTAGTAACTTATTGTTTATTAATAATTAATTTTTTAATAATTAAAAATTAATTTCGCAATAGCATACAGTCCGCCGCAGAGCCGTGCGGAACAGTAAATCACCATTGAATGAGAGGATTGCCGTGGGTCCGGTAATGTTGGATGTAGCCAGTTATGAACTGGACGCGCAAGAGCGTGAAATTTTGCAGCATCCGCTGGTGGGTGGCTTGATACTGTTCACCCGCAATTTTCATGACGTCGCGCAATTACAGGAGTTGATCCGCCAAATTCGCGCGGCATCGCGGGAACGTCTGGTGTTGGCAGTGGATCAGGAAGGTGGTCGCGTTCAGCGCTTCCGTGAAGGATTTACCCACTTGCCCGCCATGCAGTCTTTTGCCGCGTTGAATGCCGATCGCGAAGCCGGTCGGCTGGCACAGGAAGGCGGATGGTTGATGGCGGCAGAAATGATCGCCATGGATATCGACATCAGTTTTGCTCCGGTGCTGGACATCGGTCATCGCAGCGCGGCGATCGGTGAGCGTTCATTCCATCAGCAGCCGCAAAAGGCGCTTGAGCTGGCCGAATGTTTTATCAAGGGAATGCACAGCGCCGGAATGAAAACCACCGGCAAGCATTTCCCTGGGCACGGTGCAGTCAGCGCAGATTCGCATAAAGAAACGCCGCGCGACGGGCGTCCGCTGGAGGAGATCCGCCAGCATGACATGGCCATTTTCCGTCAACTGATTGACCGTCAATTACTGGATGCCATTATGCCTGCCCACGTCATCTATACTGAAGCTGATGACCGGCCAGCCAGCGGTTCGCCTTACTGGTTGCAGCAGATCCTGCGACAAGAGCTGAATTTCAAGGGCATCATTTTTTCCGACGATCTGTCGATGGAAGGTGCCGCGATTATGGGCAGCTACGCCGAACGTGGACAAGCGTCGCTGGACGCGGGTTGCGACATGATTCTGGTCTGCAACAACCGTGCCGGGGCGGTCAGCGTGTTGGATAACCTGTTTCCGGTCAAAGCAGATCACCTGAACCGGCTATATCATCGTGGAACGTTCACCCGACAGGAACTACTGAACTCGCCCCGCTGGCAACAGGCAAACCGTGAACTGACGGAACTGGATGCGCGCTGGCAGGAGCACAAACAGCGTTCAGCGCAGTAAAGGCCGCCCACCGTCTGCGGGCGGTGACTCAATTTTGTTAAGACGAGGAAAAACATGATCATCTATCTACATGGCTTTGACTCAACCAGCCCTGGCAATCATGAAAAAGTCTTACAGCTCCAGTTCATCGACCCGGATGTCCGTTTCATCAGCTACAGCACGCTTCATCCGCGTCATGACATGCAGCACTTGCTGAAGGAAGTTGATAAGGCTGTGCAGCAGGAAGGGGATGACAAGCCCTTGATCTGCGGCGTTGGTTTGGGTGGATTTTGGGCCGAGCGGATCGGTTTTCTGTGCGGCATCCGGCAGGTGATGTTCAATCCCAATCTGTTCCCGCAGGAGAATATGCCCGGTAAAATCGACCGGCCAGAAGAGTACCTCGACATCGCGACCAAATGCGTCAGTGATTTCCGCGAGAAGAACCGCGATCGCTGTCTGGTGGTGTTGTCGCGCAACGATGGCATTCTGGACAGCCAGCGCAGCGCGGATACTCTGCATCGCTACTACGAAATCGTCTGGGACGAACTGCAAGGTCACAAGTTCAAAAATATCTCCCCGCATCTCCAGCGAATCAAAGCATTCAAAAACCTCGGTTGAGAGTGGTTGAAGGCGCCTTTACCCACATGTTTTAAAAGATATGTGGGTAAATTCTATTTTTTCCTCCGCACCACATCCACTCACCTGAAAAATACTTTCAGCCGAAATATTCGTTAACTGATTGAATCTGCGTCATGAAAAAAACGCGCCGTCTACTCTTTACACGAAAAATATTGATGCATATCAATTTTGGTATGACCAAATGACCTCACATGGTATTCTGCAAGCAGATGCTATTTTATTTTGAGCGAACCCTATGTTATCTAAGGATATTATTTTTTACTCTTAGATAACAATTGGTTCACAATTTAGGGGGTCAAATTGACTACGCCAATGAAAAAAATCGTGATAGTCGGTGGTGGTGCTGGCGGACTTGAACTGGCAACCAGCCTGGGAGATAAACTGGGCCGCAAGAAAAAAGCGGAGATTGTGCTCATCGACCGCAATCACAGCCACTTGTGGAAACCGCTGTTGCATGAAGTCGCGACGGGATCGCTGGATGACGGTGTGGATGCCCTGAGCTATCTGGCGCATGCGCGTAACCATCATTTCAATTTTCAGCTCGGATCACTGACCGACATCGATCGCGACAGCAAAAAACTGCAACTGGCGGAAATCTGCGATCCGCAGGGCGAACGACTGGTTTCAGCGCGGGAAATCCACTACGACATTCTGGTAATGGCGCTCGGCAGTGCGTCGAATGACTTCGGTACGCCGGGCGTGAAAGATCACTGTATCTTCCTGGATAACCCGCATCAGGCGCACCGTTTCCATAATGAAATGCTGAATCTGTTCCTCAAATTCTCCGCCAATCCCGATCGTAAAGAGCGGGTGAATATCGCCATTGTAGGTGGCGGGGCAACCGGCGTTGAACTGTCCGCAGAACTGCATAATGCGGTGAAACAACTGCACAGCTACGGCTTTGAAGGGCTGGACAATAAAGCGCTGAACGTCACGTTGGTGGAAACCGGTGAGCGTATTCTGCCTGCACTGCCTGCGCGTATTTCTGCGGCGGCGCATCAGGAACTGACCAAGCTCGGCGTGCGGGTTCTGACCAAAACCATGGTGACCAGTGCGGACGCCAAAGGGCTGAACACCAAAGACGGCGAATTTATTGAGGCCGATCTGATGGTGTGGGCCGCGGGGATCAAAGCGCCGGACTTTATGAAAGATATCGGCGGGCTGGAGACCAACCGTATTAACCAGTTGGTGGTCGAACCGACGCTGCAAACCACGCGCGACCCTGACATTTACGCGATTGGCGACTGTGCTTCCTGTCCACAACCGGGCGGGGGTTTTGTTCCTCCGCGCGCGCAGTCAGCGCACCAGATGGCCTCGCGTTGCAGCGAAAATATACTGGCGCAACTCAGTGGCCAGGAAAAGAAAATGAAACCCTACATCTATAAAGATCACGGTTCGCTGGTGTCACTGTCCAAGTTCAGTACTGTCGGCAGCCTGATGGGCAACTTGATGCACGGCTCGATGATGGTGGAAGGGCGCATTGCGCGTATCGTCTACATCTCTCTGTACCGTATGCACCAGATTGCTCTGCATGGCTACACCCGCACCGGCCTGATCATGTTGGTGGGCGGTATTAACCGGGTGATTCGCCCACGGTTGAAACTGCACTAATCGAGACGTCAACAGGTCCAGACGTCAACAGGTCCAAGCGTCAACAAGCCCTGGCCTCACTTCCTGAGGCTGGGGCAAGCCATTCATTTCTTTTGCCTTAACGGCTTATTCCCAGCATAAAACCCCGCATAATTCGCGCCTCTAGTTAAGAATCATCCTAAACAGGGTCTGAATACCATCAAAGCAGCATTTCTGGTGTACCTGTCTTATTGCGGGTATCCGCGGCATGGTGCAAACTTTAAAACGAAACAAGGTGGCGATTCACGCACGCCTAAACCTTAAGCTCGCAATAGGGGGCTGTTGCCAGATTTATTACCCGGGGGGGTAATGCGTACTTCGGTACAGGATTGGGCACAGTATGCGTGGTAACACTTTCAGGAGGATTTCCTGTGAACAAGTCAATGTTAGCTGGCGTCGGGATTGGTATAGCTGCAGCGTTGGGCATCGCTGCTGTAGCTGGCATGGATGTCTTCTCCTCTGGCCCGAAATACGCTCAGGTCATGAGTGCGACGCCAATCAAAGAAACAGTAAAAACGCCGCGTCAGGAATGCCGCAATGTCACTGTCACGCACCGTAAGCCGGTGCAGGATGAGCATCAGATTACCGGTTCTGTTCTGGGTGCCGTCGCCGGAGGTGTGTTGGGGCACCAATTCGGTGGTGGACGCGGGAAAGATGTGGCGACCGTTGCCGGTGCCCTGGCCGGTGGTTATGCAGGTAATCGAACGCAGAGCAGTTTGCAGGAAAACGATACCTATACCACCCAGCAACAACGCTGCCAGACCGTCTATGACAAGTCGCAAAAAACGCTAGGGTATGACGTAACCTACAAAATTGGCGATCAGCAGGGAAAAATTCGCATGGAACATGATCCAGGCACACAAATTCCCCTGGATAAAAATGGACAATTGGTACTGAACAACAAGGCTTGATGGCGTGAATGCCAGAAGCGTAAATGCTGTAAGAAATTACACCCCGCGTACAGTGTTAGTTCTGATCGCTTAATCGGGCGGTTAAGCGAGCGGCGATAACATTGGCGCGGGTTTTTATTTGCCATACTTCAAGTCGCAAAAAGGGCGTTGGCTGCGATTAGATCATATGCTCTGAAAACGCCTTAAGCATATCGCTCAAAAACGTCAGGCGTTTGACGCGGTCGCTGAGATCCAATGAAAACTTCAGTTTGCTCGGGCCATCAAGGCGGTAGGTCTTGAAGTCTTTTTGCAGCAGGCCAATCAGGTAACCCGGATCGACCCGGTTCTTTTCGCTGAATTCGATAAACCCGCCACGATCGTTGCCCTCGATCCTTTTGATGCCCAACGCCTGTGCATGTAAACGCATCGCCGCGATGCTCAGCAGATTGCGTGCCGCGTCGGGTAACAGACCAAAACGATCGATCAATTCCACCTTCAACTCATCCAGTTCACCTTGGTCGCGGGCGCTGGCAATACGTTTGTAGAATGAAAGTCGGGTATTCACATCAGGAATAAAATCATCGGGGAGCAGCGACGGCATGCGTAATTCCACTTCCGTCTGATTGTTGGTGAGGTCTTCCAGCGATGGCTCGCGGCCCTCTTTCAGCGCGTCGACGGCACTTTCCAAAAGTTCCATATACAGCGTGAAACCGATGCTTGCCATCTGACCGCTTTGCCCCTCGCCCAGCAATTCGCCCGCACCACGGATCTCGAGATCGTGCGTCGCCAGTGCAAAACCAGCACCTAGATCTTCCAGTGAAGCGATCGCTTCCAGACGTTTTTGCGCGTCGACGGTCATGGCTTTTGGCGGTGGCGTCAGCAAATAGGCATAAGCCTGATGGTGCGAACGACCGACGCGGCCACGCAGTTGGTGGAGCTGCGCCAGGCCGAGATGATCGGCGCGTTCGATGATAATGGTATTGGCGCTAGGAATATCAATCCCGGTTTCAATAATCGTGGTACAGACCAAGACATTGAATCGCTGGTGGTGGAAATCGTTCATCACCCGTTCCAGATCGCGCTCGCGCATCTGTCCGTGGCCGATGGCAATACGCGCTTCCGGTACCAGTTCGGCCAGCCGCTGCGCCGTTTTATCAATATTCTCAACGTCATTGAAAAGATAGTAAACCTGACCACCGCGCAGCACTTCACGCAGAATGGCTTCACGCACCACCAGACTGTCATACTCACGGACAAAGGTTTTCACGGCCAGACGGCGAGCCGGTGGGGTGGCGATAATCGACAGATCGCGCATGCCACTCATCGCCATATTCAGCGTGCGTGGGATTGGCGTGGCGGTCAGCGTCAGGATATCCACATCGGCACGCATCGCCTTGATGCGTTCTTTGTGGCGCACGCCAAAGCGATGCTCTTCATCCACGACGAGCAGACCCAGATCTTTCCAGCGTAAATCACTCATCAGCAATTTATGGGTGCCGATGATGATATCAACTTTACCTTCACTCGCCTGCTCCAGCACCACTTGCTGCTCCTTGGCACTGCGGAAGCGGGACATCAATTCAATTCGCACCGGCCAATTGGCAAACCGGTCGCGGAAATTGTCGAAGTGCTGCTGGGCGAGCAGGGTGGTGGGCACCAGAACTGCCACCTGCTTATTATTTTCAATGGCGAGGAATGCCGCGCGCATCGCCACTTCCGTTTTGCCGAAACCGACGTCGCCGCACACCAGTCGATCCATCGCCAGCGGCTGGCACATATCACTCAGTACGGCGTTAATGGCCTGTTCCTGATCCGGCGTGGTTTCAAACGGGAATGACTGGCAAAACAATTGATACTGTTCGCGATCGTGTTTAAAGGCAAAACCGGTTTTCACCGCGCGTTGGGCGTAAATATCGAGCAATTCGGCGGCCACGTCACGCACGCGCTCTGCGGCTTTCTGACGCGCCCGCGACCAGGCTTCACCGCCCAGTTTATGCAGCGGCGCATTTTCATCGGCACCACCGGCATAACGGCTGATCAGGTGCAGCGACGAGACCGGCACGTAGAGCTTATCTTCACCGGCGTAGGTCAGAATCAGGTATTCGGCTTTGATGCCGCCCGCTTCCAGCGTGGTCAAACCGACGTAGCGGCCCACGCCGTGCTCAAGATGAACCACCGGCTGACCTGGGCGTAATTCAGCCAGGTTACGGATCAGCGTATCAGTATTGATGGTGCGCCGATTATCCTGACGCCGACGGCTGACGCGCTCACCGAGCATGTCGCTTTCACACACCAGCGCCAGTTGGTGACTATTGTCGAGGAAACCGCGTTCTGAAGAGCCGATCATCAGATAAAAACCGGGTTTCTGCGCTTCATCCAGTTGCTTGATTAGTGTGGGGTTGATCTTAACCCGCCCCAGCAACTCCTGTAACGTTTCGCGCCGCCCCTCGCTTTCGACAGAAAACACCACGCTGCCGCCGAATGTTTCACAGAAACGGCGCAGGTTATCGAGTGGGGATTTTTGCTGGGGCTGAACAGAAACGTCGGGCAGTGGCTGATAACCCAGATTGGTATTGGCCGCTTTTTCCGGCAACGTCTCGGTTTTCAACTGAATACGCGGCCACCGTTTCAGTTCGGCAAACAGGCTATCGACGCGCAGCCACAGGTTTTCCGGCTCCAGCAGCGGACGCATCGGATCGACACGGCGATTTTCATAGCGCTGGTTCACGTCCTGCCAAAAACGATCGGCGGAAAGCTCCAGATCGCCGGTATTCACCAGCAGGGTGTTTTCCGGCAAATAACTGAACAGCGTCGGCAGTTGCTGACTGAAAAACAGCGGCTGCCAATATTCAATCCCGGCGGGCCAGGTGCCTTTGCTGACCTGCTGATAAATGTGTTCTGCGTCGCGGCGCACCTCGAACTTTTCGCGCCACTGGCTGCGGAACAGCTCGATCGCGGTTTTGTCGGTAGGAAATTCGTGCGCAGGCAGCAGATTGATGTATTCGACTTCACTGAGCGTGCGCTGGGTATCGACGTCGAAAACCCGCAGGCTGTCGATCTCATCGTCAAAAAAATCGATACGGTAGGGCTCTTCGCTGCCCATCGGATAGAGATCCAGCAACGCGCCACGGGTGGCGAATTCACCGTGCTCCATCACCTGATCCACGCTGCGGTACCCCGCTTGTTCCAACTGACTGCGCAATTTGTCCCGTGACAGGTGCTGGCCTTTTTTCATCACCAGCGCATGGCCATGCAAAAACTCATGGGGGCAAACCCGCTGCATCAACGTATTTACCGGCAGAATAATCACACCGCGAGCCATGGTAGGCAGATGGTAAAGGCTGGAGAGTCGGGCGGAGATAATCTCCTGATGCGGCGAGAAACTGTCGTAAGGCAAGGTTTCCCAGTCGGCCAACGTGCTGACCAGATGTGGCGTAAACTGCTGGATTTCATCCCGCAGCCGCAATGCATTCTGCATGTCAGGCGCAATCAGCATGACCGGGCCATCGTGACGCTCGATGATTTCGGCACATTCTACCGCGCAGGCGGAACCGGTCAGTTGACCGAGTAAACGGACATCGCCACGACGTCCGGGCAGAGAATAGCGGTATTGTTGGGACATAGGCAGTTATACAGTCTCTTGGTTCAGCAGCTTGTTGCGCACGTAAGGCAAGCAGCATCTTGCGATGCGATTCTGCTGTGGGTCAACACTTTTTCCGCAATAAAACCCCAGTCTCTGGGCGGTTAGTGGTTCCCTAAAGCGGTAGTACCCTTTATTATCCTTGATCACTTTGCATAAGCAACATCATCTGAACGGATTTCATGTATCAACCTGTCGCGTTATTTATTGGCCTGCGTTACATGCGTGGGCGAGCTACGGACCGCTTTGGGCGATTTGTCTCCTGGCTGTCCACTATCGGTATTACGCTCGGCGTAATGGCTCTGGTCACTGTCCTTTCTGTGATGAATGGATTTCAGCGGGATCTGGAACGCAATATTCTGGGGCTGATGCCGCAGGCGTTGATTACGACGCCGGAAGGTTCGCTGAATCCGCAGAATATCCCCCCGTCAGCCGTGAGTGGTTTGCAGGGCGTGGCGAGAGTGCAACCGCTGACGACGGGTGACGTCGTGTTGCAGAGCGCCCGCAGCGTCGCGGTGGGCGTGATGCTCGGCATCAATCCGGACGATCCCGATCCGCTGGCGGATTATCTGGTGGCCGTGCGCCAGCAGGATCTGCAACCGGGCCAATACAACGCTATTCTTGGCAGCCAGCTTGCCAATCAGTTAGGGGTGAAGCGCGGCGATCAACTGCGTCTGATGGTCACCAGCGCCAGCCAGTTTACGCCGATGGGACGCATTCCCAGCCAGCGCCTGTTCAACGTGATTGGCACCTTTTCCGCCAACAGCGAAGTCGACGGCTATCAACTGCTGGTCAATCAGCAGGATGCCTCGCGCTTGATGCGTTATCCCGCAGGCAACATCACCGGCTGGCGTCTGACCTTGCAACAGCCGTTGCAGGTCGACACGCTCAGTTCTCAGGCGCTGCCTGATGGCACGGTCTGGAAAGATTGGCGTGACCGTAAAGGCGAGCTTTTCCAGGCGGTGCGCATGGAGAAAAATATGATGGGGCTGTTGCTCAGCCTGATCATTGCCGTCGCCGCGTTCAATATCATCACGTCACTGGGTCTGCTGGTGATGGAGAAACAGGGTGAAGTGGCGATCCTGCAAACGCTCGGGCTGACGCGCCGTCAGGTGATGGCCGTATTCATGGTACAAGGCGCGAGCGCCGGTATTATTGGTGCGCTGCTGGGAGCCGGTTTGGGCGCGCTGCTCGCCAGCCAACTGAATAATCTGCTGCCGATTCTGGGTTCATTGATTGCCGGGGCGTCATTGCCGGTCGAGATCGATTCGGTCCAGGTGGTGGTAATCGCCGCCGTCGCCATGTCAATTGCCCTGCTTTCGACGATTTATCCTTCCTGGCGCGCTGCCGCCGTTCAACCCGCTGAGGCTTTACGTTATGAGTAACCAACTTTTGTTGCAGTGTGACAACCTGTGCAAGACCTATCAGGAAGGCAAGCTGCATACCGACGTATTGCGTAATGTCACGTTTGCCATGCAGCCGGGTGAGATGATGGCGATTGTGGGCAGTTCGGGTTCGGGGAAAAGTACGTTGCTGCATCTGCTCGGCGGTCTGGATACCCCGACCTCCGGCGAAGTGATTTTCAAAGGCACGTCGCTTAACGGCATGTCATCGGCTGCCAAGGCTGAACTGCGCAACAGCCAGCTCGGATTTATCTATCAGTTCCACCATCTGTTGCCGGACTTCAGCGCGCTGGAAAACGTCGCGATGCCGCTGCTGATCGGCGGTGGCAAGAGTGCCGACATTCAGGAGAAAGCGCGGGCGATGCTGACGGCGGTGGGGCTGGAGAAACGCGCCCATCACCGCCCTTCAGAGCTGTCCGGCGGCGAACGCCAGCGCGTGGCGATAGCCCGTGCGCTGGTCAATAATCCGTCGCTGGTTCTGGCGGATGAACCTACCGGCAATCTCGATCAGCGCACCGCCGACAGCATTTTTGATCTGCTTGGCGAGCTCAATGTCCGCCAGGGCACCGCTTTCCTGGTGGTGACGCACGCCTTGCAACTCGCCCAGCGCCTGAGCCGTCAACTGGAAATGCGCGATGGTCAATTGCAGCCGGATTCCACCCTGCTGGGAGCGCTGTAATGTCAGGGATGCCACTTTCGTTACTTTTGGGCCTGCGTTTCAGTCGCGGACGCCGCCGCAGTGGCATGGTGTCGCTGATCTCGGTGATTTCAACGGTAGGGATTGCGCTGGGCGTGGCGGTGCTGATCGTCGGCTTGAGTGCGATGAACGGCTTCGAACGCGAGTTGAAAGGCCGCATTCTGGCGGTGGTGCCGCACGGGGAAATTGAGCCGGTCAAACAGCCGTTCTCCGGCTGGCAGGATATTTTGCCGCGCATTGAAAAAGTGGCGGGCATTGACGCCGCCGCGCCGTACATCAATTTTACCGGCCTGATGGAGAGCGGTGCCAAACTGCTGGCCGTACAGGTGAAAGGGGTGGATCCTGAGCAGGAGAGCCACCTCAGCGCCTTGCCGCATTTTGTACAAAACAACGCCTGGCAGCGCTTCAAGCCGGGCGAGCAGCAGGTGATCCTCGGGAAAGGCGTCGCTGATACCCTGAATGTGCAAGAGGGTGATTGGGTGACGGTGATGATCCCCAATAGCGATCCGCAGATGAAACTGCTGCAGCCGAAACGCATCCGTTTGCTGGTCAGCGGTATCATTGCGTTGAGTGGTCAGCTCGATCACAGTCTGGCGATGGTGCCACTGGCGGATGCCCAGCACTATCTCGATATGGGCGACAGCGTGACCGGTATTGCGATCAAAGTGAACGATGTCTTTGCCGCCAACAAACTGGTGCGTGACGCCGGTGAAGTGACCCAATCCTACGTCTATATCCGCAGTTGGATCGGTACCTACGGCTACATGTTCCGCGATATCCAGATGGTTCGCGCCATCATGTATCTGGCGATGGCGCTGGTGATTAGCGTCGCCTGTTTCAATATTGTCTCCACGCTGGTGATGGCGGTGAAAGACAAGAGCACCGATATCGCCGTGCTGCGTACCCTGGGGGCGAAGGATCGGCTGATCCGCGCCATCTTTATTTGGTATGGCCTGCTGGCGGGATTGGCGGGCAGCGTGACCGGGGTGATCGTCGGGGTGATTGCCGCGCTGCAATTGACGCCTATTATCAAAGGGCTGGAAACGCTGATCGGGCACCAGTTCCTGTCGGGTGATATCTATTTTATTGATTTCCTGCCGTCGGAACTGCATTGGTCGGATGTCGGCATTGTGTTGTTTACCGCCATCGCGTTGAGTTTGCTGGCCAGTTGGTATCCTGCACGACGCGCCAGCCGCATCGATCCGGCCAGGGTGTTGAGCGGCGGGCAGTAATTACGGCCAACAATTGCAGCCAATAATTGCGGCCAGACCGAACCGGGCCTGAGACGACAAAATAGGCAACAGGGGCGTCAGCGATGTACTACGGTTTTGACATGGGCGGCACAAAAATCGAGCTGGGTGTGTTTGATGCCCAACTGCAACGCGTCTGGCAAAAACGCGTCGCGACGCCGCGTGAGGACTATACTGCACTGCTGAACACGCTGGTGGCATTAACCCTTGAGGCTGACGCGCATTTTGGCGTGCAGGGCAGAATCGGCATTGGCATCCCCGGTTTGCCGAACGAGGACGGAACGCTGTTTACAGCCAATGTCCCGGCGGCAATGGGTAAACCGCTGCAAGGCGATTTGGCGCGGTTGCTTGCGCGTGAAGTGCGCATTGATAATGACGCCAACTGTTTTGCCCTGTCTGAAGCCTGGGACGAAGAGTTCCGGCGCTATCCCAGCGTGTTGGGGATCATTCTGGGTACCGGCCTCGGTGGCGGATTGGTGATCGACGGCAAGGTTTTTTCCGGCAAAAACTTCATTACCGGGGAATTTGGTCATTTTCGCCTGCCGGTCGATGCGCTTGAGGTGCTGGGGCGTGATATTCCTCGCGTTCCCTGCGGTTGTGGAAATCACGGTTGCATAGAAAATTACATATCAGGCCGAGGTTTTGAATGGCTCTATCAGCACTTTAACGGACAGCACTTGCCTGCGCAGACGATCATTGCGCATTATCGTGCGGGTGAACCAGCGGCGACGGCACATGTAGAACGTTTTTTTGATGTTCTGGCGATTTGCCTGGGTAATTTACTGACCATTATTGATCCCCATTTAGTGGTGATAGGTGGCGGTTTATCGAATTTTGATGAAATCTACCAGGCGTTACCGGCACGTTTGCCCGCTCACTTACTGAAAGTGGCAAAGCTACCGCGCATTGAAAAAGCGCGTTATGGCGATGCAGGCGGTGTGCGTGGTGCAGCTTTTCTAAACCTGGCAGGGTAACTCTTCTGAGTTGAGTAAGGAGCAGTGGTTATGCGCACACGCCATCGGCTGTGTCGGTTTCGCAAGAATAAGCGCTTGCGTCATCAACGTTTTCGTTCACGCATTTTCCATAGGGACAGCATGGCAGCGACAGAGATGAAAAAACCGTTCGTGGTGGTACTGACCGGCGCAGGGATATCCGCTGAATCAGGTATTCGTACTTTCCGCGCCGCTGACGGCCTGTGGGAAGAACACAACGTAGAGGATGTGGCGACGCCGGAAGGATTCCAGCGAAATCCCCAGTTGGTGCAGCAGTTCTATAATGAACGCCGCCGCCAACTGCAACAGCCTGAAATTGCACCGAATGCGGCGCACGTGGCGCTGGCCGAGCTGGAGTCCGTGCTCGGCGACAATTTTGTGCTGGTAACGCAGAACATCGACAATTTGCACGAGCGGGCCGGCAATCGCCGCATAATTCATATGCACGGTGAATTACTTAAAGTCCGCTGTTCGAAATCGGGGCAGGTGCTTGATTGGCCGGGGGATCTGAACGAAGACGATCGCTGTCACTGCTGCCAGTTCCCGGCACCGTTGCGTCCGCATGTGGTCTGGTTTGGTGAAATGCCGCTGGGGATGGATGATATCTATCACGCGCTGGCAAAGGCTGATTTCTTTATTGCCATTGGTACGTCGGGGCATGTCTATCCGGCGGCGGGGTTTGTGCATGAAGCGCGGCTCGGTGGCGCGCATACGGTTGAACTGAATCTTGAGCCAAGTCAGATTGAGAGCCAGTTTACCGAGAAGCATTACGGCCCGGCGAGTGAGGTTGTGCCTGAGTTTGTCAGTAGTTTTAAGCACAACAAACACTAGCGACCAGCCTGTTGTTTGCAACAAGCATCCGTTGCAAACAACGGCAACAAGCATCCGTTGCAAACCCGATCTCTTACCCGCCGGGCAGAGTCACGCTCTGCCCGGCGGCGTCACGATTAATGACCGGCTTTCAATTTCTGGTACAAGGTTTCATACAGTTCGCTGGCACTGCCGACATCATTCTGCCACTCGCCTTTTTCAATGATATCGGCGTCTGGATAGAGTGATTTATCTTCCGTCACCTCTTTTGGCAACAGCTTCCTGGCTGGCAGATTTGGCGTTGGATAACCAATGGTTTCCGCCACTTGCGCCGCGATTTCAGGACGCAGCAGGAAGTCGATCAGCTTGTGCGCGCCCTCGACGTTTTTGGCATTTGCCGGGATGGCCAGGCTGTCCATCCAGAAAATTCCGCCCTCTTCAGGCCAGACGATCACCAGCGGCGTACCGGCCTGACGGGCGACATACGCGGAGCCATTCCACACCATACCCAAATTCACTTCACCTTCCATGAACGGATTGGCGGGGTTGTCCGAGTTAAAGGCCAGCACGTTTGGCATCAGCTTTTTCAACTCGTTATAGGCTTCTTCAATTTGTTTGGGATCGGTGGTATTGCCGGAATAACCGAGTTTGCGCAGCGCAACCTGAAAGACTTCGCGCGCGTCATCGGTCAGCAGCAAACTGCCCTTGTACTCTGGTTTCCACAGATCGACCCAACGGGTGACGGTGGACGGATCAATCTTGTCGGCATTGACGCCGATCGCCGTCGCGCCCCAGATGTAAGGAATGGAGTAGTCATTGTTGGGGTCGAACGGTTTGTTCAGCAGATTGGGATCGAGGACGGAAAAATGCGCAAGCTTGCTCTTGTCGATCTTTTGCAGCATGCCTTCATTACGCATTTTGGCGATAAAGTAGGTCGACGGCACCACCAAATCATAGGCGCCATCTTTGTAGGTCTTGAGTTTGGCATACATGGTTTCGTTGGATTCATAGGTGGAATAGATCACCTTGATTCCCGTTTCTTTGGTGAACTGCTCCAGCAACCCCGGCGGAACATATTCAGTCCAATTGTAGAAATAGAGGGTTTTATTATCTGCGGCGCTCGCGGCACCTACGCATAGCGTGATTAATCCAGCAGCAAGCTGCGATACCCATTTCTTCATCTTACAGTCCCCATAATGAAAGCGAGGGGCGCTTGCGACCCCCCAGGTGAATTTAAATCTTGGTTCGATCCCGCAAAATGAGTTGGCTGGCAATCACCAGCAACAACGACAGGATCAGCAAAATAGTAGCCAGCGCATTCACTTCGGGAGAGACACCGACTTTAACCATCGAATAAATTTTCAACGGCAGAATTTCATAACTTGGCCCTGTCACGAATGACGACACCACGACATCGTCCATGGACAAGGTAAAACTCAGCAGCCAGCCTGCCGCCACCGCGGGCATTGCCAGCGGCAGAATGATTTTGCGCAGGATGGTGATTTCACTGGCACCCAAATCCCGTGCGGCCTCAAGCATCTTGACGTCAAACCCCTTCAGCCGGGAATACACCGTGACCACCACAAACGGCAGGCAGAAGGTGATATGTGAAAACAGCAGTGACCAGAAGCCCAGCGAGATCCCCAGCAGCATGAACAGCACCAGCAGCGAAATCGCCATCACAATATCCGGCGACATCATCACCACAAACAGCATTCCGCTGACAAAGGGTTTGCCGCGGAAACGATAGCGATAGAGCGCGACCGCCGTTAAGGAACCAATCAGCGTCGCAAAGCTGGCGGAAAGTACCGCCATGGTCACCGAATGGTTGGCGGCCTGCAACAGGCTGTCATTATTCATCAGCATGCTGTACCAGTTGGTGGTGAAACCTTGCCAACTGAAACCAAAACGCGATGAATTGAACGAGTTGGCGATCAGAATAATGATCGGAATATAGAGATAAGCGTAGATGATGGTCATGAAACCACCGCGTAACAGGCGTCCGGTCATTCCAGGTCCACCCTTTTATTCAGCAGTTTCGCTGCGCGATAGTAGATGAACAGCATCAGCCCCATCAGCAATGTCAGGCAAATACTGGTCGCCGCACCAAAAGGCCAGTCGCGGATATTCAGGAACTGGCTCTTGATGACGTTGCCGATCAGCAGATTTTTCGCGCCGCCCATCAGATCCGAAACGTAAAAAAGCCCCATCGCAGGGAGAAGCACCAGCAGACAACCCGCCACAATCCCCGGCATCGTCAGCGGAATGACAATGCGCATGAAGGTCTGAAACTTGCTGGCACCCAGATCGCGTGCTGCCTCCAGACAGGATTTATCCAGTTTCTCAATACTCGAATAGAGTGGCATCACCATAAACGGCAGCAAAATGTAGATCAGCCCCAGAATCACCGCTTCAGGGGTATACATAATGCGCAACGGCTTATCAATCAGGCCAATCCACAACAGGAACTCATTGAGATAACCGCGACTGCTGAGGAATATTTTCAGGCCATAAATGCGGATCAGCGAGTTGGTCCAAAAGGGAACAATCAACAAAAACAGCAGCAAAGGACGAACTTTGGCCGGTAGCCGCGCCAAAATGAAGGCGAACGGATAACCAATCAACAGGCAGCAGAACGTGGCGATCAGCGCCATATTCAGCGAGTGGAGCAGAACCTGCGCATAAAGCGGATCGAGCAGACGGCTATAATTGTCCAGGGTGAAAACCATCTGCACCAGATTGGCATCGTCACGCGTCAGGAAACTGGTGACAATAATCATCAGATTGGGCAGAAAAACAAACAGGGCCAGCCAGCCGACAACGGTGGTAATCACCACCTTTTGGAAGCGTTTACGCGATTTCTTCATCGGCCAGCACCACCTCCCAGCTTTCGACCCAGGTGACGGCCATTTTCTGATTGAGCGAATGATCCACATCCGGATCGTCTTCATTGAAGAACTCGCTGACCATCACCATTTTGCCATTTTCCAGCTCAACGGTGGATTCCAGCGTCATTCCTTTATAGTTGCGTTCGCGCACGTAGCCGATAAACCCTTCGCTTTGCGTCGTGCCGTCAATCTCCTCGACCCGCAGATCTTCGGGGCGCAGCAACACTTTCAGCTTTTGGCCGGGCGTCACGGACAGCGTATTGACGTAGATGTCGCACTCGCGGCCTTCAACGTTGGCGCGCACGCGCTGATTGTCCAACGGGTGGATGACCTCGGCCTCAAAGATATTGATTTCACCAATGAAACTGGCGACAAACAGGTTTTTCGGCTCCTCGTAGATTTCACGCGGCGTGCCGTCCTGCTCAATTTTCCCATCGCGCATGACCACAATGCGATCGGACATGCTCAGGGCTTCTTCCTGATCGTGGGTGACAAAGACAAAGGTAATGCCAAGCTTGCGTTGCAGCGCCTTGAGTTCATTCTGCATCTGCTTGCGCAATTTGTAATCCAGCGCAGAGAGGGATTCGTCGAGCAGCAACACCTTGGGTTTGTTCACCACGGCGCGGGCGATGGCGACGCGCTGTTGCTGACCGCCAGAAAGCTGGTGCGGGCGGCGCTGGGCAAAGGTCTCCAACTGAACCATGCGCAGGGCGTCTTCAACGCGCGGCGTCAATTGGTGTTCGGGTGTTTTCTGCATCCGCAGGCCGAAAGCGACGTTTTCGAATACCGTCATGTGGGGGAAAAGCGCGTAGCTTTGGAACACGGTATTTACGTGGCGATGTTCGGCAGGAATGTCGGTGATGTCCTGCTGATCAAGGATGACCCGGCCAGCGTCGGCCTGCTCCAATCCGGCAATCAGTCGTAAAATGGTGGTTTTACCGCAGCCGGAGGGGCCAAGCAAAGTAACAAATTCGCCGTGATTGATGGTGAGATTCAAGTCGCTGATAATCTCTTTGCCATCAAACGCCTTGCCGATTCCTGTCAGCGTGACCAGCGGCGTCAGTGAGATTTTCCCAGTCATTCCAGTAATATTCTATCCCGTAGTAAAGCGAGCCATGAGTCAATAAAACGTGAGATAACAAACTGTTAACTTCACGTCGGTTCCAAAACTCAGGGAGATGGAGCAGGAATTCTACGGTAATCTTGCTCCAGCGCCAAATTTAAAGGTGATAGTAATTAATATTCACCTACTCAATCATAGAGCACGAAGTGGAAATCACCTTGCGGGTTACCCCCGGTGAGACTGATTAACCCACCCGCACCACTATTCAGGGGATGAAACGCATGAGATAAAAATAAGCGTATTAATAAAGAGCACGACGCGCAGAATAATAAATAACCTCACCTCTTTCAGCGAATCAACCAAAATAGCCTCCAGGTAAATAATATAGGCACAGTAGAACCGATCGTTATTTTCGTTGCCCTGCGTATTCAACACCCGGACATTATGGCGAATAAAGAAGAGGGCCAGCCCTATGAATATTGTATTCAGCGAGCGGTCGAAAAACCGTGCCAGATAACGCCCAAAGGAGCCGCAGCTTTAATTTTTTCCGTCGTGCGACTCGCCTCTGGAATAGGCGGTAGGGCGCTGGGAATTGGCGGAAGTGTTTGTAACAGTAAATGTGCCAGCGCAGACGTTTCTGACGGTCTCTGCCAGTCACGTTGCCCTTCACACGACAACCGCGTGTCAGTGTGGCGATCGTCACTAACCAGCAGATTTGTCAGCCGTTCTTCCGCTGCTGCGCCGTACTTTTTATTATCGACGGCGTACCAGCAGGAATCCGCCCCCGTTTTCGCGGGGAAAAGTGTCAGGTTGATTTTTATACTGAAATGTCCTAATTATAAGAATTATCTTACAGTAACCTGAAGATACTTTGATAAAAGAATGTGACTTAAATTGTTCAATTGAATATGTGAGGAAATAACTTCGGCTAAAAATGACCTGACGCAATATTTAACCGGTCATGCTTGCCCATAATGAAGTGCGCAAATCAGAGGACATGAGCATGGATAAACTACTCGATCGTTTTTTACACTACATTTCCTTCGATACCCAATCCAAGGCGAATGTTCGGCAAGTGCCAAGTACCGATGGACAGATGAAGCTGGCCCGTGAATTGCAAAAAGAGATGTGGGAACTGGGGTTTGAAAGGGTCACCCTAAGCGATCATGGTTGCGTAATGGGAACGCTTCCGGGCAATGTTGCCTGGCCAGTGCCTACGATTGGATTCATTTCCCATCTTGATACCTCACCTGATTTTTCTGGCAAACATGTCAGTCCACAGATTGTTGAGGATTACCGTGGCGGGGATATTGCGCTGGGAATTGGTGACGAAGTGCTGTCTCCGGTCATGTTCCCGATTCTGCATCAGATGCTGGGGCAGACGCTCATCACCACCGATGGCAAAACCTTGCTGGGTGCTGACGATAAAGCGGGCATCGCTGAAATCATGACCGCCATTGTGCGGCTTAAAAACAGCAAAAAACTGTACGGTGACATCCGCGTTGCCTTTACGCCAGACGAAGAAGTCGGCAAAGGCGCGCAGCATTTTGACGTCAGGGCATTCAATGCCGATTGGGCGTATACCGTGGACGGCGGCGGTGTCGGTGAATTGGAGTGTGAGAATTTCAATGCGGCGTCGGCGACGGTCAAAATCGTCGGTAACAACGTCCATCCGGGCACGGCGAAAGGGGTCATGGTCAACGCCCTGTCGTTGGCAACGCGCTTCCACCAGGAGCTGCCTGCTGATGAAACCCCAGAGAAAACCGAGGGTTATCAGGGTTTTTACCATCTGAATTCGCTGAAAGGGTCGGTTGACCGCGTTGATATGCATTACATTATACGTGATTTCAACCGGGATAATTTTGAAACGCGTAAACGCTATCTGATTGATGTTGCGAAGAAAGTGGGCAAGGGTCTGCATCGTGACTGCTATATTGAAGTGACGATTGAAGACAGCTACTACAACATGCGTGAACTGGTGGCCGAGCATCCGCATATTATCGAGATTGCCAGTCAGGCAATGAAAGATAATGACATTGAGCCGATTATGAAACCGATTCGCGGCGGCACCGACGGCGCGCAATTGTCATTCAAAGGCTTGCCGTGCCCGAATATCTTTACTGGCGGCTATAACTTCCATGGAAAACATGAGTTCGTGACGCTGGAAGGGATGGAAAAATCGGTCTCCGTTATTATGCGCATTGCAGAACTGACCGCGTTGCGCGCCAAGAGATAGCGATTTCCTGGCCGTTTTCACCCAGGAATAAATAAATATCCTCCGGCATAGCCGGAGGTTTTTCATATGCGCCTATAAGGCTCTCTTGCCAGCCGCGCCCTAACAGGCGCATCGCGATCTGACATTTGCATCTATGGATTACTTACGGCCCG
>NZ_QOVA01000020.1 GCF_003332275.1 Edaphovirga cremea | reverse complement strand
GTTTACGGGCCGTAAGTAATCCATAGATGCAAATGTCAGATCGCGATGCGCCTGTTAGGGCGCGGCTGGCAAGAGAGCCTTATAGGCGCATATGAAAAACCTCCGGCTATGCCGGAGGATATTTATTAAACCGATCGTTTTTATTTAAACCGATCGGATGTTCGCATAGCAGATCGCTGTTGCGGACTGGCAGATTAGAAAGCTTCGGTATCTTTGAACAAGCCGACTTTCAGATCGGTGGCCGTATAGATCACTTTCCCATCAACCAACACTTCACCATCAGCCACGCCCATCACCAGCTTGCGGTTAATGACGCGCTTGAAATTCAGGCGGTAGGTGACTTTTTTGGCGCTTGGCAATACCTGCCCGGTAAATTTGACTTCGCCCACGCCCAGCGCGCGGCCTTTGCCTTCTGCACCCAACCAGCCCAGATAGAAGCCGACCAGTTGCCACATGGCATCAAGACCCAGGCAGCCTGGCATGACAGGATCACCGATAAAGTGGCAGCCAAAGAACCAGAGATCAGGATTGATATCCAGCTCGGCTTCGACAAAGCCCTTGCCATGAGAACCGCCATCTTCAGTCATTTTGACGATACGATCCATCATGAGCATATTGCCAGCGGGCAGTGGCGGACCACCTGCACCAAACAACTCGCCGCGGCCAGATGCTTCAAGGTCTTCTTTCGTATAGGATTCGCGTTTATCTACCATGATCAATGTAAGCCTTATTTTATTGAAGGACGCATTCTAGCGAACAGGTGTAAGCTGAACAAGTCCGATCAGCTCCGGCTGAACCAACCCAACCAACGAAACGGCCAAAACAGCGGACGTCGATCGAGCAGTGAAACCTGAGCTATGCGTTCCTGGATTGCACCCAGCAAGCTGGGCTGATGTTCATCAGCGTAAGGTAAACCCGTAATAATTGACAAGGCTTCATCGGCAGAAGTGACGGCCCACAGATGAAATTGGCCTTCACGGACTGCATCCACGACCTGCGGTTGCAGGCACAGATGCCGAACGTTGGTCGCCGGTAAAATCACGCCTTGCTGACCGGTTAGCCCCCGGCGTTGGCACACTTCAAAAAAACCTTCGATTTTTTCGTTAATGCCGCCAATAGGCTGGACGTTACCAAACTGGTCAACCGATCCGGTCACCGCAATCTGCTGATTGATCGGGTGCAAGGAAAGTGCGCTGATCAATGAACACAATTCGGCAAGGGAAGCGCTGTCGCCATCAACTTCGCCATATGACTGCTCGAAAACGATGGATGCAGAGAAGGGCAGCGGCTGTTCAAGCTGCAACTCGGAAATCAGGAACGCCTGCATGATCATCATGCCTTTGGCGTGCAGGTTTCCGCCGAGTTCTGCCTTGCGTTCAACGTCGGTGAATTCACCATCACCAAGATGCACCACGCAGCTGATTCTCGACGGCTCACCAAATGCGCGCGGATGACCGGGGTATTCCAGCACCGACAGGGCATTAATCTGACCAACTATCGAACCTTCGGTTTCGATCAGGATCTGCCCCAGTTCGATCTCGTCCTGCATCCGCTCCGCCAGATAGCTCTCACGCCACGCGCGCGCGTTGTGGGCCGCTTCAAAGGCCTTCAGGCCTAGCAGTTCCTCATCATTATACAGCGCGGTTTCAGAGAGCTGGGCATTGAGCCATTGAGGGGATAAAGGCAAAGTGCCCTGATCGCCACTGAAGCGTATGGATTGGTTCAGAAAGAAGGGCCATGCGTCTTCAGCCAAACGCGGCAGTTCTAACTGATCGGCAAGCGTGTTGATATATCCGCACCACAGTTCCATATCGTCAGGTTCGGTGAGCGGCAGGTCGGATTCAAATTCGCCGTAGAGACCGGTATCAACCATTTCAGGCTCGATCTCATGCAGATCGGCTAAACCATGGCGATCGCCAACCAGAATCAATTTCAGATCCAGCGGCATCGGCGGGATAGTGACCGGCAGAGGTTTCGTTTCGTCAGGAGAGAGCCAACGGTACCAACCGTCGGTAATCATCTGCTTGAGCCGCAACCACATCAACGGCTGCGCCAGCACGGAACGTATCGAAAGAATCAGTACGCCGCCATTGACCTGATGCACCAGCCCCGGCTGTAACGTAATCTCATTTTTATGGATTCTTACGCAACCAAATAACTGTTCGGATTCAACCCAATCCTGAAAGAGGCAAGTAGAGGTAGCGGCAAAAAGATCGCTGCTCCGGCTCGCAGGGCGAACAGAAAAATGGTGATCGTTGTTCGCATAATTACTGCCAGCGAGAGGCATCTCTTCAGGTTGTAACTCTTTTACCGCCTGAGCAATAAGTGCCAGGTATTCGCGACTTTCTTGCGCTTTTATCGTCATAAAACGAGGCGAAGACTGCGGATGGCAAAACAGGGTCAAACCATTTTCCAGTCTTGGCTGTATGGCACCAAAGGTTACAGGTGGCAACTGTGCTGCGTTTGCAAATATTGCCTGATAAGGCGCGGGATCCGGCAGCAGTGTCTGCCATTCAAGTCGGTTATTGGTCAAAGTGTTAGGGTCAGTCAGTAAAAAGGGAAAGGGCGATTATACAAGAATAACGCGGGCTGCATATAAGCAGAGTCACTCTTGTCGGTCAGGAGTATGACAATGGGCCGGGTTTGTGCAAAAAACAATCAAAATCATTCGCTAATTTCACAAGAAAAATCGCCCAAAGCTGTTATGCTTATCAACGTTACGCGGTCACTGAAAGAGCTCACGATGAAATACCAGCAACTTGAAAATCTTGAGAGTGGATGGAAATGGAAATACCTGGTGAAAAAACACCGGGAGGGTGAGCGTATAACCCGACATATTGAAAACAGTGCGGCGCTTGATGCAGTGGAAGAACTGCTTAAATTAGAGAATGAACCAGTCAAGGTAATGGTGTGGATTGAAAATCACATGAATCCAGCACTGGAAAATCGAATGAAGCAGACTATTCGTGCCAGACGTAAACGCCATTTCAATTCGGAACACCAGCATACCCGCAAAAAATCAATCGATCTGGAATTTCTGGTTTGGCAACGGCTGGCAGGACTGGCGCGCAGACGCGGTGCAACGCTGTCAGAAACGATCGTGCAACTGATCGAAGATGCCGAAAGAAAAGAGAAATACGACAGCCAGATGTCATCGCTCAAGCAAGATCTTAAAGAGATCCTTGGCAAGAATAAAACCTAGTTACTTTCCTGTTTTCACTCATCCTATAAAATCAGGCACTGCATATTGTCGCTGCCTGTTTTTGCCTGTTTGCAGCTAAATACTGCCAGCTATAACGTCTCACTGCCCGTTTTTCGCCATGAATCCCAGACGAAAAAAAACCCCGCCGAAGCGAGGTTTTTAGAGAACAGTACAGTGTTAATTAAGCCTGTGGCTGACTAACAATGTCTTTGATGCCTTTAACTTCGATCTCAACACGACGATCTGGTGCCAGGCAGTTGATCAGAGCATCACGGCCTTTCACGCTGTCACAGGTAGAACCGGTAACTGGATTAGCTTCGCCCATGCCACGTGCAGAGATTTTGTTAGCTGGGATACCTTTGGATACCAGGTAATCAACTACGCTCTGAGCGCGTTGTTCAGACAGTCTTTGGTTGAATTGGTCTGAACCGATACGGTCAGTGAAACCCAGAACAACAACAGAGCCGTCTTTAGGATCCATGGAGCTCAACTGGGAGTACAGTTGATCCAGAGCCTGTTGACCTTCTGGTTTCAGCGTCGCCTTGGCGAACGTGAACAGAACGTCAGAACGCATTGTGAAACGCTTGGTTTCAACAACTGGAGCCGGGGCCGGAGTTGGTGCAACTACTGGAGCTACAGCGTCTTCTTGACCGAAGCGGTAAGAAACGCCAACACTCAGCATACCGTTGTCAGGACGTGCGCCAACAGTTTGTGCGTCGCCAATGTTGTTAACCCACTGGTAATCCAGACGGGTAGCCCAGTCTCTGGTTACTGCATATTCCAGACCCACTGCAGCCAATGGAGAAACACCGGTGTCGTTGTCGCTTAAGCGAGTGCCGTTGCCAAAGTTACCTTTAGCATCTGCACGCCAGACCATACCACCCAGACGGGTGTAGATATCCAGATCGTTGGTAATTGGGTAGCTGAGTTTAGCTGCCAATTGAACGCCTTGAGCCTTGAATGCACCGTTGTCTACGCTGCCTTTGTAAGGCATACGGCCAAGCCAGTCATATCCCATTTCAAAGCCCAGGTATGGATTCGCTTGGTAACCAACGAAAGCACCTGCACCGATTTGGTTCTGATGGGTAGGACCGTTACCGATACCTTGATATTCACCACTGAAACCGAAGTCATGGTATACGGACCAACCCAGTTTACCACCGGTGTACCAAGTATCATCTTTCGGGGCGGCTTGCGCTACGGTAGCGAAACCTGCCAGTGCCACTGCTAATGCGATAGCTGTCTTTTTCATTTTGCGCCTCGTTATCATCCAAATAGGCAATGAGCTTTAAGCTGCTTAAGCCCTTGGTTAAAATCCTTCGCCAGGGTTATTGCTCTCGTTTGTAACTTTGCCAATTGATTTGGCCTTATAGAGCAACCTTGGCGATGTAAAGTCTACAACGTGGCGCGAAACTTACAAGTGTGATGTGACTGATGTCCATAAAAAAACGATAAAATGCACACATTTGTTAACATTTAAGGGCTAATGTTGACTAAAAAAGACCTTTTCAGGGAAAAGTAAATGTCGATTCTCCTGCAAAAAGCCTTGTCAGGAGACGATTCTTATTAAGAATGCCCGTTTTTCATGAGAAAACTCCTAAATTCATCTAATGATACAAAGAAGAATGAATTTTTATTGAGGGCAAGTGTCCATCCCGGGGAATTGGATCGATTAATGGCTTCATAATGAATCCATAAGCCTTACCAATCTCTGCCGCTAATCGTAATCTTTCACGGTCAATATCGGTTAAATCTGGCAACCAACCCAACACCACACTGTAGTTTCCTGTCTGCAACGCTTTCTCCATTGCATCCACTGTCGACGTCGGCTGAATTTGGCTCAATTGCACAATTTTTTCTACGGGCAAGCCGGAATGCACCAGCCAATTGCGGCTCAGTTTTTGTTGAGGTGTCAGCCAAAGCAACCAGCGGGATTGTGAACCCAGGTGATGCAATACCGGGAGCAGGATCTGCGAAAGGGCAGGGTGACTCTCATGGTAAACAAACTCGCTGATGACACCACTCTCACTGGACGATGAGGTATTCACCAGATTTGTACCAACCCGCAAAGCATGCCGTCTTTGATTATGATTGTTGAGTGTTTGCATACGCATGAAGAGTTCCGCCATGTAGTTACTGTATAAACATACAGTATATGCAGGATGACCAAAGATCAACCCAATTTTTCCAAGATACCTCGCAGAATTGACAGTGAAATACGATCAAAGTCATTTTGTATTTGGTGGATTTCGGCAAGTTGAGTATTTTGCAATTCGTTGTTCAGGTTACAGTTATTCATGCCGGGCAGGATGAATGTTCGTAAGGGAATCGTAATGAAAAGCATATATAAGCAGCGAGTCGAACAGGCAAAAAACTGCCTCGCCCCATTGGGTGAAATTTGTTCACGTACCCAATTTGGCGGTTATAGTTTGTCGGTTGGCGGGGCGATTTTTGCACTCGTAATGAAAGAAAATCTTTATTTACGGGCCAATGAGAAAAATGAACGCGTGTTTATCAAACACGGCCTCCCCAGAATGGCGTATTCGAAGCGGGGGATCGCCATCAGATTACGTTATTACCGGGTGGAACAGGCGCTGTGGGAGAACGAAACACTGCTGCTGGCGTTGGCGCGCATTGCATTGGAGGGGACGCGTCAGGACGTCGCCGAACGCGCTGCGGATAATCAGCGACTGAAAGATCTGCCCAATATTGGGATCAACATGGAGCGGAGGCTGTGGGTGGCCGGTATAGAAGACCGCCAGCAACTGTATTATTACGGTGCCAAAGAGTGTTTTCTCAAGCTTTCCCGTTTTAATAAGCTGCTGTCGGTCAATGTGCTTCTGGCATTGGAAGGGGCGATTACCGGTTTCCATCAGGCGGCATTGCCAGCGGCGTCAAGGAATGAGCTGATTGCGTGGTTCGAAGAGAATAAACCGGAGAGATCGGCGCGAACGAACAAGTAGCACTTTTTTGGGCCAGATTACTGGCCCTTTTTGATCAATGGGTGATTTTCTTCTGGAGTTCCATCAGTTCCGGGAGCAGGCCCAACATGAGACCAATCTGTTGCAACACTAACTGCGCCTTGCTTTCCTGCGCGGCGCTCTGCTGTGAGATTCGCTTCGCCAGATCAGCCAGCGCGTGCTGAATCCGCAGTTCATCAGACGCACTGTGATGCAGTGCGCCGTCGATGTAGCAGGCGGCATCATCGAGCAATGACAGGATCTGCGCATCGTAAAGCTGTTCCCGGTGGGCACCCAGGGCGGAAATATAGCTAAGCAATGTGTGGTTCAGGCATAACAACCTGAATGTGGCATCTTGCATCGCTCCAGCAGATTTCGGTTCGGCAGACATGTTGGAAATCACGGACGCCAGCTCCGCATCGCAATTGTGTGCATCACGCCGGGCAATACGATAATCGAGGCTGTTGTCTTTTCCCTGATGGTATTGCACCAGAATTGCATCAAGATAACGGCAGTTGGCATTAAACGTTTTAGCCATCACCTGCGGTAATTGCCTGAAGCGCCAGTCCGGCCAGATGAACGTCACCGCCGCCCAGGCGATCGCACAGCCCAGCAACGTATCGATAACCCGCGGCATGGCGACCTCAAACCCTTCCCCCAGCAGGTTAAAACACAGGAGCACCAGCAGGGTGATAAACATGGTGGCGTGTGCGTATTGCACATTGCGGAAGGCGAAAAACAGTACGCCGCTGATCACAATCAGTATCAATTGCCCCTCGACGGACGGGATGAAGTAAAGAATCGGCAAACCGAGCGCAATGCCCGCCAGCGTCCCGATGATTCGCAACGCCAGGCGGCGACGGGTGGCGTTATAGTTTGGCTGGCAGACAAACAGGCTGGTCAACAGGATCCAATAGCCATGATCCATACCGGTCACCTGGATAATGCCGTAGCCGACGCACAGCACCACAGACATGCGGATCGCATGGCGGAACAGCGCCGACTGCGGCGTAATATTACGACGGATGCGTAGACGTATATCGGCCCAGCCTGACAGATTGTCATTCGACAGCCGATTTTCTTGCATATGTTCCAGCGCCAGCGCCTGTTCAGATTCGATATTGGCCAGTTGCGCATCGATTGCCCGCAAGTTATTCAGCAGATGATTCAGCGCGTGCAGGTAATTCTGGTTTTCAGGATCTTGCGACAAACGCTGCAACGTTGCATTCAAATGGTTGAAGGCGCGCTCGAACTTGCTATCGTGCTGATACTTCTGTCGATACAGAATGCATTGCGACACTTGCTGGCAGGCTTTGGCCTGCATCGACAATAGGCGCTGGAAGCGGAACATGATATCGCTGTAGCGAAATTTCACGCTCAGTTGCTGATATTGCGCATGGGACGAACTGGCTCGCTCGTGAATATCCTGCGCGACAAAATAGTAATGCAGGGTTCTGCGGGTTCCGCGCTGTCCCCGGTCACCCTTGAGCCGGGTCAGCAACGACGTTTTGGCCTGATTGAGCGTCGCGACCAGCGTGCTGTTGGCCATCGCGACCTGAATCAGCGGCTGATCGCCATCTTCTTCCAGATCGGGATCGAAAAGGTTGGCCTTGGCCTCAAGATAATGCGCGAGTTGTTGATAGCAGCGGGCAATGTGATCCTGCAAGGGGCGGATGGGGAAAATCATATGCCCGAGCAATGTCAGCACGTTATACCAGACAGCACCCACCAGCAGCAGAATCGGCTGCTGGTACCAGGCATCGTACATGGACGTACCAAGCATGGTATAGATGGCAATCAGCAGGGCACCAAACGCAATCGTGGCGTAACGCTGCCCTAACGCACCCAGCAAAATAAAACCGCAGGTGGAGACCATCAAACCGAGGGCAAACCACCACGGATAGGGAAATAGCAGCTCAATCGAGGCCGAGGCCACAAAAAAGCACACCAGCGTAATGAACAGGTTGCGCAATCTGCCGGTTAAACGGTCATCCAGATCCGCCAATGCCGCAGCCACCACCCCCAGTGTCAGGGGAATGGTGAGTTTCGCCACGCCAAGCCACCAGGGTACAGCGGCGGCACCCGCAAGGGAGAGGAAGATCCTGATGTTATACAGCAGACTGCTGTTGTAGGCGTAACGGCGTACACCCAGAGCGAAAGCGAGCACACAGAACTCCGGTTATGCATATGCAATATATGTACCCTTCGTACTTGAAGTTACAGGGGCGCGCGCACCCGAATCACTGACCGATGTCAGCTCATCGGGATTTGTTTGCTTGCTGCCTACCTGTAACTCAAATTATTTCGGGTAGTGGGTGATAGGTGTACTCAGATTAAAAACGTCTTCTGGCGTTGTTGATTCGCGCTTGTTGCGCCACTTCAACAGGTACCACGCGGCGGCCGATCGGCCAAAGGGCAATGGCGGCAATTTTAAAATTGGCGATACCCACTGGAATCCCGATAATTGTCACGCATTGCACGATCCCGGCTGTAATATGTGACAGGCAGAGCCACCAGCCGAAAAAGATAAACCAGAAAATGTTCAGGACCGTACCGCCGCCAGACAACACGGCATTGCGTTGTTCGGGGTAGAGTTCATCAACATGCATCGCTTCGTTGCCGAACGGGAACAGCGACAGTCGGGTAATTTCCCAGCACGAACGCGTGAGCGGCAGCGTAAAAATCAACACAATGCTGACCAGTGTGGCAAAAAACCATGCCAACGTGGTAAAAAAGCCGCCTAATACAAAATTAAGAATATTCAGTACAGTACGCATAATGATTAATCTGCCCTAGTAAAGTTCAATCCGTAACGCAGGTGGGTATAATTTCTTTAGCTACGCGCTATTCTACCCTTTTTTTAAGGCTGGAGCCTCAACGCTTGCGCAAGGTAAACTGGCGATAACGTGTTATTTATCCTTTACTCTCACGGCGCGATATTATGGAACTGAAATCGACTTCGTTCGGCAAACATCTGGCTCAGCATCCTTACAATCGCGTGAGGTTGCTCAATGCAGGCATCGAGGTCAGTGGAGATAAGCACCATTATCTCATTCCTTTCAATCAGTTGATCGCTATCCAGTGTAAACGGGGAATTGTCTGGGGCGAGCTGGAATTCGAGCTACCGGATGAAAAAGTCGTGCGTCTGCACGGCACCGAATGGCAGGAAACCCAACGCTTTTACCATTATCTGTTGGGGATCTGGCAAGTCTGGAGCCAGGAGATGAGCGAGGTAAGCGCAGGTGTGCTTACCCGACAGGTGCAGGAAATTACCCGTATCGAACAGCAGGATCGCTGGTTCCGCCGTTCCGAATTGGCGCAACTTCAGCAACAAATCATGACCTCTTTCGATGCCTTGCCGATGCCGGTAGAGCGCCTTGCTGCGTTTGAAAATTGCCGGGAAAATTATCAGCGCTGCCTGCAATGGCTGAAGCGCGGGGCGCAAAGTGTCGACCGGCGGAATCTCGCGTGGACAGAACGCACCATCGAACTGAATCAGGCGTTCTTCGATACGGTGGAAAGTTCACCGCTGAACGCCAGTCAAAGCAGGGCGGTCGTGAACGGGGAGGACTCCGTGTTGGTATTGGCGGGCGCGGGGAGTGGTAAAACCTCCGTGCTGGTCGCCCGTGCGGGATGGCTGCTTCAGCGTCAGGAAGCCCTGCCAGAACAGATTTTGCTGCTGGCATTTGGTCGGCAGGCGGCAGATGAAATGAATACCCGCATTAAGCAACGCCTGAATGTCCAGGGGGTGCAGGCCAAAACCTTCCATGCGCTGGCGTTGCTGATTATTCAGCAGGGCAGCAAAAAGACGCCGCAAATCAGTAAGCTTGAAAGTGACAGCAAAGCAAGGCGCAGCTTGCTTATGAAAACCTGGCAGCAGCAGTGCAGTGAAAAGAAAGCACAGGCCAACGGTTGGCGTCAGTGGTTGCAGGACGAACTGGAGTGGGAAATTCCCGACGGTGAGTTTTGGCGCAATAAAGGGTTGGCCGAAAGAGTGGCGGCGCGTCTTGAACGCTGGCTCGGGCTCATGCGCCAGCACGGCGGCAGTCAGGCCGAGATGATTGAGCAGGCATCTGAAGAGGTTCGCGATCTCTTCCAAAAAAGAATCAAACTTATGGGGCCGTTACTCAAATGCTGGAAGGCGGCATTGAAAGAGGAAGGGGCGGTCGACTTTTCCGGGCTGATTCATCAGGCGGTAAATATTCTTGAGAAAGGGCGTTTTATCAGCCCGTGGAAGCATATTCTGGTTGATGAGTTTCAGGACATCTCCCCGCAGCGCGCGCAACTGCTGGTCGCACTCAGAAAACAAAACAGTCAGACCAACCTGTTTGCGGTGGGCGATGACTGGCAAGCCATTTATCGGTTCAGCGGGGCTGAGATGGCGTTGACCACCGCATTTGAAACGCATTTTGGTGAAGGGGCGCAGTGCGCGCTGGACACCACTTACCGTTTCAATCAGCGCATTGGCGAGATCGCCAACAAGTATGTGCAGCAAAACCCTGGGCAGGTAAAGAAACCGCTGAAGAGTCTGACCGAGGGCAATAAAAAGAGCGTCACTCTTCTACCGGAGGATCAGCTTTCGGCGTTGCTCGATAAACTGAGCGGTTTTGCGCGCGAGGATCAGCGCATTCTGTTACTTGCCCGATATCACCATTTGCGACCGGAGGTCATGCAGAAAGCCAAAACGCGCTGGCCGAAATTGACTATTGATTTCATGACGATACATGCCAGTAAAGGGCAGCAGGCAGATTATGTGATCATTCTTGGTTTGCATGAAGCGAAGGATGGGTTCCCGGCCCCGGAAAGAGAGTCGGTTCTCGAACAGGTGTTACTGCCGCAGCCGGAAGATTTCCCAGACGCCGAGGAGCGACGTTTGCTGTATGTGGCGATCACTCGCGCCATCCATCAGGTGTGGCTGATGTATGACAAAGAAAGTCCGTCGATATTTGTTGAGCAACTGCGCGCACTTGGCGTGCCGCAGCAGAGAAAACCCTGAATGAGTCGCCCGGAAAATCTTCCGGGCGAGGCGAATTACTTCAATCTGTCCTGCAGGTAGCGCTGATAATCTGGAATGGTGATCGTCACTTCTTCTTTGAAAAGTGCAGAGCCGATCAGGAAATCAGCGGTTACCCGGTTGTTGGCGACGGGAATATTCCATACGGTCGCCAGACGCAACAGCGCTTTGACATCGGGATCGTGCGGTACCGCGTTCAACGGATCCCAAAAGAAAATCAGCATGTCGATTTTCCCTTCTGAAATCAGTGCGCCCACTTGCTGGTCGCCGCCCATCGGTCCGCTGAGCATGCTTTGCACTGGAAGACCTGTCGCACGTTGCACCAGGTTACCGGTGGTTCCGGTGGCATAGAGAATGTGTTCGGCGAGCAGATCGCGATTGGCTTCCACCCAGTTAAGAAGAATTGTTTTACAGTGGTCGTGGGCTACCAGCGCGATGTGTTTCTGCGCAGCGATGGTACGGGTGGTAAATTCCATTAAAAAGTCCTTGAGCTGGCGTTAAACGATGTCCAGACAGATTACTGAAACTGCATTTTAGTTGAAAGGGAGATGCGGTAAAAATGGGATGACGGGAGAAAAATGCGCCTTTATTCGACAAAAGGCGCAGATAAAATCAATGGCTGGTGTTTTTCCCCGCCCACTCCAGAAAGCGTTTTTGCGTGTCTTTATCGGCTTGCTGGAACCAATATTGCAGCATCTGTTCTGAAACGTTTTCACCTCGCAGGGTGACTGTTTTTTGTGCGACCGGTTTACCCGCCGCGGACATCACCATCACTGGTGGCACACCGGCGGTAGGCGTCGGGACGATGGACGCAAAAGCAGGTACCGCGGCTTTGTTATTGGCACCATTGTATTCAGCCATCGCTTTCTCGAAATTGGCCCCGACACTCAGGCCCGCGATGTGTAACCTATCACTGCGCATAGGCAGGGCTTTACCTGTTTGATCGACCAACTGGTAATCCATGTTTTTATCGAATTTCGCGCCATCGCGATCGGTATCAAGGCGCGGTAATTTAAAGGCCACCAACGCAATGTTTTTGGTGTCAAATGCAACAATCAGCGGTGACGAGGTATACATGACCTGATCACGCGAGCCGGAACGTACCGTTTTCGCTATCTTGAACAGAATTTGGTGCTGCCCACCGTCGAGTTCCAGGCTATCAGCGCCCTTGAGCAACGAACCCGACATTTTCTTGCCATCAACCACCAAAAGATCCAGCTCAGGTGCCAATTTCAAGGTCGTAGCGATGGATGGGGCAATTAGGCAGGCAGACAAAAGTCCCACCACTATCTGACCCACAACGACAGGACCAAATTTCATTCTTCTCTCCTTATTATTGAGCTTAATAAGTATTGTTAAGCAAGAGTCACAATGTGTCAAAGTTTTTCAGTATGGTCTATTAGGTAATATTTACACACATTTATTTGTATTTTGTAACAAAGTTCAGAAGGTGAACAATGGGTGAAAATCTCATTTTCAAGATGAATAATTTATTACCCGCGATGGGTATAGAACCGTCCCACTTTTGCCGCGTTGAGATACACTTGAGGGATGAAATTCATTCAAAGGAGCAATGATTTTGCACGACGCTGAAATCCGCGAAATTCTGACATCGGTACACTCCATCGCGTTGGTCGGTGCCAGCGATAATCCTGCCAGACCGAGTTATGGCGTGATGGCATATCTCTTGTCGCAGGGGTATGAGGTGATCCCCGTCAGCCCGAAATTGGCGGGAAAAACAGTACTCGGTCAGCAGGCTGTGGCCTCACTGAAAGATTTACCGCATAAAGTTGATATGGTCGATGTGTTCAGAAACGCAGAAGCCGCCTACGGCGTGGCGAAAGAAGCTGTCGAAATCGGTGCAAAAGTGCTGTGGTTGCAAATCGGGGTGATCAATGAGCACGCAGCCATATTGGCGAAAGATGCGGGATTGAAAGTGGTGATGGATCGTTGCCCTAAAATCGACATTCCACGTCTCGGACTCAGCAAAGCGTAAAAAAAGCCCCGACAACAATGCCGGGGCCAGAGTTCTCAGGCGTGCTGAAGGTTAATGCCTCAAGCGCGGAGCCTGTAATTGACGCCGTATGGATTCCGCCAGTTCATCCAGTGAAGGTTGTTCAGGGTGCGAATCATCCTGTTCGACATCAAGTTGCGCTTCAGCCAGATAGGTGTGGATGGGCTGACCTTCGTCATCTTCCATCACTACGTGATACCAGGGAGCGAACCGCAGGGTTTCGTTCGCGGCTATTTCTGTGACAGTCGGTTTTTCCAGGGAATATTCCGGATCGATATCGATAACTACACCCAAATACCCCAGCAGTTTGTGCCGTACTTGCTGTCCAATACCAAATTTGCTGGCAATCATAGTGACCTCCTGAGAAACAGTGCCATAACTCCAATATGGGGTTACTTGGCACAATTTCAAGGTTACATCACGCGGCAAGCGAACCCTTTCAAGTAGAGGCCTTCAGGGTATGGCGCGATCACCGGGTGATCCGCAGCCTGACGGAACTGTTCTATAAATTGTATATCACAGCCAGCGTCTACAGCGGCATCGGCCAAAATTTTCTGGAATAAATCCGTTGGCATCAAGCCGGAACAGGAGAAACTCAGCAAGATCCCGCCAGGGTTCAGCAACTGAATCGCCAACATATTGATGTCTTTATATCCCCGACAGGCACTCGCCAACTGGTTCTTGTTTTCGACGAATTTTGGCGGATCCATGATGATCAGGTCGAATTTTTCGCCAGTATCGCGATAGGTGCGCAGCAATTGGAATACGTCGTCACGCACAAACTCGGCTTTCGCCAGATCGAGCTGGTTCAGTTCGATATTCTGCCGGGCAATGTCCAGTGCGGCTTGTGACGTATCAACGCTGATCACCTGCGAGCAGCCGCCCATTAATGTCGATACGGCAAAAGCGCCGGTATACGAGAAACAGTTCAGTACGCGGCGATCTTTGGCGTAACCGCGGGCTGCAAGACGGCTGTCGCGCTGATCGAGATAAAAGCCGGTTTTATGGCCCTGCTGAATATCGACCAGTAATTTCATGCCGTGTTCGCTGATAGGCAATAGGGCGGGTGGCAATTCGCCAGTAACTTGCCCCTGCGTCAGCGGTAAACCCTCTTTCTTTCTCACTGACACATCGGAGCGATCGTAAATAGAGCACTCGGGATAACAGTGCTGCAATGCCGTAATCAACGCGGCACGCTGATATTCCGCACCCGCCGAGAGGAGTTGGAAAACCAGGAAATTCTGGAAGCGATCGATGGTAATGCCGGGCAGACCGTCAGATTCACCGGCGATCAGACGATAACCGTCGAGGCCGTCCCGTTGCGCCAGCCAGTCACGCCAGGTCTGCGCCTGCTGCAAACGACGGACAAAAAAGTCGCTGTCGATTTGCTCATCCTGTTTGAAGGTCCATACCCGCGCCCGGATCTGGGATTGCGGTGAATAGGCACCGCGCGCCAGCCATTTACCCTGACTATCGAGAATATCAATGGTTTCGCCGGAAACGGCTTTACCTTCAACGCGTTGAACGGCACCGGAAAAAACCCATGGGTGGCGGCGGAGCAGGGATTTTTCGCGGCCTTTGGCGAGAAATAAACGTATAGTCATAATATAAATGTGCCAGCTTGAATATTAAAGAGCGACATTGTCAGAGTATGTACCCGAAAATGCAATGGTTAACACCGGAGGAATAAACGATGGCCAACGTATGCGTAGCGGCTTATGTCTATGGTGTGGTGCAAGGTGTCGGTTTCCGTTACACCACGCAACAGCAGGCGACGGACTTGGGTTTAACCGGATATGCGCGCAACCTGGACGACGGCAGCGTCGAAGTGGTGGCCTGCGGTGAGCAGCAACAGGTTGAGGCACTTATCGACTGGCTCAAGCAGGGCGGGCCGCGCCACGCCAGTGTCAAACGGGTTCTCACGGAGCCCAGGGCGGCAGAGGATTTCCGCCAGTTCAAGATTCGCTATTAACCGCCCGCAAGGGCAGGGAATTCAGATACATTTCACCGGCTTGGGCAGACCCGCAATTTTTGTTGCCTGTTTTGCCGGGCCTTTGGGGAAAAGGCGGTAGAGGTAGCGGCTGTTTCCTTTCTCTTCACCGTATTTTTGCGCCATGGCTTTCACCAGCATGCGGATGGCCGGGGACGTATTGAACTCAAGGTAAAAATTACGCACAAAGCGCACCACTTCCCAATGCGCCTCCGTCAGGGCGATGCCCTCTTGCTCTGCAAGCACGGGAGCCAGCGCTTCATGCCAGTCGGCACTGTTTTTCAAATAGCCTTGCGCGTCGGTATCAATGACCTGTCCATCAAACTGCAACATATTTCCTCGGGTGTGGGAATCAACGGAGTGCGCATTCTAGCAAAATTCTGTTGGCGCAAAAATGTGAAGTGATGAAAAACAAAACCCCGCACGCTGGCGGGGTTGGGGGGCAGGGTGGCGTAATAATCAGTTGCTGCGCATAAATCCAAGGATATTGAGCAGGCTGACGAAGACGTTGTACAGCGACACGTACAGGCTGACTGTGGCCCGGATGTAATTGGTTTCACCGCCGTGAATGATATTGCTGGTCTCCCAAAGAATCGCCCCGGAAGAGAACAGAATAAACAGCACGCTAATGGCCAGGTACAGCGCCGGGATCTGTAGGAAGATGTTGGCAATCACTGCCACCAGCAGAACAACAAATCCAGCCATCATCATTCCTGACAGGAACGACATGTCTTTTTTGGTCGTCAATACATACGCCGAGCAACAGAAGAACACCAGGGCAGTTCCACCCAGCGCCATCATGATGATATCCCCGGCGCCGGAGGCAATCAGCGTACTCAGGATCGGGCCGAGCGTATAGCCCATAAAGCCGGTCAGGGCGAAGGCGGCCAGGATGCCCATCGGGCTGTCTGCCAGACGGTGCGTCAGAAACATCAATCCATAAAAACCCACTATCATCAGTAACAGGCCGGGCGCGGGCAGCATAAATACCGTGCTGGCCGTCGCTGTTAATGCAGAGAAGCCCAGCGTCAGCGACAACAGGAAGTAGGTATTGCGCAGCACTTTGTGCGTGCTTAGCAGCGAACGCTCGCGCGATGTAGAGACAACGATACGATCCATAAATGCTCTCGCTTATTAGTAATGATTTATTAAATTTTAGGTAGTTGCCAGACGTTAACAAAGCGCTTTTACCCTTCTTTACGCAGCCCGCTGGCCTGAAAGTGAACAATTTGTCGATTTTAGCGTCATTTGATCATGGAAAGATTATTTTTCAGGCAGTTGATTCAATTGAGGCTTTACAAGCGAATCCGGTCTGTTTATAGTTCGCTTCGTTGCGGAGGAGTGGCCGAGCGGCTGAAGGCAACGGTCTTGAAAACCGTCGATGGGAAACCATCCGTGAGTTCGAATCTCACCTCCTCCGCCACCTTAACCTTTCTGTTGTTTTCTAACGATTTTCACCCCCGGAATCCCAATTGCTACACACAGATGCTACACAACAGGGTAACTGTTATGTGTACACATTTGCTTAAACGTGGCTCCAGATACTCTTTCCGCCGTAAGATTCCCACATCCTTAATTTCCCATTACCAACGTATTGAAATCATTAAATCTCTACGAACTTCTAATCGAGATGAAGCTATGAGGCTTGTACGAAGAGAAGGTTGCTATCCTGGTTGAGGGAGCAGCATATGAATCCTTTCCATGGTCGTCATTTTCAGGCAGAGATCATCCTCTGGGCGAGATGCGTCTGGTGAATAATTTCACGGATGCAGTTCAACAGTGCATCAGTAGCAGGTGAATTCAAGGCTCCCTGGCGAGTCATCAAACCGATCTCCCGTCGTGTACCTGCCAGGCGGATCTGCAGCGGTTTGAGAATGCCTTCTGAAACTTCATAATCTAGTTGATGAGAGGAAACTACCGCAACCGTATCTGAACCAAGCAGCAGCGCACGTACTACGGCGGGATCGCCACTTTCTACTACCGGCCTGGGCGATGCGAGCCCCATTTTGTCGAATGCGGCTTCCAGCAGGTGACGTGATGGTGCGTGACTACGGGGTAAAACCCATTGTATATCACGTAGTTCTTCGTTTTTTATCTTGCGCCCAGATAGAGGGTGATTAGGCCGAGCCAGCAGAATCAGCTCTTCTTCAAATAACATCTCGCTGTGGATATCCAGCAACGCTTCCTCATTGCGCAGTGCACCGATAATGAAATCTATCTCACCAGCGCGCAGTTCAGCTACCAGAGCAGTAAATCCACTCTCATTAGTGACTATTTTTATATCTGGGTGGCAGGAAATAAGTTTGATCATGGCTTGTGGCAGCAGGCGTGCCCGGCTTAATGGCAGGGCACCCACGCGTACGGCGCCGGTCAATGCACCGCTGTATGCCGTGATCTCTTCCGGAATATGATGGAGTGCGTTCAATGCGCGGCTGATACAGGGCGCGATTTCATGACCGGCCGGAGTGGGCACCATCCCTTTTGGTGTTCGATGGAACAGATACATACCCGCACCTTTCTCCAGAACCTTCAACGCTGCGCTTACCGCCGACTGGGTGATATCCAGTACCTGAGCGACATGCAGGGTGTGATGCTGGCGATAGAGGGAGAGGAAGATCTGTAACCGACGTTCGTTGAATAACCAGATGGGCTCAATGTCTTCATCACCGTGATCGTCGCGTTGTTGCAACCGGCGCAGAAGTGCCGGGACCCGAGTCAACTCCGCCATGGCAGAACGGGCTCGTGGGAGAATGAGTTTTCCCAAATCGGTTAACAGCATTCCTTTTGCGTGACGTTCAAATAACGAGATGGCTAATGTGTGTTCAAGATCACGAATAGAACGAGTGATGGCTGACTGAGTGCGAAATAAATTGAGCGCCGCCAAGGACGCCGCCCCCTGTTCAGCCGTCATGCAAAATGCCCTTATTTGCATAATTTTTATTGAGTTATGCTCATCCTTCTTTCGCATATTTCACCGCGTTATTTTATTTTATTTTTTCAGCATAAATAAAATTTGTCGCTCGGGCAATAAAACTCACTATTTGCCCTTAATTAAGCCATGCCAGAATCCCAAGCAGTTAAAACAGTCAAAAAAAGGAAAACGATATGGCAATTATTCCACAAAAAACCGCCCTGGTGGTCAGCGCCCATTCGGCAGATTTTGTCTGGCGTGCCGGTGGGGCTATCGCTTTGCATGTCGAACGAGGTTATCAAGTTCATATTGTCTGCCTCTCTTACGGCGAACGTGGTGAGTCCGCCAAATTATGGCGTAAAGGCAACATGACGGAAGAAATAGTAAAGGCAAGCCGCCACACTGAAGCTGAAGCGGCGGCAAATGTGCTTGGTGCCAGCATTGAATTTTTCGATATGGGTGACTATCCGCTACGCGCGGATAAAGAAAGCCTGTTCCGTCTGGCGGACGTATTCCGTCGAATACAACCCCATTTTGTCCTCACCCATTCGCTGGCAGATCCCTACAACTACGACCATCCTCTGGCGGCCAGCCTGACTCAAGAAGCTCGCATTATCGCTCAGGCGGAAGGGTATCGGCCAGGTGAGCCCATCATCGGTGCCCCACCGGTGTACTGCTTCGAGCCGCATCAGCCGGAACAGTGCGGCTGGAAACCTGACGTATTGCTGGATATCACGTCAGTATGGGATAAAAAATATGCCGCCATTCAATGCATGGCTGGTCAGGAGCATTTGTGGGAATACTACACGCGCGTGGCGTTACAACGCGGGGTGCAAGCTAAGCGTAACATCGGTATTGCCAGTACCCAGAACATCATCCATGGGGAAGGTTATCAAAGCCTCTTTCCTCGCGTAACGGAGGATATGTCATGAACCTGGTTAACATGAAAGGGGTGGTAGTCACACATATTGAACGAGCGGAACACGCTTTATTACAACGCTTCGCTGAATATGGTGTGGCGACAGTGCATGAAGCACAACTGCGCCAGGGATTACTTGATGTGCGTATTAAACCTATCCAGCAAGGGCGCAGTATTGCTGGCAATGCGGTTACGGTATTGGTTACGCCGGGCGATAACTGGATGTTCCATGTGGCCGTAGAGCAGTGTCAACCTGGCGATGTACTGCTGGTGGCACCCACCTCCGGTTGCCATGACGGCTTTTTTGGTGACCTGCTCGCCACCTCATTACAGGCACGCGGTGTGGTGGCATTGGTTGGCGATATCGGCATACGTGATAGCCAGACGCTGCGTGAAATGAATTTCCCTGTCTGGTCGAGTGCGGTTTGGGCACAAGGTACGGTGAAAGCCACGCTTGGCTCGGTTAATGTCCCGGTGATCTGCGCTGGTCAGTTGGTCAACCCCGGCGATATTGTCGTGGCAGACGATGATGGTGTTGTAATTGTGCCAGGGGAACAGGCCACTACGATCGCAGATGCCGCGCAGACACGGGTGGATCTGGAAATAGGCAAGCGCCAGCGTCTGGCTAACGGTGAACTCGGGCTGGATATTTATCAAATGCGTGAGTCATTGGCGCAAAAAGGGCTGCGTTATTTTAATAGCCTTAACGATTTAAAGCCATAAGCATAAATATACTTTTTATCCGTTAGCGGATGGCGTGCCTATTCGAAAGGTAAAGGCTAAGCGGTTTATTAAACCTACCACCAATAATGATATTTACGTCTATCGAATGCCAGTAAGTTTAAGTATTCCAACACCTCGAAAAGGGGAAGCTACAGCATGAAAAATAAGATATGGAAGTTGTGTGTCTTAGTAATGATACCGCTGGTCATCTGGTTTATTCCACCACCTGAAGGGTTGACAGAGTCATCATGGCGTCTGACCGGATTTTATCTGGCTGCTATTTGTGGCCTTATTTTAAAGCCGTATTCTGAAGCGGTAGTTTTATTGGGCGTCGTAGGGTTTGCGGGTTTTTTCCTTAATAACACCGGTCAAATCCTGGTCGGATATGCTACATCAACGGTCTGGTTAGTATTTGCTGCATTTGGCATTAGTATCTCATTTGTTAAAACTGGATTAGGGCGGCGTATTGCATTTCACATGATCCGTTTCTGTGGCGGCACCACGCTTAGGCTCGGGTATGTGACCGCATTTTTAGAGTTTGTTATTTCTCCTGTGACACCTTCGAATACGGCGAGAAGCGGGGGGATTGTATTTCCTATCATCCTGTCGGTAGTAAAAGCTCTGGGGTCAGAACCCGGTGAGTCGGCAAAGAAAGCGGGCTCGTATTTGATGTCCAATATCTACTTTGTCATGAAGGTCAGCAGTTTTATGTTTATAACTGCGATGGCGCCAAACCTATTGGCTGCTGATTTCGCCGCCAAAATTCTGGACATTCATCTTGACTGGGGCGTTTGGGCTCTGGCCATGGTAGTTCCAGGCTTGGTATTACTGCTTATTGTTCCCGCTGTTGGCTATTATCTTGATAAGCCAGAGTTAACCAAAGTAGATAACAAAAAAATTGCGGATGAAGGTTTGGCCGAACTGGGGCCGATAACGCGCAATGAAAAGCTTTTAGTGGGTATCTTTATTTCAGCTCTTCTTGGTTGGGCGCTGCCTTCCATCCTTGGGCAATTGTTTGGCATCACGCTCAAAATCGATGCGACTGCGGTTGCAATCATGGCGATGGCACTGTGTATTTTGCTAGGTGTTATCAAGTGGGATGATGTTCTTCAAAACAAGGGGGCTTGGAATACGTTGCTTTGGTTTGGCGGTATCATTGGGCTGGCAAGTGCGCTGAGTAAAGAAAAAGTGTTTGATTGGCTGGCGGATTTGATACAGAACAGTGTCGACTTTGGCCACAATCCCTACATTGCTTTAACAATCATTGGCTTACTCAGTATTATTATTCGTTATTTCTTTGCCTCTGCCAGTTCATATGCCATTGCCATGCTTCCCGTGTTCCTTACCGTAGGGAAAGTTGCGGGTGCCGATCCTATGGCTCTGGCACTCGTCCTGGCGGCAACGAACTCTTACGGTGGTGCGTTGACACATTATGGCGGTGGTTCAGCCCCGATCATCTTTGGTGCTGGCTATAACAACGTAAAACAGTGGTGGGTATCTGGGGCGGTCATCGCGATGGTATGTTTTATTGTGACAATGACTGTCGGTTATGTTTGGTGGGAATTACTGGGTTTTGTTAAGTAATCGTGTTTGCCAACCTATTTATTCTGCCAATTTAAACGTCATTCGCCACTGGAGACAAGGTCATCCTGTTTTTGGTGGCAGGCCCTTTGGGCAATTTAGTCGTGGAGACTTCGTCATGAAATATTCTAACGTGATTGTATCGGGCCTCTGTATGAGTATGGTCAGCCAGGTAATTGCGGCACCAACAGATGTTCCGTCCGACGAGCCTGTAACCCTACGGATCATTTCTTCGATGGCCACTCGACAACTCTTGGCCGAACTTATTGAGCAATTTGAGCAACAATCAAAATACAAGATCAAGCTCGAGTCGGTGGGGGGAGTGGATGCCGCCAAACGTGTAGAGGCTGGTGAAGCTTTTGACGTGGTGATCCTGTCTGCCACTGCGATCGATAAGCTGATTGACTCAGGCAAAATTTTACCCGATAGCCGCATTGATCTGGTTAAGTCAGGCGTGGCTATTGCGGTGAAAGAAGGGGCGCAGATTATTGATGTTAGCAGTGAGGCTGCGGTAAAACAGGCCGTTTTGGCGGCCAAAACGATCGGTTATTCGACGGGCCCGAGTGGCGTATACCTGGCTGGGCTTTTCGAGCGCTGGGGAATTGCGGATCAAATCAAAGGTCGGATTGTAAAGATTCCACCTGGAGTCCCTGTCGGTTCTCTGGTTGCCAAGGGGGAAGTGGAACTTGGATTCCAGCAACTCAGTGAACTGCTTCCTCTAAAAGGGATTACCATACTTGGGCCTTTGCCCGCTGATATCCAGATAATGACGCGTTTTTCAGCAGGAGTCCCCCTTAACACCAATCAGCAAGCCGCCGTGGAGGTATTACTGAACTTCCTTGCATCGCCTGCGGCTACAGAGGCAAAAATCAACAACGGCATGGAGCCTATCTGAACGTAAATTGAGGGCACTGTTGCAAATAGCCAGTGATAGTAAGCCAGGGTTCTGCTTTTGCTGCAGAAGTAGTATATGAACCCTTTCCATTGCCGACATGTCGTTGCTCCACATCCTGCCAGCATCACGGGTGTGAATGAGTCTTGTTGTTAAAGATGAATAATTTTAAAATGGCTCCTCTTACTTTTTGGATAGGAAATCCAGCATGTTCAATTTCGACCGCCTTATAACACCCAAAATAATAAATGTCTTATATATTATTAACTTATTGCTTTTTCTCGGTGCGGCAATCTATTGTTTATTTCAAGGCAAAGTAGGGGAGGCATTCGCCCTGATTTTCTTCGCTGTAGTGTCGAGAGTTTTCTTTGAGTGCATTATGATTGCTTTCAAGAATAACGAATACCTTAGGCGAATCGCAGAAAACTTGGAAAGTAGATAACTTGGAAAGTAGATAGGAGAAACCACCTCTGGTTTCAGGCTACTGATAAACCCCACTTTTTCGTGGGGTTCATTTCTTTTAGCGACCGTAGATCACGATCGCGGTATTTTTCACAACCCCATCCTTTGCCTTTCCTGATGGCCTATATAGACATCAACTCAAATCGACGTCTTTGCTGCCGAAGAGCCAGGTTATAATGAAACCAGCAGTATAGGACACCAATAACCCGCCAACATAGACCGCGATCCCGGCGTAGATGCCCTGTGCCGAGGTCATCAGCGGAATAGATACGATGCCAGAGGGGCCAAAGACCGTATTCAGACCAACGGGTAATCCGAGATAAGCAATCAGCCCGATGAAGAACCCGCCAACGGCACCGCCGAAACAGGCGGTGATGAAGGGTTTTACTCTCGGTAGGGTGACGCCGTAAATCAGCGGTTCACCAATCCCAAGGATGCCCGGAATAATGGCTCCCTTAATCTGGATGCGTAACACGGAATCGGCTTTCGCCCTGGCGTAAAGTGCCATGGCGGCTCCCACCTGGCCTCCGCCAGCCATGGCGAGAATCGGGAACAGGGAGTTAAATCCCTGCGCATCCATCAAGGCGAAATAGACCGGTACAAATCCCTGATGAATACCAAACATGACCGCCAACAGGAACAAACCAGCCAGAATGGCGCTGCCGAACGGATTGCCATTCAGGTGTAAAAACAGCCACGACATGCCTTTAAACAGCTCCCCCCCGATCGGCATAATCACCACAAACGTCACCGCTCCCATAATCAGCAGGGTAATGACCGAGGTCAGTATCATATCCAGATTGTCGGGAATGAATTTGCGTACCGTCCGTTCGACCCAGGCTCCCAAAATGGTAGAGATCAGCACGCCAATAATGCTGCCCCGGGGATCGATGGGTAGACCAAAGAAATTATCAATACCCGAGTAATACCCTACCTTGGCGTCAGGTACGTAGCCGAGCACAAACAGCGAGGCAATAATGGCCCCGTTCACCCCGGTGCCGCCAAACGCTTTTTGCGCATTATGACCAATGAGAATACTCAGGAAGGCAAACAGACCTTTGCTGAATACTTTCATGTAGCCAATGAGGCTGACTAGCCAGGCACTGGGGGATTCGGCACCGAGAACCAGACTCTGCTCGAGCAGGGTCGCGATCCCCAACAGTAATCCTGCGGCGATAAATCCGGGGATAAGTGGGGTGAAGATGGTGGCAAATTTGGTAAAAAAGTGATGAACGGCGCTGTTCTGCTTCGATTTAAGCTGTTTCTTATTCTCTGACGAAATCGTGCCAAGATCCCTGGCCGTACCCGCGCCCGCATCCGCACCAACACTCGCACTGCCTGGTTCGGCGCGGTTCAGCATAGCATTCATCATCTCTGCTGCGGTCTGTGCCTTGCCGGGACCGAGAACGATTTGCAACTGATCGTCCCCCTCAATCACCCCCATCACGCCCGCGATCCTTTTCAGCGCATCGAGTTCGACCTGCTCGCGGTCTCTCAGGGTTAGCCGCAGCCGCGTCATGCAGTTGCCGCAAACAGCGATATTAGCGCTACCGCCGACATACCCCAGAATCTGTTCGATCATTGCTTCAGTGATTTTCGCCATCGGATTGCCGTCCTGTTTCTGCCAAGGCTGCGCGGATAAAACCATTATGGTGTTTGAGAAGCGTGCTGGCCTCATCAGCTGAAAGATTGGCCAGGATCATGACGATCGCCGTTTTACAGTGTTTCCCGCAGGCATTCAGGGCTTCGACGGCGCGCGGGTGGCTGCACCCTGTCGCTTGCATGACAATATTAATTTGCCGTTGGACCAGTTTGGCATTGGTGGCTTCAACGTCCACCATCAGGTTGCCGTAAACTTTGCCGATGCGAATCATCGAACCGGTGGTCAGCATATTGAGTACCAGTTTTTGTGCCGTTGCGGCTTTCAGACGCGATGAACCGGTCACCACTTCACCGCCAACCACGGGTGCGATGGCAATATCGGCGATTTGGCTCATTGCACTGTTCTGGTTACAGGTGAGGGACACCACCGTGGCACCTTGAGAGCGGGCATAATTCATCGCCCCGATGACGTAAGGCGTCCGTCCGCTGGCAGCGATGCCAACCAGCACATCGTTGGCATTGAAAGCAAGATCACGCAGATCCTGTTCCCCTTGCGCCACGTTGTCTTCGGCATTTTCCACGGCCTGCAAAATGGCCGTGTGCCCGCCCGCAATCAGGCCGATCACCTGCCCGCGCGGTGTGCCAAACGTAGGCGGGCACTCGCTGGCATCCAGAATACCCAGCCGTCCAGAGGTGCCAGCCCCGCAATAGATTAACCGGCCACCACGGGTAAAGGCCGCACTGATGCTGTCTACTGCCTGCGCCACCTGTGGCAGAACACGCTCAACGGCGAGGGCTACCTTTTGATCTTCATTATTAATAACTTTAAGCATATCAAGTGTGGGCAAGGTATCTATATTTTCGCTGGCCGCGTTGCGACTCTCGGTGACGAGAGTAGATAAATCGATTTTCATGACTGCCTCTGATCGTATTTGCTGGTCAGGAATAATTAATTCCACGAATAAATAAATCAAGTAATATTTTATTACTGACAACACGTCAATTTCACGCTGGATACCCTCGCGGACGAAACGCGCGGGTTGGGCAACTGAGCGAACGCCGCAAGATCGCAATGTCGGTTCCCATTTTTTCCATCAGAATCTCGTCCATAGGCCGCGCTAAAGAATGCCATCCGAACCATTGTCAGGTGAATTGACTGGCTGGTGGAGAGGAGGGAGTGAATCCTTCTTTATTTGTGTTTTCAGGTGCTTGCAATACAAATTTAATGTTATTTATGACAGCGCAAGTATCATTGTTCAATCCCTCAGGATAAGCAAAACAAAGGAAACGCTATGGGAAGTAAATTCACACCACTGGCTCTGGCACTCGCCGCGCTGACTCTCAGTTCCACCGTTGCGGCGAAAACGCTGGTCTACTGCTCAGAGGGATCGCCGGAGAACTTTAACCCGCAACTTTATACTTCCGGTACCAGCGTGGATGCCAGCGCAGTCCCGGTCTATAACAGGCTGGTTGATTTCACGGTAGGGACCACCGAGCTGATACCGAGTCTGGCGGAAAGCTGGGACATTAGCGAAGACGGCAAGACCTACACCTTCCATCTGCGCAAGGGCGTGAAATTCCAGAGCAATAAATATTTTACCCCCACGCGGGACTTTAACGCTGACGATGTGATTTTCTCGTTTATGCGCCAAAAGGATGCGAATCATCCCTATCACAATGTGTCGAAAGGCACCTATTCCAACTTTGAAAGTCTGGAGTTCGGTAGCCTGATCACCGCCATCGATAAGGTGGATGATTACACGGTGCGCTTTACGCTCTCCCAGCCGGAAACACCGTTCGTCGCCGATCTGGCGTGGTATTTTGCCTCTATTCTTTCAGATGAATACGCCACTGCCATGTTGAAAGCAGGCACGCCGGAACGCGTGGATATGGACCCGATTGGAACCGGACCGTTTAAACTTACCCAGTATCAGAAAGATTCGCGCATTTTATATACCGCCTTTCCGGAGTACTGGCGCGGCAAGTCGAAGATTGACCGCCTGATATTCAGCATCACGCCAGACGCTTCTGTACGTTACGCCAAGCTGGAGAAAAACGAATGCCAGGTTATGCCATTCCCCAATCCGGCCGATTTACCGCGCATGAAAGCCAATCCTGATATCAACCTGATGAGCAAAGCGGGACTGAATATCGGCTTCCTCGCCCTGAATACGCAGAAAGCGCCGCTGGATAATGTCAAGGTTCGTCAGGCGCTGGCGATGGCGATCAACAAACCGGCCATCATTGAAGCCGTATTCAATGGCGCCGGAATAGAGGCAAAAAACCTGCTGCCACCGGGCGTATGGAGTGCGGATAGCGATCTGAAAGACTATGACTTCGATCTGGAAAAAGCGCGGGCGCTGCTCAAAGAGGCAGGGTTTGCTGATGGGATCAGCATCGACTTGTGGGCAATGCCGGTACAGCGTCCGTATAACCCGAATGCCAAGCGCATGGCGGAAATGATCCAGGCGGATTGGGCGAAAATTGGTGTGCAAGCCAAAATCGTTACCTTCGAGTGGGGCGAATACCTGACGCGGGTGAAAAACGGCGAACATCAGGCCGCGCTGATGGGCTGGACTACCGCAACTGGCGATCCGGATAACTTCTTCGGGCCACTGTTTACCTGTACCTCTGCCAACGGCGGCTCGAACTCGGCGAAATGGTGCTACAAGCCGTTCGACAAGCTGATTGCCGACGCGAAAAGTACCACCGACCGTGAAGAACGTGTGGCGTTGTACAAAGAGGCGCAACAGATGATGCACGATCAGATGCCTGCGGTGATGATTGCCCATTCGACAATTTTTGAGCCGGTACGCAAAGAAGTGAAAGGTTATGAAATCGACCCCTTTGGTAAACACATCTTTTACCAGGTCGATATCGATAATTAAATTTGCATGTTTTAACCGGGGGACATCTGCCCCCGGTTAACCCCACCCCTGTATTACAACGTCGTTTTTAATGCCAGTTTATCGGCGGGACGCCAAAACGTGCTGGCGACCAAACTGATGACAATACTGGTGCCGATATACAGCAGGACGTTGTAGGGCGTATTGCCGAACATCCGTTCAAACAGCTTCAGATAGGTCGGCGTCAACGCGCCAAACAGCACTACCGTCAAGTTGTAGGGGATGGCGATCGCCGTTGCCCGCACGTGGATCGGGAATGACTCCGCGAGCAAAATCGGCACCGCTCCCCAGTGCAGTCCCATGCAGAAGCCGAGAACCGCAAAGCCGAACAGCGCGAAGCCGTAGCTGGCGTTGCCACCGGAGAAATAGAAGAACAGGCCAAAGAACGCCAGCGCGTACAGCACAATACCGAGCTGTAGCATATTCTTGCGGCCAATCCGATCCGACAGCCCCCCGCCAATCAGCACGCTGACAGCGGCGCAGGCCGGAGCCGTCAGCGCCAGCCAGGTGCGCTGGGTATCAGCCAGCCCCAGCAGCGTTTGTACATAACCCGGCAGATAAATATTCACGCCGAAGAACGAAACCGTGCCCACGGTAATGACCCCCACACAGCAAACGATCTGCCGCACCAGCGTCCACTGTTTCAGCGTCTGCGACATGGAGAGCGGTTGCGGGGCCGATGAGGTTTTCCGCCTGGCCGCCTGCGCAACATACTGGGTAAAATCCGGTGATTCATTGACGTGTTTGTGAATGTAGTAGCCCAGCGGCAGCGTCAGGAAACCCAGCAGGAAAGGCAGGCGCCACCAGACGTCGATGACCGCGTCCCTGCCGACCAGATACAGCAGGCTCAGTGCCACCAGATTGGCGAGAATCGGCGACAGCGCCTGCGCCATCATCTGCATACTGGCGTAAAAACCGCGTCGATCCGGTGGGGCGAACTCCATCAAAAACGCGGTGGTACTGGAGAACAGTCCTCCCACGGCGACGGCCTGCAACAGGCGGATGGCGATCAGCAGAATGGGTGCCGCCATGCCGATTTGCGCATAGGTGGGCAGCAGGCCAATACAACCGGTGGTCAGCGCCATCACAATCATCAGCAAGACAATCAGCGGCTTGCGACCGATTCTGTCCGCATAGACCGAGAGCAGAATGCCCCCGAGGGGGCGCACCAGATAGCTGATGCCAAACACGAAGTAGGCGTAAATCTGCGACGTTAAGGCATCTTCCGCCGGAAAGAAGTGTCCGGCGAAATAAATGGTAAAAAAGGCATAAACAGTGGTGTCATAAAACTCAAGTGCATTTCCTGATACCGACGAGATTACTGCGCGCCGGCGTGCCCCTTTCTGGGCATTGAGTGATTCACTCATGCTGTCATCCTTGTCTGCGGTTCGCTGTTACAGGTTATGCGGGTCGATACTCCAGACGGTTCTGCGCAATGGAGATCCAGTAGGCGACCCCAAGCGGAATAATACTATCGTCGAAATCGTATTGGGGATGGTGGCACATCGGCGTATCGCCCTGACCGAGGAACGCGAAAACGCCCTTGACGTGGGCCAGATAGAAAGCAAAATCCTCGGAAGGGCCTTTCGGGGCATTGACCAGATGATTGGCATGGCCGGGGAGCAGCGCATTTAATCCGGCCACGGTTTCGGCGGCCAGCGCCTTGTCATTGACCAGTGGCGGGCAGCCGTTGCAGAAGGTCAGGTCGACCTTGCCACCAAAACCGAGCGCGACAGCCTGCGCGAGGGTCTGCATCCGCTCTTTAACCTTTTCCCTGATGCCAGCGTCATAGGTGCGTACCGTACCGGAGAGGGTCAGCGAATCAGGGATAATATTCGGGGCCGTGCCGCCTTGCACCGTGCCGAAACTCAGCGTCGCCGCCTGATGCGGACTGACGTTGCGGCTGACGATGGTCTGGAAATCGGCAATCAGACGTGCGGCCATGACGATCGGATCGATGGTCAGTTCAGGTACCGCACCGTGTCCGCCTTTGCCCTGAACCACGATATTGAACGTATCGCTGGCGGAAAGGGTGGCACCCTGATTGACGTAAAACTCGCCCTTCGGCACGCCGGGGAAGTTGTGCAGGCCGTAAATTTCCTCAAAAGGGAATTTCTCCAGCAGCCCGTCATTGAGCATTGCCCTGGCCCCGGTCAGGTCTTCTTCCGCTGGCTGAAAGATCAAAATCAGCGTACCGGCAAAGTCACGGTGTCTGGCGAGATATTTCGCTGCGCCGAGCAGCATGGTGGTATGCCCGTCGTGACCGCAGCCGTGAAAGCGATCGGCGACGGTCGAAATATGCTCACAGGCGGCAGGATCGTTCTCTTCACGCATGCGCAGCGCGTCCATATCGGCACGGAAGGCGATGCTTCTGCCGGGGCGCTGGCCGCGGATAACGCCAACAACACCGGTCTGCCCGATGTTCTCATGCACTTCATCCAGATTGCAGGCGCGCAGATAACTGGCAACGATATTGGCGGTGCGGCGCTCTTCGAAGGCCGCTTCCGGATGGGCATGAATTTCTCTGCGGATGGCTGTCAATTCAGGTAAATCAGTGGACAGGATATCGTACATGGCTGCTTGGTTCCTCTGCGATACACATCGGATTATGTGCAGTATTCCGTAGGGTCAAACAGCACTATACCCTTCGGCGAGTGCCATTCAATACATCAGCCAATAGAACTTAATAGTCGCTTCCAGCAGGATGATGGATGATGAGCTGTTTTTGCGACAATATTATCCGCCTTTACTGCGCAAGCCATCATTTCCGACATATGCCCGGCGCTGGGGCGGAGGATTATCCTGTGGAAAATTAACGCATATTTTTCGAGTGATCGGTGACAGGCATTGATCCGTAACGAAGATTTGATCAGGTATGCCTGCACCGGCGCAGGTATCCAGATGGCCTACGGCAACGTTAACATTACTTATTATTACTCCTGACTTACCCTGAGGCGCAATGCGCCTCAGGGTAATGGGCAGAAAAATCAGTGGAAAAAGCCCTGTAGCTGTTCGAAAACGCCAATATCGGCACCATGACGCCGCACTTGCAGCACGTCCTGAAGCTTCTCCAACTGGCTAATCATCTGCACCAGACGATCGTCGTTTTGCACCAGCAACCAAATGCGGCTCTCCTTGCCACCGGTAAGCGGCATACACAGAATCCCTTCAACGTTGAAAGCGCGGCGGGCAAACAATCCGCAAACGTGTGACATAAGGCCAGGGTGGTTACGTACCGATAATTCGAGAACGACCTGGTTTGTTTCGTTAATTTCTTGCATCTCTTATTCTCCGATCATTTCGATGTTGGCACAGCCCGGCGGTACAATGGGGTACACTTTTTCGTTCACGTCAATGTGCAGATGGATCAGGCAAGGGCCGGGACGCAGCAACGCGGCGCGTAACGCAGCCATCGGATCGGCGGCATTGTTCAGATCGCAGGTATCCAAACCAAAACCGGCAGCGATTTTCAGGAAATCCGTTTGGCGCTGATAGGTCGCAGCAAAAATACGTTCTTTATAGAACAAGGTTTGCTGCTGGTGGACCAGCCCCAATGCGCAGTTGTTCAGGACAACAATTTTGACATCGACCCCTTCCTCAACGGCGGTGGCCATTTCCTGAATGTTCATCATCAGGCTGCCATCACCCGAAAAACAGACGACTTTCCGCTGCGGTTCCGCCAACGCGGCACCCAATGCGGCAGGAAGACCAAAACCCATGGTGCCCAGGCCGCCTGAGGTTAACCATTGTCGCGGACGGCGGAACGGATAAGCCTGCGCCACCCACATCTGATGCTGGCCCACATCGGTGGTGACAATCGCTTCTTCACCCAGAATTTCGCCACAGGCGCGGACGATACCGTAGTGGCATAAAGGATTGTTGGCATCCGGCATAATGACCGGGAATTCGCGCCGCAAATCACGAACCTGTTGCAACCAGTCGGCACGCGGTTGGGATTCAATCAATGGCAGCAGTTGCTGCAAGACCAGACCAACGTCGCCGTGAATCGAAATATCGGGTCGCTTGATTTTACCGAGTTCAGAAGGGTCGATATCTACGTGGATGATTTTTGCATTCGGACAGAATTGTTCTGTTTTGCCAATCGCACGGTCATCAAACCGGGCTCCCAGCACCACCAGCAAATCTGACTGCTGCAAAATAAAGTTGGTGCTGCGTGTCGCATGCATCCCCAGCATCCCCAAACACAAAGGATGCTCGCTGCGCATACATCCCAACGCCATCAGGGTCATGGTCGTCGGCAGATTGGCGGTCTCAGCCAATTGCAGCGCCTGCAAATGGGCGTCCGCCATGACGATGCCGCCTCCCATATAGAGGATGGGGCGCTTGGCCTGATTGATCAGTGCTGCTGCCTGGGCAACCAACGCGCTGTTGACCGCAGGGGGTTGGTCAGCACAGGCTACAGCAGGCAACTCGTCCAGCTCGATTTCTGCGAGTTGTACATCCTTGGGAATATCGATCCACACCGGGCCAGGGCGGCCAGATTCGGCGATTCGGAACGCTTCCGGAATGATGTAGGGTAATTCGCTGACGTGCCGCACCAGATGGTTGTACTTGGTGACAGGAATAGAGATGCCGTAGGTATCCACTTCCTGGAAAGAGTCGGTGCCGATCATGGAAGAAGGGACTTGCCCGGTCAGACAGACAAGGGGAATTGAATCCAGCTTGGCGTCTGCGATAGGGGTAACCAGATTTGTGGCGCCCGGTCCGCTCGATGAGATACATACTGCAGCGCGACCAGTCACGCGTGCCATTCCCTGTGCTATAAATCCGGCGCCTTGCTCATGACGCGCCAGAACGTGATGAATCTTTTTGCTGGCTCCCAAAGCATCATAAAGAGGCAGTGCCGCGCCGCCTGGAATACCGGCGACGGTGGTAATACCTTGCTGCTCCAGCAGATGAACTATTAACTGAGCTCCCGTGTATCGCATACGAACTTCCTTTCGTGAAGCCGGCGCGCATCAGGCGGGGGGTCTATAAATACAGAAACCCCGCCGGTTTGCGCCGGCGGGGTTTGAGAATTTGGATTGACTCAGTCCCGTTACGGCGCGGTGCCGACCACCACCACCACACGTACGACGACGACTGCAGCAGTAGTGTGCTGGCAGCTTAGTAGAGTCGAAGTTAACGGGTTATGATGAGTCACGGGAAACCTATAAGTCAGATGATTTAATGTGGTACCAATAAAGCACAGCACGAACCGCCGCACAATAGCTTTGCTATCATCTGCTTAAAAACGCAGGGCGGATCACAATTTGACCCGGTGCCGTTTCTGCATCGGGCCATTTTTCTTAATCAAGCCGTCATTTCTGCACCAATAAAAACCCGGCTCACCAACCTGGACCACGTCCAGGGCCACGGTCATGACCGCGTCCACGTCCACGATCTCGACCGTCATGGTGGCGCCAGTGTGGGTGCCCTTCGCGATAATAGCGGGGCGGCTCACGCCAATGACGGGGTGGCGGACCATCATAATAACGGGGTTCGTCGATCCAGACCCAACGTCCGCGTTCTTTTCTATGATGCGACCACCAGCCAGGATCGCGCCAGTAATCGCCATCCCAGTAATAACCCCGGCGATCTTGATCGCCAATATGCAATGAAATTCCCGGAACATTAATGCCGAGTTCAACCTCAGCGTGGCTGAATAGCGGGAATGACAGCGCAACGACTAACACCATGAGGATTTTTTTCATAATGATGACTCCCTACCTGACAGTCAGGTAATGCTACGTTATTCCCGAAAAATGCCGTCGACTATAGGAATTATACGCATTTACACAGCTAAACGATTTCTTAACGTTTGCAACGTTTATTACACACATTGTGCTGGTTAAAAAGAGGGCAGAAAGTTCAACGCCGGAAATGTGTTTTTAATTGCGAGGATTGGTCTCGTATTATTTTATGCCCGAGAGATGTGCAAAAGACGACCGACAACCCGCAGATGTTGCCCATATATTTATAGAGACCTTGCATTTTTACGCATAGGGCATTTAAAAAACACAGCACATTGCCTGCTAATTTATGTGGGGAATTAGTTTCCACCAGGGGAAAAAAATGAACAAATGCAAATTTACACTCTTGGCAACGCTCATTATCTGTTCGTTAAGTGGCTGTGCCAGCGACGAACTCAGGGCGCAACAGCGGGCGGAGGATCAGGCAATGGCGAGAAAGCATGCCGCTGAGAGGCAGGTTGAGCGAGCGACGTCATGGTTGAATGAAGCCTCGGCCATCGAACTTTCTGCCCAGGCCAATTTGACTGACAAGCAAAATAAACAGCAGTCCGCCGATGAAGAATTGAAGAATTTACTTTTCCCCGCGGGACCGTGAGGTTAAATAAGAATAGATTGTTGCAGAAAATTTGAAAAATTTGAAAATTTTGTAGAAATCATCACCATTAATTGCACCACAATGCAGCAACCATACATCTTTAAACGCTTTTATTTTAGTTATATCCGAAAATTAAAGTATTTGAACAAGAACTATACATTTTAGTGTGATCAAGATCGAGATTAATAGCAGAGTGCAAAAATTTAAGCATTATATTGATCGACATCACGTAATTTAAAATCCCAATAATTTAGGATTAATCCACTGGACGAAACCTGGTTTCTTTCATACGAATAACTCGTCAGAGAGCTGACTTGCAATATGACAACTGGAGATAAGCGCCGGGAGCTGTTCGAAGTTTGTGCGGTAATTATCATATCAAGTTACTATGATAAATATAAGAATGTTTATTTACAGAAAATATAGGCCCTGCTAATTAGCAGGGTTTTTTTTGTGTTCTCTCATTAGGTCGTCTTTTAGCCATAATTATTACTTATATATTACCGTAACATGCGGTGAGAAGTGCTGGCGTAAGATCTCGGAATAGACTTAAGATATGAGAATAATCTTAAGTGTGTTGGATCCCATGGAGCAAAGTGTCTATCATTGTTCATGCCAATAGTTGCGAGAGTCAAGTTAGGTCGTATGGATGGCTAGCTGTGAAAGCAGGATAGGTTTCTGACATTTAATAACTCCTCGGAGTTATGTCATCCATAAATGAGATTTTGTGAAAAAACGATCCGGCGGTACCTCATTCAGAGGTCATCACGAGACGCTTGACGATGCGCAGTTCGCTGTTGCGGTGCTGGCGGTCTTGTCTTGTATGTTAATTATTCTTACTATTATCATCATGTTATGGGTAACGTAAGTTCATAAGCTAGGGAGGAAAACGCCATGGAGAGTAATCGCGTAGATGACAACAAGTTGATAGCGCTCATTGCGTTACTGGCTTCTTGTCTGATTGTTGTGTCGGTCTTGTTTGGGATGACCTACTATTCAGATGTCAGAGGTCAGAACCCGCAACACTTGGATATAAAGAGTTGCTATATCAAAGAGTAGCGGTGTCTTTCCTATGACAAATCCTGTGCGTATTTCTTATGAAACCGCGCGATGCCGAACTATAGCCTTATACTTCTGCATGTACGTATACATAAAAGCTCGATACCCTTAAATGTACTACCCCTTTAAACGTACCATCACCATAAACGTACTATGCTCCTGCAATTTGCCATTGTTTGATGCACCCCTCTGACCGCCCCAAAACCGGATCGCTTTGCGGCAACTCAATTCGCTTAATCGCTTCTGTACGCTCACTGAGTTTTTCTGGCTGATCACGACATATGTCTGGATTGTAATCCGGCGGATAGGCCCCGACCAGCATGAAATCATCCGTGGCGGAAATGCATTTATGGCCGACCCCAGCGGGAATCAAAATGACGTCACCCACCTCCACCCGATACACTTTCCCATTGTCACCCCCCAGCTGTAACTCGGCGCTACCGACATAAACGCCGACCACTTCATGGGTTGTGGTATGAAAATGGGTGAAAGGATAGACCGAGGAACGCCAATGAGGTGGCCAGTCATTTTTTGCGAAAAGATGTTCAAGGCTTTCTGCGACATCCTTCGTATCAGCTTCAATAACTTTACGATAGATCAGCAACGGGAGAGGGCTGTTTGGCACCCCTTTGCAGGGCTTGTGTATATGAACGATTTCCATCATTACCTCAACTCACATCATTGTTTCGCCATAAAGATTAAGCTCAGCAACGAGAGCGGATTCCTTCCAGTTAGACATCAATTAAATGCTACGCAAATCACATTTTAATGAATTGCTTTCAATTAATTTTCACTGTTTTCCTCTACTCAGCCGCTCATTGGCGGCATGCATGGGAGAAACATCTGCTGAATGAAACAAAGCAGGTGTGAAGCGCATCACAGCGATATTTCCCTTCTTTTGGTAGGGGTATTCTGGCCTGTAAAAGGTTACCGCATCGCAAAATATTAAGCCTGGCGGGCTATCATCAGGATAATCATAAAGTTGGCAAAAAAATCGTTCTCTTCTAGTCTTAAAGGACATAAAGCACTTCAAGAGGTAGAAGTCATGAATAAAAAAATGTTGATGTTAATGGCTGCGGGCGCGGTCTCAATTTCGATTTTATCTGGTTGTACCGCTTATGATCGTGCCAGTAGCTATGTGGCTGAACCCGTTGTCAGTGACGTTAAAGTCGGGATGACGCGTGAGCAGGTTAGACAAATTGCGGGACCACCTTCAACTACCGCGACGTTGGTGCACGCAAAAGGGACGTGTGAGACTTATGCTGTAGCGCCGCGTGATGGTAAAGCTCAAACCTATTTCGTGAGCTTCAATGAAACCGGTCACGTGATGAATAAAGGTTTCCAAACCTGTGCAGAATACGATCAGGATCCGCAGGCCAAACAGCCTTAATGCCAATTTGAATGCCGATAGGTTCTTGATTGGCAACAGGCTATTGAAAAATAACCGCATTATGGCCTAGAGCCCCGTTACCGTAGTTCGCGCGTCTGTGTTCGCTACGGTAACGATTTAACGTAAAATTCCGTCTGTTTTCATTATTCGCAGACCGCGATCCATTGATAGCCGCAATTTCGCGGTGATTTCCTCAGTTGTCAAAACGCATGATACGTACACCCACTTTATTGACTTTGCTGCCGTCCATTTCAGCGATGGTCCAGGTTAATCCTTCCCATTCAATATGATCGCCGATCACCGGTTCGCCTCCCAACAACTGAATCATAAAGTGTCCCAACGTCAGTTCACTATCAATCTTGTCGTCCAGACTGAGGCCATACTGTTGCGCAATGGCGCCGATTTTTGCATCGGCTTGCAGGATGAAATCACCAAAGAAACGTTCGTCAGTCGGAACGGTCGGCATGTGGCTGAACAATTTCCCCAGCTCCGGCAAATCAGCTTCACGGCCAATGACACACAGAACATCCCCCTCTCTGAGCCGCGTATTGCGACTGGGGTGCAGAATCTCTTTACCACGGAATAGTGCCGCGATACGGGTTTTGGGCGGCATTTTAAGATCGCGCACCGCTGCGCCGATGCACCACTTCTCCGATCCGAGTTTATAGATGAACTGCTCCCATTGATTCTCGGGATCAATATCCAGGCCAATCCGTGAAATTGGAGTTGGTTGCGGTGGGATAATCACCCGAGCCTTTTTTGCCGCATAGGTGAGCGAGGTGCCTTGCAAGAGCAGTGAGACCAGCACAACAAAGAATGCCACATTAAAAAAAAGATTGGCGTGCGGTATGCCCGCCATCATCGGGAAGACGGCAAGGATCACCGGAACTGCCCCGCGAAGCCCAACCCAGGAAATGAAAAACCGCTCACGCAAGGTGAAGTTGCGAAAAGGCAACAAGCCAACAAAAACCGACAGCGGGCGGGCAAAAAATATCATCCACATGGAAAGGATCAAGGCAGCAACGGCTATCGGCAGTAATTCGCTCGGCGTAAGCAACAGACCGAGTACCAGGAACATGCCGATTTGACTCAGCCATGCCAGTCCGTCAAAGGTTTGCAGTATGCCGTGACGGTTGCGGATAGGCAGATTACCGAGCATCAACCCGCACAGAAACACGGCCAGAATACCGCTACCCTCAAGCAACGTTGTCAGGCCGAATATCAATATTCCACCGCTGACCGCCAACAGGGGATAGAGTCCATTGGCGAGCGGAATGCGGTTGATCAATTGTTGCAGAAGCCAACCGCCTGATAAACCAAAAGCAACACCGAGCCCAAATTGCCGGATGATATCAACAATAAACATCCAGCTCAGGCCGTGCTGACCCTGGCTGATCATCTCTATTAAAGTAACAATCAGAAACACCGCCATCGGATCGTTGCTACCGGACTCGATTTCGAGCGTGGCACTGACGCGCTCATTCAAACCTTTGCCGCCAATCAGTGAAAATACCGCCGCGGCATCCGTTGAACCAATAATCGCCCCAATCAGCAACCCCTCAATGATATTGACGTCGAAAAGCCAGGCCGCCGCCAATCCGGTAAGACCCGCCGTAATCACCACGCCAACCGTCGCCAGCGACAACGCCGGGCCTAGGGCAACACGAAATGAGGCGGCCCGTGTGCGCATGCCGCCATCAAGCAGAATCACCGCAAGCGCGAGGTTGCTGACCAAATAGGCGAGGGGATAATTATTAAATGCGATACCACCAATACCATCGATGCCAGCCAACATACCGATGGCTAAAAATATGACCAGAATAGGTATGCCTAATTTTGAAGAGAGCGAACTAAGCAGAATGCTAGCCCCGACCAACACGGCACCAATGACAAAAAGGGTGTTGATTGTGCTTGCGTCCAATGTGGGATCTCCTTCAATAGCGCGAAATGATGGAATACATATTGCCAGTAAAGCGTAGTTTAAATTAATGAGAGAAATGATAAAGAGGTTATTGATAAAGAAAGGAAATTAACAATAGTCAAGGAGCGGCTTAAGATAATAAGCCGCAGGGTGCAAAAGGCACGTCTGGTGCAAAATGGTAACCATTAGAAACTAAGAGGTTTTTGCTGGGGGAAGTGAGATAAGTACAAGAATAGTCGCGCTATGATGTGCATTGCTCAGCGTTCGGAAACATAAAAAATCAGTGCCGACGATTGCGATGGCGAAATAAAGTCCGATTCCTTGACGATTTAAAATGTTTATAAAGCGCGAACGCCGAAATGACGATCAAGGTGAATGTGATGACTACGTAAGCAATATTCATGGAATTTAACTCCAGTGATTAACAGCAGCCCGCATTGTTGGAACGTAACTGGGATCTGTTATGAGGAATATTATTTCGCCTTAAGCGGGATTACCAATTAAAAAAAATAAAAATCATCTTTTAAGATTAATCCCATTGATATGCAAATAGGCGCAATGAAAGGTTTGATAAATAAAAATAACCATTAAATTACGCCAACTTGGTAAAAAATAAACGCTGATTAGAGGTAAATGTTTCTGCTTTTTTTAGGCGCAAGGCGACGAAGTGAGGTAAGTGTCGGATTAAAAGCGAGGAGCGGGGGAGTTCACCTAGATGTTGTACGTGGTGTGCATAATGCAGCCATCTTGTGGCGGGCAAAAACTGCGCTCTCTAATGACGTCGGGGAAATTTCACTTAAGCCAAATTGATGTTTTTGTAACATTTCGGAAACATTTTTGGTCATGATTTGGATGCCATTGGAGGGGGTGTTTTTTATCGATTATCTGCCAATTATTTGTATCGTCTCGATCCACAAAACAGACACTCCATACTAACGGGCAAAAAGAGTCATTAACCAGCCATGCAAATTTCCACGCCCGGACTAAACTTAACATGTTGATCTATATTGAAGAGACTTAAAAAACAGGAGGAAACGATATGAGTCAGCAGCAAGGAATACATCGTGAAATATTATTTGATGGCTCCATCAAACACGTTTTGGTGCTAGACGCTCAGGGGAATGAGATAGTCATGGACGCGAAGGATTATATTTCGGAAGGAATACAGCCGCCGCTTGAAGATCTGCTGGAAGTGCCTACGGACGATTGATTTTTAACGACAAAGAATCCCTAAAACGACCAAATCCTGAGGGGCTTGTGCCCCTATGAAACTCTTGCGGGAAAAGCGATTTTCCGGCATCACAATTTCCCTCATTTATAGTAAGGGCAAAGTCGGCAATACTGCGGATTGTTCCGCTGACTTTGACTCGGACAGGATGACCTGTGCATCATATGGCACTTTTTGCTTGAGGTTAGCCTGTGTCTGCGATCAAAACATCCTTATTCTCCCGTCTGTTTTTCCGTATGAAAATCCAGGAAGTCGTGCTGCTGTTTATTACCGTTGTTTGGGGCTGCACATTTCTGGTGGTTCATTACGCTTTGCAATTTACTGGACCCTTCTTCTTTGTCGGCGTGCGTTTTGGGATGGCGACGCTGGTTTTGCTGCTCTTTTCGCTGCCCGTATTGCGCGGGTTGACCTGGTATGAGGTCAAAGCCGGGTGTTTTGTCGGTATTGCAATTATGCTTGGCTACGGTTTGCAGACGGTGGGATTACAAACCATCAGCAGCAGCAAGTCGGCATTCATCACGGCGATGTATGTCCCCATCGTTCCACTGCTGCAATGGATTTTCCTGCGCCGCCCACCGGGCATAATGTCGATGATTGGCGTGCTGTTGGCTTTCATTGGGTTGGTATTGCTGGCCGGGCCGGATGACAGCTCGTTGGTATTCAGTACAGGTGAAATCATCACGTTGTTCAGTGCGTTGGCGATTGCGGCAGAAATTATTCTTATCAGTGCTTATGCCGGAAAAGTGAACGTCAGGAGAGTGACCATTATTCAGTTGGCATCCGCGTCGATTCTGGCATTTTTCATGATGATTCCGACCGGCGAATCAGTGCCTGCGTTCTCAGGCACGCTGCTCATTATTGTATTGGGGCTGGGGATCGCCACCGCCCTGATTCAGGTCACCATGAACTGGGCTCAGAAAAGTATATCGCCGACCCGGGCGACGCTGATTTACGCCGGAGAGCCGGTGTGGGCGGGGATTGTTGGGCGTATTGCCGGGGAAATCCTGCCCGCGATCGGGCTGTTCGGCGGTGCGCTTATTGTGATGGGCGTCATTGTCAGTGAACTGCGACTGAAAAGAAAAAAACCGGCGGCTTCCTCGGACGGGTATACCGGGTAATCCGGCAAGGTATTGCTAACAGGTATTGCTAACAGGTATTGCTAACAGATATTGCTAAACAGGTATTGCTAACAACAGTGAGCCGCCGGGCAGATAACCCGGCGGCGCAGATCATTAGGCGGTGGCTCTGTTTCTACGCACGAAGATATAGCAGATGCCAAGCACCACAAACCACAGCGGCGTGACAATCAATGCCTGGCGGGTATCTTCCTGCAAGGTCAGCAGTACCAATACAAATACAAAGAACGCCATACATACCCAGCACATGAAAATCCCCAACGGCATTTTGTAGATCGATTTTGCGTGCAGATGTGGGCGTTGTTTACGGTAGACCAGATAAGAGCAGAGAATAATGGTCCAGACGAACATAAACAGAATGGCCGATACCGTGGTCACCAGCGTAAATACCGTCATTACGTTGGGGATCAGGTAGATAAGCACCACACCACCAAGCAGGCAGATACACGAGAAGGTCAAACCGGTCGAGGGCACTGCGTAACGCGACAAGCGGCCAAAACTTTTCGGGGCATTGCCTTCCTGAGCCAAACCAAACAGCATGCGGCTGGTAGAAAATACGCCGCTATTGGCGGAGGAGGCGGCGGAGGTCAGCACCACAAAGTTGATCACGCTCGCGGCAGCTGGTAAGCCAACCAGAACAAACAGCTCAACGAACGGGCTCTTGTCGGCTACTACCGAACTCCACGGGGTGACTGACATGATCATGATCAGCGAGAAAACGTAGAACATGATGATGCGAATCGGGATGGAGTTAATTGCGCGTGGCAGCACTTTCTCCGGGTCTTTGGTTTCTGCGGCGGTGGTGCCTACCAGTTCGATGCCGACAAAGGCGAACACCGCTATCTGGAAGCCCGCAAAGAATCCGCCGATCCCTTTGGGGAACATTCCGCCGTTATTCCACAAATTGCTGAATGACGCGACGCTGCCAGACGGTGACTCAAAACTGATCATCACCAGCACCATGCCTGCCGCAATCAACGCGACGATGGCGACAATTTTGATCATGGCAAACCAGAACTCCATCTCACCAAACATTTTTACCGTGGCAAGATTCAGGCTTAGCAACACTAAAACGCAGAGCAGGGAGGCGATCCATTGCGACAGCCCGGGAAACCAGAACTGGGCATAAGCGGTTATCGCCACGACATCGGCAATTCCGGTTACCACCCAGCAGAACCAATACGTCCAACCGGTGAAATATCCCGCCCAGGGCCCGAGGAGGTCAGCCGCAAAGTCGCTGAAAGATTTGTATTCAAGATTAGACAGCAGCAGTTCACCCATTGCGCGCATCACAAAAAACAGCATAAAGCCGATGATCATGTATACGAAAATGATTGAGGGTCCTGCGAGACTAATGGTTTTTCCCGACCCCATAAACAGACCGGTACCGATGGCACCACCGATAGCGATTAGCTGGATATGGCGATTATTCAGATTGCGCCGAAGATTCTCGTCACTTTTATCTTCGACGCCGGTAACGTCTCTTGATTGGTCAACCATGTGATCATTCATCCTGTTTTTAAGGTGTGTGATGTTGAGCTCTATATGGCTCTTTTTTGCTTACCGCCCCGGAACGTGGGGGTTACAGTAAGATAGTGTAATATTAATGTTAATTGGTAATGTTTTTATAACATTATCGATTTTTTATCTGGACGCTTTGTATACTTATTTTTACATGGCATTCATGCGGCGGGATAATTATTTCGCGAGTGGGGAAGGCTAACAAAAATAGATAAAGGCGACAATGTGATTTACGTCACAGCTCAAAATGAGTGGGGTGATAAAAAAAGTGACACTAACAGTTTGACATGATGACCTTAGAGGAGAATAATCCACGCCGTTGGGTCGTTAGCTCAGTTGGTAGAGCAGTTGACTCTTAATCAATTGGTCGCAGGTTCGAACCCTGCACGACCCACCAACAAAATCTGCAAAAGCAATAAGTTACGTTCCCATTCTTCCAACTTCCGATAAAAAATCAAGAAAACGTCAATTTCAACAAAGTGATAACTCCTTTCTGTATTTTCTATTGCGCCATATAAGGTGATTTTCCAGGATAGAATATTCAAAGGTGGGTATTGCGAGGTATGGGTACCATAATGAAAAAGCCCTGACGTTTTAAGCCAGGGCTTTTAGGGACTTACATTTTTCGTGTTTAACATTAATAACTTACTTTTTTACTACTGGCTCCAAAAGATGTACATGTTGATAAAGGGAAACATTAAGTATTTATAGCGAACAATTTCCTCCGATATATTTACTGAACTAAGAAACATCCCAACACATTTTTGAATTAGTTAGTTTTAAGAAACCAACTAACGTGTACATCACCCATCGCGATATATACTTTTGTAACGTGGCCTTACTTTCTTCGCGATATACTCATTCAATGCAAGATTACCCACATCGCGAATATTCACTTTAATAACAAGGCATTACATCATCGCGTATTTTCAATTACACCCGTTATGCGATTGCACTGACTATTTCATGGCCTGACTACTGTCGCGATACCTGTAACTCAATAATTTCTCAAAACCCCAATCGCGAATTTACTGGTAACAACTACGTGGCCTTCATCGCATTTCTTGGTACAACACAGACTTATCAAAAGTTATTACCGTTGCCGTCTGTGCTGATATCTAACTTACCCCTTTCAATTTGTATGTCAATACTGTTTTTATCAACATCCATGCGTTGTCACATTTTGGGTCATATAAGAATTTTATGCGCAAATTCAGTGGTTAAATTGTGAAAGGAACGTAATGAATATGATTTTCAGTTGCCTTCTCTATGCGCTATTTTCCCTATATCTATGACGAAACTGTAAGGGAAATGACCTACTAAAAAATTCGATTGGACCTATTTCTGCGTGATAAACATGCGCTTAAAGAAATTATATTGATTAGGTTAATGATTTTGTTAGTAAAAAATTGGACTCTCCTTGGCATTTTGACCGGGGATTACCTATCCTATTTGTGTTGATCAAAAGATATCACCTAAGTCTGCGGAGCTAGCATAGTTGATTACATAGAAATGCGTATTTGATCACAAAGTGAGTACATTTTTACAGTAGAACAAAAAATAAGCACGCATACCTCAGATCAATACGAATTGTGCGTGTAGGTTTACTCGAAGGACAACCAGCAAAAAGGAGAGGAGAAATGTCAAACCTAGAAAAACTTGTCTCAGCGTATTGTCATACCAGCGTCGATTTCGCTGCCTCAACAGTTGCCTTTATGGAAAGTCAGAAGAAAAAAATTGATTGTGATGCTGTTGAAACCAAAGTGCCGGAAGACCACAAAGCATTCTTCAAAAGAAGATTAGCGCATTACCGCAGCATCTATAAACCGCAGTAGCGCCTCCTTTCTGCAGAGGCTGCGCGCAGTCTCTACAGTCAACGTGTAACATGATAGACGCCATACCAGCAGGTTCACTTGCATCGGCATCCTTAATGTTGTCCTATCCTGCCGCTATTGGTGATTCCGCGCTCGTTTGGCGTCTTCCACCGCCTGTTTGGCTTCTTCGGCTTTTTGCTTAATCTCTTCTTCGGTAAGCAAATTCGCGGCTTCATGCATTTTAGCCAACCCGTCGCTGACCCTGACTTCTTGGTTTTCTTCATTACTCATGATCGCACCTCTGGTTGAAAAGTGTGTGAATAGACCTTAGCAGAATAAATCCGCCAGACCCATTTTTGCCCGCATTCTTTCTTGAGCGGATGTGTGGGGGAGGTTCTGGAGTGAATGTGATGTGACGAAGGAAAATGAAAAGGCTTGTGGAAAACGTTGATGATGGTTGGAAGAGATAACCCCGTTGGGATTATCTCTGCGCGCACAACTTACTGGCGGTAAGCGAACTTGATTTGTTGAAGCGTGTTTTTGAATATTTCAGCCTGTTTTTCGTCTTCGATCTGGGCAGTAAACTTTTCCAGATTCATGACGATCTTACCCGCATCGGCCTGACCCATCGCCTTTAGCATCAATGTAACTGTGGCTTTCAGGCAGGCCACTTCGGTAGCCAGGGTTTCAGGGTTGGCTGCAGTTGTAAAATCGATATTGCTCATTTTTTCTCCCAGGGAAGTCGTCATTGCGCGCAACTTCCGAATTTGTGCATAAAGCAGACAATCACTTTGGTGCATTATCAGATAGTTAAAGGATTATATCACAGTAATTGCGACGCCTGTCGATCTAGTCTGCACGCTAATGAACTCATCAATATGGGCTCTTTGTAAAGCATACTAAACATATTCGTCGCCAAAAATATAAAGTCTTGTATTTCATCAATCAGCGTTCTACTTCACATTCCAGGTACGGGTTGCTGCCATTTCCACTGCGTCAGAGGAGTCGTCGTCTTGTCACTTTTTCGTAACTCGAATTATTTAGAGTATATATTTGGCATGTTTGCGCCAATAAAGTGTTTTTTTACCTAAAAGATTTTGCGTGAACGAGAGTAATTAGCAGGAATAACCGAATTCCCATCTATTTTTGGAGGAGATATGCGTGTTTAAAAAAGTGCATTTGCCATGGGCAACGAAAATTCCCATGCCTGTAACGGAGATACTAACGTGCCGTGATAGGTTAACGTTATAAGTAACAGTGTGATGAGTATCATTACGTCTTTAAAAATCAGTAAGTTTTTTTACAGGGTTTATTGGTCAAGCCCTCCGAGTTGCAGTAATATGATTCATACGTGCTGTGGGTAAGATATTCCTTCAGTCAATCCTCTTTATTACGTTTAATGCTGTCGCTGCTAGCAGATGCTAATTTCTCGTGCTCTGCCTCAGAAGCTTTGTAATTTGTACGCTAACCTGTGTTCATTATTTGGTTAAAACCAAGTAAGATCTCACTCAGTGAACAATTGCTGACTGTGTTACTCCCTTTTTTTGGAGAATTCTCTTTGATTAGCGTTCTTCTTGTTGATGACCACGAACTGGTGCGCGCAGGGATACGACGCATTCTTGAAGATACAAGAAGTATTAAGGTCGTAGGCGAGGCGCAATGCGGTGAAGATGCCGTTAAGTGGTGCCGAAGCCATGACGTTGATGTTGTCTTGATGGACATGAATATGCCGGGTATCGGCGGTTTGGAAGCCACGCGCAAAATTGTGCGCTACTCGCCCGACATCAAAGTTATCATGCTGACGATCTATACTGAAAACCCACTTCCGGCTAAAGTCATGCAGGCAGGTGCGTCTGGCTATCTCAGTAAAGGTGCTGCGCCCCAGGAAGTCATCAACGCAATCCGTGTTGTTAACACGGGTCAGCGTTATATTGCTTCGGATATCGCCCAGCAGATGGCGTTGAGTCAGTTGGAACCCCAGGCAGAAACTCCGTTCGGTTGCCTTTCGGAACGTGAGCTGCAGATCATGTTGATGATTACGAAGGGGCAGAAAGTCAACGAGATTTCTGAACAACTCAATCTCAGCCCCAAGACCGTCAACAGTTATCGTTATCGCATGTTTAGTAAATTAAATATTAGCGGTGATGTTGAATTGACCCATCTGGCTATTCGCCACGGGTTGTTCAATACGGAGAATTTACCTAGCAGTGACTGATCGTTTCGATTCAAAAGCATTCCTCAATACCGTTACCAGTCAGCCCGGTGTGTATAGGATGTATGATACCACCGGTACAGTGATTTACGTCGGTAAGGCGAAAGATCTCAAGAAGCGGCTGGCGAGCTATTTCCGCACGCAGGTCAGCAGTCGCAAGACTGAAAATCTGGTTAAAAATATTGAGCAGATAGATGTCACGGTAACCCATACCGAGACAGAGGCGTTGCTGCTTGAGCACAACTACATCAAGCTTTATCAGCCGCGCTATAACGTATTGTTGCGTGATGATAAATCGTACCCGCTGATTTTTCTCAGCGCTGACAATCATCCGCGCATTGCCATTCATCGCGGTGCCAAACACGCCAAGGGCGAATATTTCGGTCCTTTCCCGAACTCATATGCCGTGCGGGAAACCCTGGCGTTGCTGCAAAAGCTGTTTCCTGTTCGCCAATGCGAAAACAGTGTCTACAGAAACCGCTCTCGCCCATGCCTGCAATATCAGATTGGCCGCTGTCTGGGACCTTGTGTCTCTGGATTGGTCAGCGAAGAAGAGTACAAACAGCAGGTCGACTATGTTCGCCTGTTTCTTGCTGGTAAAGATCAGCAGGTGCTCAATCAACTTATTGAGAGAATGGAACAAGCCAGTAAAAATCTGCATTTTGAAGAGGCTGCGCGGATTCGCGATCAAATCCAGGCCGTAAGGCGGGTCACTGAGCGGCAGTTCGTCACCGGCGACAGTGACGATCTGGACGTCATCGGCGTTGCGTTTGATGCCGGAATGGCCTGTCTGCATGTTCTGTTTATCCGCCAGGGCAAAGTATTGGGCAGCCGGAGTTATTTCCCAAAAATTCCAGGCGGTACCGATTTAGGCGAAGTGGTGCAAACGTTTGTTGGGCAATTTTATCTGCAAGGCAGTCAGGCGCGCACGTTGCCTGGTGAAATCCTGCTTGATTTTGCCTTGCAGGAAAAAGATCTGTTGGCTGAGTCATTGAGCGAGTTGGCCGGGCGCAAGATTGCCATCCAGACCAAACCGCGTGGCGATCGTGCCCGCTACCTCAAGCTCGCAAGAACCAATGCCACCACGGCGCTGGCCACCAGGTTGTCTCAGCAGTCCACGATTCATCAGCGTTTGGCCGAGTTGACCAAAACACTCAATCTGACAGAAATAAATCGCATGGAGTGTTTCGACATCAGCCACACCATGGGCGAACAGACGGTCGCGTCTTGCGTGGTATTTGATGCGAACGGTCCGGTGAGATCCGAATACCGCCGCTATAATATTACCGGCATCACTCCAGGTGATGATTATGCAGCAATGACGCAGGTGCTGAAACGCCGTTACGGCAAGGCTTTAGAAGACAAAAAGATCCCGGACGTTATTTTCATCGATGGCGGTAAAGGCCAACTTGGGATGGCGATCGATGTCTTCAAATCGCTTGATGTCAGTTGGGATAAAACCAAACCGCTGTTGATCGGCATTGCGAAGGGAGCCGATCGTAAAGCCGGACTGGAGACGTTGTTCTTTGTGCCGGAAGGTGAGGGGATTTCACTTCCTCCCGACTCACCGGCACTGCATCTGATTCAGCATATCCGCGATGATTCCCACAACCATGCAATTACCGGGCATCGTCAGAAACGGGCAAAAGTACGTAACACCAGTGCGCTTGAACTTATTGAAGGTGTTGGGCCTAAGCGGCGTCAGGTATTGCTGAAATATATGGGTGGGCTGCAACCTTTACTTAATGCCAGCATCGAGGAAATTGCAAAAGTGCCGGGTATTTCACAAGCATTGGCAGAAAAGATCTACAATGCATTGAAACACTAGGGGCAATGTAGCAACATACTCATAATAACCACACTAGCCAGATAGTTAGCCGAGCGCCATGCAATTTAATATACCGACTTGCCTCACCCTGTTTCGTATAGTGCTGATCCCTTTCTTCGTTCTGGCGTTCTATCTGCCGTTCGTTTGGGCCCCGATGGTGTGCGCGTTAATTTTTGTCGTCGCGGCCGTAACTGACTGGTTTGATGGCTTTCTTGCACGCCGTTGGAAACAAACAACGCGTTTCGGGGCATTCCTTGACCCGGTGGCGGATAAAGTGCTGGTTGCGATCGCCCTGGTGCTGGTGTCTGAGCATTTTCACTCCTGGTGGATTACCTTACCGGCAGCCACGATGATCGCCCGCGAGATCATTATTTCCGCATTACGCGAATGGATGGCGGAAGTCGGCAAGCGCAGCAGCGTTGCGGTATCGTGGATTGGCAAGGTGAAAACCACGGCACAGATGATGTCATTGGTAGCATTATTGTGGCGTCCTGAGAGCATGGTGGTGTGGGCGGGCGTGGTTGCATTATATATCGCCGCGGTGCTGACATTCTGGTCGATGTTCCAGTATCTGAATGCAGCGCGCAAAGATTTGCTGGAACCTTGATCAAAGTGCCGTAAAAAGCGTCAAACGATTCCTTTTCATTGATAATTTTATTGACTCAGTGGCAGAGGTAAGTAGAATGCACCGCATCGGACGGCAGCAATGAATCGCCGAAAGAGTGCAAAAGAATCAGTCAGTTCTGATTAAAGCGGGAATAGCTCAGTTGGTAGAGCACGACCTTGCCAAGGTCGGGGTCGCGAGTTCGAGTCTCGTTTCCCGCTCCAAATTAGTAAGTTGGTAAATTTTTACGAGCTTAAGCCTGAAAGGGCACAGAATTCAAGGCGCGTTAACAAAGCGGTTATGTAGCGGATTGCAAATCCGCCTAGTCCGGTTCGACTCCGGAACGCGCCTCCAATTTTCCGAAGCCCGGGTGGTGGAATCGGTAGACACAAGGGATTTAAAATCCCTCGGCTTATGGCTGTACGGGTTCAAGTCCCGTCCCGGGTACCACGGAAAAGAACCAAGAATAATCAAAGCAATAGCAGTAATGTCGTGACCGCCGAGAGGCGGTTTTTTTATGCCTGGAATTTGATAGCTGCATGGGGTTAAGTTCCATTCTGGGTACTTGTTCAGCCCCACAACCGCCTTAATCATCACCCGATGCCGTGCAGCTCAAAGATGCGGCGAGAACGCCAGCGCAACTTCCGATTACCATCCCAGCTACAAATGCAAATATAGTCATAGGGCTGCCTCTCAATCTTTCTTTAAGCCATTTACCGCGTTGGCAAAATGGCCGTTTGATTGTCTCATAATGCTGTTTTTTGTTCGTCTTTCCGAACTGTCAGAACGTTTAACCTGAACAACCGCTGCAGTGTAAGTGAGTAGTTGTCACAGATAAACTTAACTAAAGATAAGTTTGTGGTCAATAAAAAAAGCACCAAAAAGTTAAGTTAACTATAGGTGCGACTTTAACCGTTTGATAAAGTTATTGTTTTTTCTTTGAGTTTTTTCGTGCAAAAAGTAACTCTTCGAACAAAGCGTTGAAGCCATTTACCTTTTCCTCAAGTTCTGACAAATGACGGTCTTTCTCAGATTCTGGAAGGGAATCAAAGAGTTCTAACAATTTTCTTTGCCTTTCATCCAGGTCTATTGACAATTCATCAGCAGGAAGAGGGGTTTGATCTTCGTCGCCGTACAGCAGCCACGTCGGGCTACATCTGAGCACTTTGCTCAAAAGAAAAAGATTTTTACCTTTTGGCTCGGTATCACCATTCTCCCACTTGTATACGGTGACGTGGGAAACCTTCACAGAGTCGGCAAGCTTCTGCTGGGAGATCTTCAGTTCGGTTCTACGCAACTTAATGCGGTCACTAAGTGATGTCATGTCCATCCGGTTAATATAAATTAATTTGACTTAGCTTTTGTTAAGTTATAATTTTCTACAAATGTTAGAGATTGGAGCGTAAAAACATGCTCGGGTACGAGCCAACACATGACAAGACAGAGCTGTATCCATCAGGTGCAGCGTAACATCTGGTCAGAACAAAAGCTGATGAAAAAAACAACTTCTTGCGATAGGAGACGCAAATGAAAAGGGTTTCCAGTGCTATTCGGGAGTTTGCCGGAGCAATTAACGCAATTCTTCCCGATGACCCCGACATGTCACTATGGTTGTCCAAAAAAGACTCATAAACGGCGGCTATGGTACAAGCATCATATTTGCGGGTGACCACCGCATAGCAAGAAAGAGGCAAGATCATGCTTAATTCTCCCGATCGAATTACTTACAGGAATGGGTTCTACCTTAATGCACAGCCTGTAACTATCGAAAATATTGTGTCCATTTACGAAGAGCGGCGCTCAGCGTCACTCAGTATCTGGGAGTTGTACGAACAGCATAAAGCTCAGTTGCATGACGTTGAAATGTCAGCCGAAGAATACCAGCGCGCCATTACGGCCCTCGCTGAACTGCTGGGGGTCTGAATATGAGTATGGATCTGATGGTACAAGCCATGAAACTCAAAGTCGGAAACCCGCTGCGCAAATTGGTACTGGTCAAACTGGCTGATAACGCCAGCGATCAGGGCGAGTGCTGGCCAGCAATACGCTATGTCGCGCAACAGTGTGAGATCTCCGAAAGATCGGTACAAAACCACATTAAACAATTGGTAAAAGATGGCTTGCTGCGCGTGGAAGAGCGCAAAGCGGCAAATGGCCTTAATCGCTCAAATATCTACTATCTTATGTTAAAAAAGAGGGGTGAAAATCCTGCACCCTCTGGCGTCGTCCCTGCATTTCCTGGTGTAACTCCTGCATCCGCTGGTGTAACTCCTGCACCCTCTGGTGTAGCTCCTGCACCCATTGGTGTAACTCCTGCACCCACGATGGGTGCAAATGCTGCACCCAGAACCAATCACTCTTTAGATCCAGTCATTGATCCAGTCACTGGAACTGATGGTGATACAGCGGAAGAAAGCGAGGGAAAGAAAAAAAGTTACCCCGATGCATTTGAAACCCTGTGGGCAATCTATCCGCAACGGGAGGGCAACAACTCCAAGCAAGCCGCCTTCAACAGCTGGAATGCCCGGCGCAAAGAAGGCGTACCTGCCGATCACCTGTTGTCTGGAATGATTCGTTACGCGGATTATTGCCAGGCCAAGGGACTGGGTGGAACGGTGTATGTCATGCAGGGGAGCCGTTTTTTTGGCACGCGCAGGGAGTACGAAAATAGCTGGGCGATTGCAGTTTCTCAATCCCCTGGGAGACCGAAAGATACTGTCGATGACCTGCGCGGACGGAATTTCGAAACGCTGATTGGCTGGAAAACCCCCAAGGGAGAATCTGCCGATGGATGATCCCAAAACCGTAACCGAGATCCTTACCACCTACAGCGGTGTCGCCAAACGGTTCAGTGAATCGTCATTGGTAAATTTCAAAACGGTTAATCAGCACGCGAAAGACAATCTGGCCATCTGCCAGCGTTTTGTGGATGAATGGCCCGCACTCCAGGCTACGGGGTCAAATCTGTTGTTTTGTGGGCAGGTCGGAACCGGGAAAACACACTTGTCAGTCGGCATTATGCGGGCGCTTTTTGAACGTTACGACGCTGATGTCTACCTGACCACCGCCCAGCGGATCATCCGGGCTGTGCGGGATACCTGGCGGCCCAATGCGGCACGAACAGAATACGACGTACTGGGTTTTTACAGTGATGTGGATTTGCTGGTGATCGATGAAGTTGGCATGCAGTCCGGCACCGACTCAGAGCGACTGATTGTCTCTGAAATCATAAATATACGGTACGAACAGATGAAGCCGATTATCCTGATAAGTAACTTCACGGTGCAGGAAATTGAAGGATTTATCGGCTACCGGGCGATGGATCGTGTGATGGAAAGCGCGGTGGTGCTGGCGTTCGATTGGGAAAGTCAGCGGGTGGCGCAATGACGACTGAAGAACTGGAGGGCGCGGTAATTGGTGCGGTCCTGCTTCGCGGTCTGGATGCCGACACTTTTGAGGCGCTGATTGATCTGCCAGAGAATGCCTTTTCGATTGGGGTCTACCGCAATATCTGGCGTGAAATGAAACAGCTCGCGCATGGTGCTGGAAATCTGGATGGCCTGGTGCTGATTGAACGCCTTGGCAACGACTACGAAGCGGTGATCTTGAGCGCGCCTCGTTACGTTTGGGCGAAAGCAGGGCTGGTTAGCTATGTGCAAATGGTGAAACGTGCACAGGTTATCCGCAATTTCCAGCAGATGGCCGCTGACGCGCTGAAGTGCGTTGTTTCCTCGCGTAATCAGGACGACGCCCTCAAGTCCATCGCCACGCTGCGTGATGGGTTGCAATCCCTTGAGACATCAGCGTCGGCGCTCAGTCCTGTCCATATTGATGCATTGCTGCCGGACATCGTGGATCGCCTGCAACAGCGCCTGAACGGTGATGGATCATATCGCACGTTGCAAACCGGCATTGCGGAACTGGATAGCATAACAGGCGGTATTGATCACACGGATTTGATGTTCATTGGCGCGCGTCCGTCCATGGGCAAAACCGCGTTGGCACTGCATCTGATGGAGAAAATCACCGACCGCAACGGTGGCGTTTTGCTGTTCAGCATGGAAATGGCTGCCATCCAGATTGCTGAGCGCCAGGTGGCCAACGCCGGATCAATCTCCGTCAGCAAATTGAAATACCCGCAGGAATTCACTGATGAAGACTGGGGGCGGTTTGACTCGGGGATTAGGGAAATCGCCGGGCGCCCCATCTGGATCGTGGATGCCAGTAACTTGACCGCCGATCAAATATGTATGACCACTGAAAACCATAAGCGCGAGCATCCAGAGCTGGCTGCGGTGTTCGTGGATTATCTGGGACTGGTGAACTTGCCGGGTGACGAACGTTATGACTTGAAAGTCGGTAGCGTAACGAAAAAATTGAAATCGCTTTCAAAACGAATCCGCGTTCCCTCAATCGTACTCAGCCAACTGTCACGTACAGTAGAAACGCGAATGAATAAAAGGCCGATGAATGCCGATCTGAAAAACTCCGGCGAGATCGAAGCTGACGCCGACATTATCGCCATGCTTTACCGCGATGAGGTTTATAACCCTGACACCCCGGCGAAAGGCATCACGGAAATCATCATCACCAAAAACAGGAATGGCCCACTTGGCACGGTTTACCGCAGTTTCCAGGAGGGGCACTTCATGCCTGTCGATCAGGCGCACGCGGAACGACTGAGCAAAACCGAACCTGTAAAAGAGAAGAAAACCAGAAGGTATTCAGAGCTATTTCTAGCAAATCCCTATTAATGTGTACGGTCATACCACGGTAACCTTAAGGTTACTTACTGAATCTTCATCGGTAGCCTTGATAAGTATTATTGCAAATTATGTCTCATTGAATTACTGTTTATACATACAGTATTTTTGGGGCTTTTTATGGCACGGATAGCAGTCATGAAGAGTTTTTACTGAAAATTTAAGGCTTCCATCTACAGCTTCGTGCTCGTCACCTTGAAGTTGTAAGACTTGATTTAGGAGTGCTGACGCAATGGAACCCGATGATTTAAAAAGCCATCTCCCAGTAACCGGAAGTGTAGTCATTCGGTATGAAGAGGGGCAGGTGATTAGTATGCAAATGCTGAAGCCGGAAGACCATATCGCAACACTGAAAGGGTTTATAGAATTAGCAAAATCAGCGGGTTATACAGTTGTCGCCCCACAGGAAAGCAGGATATAATCCCCGCATTGGTCTGAACAGCCAATACCTGAACAACTGCTGCGCTAACAGGAAAAATCCCCATGGCGCAGTATTTATTTGTACGTAAACCCACTGAAATACGGGTACTGGCAACTTCAGTTGCCAGCGAAAATTTATCGACGACATTGCCGCCTGTCAGCGCGTTATGCCCCGACTTCACGTTGGCGCGCATTCCGGCATGTCACCGTCATCATTTTTCCCCTCCTACTCTTGGTTTTCGCGCTTCGCAGCCGGACAACGAGCGCGATCGCCAAATCCACAACCCAGATTCGGATACTGCCGGGCTTTACCACGCCGGGAGTGTGCTTTGCATAGCAGAAAGAGTGAAATCAGAGGGGGCACTATGATTTATCCAACCACCTGCAGCAAACCTGGTGAGCTTCGGCTTAAAACTCTGGAATCCATCTGGCTTCAGGGCAAATTAAAAATGTGGGGGCGCTGGTCGCGCATCAGCAAGTCCGGCACCGTTCGCGGCGTATTCGCGCGGTTACTCGCGCAAGAAACGCTCAGTAAAACCGCACTGAATGCGGCGATAAGGGATTTGGAGAAAGCGGGCATCTCGCGTGAAGAGCTATTCAGCTATTTCGGCGATCTCAATAACCAAAAAACCCACAGTAGCCTGTTCTACTGTACCGATGCGGAAGCTCTACTGATCGATTCGGTGATTGGTAAGGTGTTCGCTGATACGCCGGGTCTGATCGACATCATTAAGGTGCGGTATATCACCGGGAAAAAGAAAACTCCAATGGCTGTGGATATGCAATTCGCTCATCCAGAACTGTCACTCAGTACGTGCCAGCGGCGGATAGATACCTGGCTGACAACCGCTGAATTAATGCTTTATCCGGCACTCAATGATGCCTGTAAAAAAAATATTTCGAAAACAGAGAAAAAAACTTTGACAATTTGACCGAAAAATATAAGATGAGCGTATAAGATAGCTTTTCTGTATTCGAAAGCAGTCATCCAGTTATCTGCGAAACAACTAAATTCAAAAAACCCGCCAACATGAGCGGGTTTTTTATTGCCTCGAGTATTCCTCCTGGCTTCTATTAGCCCAGCGGCTTGACGGCATTTCGACATATAACCGGGCGGTTCCTTACGACTGCCGGGTAATATCACATCGACTTAACTCATTTTTCGCATCTTTATAAAAGGCTGCCTTCGGGCGGCCTTTTCCGTTTTTAGCGCCAGCCAATCATCTGAAACTCAACCCTTATTTCTCAGTGGCTGAGCGCTAACCCTTTATCTTTTTTACAATCAACGCCCGGCGTTCGCTGAGCGAGCAAAGGAGTACGCAAATGGGTGAACCTGTATCTACGGGTACCGGCGCAGCGACATATATATTAGGTGGGGTAACCATAATCGGCCTCGCACCCGGGATCAATTCAGGCATCGTTATCGGGGCGTTTGGTGGCGCCGTGATTTATGTCCTTTCATCTGCGGATATATCGATCCTTCGGCGCGTATGCCTCTTTCTGATTTCTTTTCTCGTAGGGATAGTCTCAGCGGATTTCGTCACATCAATTATCAATTATTTCACGCCTGACGTTATCGTCGCTGAGGCCCCCTTGGGGGCGGTGGTTGCTTCCGCCGTCGCCGTGCGTTTATTGATGTTCATAAGTAAGGAATCAGGTGACCCCGTTAAGTTGATCAAAAAACTGAGAGGACACGGGGATGGCGGAAAATAACGTTCTACTTCTTATTGATGCAATGGCCTGCGCCGTTATGGCGATGCAATTAATGGTTTTCCAGCGCGGCTCGTTAACTTACAGGCCCCTGGCATCGTGTTTTGCATGGGCGCTAATCGTCGCGTCTGTGGCTGTGCCGATACGTATTCTCTCCGGGGAATATTTAAACACCGACTGGTCAGAGACATTTATTAACGTTGCCCTGTGTATTGCGGTCGTTCGTGCGCAGGGCAACGTCATGAAAATAATCAATCCGGGATAACACATGAGCACATTTAAATTCAGTCAGCGGAGTGAGAAGAATCTTAGCGGTATTCATCCTCATTTAGAGAAGGTGGTACGCCGGGCATTGCAGATTTCAACCGTTGATTTTGGCATTACTGAAGGACTTCGCACCAGGGAAAGACAGACATTACTCGTTGAGGCAGGTAAAAGTCAGACGATGAATAGCCGACATATTACCGGCCATGCGATTGACGTTTTCGCTTACCCAACGCCAGCGGGCAGTTGGGAGATGAAATATTACCGGCAAATCGCCGAGGCATTTAAACAGGCGTCGGAAGAATTGAATATCGCAACGGAATGGGGCGGTAACTGGACGACGCTAAAAGATGGGCCGCACTTCCAACTGCGGGCAAAGGATTATCCATGAAAACGGTAACCTCTTTGCTGGTGGTAGCGACGCTGCTGGCGATGGTGGCGATTTACTACCAGGGTCAGGCTGCCGATGCATCCCGGCTTGCGGAGCAGGCAAAGGCCGACCGGGAAAGTGCGGAAAACATCACCAGTAACGTTATCACCTCTATCGACCTGTTCAACGATATTGCGCGGAGCACCCAGAATGCAAAGCAACAAAATGCCACAACCAGCGATAAGGTGCGCGTGGTCTATAAAACCGTTCTGGCAAAATCTGCCTGCAATGATGACGTTATTGATAGGAATATCGCTGATGGGTTGTTCAACCGAGCGAATCAAATACGTTCCATTGCCAGTGGTGCCTATTCCGGCCAACCTGACCGCTAACTGTATTCCGCCACTTCCCGAGCAGCCATTTACGTATGGCGCCAGTGTTATCTGGAACGATCGGCTTCTTGAAACAATAGAGAATTGTAATTTGGACAAACAGGCCATCCGGTCGATAGAAGCCTCTCGTCATTCCGCTCATCAATGAAAAGATAATACAAAAAGCTCATCAGATAATATTAAGAATCGAGGGTGTTATGGTGTTAATAGAGGATATTCAATCATCAGACGGGTTTAAATATATTGGTCAATGCCCTGACATCAATGCATTGAGACAGATCGTCGGGACGGTAAATCAAAAAATACTGCTCAACGAGTATCAGGTGGGAGAGGGAACCGGGGGCGGGGAACTCTTTTGGTTAAACAGCTCTTCATTAATTGATGACAGCGTGACGTTTTTCCGGGTAAACAGTTCCGGCGGTTGGTCCCGCGATTTATCGTCAGGGATACAAGGGTTGTGGGCTGGCAATATTCTTTCTGGCGATGCGACACAAAAATTAAACTTGCTCTCAACCGCCGCCGCAAATCGTAAATCTTCAATCACACTTCCGAACGGCACAATAAAGGTTTCCGGTACCTGGGTCATAAATCAAGGTGACGATTTATTCATTACCGGGCAGGGGATGGGGAATACGCACCTCTACTTTGACGCCACAACCAATGATCCGGGTATTGTGGTTAAAAAATCAGACTACGATAGCCATAAAACGCGCACCCAAAATTTTACACTCAGGGATCTGACTCTCTCTGGATCGGCGTCTGACGTCTCTTCAACGACCTGGTCCAAACGCGATTTAATGCACCTCTACGGCGTGGGGTTTGATTTCCACGTCAGTAATGTCTGGTTCTATCGCTTTGGTCGGCGGGCTGTTTATGCGGTTGATTTATGGGACGGTGATTTCCTGAATTGCAAAATACAGTCTGGCGGCAACGATCCCAGTTGGACGGAGACGGTTTATCAGCATGCATTATGTTTTGTCCGTGATGCAGATAACTGTAACGCCGTCAGAATTACCCATTGCCACTTCGAAGATCTCCAACGTGGGGCAATAAAATCGCAAGATTTTAACCATTCGTTTTTCCTGATGAATAATAAATTTGAATCCTGTACTTCATCAAATGTATTCCCGGCGGTGCATGTCATTGATGTCGCGGACTCCTTCAGGAATTTCGTGATGTTCGGCGGGCTGTGCGTACTGGATCAGTGGGCAGCGCATAAACATTTTATCCGGATATCAAATGATGCCAGTTATCTCTCTGGCGTGAGGTTTACTTCACCCAGCAGGGCCGATGGCGCGGCATGTATTGATGTCATTGCGGGGGAATATCAGACCGGCGCATCGATCAACTGCCATTTCGATGTCAGGGGCGATATCACCGACGGGAATGCACAGGTTGTCTACCCGATCAAAACCGCGGGGATGACCGATTTTTCAACAAGCACCGTTAAACTTTTCAATCCCGGTGCCACGTTTGAGCTGCAAGGACAACGTAACGATATCTCATCGGTCAAGGTATTTACCTTGGGTGTCAATGGTTCGCAGACCTTTGTTTATCAAGTAGATACCAGCAATAAAGTCCGGGGAATCGAATTGTCGGGTGCAATCGATATCGATGGACTCGCTTCATTTACCAATATCACCAGCCTTTTTGATGCGGGTGATGTCGCCATCTTGAAAAACATGACCACCAGTTCACTCCTGCCGGGAACGACGGTGAGCGCCAGTTATCTGGTGCCTTGCGATCTTGCCGGGAATGCTGCGGGCTCGACGCCTGACGGGGTATGGCGCGCGGCATCATTTATTCCGGGAATGGGCGTGGGGCTGTTCGAGAGGGTGCGCTAGACATACAGGCAGTCTGCGATTTTCACAAAATCCAGTGTCGGCCTGAATGATCAGGCTGACACTACTTCAGAATGGGCGGGAATTGACGTGAAATGTCGATCACTCATCCATTTATACATACCGCCATCCGGCGGTTTTTTTTGTTCAAAAATAAGGAATTATCCATGGGATACGCATTACCTAATGGCGCAACTGTTCACATCGCCTCTGCATATGACACTAAATTGATTGTTTCAGGCATTTCCAATGCCGCCAGTGCGGTGGTGACAACCAGCGCGGCCCATACGCTGAAAGTCGGCGATATTATTCAACTCTCTTCTGGTTGGTCTTCACTGGATAATATCGTGGCGCGAATTTCAGTCGTGGCAGGCAGCACGCTGACGCTGGAAGATATCAACACTACCGATACCGGCACTTATGCCCCAGGTGCCGGTGGCGGTTCATTACGCAAAATTGTTTCCTGGGCCGAGCTGCCGCAAATTACCGAAGTGGCGAATGCGGGCGGTGAACAGCAGAATATCCAGGTGCAATTCCTCTCTGACAACCGTCAGCGCAATCTGGACACCTTCAAATCAGCGCAAACTCAGACCTTCACGTTGGCACATGATTCGAGTTTGCCGATTTATCCTATCCTGCGTGCGGCAGACAAGAGTGGTGATTTCCTGGCCGCGAAAATGTACGTACCGAAAGCCAAGGAGAATCGTTACTGGTGTGCCAGCGTTTCATTCAACCAAACGCCAGTGACTGCGGTTAACGCCATTGAAACGGTTTCTGTGATTCTGAATATGCAGTCGCCGGGCATGACTTTCTATAAACCACTCGAAACCGTGCCAGCACCTTAATAAATCCCTGCCTGCACTTTATTTCTATGGGCCAGCATCTGCTGGTCCAATAGTTTTTTTATAAACTGGCACCCACCAATTTAATAACATTTTAAAATGGAATCATCTATTATGGCTACCAAGTTTGCTCTGAAACCTAATCCTATTTTCAAAAAGAATGTCACTATTCCGCGTGCTGGACAAGAACCCGGCATCGTTACGTTTTCCTTTCGCCATAAAGCTCTTGAAGAACTTTCCGATCTGGAAAAACAAGAGGGCATGACCGGTAAAATGCTGGTGATGGAAATTGTTGAAGCCTGGGCATTACCGGATGAATTTAATCAGGAAAACCTCAGCTTGTTATTTAGCAACTATCCACAGGCGCAGAAAGCTGTAATCGAAGCCTATTACGAAGAAATGTTGGGCGCCCGCGAAAAAAACTAACTGAGGTCGCCACTGCTCTCTATACCCCTGAACCTACTGTCAATGAACTTGCCGCCATAGGAATGTTTCCCAGCGATTACGACGATGTGATCATCGAAATAACACCCGACGTGTGGCCCTCCTTTCTGCTTTTCCGTGCCATGTCCACGCAATGGCGTATAGGAATGAATGGCCCGACGGGTCTGGATTACGGCTGTTTGCCGCAGGTGATGAGCATGATGGATATAGAGAATACGGCGGCCGTTTTTGAAGACATTCGGATAATGGAACGCGTTGCTTTGGCAATAATTCATAAACGGAGCGATTGAAATGACAGACATAGCAACACTATCGCTGTTGGCAGCGGGAATGGAGGCGCAAGCGGAAGCCTCTGAAAGAGCGGCACAAAGTATTGATCGATTTTCACAGGCAATGAGCGAACTGCCAGCGCAGATTGCTCAGGCGATGGCATCCGTTAATTCAGGCTCATCGTCCTTTATGGATCTTGTTGCGCAGGGCAATGAGCTTAAGGGTGGATTTGACAATATCAGACAGGCAACAGGCATGCTGACTCGCTTTATGGGAGCTGCTTTCGCGCCTGTGGCAGCAGTTGCTGCTGGAATTGGTCTTTTAGGCACTGCTTATTCTTTGGCGTCGAAAGAAAGCGAGGAATTCAGCAAGCAATTAAAACTGACAGGTGGCTATGCGAGTCAATCAGCCAGCCAGTTGATAGCAATGTCAAGGCAGATCGGTGAAAACATCGGCACACAGAGTGAAGCGTCTGCGGTTTTGGCGAAAGTTGTCGGCACCGGGTCTTTTGATTCCGCTCAATTGCAAAGTGTCACTCTTGCAGCGATGACAATGGAAGAAGCGACAGGTCAATCAGTTGATACGACTATTGCAAACTTTCAGCGCCTTCAACAGGATCCGTTAAGAGCGGCTCAGGCGTTAGATCAGCAAATCCATTTCCTGACTGCATCGCAGCTTGAACAAATTGCGACATTGGAAGCATCAGGAAATACTACCGCCGCGGCGCGCGTAGCAATGGATGCTTACGCTGAATCTATAAAAAGTGGCTCAGAAAAGAGCGTGGAAAATCTCGGAGCGTTGGAGAGCGTCTGGAAAAGTATTACTGAAACTATGGCAGATGCCAAAAAGGTCATGGCGGAAGCTAAAGATGCTTTTATTGATATTGGGCGTGCCGATCCCTTGGGGGAACGTGTCGAAGAAGCAAGGAAAAGGGCGGAGAACGCCCAGAAAGTCGTGGATAACATGCCACAGCCTGACACAAAGGGGTATGGCCGAGGCAAACATATTGATGAATTGGGTAATCAACATTTAGAAAGACAGCGTAATGAAGCGATTAACACCGCTAATAAAGCGAGAGCAGAGTACGAAGCGCTTCAGGAGCAGAAGTATACTCTTGATAAGATCAATGCTCTTGAAAAGCAGGCGCAGGACGAGGAAACCATCAAGAAAAGACAGTTTCAAGCCGATCAGCAACTGAAAAAGCGATACGAGACTGCCGAGGAAAAACATCAGCGAAAACTTGCGGACATACGAAATAGTAATGCCTCTAAAGAGGTGAAAGATGAATCGATCCGCCGCGAAAACGAAAATTATGCGAAGCAAAATTCAGTTAATCAGCGCAAACCCACGACAACAACTGCAAATGCAGTTCCGAAGCAACTGGATAATACAGCCACCAGGGAACGCGAAGCCGCATTAAAAGCTGAAACCCAAGCAACGAAAGCAATGCAGGAAAAGACAAAAGATTTTAGTTCCCGCAATGATTTTGCTGAAAGAACCGCTAATTTAACGTCCAGGGGAGTGCAGCGCGAGAGGCAGAAAGAAGATCTTCGCAATGATTATGAGAGCAAGAGAGAAGGCATTACCGATCCCAAGCGCATAACTGAACTCACGGCAGAGTACACCAAAGCGCGTGAAATGCTGCAAGCTGGCTTTGATGCCGAAGATAAGAGGAGTGGTGACTGGGTCGGCGGCTTGGAAAATGGCATCAGGCAGTTTGCCGAGACGTCCCTGGATGTGTTCAGTGCAACGTCTACGCTAGCGCAAACAACATTCAACGGCCTTTCGACAATGGCTTACGATCTGGTCACAACCGGCACCGCCAACGTCAAAGAGTTTACGGTCAATTTCCTGAAGTCGATTCTGCAAATCATCAACCAGTTGTTAATTGCTTATGCAATCCAGTCCATGATGAAGTGGATTTCGGGATCTTCAGGAGGCGCAAGTACATCTGGCGGTGGCGGTGGCGGTGGTGGTGAATTTGGCTTTTCATCTTTCTTATCCGGATCGTCAGGGTCGTCAGGACAATACTCTTTCTGGGATGAAGGTGGCTATACCGGTAATGGCGGTAAATATCAGCCAGCAGGCATTGTGCACCGCGGTGAATTCGTCATGACCAAAGAGGCGACGAGCAAAATCGGCGTCAATAATCTTTATGCCTTGATGGAATCAGCAAAAGGTTACGCCAATGGCGGACTGGTCACCGATCCCGGCATCGCAGCCTCCGTTCCCTCTTTTGGCGGCGGATCGGGTGGAAATCAGACCTTCCAAACGACGGTCATCGTCAAGCAGGACGGCGACACGCAATCGAAATCTGACGAGTCAAAAAATAACGGCTTGGGCGCTATCTATCAGCAAGTCATCGACAGCTCGATAAGGGAAGGCATCGCTGCCGCGATCCGGCCAGGTGGTATGCTGTGGAACTTCCAGTACCAGCGATAAGTTCTTAACACGCAGTTAAACAGGACTTTATATCCAGATAAAATCATTGGCGTAAAGTTAACCAGTTCTAGTCAATCAAAACCGCTTCGGCGGTTTTTTTATGCCCGGAGAAAAGCATGGCACTTGACACATTCAGTTGGCCAACGCAGGGAATGCCGGAAGGGACCTACGATCAGCGCGTCAGAACGGCGCAGTTCGGCGATGGCTATAAGCAGGTTGTTGGCGATGGCATCAACCCTGAAACGCAGACGTGGCCGTTAATGTTCAACGGGAAAGAGCAGGAGATGTTACCGATCCTGACGTTTTTCCGCACCCACACTATTAAATCATTTATCTGGACGCCGCCGTATGGTGAGCCTGGCCTCTATCGGGTTTTACCCGACTCTATCAAAGCCTCACCCTACGGCGGGCGTGTCATGACGGTTTCAGCCTCCTTCGAACAAGCCTACCACCCCTAGTAATGAGTAAATAACATGACAATGAATGCAGACCTGCAAAAGTTAGAGCCGGGAAATCGCATTCGCCTGTACGAAATTGACGGCAATAAATTTGATGCCGGAATACTTCGTTTTCATGGCGATACGATCCCGCATACGCCTGAAGAAATCGCTGCCGCAGGCGGTGATGACAGCAAGCTTTTGGCAAAATCAATTTGGTGGCAAGGGGAAGAATACAGCGCATGGCCATGCCAGATTGAAGGGCTGGAAATGTCCAGCGATGGTCAGAGTGCGCAGCCAAAATTAAGCGTAGCCAATCTGAACGGCTCGATTACCGCGCTGTGCATTCATTTCAACGACATGGTTCAGGCGAAAGTCACGATCCATGAAACGTTCAAACACTACCTCGACGGGGCGAACTTTCCCGAGGGCAATCCCGAAGCCGACCCTAATCAGGAGTTTATTCAGGTCTTCTACATCGACAGTAAAAGCAGTGAAAACAACGAAGTGGTTGAGTTCACGCTTTCAAGTCCGGCGGATTTGGAGGGTCTGATGATCCCCACCCGGCAAATTCATTCCCTTTGCACCTGGGCCATGCGCGGCTGGTATCGCACCGGCAAGGGCTGCGCTTACGCCGGGCAGAATGGCTCTTTTACGCTGGATGACAAGCCAACGGACGATCCCAGTCGCGATGTCTGTGCGGGCTTGCTGTCGTCGTGCAACCGGCGCTTCGGGGAGAATGAGCAACTCGACTTCGGCGGATTTCCGGGGTCAGCACTGATCAAGAGGTAACACCATGAGAAATAAAACCCTGCAGGCGATCATGGCGCACGCAAAACAGTGCTATCCGCAGGAGTGTTGTGGGTTAGTGGCGCAAAAATCCCGCGTTGAGCGCTATTTTCCCTGCCGAAATATCCTGCCCGACAATGCTGACGAAAAGCGTGGCCCGCGCTATGGCTTCACGATCGCGCCAGAGGACTATGCCAACGTGGAGGATTGGGGAACCATCGCCGCCATCGTGCATAGTCACCCGGACGCCACGACGCAACCGAGCGAGAAGGACATGGCTGAATGCGATGACTCGGCCTTGCCCTGGCATATCGTAAGCTGGCCGGAGGGTGATTTGCGCACTATTCAACCCCGGGGCGAGCGGCCGCTGGTGGGGCGCCAGTTCTTGCTCGGTTATGCTGATTGCTGGGGACTGATCATGAGCTACTTCCGGCAAACGCATGGCATAGAACTGAAAGATTATCGCGTGGATTATCCCTGGTGGGAGGACGGCAAGAAAAACTTCTATATGGATAACTGGTTCGAATGCGGATTCCGCGAATTCACCGGGGCTACCCAAAAAGGGGATATGGCGATTATGCAGGTCTCCGCACCCGTCGCCAATCATGCGGGCATTCTGGTGGAAGATGGGATGCTGCTGCACCATCTGTATGGACATCTTAGCAATCGCACGCCCTACGGCGGCTATTGGCTTGAAAGAACACTGAAAATCGTGCGGCATAAGGATTTATTCTGATGGCTATGAAAACTAACGAATTAAACACCATTCGCTTATATGGGCAGCTCGGCGCGATGTTTGGCCGGGTTCACCGTCTGGCGGTTAACTCTCCCAGAGAAGCAATCAGGGCGCTTTCTATTATCCTCCCTGGTTTTGAACATTTCATGATGACCTCGAAGCAACGTGGACTGGTTTACGCCGTGTTTAAAGGCAAGCGAAATATCGGCCTGGAGGAGCTCAAAGACAATTCAGGCACGCAAGACATTCGTATTGCGCCAGTTATTTCCGGTAACAAGCGCGCCGGTATGTTTCAAATTGTATTGGGAGCTGTGCTTATTGCGGCGACAATAATCAGTATGGGTAGCTTTGCTGCAATTGCCGCCAGTACATGGGCCTCAATGGCTTTAATGACGGGTGTTTCGATGGTGATGGGGGGCGTCATGCAGATGCTATCACCGCAACCCAAAGGGCTCTCCATGGGGCAGGATCCCGATAACAAACCCTCCTATGCATTTGGTGGCCCGGTAAATACCACGGCGCAAGGCAACCCGGTTGGCGTGCTGTATGGGCAACGGGAAATCGGCGGGGCGGTTATTTCAGCGGGGATTTACGCGGAAGAACAGCAGTAAAACCTCTTTGTTTCAATAAGGTCGTCCATCGGACGGCCTTTTTTAATGGGTGAAATATGGCACGGAAACTTATAGGCGGCCGCAAAGGCGGTGGTGGAAGCGCACACGTTCCGGTTGAATCGCCGGACAGTCTGCAATCAACGGCCAGAACGAAAATCTTGATTGCGCTGGGAAATGGCGAGTTCGCCGGAAATTTGTCCGGAAAAGATATTCTTCTGGACGGCACGGCGATTCTGGATGCGAACGGCAATGAAAACTTCCCCGGCCTGAAATGGGAGTTTCGTGCCGGCACCCAGGCGCAGGAGTATATTCAAGGGATCCCGAGTGTAGAGAACGAAGTCAACATTGGCGTTGAGTTGACCAAGGAACGTCCGTGGATCCGCGCAATCAATAATACGCAATTGTCGGCGGTGCGGCTGCGTTTTGCCTGGCCTGCAATTCAGATGCAGGAAGAGAACGGCGACGTCAATGGCGCACGCGTGGACTATGCCGTTGATGTGGCAACAGATGGCGGCGCGTATCAGGAAATGCTCAAAACCGCGGTTGACGGTAAAACGTCCTCGTTGTACGAGCGTTCGCACCGTATCGATCTGCCGAAAGCCACCACGGGTTGGCAGATCCGCGCCCGACGTATCACCGAGGATTCAACGACCAGTCGCCTTACGGATAAAATGAATATTCAGTCGATTACCGATGTGATCGATGCGAAATTGCGTTATCCGAATACCGCGCTGTTATTTGTTGAATTTGACGCGAAGCAGTTCCAGAACATTCCAAAGATCAGCTGTAAGCCGCGTGGCCGTATTATCCGCATTCCGACAACCTATAATCCAGAAACGCGTGGATATGCGGGAATATGGGATGGCACCTTTAAATGGGCCTATTCCAATAACCCGGCGTGGGTATTTTACGATCTGGTACTGAATGATCTATTTGGTCTCGGCGAGAAAATTGACTCGACACAGGTGGATAAATGGGAGCTGTACCGCATCGCCCAGTATTGCGATCAACTGGTTCCTGACGGGCGTGGTGGCGCAGGCATGGAGCCACGTTTCCTCTGTGATATGTATGTCCAGTCGCGTGAGCAGGCATTTACCGTACTGCGGGACTTCGCCGCGATATTCCGCGGGATGACCTATTGGGGCAACAATCAGTTATCCGCCCTCGCGGATATGCCAAGGGATGTTGATTACATCTATAACCGCTCAAACGTGATTAACGGTAAATTTAACCGCGCTGGCGGTAGCCAAAAGAACCGTTTTTCGACGGCGATGGTCAGTTGGTCAAATCCGATTAATCATTATCAAGATGAAATTGAAGCCGTTTCAGATAACTCTCTGGTTCGCCGCTATGGCATCAATAACGTTGATTTAACCGCGATCGGCTGTACGCGTCAGACTGAAGCCAACCGTCGCGGCCGTTGGGCATTACTGAGCAACAGTAAAGACGGGCTGACAAATTTCAGCGTCGGCCTGGACGGCATGATCCCAATGCCCGGCTATATCATCGGCATCGCCAACGAAGACGTCGCCGGTAAAGTCATTGGCGGTCGAATCAAAGCGGTTAACGGCAAGAACATTACGCTGGATCGCGTCGCGAATGCGAAACAGAGCGATCGGCTGATTCTGAACCTTCCGAGCGGAAAAGCTGAAGCGCGGACGGTGACGGCCATTAACGGCAACGTGGTGACGGTCAGCGTTGCCTACAGCGAAATTCCGGCGGTGGAATCCGCGTGGTCGGTTGACGCCAACGATCTGGCCATTCAGCAGTACCGCGTTACCGGCATCAAATACAACGATGACAATACCTTTGACGTCAGCGCCGTTGAGCACGATCCGGACAAATACGCGCGCATCGATAACGGTGCGCGCATCGATGAACGCCCGATCTCCGTCATTCCACCCGGTGCCCAGCAAGCGCCAACCAATGTAGTGATTTCCAGTAATTCGAAAGTCGCCCAGGGGTTGACGGTAACGACGATGCGCGTTTCCTGGCGTGTCGCGCCGAATGCCATTGCGTATGAAGCGGAATGGCGTCGGGATAACGGCAACTGGATCGCCGTCCAACGTTCATCGACGGCCAGCTTTGAAGTCGACGGCGTCTATGCGGGACGCTATCAGGCTCGCGTTCGTGCAATTAACCCTGCCGGTGCCTCATCCGTGTGGGCCAATGCCGCAGAAAAAGTCCTGTCAGGGAAAAACGGTGCGCCTCCCGCGCTGGCTTCATTTACCGCCAGCGCGATTGTGTTTGGTATCACGCTGGATTGGCTGTTCCCGCAAGGCGCAGAAGATACGCAGAAAGTCGAAGTCTGGTCGAATTCCATTGCCAGCGACGAGGCCGCTGTGCATTACGGCGATTACGCCTATCCGCAAAATTCCCATACGGTACCGGGGCTGGCGGCAGGGCGGGTGATATGGTTCAAAGCCCGCATTGTTGACCGGTTGGGTAATCAGGGGCCGTGGACGGCATGGACGCAAGGCAGCGCCAGTTCAGATGCCAATCTGATTCTGGACTATCTGGCGGGAGAGATTGGCGAGACCGAACTGGCGAAGGCGTTGCTGGAGAAGATCGACAACTCCGCCACGCTGGAACAGTTGGAAGACGCACGCAAAGAGCTTGAGCAGGCGGAAAAACTGCTTGGCGATCGCGTTGATGCGGCCAATCAGGCGCTTGTCGATGCCAGAACGCAACTTGAGGCATCTGACAAGGCATTGTCAGACCGTGTGACTGAAACAGATAAAAAGTTAAGCGCCGAAATTGCGAACTCAGAAGCCGCGGCGCTGGCGTTGGGTAAACGTGCCGATGCGGCCAATCAGGCGCTGACCGATGCCAGAATACAACTCGATGCCACGGATAAAAAATTGGCAGAGAGTGTTGTTCAGGTAGAAACGGATCTTGCCAATGCCCGCACGGAGCTGATTGCATCGGTAAATCTGGCGCATTCCAATCTGGACTCTGCCGCAGAGGCCATTATTGAAAACGCGCTGGGTTTGAACACGGAGAAGACCGAGCGCAAAACCTGCGATGCCGAGATTATTCGCGCGCAAAGCCTCATCGTGGATGGCCAGCAGGCGATCGCTCAGGATGTTCTGCAACTGACCGCCGATTTTAATGGTCAGCAGGCGCAAATTACCGAAGTTCGCCAGACGGTTGCCACGGAGAAAGCAGCGACGGCGCAATCGCTGCAACAGTTGAGATCCACGGTGGATGGCAATAAATCCGACGCTGAAGGCAAGATAAGCCATTTGCAGCAGACAATGGTCAGTGTTGATGAGGCGTTGGCTGCGGATATCAGCGACGTTTCGGCGAGTGTCGCTGAGAACGCGGCATCCATTCTTTCTGAGAAAACCACGCGCGCCGATGCCGACAGTGCGCTGGGTAAACGGATTGATGCTGTCTCTGCGGATACCAGCAACAATTCTGCCGCTATTCAAACCGAAATTACGGCACGCACGGATGCTGACTCTGCGCTGGGTAAACGTGTCGATACGCTGTCGGCAAAAACCGACACGGCAGCAGCGGATATCACCACGCTGAAAAAAACGTTGGCAGATGGCGACAGTGCGTTGTCTACCCGCATCGATGGCCTGCAAACCACTGTCGGGCAGACCAGCGCAGCTCTCACCAGCGAGCAGACGACGCGGGCGAATGCCGACACGGCGCTGGGTCAGCGCATTGATAGCGTGTCGGCAACGACAGGGCAAAACACAGTGGCGATCCAGTCGGAAACCACTGCGCGTGCTGATGCCGATACCGCATTGGGTAAACGCGTCGATTCACTGAAAACCACCACCGACAGTAACGTGGCGGCGATTCAGTCCGAAACGACAGCGCGTACCGAGGCGGACTCCGCATTGGGTAAACGTGTCGATAGCGTTTCCGCCGCAGTAACCACCGGGGATACGCGACTGCAAGGCAGTATCGACACGCTGACTCAGGTGGTGGCAGACAATGACAGCGTACAGTCGAGCCGCATCGACCAGTTGAGTGCGTCCGTGGATTTGAGCGCAGAGGCCATGATCGAGAATGCCCTCAATCTTGCCGAACGCGACCAAACCCTGCGCCAATCCTTCGCCAGTGTCACCAACGAGCAGAAAGCCCAGGCCGACGCGCAGCAGGCGCAGGCCAGCGTTCTGCAAACGTTGCAGGTGAAATATGACGCGGCTTCCGGGCAGATCAGCGACCTGAAGCAAACCACCGTGTCGGCGGATGAAGCGCTTTCCCTGCGCATCAGCACCACTACTTCGTCTTTGGCGACAACCGTCGCCGCACTGAAAACGGAGGAGACAGCCAGGGCCAACGCAGACGGCGCGTTGTCTCAACGTGTCGATACGCTGTCGGCAAAAACCGACACGGCAGCAGCGGATATCACCACGCTGAAAAAAACGGTGGCAGATGGCGACAGTGCGTTGTCTACCCGCATTGATGGCCTGCAAACCACTGTCGGGCAGACCAGCGCGGCTCTCACCAGCGAGCAGACGACGCGGGCGAATGCCGACACGGCGTTGGGTCAGCGCATTGATAGCGTGTCGGCAACGACAGGGCAAAACACGGTGGCGATCCAGTCGGAAACCACTGCGCGTGCCGATGCCGATACCGCATTGGGTAAACGCGTCGATTCACTGAAAACCACCACCGACAGTAACGTGGTGGCGATTCAGTCCGAAACGACAGCGCGTACCGAGGCGGACTCTGCGTTGGGTAAACGTGTCGATAGCATTTCCGCCGCAGTAACCACCGGGGATACGCGACTGCAAGGCAGTATCGACACGTTGACGCAGGTGGTGGCGGACAATGACAGCGTACAGTCGAGCCGCATCGACCAGTTGAGTGCGTCCGTGGATTTGAGCGCAGAGGCCACGATCGAGAACGCCCTCAATCTTGCCGACCGCGACAAAACCACACGTAAGTCGTTCGCCAGCGTCACCAACGAGCAGAAAGCCCAGGCCGACGCGCAGCAGGCGCAGGCCAGCGTTCTGCAAACGTTGCAGGTGAAATATGACGCGGCTTCCGGGCAGATCAGCGACCTGAAGCAAACCACCGCATCGGCGGATGAGGCGCTTTCCCAGCGCATCAGCACCACCACTTCGTCCCTGGCGACAACCGTCGCCGCACTGAAAACGGAGGAGACAGCCAGAGTCACCGCCGATAGCGCCTTGTCTCAGCGTATCGACACGGTGTCGGCAAAAACCGACACGGCAGCAGCTGATATCACCACGCTGAAGAAAACGGTGGCGGATGGCGATGGTGCATTGGCAACCCGTATCGATGGCCTGCAAACCACCGTCGGGCAAACCAGCACGGCCATCACCAGTGAGCAGACCGCGCGGGCAAATGGCGACACGGCATTGGGTCAGCGCATCGATAGCGTAACGGCGTCTGTGGGCGAGAACTCCGCTGCGGTGCAGCAGGTCAGCAAAGCGCAGGCCACGATGGAGGGCAAAATCTCGGCGTCGTGGAATCTTAAAGTCAACACCACATCGGGAGGAAATAAATACGTTGCCGGGTTGGGCTTGGGGATAGAACCTGATGGGAAAAGTCAGTTTGTTGTTCAGGCTGATCGCTTCTCAGTAATTAATGCCAACAACGGTCAGGTATCCACACCGTTTACCATTGATAATGGTCAGGTATTTATCAAGTCGGGTTTTCTTGCCGATGCCTCGATTGAAAGTGCCAAGATAAGAGACGGGGCGATAACATCTGCAAAAATAAGAGATGCAGAAATAACGACATTAAAACTAGCGGGAGCATCAGTAACGGTGCCTGTTGGAACGACACATGGCCATATTGATGGCGTCAAGAATGTTGCTGTAAGTTGCCTCGAGATGACTCCTTGGATAGGTAGTGAAAATATTCCTGTACTAATTATTTATAATGCAGCAAAACATTATGGCAAGGGAACCAGAGGCGGAATAATCAGACTATATGTCAATGGGAGTATTTTGACTATGAATTCGCAAGATGAGTCTATTGCGGATGCATCGGTAACACTATCGGCTATTATTAATATATCGGGTTCTTTTAACATCAAGGTTGAGTTCACAGCATTCGATACCCCTTACACATTAAATTTTGGAACATTATCTATTATAGGGATGAAACGATGATTATCAGTTATATTGGTTATGACGATGAAGGAAAAATAACATCCTGTACTACCAATGATGAAAGCATGATGCAAAAGGATGCTGACGCTAATGGTTGGAAAAATGTTATAAAAGGCCATGCGTTACCATGGGAGCACTATATTAAGGATGGCGTAATTACAGAGCGGCCTATAATGGATGTGAAGGTAAGTGCAGGAATGATAGTAGGTATTCCGATTGGCGCGGCAGTAACAATGGATGGTAACACAACCATTGTAAACAATGGCGTATTATCAATTTCTGAATCTGTTAATTCACGCGTAGTCAGAATTATTAAATTCCCCTATAAAGATTCTGAATTCGGTGTTTGAATAATTAATTGAAGACCCTCACTCAAGCCCGCCACGTGCGGGTTTTTTATTTGGAGAAAAACCTATGTGGTATAGAACAGGCACAATTGCCGCGACAAAAAGCAGTAAAATAGTTACTGGAACAGGAACCAAATGGGCTGACGCCAAACAGGGTGTTGGCCCCGGTCAGATGCTGTTACTTCCGGCTGCGGGTACGGTGGTGATGTATGAAATTGCGTCTGTGCAGAGCAATACCCAACTGACGCTGGTCGATGCCATCACGGGGACTACGGTGACGGCTCAGGCTTATGCGATCGTTACAACCTATATTGATTCAGTGCCCGATTTTGCCCGGCGCCTGGCGAGTCAACTGTCTGATTATCAAAGCCAACTCGATGGCTGGCAGTCCATTCTGACCGGTACCGGCGATGTCACGCTGACTGCGCCGGATGGTACGTCTGTTAGTGTGCCAACAATGAACAAAATGCAGGGTGACTATCTTTCTACCACAAAGAGCACCGCACAAAATGTGGCGGGGCCGGTTACATTTGCAAAAGCTATTACGGTACCCAATTCAAAAGGTGTAATCACTGGCAGCACTACGGTAAGCGGAGAAACATCTTCCGCGCAATTCAGCGGTGAGTCGGGTTATGCCATGATATGGCGCACAACAGATTCAGCAACTAAAGCCAGTGAATTCGTCGGTGTTGATAGAAACAGTCAGGTAATATTCCGTAGAGATTCGGGAAAAGGGGATAAAACAACAATCGATGAAACTCTCCCCTATTATTCTCAATTGGATAGTGCTCAATGGATGATTGGTAATAACGTTAATGTCGCTAATTGGGTAAAAATCGCAAGCATCACAGCGCTGGCTCAAGGTGGTGTGACAATGCGCTTTGAAGTTAATGGCGGTGCTGGGTACAACGGTATCGCGGGTCAAAATGGTTGGGCAACGTTAATTCTGCGAACGGGTAATGCTACAAATACTGTTGTAAATACGCTTAATCGTGCGCATCTTTCAGTGACGCGTTTTGGTAAAAGTGCAGTCATTGATGCAGGTATTATTGAAACCACTGCGAATAGTTATGACCTCTATGTTAAGTTAGATCCTTATTCATTCAATATTTACGTTACACAGTCTGCTCGCCAACTCCAATCTTTATGGAAAAATGTCATAACACTGAGTGAGACGCAAACTACAGCTCCAACTTTTGCATTACTGACGGCAATACATAACGCGTTGATTGATACTCAGCCAGTAAATGGGCATTTTACATTTAATAACGATGTAATGGCTCGTCTGTTTAACGGAGCAGGAATAAAGGCATCTGGTTTAGGAAGTGGCTTTATTCCGACCTCGCAAGGTTCCTACATGTCCTGGGGCTATGAGGCTGGAACTGGTCGCACTGATTTTATATGTCATAAGGGAAATGGATCGGGTGGCTTTGGTTACTTTATCGTTAATAACCTCGGTGAGATAAATAAGTTAGCCGCACTCTCCCCTGATGGAAGAATAAATCTTAATGGTAATAGCAGCGGCATTCTTATGAATGATGCCAATGCCGATGAATTAGCGTTGGCATATACTGAGCCATCAGGGAGAATGAACTTGCGTGTTGGGAAAAAATCCTATACACATATTTTCACGGAAACAGGGATCATTGCGGCGCATATTGGTTTACAGCCTGGGCGAGTGGCGCTGTCATATACTGATATTCAATCGGGAACAATTCCTAACACCGGTACAGCATCATATATCATTCGCGGTGCCGATGGCGCAAATTATAATGAATTGTGCAACATGAACTTTGTTTCATGGTATGGCGTCGGTTTTGTTCCAAACGTATCAACATCATTAGCCTCCGGTGTTACACACGGTAAGCCTTGCGTATTTGTTAATACGCGGGCAGGCTTAGTCGATGCAATAAACGGTTTCCGTCATAATGGATCGGTGGTTTATTCCACCAGAAATACCACCGTCGATACGAATGGATATATAAAACCGGCCTCTCCGATTATCAAACTGTTTGGCGACGGTGTGATTGAAAATAACGAGAGCGCAGTGGGCACCGTAGCAGCGCGCGTTGGTCGGGGTATTTATCGTTTAAGCGGCATGCTCGGCTTTAACGCAGATGCACTTTGGGGAGGGAACGATGGCGGTATATCGATCCCGGAAGATAAAAACAAACAGCCACTTATTTGGGTGGATTACGACGTTGAGGCATCAGGGGATATTTTAATTAAAACCTATCATCGAACCCATCCTGATGCGCCAGTATTTGCACGGAACGTTAAAGAAGGTTATGAGAACGGCGATCCGATCGATATCCCGGATGGTCGTTGGATTGATTTGCGTATCTATATGCCAGTCAACGACGTTGAAGAGGTGACTGATGTTGATGAAACGCCGCCTGAACCCGCTATCTAAATAATTATTTCACCCCCTCACTCAAACCCGCCATGTGCGGGTTTTTGCCATCTGGAGCAAAACGTATGTGGTATAGAACAGGCACGATTGCCGCGACAAAAAGCAGTAAAGTTGTCACCGGAACAGGAACCAAATGGGCAGACGCCAAACAGGGTGTTGGCCCCGGTCAGATGCTGTTGCTCCCGGCTGCGGGCACGGTGGTGATGTATGAAATTGCGTCCGTGCAGAGCAATACCCAACTGACGCTGGTTGATGCCTTCACTGGGACTACGGTGACGGCTCAGGCGTATGCAATCATTACAACCTATATTGATTCAGTGCCCGATTTTGCCCGGCGCCTGGCGAGCCAACTGTCTGATTATCAAAGTCAACTTGATGGCTGGCAGTCCATTCTGACTGGTAGCGGCGATGTCACGCTGACTGCGCCAGATGGCACGAGTGTTACCGTAGCGAGTATGTCAAAAATGCAGGGAGACTATGTTTCGAGGACGCTTGGAGGAATCCAGAATATAGAGGGAGGGATAAAAGTTTCAGGAGAAATCCAGGCAACCGCCCCAAATACTTACAGGCTGGTACAAGGTGGGTATGGCTCTTTTTGGCGACAAGACACGAACAATTTGTATTTAATGCTCACTAATAATAAAGACGAATACGGCTCCTATAATAGTCTTAGACCTTTTAGGGTGGCATTGGATACTGGTAACGTCGTCATAGAATCCAAACTTACTGCAAATACCTTTGTTGATAACGCCACCAATATAGGTAAAACCTCAACCGGAGGTAAAACGTTTACTGCAATAGAAGATTGGTCAAAACCCGTTGGATATAGTTCGTTACTCAACGCCGTCAGTACAAACAAACCTCCTGCTTTGGCTAATACCTACACTTACTGGAATGTTCTGGGCAAAAGGGACACTGAAGGTGGCTATGGTGGCATCCTGCTAAATTATGGAACTGGTGATGCCTATATTGGTGTCTCTATTAATGAAATAACTGCTCCTACGTGGAATAGACTGTATAGCGAAAAGAATAAACCCACAGCGGCCGATGTTGGCGCTCTTGCGGTCGGTGCAGGAGGCTGGCTAGGAACCACATCACCGGCGATATCTGATATAGAAGCGGTTAGTGCTAACCAGTTATGGCGTGCAAGTACAAATGCCACTGGAGGGCCAGACGCTACCGCTCCTTGGGCTGGATTCCAATTTGGATTTGATGGTGCATCCCGTTGGACAATGTGCGCAAGACAAGGGGTTAACACCATTGATCTCCGCACTCGTGTCCGTGCACCGAGTGGCTGGGGTTCGTGGGTCGCGATGTGGCACACGGGCAATACCTCGGTGGATGCCAATGGCTTTATTAAAAAAGCCTCACCGATCGCCCGTTTGACCAATCACCCATACAAAATGCAGTCGGACTTCCTGGATGGCTTCACTCTGTCTGGTTTGGTTGCGGTGAACCCGGAAGCGACAGGTGTCACCGCCGTTAAAGTCGCAACCGGTGTGTATGAAGTAACCGGTTCGCTGGGCTTCTCGCTGGAAGGCTGGACGGTCGAGATCCCGCAGGATGTCAACGGCAACCGTCTGTGCTTTGTTGCTACCGAAGTTGATCACGACGGGAAAATCACGGTGTCTGTCAGTAAGCGTCGCTTCGATATCGATACTGCCGCGATTGTGGCTGGCGATCCTATGGACATCCCGGACGGCCGCTGGATCGATTTGCGTATCAATATGCCAGCCAGTGACATCAAAGACATGACCGAAGTCGATGAGTTGATAGCTCAGCCAGAGGAGTGTGTGGAGGCAACGGCGGACTAATCTGCCTTATCAAAGGAGTGATAATGTGTATAAGATGCTATTATGTAAATGAAAATCCCCGCGCTGATGGTTCTATTTCTTATTGTAAACTATGCAATAATTTTTAGATTCACCAGAGCACAGCAGAAAACGGAAGGCCGTTTCGGCGGCCTTTTTCTTATGCACAGAAAACCTCCAGCTAGGCTGGAGGTTCCGTAAAGCTTTCAGCTTTGAGCCAGTTATAAAAACCCCTTTTGATTTGTTAAAACAGTTTGCGGTCTGGCAACTGCAAACGTTCAACAAGA
>NZ_QOVA01000002.1 GCF_003332275.1 Edaphovirga cremea | reverse complement strand
TTCTCACGGCTGAGCACCTGCCCGTTGCGGTTCACCAGGCGGATTTCCACGCTGTAGAAGCCGCCGGGCAGCAGGTTGTAGTCAATCTCGTTACGGCCAATCACCGCCGGTACCCGGCGGATAAGCCGCCCGTCGCGGTAGAACTCGTAGTCACCGTCGCTGGTGGCGAACAGCACCAGCTTGCCGGCTGACTTTTTATCCTGGTTGAGGTTGTCCTGGCTGCCCAGGGTGACAAACTGGTCAAAGCTCGGGTTCAGCGAGGTATTGACGCTGCCCGCCGCCGCATCCCGGGTGTCCTGACGGCCACCGCGCAGGTAGGTGGAGGCAAAGTTTTTCTGCAGATACCAGGTACTGATCCCCTGATCTGTCTGCCGGGTGTTGTAGTTTCGGTTCTGGCTGTAGTACCAGCTCAGGTAGCCGTAGCTCTGCGCGGGCAGCCCCAGGTAGCCCTGGCCGAAAGCGGACACCGCACGGTATTCCTGCGAAGACGCACGCAAATCCAGCGACTGGTTGTGGATAAAGCTCAACATGGTCACGGGTTGGACGTAGCGCGAACTGCCATTGCTGATGGTCAGGGACTTTTTCACCTTGTCCAGCGACACGTTCTGGCCACTGAGGGTGTAGTCACAGCCATTTTCGCAGACGGCATAGGGAATTTGGGGGAGCACCTTGTTCAGCGTGGCGATCTGCCCGGCTGAGATACCGTTCTGGCGGTAAAGGTTTTCATCAAACGTGAGCTGATTTTTCTCTGCAGACCAGCTTACCGGCCCTGGCAACGGCGTACCGTCCAGTGTGGCCAGAAACTGCATGGATTTGTCCTGATCGGATTCGGAAAACCCTGCGGGCACCTGATATTCAATCTGGACATCATTTGCATATGTTGCGGCTGACGGTGCCAATAGCAATAAGGAAGTTGCCCATCCTGAGATAACTTTTGCCATGGAGAATCCGTTCCATAAGTAGAGTAAACAACACTGCCAATAATTAATGTGTTAACAATCACCCGAACTGGCGCGCCTAATAATTAACATAATAATAACCAACCAGGGTAAAGGACTTAATAAGCAATGTAATAATTAACCAATATGACGTGTTTAATTCTAATGATGAGTCAGTTCTTCAGTGAACTGTTAATATCTGTTAATGTTTTTACGATACTTTAATTAATGCCAAACTCCTGGCTTTAACCTAAACACTGTAAGAGGAGACACGATACCCATTGAGATAAATAATAGGGTCATTATGCATAACCCTATTATTATCAACGCCACTGTTCAGGATATTACAGCAAGCTCAGATTATATCGTAGGTTCAAACAACATGACCAGATCACCCTGGTATTGGCCGTTGTTTGTCTCAGCAGGGTCGCCAACAACCATTGTTGGTGCATCAGCCAGGATTTGCAGATTATAGATGTTGTCATAATTGCCGCTTACCTGAGTAGTCTGGGTAATGGTATTGACACCCGTGGCAGGCAGGGGTTCACCCGCGAAGTTGACTACAACGTTCTTGAACTCGGCACCGTTATCCTTATGAATAACAACCGCCTGCACCAGAGAAACAGCTACTTTTTCAGCTTTGCTGAAAATACGCACTGGCAGAACGTTTGATGCAAATTCAGTCTGGGTATAATCCTTGGCATAAAGCTCTTCTGTAGTATACCAGGATTTACCGTCAGGCTTGGAAACATAGATTGCATCGTTAATGGTAGCAACGAGGTTAATCTTTTTTTCCACGCCATCAGCGGCATGCGCCATACCGGTAGACAGAATTGCAGCGGCAACAACAGACAGAAGAATCTTTTTCATTATAACTTCCCTTATTATATCAATTAGTACGACGTTCTTAATCATTAAGAAACGCCAATAATTTTCCGTTCCATAATGAACTTTATTCAAATAATCCTTTTTGAAAAGATTATTTGGAAGCAGTTCATAAATGAAGAGATTCAGACTCAGAGGTTAACTATAAAAGCCGTAAAAAATGTCACCAATAATAAGTCAATTTACGTACCAATGACTTCATTATAGAGATGATTCTTACACCGAGGAGATGCTTTTTTTTTATATACAATGCGTGTTTGTTATTTCACCAGTAAAAAAATTAGGACTCTTCTTAGAAGAAAGTTTGTAAAGCCTGAGCCCATGCCACTTACAAGCATTTATTTCGGAAAAACAGAAAAACGACTACAAGATCAATTTAAGGTGTTTTTTTTATATCTTTACAAATGATAGAGGTATTTCTTCCCTGAAAAGGTGAAATTGTGTGATGGCGATCTGTTTGACCTTTAGGGGTAAACGCAGTCAATCGCCATTTGCACACTCACTTTTTAAGGAACGGATCGCCTCAACACCCTTAACAACAATAGCATCAATTTGCGCTACTCGCCGTTATCTGAGAGAGAAGAGGGCGTCAGCAAGCACGGAACCACCAGCAGGTAGGGCGTAGCAAGCAAACACGTCATTAAGACAACCCCTACATCAGGGGTTACTGTCTGAACCAACGGCTGTTACAGTAATGAAAGCACGTATAACAATGTTGCATAAGAACTGGATAAATGACAGTGCGTAGATGAACAGCATGCCAAATCATCGTTATTGATACAAATCAATTTTCGATAATTCACCGGCGTTTATTGGAGGCAAAACCCGCCTTCTCTTTATTAAGAGGCGGGTTCAGGATGACAAAAGCAGAGGGTAGTGAGAAAAAAGGGATTATGACTGCCTACGGGAGACATGCTCTCCCGCGGCCTGATTGGCAAGAGTCACCGCCTGGGTCAGGGAATCACCGTTTTGCAATGATGCACACAGCGTGCCCATAAAACAGTCCCCGGCGCCGTGGGTACTCACCAGAACGACTTTCTCTGCCGGTAACGACTGGCATTCCCTGGCGGTTTCGCAGAAAGCAACGCCATGCTCCCCCGCTGTCACCACCGCAACCGGGAAGGTAAGGCTCAGCGCGTTTGCCGCAGCCCGGGCACTGTCTAAGTCATTCACGTCAATACCACACAGATCACGGGCTTCAACCGCGTTAACGACCAGCAGATCGATACACGCCTGCATCTGCGCAGAGAGCTCCCGAGCCGGTGCCGCATTCAGGCATACGGTAATGCCGCGTTGTTTGGCCGCGCTGGCCGCCTGCAAATTAAGCGCTTCGGGCACTTCATTTTGCAGGAGCAACATCGTCGCCCCCTGCCAGACGTCATCGTTATCAAACTGGCTGGGATCGATGTGATTGTTGGCATTGGATACCACCACGGCACCGTAGTCATTGTCAGCATCCATAATAGCTACGCTCATACCAGAAGGCGCGACATCGGTTACCGCCACATGGTGGGTGTCGATACCCTGCCCTTTGAGCACCGAGAGTAAAAACTCGCCCTGATGATCGCTACCGACAGCACCAACAAAACGTACCTGCGCCCCCGCTTTCGCGGCGGATACTGCCTGGTTTCCTCCTTTACCGCCAAATTTAAAGGAGCAGTGGCTCCCTATCACGGTTTCGCCTTTTTCCGGGCGATGATGGGCCTGAAGCATAATGTCGTAATGAAGACTGCCAGCGACTATGATTTTACTCATGTTAGTATTCTCTTAAGTCCTTGACCGCCTGCTGGGTTTTTTTCAGATTCTTTTCGGCTTTATTAAGATCTTTCTTTGCAATCGCCACAAATAACGCATCCAGAATGTTTAGCTGGGCTATTCGCGACGCTGCATTTTCCCCTAGCAAATGCGACCCTTGAGAGGTTGAATTGAGAACCACATGCGCACTGCGCGCAATGGGCGACTCGGCATAGTTGGTGATGGCAATGACTTTGGCTCCGTTACGTGCCGCAAGCTTGATAGGGTCATTGACTGCGCGCGTGGCCCCGGAATGGCTAATAGCGACCACCGCGTCATCATCCGAAAGAATGGCTGCCGACATAAGCATGATATGGGCGTCATCGTAAACCGTTGTTTTAATCCCGATTTTCAGCAGTTTATGTGACATGTCACGGGCGACGGTTGCCGAACCGCCGACTGCATATAAATCAATATGTCGGGCCTTAAACAATATTTCTGCCGCACGATCAAATTCAGAGACATCAAGAATCGACATCGTTTCTTCTATGGCCTGAATAGACGTTCTGAATACTTTTGCCAGTAGCTGTTCCGACGAGTCATCAGATTCAATTTCCTCATGAAGATTTGCCACTTCAGAATAATTATAATAAATCAAACTACTTCTGAAATCCCTGAAGCCGGAGAAATTAAGTTTCTTTGCCAATTTGACGATCATCGCCTCAGAAACATTATTTTCCTGCGCAATCTCTTTTAATGAAGTTTGCCCGGATAAATCAGTTTTAGAGGTAATGGCATCGACAACTTTTCTCTCCAGTGGCGTAAGGTGTGGCAATCTCATGCGAATTTGAGCGCCTGTTGCTCGTGGATCCTGCTTCATTACTTGCCTCGTGTCGCTCGGTCAATCAACATCGCTATGATAATAATAAGCCCGGTAGCAAGCAATTGATAAAAGGCCTGAATATTTAGAAGGGTCAATCCATTACGTAACGACCCCAGAATAATGGCCCCAATAAGGGTTCCGATTATACTGCCTTTGCCGCCCATCAATGATGCGCCACCGATGGCCGCCGCCGCGATAGCATCCAGTTCCCATAAATTACCCATTGTCGGCTCAGCGGCACCAAGACGACCAATCAGAATAAGGGATGCCAGAGACGCCAACATACCGGATATGACAAATACGGTGACTTTTGTTCTCTTCACAGGTACCCCGGCAACGCGAGCAGCCTCTTCGTTGCCGCCGACCGCCAGGATGTATTCACCCAAAGGCGTTTTATTCATTAATACCCAGAGAATAATGGCGATGGTCACCACAATGACAATCGGTGCTGGAACACCAAACACCTCAGTGTTAATGACGCTGCGAAATTCCGGAGGGATGCCAAAAATAGGGTTACCATTGGTGAAAATCAATGACATAGCCCGGAACAACGATAATCCGCCGAGGGTAACAATGAAGGGCTGCAACCCGGCATAGGCCACCAGGGAACCACTGAATACACCGCACAGTGCGCCAACACCCAACGTTGCCATGACAGCAAGCGGAATGGGCACGCCTGCCACCATAAGCGTTGCCCCAAGAACCGCCGACAAGGCTGCCGTGGGCCCGACGGAGAGGTCGATACCACCGGAAATAATCACCAGCGTCATGCCCAGCGCAATAATTCCATTGATGGACGACTGTTGCAGGATATTCAACAAATTTGGAATGGTCATGAATACTGGCGAGAGCATAGAAAAGGTGCCGACAATAATCAATAAACCAATAAGTGTTCCCGCATCACGTACATTGAATTTGAATAATGCAGATGCAGGGGTTTTAGGCTGAGAATTACCTTGTGTGATCATGATGATAGCCTTAATGATAAAAATAGGGTGCTAAACTGTTTTCAGTTCAGATCATTAATCGCATAACGAGCGATATTCTCTTCCGTGATATCGTCGCCTTTCAATTCCATGGTTATCTTTCCTTCCCGCATAACCAATACCCGATCAGAGATGCGAATAATTTCTGGCATTTCGGAGGAAACAACCACAATGGCTTTGCCCTGCTGAGCAAGTTTTTCTATCAAATTATAAATTTCAGATTTGGCACCAATGTCAATTCCCCGGGTTGGCTCATCAAAAAGGAAAACTTTATTGTCTGCTGCAACCCAGCGACCAATAATAACTTTCTGCTGATTACCACCGCTTAATGTACCAATCGGTTTTTCAATATTTAAAGGGCGCAGGTTCAGATCGGTCATCACCTTTAGCGCGACCTGGTTTAATTTTGTTTTTCGTAATAACCCGTTGCGGGTAAACATCGCCATAGAAGGAAGCGCGATATTCATTTTCACAGCGCGTTCTTTAACGATGCCCTCTTTCTTGCGATCTTCGGGAACCAGACCAATCCCGGCCTTGATAGCAGAACGGATGGTGAGGTGTTTTATCGCCGTTCCCTCAACCAGCACGGTGCCACTGGTCTTGGAGTCGATACCGGCGATCAGTTTCAGCAGTTCGGTACGCCCCGCGCCAACCAGTCCCGCAATCCCCAGCACCTCACCAGCCCGAACGCTAAAACTTGCCGGGAGAACGGCTTTGCCGCGGCCCAGCTCTTCCACGCGCAACACCTCTTTGTCGCTTACAAAGGAGTTGTGCAGCATCTTCTCAATCTTGCGCCCCACCATTTTAGTGACGATGCTTTCTTCCGTTTCGTCACAGATATTGACCACGCCGACCTGTTTTCCATCCCGTAGAATGGTCGCCCGATCGCACACTTTAAATATCTCATTCATTTTATGGGAGACATAAATCAACGAAACATTCATCGACTTCAGGTCAGAGATCAACTCTGCCAATCGGTCAAACTCCCTCGGTGTCAGGCTTGAGGTGGGTTCATCCATGGCGATGATTTTCGCGTCCTCAAGTAACGCCCGGGCAATCTCCACAATCTGCTGCTGGGAGACTTTCAGGTTCTTGATTGGCTCGTCCGGATTAATGCTCGGATCGAGACGTCTGAGAATGGATTTTGCCTTGGCGTATTGCGCTTTTTTGTCGACAAACAGCCCTTTACAGTTCGTCAAGGGTCGCCCAAGAAACATATTCTGTGCTACGGAGAGTTCAGGAACATGTTGTAATTCCTGATGAATCATAGCAATACCAGCGTGACGCGCAGAAAGGGGGCTCTTCATCTGAATAACCTGCCCCTCAACGCTGATTTCGCCGGAATCCGCTGCCCTCACGCCAGAGAGAATATTCAGCAATGTCGATTTCCCTGCGCCATTTTCACCGATCAGCGCATGTACCTCGCCGTGTTTCACTGAAAAATCCACATCCTGAACCGCAACAGCGTTGCCGTAGGTTTTGTTGATTCCACGCATGGTTAAACAATATTGTTCCATAACCCCTCCGTAACCCTGCTTACTGCTGATTAAGCAATTGACGCAGTTTCTCGTTGTCTTTTGTTGAGAAAGCGTCCGCATTTTCTTTGGTGATTAACGCCTGAGGAGTGGAAACCACGCGTGACAATTTCTGACCACCAATAAGACGCAACATTACGTCCATCGCCACTTCGCCAGTCAGTACCGGGAAACTGTCAACCGTACCGGTCAGTTCACCACGTTTGATTGATGCATAGGCATCGGAAATACCATCGGTACCAAACACGGCAGTCTGTTTGGCTTTACCTTGCGCACTCACGGCTTCCACCACCCCGAGCGCCATACCGTCGTTATTGGCGTAAAAACCAATCAGATCGGGATGTTGCTGCAAAATCGTTGAAGCGGCGTTATAGGCATTTTCACGACTCCAGTTGGCCGGGATACTGGCAACCACAGTAAATTTACCGCCAGCTTCAATGGTTTCCCGGAAACCTTTGGTGCGCTGCGCTGCGGCATAAACGCCTGGCTGCCCTTCAATAACCGCAACTTTACCGCCTTCAGGATGATGCTTGATAAACCAGTTGGCGACCCGAACCCCGTTATCTTTCTGCACATTCCCCACGTAATAGGCCGCATTGGGCATGACCGCGTCATTGACGTTCACGACCGGAATACCTTTGCTTTTGGCGACTTCATAGGCGGGTTGTAAATTGGCATCTGTTTGGGGAGAAACCAGCAGCCCATTGAATCCCTGGGAGATTAATGTTTCGGCGATAGATAACTGACCAAGCTGATCGTCTTCATTCGCTGCCGCCTGATAAGCAACAGTGAAACCATGTTTGTCGGCGACGTTTTTATAACCCCCCCCAAGGGAGCGCCAGTACTCATTGGTCAGCGTCTTGGACACGCCGCCAATTTTCAGTTTGCTGTCCACTGCAGGCAGCGGACCGTATTTGGTCGCAAGCTCAGTCCAGTCAGTACGATCGGGCTCAGTGTCAGATTGCAATGGCGGTAAATCGGCTGCATAGACACTGGTACAAAACAGGGTAGAGGCGAGTACAGAGAGTAGTTGTTTTTTCATCATCTATCCTTCGGCTTGTTGTTTATAAAGGATGGCAACATATGGCATTAATTATGCGGTGCTATTGGGCAAACAGGATGTCGTTTACAATTTGCTGCGAACTCACGGCATCCTGTTTACTGATGGCAGCCATCAATTCAGGGTTGTTGTTGAGCTTTTCGCTCAGTTTCAATAAACGGGTGACGGTCGCGATATTGGTTTCGGCTTCACGCACGGGATCGAGGCCACTGGCATCGGGGAAGGTGTCGAAATAGTATGCCCCCTGATAACCATCACGCTGCATCTGCCACAGGAACTCCAGCGTTGCGCGTGGATTAACGGATCCTGCCATCAGGCCGTCATCGCGTTTACCCCAGCCGTCGTTAAGGTCCAGACCCAGCAGACGGGAACGGCGCGCAACCATCGCAGCGGCATACGCCGGGATCTCATTGGCGTAAAGTACGTGGGCAAAATCAAGCGTGATACCCAGATTCGGGCAACCGGCCTCTTCTACCGCCAGCAGACAGGTCGTGACGTTCGGGAAAATACTGTAAGCACGGGGTTCGTTGGGTTTGTATTCAATGCTGATATCAAAATCGGGCGCATATTCGGCCACTTCGCGCACCGCAGAGATCGCGTCTTCCCAGATTTTTTTGTAATCCACCTGGAAGCAGTAATCAAAACCATCCTGCCCCATCCACAGGGTCATCAGGCGAGATCCGAACTCCCGGCCAGCATCAATACCGCGCTTGGTAAGCTCGATAGCCTGGCGACGAATCTTCGGATCCGGATTGGTGTAGGCGCCGATTTTAAACTCCGGTGCATCCCAGCGCATTTGCATCCCATTCACGGCCAGCCCCACATCTTCGATTTTCTGGCGCATGATTTTGAGGTCGCCATGAATGTGCTGTGGGTAGTTCAAATCCAGATGGGTCAGTCCCTTCACGGTTCCGGCACGTTCAATCATTTGCATTACTGAGGGCTTGCCTTTCAGCTCTGGCCAGTAGAGCCAGGCACCAGAGGCAAAGGAGTTCAGACGCGTGGCAAATTTAAGTTCTGACATGGTGTGTCCTTTGAAAATTGAATCGTGATGTACTTTCCTACTTCACGATTATTTGTGAAGTAGTTAATTATCGGCATACAACTGAACAACCCGCAAGTATTCTTGGTGTTTAAATAATCAATTTGAGAGATAATTCACGAAATGAGTGGTGCGCAAAAATCGATCTCGTTTCTGAATTTCACCATGTCATTGAAGTTTTAAGAAAAAACAGGAAAGGTGTTAAAACGGCAAAAAGAGACAGATTGCAGGGTCATATGGCGGTGTTATTTAGCATGGAAAAAGGCCGGATCGGTGTCATGACGAGAAAACGTAAGGGATGGCGGGATGTCGCAATGTTATGCAGTTTGATGCTGCTCGTCGCCTGCACACCCAAGAAATCTGCCACACCGGATACCGGCTACGTCTCATTTAACGAATATCAGACCGCCAGCCGCCAATTGCTGATACAACACCGCCGCTTCCAGACCAGCGATCATGCAACTGAAATAGAACGTAATCTGCCACGCGAGTGGCGACCCGTCGGCAAGGCGAAAGGTGGCATATTGCTGGTGCATGGATTGGGGGATTCACCCTGGTCGTTTACCGATATCGGGCCCATGCTGGCGACCCAGGGTTATGTGGTCAGAACCATTCTGCTGGCCGGGCACGGCACTGCTCCCAAGGATCTGATGGGCGTGGATCTGCGCGACTGGGAACAGGAAGTTCAACGCCAGACTGAGATGCTGCACAAGGAGTTTTCCACGGTATTTCTGGGCGGATTTTCCACCGGCGCCAATCTGGTCACCGTTTATGCCCTGACCCACAACGACATCTCCGGGCTGCTGCTTTTCTCACCGGCGTATCAGGCCAAAAGCGATCTGGTGTGGCTGACACCGATAATCCGCCCATTTCGCCCATGGTTAAGACCGCCAAACGCGTCCCGTCCGCAACAAACCACAGTGCGCTATCTCAATACTCCAACGAATGGCTTTGCGCTGTTTTACCGCAGCAGTCGTAACGTTAAGTCACATCTGTCGACTTATAACAAACCGGTGCTGATTGTCACCGTTGCCCATGATTCGGTGCTGAATACTCAGCAAACCCTGACGCTGTTCGAGCGCTATTTCACCCACCCCGCCAGCAAGCTTATCTGGTACGGCGAACTTCCGGCAGATGTCACCGCCCCGGCGCGGATAGCGGTAAAACCGGATTGGCTACCGCAACAGCGAATCAGCCAGTTTTCGCATATGGGAATTTTATTCTCACCGGACAATCCGTTATATGGCTCTCAGGCCAAAGAGAAATTCTGCTGGAATGGGCAAAACGACGTCGCTTTTGACGGGTGTATGCGCGGCGAGAGCGTCTGGTATTCAGATTGGGGCTATCGCCAGCCGGGAAAAATATACGCCCGACTGACCTTTAATCCGTACTGGTCGTGGCAGAATGAGGCAATCGGCAATTTTTTGCGGGATGCAACATTCAAGCCATAACACTTTGCATAATGCGGTGGCGTTCCTTTATGAAATACGCCTATTCACACGATTGTGTTTTTTCACTGGCAGATCCTGGTTAGATTTCTCTCCTTCTTAAATCTATTTTTTCATATTCGGCTTTATAGGGAAAAGAACAAACAAGCATAAAAATGGTCAGTAAAACAAGAGCAAAGAATGTCACTTGAACACCTAAGTAACTGATAAAATATCCTGCCAAAAGACTGCCTGCCGCCGCACTGGCTTTTATCATTAATCCGCTGAGGGCTGAAATCCTTGCTACATGGCTATCGGGCATTTCCCTGATAGAATATATATTGTAACTTACATTCCACACGCCCCCTAAGATGGCCTTGAGAACAAAAAATACAAAATATCCAATTGGGTTTTGAAATACCAAGAAACCAATAAAGACCAGTATTCTTAGCGTATTGACACCTAGCACCAACGTTCTGAAGGAAAAATAGGAGATTATTCTCTTGGAAATAAAACTGCCCAGAATCCCACCGACGCCGAGACCGGACAGGATAGCGCCGGTAATGTCGAAACCGAAATCATTTGATTGCAGTGAGAAAATGACACCAAGGTATAATATTGGGTGAAGGAGATTGTTGATAGATGTCAATGCCACCATTAAACTAAAAAATCGACGCTCCCGCATCCAACCAAGAGCCTCCTTTATGTCCCCAACAAATCCACCCTTCGTATTAATACACTCACTCGCATGAGTGAGATTTATTTTAAGTAAAAAGAAAACAGCCAAAAATGAAATAAAAACCCCAATAAAATATGGATAAAACGCACTTAATGTTATAAGTCCCCCACAGATGAGCGGGGCCACCAGTTGAATGGCACGGGTGCGTATTTCATAGCGGGATAAAATGGCAACAGAATCCTTGCCTTGTATAAGTATCTTTAATGCGGCAGGTTCTGTCACCTCGGTAAACACGGTGAAAGTACCAAAAATAAAGGCGATGACAATGACCCAAAACAGGCTTTCATCCTTTAATAGATACATTCCAATGATGAAAAGAATGGTACAAGTTAATCTCCCCACCTCACTGTATATCAATGTTTTCTTTTTGCTTTTCTTTTCAATTATTGTGGAGGAAAAAACCTTAATGACAATAACGGGTAAGAAAAACGCAAAGGTACACCACCCTATTTCTATTGCTGAAAATCCGAGATCTATTGCAACCAAAGGGATTGCCAGGTGGAATATTTCTATCCCTAACAACGAGAATGCCGAACTGAAAAGGAAATTATTAAAATTCTTACTCATAGCCCTATCCTTGTTCTTACATTGAAATGCGGCTTAAAATGCCGCATTTCAATTTTCACTACAGGCTAGAAAAATATCTTGCATCCCATCCTCTGAGAGCATCACCATCGATCAGATAGAACTTATAATCAACGTCTTGATTTATGACATTTGACGCAACTGCAAGAATATCATAAAGAATGAGGGTGATCTAATCTGGCTAATGCCAATGACGACCGTTTTCATATTCATCTCACAATGTCAAAACGATCCTGAGCACCGGCATGTCCAGGTCAACATCGGTATCCGGCATTTCAAAGACAAGATGTATAATTATTCAAGACAATATGGTCTGGATGGCGTTGAATTTTGCTGGTTAATTCGCCAGCAGATGAGTAATGTAATCGCATTGAGCAGCATGATCACAAAACAACGGGATGTTTTACGGTCATGTTCAGATCTTTACTTTTACATGTTGGCTGGAGAAAAAAATAGATGACAAAGCAAAAAGCCACCCTAACGTTCGACCCGCAGAGAACCCTCGATCTTGAAATCAATGCAGGCACGGCAGGGCATCCGGCAATCGATATACGCCCCTTGGGTGCGCAAAAGTTGCTGTCCTACGACCCCGGTTTCATCAATACCGCTGGCTGTGAATCCGCCATTACCTTTATCGATGCCCAAAACAGCGTACTGCTTCACCGCGGCTTTCCGGTTGAACAACTGGCGGAACAGAGCAGATTTTCCGAAGTCTGTTATATCCTGTTGTATGGCAACGCGCCATCCCAGGAAGAGTTCGACGCATTTACCCACTCACTGACCTACCATTCGATGATTCACCAGCAGATGATTTCGATGCTGAACGGCTTTCGCCGTGACTCGCATCCCATGGCACTGATGTGTGCCATGGTCGGTGCGCTGGCAGCGTTTTATCACGGTGAGATGGATGTCGACAGTAGCGAGCACCGTGAACAGGCGGCCATCATGCTGCTGTCCAAAATGCCGACGGTGGCAGCGATGTGTTATAAATATTCCATCGAACAGCCTGCGGTGTACCCGAAAAATGCCCTCTCCTACACCGGCAATTTCCTGCATATGCTGTTCAAGATCCCAGCGGAAAAGTATGACGTCAATCCAGTACTCGAACGCGCCATGAACCGCATATTGATCCTGCATGCCGATCACGGCCAGTGCCCGTCGACCACGACCGTGAGAGCCGCTGGCTCGTCCGGTGCCAGTCCTTTCGCCTGTATTGCTGCCGGTCTGGCATCATTATGGGGTCCGCGCCATGGTGGGGCCAACGAAGCCTGTATGCGCATGCTGGAAGAGATCCAAACGGTCGATCGTATTCCAGACTTCATTAAACGGGCGAAAATTCAGGGCGACTCATTCAGACTGATGGGGTTCGGCAACTCGATTTACAGCAATTTCGATCCACGAGCTGCTATCCTGCGCCAGACCTGCCACGAAGTGCTCAGTGTGTTGGGAATGGAAGATAATCTGTTACAGGTGGCTATTGAGCTTGAACACCTCGCCATGAATAACGACTATTTTCTGGAAAACAAACTCTACCCGAGTGCAGATTTCTATACGGCACTGATCCTCAAGGCCATGGGACTGCCGCCATCGATGTTCCCGGTCATTACCGCCGTTGGTCGAACCATCGGTTGGATCGCCCACTGGAACGAAATGCACGGCCTACAGCAAAAACCTATTCGCCCACGTCAGGTCTACACCGGCGAGACGCATCGCGATTTTACCTCTGCTCTGCGTCCAGAGCTTTAACGCCTAAGGTGTTAACGCAGTCAAAAAAATGGGCGGCAGATTAATGTGCAGCCCTTTATATAAAGGTGAAATCAGAGAGGATCGACTCTTCAGATATAAATGTATTCTCGGCTTTATCTGAAATATAACCGCCTGTAATAGGCGGTTATAATTATGCCCCGGTCAAGCGCGATCAGGGCAGTGCTTTATAGCTGAAATCACTGAAGGTCGCGACGCCCAAGCCAGAGGCATAGAGTGCAGGACGTAAACTCAGGAAATCATCCGCAACGTTGTGGTGATAACCGGAGACTTCCATTTGCACCGGATATTTGATCCAATCGCTCGCTCCCGACTGCGTATAAAAGGTCACGATGTTATGGTTATTCACCATCCTGATTCGCAGACGGTTATTCACGATGTGCGGAGGTTTTTTCTCATCCAGATTCATTCCTGAGCGATGCAGCACCATCCCTTCCTGATTAAAGGCCAAACCGGCATAGAGTTTCTGATTATAGAACAGCAGCAAACCAGCCTGCGCTTCTGGGCTAACATGTACGTTGACCTCGACCTGATAAGCCAAATCGCCGGTGTTCAGTGTCAGCGGTGAACTGTTGCTGGGCGAGGTACCGCGCGCGCTTAATTGCAGCTTGCCGTTTATCAGTTTTATCCGTTGCTGTTCAGTCGGCGAGGCATGGAAGAAATGCCAGCGCGACGGTATAAGATCGAAGCTAAAGCTGTCTGAGAAAGCCATGCCATGCTCAACCGCCTCACCTCCGCTGGGTTTGGGGATCGGTTTGCCCACGTCCAGATTGGATGAGGTAAACCAGCCATCCTCCGTCCACTTGATAGGCTCCAGCAACGTCTGACGCCCTAGCGTCATAAAACCATTTTCATAGCCGTGATAGACCATATACCAGAGCTTGTCCGGTCCCTCGATCAGCGTCGCATGACCACGCGACCACCACTTTTCAGAACGATCCTGGGTCCGGACGATCGGATTGTATGGCGAGTTCTCCCAAGGGCCATCGATCGAACGTGAACGTGCGGCGATCACCATATGACCGGTCGGTGGTCCTGCGGTGCCGCCTTGCGCCAATACCATGTAGAAGTAGTCGCCATGGTGCAGCATTTTTGGCCCTTCCTGCGAGAAACTCTCAACATCCCATTCTTGCGGATACTGCCATCCCGAATATACCACTTCCATCCGGCCAACGGTTTTCAGGCCATCATCGCTGAGCTGAACCCGATTGCCTCCTGACATAAACAAATAGCGTTTACCGTCTTCACCGACGATATGACCAGGATCGCTGGGAGGATCTTTTAGCCCGACATCGCGCGGTGCGTCCCAAGGACCGTGAATGTCATCGGCGGTAACGACATAAAGCGTTTTTCGCTTGGTTCCTGTCGCATCCAGGACTCGGTTGGTGGTGAAGTAGATATAAAATTTGTCCTGATATTTGATCAACTCCGGTGTCGAGATCACATCAATAGGAATGGTGAGGGCAGGCCCTATCGGCTGCCAATTTACCAAATCGCGCGAATGCCAAATCATCAGGCCACGCGTATCGTCAAACGAGGAGAACGTCATGTAGTAATCATCGCCATCTTTGATGATGGTAGGGTCGGGATGATCGCCTGACATGATCGGATTCAGATAACATCCATTACCGAGATCGGCCTTACGTTGCTGCTCAATACCTGTTCCCCAGCGATCGGGTGCGACCTTTTGGCAATCCATAGCATAAACAGCAGGCCCCCATAGCGCCAGAAGCGTCGCTCCCAGAGCGAATATTTTCCGCACGAATAACCCCTTGTTTTTATATGATAATTTTCAAAACCATAAGAAATGTTACTATGTTGTTTTAATTATGTGAATTTTACGTATTTTAAGCAACAGATTTTCCAGTCTTCAGGATTGAATTCATCTGCATACGCCCGATATGCCGCACCACGACAAAAGGCCAGCATGATGCTGGCCTTTTGGTGGTTTTTTGGGTTCTATTGCGACGTTTTCAGGTACTTTGCCGCGGCTCGAATTTGTAGCTGAATGATTGACTCAGGGTTTCATCATCCTCTCCACCCTCCTCATTATCATTGAGCATGTCGATCAGCATCTTGCCTGCCTCTCTCCCCATTTTTTGGTAATCAATGCGCATGGAGGTCAGTGTTGGGTGGGTTTGATCACAACTGTCGGAGCCATCCAGACAAGCGACCGCAATATTGCCCGGGATCTTCAACAGTCGCCGCTGACATTCAAACAGCACCCCGAGAGCAATATCTTCATGGCTGCAAATCACCGCATCCAATTCCGGTTGGCGGTGCAGTATCTCCGTCAGGGCATAGCGGCCAAACTGCAAGCTGGCGGTGTCTGGTGTGGTGACGGTTTGATCGGCATTTTTGTAGTGTTCCAGCATCGCCTTATGCCAACCGTTCAATTGCTGACGCTGCAATCGGTTATCCATATGGGCACCGATAAAACCAATATTGTTATAACCCCGCTCCAGGAGATGGCGGGTAATTTCATAGGCCGACTCAAAGAACGCCGCCTCGAAGGTGATTTTCGCCGCTTTAAAATATGACCCAACTACATTGACGGTGGGTATATTCGCCCGCTCAAGCAGTTGATAGGTTTTTTCGGCCAATTGTGAGCCAAAAATCACCACCGCCGCCGGGTTACTTTGCAGCAGCGTCATCAGAATTTCCGTTTCTTTGCTCTGGTTATATTCGTGGCAGCCGAGTAATAGCTGAAACTCGTTTTTATTCAGAATCTCTTGCAGCGCCTGCATGAATCTCGAACTGGCTTTGTCGGTTAATGAGGGAATCAGAACGGCGACGGTATCACTGTGCCCTGATGCCAGCGCGCCCGCCGCACGGTTGGGAATGTATCCGAGCGTTTCAACCGCCCGCTCTATTATCTCACGCAATTTGTCAGAAACCTGCTCCGGCGTTCGCAGTGCCCTGGAAACCGTCATTGGCCCAACACCGGCATAATTCGCCACTTCTTGTAGAGTCACCCGCCCGGTATTACGGCGCTTACGCGTTTTTTCCATGCTGATTTCCTGTCTGCCTAAAATATCCCGTTTTGCTTAAACAGGCCACTTCGAACCTTTTCACCACAATAGCACGCATTGTATATGGCTTAACTGGCGATAGCCAAAGCCGAAGGCGCGACAAATGATAGCGCTATCACATTTCTTGGTAGCGCTATCAGATAGCGCTACCAAATGAGATATTCATCACATCAATAGCTGCAATAAAAATCTACTCTCTGCGCTAATAGTCACCGGGGGTCATAAATATCATGTTAAAAACACTGTTAACGCCAGACGTTGTTCAGGTGGTCAGTCAGGCCAAGGACTGGCGTGACGCCATCGCAATTTCCTGCAAACCGCTGATTGATAATGGCTCCATCGAAGCACGTTATGTCGAGGCAATTTATCGCTCCCATGAGGCCATCGGCCCTTACTACGTGGTTGGCCCCGGCATTGCGATGCCCCATGCGCGCCCCGAAGAAGGGGTGAATAGGCTTTCTTTGGCATTAACCGTTATTTCCGCGGGCGTCACGTTCAATGCAGAAGGTAACGACCCGGTAAAACTGCTCATAGTGTTGGCGGCGACGGACAGCAATAGCCATATCGAGGCTATTTCCCAACTCGCTCAATTGTTCGACAACGATAACGATGTACAGACCTTACTCAATGCCAAAACGCAGCAAGATATCCTGTCAGTCATTGCGCGCTATTAATTACGGCATTCGGTACAGATTACAATTTCAAGGGGATAGAAATGAAAATTACAGTTGTTTGCGGAAATGGTTTGGGTACCAGCCTGATGATGGAAATCAGCATCAAAAATATCCTGAAAGAATTGGCCGTCAGCGCTGATGTGGATCATGTCGATCTTGGCTCTGCAAAAGGGACTGCGAGCGATATTTTCATCGGTACCAAAGATATTGCCGAGCAATTGGTCGCCCAGGCCGTGGGTGGCAAAATCGTTGCCCTCGATAACATGATTGACAAAAAAGCCATGAAAGAACGTTTGTCAGTGGCATTGACTGAATTAGGCGCGCTGTAACAGGAGGCTGATATGGATTTCTTTCGCTTTTTAATGAGTGACGTTCTTTCTGAACCGGCCATATTGGTTGGTCTGATCGCGTTAATCGGCCTGATTGCCCAGAAAAAACCGGTGACTGAATGTATCAAGGGCACCGTAAAAACCATCATGGGTTTTGTTATTTTGGGTGCGGGTGCTGGGTTGGTCGTTTCTTCTCTGGGCGATTTTGCCAATATCTTCCAACACGCCTTCGGTATTCAGGGCGTAGTGCCGAATAACGAAGCGATTGTTTCTGTGGCACAGAAGAGTTTTGGTAAAGAAATGGCGATGATTATGTTCTTCGCCATGGTGATCAACATTCTGATTGCCCGCTTTACGCCATGGAAATTTATCTTCCTGACGGGTCACCACACGCTGTTTATGTCGATGATGGTGGCAGTGATTCTGGCAACGGCTGGAATCAGCGGCGTAACGCTGATTGCCATCGGTTCGCTGGTGGTGGGGGTTGCGATGGTGTTCTTCCCGGCCATTGCCCACCCTTATATGAAAAAGGTCACGGGTTCTGATGACGTGGCAATTGGCCACTTCTCGACCCTGTCTTATGTTTTGGCCGGTTTTATCGGCAGCAAGTTTGGCAACAAAGAACACTCGACTGAAGACATGAACGTGCCGAAAAGTCTGCTGTTCTTGCGTGATACCCCGGTCGCCATCTCCTTTACCATGTGTATCATTTTCATCGTGACCTGCCTGTTCGCCGGGCCGGAAGTGGTGAAAAGCCTGAGTGGCGGCAAAAACTGGTTCATGTTCTCGTTGATGCAATCCATTACCTTTGCCGCAGGCGTGTACATCATTCTGCAAGGTGTGCGGATGGTTATTGCCGAGATCGTGCCAGCATTTAAAGGGATCTCCGACAAACTGGTGCCTAACGCGAAACCCGCGCTGGATTGCCCGGTCGTCTTCCCTTACGCACCCAATGCGGTATTGGTTGGCTTCCTGAGTAGCTTTGCCGCGGGTCTCATCGGTATGTTCGCGTTGTATCTGATGAACATGACGGTGATTATTCCAGGCGTGGTTCCGCACTTCTTCGTTGGTGCAGCGGCTGGGGTATTTGGCAATGCCACCGGCGGTCGACGTGGCGCGATTCTGGGGGCGTTTGCCCAGGGCTTGTTGATTACCTTCCTGCCCGTATTCCTGCTGCCAGTATTGGGTAATATCGGTTTTGCCAATACGACGTTCAGTGATGCCGACTTTGGCGCGCTGGGGATCTTACTGGGGATCATCGTCAGATAATCTGCCGGTTCAGTAAAAAGCGATTCGGTTCCAAAAACGACAAGGCCAGAGTTCTGTATTCCACGGAACTCTGGCCTTTCTGTTTCAGCACGTCGCAGATGCTTACTCTGGGTTTTGGGCAATAAAACGCTCGGCATCATCAACCATCGAACAGACGCCAACAAAGAATGGGGAACGTTGGTGCAACTGCTCTGGAGTTATATCCAGAATACGGCCCGTTCCATCACTGCCTTTGCCGCCAGCCTGTTCTGACAGGAATGCCATTGGGTTGCACTCATACAACAAACGCAGTTTACCCTGTGGGAAACTGGCCGTGCTTGGGTACATGAAGATACCGCCTTTCAGCAGATTACGATGGAAGTCGGCAACCAAAGAACCGATATAACGGGAGTGGTAAGGGCGCAGGGTCGCTTCATCCTGTTCCTGGCAATATTTGATGTATTTCTTCACGCCCGCGGGGAATTTGATGTAATTCCCCTGATTGACGGAGTACATCGTCCCCTTTTCTGGATAGCGTACTTTTTCATGTGACAAGCAGAAAACGCCCAGGGAAGGATCATAAGTAAAGGCATGAACACCGTAACCCGTGGTGTAAACCAGCATGGTTGATGAGCCGTAAACGACATAGCCGGCAGCAACCTGACGATTCCCCGGTTGCAGGAAATCCTCTTCAGTCGCGGGTTGCCCTACGGGGCTGATACGGCGATAAATTGAGAAAATAGTGCCAACGGTGACGTTGACCTCAACATTTTCTGCGCCATCAAGCGGAGCCATCAAAATAACGTATTTGCCATTTTGCGAGCGTTCATTGTTAAAAATGACAATTTTCTCTTCTTCTTCCGAAGCGATACCGGCCACTTCACCACGCGCTTTCAGTGCAGCCTTGAGCTTTTCGTTCGCATGCAAGTCCAGGTTCATCTGAACTTCACCGCGAGAACCCGTCTCACCCAAAATATCCAGCAAACCGGCTTTATTGATATCCCGGTTAATGATTTTCGCACCCAATTTTATGGCGGAAAGCAGTGCCGTCAAATCTCCGGTAGCCTGAGAGAATTCTTGTTGTTTCTCGACAATAAACTCGTCTAATGTTTTCATGATACGATCCCTGAATCTTCAGTTTAATATCGGTTCACTAATTACCGACCAATACTCGAGATATTAATTTTCTTAATGCCAATGACAGGATTTCCAATATGTTTCCAATTATACCCGCTTAACCGCGCACATACGCAATTATAAATGAAACAATATTTCATTTTTATTGGTTTATTGTTTCATTATAGTACTATTACTGCAAGGAAACAGAGACCACGATCGCGTTTCAATCTCTTGGACATAAAAAAATTTTAAGATTTGGCTAAAAAGATTAACGCGCCCTGCGTCAAGTGCAGTGGCGATGACAAAACAATCAGCTAACTTGTTGTTTTACATAAGTAAACAATGAACGTTTGGCGTGATGATCCAAGATGGGGGTGGAAGATACGTTTCCAGGAGCACTATTTCCGAAAAGGTATGGCTTATAGGTTTGGGTTCTGAGCACTGCCCGGGTTCAAAATGGCAAATAAAATAGTCCTATTGGGATAGGCTCTAGAAAGGTCGTGGCCAAAACGCCAGTCTTGGTACCAGAGTCTCAAAGTCACCGCCGAATCTTTTGCCTACCGCCCTGGCCTGCCGTTGTATTTCTCGCAACGGGGTATCGCAGGATGATTTGCAGGCATACATCACCACATTCCCACTCGGCGTGGTGCAATACATGACCGTTTCGAACAGCGTAAACAACGCATGGGAGAGAAGTGAATTACGCCCAGGCCGCGAATGGTAATTCATGACCAGCCAGCCGTCAGCACTGAGGCGGTCTGCGCAGGCCGCCAGAAAATTGCCCTTCGCCTGCACTTCGGCCATCGCATCGGCCGAATAGAGATCCGAGAAAATCAGATCGTAGACGCCGGCGTGCTCCTCTTTATTAATAAAGGCACCCGCATCGTCAATCAGATAACGAATGTTGTCGCTGTCCGGTAAGCAGAAATATTGCCGGGCCACCGACACCACCGCAGACCGCAACTCCACGACATCCATGACGATCCCCTCGCTCCAGGCATGGAGCGAACGCACCAGACCACCGCCCCCCAGCCCCAGATGCAAAACCCGCTGCGGGGAAGTCAGGGCAAGTACCATCAGCATGGCTTTAATGTAGTTATGAACCGGGAGCGCAGGCGAACCTTTGTGCATTTTGCTTTGTTCGAAAATCGAATCAAAACTCAGTATACGGTATTCCTTGTCATCGATGACCGTGATATCACCGTGATCGTCCCCTACCTGGGCAATCACATCGCCACGTAAATGAACGAATTCGGAACGTTTAAACGCATCAACAAGAGACATGACTATCCGGGTTTAAGGCAACGAGCAGACAACCCACCAGACCATAACGCGGGCGCCAACATGACAAAGGTGAGGGATATTATTTCATTTATCACCCCAAACATCACGGCCCATCTCAAACTCAACGGTAGTAAACAGCGATATGCTGATCCTGCACTGTTTCTATATTGATTTTTATGTCAAAAATCTCTTCAAGCACGTCCGGTTTCATGATCTCCGCCGGTGTCCCCCTGACGATAACCTCACCGTTTTTCATCGCAATAATGTGGTCGGAATACGCCGAGGCAAAATTGATGTCATGGATCACCAGTATGATGGTTTTTTGCAGTTCGTCGGCGGCACGCCGCAGTTGCTTCATCATCGCCACGCTATGTTTCATATCCAGATTATTCAGGGGTTCGTCCAGCAGGATATACTTCGTATCCTGGCAAAGCACCATGGCAACATAGGCACGCTGCCGCTGCCCGCCCGAAAGTTCGTCAAGGTAACGATCTTTCAGGGGAATCAGATTAAGGAACGCCATCGCGGCATCAATATGCTGGCGATCGTTTTCGTTTAGCCGCCCCTTCGAGTAGGGATAGCGACCAAAACCCACCAAATCCGCTACCGTCAGGCGGCTGGTGAAATGATTCTCCTGCCGCAGCACGGAAAGAATGGTCGCGAGCTTGTCCCCTGGGGTTTTCGCCACATCCAGCCCATTGATCTGTACGGTGCCAAGGTCAGCTTCAAGAAGACGACTCATGATCGACAATAGCGTCGATTTTCCCGCGCCATTTGGCCCGATGATTGAGGTGATACCGCCGGAAGGAATGGTCTCGTTTATTTGACTGAGTACCGCGGTATCCTGGTATTTTTTATTGATATCCTTTATTTCAATCACACCGGTGCCTTTTTAATTAACAGATAAATAAACAGCGCGCCGCCAACAAATTCAATGACCACTGACAACGTTCCCGACATGTTCAATAAGCGCTCGAGGATCAATTGCCCGCCGACCAGCGTAATCGCCCCCAGCAGGAAAACCCCCGGCAGCAAATATTGATGGCGGAACGTCCCCATAATCGGATAGGCCAGATTGGCGATAAGCAAGCCTAAAAATGTCAGCGGCCCCACCAGCGCCGTCGACATGGCGACCAGCAGCGAAACCAGAAGGAGAATGACGGTGATTTTTTTCTGGTACGCGACACCCAGATTAACCGCGCTGTTTCTGCCCAGCGCAATCACATCAAGGCAATGGCGCATCCGCCAGACGGCCAGCGCCACAAGCACCGTGATCCCGGCCGACACAGCAATAATTTCCGGTGCGGCACGGGTAAAGGTAGCGAAAACGCGTCCCTGAAGGATGGCAAATTCGCCGGGTGAGAGAAGGCGCTGCATAAGGCTGGAGATACTGCGGAACAGCGTGCCGCACACCAGCCCGATCAACAGCACCTTGTGCAGATTGATCCCCACGCCCGTCAACAGCCAGCGGTAAAGAAACACCGAGAACAGCACCAGCAGCGCCGATTCACAGAGAAACTTCCCGGTAACACCCAAAACCCGAAAGCCATTGGCATCGATAAAGAATATCAATAGCGTCTGGATGAGAATAAACAGCGCCTCCAATCCCATGACCGAGGGCGTTAAAATGCGGTTATTGGTGACGGTCTGAAATAAAACGGTGGCAACGCCGGAAGCAAAAGCGACCAACAGCATCGTGGCTAAAATCAGCCCGCGATGGATCAGAATGTACTGAATGTTTCCACCCAGATTGATCGTCATGAAAATGACAATAACCACAAGCGCAATTACGCCCAATAGCAGTAACCGCTTTGCCGGTACGCTTAACGTTCTGTTTGTCCCGGGCAGCAGATGGTCTTTTGACGGATATTCCTCAACCTGCATGACGTTTGGTCCTAACAATTAATAACAGGAAAACGAGCGCGCCGATGGCTCCCAGGATCACGCTGGCAGGGATTTCAAAGGGGTAACTGATTAACCGGCCAATAATGTCGCATAAAACCACCAGCCCGCCGCCGCAAAGGCTCACCCACGGAATGGTTCGACGTAGATTATCGCCCATTGCCATGCTGACAATATTCGGGACAATCAAACCCAGAAAAGGAAGCACACCAATCACGACCACCACAACACCACTGATGATGGCGATGATCGACATTCCCACCAGCATCACCCGCTGATAATTCAGGCCGACATTGACCGAGAAATCTCGCCCCATGCCTGCAACGGTAAAACGATCGGCGATCAGGCACGCAATCAGCGTCAGTGCGCCAACGATCCAGAGCAACTCATAGCGGCCCTGCAATACGCCAGAAAAATCACCGGATTCCCAACTGCCCAATGATTGCAGAAGGTCGAACTCCATCGCCAGAAACGTTGTCACCGCACTGAATACAGCGCCCAGCATGATGCCGGTAAGCGGCACCATCAGCGCCGATTTCATCCTCATCCGTGCCAGCAACAGCATAAAAAGCGCGGTACCGCCCATGGCGAATACCGTTGCCACCAGCATTTTCACCATCACCGGGGCCGACGGGCTGAACACCATCACCAGCAGTAAACCAAGACTGGCCGACTGGGTAGTACCCGCAATTGAAGGCTCGACAAAGCGGTTCTGTGTCAGCATCTGCATGATTAGCCCGGCAACGCTCATGGCACTGCCAGCAAGAACCAATGCCAGCGTGCGGGGTACGCGACTGATTAAAAATATGTCGCGCATGTCCGGATCCGACCAGAGATTCGCCAGAGTGACATGCCCAGCGCCAATGAACAGGCTACATGCCATCAGGCCCAGTAAAATAACCAGACCTGCTACAAAGCTTAAATTTTTCATTGATAAGAATTATTGCGCTGACGCTTGCTTATCCAGAGCCGCATTCACTTTATCCATCAGCAGCGTGTAACTCTGTATCCCACCCGCAATGTAAAGCGAGGCGGAATCGAGATAAATAATGCGATTGTTCTGCCACGCCTTGGTTTTATTGATCAGCGGGTTATCGAGGATCTGTTGCGCGGATTGCCCTTCAGTACGGCCAATGGCATTGTCACGGTCAAGTACGAACAGCCAGTCAGGGTTGGCATTAAGAATAAATTCAGAGGTCACCACATTGCCGTGACGACCTGATTCAGCAAACGTAGCCGCAGGTTTGAATCCCAGATCGTCAAAAACAAAGCCGAAACGGGAACCCGGGGTGTAAGCCGACATTTTGCCACCGCTGATCATCAATACCATTGCCGATCCCGCGTTAGCCGATTTCTGCTTGATGCCGTCTATCTGTGCGGTGAATTTGTCCAGCAGCGTCTTCGCCTCTTCTTCTTTGCCAAATATTGATGCCAGTTGCTCTGTGCGATGGCTCAGGCTCTGGGTAAAGTGCTGGGGATCCAGATCCAGCGAAATGGTGGGTGCGATGGCGCTGAGCTTGTCATAAGCATCATTGGCACGGCCACCTGCGATGATCAGATCGGGTTTCGCCTGACTGAGCGCTTCATAATCCGGCTCAAACAGGGTACCGTCGTTCATATACTCAGACCCGCTGTATCTGGATAAAAATGCGGGCAGATGCGTACTGGTTTGCGGAACACCGGCCACCTTGATGTGCAGGGCGTCGGCGTTATCCAGCATCATCGGGTTCAGTATGATCACTTTCTGCGGATTAAGCGGAACCTGCGTCGTACCCTGTGCATGTTCAATGCTGATCTTGGCTGAGGCTTCTGGTTTTGCTGCGGAATCATCACACCCGGTCAGGGCAAAAGTTGCTGTCAACAATGACGAAAATAAGGCTGAACGTAATCGCATTTTCTCTCCTGAGAATTGTGGATATAGAAATCCCATTTCGTAATGCTAATGATTGGCATTACCAATTCCAGGAATGATACCGTTCAATGGGGCCGATGAACAGGCTAGACAGTCGGTTCTTGCGAGGAATCTTCCAGAATGAACGCTCAATGGTTGCTCACTAGCTGAAATGATTAATGTAACTTCTTGTATTTTTTTAATAAAAAAACCGTCATCTTCCCTATTGAGCCTTTGATTAAAGATTAGGAAGAAGTTGTGAATTTTCACTCTTGGTGACGCAAATACCACTAACTATCATCTGGTTGCATATTCATTGAAATAGAGTATTTAACCTCATACTTCGCCATCAACTTGAGGCATTTGTTTCTACAATAAAAACAAACTGCTATTTCATTTTATTTAATAAACAGTTTCTTAATGTGACAATCATTTGTTTTTTAAACGAAAAGAGTCGTTATAGTCTGCCTGCCAGAAAAACAACTGAAAGGGAGCTATTAATGAAACCGAAGTTTTTACTGACTGTTTTCTCCGTCATGCTGATAACGACGCATGCCTACGCTGACACCAAAACGACGACCTCATTGGACGGTTTTTACGACGCGATACACCATTATCAAAATAAAAATGGCAAAGATTATGCGCGTTATGCACCTGAAGACGTTACGGCGATTTCAAATAATATACTTCTTTATCAAAAAGATAACGGTGGATGGATTGAAAATCAGGATCCGGCACGCATTTTGACACCAGAAGAAATCAGCGCATTCACTGCGATGAAATCCGATCCAAAGTTGTCACTTGACAATCGAAATACCTACACACAAATCGCTTATCTCGCCAATGCCTGGCAGATAACGAAAAATCCTGCATATAAGGATGCCAGCCTGAAAGGGTTGCAGTATATGTTGTCGCTGCAAAATACCCAGTGCGGTGGTTGGCCGCATACGCTGCCTCCCAAAGAGAAATATCACGCCTATATTACTATCGCGGATGAAGTGACCTCCGGGGTGCTCTCTACCCTGCGCCAAGTTATTGCTGAACCTGAACGCTATGATTTTGTGGATAGCCAACTGCGTGGAAAGATTGAGCAGGCGATCGCGAATGGCGATGCCTGTTTACTCAAACTTCAGGTCGTTCAAAATGGAGTTAAAACCGGCTGGGCGGGTCAGTATAATAATGAAACGCTGGAACCGATGATGGGACGATCCTATGAACTCCCTTCTATCGTGTCGCAAGAAACCGTCGAAGTGTTGCGCTATTTGATGCGTATAGAAAATCCTTCCCCGGAAATTATCGCCAGCATCAACGATGGGGCAGCCTGGTTACAGCGTTCGGCACTGACCGGATTAAGAATCGAAAATTTCAGCGCCAAACCCGAGAAGTACGAGTGGCACTCCTCTGACAAAGATCGCCGCCAGGTGAAAGATCCGAGTGCGCCGCTGTTGTGGGCACGCTTCTACGATTTAAAAGACAATAGCGTGGTATTGGCAAACCGAGACAGCGTGAGGGTGAAAGAGTACAGCGAGATAGCGCGGGAAAGACGTACCGGTTATTCATGGTATGGCACCTGGCCAGCAGAACTTCTCAAAACTGAATATCCGGCCTGGCAGGCTAAATTGGCGTCCTCTAAACCTTAAATAATTGGCGTTGCAGGCCCCCCGTCACAGGGATTACCTCTGTGGCGGGGTATCAAATTCTCTGGAAAGACCGTGCAAATCATGATGTCACAGCGCTCTGTATACACTTTTTCTCACCCGGAATGCTTTGCAAAGACCAGTTAAGCAAAGCTTGCTGGATATCATTTTTATGATTTATTGACTCCAGCAGCTTAATAAAGTTACTGGCAACAGGGGTTAATATTTTATCCCTGCGAGTGACATACACCACCCCGCGTTTAATATTCAACTGCGGAGTAAACACCTCCGTCAGCAGCCCATGATTAAGTTCCTGCTTTACCGCAGACTCCGAAATAAAGGCAATACCCAATGAGTTAATAACACTTTGTTTAATGGCCTCCAGACTGCTTATTTCAATATGATTTTTAATCGAAACGTTATTATTTTTTAATAATTGCTCCAGAAAAATACGGGTAGACGAATTCTCAGGTTTCCATAATAAAACGCATCCCTCCAACTGACTTAAATCCAATAAGGTTACCTGAGCCAAAGGGTGTTCACTGGGCGCAACCAAAATCAATCTATCGCGATAAAAATCTTTTTTCTGATAAATAGTCTCATTTATTTTCACTTGATCAGAAAGGATGAGGAAATCCACTTCGTTTTTTTCCAACAGCCCTAACAGCGTTGCTGATGATCTGATCTGCATATTGATCTTTATTTTAGTGTGCTTTTTTTTGAATGTGGACAGCAGAATAGGCAGCAGATAAATTCCCACAAAATTACTGGCCCCAAAAGACAATAATCCATACTCTCCTGAACGGGACCTCAACGCATTCTCCTTTGCGGCGGCCCAGATATTGAGCATTTGGGTGGCATAGATTTTAAATTCATTACCCTGCTGATTAACATACAATTTCTTCCCAACACGATCGAACAGCGTGCAGCCAATTTCCTCTTCCAGCGTGCGAATCTGAATACTGACAGTGGGTTGGCTACAGTACAGAATCTCCGCCGCTTCAGAGAAATTGAGGCACTCGGTTAATACCAGAAATGTCCTTAGTCGTGTGAGATTCATAAAATTCCCCTCGGGTCGCCGTGTTGTTATTATTTTCCCTATCCAACCCTTCATTATTTCTTAACAAAGCAGTAAAAACAGACAATATAAATAAGAATCATTCATTCTTTTAGAGATTAAACCCTACTCTATTTAGAGTAGGGAGAGTTACTCCCTACTTCTGTGATACATCTCACTAATATTTGGTTGTTTTTTTATTTATGATCATAAAATAGAGCAGCTATAAATTTTACCTATAATCATCCAATGAAAATGGAATTGATTAGTCTCTGGCTTCATGATTAGGTAACAGTGAATTTTAGACACAACTGATTATCTCATTAGGTTTTATAGTGACTGATCATAAATGACGCCAGGGATATTAAAATGAAAAACAAAGCTCTGAAGAGTGATGAACACCATCCGAGTGGAGTAAAAAATGGCAAACCTGATTCTTGGATGAAAAAATATGGCTTCTATTTGGCTGCCATTTGTTTCTTACTTCTCTATTTTATGCCGCAACCGGCAGGACTGCCGGTTGAAGGACAAAAGGCCATTGCGATATTTGTTTTCGCGCTGATTATGTGGGTAACCTGCCCTGTCCCGATTTTCATTACCTCACTGATCGTTATTATTCTCTTATCGGTAACGGGAACCTGGTCAGAGAAGAATGTCCTGGGTACCCTGGGTTACGATGTAATCTGGCTAATGGTCTCAGCTTTTGTATTAACTTCGGCCATGATTAAATCTAATCTGGCACGCCGTTTTGCGCTATTTATGGTAACGAGGTTTGGGAAAACCCCCAAGAAGACCCTATTTATTCTGGTATTTATCAACTTTGCCCTCGCATTCTTTGTCCCTTCAACGACTGCCCGTGCAACCTTGATGGTACCTATCTGTATTATTCTCCTTGAAGTGTATAAAGCCATACCGGGGGAAAGTAATTTAGGCCGCGTTATGATGCTGCAAGGGGTGCAGGCCGATGCACTGGCAACCTCTGGAGTCATGACCGCCACGGCAGGTAATATTATTGCCGTGGGGTTTATCAATGACTTAACAGGTTCCTCGATTGGTTATATGGACTGGCTATTAGCCGGTATGCCAACGGCAATTATTACGATGGCGATAACCTTTTTTATTGGTCTTCGGCTGTTTTCTTTTAAAGGTGAAGCAACCTTCAGTGACGGTATTGGGCGGTTGAGCAGTGAACTGAATTCAATGGGTAATATTTCCACCATCGAATTCAAGACCCTGACTATATTTCTGATCACCGTCGTGCTGTGGGCGACCTCAGATTATCATCAGGATTGGGTTGGTTTTAAAATCAGTGTGTATATGACCGCAATTATGGCGGCCACCTGGTGTTTACTGCCCCGGTTTGGCATCCTATCCTGGCCTGAAGCCAATATAAAATGGGACCTGATGTTGTTTGCGGCTGGGGCTTATGCTGCGGGAAATGCGCTTGAAAAAACCAAAGGCGCAGAATGGTTGATTGGTAAAGTGGTGACCAGTTTGGGACTGGAAAATATGAGCCACACCGCCGTTTATATTCTCGTGATTTTTATCAGTATGTACAGTCACCTCATTTTTACCAGCAAGACAGTACGCGTAACGATCCTGATTCCCTCTTTTATCGCCCTGGCGAAAACGTTAGGCATGGATCCTGTGGGTCTGGCACTCGCTGCTGCGTTGACAACAACTTATACCATCACGCTACCACCTCACTCCAAAGTGAATGCGATTTATTTCTCAACCGGATTTTTCAGTGTATTGGACCAAATAAAATACGCCATGGTGACCTGCTTTATTGGGGCATGCGTGATCAGCATTACACTGTTTACCTGGTTTAAAGTACTTGGGCTATTTACCGGTTAAGGATTAAGAAATGTATTATCGAAAAGCGATAGTGGCTATTGCCGATGGATTGGGAGATCGCCCGCACCCATTATTAAATGGACTTACGCCTTTACAGAAAGCACATACACCTAATCTTGATCGCGTCGCGTCACAAGGGATTTGTGGCATGATGGATTTGATTGCGCCAGGAATACCCGTTGGCACAGATATGGGACATCTGGTGTTATTTGGTGGACGGCCAGATGATTATCCCGGCAGGGGACCGATTGAAGCTTACGGTATTGAAATGGATACCCGACCAGGTGACGTGATATTTCGCTGTAATTTGGCGACGGTCGATGAGTACGGCATTGTTATTGACCGCCGGGCTGGGCGGATTAATCAGAATACGGTTGAATTAGTGGCCGCAGTAAATGGCATGGTGCTTTCTGATAACGTCACTGCTTATATGCAGGCAGCGACCGAGCATCGGGCAGTATTGGTTTTTCGTGGTGCTAATCTCAGTGAAAATATTACTGACTCGGACCCCAAGGCACCACATGACGGCAAACCTTATGTCGTACCGCAGGCGATTGACAACAGTGAGAAATCACTGCAAATGGCTGATTTAATGCAGCTATTCCTCAATAAAAGCCATGCAATTCTGGATGCTCACCCCATTAATACCGAGCGCAAACGGCAGGGACTGTTGCCTGCCAACTTTATACTGACCCGGGGTCCAGGCCGGTGCCAACCCCTGGCATCAGTGCCACAGAAATACGGATTCAACGGTTGCTGCATCGCAGGCGAAACCACGGTACTGGGCGTAGCGAAATTGTTGGGTTATAGCACGCACAGTCATCCACTGTTTACTGCCAATATCAGCTCAAATTTTCAGTTGAAAGCTGAACGTGCATTGCTGGCGCTGGATAATAACGATCTGGTTTTTCTGCACTTCAAGGCCACCGATTTAGCCGGGCACGATAACCTGCCCTTTGAAAAAATCACGGCCATTGAGCATTTTGATCAAATGGTCGGCCTGATACTGGATAATCTGCCTGAGTATACCTATCTGGCCCTGGCCGCCGATCATTCAACGCCCTGTGAAGTCAAAGAACACACCGGTGAGCCCGTGCCGGTCGCACTGTGTGGTAATGGCATACGGCAGGATAACGTGGTGCAGTTTGATGAACATGCCTGCGCAAAAGGAGGATTGAACCGACTATCAGGCACTGATTTTATTCATACTATTATTGACTATATGGGGTATAGCCAAAAGCAGGGAAGTTAAGGCAGGCAGAGTAAGATGTAGCGCAAAAAAACCTCTTACTTTGCATTTCCCTATGTGTCTTAAAATTATTTTATTGCATTGATATTATTATGTTTTTCTCAAGGGTAATAGTGAAATGCGCCTCACCTTCAAACTTCTCGATTTTTGCAAATTCGAATCCGCATTTATTGATATAGAAATGATGATTTTTCGTGGAAAATCCCGGCGTTTCGGTTTGCCATTTCCTGGTATTCGGATATTTGTTTTCAATGAATTGCCAGACCAGAAATCCCAGCCCTTTATCTTGATAAGAGGGATCAATAAATATATTTCCTAAAAATCGCTCATTATCTTTCCAGCAAAAGATGTTCACAGCACCAATTAACGTACCGTGAAGGAAAACCTTATAGGCATCGCTTTTAGCGTTGATATACCAGTCACGAATAAAATCGCCATTGTCATAGCCCGGAGGGCCGCCCTGCTCCTTTCCCAAGTGTCGGCGGGTATCTTCATCAAACGCGCGTTTCATTATCCTTGTTAGATCGTCAATATCCTTGACGGTTACCGGTTCAAATGCGAGTTGCTTATAAATTTCCATATAAATCTCCAGAAGCCGCATCTGTGAACCGTTTCACAGCGCCTTCTCTCATTAACCGCTTATCCTAATGGATAATATAATCATATTATTGCGGGACTTGAGTGATCATGGATCTGAAAAGGCTACAATGTTTTATCCGGGTCGCAGAACTGGGTAGCTTTACTCAGGCATCCCTTACGCTGGATCAATCGCAATCCGTGGTCAGCCGTCAGGTACGTCAACTGGAAATAGATCTCAACCAAACCCTGCTGCAACGCAATGGCCGCGGCGTGACGTTAACGCCTGCGGGACGTCAGTTGGTCGAGCACGGCAAGGGAATTCTGCGTCAGGTTGAGGTGGCAGAATTGGCCCTGCAGGGTGAATGCGGAATTCTCAAAGGAACGGTGACCGTAGGGATGACCCCGACACTGGGCAAATTGTTGACGGTGGATCTGGTGACTGCTTTCTTTGCGGAGTTTCCTGACTCTTCGTTGGCGATTACAGAAAACCTGACCTACTGGATCCAGAAGAGGCTGATACTGGGTGAACTGGATATCGCCTTACTGTACAACCCGTTACCCAGTACCCACCTGAATTACCAACTGCTGTGGACGGAAAAACTGTGCCTTGTGGCTCCCGCGTCGGCAGCCATTGCCTCTGAAACGGTTATCCCTTTGCAGGATCTGGCTCGCTATCCGCTGATTATCCCCAGCCGCCAGCATATGCTGCGTAATCTGGTTGAGATTGAGTGCGCCCGGCATAATGTCAGCCTGAATGTAGTGATGGAAATTGATGCCGTCTCTTCCCTGCTGGCCTTGGTGGTGAAGGGTTTCGGCTATGCGATTTTACCGGCAAATGCCCTCGCCGCGCCCTATCGTCCAGAGGGATTGGTGGCAATTCCAACGTCACCGCCCATTCTCAACCGGGTGGTGCTGGCGACTTCCGCGCAGCGCAAATTGACACCGTTGGCACAGCGCACTATCGAGATCCTCCATCAAAGTATTGGTGACGAAGCACTTCCCTGATCCTGTCGATCTCTCCCTCACTCTCCCTGCCTTGCCTTGAAAAGAGTCGCTTTCGGCTCCCTTTCTGTTATGCGGAAAATGCAAATCAGCTAGTACGCTTTGCGTCTTTTTCATTACTCCAGCGCTTGTTAACGTGTCCACATCAATAGAAAGGATGAGGAGTCACTATGAACACGAAAACCAAAACTGCATTAGTCGTCAGCGCACACTCTGCTGACTTTGTCTGGCGCGCTGGCGGTGCCATTGCGCTGTATGCCTCCCGCGGTTGGGATATCACTATCGTCTGCCTCTCCTTTGGCGAACGCGGGGAATCGGCCAAACTGTGGCGTCAGCCGGGTATGGAAATGGCGACGGTAAAACAGGCGCGCAGAAGAGAAGCGCAGCAAGCCGCCGAAATTCTCGGTGCGAAAAACATCCTGTTTATGGACGCCGGGGACTACCCGCTGCGCATCAGCGATGAGGTGCTGTTTAATCTGGCAGATCTGTATCGCGACATTAACCCTGAATTCGTTCTGACCCACTCCCTGAAAGACCCCTATAACTTCGACCATCCGCTGGCCACATACGTCGCACAAGAAGCGAGAATCATTGCCCAGGCTCACGGCCATTGCCCGGAGAAGAAAATTATTGGTGCGCCACCGGTATTCCTGTTTGAACCCCACCAGCCAGAACAGTGCGAATGGAAACCTGAGGTGCTGCTGGATATCACGGAAGTCTGGGAGAAGAAGAGCAAAGCCTTTGAGTCCATGGCTGCGCAGGAACATCTCTGGGAATACTACACACGAGTCGCGTTGCAGCGTGGCGTACAGGCATCCCGTAACTCAAACCTGAAAATAAAATATGCCGAAGGCTATCAACGTATTTTCCCACAGGTTAGCGGCGAGCTGGCTTAGTCATCAACGTCAATCAAGGAGTGAGTTATGAAATCATGTAAAGCACCGGATCCCCATCCGATCAAACCTAAAATGACGCTGCCTGCCGGCGCCTGTGACGCCCACTGCCACGTATTCGGTCCCGGCTCGCGCTTCCCTTACGGTGCCAGCCGTAAATATACCCCGGAGGACGCACCTTTTGAGCAACTGCTGGCGCTGCATGACTGGCTGGGTATTTCCCGTGCGGTCATCGTTCAGGCCAGTTGTCACGGTACCGACAACAGCGCAATGCTGGATGCCATTGCCCGCAGCGGCGGACGTTATATGGGCGTCGGGATGGTGGACGGTAGCGAAAGCGATGCCGAACTGGAGCGCCTGCATGCGGGGGGTGTACGCGGTGTACGCTTTAATTTCGTTCAGCATCTTGGCGGGGCACCCGATTTACCGACGTTCTTTTCGATTCTGCAACGCGTGAAGGCACTCGGTTGGCATGTGGTGTTGCATCTTGATGCGCAGGATATTCTGACCTACGAAGACACCATCGGCAAAATCGATCTGCCGTTCATCATCGACCATATGGGACGGGCGAAAACCGCGCAGGGCCTGGAGCAGCAACCATTCCAGCAGCTTTTGCAATTGATGCGCGACAATCCGTTGGCGTGGGTGAAGGTCAGCGGCTCTGAGCGTATTTCAGCCGGCGTCCGCCCCTTCAATGACGCGATTCCCTTCGCTCAGACCCTTATCGAAACCGCCCCGGATCGGGTGCTGTGGGGAACGGACTGGCCGCACCCGAATATCAGCAACGACATGCCCAACGATGGCGAACTGGTCAATCTGATGCTCGATTTTTGTCAGGATGAAGGTCTGCGCAACAAACTGCTGGTCGAAAACCCGGCTCGCCTCTACGGCTTTCCGGCTCTGGTTGTTTGACCGATACTTGAAGGACTGAGCATCCGACAGACATAGGTGGCTCTGTGCAGTTCACCAGGATTGTACCCATACCTTGCACAGAGCTCGGTTATTACGATGGAATGATAAACATGAAAAAAAAGCCATTTTATAAAGAGCTCTATTTCCAGGTGATAGTTGGGATTGTGGTCGGGGTTTCTCTCGGTTACTTCTTTCCTGACCTCGCCGTGAAAATGAAACCTCTCGGTGACGGCTTCATCAAATTGATTGCGATGATCATCGGGCCCATTATTTTCTGTACGGTAGTATCAGGTATTGCCGGTATGCGCGACATGAAAGAACTCGGTCGTGTGGGCGGGAAGGCACTGATCTACTTTAGCGTGATGTCGATAGTGGCGCTGGTTATTGGCCTGTTCGGCGGCCATATTATTCAGCCGGGTCTTGGGTTTAACATCGATCCCACTACGCTGGATACGTCAGCGCTGAACAAATATACCGAAAGTGCCAAGGACGTAAATCTGGTCGATTTTGCGATGAATATTATTCCCGCAACTTTCGTCAGTGCGTTCTCCTCAGGTAACGTTCTGGCGATTTTGCTGGTTTCCATTCTGTTCGGTTATTCGCTTTCCGCTATCGGTGATAAAGGCAAACCGGTCTTTAATTTTGTTGATAGCGCATCCAAAGTATTTTTCCATAATGTTCATCTGATTTCGAAACTCTCCTCTATCGGGGCATTCGGTGCTATTGCCTATACGATTGGTGCCTACGGATTGGCTTCGCTGATTCCGTTGATCAAGATGGTACTGGGATTTTATCTGCTGCTGATTGTCTTCGTACTGCTTATTTACGGCGCGATTGCCAGCTTCTGCCGCTTCAGTCTGCTTGCCTACCTGAAATTCATCAGGGAAGAACTGCTGATTATCCTGGGAACCGGCTCCTCATCCGTCGTGCTCCCGCAACTGATGGTCAAGCTGGAACGCATGGGCTGCCCGAAATCCGTTGTGGCGCTGGTCGTGCCATCCGGTTACTCCTTTAACCTTAACGGCACCAATCTGTACATGACGATGGCGATTCTGTTCATCGCCCAGGCCACCAACACGGAACTGTCGCTGACCAGCCAGATCATTCTGGTGCTGGTCGCCATGCTCACTTCCAAAGGTGCGGCAGGTGTGACCGGTGCAGCCTTCGTTATGCTCACCAGTACCCTGATCGTCCTGCCTGTTGTGCCTGTCGCCGGTATGGTCCTGATTCTGGGGATCCACCGTTTCGTGGGCACCGGACTGGCGATTGTCAACCTGATTGGCAACGGCATTGCCGCTATCGTTATCTCCGCCTGGGACGGCGTGCTGGACAGAAAAGTGATGCAGCAGACGTTCAAGCCTGACCAAAATGATGCGGGTGAATATCACTCTCAGGCCATCGATCAAAAATGAGGATAAAGCTATGAGCGTTGGATTCCGAGTATTTACTCAGCGCACGCTGCCTGCCCCTGAGCTGGTTGCGGCATTCAAAACCATTCCTGCGGCAAATATCGCTGACTGCATGGGACGCCTGAGCGCGATGAACAGCCAGATTCGTCTGCTCTCTGCACCGGTCACTGAAAATATGGTTGGCGTTGCGCTGACCGTAAAAGCGCGGGCCGGTGACAATCTGATGGTGCATAAAGCACTGAATATGTTGAGCCCTGGTGACGTACTGGTGGTGTCAAACGACGGCGGTACCAGTCAGGCGCTGATGGGTGAGATCATGCTGACCTACGCCAGACTGCAACAGGCTGCGGGCGTGGTGCTGGATGGCCCGGTGCGCGATCTCTACAACATTCAGCAGATGACCCTGCCAGTCTATGGCACCGGCAGTACGCCAGCCGGTCCTTATAAAGACGGGCCGGGCGAGGTGAATGTCCCGATCTCCTGCGGCGGTGTGCATATTAATCCTGGGGATATCATCGTCGGTGACGGCGACGGTGTTATTGTCATTCCCCAGCACGATGCAGAACGTTTATTGGCAGAAGCGCAGAAATACCAGTTGCACGACAGTGGTAAATTAACCGCCACGCAGGCCGGTGAAGCCGAACGCAGTTGGGTTGACCGGGATATGGCCAATAAGAAGTGTGAAATTATCGAGGGTGTTTACCTCTAAAAATAGTCCGTATCCGCATTGAGTTATATTCAAAACGTTATTGCAATAGAAATCGACACCAAGGGTATTAATATGACAAAGGGATCTGACATGACAATGCCAGATCCCTTTTTAACTGCCTACCTTTTACCTATTTACTCACTTACTTTCTTACTCACTTCTTGCTTACTCACTCACTTACTCACTTACTCACTTAAATCAAACCCATCACTTAATTCAAAATACCATTGATAATTAACATTGTGATGATACCGCCAACGGCAGGAATTACAGTTCGGCGAACAATCATGAACGGAGAACACTCACCCGCTTTACTCACCGCAATAATCACACCTGCGACAGGTGAAATCGATCTCCCCATACCGGCCATCAACTGCATAGGTAAAATCATGCTTACTGCGCTTTCGCCAAATTTAGTGGCAATCCCTGGAGCCAGCCCTGAGAACGAAAAGAAGGCGGCGACGCCAGAACCGGTCAAGGCAGCGGTAACGCAAACCAGCAGGGCCATCACAACCGTCATACTGCCGAAACCAAATCCAGCATTTTGAACAGTTTGGATAATGTAATCAACGGCACCTATGATTTGCAGGCCCTGGGCAAAGACATCCGCACAGACCAACAGGGAAACAATACTGGTAAACATTGAACCCATGCCGCGGAAAAAGACCTGAACGCCTTTACATACCGCTTTGAAATCCCGCTTAACGAACAGTTCACAGAAGAACGCCAGCATAGTACCCATGATCATCGCGGTGACAACGTCGACCTTGATGGTAGCGACAATCAACGGGCTGAATACAATAACCAGAACAACGGGGAAAATTGGCAGCAAGGCATAGAACCATGGAACCTTGTCACCCTCTTTCTGTTCCTGTTGTTCATGCGTTTGCTGTACGACAACGTGCCCGTCTTTGGCATCAAAGTAACGTGCGGTGAAGAATATCAATACCGAGACCACCAGCATGACACCGACAGCGACCGGGAGTTGGTAATGGGCAAAATAAACCGCAGTTTCCATTCCTGCATGTTTCGCAGCCAGGTTAGCGGTACCTACCGCCGGGCCGAGGTCCATAAATGCCGACATACCAATCATTGATGCCGCGGCGGCCTTACTGACCCCCAAACGCACCAGGACCGGGAAAAACGTCACCAGCAAGAGCATGGCGAGGCCGGCCGCACTGGAGATCGCCACATGCAGAAGTTGGGATAAAATATAACCAATAGCCAGAATGACATAAGGGGCTCTAATCATCTGCAATGGCTTGATACACATATCCACCATCGAGTTGGAGGCTTTGATATGATCCATATAATCTGCAAAACCACCCGCAGCCATAATGATCAAACCAATTCCCGCCACCTGCGTGGTTAACGACTCTTTAACGAAAGCAAAAATATCGCCGCCTACCCAACCGATCGATTTTGATTTTGCATACAGTATCGATTGTTCAGGAAAGAATACGGCCGTAATGGTTAACAAACTTAAACCGGCCAAGAGCAGAACCGTTTGCGGCTGGTAGTTTTTTATTATAAACCAGGCCGCTAACACGGTAACAAATATACCTATTAAGAATCCAGTCATCATATCTTCCTTAATATATAATTAGTTTTGGGAGATAAAATCATAAAGCAGCGCGTTATAATATTCTGGCGCTTGAAAATAAGGGGCATGCCCCAGACCAGGCATTTCGATATGTCGGGTGAACGGCACCAGCGAGAGAAGGTCTGCTTTGAGTTGCGGTTGCACCACGGTATCTTTTTCGCCGGTCAGAATCAGCGCAGGAGCCTTAATCTTTGGCAACAACGGACGATTATCGGCAAGCTGGAGCATACGGGATGCGCGTCTCAGACCTTCAGGATTGGTTTCCGAGGCGATCATCGCGGCATAGGCCAGGACCGTTTCCGGCACATCATCAAACGGCAACAAATCACGCGCCCGGTTGCGGCCATAGGCTTCGCGACCAATCTCGGCGAGCTCTACCATGCGCTTTTCCAGTTTTTCTGACATGGGCGCGGTTTCAGGCGCCGCATAGCCAGGATGCGTGCAAGATAAAACCACACATTTGACCTTATCAGCATGCTCCACCGCATAACGACTGGCGAGTGTTCCACCCATCGAGTGCCCGACGATGGAGACTTTTTTACCTCCGCAAGTCTCAACGAGTTCGTCCAGCATCTGAATGTACTTATCGATATCGGCATCAACCAACGCGGACTCTCCGTAGCCCGGCGCATCCCATCCAATCACTTTGTAATGCGAGGATAAAGCTGCATACTGGAATGCCCACGCCTTGGAACTGCCCATCAGACCGTGCAGAAATATAACGGCATCGCCCTCACCACAGGAGCGGAATGTTAAATTCCCCTGCGATGTATTAATACTTTGTTGCTCCGGACAAATTGGAACTTCTTTATTGGACATGATAAAAACCTCATTTAATAGAATCAAAACCCGGCATTTCCCCCGTGTTTTGCTGTTACCTGAATATAATGACGCATGCTCATCGCGAGCAATTAGATGCATAGACGTAAAGCAAGTATTTACTTGAATAATCGATACTTTTATTAGTTTTTATTTACTGAAAACATTAAACTCTTCAAATAATGATTCCATAATATGGAAATTATCGCCCAGGTCATTACCGGCAACTTCGCCCATATAATTAACCAGCGCTTCAATAAGAACAAAACCAGAACTTCGACTATTGAAAAGCCCATTATGCTGGCTCTCCATAAGTAACAGCGCAGTGGCGAAGTGGCTGAAAGGATTGACAGCACGATCGGTAATTACCACGGTTTCGCCACGATTCTGATGAAACCACCTGATTAAACGCGTAGTGACGCTAGAAAATCGATAATAGGAGATCGCTAGCAACACATCACCTTTTCGTGAATCTATTAGCTTGTGCGGTAAATTCGCGATGTTGGCATCAAGCAACACGAGATCTTTTTTGATGTACCGGCCCAGCAGATAGAAATACTCGGCCAAAGAGTGTGCGGTAGCGCTTCCTATGATGTAAATTCTTCTTTCTGGGTCACAAATCAGTTCTATGGCTTTTTCCAAATCTTTCTTATTGATATTCTCCAACGTACCGGTAATATTTCCTGTTATCTCTTTGAAATGTCTATCAATATACTCCATCCCACTTTTAATCTTGCTTTCTTTATTATACCTTTCTATTGGAGAGATGTTTCTACGTTGCTCAGATTCAAGGGTGGATTTCTTAAAGTCCTGAAAACCATTGAACCCGATCTTCACCATAAAACGCCCTAGTGTTGACTTGGCAATATTAATTTCTTCACAGATATCAATGACTTTACTGTAAGGTATTGACATGAAATGCTTATCAAAATAGTCAATGATGCGAATATCTGTCTCTGTCAGGTTGTCTAACTGAGCAATACGCTGAGAGAACTCTGTTTTGTTCATATCATTTTTGCCTCACCGTAAAGTTCTTTCTCATTAATAACAAAACCCATGGGATAGGAAAGGGGAATTGAAAATTCCCTTTGCAGAATTGTGTGTCATCTCTCATTCCCTCCCAATTACTCAGATTCCCGGTAGTGCATTGCTGCGCTTCGCTGCACCGCGTAGCGTCTCGCGTGGTCTCTCACCAGTATATCGAAACTTATGAGTTCGATTCATATACTCATGCACATTTCTGGATCTAATCTTCCCACCGAAATTTGCTACTCTTTATGCTGTCCTCGTGAGGTTTTTTTACTGAGCAGAACGTCTGTCGCCTTGATGAATTTTGCTCATGGCGCCTATCGTCTTTTGTTATCTGGTTCTTAAAAAAGAAGGGAGGTACCGTTACTTTACTCGATATTAACCCCGGCAGCCTTGGTCGACGTGGAGGAAAAAGTCACCGACGCGCGGTATAAAAAGTAGCGTCGAGGTAAGTTGTGGCGCAAGGTATCGGAGGCTAGATCGATCCCACCTACGCTATTGAACTCATGAAATTGGAGTACAAACATGACCATGAAAGTGCTCGGTTATGCTGCAAAGTCAGCACAAGTTCCTTTGGCACCGCTCGAATTTACCCGACGCGATCCGCGCCCTGATGATGTCGTCATCGAAGTGTTGTATTGCGGCGTCTGTCATTCCGATCTTCATCAGGCTCGTAATGACTGGGGCTTCAGTACCTATCCGCTGGTTCCGGGTCACGAAGTGATTGGCTGCGTGACGTCAGTTGGCAAAGAGGTCACCAAATTCAAGCCCGGTGACTATGCCGGGATTGGCTGTATGGTAGATTCATGTCGGAAATGCCCGCCCTGCAAAGATGGGCTGGAGCAGTATTGCGAAGAGGGCAATGTGCAGACGTATAATGGCGTCGATCGCCATGACCACCTGCCTACCTACGGCGGTTATTCGCAAACCATCGTTTCCTCGCAAGATTTCGTTCTGCGCGTGCCTACCGGCATGGATCTCAAGTCCACCGCCCCGCTGCTGTGCGCCGGTATCACCACCTGGTCTCCGCTGCGCCACTGGAAAGTAGGCAAAGGCAGTAAAGTCGCCGTCGTTGGTTTGGGTGGTTTGGGTCATATGGCGCTGAAGCTGGCGAATGCGCTGGGGGCGGAAGTCACGCTATTCACGCGTTCACCAAGCAAAGAAGCCGATGCCCGCCGTCTCGGTGCACACAATATCGTGTTATCTACGGATGATGCACAGATGGCGGCGGTGAAGGGTCAGTTTGATCTGATAATTGATACCGTTCCCTACGCTCATGATATTAACCCGTATGTGCCGACGCTGAATCTGGATGGCACTCTGGTGTTTGTTGGTTTCCTGGGAGATATCAATCCGATGCTTAACACCGTGACGTTGATTCTGGGGCGGCGTTCCATTGCCGGTTCATGCATCGGTGGCATTGCAGAAACCCAGGAAATGCTGGATTTCTGCGCAGAACACGGCATCACCTCAGACGTTGAAATGATCAACATGAAAGATATCAATGACGCTTACGAACGCATGCTGAAAAGCGATGTGAAATACCGCTTCGTTATTGATATGGCGACGCTTCAGGCGTAATAAGTGGTTAACACCAGACGTACCCCTGTTACTTATCGGTATGTCTGGTGGTCTTGATCCATTGTCAGCCATGCCTGAACTCTACGCCAAAAGAGCCGCGCGGATATTGCCATTTTTCCAGGATTGTTTTATTGCAGAGAACCCGGCACGTACCGCACTCCAGGCAGCCCGCATGATCAAAATGCACCGTTCCCTTGTCATCAAGCTGATAGAGACCCGCCGGACAGGCAATAATCAACTTTTTCAGTTCAGTAAGATCCGGGGAGTCAACCAGCACAATATGTGCTTCCTCTTCATCGACATAAAACTTGTTTGCACTCAGTTTCGCTGCAACGTTGACAGTTTCGCTCATATTGCCCTCCCGCCTTTCACCGCATCCTTGATGAGATTGATGTAACCTACTTTCTTGCAGTGTTTCATGATGTTACGTCGCAAAGGGATGCCGGGTCGCCCATTGACAGTGAACAGATCGCTGACAATACCGCTCACCATTTGCGGATATTCATTGTAGATTCTTGATGTACCCAGCAAATTAGGCAACTTGTTGTAAAGTTTGAGATCTTGCATTAAGAAACTCTCTTCCAAGAGCTTTTCATAAACAGACAGGCTGGCCTGGCTATAATCATTTTTCTCACGCGCCTGTAACACGGCCTGTGCCGCAGCCTCTGCTGACGCCACCGCCAAGTCCATACCCCGGATTGTAAATCCCATATTGAGGCAAAAACCCGCAGCATCCCCGACAATAACCACACCGTCACGACACAGTTTTGGCATCATTTTTAAACCGGCTTCCGGCACAAGGTGTGCCGAATACTCAATGACCTCCCCGCCCTCAATTAATGGTTTAATCGTAGGATGATTTTTAAAATCCTCGAGCATTTGTGGAACGCTTTTCGTTGAGGACTCAATATCATGCAAGCCGCAGACAATCCCTAACGATACCGTGGACTGATTGGTATAAAGGAACCCGCCGCCCATCAATTTATTGGATGGCATTCCCGCAAAAAGCCAGGCGACGCCTTCATTGCCCCTGATGTTAAAACGCGCCTCAATTTGATCCTGGGGTAACTTGATCAACTCTTTGACGCCGACCCCCACTGATTCGGCAGAAATGGGCTTAACCATGCCTAACTTTTCGCCCAATATAGAATTGCATCCATCGGCAAGAATCACCGTATTTGAACGCAACTCATCTCCTCCTGCTTTAACCCCGACGACTTTCCCATCCTCAACCCAAAGATCATCAACCCGTATTCCGGTAATGAACTGAGCGCCCGCCGCCTCGGCCTTGCCCATCAACCAGGGATCAAACTGCCCACGCAGAATCGAATAGGATTCCTCTGTAGGGTTATTTTTCTCTTTGGCGTGATAGTCCAACGTCACCGAATCTTCCGCTGTCATGAATGATATTTTTTCGCGGGTGATCAACCGTTCAACCGGCGCTTCCCTGGCAAACCCTGGCATAATCTTTTCAAGACTGTGGGCATAAATACGCCCGCCAGTCATATTTTTGCTACCAGCGTAATTGCCTCTTTCGATGACCAAAACGTCAGCACCGGCTTTAGCTAAAATATAGGCGGCCACGCTTCCAGCAATACCGGCCCCAACAATGATGGTATCAAAGGTATCATCAGACATAAGTTACTCCCTTGCTGCTTTATTTGGCCCGCTAGAAAAACCGCCATGATTAGGTATAACCGCCTTCCTGCAACCCGAATTATTAAGGGGATACCATGGCTAATTTTTATAAGCGGCCATAATGGCAGGAACCACTTTGTACAAATCGCCGACCAGACCATAGTCAGCCTTTTGAAAGATGGGGGCATTTTTGTCTTTGTTAACGGCAATAATCGTTTGGGCACCATTAATACCCACCATATGCTGAATTTGCCCTGAAACACCCAATGCCAGATAGACATCAGGCTTCAGCATGACGCCAGAAACACCAATGTAGCGATCCGGATCCACCCATTTTTCACCTTCGGCAATGGGCCGCGTGCACCCCATTTCGGCACCGATAGCGACACAGAGTTCTTCAATCATCTGAAGATCTTCTTTCGCAGACAAACCACGCCCAACGCCAACCACACGCTGCGCCTGCCGCAAATCCGTGCGTTCCCCTTGCTTCACTTGTCGGCCGATACATTTGATACGACTGACAGGCTCCACAAAGGTTGCCGGAATAATTTCTCCCGTTTTTGCGGGGTCTTCCGGTAAGGGCTCCACGCTTTCAGAACTGAGCGTGATAATGGCTATTGGGGTATCAATCCGTTCTTCACTCAGTGCCAATCCGCCATAAACCATGCGTGTTGCGATAAGTTTCTGCTCATCCAGTTTCACACTGGAGACATCGTTGATTACCCCAGCTTTTAGCAATACGCTCAATTTCCCGGCGATCGCCTTGCAACACGAGGTGGAGTTCATAAACAATGCCGTCGGTTGCTGCCCGGCAGAAATAAGCTGTGCAAAACTTAAGGCATACTCTTCGATTAACCGCGTGCCATCTTCGTAATTAAACTGGAATACCCGATCGGCGCCGTATACCAAAGCCTGACTCGCCGTATCCAATGCCGTAATATTGATGACGTTGACTTGATCTGCGTAGACTTTTCCCGCGGCGATCAACTCAGGGTATTTGGATCCGCTATCACTAAATACCCATACACAAGGTAATTTGCTCATTTCCCGCTCCATTCAGTCAAATTAATGCCGTTTTCAAATGGGTTATAAATGTCGCAATCTGCTCTTCACTGTCACCTTCAATAATGATGTTCTTCCTTGATGTCTGTTCCGGTGCAGCAATGGAAGATATGCAGGTCAATTCAGCCAACGCGCCGAGGTCTATCACTTCACGGTTATAGGTTGTGGTGGGCTTTTTACCCGCACCTAAAATAGCTTTCATCGTTGGGATACGCGGAATATTGATATCTGTGGTTACTGAAATGACTGCGGGTAACGGCATTGATCGTCGGTAGATTCAGCATTTCACCAAGCAGCATACCCACTTGCTGGGCATACCTGTCACCTGAACCATCACCGCAGATGATCACGTCAAAACCTATTTTAAGAACGGAATGAGAAAGAATTTGGGCCGTTTGATACGCAGAGATCTGATGAAATTGCTCATCCACGACCAGAGCCAAGGAGTCGGGGCCTCTTGAGAGGACGTCTTTACGCACCTTGGTATTGTTTAGATATTCCCCGCCAACGCTTAACGCGACGACTTCTCCCCCAGCCGCCATTGCCACCAGTTCACTGGCAGCTTCTATGGCATTAAGATCAAACTGACTTATTTTTGGTGCAGCAGTGGTCAGGTTGAGACTTCTGTCAGCATTCACAGAAATGTCCTGTTCTTCGGGTACCAATTTAAAACAGACAATGGTTTTCATAATGACCTCTTCAGATAGCGCCGAAATTTTTTGGTCGCGCTCCAACATATCTTCTGAAAGCACGTTTATTTTAAGAGGGTAGCAATTCATATTTTTTAAAAACAGGATATTACCAGGTAGTTTTTATGAAAATTTTCATAAAAAGTTAAAATTTATTTTATTGCCATGGGAGATAGCGTAGAGTGAAAATTAACGGAAATTGAAAACAAAAATCCCCACAGCGCGTAACAAAACGCTGCAAGGGTTTTCGTATTATTGAGGTCGCTCACCCCTCATTTATATCCTTCAAACCGGATCGCACACGGTTTCTTTCAATCGGGAAGAGTGATCAGAAAAATGATAGTCTGGTGTTGGCTCGTGGATTACCACATCATGTTTGTACAAAGAGTCGGCAATATCTTTATCCAGAAGGTCAACGTGTACAAAAGACCCTTCTATGGTTTTTTTATAAAGTTGTTCTTTCTTCCACTCAAGCAAGGTGTTATCCAATGTTAGCAGGCTACAGAAAACAATCTCACAATACTCTTCCCGCGTTAGCTTGTAAGGGAGACGTATCCAGCCGTTTGCATCTGGTAATGAACCAGAATGTCTCGCCAGTGCTTTGAATAATAAAATAAGTCTATATTTACAGGGGAAAATAAAATTGCAATGACAGCTTCTCAAAGAACTCTCCGCATTGCCGCCATACATCTGATAAATCAAATGTCTTATTTCCTCATCTTCCTCCATCAATGCGTAAATTTTCTCGAAGGGTGTAATGTACACCTCCGAATGGCGCAAGGCCAGAATGCGTATTTTTACTTTCCCTGGTGAAAAAAAATTAATAAAATTCGCCATGCAACCCGGCGGAGTAATTTCCAAAAAACTCTGTTTGGTTAAAATTGGCGTTTCACGGATTCGGCCAATCACTCCAGATTTTACATATACAAAACTTTTGATAATATCTTTATTCACAAGAAATTGTTTTTTCTGCAACGTAACGAATTTACCATGCATCTTCAAAATTTGAGAAAGTCGATTCTCAATGCGTGGCGGGACGTAGGGTGTTATATAAATGTCATCTGGTCTGTATATAGACAACCTCCATAAAAAAGCATGAAGTATCAATTTACTAACATTAATCGCAGAATCGTTTCATTATCAAAACATAAACTAACCCTACTCATATTTCTACACTGTGACTCACAGTTCCCAACAATTGCTTAAGTTCAGAGCGGCGAATTTTATCCGTTTCCGTCATGGGTATTTTTTCCAGATAAATAACCTTCTTCGGTCTGTAATAAGCGGGAAGAACTTCATTAACCGCAGCAATGTCAATGTTTTGCTCGGAAACGAGAACCAATACTTCACCAAACTTCTCATCGGACACGGATGAAATAGCAAAATTACCTGAAATAACTGATTTCAACAGACTTTCCACCGTCTCAATATGAATTTTTATTCCACCGCTGTTAATCGTATTGTCTTTACGTCCAATGATCTGGAAACTTCCATCATCAAATACCACGCCCACATCATTGGAATGCAGTAACCCCTCAGCAACGCGCGGGGCATTAATAATCAATGTGTCATCTTCAGCAAGGGAGACCGTCACATCCGCAAACGGAATGTAGCGTTCAGAAACTTCTGGGCCACTGACTCTTCTCATGGCTATGTGGGAAACGGTTTCTGCCATACCATACGTCGAATAAATTGAATTAGGAAAATCACGCAAAACCATCCCAATTTCCTTGCTGATTCCTCCCCCGACGATGATCAGATTCTTTATTGTCGCCAAGGCTTTTTTATCAAACTCTTCTTTTATGCTGTTATAAACCTGCAATGCCGTGAGAGAAGCAAAATCCATTTTCCCGCAAAAAGTATTATTCAGTGGCCTGCCGCCAGGAACGAGGATAAATAAATTCATCCCGATGACCAGGGATCTGATAACCATCATTGTTCCCGCAATATAAGGTAGCGGCAAGCAAAGAAGAGCCTTTTTCCCTGGCTTTAAAGCGAAAAAATCACGGGTATAATCGATACTGCGTAATATCTGCTCTTTCCCCACCTTCATATCTTTGGATCTGCCCATGGACCCCGAACTCTTGATGGTTATTGTTGGTGACTCTGAATACCACTCTTTGATTAATCCATAGACCGCATGGTGAAACTCAGACTGGTGAGCAAAATCAGGTACTTCACCCTTTAACAGTGAACTGACTTGATACTTTTTATTATCAATAGTGAAGGTTTGGTTAACTTTCTCTGAATCACACATAAGTCATCCTCCTTTTTTACCTGTAATTCCCTACCTGCACCTCGCATTATTTATGGGTATACAGGCAATGATTCTATCCGCGTTGCAAACTTTGGGGATCATAGAGTTTTTCTTTAATAAACAAGGCCGGAATCGCCCCGCAAAGCAGATAAGCGCCTCCCATAATCAAGAATCCTAATCCAATAGACCACGAGGCAAGATAGCCGATCAATAATGGGGCCGCCGCCGCACCGACGCGTCCCATGTTGTACGCAAAGCCCACCGCACTTCCTCTGATACTGGTTTCAAAGCTTTCTGTCATATACGTTGCATTGACTCCGTAGGGTGCGCCATACAAAAATCCGAAGATAACCAACAGATAAGCAATATTGTCCGGTGTATTATATAAAACCACCACGGGCAGAAAAAATGCTGTCGCCACCGCGGAAACGGAGAAGACAATACGTCGGCCAAAATAATCTGCCAACCACCCCGCAATCACCTTGCCCAGAATCATCGCGGTATAAACTCCGACCATGTATCCACTCAGGGTTCTGAAATCAATCGCCAACTCTTGTTCCAAATACGCTGGAAACCATGTGTTTACACCAAAATAGCCAAATTGCAGCGCGCATGATGTCAAAATCCATAATAACAGTACCCTACGTTGCAGCGGATTCTCCGCCATCGTCTTAATCAACCCCCTCTTTTGCACCCGGCCTGATTTACCTTGCGCACGTTTCTCCCTCTGCAAGGCCAACCAACCGGGAGGTTCTGGAATAAATGCCCGGATGAAAACAGCGAGTACGATGGGAATAAGGCAAAGATAGAATAACCAGCGCCAACCATAGAGAGGCAATAGGTAGGCGGCCAACGCTGTCGCAACAATATATCCCACAGACCAACCTGATTGTAATGCCCCCAATACCGTCGTTCGCCATTTGGTGGGAACAAATTCAGCCATGAGGGTATTGCAGACAACGTACTCAGCTCCCAAACCCAAACCGGAAATGAAACGGAAAAAAACGATCTGCTCATAATTGCTCGAAAAACCAATGGCTGCCGTGCCGATTGAAAAAACAGCGATACTCCATACCACCGTCTTGACGCGTCCAAACCGATCCGCCGCCCATCCGCCAAAAATACCGCCGATAGCCATGCCTATCAGCGTCACGCTTCCCAGCCCACCAATCTGAATGTTCGTCAGGCCAAACTCAGCCTTTATTTTGGTCAGGCAAAAAGAGAGAATAATCAAATCTGCACCGTCAGCCATCATGCCAAGAAAGCAAGAAATGAAGATCATTATCACAACAAATCTTTCAGATCTTCCTGTCATCACCTGCTGTGCAGATTTGATATTCATATCCTTATCTCGACGCTTTTCAAGAGGTTACCTTCGTCAGAATTTTACTCTTATAAAACTCGGCGATCTCTTCAGCGCTATATCCCAAACCAGACAACACCTCTTCATTATCTGCTCCATATTTGGGCGCGCCACGCCAAATCGTTCCGGGATTGTTCTTAAAGCGCAGTAGTGTATTGGGTCCCTTAATCGGTTTACCGTCAGCATCATCCCATTGGGCAATAACCTGACGCGCCTTGTATTGCGGGTGATCCTCCATTCTATCGTGCGTCATAATGGGACTTGCCAAAATCCCTACTTTATTCAATTCCCGGTCCGCCTCATCAACGGTTCGGCCAGCACAATACTCAGCAAGTTTCTCTTCCAGCAGTTTGGCACCTTTTGTCCCGGTAGGGGTAAATTGCCAGTTTTCAGGAATGTCCTCGCTGCCGTGTTGGAGGCCCAGGAAGGGCAATCCTTTTTTCATGGCGCTAATTCCGGCAGGAGCGCAATAGATGCTGCCGTCTTTACAGGTATAGGTTTTCCACGCGCCGTATTTCGGATTATTGAGACCCGCACGCTTATATTCGATGCCTTTATTGAGATAATTCATCAAGGCATCACCCATGCTGTAAATCAGTGTTTCATACTGGGCAATATCGATGCTGTCGCCTTTGCCTGTTTTTTGCGCCTTTATATAGGCAGCCAAACAGGCCCAGGAGGCATAAATGGCCGTGTAGTAGTCGCAAACATAAGGGTTGGTAATCATCGGAGGCTCAGGTTCAGCCAGTCCATTCATAGAACTGATGCCACCAAAAGCCTGCCCTATTGCATCCCACGATCCTCTTGAAGTGTATTCAGGCAGACCCGTTTGACCAAATCCCGAGACATGGGCAATGACCAATTTTGGATTACTTTCCCAAAGGGCCTCATCATCCAATCCCCAGCGGCCCCATTGCCCAGCCTTTGAGCTTTCAATAAAAATATCGTGTTCTTTAATGAGCTTGAGAAATATCTCCCGTCCTTCGTCCGTTGGTACGTTCATGGCAATAGCGCGCTGATTTCTGTGCATTTGCTGAAATACGGAGCCCGTTCTGATCATATCAGGCGCGACTGTGCTCTCAATGGAAAGCACTTCAGCCCCATAGTCAGCCATCAGGCTTGCCGCGAATGGCCCCGCATACGCGACGCCAGAAACCAGCACCTTTACCCCGGCAAGGGGGCCAAACGCAGGAGGCAAATTGTTCTTATCCATAGAAATTGCTCCTCTTATTTGCTTGCTGCCTTGAGCATGGCCTTGGCGGCGATATAGACCATGATTTCATCCGTGCCGCCACCGATACGGCCAACACGGAGATCGCGCCACATCCGGGAAACGCGGTGGTCGTTGGTGTAACCGATGGAGCCAAAGATCTGCATGGCCTCATCCACCACTTCACATCCAGCCTGGGCACAGTAACGTTTTGCCAATGCCGACGTGATCTGAATAGAGATGCCGTTGTCTTTTTCCCATGCGCATTTGTAGAGGAAATTGCGCATGTTATGCAGTTTTATCTGCATATCGACCAGCTTTTGCTGAATCATTTGGAAGGAGCCAATTTTTTGGCCGAACTGAACGCGCTGGGTCGCATATAGCAACGCATCATCAAAAGCAGCCTGTGCACAACCTAATGATCCCGCACACATAACGAGCCGCTCAATCTCAAAGTTTTTCATTAACTGGAAGAAACCTTCATTGGGCTTACCCACCAGATCTTTTTCGTCCAGCTCGACATCTTCCATATAAACTTCACAAGATGGCCTCATGTTCCAGCCCACTTTGTCCAGTTTCTCAATTTTTACCCCTTTTTTGTCCAGAGGCAGGAACCACATGCTAATGCCTTTGACCGGCTTGGGATTGTCCAAATCACGGGTCATGCAGAGCATATAAGGGGAAAAGCTCGCATTGGTAATAAAGGTCTTATGCCCATTGATATAAACCTTGCCGTTCTTGTGAGTGGCAGTCGCGGTCATTGCAGAATTATCTGAACCGGCCTGAGGTTCTGAAATACCCAAACAGAGGGACGGTTTTCCTTGGGAAACCAAATCCATGGTGACTTTTTTCTGCTCATCACTGCCAAACGTCAGGATATCGTCAACGTAGATCAAATAGGAGGTCAGGTATGACGTTCCTGTCAATCTCGCCACCTCCTCGCAAAACATAATCAAGGTCAGATCATCAACAGGTGTACCGCCATATTCCTCTGGGATCCCCATTAACCCAAAACCGGCATCACATAATCCCTTCATAAATTCGATCGGATACTTATGTTGGGCATCGCAATCTTTAAAATAGGAATCTGGAAAATCCCTTGCGATGAACTCACCCAGGCTTTCCAAGAGAATTTGTTGTTCATCTGTTCTGCTAAAGTTCATATTCAATTGCCTCCAGGAGTCGAGCAAATAACCGGTACCACCGCAATATCGTGTTCGGTACCGGCGGATATTATTGCGTTATCAAGCCAGTCCATTGCCAAAATGGAATACTCAATAAAGTACCAACAATACTTACAATCATATAAACGACGGATAGCTTCATCATTTGCCCATGAGTGACATAGGGTTCGCCATCTTCACTGGCTGCCGCTGACGCATATTGCGCGGCAAGGAATGTAATACTGTGGTATTTGACGTTCCAGACACCGCATGCAGCCAGGGTCACAAAACCGATGACCCAGGGGCTGATACCGGCGGGGCCACAGAAAGGGATAAAAATCAGGGTGAAAACAGTCACCAGAGCCGTTTGGGAAACGATGATAAAGCGAATGAGATAGACAACAACGGCCAGCACCGTCAGGAAAAAGTAGACGTTCTCCGACATCAGCGGAACAATGGTTGGCCCAAGCGCATTACCCAACCATTTATCGACTTTCAGGTAAGGAAGTACGGTGGAGAGGTTGAGTACGCCACCCAGCATGAACAGCGCATCCCAGACGATATGTGATTTGAATGATTTGCGGTCAAGTACATTAGTGGCAACCAGAATACAGAGTGCGACCGTCGCCACGATGCCTGAGTTTATTCCATGCATGCGTTCTGTTACCCAGAGCACAATACAAATGAGCAACAGGGAAATAACAATTTTCTCATCCCTACTCATGGGCGGTAATTTTTCATTCAGTACATTTTCGGAGGTGGCTTGAGAATGGGCGGTATGTGCTTCTGGTTTATACAGAATAACAATCGCAATATAGTGGAGCACTAATACAGCCGTGGCCCAAATGGCGGTATTTAAAAACCAGGTTCCCCAATTGATATAAGCGGTTGTTGATTCAGGCATCAAGGCAAATATGGCATAACAGATAAATGAACTGCTTAAAAATACAGGTTGCATTCCCGCAGCAGAAATAAACATGGCGCCGAACAAACCACCTGCACCTCGGCTATTTTTCTCATACCCCATGATTTCGCCAATCGCTTTGGGGAAGGGTGCCATTAACGTCGACTTCGTGGTCGTACTTGGAATCAGGGGGGAAATCACCAGACCGGTTAGCAGCAGCCCCAGAGCTTGTCCTTTGAATGTTAAAGGGAATTTCCGCATCAACGTTTTGGCAATTCGAGTCAGCAGCCCGCTTTTACCAATCGCCGCCGCAAGCCCAAATGCCCCCAGGGTTAACCAGAAAGTGGGCGTATTATAGGCGGAGAAAGCGATACTGAATGGCACGGCGCCAAATGCTGCCCAGCAAACCGACATAAGGATTGCTGCGATAAAATCCGGGGTGATTTCGAAAATCCAAAAAATCACGGTTGCCAGGAAGATCCCAAGCCCGAGCATGGACTGTGGAGTAAGCCCTTCGGGTGGATCCATTTGCGAAATGAAAATTGCGATTATGACGGCCAGAATACCTGCACATATCCTTAACGCTGTAGATTTAAACATAATCTCATCTCTTTCTTAACAAAAGAAACACATGGCAAGTTTCTGGTACAAACGTGCCTTTTTTAAGATCGCTCTGCCGGGAAGGTAATTAACAATTACGTAAAGTAATTCCGTAGTATTTTTTACTATCTGGCAGGCTTTTATCTACGAACTGACGCTAATCTGGTAATGAGAATGAAATCCTGGCTGATATATCTCTGCTGGCACATTCCCTGATGCACTCTTAATTTACACATTCAGGTTAACGAGAGAGTTGCATTGAAAACAGCCTATCAATGGGTACTTTTCCCAATAAACTCTTTAACCTTATAGACATGGCTTTAAAATTTATAGAAATAATTCGGAGCTTTTGAAAAAAGCGGACAATGAAAACAAAACAACTTATGAGTACATTAAACCTTGAGCGATAATTTTTGATTTTTATCAAAGACTCAGACTATTATTATTACAATATCTAAGGTATAATTTTTTTGCGTTATTATTTCTGTTTTTATCGTCGAGGTTTTTGTGTTGGATATTGTGTCTAATCAATAAGTTTTTCTGTTTATTCAGCAGAAACCAAATGTGTTACTTAATGCATGAGCGATGCTATTGATTTATACGAAATATCGATGCATGAACGTATCTCACACCGCTCTTTCCGCGCTTTCGCGCATAAAAAAGTGGTTTCAAATGAGTTTCGCTCTCTCTATTTTTCTTGTGTCGAATTCATTATATAAAATTGTGAGTCTGCCTTTGTATGCGCAAATTTTGCCATTAGGGAAACGAATACCAGGTGTGAGGTAATAAGAATGTTCTTGGATGGAATCGAGTTAAAAACGACCGACGATCAGGATATTGATGACATTATAACGGTCGAAAAAAATGCGTTTGGCTATAATAAAGAAGCCAATTTGGTTCAAGAGCTGCTGGAGGACGCGAGTGCCGAGCCGATGCTCTCTCTTCTTGCATATCATCAAGGCAGAGCCGTTGGTCACATCCTTTTTACTGCCGTGCGCATTGAGGGGCAACCAACATCTCCGCTGATGCACATCCTCGCACCGCTGGCTGTCACGCCTGATTATCAGCGTCAGGGTGTAGGTGGCCTGCTCATCAACGCCGGGATCCAAAAGCTACGGGAGATGGGATCAAAAGCCGTTTTTGTTTTGGGGCATAAAGAGTATTACCCGAAATATGGCTTTCAGCCTGACGCAGGTCAGTTGGGCTTTGCTGCCCCTTTCCCGATTACCGATAAATATCGTGAATGCTGGATGATGCAGGCCATCTCTCCAGAAGGTCTGTCATCTGGTGGGGGTAAAATCCAGTGCGCGGAAATGCTCAATAAACCGCAACATTGGAGAGATGAAGTGGCTGATAAAGTGACAACGGAGAATAAATATCTGCAACAGATCTATGAAACGGGGATGCGGGTTAGTCTCTGACAGCCAGTGAATCTGCGAAAGCGTTTCACGGGTCAAACGATAATACGGCGGGTAAAATCTGATTACTGATTCAATGGCAACATTGAATCAGTAATGGTAACGACATGCCGCAATCAACACATTATCACCGGAGATCTCATAAACCAGCCGGTGCTCCTCTGTAATCCTACGGGACCAGAATCCTGCCAGATTATGTTTAAGAGGCTCCGGTTTACCCTTTCCCTCAAAGGGGGTTCTTTGAATATCCTTAACAAGTTCGTTAATTCTCTTAAGAATCTTCTTGTCTGTTTGTTGCCAATAAAGATAATCATCCCAAGAATGACTTGAAAAAGTAATCTTCAATCTTCAAGTTCCTTTTGAATTCCTTTTCCTGTCCTCAATTCCTCAATGGAGTCCATCAAGCGCTTGGCATTGGCCGGTGAACGCAACAGGTAAGCCGTTTCTTCCAGAGACTCAAATTCGTCGAGTGACATCAGGACGCAAGAGGTCCCATTCTGACGGGTAATTAAAATTGGCGCTCGATCTTCAACGGTCTGCACCATAGTTGCAGACAAATTTTGACGGGCCTCGCTATAACTAATTGTTCTCATTACATGTCCCCTTTTCATGCTGATTCTTCAGGCACTATTATAGAGGGGAAAAACCATACTGACAATAACTTGTACAATGTAGTTCTGAACATGCTTTTGCACTAAAGCATCAGCGAGCGCCCGCCGGGGATACGCAATGAATTGGATCATCAAAGTTAGCAGAAAAATGGCTAGCGGAGTTTTTAGCAAATAGAGTGGAACAAGACGACCATTAGATAGTTTCCCACCATGATTCGTTCGGCGCTATTAATAAGTAAAGAAAATGGGATCAATACGCTAGAACGAGGTCTGGCGCGTCGCTTAGCCATCACAATCTGTAGTAGGATCATGATCAAAGTCATAGTAAAAAATATATCGGCTTGGTTTTGCTAACGATCGCTTTGGGTTTACGAACGATTGTTTTGCCAACGATTGGTTTCGCTAACTGATGTTGCATGTGAGAAAATTATGTCAAATAAACCGTTCCACTATCAGGACCCCTTCCCGCTAGGTGAAGACGATACTGAATACCATCTTCTTAGTAGTGATCATGTTTCTGTCGCGCAGTTTGAAGGGCAAGATATTCTGAAAGTTGAGCCAGAAGCCCTCACCCTCCTGGCCCAACATGCGTTCCACGATGCCTCTTTCCTCCTGCGCCCTGCCCACCAAAAGCAAGTTGCCGCCATTCTGGATGACCCGCAAGCCAGCGAAAATGACAGATACGTTGCCCTGCAATTCCTGCGTAATTCTGAAATCTCGGCCAAGGGCATTTTGCCAACCTGTCAGGATACCGGCACGGCACTTATCGTGGGCAAAAAAGGCCAACGCGTCTGGACCAACAGCGACGATGCTGAAGCCTTATCGCGCGGAGTCTACAACACCTTTATCGAAGATAACCTGCGCTACTCGCAAAACGCCGCGCTGGATATGTACCAGGAAGTGAACACCGGCACTAACCTGCCTGCGCAGATCGACCTGTACAGCACTGAAGGCGAAGATTATAAATTCCTCTTCGTCACCAAAGGCGGCGGTTCAGCCAATAAAACCTATCTGTACCAGGAAACCAAAGCGCTGCTGACACCGGGAAAACTGAAAGAATTCCTGGTCGCGAAAATGCAGACCTTGGGTACAGCCGCCTGCCCGCCATACCACATTGCGTTTGTCATCGGCGGTACTTCTGCTGAAAGCACGCTGAAAACGGTAAAACTGGCGTCAACCAAGTATTACGATGGTTTGCCCACCGAAGGTAATGAACATGGGCAGGCTTTCCGTGATGTCGTGCTGGAGCAGGAACTCTTGGAAGCGGCACAACAATTGGGTTTGGGTGCGCAGTTCGGCGGTAAATATTTTGCTCACGACGTGCGGGTCGTTCGCTTGCCGCGTCATGGGGCATCATGCCCGGTCGGGATGGGGGTTTCCTGCTCTGCTGACCGAAATATCAAAGGCAAGATTAATCGTAAAGGTGTCTGGCTGGAAACGCTGGAGCAAAATCCGGGTAAATATATCCCTGAACATTTGCGCCAGAGCAACGAAGGTCAGGTTGTTAGGATTGATCTCAACCGTCCGATGGCAGACATTTTAAAAGAGCTGTCGCAATACCCGGTTTCTACCCGCCTGTCTCTGAGCGGCACCATTATTGTGGGACGTGACATTGCCCATGCCAAACTGAAAGAGCGCCTGGATAACGGTGAGGGCCTGCCACAATATATTAAAGATCATCCGATCTATTATGCGGGTCCAGCTAAAACGCCAGAAGGATATGCGTCTGGTTCTTTAGGGCCGACAACTGCAGGTCGTATGGATTCTTACGTGGATCTGCTGCAATCCCAAGGTGGCAGTATGATCATGCTGGCAAAAGGCAATCGCAGCCAACAGGTAACAGATGCCTGCCACAAACATGGCGGGTTTTATCTGGGCAGTATTGGCGGACCGGCAGCCGTTCTGGCACAAAACAGCATCAAGAGTCTGGAATGTGTGGAATACCCTGAACTGGGTATGGAAGCAATCTGGAAGATTGAAGTTGAGGATTTCCCGGCCTTTATTCTGGTAGACGATAAAGGTAATGATTTCTTCCAGCAGATTCAGGCTTCTAGATGTAACCGCTGCGGTTAATCGCAGGTTTCAATGGCCCCGACCAGGTCGGGGCTTTTTTTATCTATTGTTTTTTCAGGGATGATGCCCCTTCCTACCTATCTTTATTATCCCTTGCAGTACCTACTTTCCATTGCGATGATTTTCATCTCTGACAAAAAAATAGATTTTCATGATATTCAATGCAAATAATAATCACCGAATTAATATTCAGAGTGTAAATCTAAAAATATCATTTTATTTAATGCAAAACATTAAATATCCGCATCGTATGTTGCGATAAACCACATTCGCAAGACATTGTGCTTAACGCTTCCACGATACCAGAAGAAATTTTACGGCTCTTACTCAATCTTATGGACAGATACTGACCACTGTAAGCATGAAGCATAAAATTCTCTCTATTATTTTTAAACAGCCACATTGAAATGTTAAGAATAATTGACCAAAATAAATCACAAGAATGGCGTAAAAACCTACACTAAACAGGTAGGGCCAATTCACAAAACACACATAAGTCACATACTCTTGTGCAATACAATTCGGTTATAATCAATGATCTGTCGACTTTCGTGCTTTCCGGCCTCGTGAAGAACCCAGCCGTGTCCGAACGCGACATATGTCTTTTGTGATGGTAAAATTCATTAAAAATTTGCACAGTATTGCATTATTAAATATAAGGAAATTAAATGTTAAAAATTATCGATGTCAGTTATGAAGAGCTGACTGATATGCGCTCTGTAGACCTCTACAAATTGAGGAAAAAGACCTTTAAGGATCGCCTGAATTGGGCAGTGAATTGCAGTAATGACATGGAGTTTGATGAATATGATAACCCTGACATGCGTTATCTCCTTGGAATTTACGATGACCAGTTAATCTGCAGCGTCCGATTTATCGATCTCCGCCTGCCTAATATGATCACCCATACCTTCAATGCCCTTTTCGATGATGTCGTGTTGCCACAGGAAGGGTATATCGAATCGAGCCGTTTCTTTGTTGATAAGACCCGCGCAAAATTGCTTTTGGGTAACCATTTCCCGATCAGCCAGGTGTTCTTTCTGTCGATTATCAATTACGCCCGGCATTATGCGCATACCGGCATTTATACTATCGTCAGTCGAGCGATGTTAACCATACTTAAGCGCTCGGGCTGGCAGATTGAGGTGATAAAAGAAGCCTATGCCTCGGAAAAAGAACGTATTTATCTGCTACGTCTCCCGACTGATAAAGACAATCATGCGCGACTGGCTTTGCAGGTTAATGAACTTCTGGAGTGTTCAGAGTCAGCCTTGAGCAGATGGCCGATGTCGTTACCCGTTATGCGAGAACCGGCTTAGAGCCTATCTCAATGGGACTATTGGGGTAGGCTCTTAATCAGTTCGAGTTCAACGCCTAGCCTGATAGCCTGTTTGGCGTTAATTACTCCCAATTTCTTCACCACATTTCCCATGTGATATTTCACCGTGCGGGGCGTAATGCCTACGATTAATGCGACCTCATGATAAGTCTTGCCCATGCTAGCCCAGTGAAGCACCTCATTTTCGCGCGGGGAAAAAATATCCTTGGCAGGTGTTTCTACCCGCTTGCGATCCGGTTGGTGATTCTTTTTTTGACTCAACGTAAGCATCTTTTCATGGGTTTCGATCAGCAACATCTGTAGCCGTTCCCTATCATCGATGACCCTTCCTTCCAACCCTTTCTGAGCCTCATCGTCAAGAATAAGTGACAACATCGCCAGATTGTTCATATTATCGTGAAGCACAAAAGTGAACCCATTAACGATATTATATTTCTTGGAAAGAGCAAAAATTTTAGAAGATTTCAGATCAGAGAGAACGGTAATATTCTCATCCCATGAAAAGGGAGAAAATCGTCTGAACGCGGTAAGAACCACCGGATCAATGTGCTGGTAATTATTGGTTATGTAGAAATCAGCCCATTCGTTCGGGTAGCTGGTAACGATAAAAATATCGACGGGATTCTTTTTATTGATCACCATATACGTGTATCTGGGGCTGTTGTAGGCAATGAGTTTTCGGTCGATATAATCACGCAGTGTATCTATTGTATTTCTGTCACTTTTGAAGCCTGAAAACATTCTCCTTCTCCCAAAGCTTACGCTGCTTCCCATTTTGATGAGGTGTCAACTTTTTGTCTTTAAGTACTTTTTATCTTTAAGTACTTTTTGTCTCTAAGTGCTTTTTGTCTTTAAGTACAGTATCCGATTGCACCTTAGTACAACTACCGCATCATGTCTGCATCCGTAATAATACGCCAGCAATAAGTTGAAAAAAAAACCTGACCTCGTGAGTCAGGCGGCAACATTAGCCAACACCAGGGAAAAACTACAGATAATAATAAAAAATGTTACCGAAGTGCATTTGTTTTCGCAAGTGTTACTTCAGTAACATTTAATATAGTTTTATTTTCTGTCTAAATATTGATCACGCAATGACCTTGATCAACAGCACTACAAATAAATCAAAACTTATCATTGCGCATCTGTAAAATGGAAACGTAAATAAAAATATTTTCTCCGAATGCCCCCTCTTTTTAATAATTAATAGGTAGCTCAAATAAATATTAACTATAATAATTGCACCTTGAATAATTCTACTCAGAGTCAGAATATTTGTGCGCAGCCGAGATACATGTGGACGATAAGTAAAACGGCAGCTTCCATGCTCACTACCCAACAATCTTATTTCTCTACGCGCTTACCTTGTTTATCTACTACTTTCTCTCCATCTTCCTTGGTAAAAGCGCCCTGCTGAGGATTGGGCAGGATATCCAGCACGGTTTCGGAAGGGCGGCAAAGCTTCGTTCCCAAAGAGGTGACAACAATGGGACGGTTTATCAGAATCGGATACTGCAGCATAAAAAGGATCAGGTTTTCGTCACTCCACTTATCTTCAGCCAATTCCAATTGCTCATAAGGTTCCACATTTTTACGCAGAAGTGACCGAACAGAGATCCCCATATCAGCGATCAGCTTTTCCAGCGTTTTCCTCTCTGGCGGTGTTTCGAGATAAAAGATCACTGTAGGTTCGATACCGCTATTGCGTATCAGTTCCAACGTGTTGCGTGACGTGCCACATGCAGGGTTGTGATAGATAGTGACATTGCTCATCTTTGATTCTCTCATTCAGTACCAGTAGGTATCGCCTACTGGATATATGTTTTAACCTCAGGCGAACAAATCGCTACTGAGGCAGGGAAAGTCGTAGCGCCAACGCCACCAACGTGACAAAAAGCACCGGTATCGTCATGACAATGCCCACGCGGAAATAATATCCCCAAGTGATAGTCATGTTCTTTTGGGCCAGGACGTGCAGCCACAACAAGGTTGCCAGACTCCCTATCGGGGTAATTTTTGGTCCCAGATCGCTGCCAATTACATTGGCATAGATCATCGCCTCTTTGATCAACCCAGTTGCAGTGCTGCCATCAATGGATAACGCCCCCACCAGAACAGTAGGCATGTTATTCATAATAGAAGACAGGAATGCCGTTAGGAAACCCGTGCCTAATGTGGCCGCCCATAGCCCTTGCTCACCCAGCCGATTCAAAATACCGGAGAGGTAATCAGTCAACCCCGCATTGCGCAGACCGTACACCACCAGATACATCCCCAGGGAGAAGATAACGATTTGCCAGGGGGCACCTCGCAGTACTTTCCCTGTATTTATCATCTGACCATTTTTCGCGACGGCAAACAGAATTAGCGCGCCAACTGCTGCTACCAGACTGACAGGAACGCCGAATGGCTCGAGTCCAAAGAAACCGACCAACAGCAGAAGTAGTATCGCCCACCCTGTTTTGAACGTGTTTACATCGCGGATCGCAGCAGAGGGTTCTTTCAACAGAGAGAGGTCATAGACTGCTGGAATATCCTTGCGGAAAAACAGATGTAGCATTCCAAGCGTAGCGGCAATAGCCGCCAGATTAACGGGTACCATCACGGCGGCATATTCACTGAAGCCGAGTTTAAAAAAATCGGCAGAGACGATGTTCACCAGATTCGACACAATCAACGGCAAGCTGGCAGTGTCAGCAATAAAACCAGCCGCCATGACAAAAGCAAGCGTCGAACCCCGGCTAAAGCCTAGCGCCAGCAGCATGGCAATCACGATCGGAGTGAGAATCAATGCAGCACCATCATTGGCAAATAGCGCGGCGACAGCGGCACCGAGCAGAATGATGCAGGTAAACAGAAGTCGTCCACGGCCATTACCCCAACGCGCTACATGCAGGGCAGCCCATTCGAAGAAACCCGATTCATCCAACAGCAAGCTGATAATAATGACTGCGACAAAAGTCGCTGTCGCATTCCAAACGATTTGCCAAACAACAGGAATATCAGTGATATGCACCACGCCAGTGAGCAGAGCCAATACTGCGCCGAGCATCGCACTCCAACCGATACCCAACCCCCTGGGTTGCCAGATAACCAGTAGAATAGTCAGGATAAAAATTGCTGCAGCTAACAGCATAATGCCTCCATAAAGGACAAATGATCCCTGCAGTGAATCAGATTGTATTTATTACCACCAATCCAAGGGCTAAACCGGACAGCTTGGAGTATCTCGCCCACCTCATATACGTTAATACGCATATGAAAGGGCAAATTTTTGGCCGAATTAAATGCAGATGGCTTTGCCCGCCGTGGTACTTCTGCCGCGAATACCGCCTTGCCTCAGCAAGGCGATTTCATCTCGTTGACTGAGATATGCTTGCTCAATAATGGTCGCTGCCCAGGCAGGGACATGAGGAGATAACCGGTAATGCACCCACTTTCCTGCGCGTCTGTCCAGCAGAAGCCCTGCCTCTCTTAGCATTGCCAAATGCCGTGAAATCTTGGGCTGCGATTGGCTCAACATATCGCATAGCTCGCAAACACAAAGCTCATCGACCCCTTTGAGCAACAAGACAATATTCAGGCGCGTTTCGTCAGAAAGATTTTTGAACAGCTGCAACGGCGTGAGTGCAATCATGACGGCTCCAAAAGATGAACATTGCACTATCTTAAAATTCTGGGAAATAAAGTCAACAAAACATATGGATTTTCGAATATGTTTGCATAAAAAAAGGCATGAGCCAAAATGCCATGCCAGCGAAAATTTTAACCACGTCACTTGCGTACACGACCCCATTCAAATGACCAACTCGAGTTTTTCCAGCGTCACTCCCCTCTAAGTTCTTTCACCCCACCCATACGCTTTTGTGGACTGGAAATACGTGCCTCACCATTCTTCGCCGTCACCGTTAAAGAAGTATTTTTTCTGGTAGGGGAGTTTCCGGAGGTGGATATCACCTCAATAGGAATACCCGTTGGCGCGGAGGTGGTGGGTGCCACGGCGAGAATACGGTCAACGTAACTGCTCTGGTTGGCTCCCTCTGGTTTAAATCCCCGGGTGAAATTCCCGCTGTAGTAGCAGGAATAAGCAGCCAGAACAGCCTCGTCCCGGCTTAATTTGCTCTCGGCTCTTCGCAAACACTCATTGAAAATTTTGGACGCCGTTTGCATATTCAAACAAGGGTCGAAGACCAACTCATAGTCCAGACCGTAAGGACTCAGGTTATGACGATTAATCTGGCCCAACCCCATTGAAAAGTTCCAACCCGCATTGTGTAAGGACATAGCCGTAGCGACCGCTTCGCTTTTATTGATCGGCTGACGAACTAAACGGCCATTAACAACACCAATTGCATAAGGGTTAAATGAGGACTCCACTTTAATAATCCGTTCAAGAATATGTGGAGCAATATCTGGCGCACACTGGGCGATCATTGCTGTATAATCAACCATTAAATCCTATTCCTTAAACCAGAAATACACTAAATAACTTGATAGACAGTAAATACATCATCTTTATATACTTCCTTCAGATGAGCGTTTAAAGTCAACTGTGTATTAATAGGCAGAGATTTATTTCTAATAATAAGATGTGTCAGTTGATATTCATCAATGAAGCTGGAAATATTTTTACTCAGGTTAACAAATTCCGAATATTCATTAAAATAATCCTTTGTCTTATTAAAAGGTAAAGTGTAAAGATCGGCCCTTGAATCAATAAAAACCTTGAATCCTTTAAAAAGCAAATAGCTGCCGTCATCATACATCGCGAATACACGCAACTGATCTTTATTATTTACATGCTTAGTCAAATACTCAACGGCTTCTACTGGATAAACATGGTCAAAGGAAGGATTTTTCAGATTGTTGCTGATGCCATTATAAGAGACCAAAGCCATAAACAGAAGAGTGACAATAGTCCCTTTCAATGTGAATATGTTGCTGTTGTAAAACTCAATCCGCTGCGGATTATTAGCCATAAAAAAACGCGTCAGCAAGTCACACAACAGGAAACCCGAAATGAGGAAAAGAAGCATAGTCTGTCTAACACTCATTAAAGCCATAAGTGTTAAACCCAAAAACATCAGAAGCTGGCTTACTGAAATTTTTAGTCTGGTAAAAATCAATAGCGTCAAAATAGACGATATGAAGAATAAAAACCGTGGAAAAGCAAAAGGGACAAGGGGAAGATGTTCACTAATAAAGTTAACCGTCTGACTTTGATAAGTATCGTATAGATAGGTATAAGGCAGCATACCTGTCGGTGAAATGAACCCCGTTAGAATGCAAACCATGAAAACAAAAAACAATACTTTAATGTTTTCATTTTTACATGCTGTGAGTTTTTTTATTTTTACACTGTCTTTATCATCATCGGTGGAAGAACAAAAATAACTTAATACATGCTCTGCAAAATAGGGCATGAAAAGGATAAAGAAAACCACCCATGTGGCACAGTGGACATTGACAATGGCAATGGATATAGCCATTAATGAAGACGTCAGGAATAAATTATTGATCTTCTTCCTACGTGAAAATTCAAGTATCAATGCCTCCAACACAAATAAAATATAGGTGATCAATTGTGCCCTGGCCGTAAGACCTTGGTCGATCATAAAAATGATGACACATACGACGAAGAAAGAAACAAAACGGTGGCCATAAAGCTTCAAGAAGCCGAAGTAAAGACAAGAGACGAGAATTAAAGAAAAAATAATCGTTGAAAGATAAACACTGAAAAAACCACCGATACTAAAGATGAGATAAATGACAATGTCATAGAACCAATGTGGGGAGGTGTAATTGATACCCTCATGAAAGGTAAACGCATCTTTGGTAGTTAAACCATGGTTAATGATGTGCTCACCAACTTTGATAGTGTAAAAAGTATCATTTTGCAGAAGCAAAGGACAACGAAAGAGTATCACAACAAGAAATATGAAAAGTATCAGAAAGTTTTCTTTAGTTAAAAAAATTATCCTATTCATTTTTGCCTTTGAAGAATAATACCAATAATGATTTATCTGATCGCCTAAAATATCCACTTCCTTTATATCCATCTGTTTCTCTACAAATTTACAAGGTAAAAAAACAGAATTATACTCCTTGCAACCCGGAAAGAAATAAGTTCAAGAGGCTAGCTTTTGTTATATTTAGCTAACGTACTTCGGTTGGAGATGGGTTCTTTAGGCGTATTGTAGGAGTTGCAGGTGCTCCATAACTTATATAACGCATTACGGTTAAAGATCGAAAAACGATTCTTTAGTCTATTTGAAACATAACAGAATTTTTTATTCTCGCCGTTAGGTTCACCTTTCATTATATTATTATTTATTGTTTTGGCCCAATCTTTCATAATCGTAACTTCATTATGGCTAAATTTTACATGATTAAATGCATCAGTATTAAAGCTTTCTGTCCAATTTAAAGATAATTCCTGCAGGGAATGAAATGAAATATCAGCAGAAACAATTATCGTGTTGGGAGAAATAATCAGGTGACGTTGTAATTTCCTCAACCCTATGATATCGGAAAATAAAACCCGAAACACATTGATATTATTGTTTTGTCTTCGCAGGATATTACTAATTCTGAGCGAAGTTGGTGCGGTGTGGTTCCCAATAATAGTTGCAGAACGATATTGCTCCAGTTCACTGCAAAATTTTATTGCATAGCCATCATAAACCTTTTCGAAACCATGAGTTACTTCATTTCTTTTTAAAAATAAATTCAATCCCAAGCGCCGAAAATGATTATTATCGGCGATAATAGCCATTCTTCTCTCTTCCCTGAAACTCATAAAACTTCACCTATTCTTCGTTTTTATTAATATAACTAACAGATCCTTTCTGAGCGATACGCAAAAGCGTTTCCAACAGCGTTTTATAATCTTTTGCGAGAAGTGAATTCGCTTTCCCTGTGCAGTTATCAGCCCAATAATTTATATATTTTGCGTTATCAACAACAGATATAAAATAAATGTCAGACTCTTCGGTCTTCGTTCCTTCTGGATATTTAAGCAGACCCGCTTTTATTTTATCGCAAACCCGATTTGTCTTATGAAGTCCGTCGGTTAATTTCACTGGTCCCGCGTTATCTTCGCCATCGGAAATAACCATAATTATTTTTCTGGGATTGGTACCTTTTGCGATAAGAGGCACCGCACGCAATAATCCACTATTGCTATCCGTATTGCCAGCCGGTGTCATTGAAGAAAATTCATCCAGCACGCCAAGGTCTGATGTTAAATCTATTAAGTAATGTTTCGGCTTGGCTAAAGTACCAAGATTAGTCGTACTAAGCGTTGGTGACATTGAACCGCAAGCATAGCTACTGGTTGAAATAGGACGAACGCTAGAGAGAGGGTGTACCTTAAATGTCGTCACTGCGGCATCAGAAAAAAGAAATCCTTCATTCAATGTACCTGCATAATCGATATTTGCGGAGTTCACTATAGAGTCCACAATCCCCTTAAAAAATTTATAAGCAACAGTGCGCCTATTTGTAAACTCTGTGGTATGGTCAAATAAACGAGACCTTTGATCATAATCACAACTATATAGCGCTCTACCCGTAGTGGATGAACTGTCTTCGTTCTTTTCACACCAACCCTTGGTAACCAAATTTTGCATACTCAGGCTAGTCGCTTTGGTTACATAGTTATTATAATAAGTATAAAGCTGCACATCATGATTATACTGTTGCGCATTAACGCTAGCCGCAGACATTCCTGAATAATTTTTGTTATACCAAAAATTCAAATCGACATCTTTGTATTCATCTAATAATTTACCTGCGAAGGTACATCCCATATATTTTCCGCCGGCTTCATTCTTCTCATCCATCTGTACCGCAACGCCCCATGAAAAAGGCACAATACCAATTTTTGTGGCTTCATTTTCTTTAAGCACTTCATTTGAAAACTCATTTACAACTTTTTTCAATAATTGAATTCGAGTCAAGCCTGCTTCAGAAGAAGCGGAAGTCATGGATGTTGAAAAATCCACGACGAATACATAATCAGTAGAGTTGGAAGCGTCATAAGTCATCGTTCTTCTGACAACTCCCGCATTGGAGTCAGCAGTAATATCAACATCCCTGCTGAAGCCAGCATATCCATTTTCTTTCGCTGAGGGCGCAACAATGGGATGGACGACCACTTTACCGGCCACGCTATAATCTATATAAGATACGATGTTTTTGTTATACTTAACATCGGCATTAATCGTTAGATCTTTATTATCAATTGTTGCCTTTGGCAAATAAAACGTTAAGTATTTATTTAAGACAACTTTGTTTTCTAGCAAATGCTCTTCGCTACTGTTTCTGTTATCCTGGATTGCAACAGCGTAAATCCCCTGATTCAAACCATCAGCCAGGCGTGCCCGACCCGATAATATCACTGCACTATCAAATGCCATCGAATAAAAAACAATTACACTAGGAAATAAAAGTGCAAACATAACACCAATTGCACCCTTCTCTTTTCTAATGTATCCATATAAGAGTTTGGAAAAAATCGTATTTGGCATTTTATTTATCCAACCTTGGGATCGAAGCATTGTTTATCGACAGATCGGCCATCGTTATGTCGGCCAGACTTAACAGGCGTTTAAATAGACTCTGACCGCCAGGGACACATAACGTAATGAGATAAACTGGCGTCCATTTTCCGGTATCCGCATTCAGAACTGATAATCCAGTGATTGCAGAACTATTCACCGTGGGTAATTGGGCTTGACAATTAACAATGCCAGACGAAAATTTTTGCGTGCTATCGATTTGTTTACCCGTAGTCTTATCCCCGCTGAAATAAACTGCGCTAACCGTGAGCTGAAAATTATTTTCATGTTTTCCGCCTTGCAGCATTACATTGCCCAAAGAAAATAAATCCGCTACCTCTTGGTTAGTTATTTTTTCCCGCTTTTCGTATAGCGCATCACGCTCACGAATTATGCTTGATAAGGCACCATTGACTCTCTCAAGTCGACTTTTTGCCAGAAACACCGTACTAAAATCAACTAACACCAGGCAAAGCATCATGAACAAGAAAAAATAGAGGCAACCCTCAACTGCAACTGCTCCACTTTCGGAATTAATTTCCTTTTTAATCGCAACGAAAAATTTACGTCTCAACATGTCTCTCCCTTTATGGCCGGTTAAATTCCTGCACGAATACAATCCGGCGACTCATTGCATACTCTGAATCATTCTTAGGCAATATAAAGAATAACGGTCGGTATTTTATAAGTACTTTATACATAGCAAGAGGATTACCCGTAGCACTAGTTTCACTACAGCCCGTCATATTGTTCGTCATTGCCGAGATACTGCCACAGTAAGTAATAGATAATTCGACAGCCTCATTGCGTGAAAACAACGGCCATGCCGCAAGGCGCTTGTTGATTTCTGTCGTAAAGTAATCTCCATGTTTCTCTGGTATACTCGTTATCGATGCAATATAGCCAGATTCAGCGAGGACAAGATCCAGACAAGAAGAAAGATAGACAACACGACATATTTCCATGATAAAAAGTACTGTAACAATAAAAGGTACAAAAACTATTGCAAATTCTACAGAGACATTCCCTTTCTCATTGGTGATTATTGCACGTATTTTTTTTACCATATTCATCATATAACTTTCTTTCCTTTCTACTGTGCGAGGATTGACCTATAAAACGTAACTGACTCCCCAATGAATACCGTATCCCAAGCTAATCGCGACACCATAGGGGATCGTGACCCCCGTCTTGGTTGAACGAAGTAATCTATAGAAACAGAGCGTTATCAGACTTAATGGAATGCCGATAAGTGCTGTAAAAAAAAGAAAATCGCCTGTCTCTCCTACTGATAAAGATAAGCAAAGAGCGACCACGAGTTTAGTATCAGCGGCCCCAACTATACCCAGGGTTGAAATGAAAAAACCAATAATGAGGATCCCTAGGGGTAATATTATTGAAAGGGATCCCTGTATCACAAATCCAAGAAGTAATGACAAAATTGCAATTAAAGCGATTGTTTTATTGGTAATACGTCGATAGCGAATGTCGGTATAGCAAACATAGACCAATGCCATACCTAGCAATATTAATAGGGAAATTTTCATCGTATGGCATATATCTCCTAAATAATTCTAACCGCAGTCAAAGTATCTGCGGTTGGAGTATGATGGGTATACTCCGTTATTTCCTTCCGCGACGGTGCTGTTGTCTCTTTTTCTTGAGCGGGTATAAATTGGTAGTTTTTTGATCGAGTTCTACTTCCAGATGATTCTGGCTTATCTCAAGCAAATTATTGGCCTCCTCCATTGCCGTTTTAACCACCTCCACGGCTCTTGGATAGAGGTAGTGGAAATAGTCTCGTAACTTACTGTTTATCAGTTCATCACGGTCATAAAGTACCGGGGCCAATGATATAGCATCACTTTGTATATCTGCGCATATCATTGATATAGCGTGCTTTAACGCGATAGCTGCGCTTTTTTCATTCAATGTAGCATCACACATTAATTTATTATGGAACGCTGAAATAATTTTCTGATAGTGATCCAATCTTCGACAAATCAATTCATCGCGGTCACCCAGAACGGGGGTAACTGAAATAAATCCGCATACCATATCTGCATGACATAACTCAACGGACAGTTGAAGATTCAAGTCTTTATTCATTATCATCTTCCTGTAACGAATTATGCTCATCGATATTGTTACAGATATCCTCAACGTCATTAGTGAGTTGACGTAACAACCAAAAAAGTTGCCCTAATGCATGACTTGCAGAAGTAATTACCGTGATGCAAAGTATAAAATGTCGGGTTGCGGCATGAGAAATTAATATAGTTCCTTTACTGCCTTCCAATGTCAGCATTTTTTGTTCACCCGCTCTCATTTCTGCAAGTATTTCTCGTGAGAGCGAGAGCATTGAACTGGTTATTGCAGCTAGCCTGTGGATCCGCGCTTCATCATTTTCTTTGACGACAGAGGCTATATCGAAGCCATCTGTACTTGCTACCAATACATTCTCTAATTCTGGATATTCATCAGTGAATTTTTCTAAAACCTGTTGTACACGCGTTCCCAAGTAACCAGGTAGTTTTACTTCTGGTACTGCTGCGATTTCTTCCGTTATTTTACTGGTTTCAGTTGGTTCAATTGTTACTGTTGACGCAAATGTTGCGGTTGCGACTTCGACTTCTTCTATAGGAAATGGCAGCGTAATAGACATTATATAATCCCTTATGGCTTTATTCGTTTACGGATGTTAATAGTGTGGTATTGTTTGGTTTAGCATATTGAAAATTTATTATTTGTTGTCAGAAGTTTCCCCCTCATCAATTACATCTAGAATCAATGACGACAATTGTCGAATATGCCAATTTAATTTGGCCATATTACTATCATTGAAAAACGCTGCGGTTAATACGAGCCTCACTTTGTGGTGAGGAATCATATATATGATGATATTCCTGCTTTCACTTTCCAGGAACATTACCCGCTGCTGTCCTCCCTCTATTTCATCCAGGATCCCCGCCAGCACAGATAAGGTAGACTTTATCCAGATTGACAAGCGTTCCAGGTGTACGTGGTTATTATCCTTGCAGTGAGAAGCAATCGGATATCCATCCAATGTTGTTAATACTACGCCAGTCAGCCCTTCATGCTCATCAGAAAATAGTGTGAGAATTTTTTTTATTTCTTCTTTCTGCTCTGATGATAACTCTGAAATATTCAGCACGGATTGTGCCGAATCAAGTAAGTACATTAACTTTTTCTTCAGCGTCGCCATATAAATCTTCTTTATGCAAGTGTAGTGACAGAGTCGTTAGCATGAGCATCACACTGCTATAATCTCGTGTATCAATAATGACTATCGGAATGTCTATCTCTAACTCCTTTAAAACCTGCTGATATTCTCTTTTGCCAGGGTAAGGATTTATATCGGTTTTGGATATACCCAATATTCCCGCGCATTCTTGCCCTCGCAATCTGTCCTTGAAGATCTGCAAGTAATGTCTGATCTCTTCCAGTGGATTTTGTAGGCTGTTGTCTGCCAGTAAGACAATACCCGTCGTTCCCTGAACCACGGTTTTCCACATGAAAGAGAAACGCGCCTGTCCTGGTGTGCCATACAAGCGCATCTTTCGCCTTTGCATATCCGGGAGAGAAACCTCCCCATAATCCAATCCAACTGTGGTGGTCTCTTTCTTTAAATTTTTACAATCAGTATTCATTACGTCAGTGATAACGGGAGTAATTTCACTGACGGTTGATATGGCAGTAGTCTTTCCTGAGCCACTGCTTCCTACGAACATAACCTTATAATCTTTCATTATGGAATGTTCCTAAATAATATACTGAGAAAAAATATGCAAAGACAAAAAATTGAGAATGAAAGGAAATCCTTCCATTCTCTTTTCATTTAAATATGAGTAATGGTTTTCTCAACGTCTGCCACTTTTCTTCTTGCCAGTGCCAGGTTGGCATTACGCCCATCCAAGACCAGATATATAAATACACCGGGCACAGCAGATAAAGGACGAAGGATGTGATATTGCTTTCCTAGCGTAATGAAAATATCGATAATTTCATCTTTCATGCCTAGCATTTTCATTGTTTTCTGCTTGGCACGCACCACATCGGCATTACCCGCGGCTGCTATCTCGATATCAATACCCGATCCTAAAGAAGCGAAAATCATACCGTTATTACTATCAACGATAGCTGCACACATTGCCCCATCCAGGCTGAGAATGTCGCCCAATGCAGGATTCAAATCGTTCATTATACTCTCCATGATAAAATGTTATTTACAGAATAAATTTTGTTGATCATTACCATTAGTGTACTGCTTGATAAATAATTATTACCTGTTCTTTCCAGAAACTATTTCTCCACTAAATAGAAGTTCGCTGTAAACAGAATTTGCAATAAATTCGGGGGTAACAGGCACGCATCGACTAGCCATGATATATATCGAATACCAATCTCTCTTGAGATGCTTTATCTTTTGATAAACGGAATATTTTTGAACGCATGACTGGCTTGGTCAGTTCAAAATCAATTAAAACCGTATCAACATCTTTTTGCATGAAATTGATATTTCTAATATGACCTTCGGATTTATTTATTCTCTCACCTGACTTTAGCAATACATGGTTGAGTTTTACGTTATATAACTCAAATGCCCGTTTATTGCTTATTCCACTTTCCACTTCTCTGAAATTGATTGCCTTATCTGATTCCAGTGTCATGCGAAAGTATTGTTTATGCTGCCCTGTTCTGACGGCCTTAACCTCTTTCAAATTCCCGGTCATGGAAAGGGATGCTTTTTCTTGTCCTGAGGGACGCGCGTTATCTACATTCGTTGCGATATCAGTTGTTGCAATATCAGCGGCGGCAAACGTTACAGGTAAAACCGGAGGCGGAATTTCCCTGGTTTGCTTAGGCAGAACCGGCGGTGTTTCTACCTTTTTTTCCGGTAGTATCGTGCTGGTTATCAAGACAGGGGCGGGTAAAGGTGCTGATACTGCCTTGGGTGTTAAGGTTTGGGGCTGAACGAGATTCGGCTTTGTTGATTCTGTGGGTTTTCCGCGTAACTGCGTCTGCGAGCGTGGGCTCACTTTAGCCAATGATTCCAGTACGCCCTCAGGAGAGTCAGTCAGCCTCTGCTGACGCAGAATGCCATCGGCCTGCTTGAAATCCTGCAATTTAACCAGCACATATACCAGGTTGTGCAACAACCTTTGGCTGCTATGACCTCGTTCATAGAGCGGTATCAGGTAGTCCCTTGCCCGGGGATAATCCTCTTGCATAATCGCCAGCATCGCCATGTTGTTGAGAACCACATCATCTGCAACAAAGAGAAGTCTGGCCTGCTCAAAGGCCTGTTGGGCACCGGCATAATCCCCCTTTTCCGCCAGGATAGTTCCTTTTATATTCCAGGCATCGCCGTTTTTGGCGTTTTGGGTCAGTACCTTATCTACCCATATCAGCGCATTATCTGTTTTCCCTAACTCTGCCGACGTTTTACTTTCCAACAAATTAACGGCTTCAGATGAACGTCCACTTTCCAACAAGGGCTGCAAATAGTGGTGGGCAGATTCATAATCACCCTGCAGATAATGGTATTCGGCCAGTTTTAAACGTGTATCAGGATCATCTTTCCGGTTCAATTTCTCACGGTAGAGTTTTATTAAACCTGGGTAATTATTTACTTTTGAAAGTATGTACTCTTGTTGCTTCTCATCCAGTTCAGCACCATCCTGGAAACTGCGCTGACACCCAGAAATAGAAAGAACAAGAACGATCGCTAAGCATTTGGTTATTATTTCCATAATTCCATCATTCCCAAGAAACCCGGTCCAGCAACAAGTACCAATAAGGGAAAAACAATAAATACGATCATAGGTACTGTCATTTTGGCTGATAAACTCGCCACTTTCTCTTCGGTACTCAATAGCTGCATCTGGCGCATCTCCTGGGAGAGCTCTATCAATACCTGATAGACAGATGAGCCGTACTTGATACTTTGCTGTAAGGTTGAGCAAAACATTCTGATTTCTTCACAGGGGACATCTTCATATAGCTGATCGAGTGCTGCACCAATACCGCTGACATCCGTACGAAGCATGGTTCTGTCAAGCAGTGACGCTATATCTGGGTTGATGTCGATAATATTATCACCAATATAGCGCAACGCTTTTTCTATGGTCATTCCCGACTGCACGGAAACAGCCACCATGTCTATTACGAAAGGCAGGTCTGTTGATATTCTTTTCATTTTTTTGTTTATCGTCGAGTTTTTAATTTTACTCGGAAGCAAAATCACAACGATAATTATGCCGATGAATGCCAGTAACATCATTGACGTTGACATTTCATAGACGGTTACATTCAACAAAAAAAGGATAGCCACCAACGTTGATACAATTACGGCTTTTGCGATGACATTTTTATCCAGCATCGACGAAATGAAAACCAACCGACTGGTTCTGGTGAGAATTTTTTCTACCGGGGTCGTGTCATCGGAAGCCTGGGACCTTGAAAAACCGTCATTACTGTTCATCTCCAGTAAACGGCGGACTTTGCGCCGTCGAGCGGTACGGAGAAATGTCGATATTATTCCTCCGGCTCCGATCATAAATATGATCAACAACAAATAAGCCATATGACACCTGCGCTATTAAATTTTATTCATCATCAGCCAGATTATAAGCAATCCAAACAGTATGCTGCCTATCGCATAAAAAAGCATATACTGACCCACTGGATTATATAAAAGAATATTAAAACTGTCTGGTGATTGATATTTCAGGAAAAACAAAAAACCAACAGGAATAACTGTCAATATTTTAATGGACATTCTGACTTCTGACGTCATGGCCAACTTTTTACGTTGCATAACCCGCCCATTCGAGATCAACATTCCCAGTCGTGACATGACCTCTTTAATTTGCCCGCCACCTTTCTGATTGATCAGTACAGTAATAATGAAAAAGAAATATTCTCTGTACGGTTGCCTACGATACGAATCCATAAACACATTTTCCGTATCCTCACCTATTTCTATACGCTTGGCAACCTCGCGGAATTCCTTTCCGACCAAGCCATCCAACTTATAGCCACACTGCTCTATTCCCTGTAAAACAGAGTTTCCCGAACGGATTGAGCTATTGATAATATTGAGGGCTTCAGCAAATCCCGATTCAAATTCCTGTCGCATTTTATTCTTACTTCGCAAGTAGAGTGCATATAAAGTAAAAACCAATAGTGCAGGCAAAACAAAATGCAGTGAAAATTGTAAATACTCGTTATTAATATAGGTTCCACAGCCCATGGCAACAACAATAATTATCCCATGTTTAATGCGCAACTCACCTTCGGGACCCAACAAATGGAATCTCGCATCATTAATAATCTGGCCTATTTTTCGCCCTGCTGAATTCATTTGCAAACGCTGAGTCATGGTCTGGGTGTGGATTTTTTCCCCGGCGAAAGTCAGTTCAAGATGTTGGGTCCTCTTTCTTTGACGAACCCACAACAATAGCTGCACAAAGCCCAAGACCATTAATAATGAGAAGACGATAATCATGACATATTGCTCCCAAATAGGCGCTTCAAGGGTTCCAATAATCCGTGCATCATGGCTTGTCGGTATACGGCTGAACGTTGGAGCAAACCAAAAGAGGTGAAAGTTCCCTGAATTCTTCCCTGCTCATTTCGCTCATGGCTGGCGTCAAAGGTGAATATATCCTGCAGGATAATATTATCGCCCTCCATCCCCATCACTTCGGTGATATTCATGACCTTACGTGAGCCATCGGGTAAGCGTGAAACCTGCACGATGATATTGACTGCCGCCGCAATGTTGCGGCGTATTGCTGATAAGGGCAGTGCTGCGCTGGACATCATTACCATACTTTCCAGACGCGCAAGTGCATCCCGTGGGGAGTTGGCGTGCAAAGTGGACATGGAGCCATCATGGCCCGTGTTCATCGCCTGCAACATTTCAAACGCTTCCTCACCGCGACACTCACCCACGATGATTCGGTCAGGCCGCATACGCAGCGCATTCACTACCAGCCTGCGCATGTCCACCATGCCCTGATTTTCGACGCCGGCCATGCGCGTTTCCAACCTGACCACATGAGGCTGCTGTAAACGTAACTCCGCAGCATCTTCCAGGGTGAGCACGCGCTCGTCCTCACCGATATACTGCGACATGGCATTAAGCAGTGTTGTTTTACCCGAACCTGTCCCTCCGGAAACAATAATATTTACCCGGCAGCGACTGGCGATAACCAAATAATTGGCCATCATTTCATTCATACTTCCGAACTCAATCAGATTGGCGAGCGTTTTTTTCCCTTTACCGAACTTACGGATTGATATCGATGCACCATCCAGCGCCACAGGGGGTATGACCACATTGAGACGACTGCCGTCTGGCAGGCGCGCATCCACCAAAGGTTGTGAGTCATCAATGCGCCGACCTACTTTTGCGACCAGTCGCCGGGCGATATCCACTAATTGTTCATTATTGATAAAGTGTTTATCCACAGCCTCTAACTTGCCAAAGCGCTCAACAAAAATACTGTTAGGTCCATTGACTAAAATATCACTGACGGTATCGTCATCCATCAATTCACGTAAGGGGCCATATCCATTGATCTCATCCGTGATTTGTTCGCAAAGATGACTGCTTACCCGATTGGCGATATATTGCCCATTACTATTGGCGATATGCTGAATCACATCATTGACTTCACGTAATAGAGCATCGCGGTTATTTCTTAAAGCATCGACACGTTCCAGATCCAGAGTTTTCAGCACTTGTTCACGATAATACAAAAGTAATTCAGACTCTTCAGATCCCATGTAACTCACTCCCAGTACTACAAGTCGAATTATTTATGGCATTACCCGTCATACTTCAAGTTGCAGGTGCGTTGACTATGCCTGCCTGCAACTCGAATTATTTAGGGTATATACAGCGCTATTTTCCTTCGTATACCGCTATAATTTTCTGCGAAACAAATTGGAAAATGATAGAGATTTTTTACCTGCAGGCTCCGCAACATTTTTCCCCACTAAATTCGCCGCCAGTTGATAGAGTGAATCTGCTGAAGATATCTTCTTATTATCGGGTCGATAGCTACTCACTGCGTCTATTTTTCGTTCTAAGTACTCCGCGATATCTTCATCCCTTAATTCATCGGATCTCTTAGGATGATTCTCATTAAGACAGATAACAATACGTATCGCCTGTTCGGGATTGGCCAGATGAACCCTGACGTTCTCATCCAGTATTTTTTTAGCCGCCCGCACTGCTGATAATTCTCGGGTAATAACCAGCAGGAGTGTATGTGATTGAGAAATGATCATCTCCAGACGTTCAAGAGTCAGCGCCGAGTACAAGCCATGATCAAAGAAAATGAGATTGAATTTATTGTAATTGGGATCGTTGTAGGACCAGGCGCTGTCAAAGATTTCTACACAGATGGACTGCGTATTGTTTATGGGATAAATGGATCCATCCTTGGGAATCGCTTGCTCCATTAACAGATCCAGGTCATTACTGCCACTGGCGCCTTGCACCAATAAAGAAGGTATTGATGTCAACTCTCCCGCAGTCTGGAATAATTGAAAGGCAATAGACGATGCACCAACGCCGCCTTTACATCCGATCACGCTAAACTTGAGCATGCTGCGTGAAGGTAAAGATGACGAAGGCGTGCTTTGCCCCTGCACACAGGTCGCCAGTTGTACAAGTTGGGAAGAAAGATTCAAATAGATTAAGCCCTTGCTCAATAGCGATTGTGCAAAAGCGATAGAGTCACTATCCCCCACAAAAACCTGCCGGGTAAAGGTAGGTAGAATGAGAGTGGCCGTTTCTATAATAAATTCGATATCCGTTTCTGTACCGATATCGATAATAACGGCGCTTGCCTCATTGAGCATTGACTCATCTTTCAAGTCAAAAAAGCTATCCTGTTGCTCATAGATATTTTTCATATTGTGCATTTTCAGGTGACTGCTTAATTCCTGAAGAACACTTTTGCGGGGAGATATAATGACGATATGTTGACCGGTGTTTTTTTTCAGCGGCTTTGGTTTTTCTTCTGTCGCAGATGTTTTGGTTTCAGTAAAAAGTTTCATTTCTCAATATTCTCCAGTGACTAAACCCTAAATATTTCACGTTGCAGGGCATAAAATGCCCTGCAACGTGAAGGATGAGGGAATAAACAATCGTCGTTATTTTGCAAAACCGCCTTGTGCCATAAAACTACTGGCATCACTGGATAAACGGCCTTCACGAACCTCTTTGTTGACACCTACATTGAAAAATAGCCGTTCAGTTGACGTACGTTTATAGAGCGGAATCTGAATCTGTCGCGCTGAGGAAGTCGGTTTCACCAAATTGACGGTTGCAAAAACCACTAACTCACTTTTACTCCGTTCTGTTGAGGAGCTTCGCGCCAGCGCGCCAAGAATAGGCAGATCACCAATAAAGGGAACTTTAGTTAATGATTCTTTATCCTCTTCACTCAGCAGACCACCAAGAACAAAGCTATCACCATCACCAAGTTCGATGGTTGAAGATGACTTGCGGGTACGCATAGTCGGAACCTGATAATCGTTATAGGCATAGGAACCGGTCACACTACTGAGTTCATTGGAGACAAACAGTTTAATCTTTTGTCTCTTTTCAACTTTGGCGGCAATATTCAACCGGATACCAAACTCTTTATATTGTACTGTCACAGAGTCCGCGTCTTTCACCATGATGGGGATCTCACCGCCGACCAGAAAACTGGCCGTTTCGCCGGATAAAACGGTTAAATTAGGTTGGGCCAGGACTCTCGCGATGTTGTCATTTTTAACCGCATTAATAATATTGCTGATATTTGATGCGTCGAATCCCCGTTTGAATCCCAAGAGACTGAAGGTTCCCGGAGGATTAGCCACACTATCGCCATTAATGATGCTATCAAGCGTGAGACTGCTCCATTCAACCCCCAAGCTCTCCTTGAACTCTTTGGTGACCTCTACCACGGTCAATCGTACATTGACCTGATTGGAGGAAGGAAGCTGAATCCGGTTGATCACGTTGTCATACGTTTTATTCGTCATGAAAGTGATATTATCGCTTTTAATCCCCTCCCCATCATAGGAGAGCTTGTTTTCCTTCCCCTCACCACCAACCAAACTCCCGACGACCTGATAAATCGCATCACGGTCCGATTCTTCAATCACTGTTCCTGAAAGGATATAGGTCACTTTGTCATCACTGACAAATCGGTTTATCTCTACCTGACTCCCAGGAAACTGCTTTGCAACACGCTGAGTGATATCTCCAAGAAACGGATCCACACCGATGCTGGTATTAAGCAATATGCGTGAGTTTTTCCCATAGACGGTTAACTCGGAAATACCCATTTTTTTAGCATACAGAACCACACTCTTGTCATTAAGAATTTTGTAATCCGCCACAGCGGGATTGGAGATAAAAACGGTATCGATTTTCTCTTTGACACTGTAGGTCTTTGATTGGCCCACTTTCAGAAAAGTTTGCGATGCCCAAGTTTGAGCAGAAAAAAACAGGGCAAAAAGTAACGGTAGTAAAGATAACGGCCTGGTGCGAATGAAAAGTCGTATCATGATAAGGAATTCCTTTAGAAAACATGTTCCCAGTCTTGTTCAGCGTGGGTTACACCGGTGACAAAACGATCCCGGAAAATGGCGTTACTGTCCGCGCAACTCATTGACTTCGGCCGTCATCAATTTCTGCGGAGGTATTTTGAAAATGGCATCATCACTGATTAGCCAACTTTCGTCCGCGCTGACGGCAGCACTGCCCGGTTCTGTGGGCGTGCCCTTTTCTGAGGGGAACAAAACAACTTTTGATTTTCCTTCAAGACCCTTGAGCATTTTGACATCGTAGTCTTTCAGTTCGACTACCAGTTGACTTCCCTTTTCAACGACCTCCACGCCATTTTTATCCACAATTTTTGCCCTACGAATCGATAGGATACGTTTGTTGCGCATAAGCGGTTTAAGACGGCTTTCGCGTATTGCATGTGGCGGAGAAATAAGGGTAGTGCTGCCGTCGTCTTCGGTCTTAAGGCTATAGGAGAGATAGATATCGATTGCATTGCCTGCTTTCAAATTACTCAATAAATAGTTGTCTGCAGCATCCAGCTCGAAGGCATAAACCACATTTCCAGGCTTTAGGAACATCGCTAAATACTCATCGCTGCCAGGCTCAACCAGGTCACCGTTGAAAATCCAGTCCTCTGCTGCAACAGGCTGCTTTAATGCCCAATCGATCAATACCTTGCCGCTCACATCGAACCTTTTATCTGCACTTCCCTCAGGCACAGAAATTCTTTTTATCTGATAATCCTCTGCCTTGATGACAGAATTCACCTCAAGATTATGGTTTGCAACGGCAACAGAAATTGTCTCTGTGCGAGCTTCGACGACAGGTTGGGTGACACTTTGGGGTGGGGGAGTTCCTGACTTGTTGGTGTAGATAAAAAGACCGATTAAACCGACAACAATCATTGCTATATAAATAATCAACGCGCTTTTTTTCATTTTTAAATCATCCGTTAGACCCTGTATTCCCCCAGAGATGTGGAGTCAGAACATATTTATTATCGAAGCGGGTGTAATAATTCAAAGACATAGCTACCGCACGAGAATGGCATAACCTTCTCGATTTTTAAAAAAACAATTTTTTTAGGCACTTTCCCTGATGCCAAAAATAGAATTAAGAGATCTAAAAAACCCAACAAACAACAGCAGGAATTTTCTTGAAAATAAACACCACAAGGCCAAGTTATGTTTGGCCTTGTGGATTTTTAAAACTATTGCCCCATGCTGTTGCTAACCTTGGCGGTAACATCAGAGAAAATGTTATTCAACATGGTTGCTACTGTACCGTCCTTACCGAAAATAACCGCGACAAATGCGGCAACGCCAGCAATAACGATCGCATACTCAACGGCCGTAACACCCTTTTCATCTTTTTTGAAATTACGTACAGCTTCAGTAGCGGATACATAACCTTTCAATGTCAAATGCTGAATCTTGTCTGTAAATGCCATAAATCCAAATCCTTTTTGGTTAGTAAACTACAACATTAATAAATTCCAACTATCCTGAAAATTCCATTGTTTTAAAATGGAATAACTTTGAGTTTGGGTGTTTGGAACACGCTCTTTTTAACGCTTTCACCTTTTAGGTTACAAATACTTATCGCCGATCGATATCCGTCATTTAATAGTCAAAACCTATCACTTAACATCTATCGATCACTCATATCGATTGAAGGTGAATAAATAGGCAAAATTTATAATTATCCTAATCATCGATATTTGTTTTTTATCATTTAAAAACAATGAGTTAAACGCAAGTTTATTTGCATTTAAGATTACTACCACCTAAAAATAGGGAAATATCTTAAAGGCTAAAAATTCTAATATGAGCCTGGTAAAAAAAGTTAATTTTAAAAAAACAACAACAAAGCGAGCACAATAGACGCACAAACAAAATATTATTCTCATGATGATTTTATATTGGCGATAAATTACCAAAAAGAAACCAAAGGTCATCGTTTGCGACTCGTTTGCAACTCTTTTGCTCTTTTTCATATGCCAGGAATGAACACTTACAAATATGCATGTTTAATAACGGTGTAAATAATTCCTATTTTTTATAAAAAACATGAAAATTGGCATGGGATCAATTTTTGATAAAATATGAATTTCGAGGGATTGAGAAGAGTTCAATGCAGAACAAAAACGCACATAATGCTCATAACATCGCGAAGTCCGTCACAAAACTTTTGACAACAAATATCGGTGAAATGCAGTCGCTCGCCTAAAAATTCCATTCTGAAGCGCTGAAATCGGTCTTGACATTAAGAATGTCTTGATAGGATAACTCTTACATAAACACATAAAAGGGAATTAAGTAAGTAAAGAAATTGAATTACTCTCATTACGAAACTCTATGCTTTCGCCGCGACAATAACTGGAATTGTCAGCATCATGGACGGGCGCACGTACAGCTTCATTATAAAGAGATATTAATCATGGAAAGATTCTCAAGGGGGTAAACCGGGTATCTACAGCAATGTCAGGAGGGTTGATTCAGGATTGGGGAAAGGTAGAGGGCCAGAAACGAACTATAGCGCACGGCGTCCCTCTTCAACCGCTAAAATGCAAAACGCCCGATAACGTTCATCGGGCGTTGTCAGGGTTGGTAAAACCAACCCTGGATTGTACTAGTGACTATTTATTAATTTTCACCGAAAGAAGAGACTCGCGCCCCACTTCCAGCCACTCTGACGCTTGTTCTTTGGTGGTGTTGAACGTGGTGAGCAGCAGACGCCCGTCAACCGAGGTAGCCAGCATAAGATTATGGATCTCGGTATCCGCCGCTGGAGTGACGAAGTCAAACAGGATGGCTTTACGACCGTCTACCTTCACTTTACTGATCTTAGGGTTTACATTCGCCAGCATGGTTTTCATTTGCTGTGCAAACGCGTCCAGTTGAGATTCCGCAATCTTGTTAGCCGTAAAGTTAAAGGCGAAGTTGACCGTAGTTTCTTTGTTGGTGTAAACCTGTGTAGGACGGCTATTCAATGGATATTTTACTTTCATCACATCTTCGCTCATCTCAGTAAATTCCGCAGGCATACTGAGCGTAACACGCTTATCCAGTACATCAACGTTTTCCATTTTTACTTTTTCAGCCAAAACGGAACCAGAGAAAAGCATAACTACGGCACTGAACACAATCGCTAAAGTATTCCCTTTCATCATTAATCCTTTTAAATCATCCAATAATGTAAATATTTAATATATCGATAACAAATAAAACTCAAAACCCACCAAAATAATTAAAGTAGGTTGCCTGTTATTTTATATTTCCCACTCTCCATGTCCACAAAAAAAGCATTCTTAGGATTTTATCAAGCAAGGAATAAACAATCATTTTACATGCAGCTTACGTTCTTCTTAAGAATATTCTTACAAGGTAATTGCCTGAGTAATTGATGATGGGAGGCAGGTACCGCTCATGCGCAGCGTTTGCGGGAAAGTTTACAATCGAAAAAATATCATTTTATATCAATAGCATGACGCATTTTATGGTGCCTGTGGAAAGACAACTCGTGAATGATGGCGGGGTTATAGGAATTGAATTTTCCAAAACGAAAAACCCCCACATCAATATAATTGTGATGCAGGGGTTTTCGCTTAATACAATTTTCCCTTGAAATACAACTTAATGATGAGCCGAGATTTCCACTCCTCCCTCAGGAACAGGAACATAATCTGTTTCTGTATCCGTGCGCTCAGGGTTCTTATGTACTTTGAGTGCAGTCTTGATACCGTAGAAAATAATGCTGTAAACCACAACCAGGAACAGAATGCTCAGGCCAGCATTGGTGTAGTTATTAATAACGATATGCTGCATATTACTGACTTGCTGGGCTGTCAGATCAGCACCACCCTCAGCAATTTTGCGTTTGTATTCTTTCGCCAGGAACATGAAACCTTCCAGTTGTGGATTATCACTGAACAGTTTCAGACCCAATGCCCAAGTAGTACAAATCAATAACCAGATCGCCGGTAACAAGGTGACCCAAATATATTGCGCACGCTTCATTTTGATTAGAACCACTGTCGCGAGAATCAACGCAACCGCTGCCAGCATTTGGTTCGAAATACCAAACAGAGGCCACAGGCTCTTCACGCCGCCCAACGGATCCACAACGCCTTGATAGAGTAGATATCCCCACAATCCAACGCACCCGGCGGTTCCGACAATACCTGCGACCAACGAGTCTGTTTTCTTGAGGAAAGGAACAAAGTTACCTAACAGGTCCTGTAGCATGAAGCGACCAGAACGCGTCCCTGCATCCAGAGCGGTGAGGATGAATAAGGCTTCGAACAGGATACCAAAGTGATACCAGAAGCCCATATTCGCGCCAGGTATAATTTGGTGGAATACGTGTGCAATGCCCACTGCCAATGTTGGCGCGCCACCCGCACGGTTAAGTACCGAAGGTTCCCCAATGTCTTTGGCGGTTTGCAGAATCTGTTCTGGCGAAATAACAAATCCCCAGGAGCTGACGGTTGCTGCGGCCTGAACCGTTGCCTCTCTCAGAGAAGCCATGATGGCCGGTGCATCGGCGGTGCCCAAATCGTGCAGATTAGGCATGACGATACCTAATCCCACCGGTGGAGTATTCATGGCAAAGTACAATCCAGGCTCAATAATTGATGCTGCAACCAGCGCCATTATCGCCACAAAGGATTCCATCAGCATGGCACCGTAACCAATAAAACGGGCATCCGATTCATTGGCCAGCAGTTTAGGCGTTGTACCCGAGGCAATCAGGGCATGGAAACCCGAGACTGCACCACAGGCGATGGTAATAAACAGGAATGGGAACAGGGTTCCTTTCCATACCGGGCCGGTACCATCGACGAATTGGGTCAATGCCGGCATTTTCAAATCAGGGTTGAGAATAACGATGCCGATAGCCAGACCGACAATGACCCCGATTTTCAAGAAAGTAGCCAGATAGTCACGCGGTGCCAGAATCAGCCAGACCGGCAGCAGCGCCGAGACAAAGGCATAACCAACCAATGTGAAGGTAATGGTGGTGTCTTTGAACGTTAATGCCGGGCCCCAGTAAGGGTCGCTGGCAATAACGCCACCAAAATAGATCGCCAGTACCAACGCGATAATACCGATAACCGACACTTCCCCAACCCGCCCTGGGCGAAGGAAGCGCATGTAAATACCCATGAATAGCGCAATAGGTACGGTTGAACAGACAGTAAAGACGCCCCACGGACTTTCGGCCAGGGCTTTGACGACGATAAGCGCCAGCACAGCCAGAATGATAATCATGATCAAGAAACAGCCGAACAGCGCGATGGTGCCGGGTACTGGCCCCATTTCTTCCTTGATGATTTCCCCCAACGAGGCACCATTACGGCGTGAGGAGATGAACAGCACCATGAAGTCCTGTACGGCCCCGGCCAAAACGACCCCGGCCAGTAGCCATAAGGTTCCCGGTAAATACCCGACTTGCGCAGCCAATACCGGTCCAACCAACGGGCCTGCACCCGCGATGGCGGCAAAATGATGGCCGAACAAGACGTTTTTGTTCGTTGGTACATAGTTCAATCCATCGTTATTCACTACCGCAGGTGTTGCTCTTGTGACATCCAACTGCATGACTTTCTGGGCAATATAGAGGCTGTAGTACCGATACGCGACCAGATAAACGGCAACGGACGAGACCACGATCCATAAGGCACTGACGTGTTCACCGCGGCGGAGCGCCACGACAGCCAGACAGCATGCACCTATCAACCCTATAATTATCCAGGGGACATGTTTAAGAATTTTTTCCTTCATTATACATCCTCCATTGATCCAAAGATGCGCGACTCTATTCACTCCACACGGTGAAAAAAAGTGAAATTTCGCTGAGCGGTCGCATAGGCGGATGAACGGTTGAAAAGAAGGTTTAAGCGGTAGTTCAGGGGGCTTTCTTTTAAAAAATATAAAAAAACGCAGCGTGGTAATAACGCTGCGCTTTGGGCTCTACATGAAGAAATGAAAACTAGGCGTCAACAGTTTCTACGACTTTCGGCTCCCGGTTCATGCAGCTGTAAATAACCGGCAGAACCAGCAGGGTCAAGACGGTCGCAAAGCCCAGACCGAACATGATAACCACAGCCATACTCTGGAAAAATGCATCACTTAATAATGGTGCCAGTCCCAGAACCGTCGTAAACGCCGTCAACATAATCGGACGTAAACGGGAAGTCGACGCATCAATGATGGCATCCACCAGCGGCTTCTCTTTCCGCTGTAGATTGATCTCCTCGACCAGCACGATGCCGTTACGGATCAGCATGCCGCTCAAACTCAGCAGACCAATCAGCGCCATAAATCCAAATGGAATACCGGTCAGCAGGAAGCCTACCGTGACACCAATAAGCGCCAGCGGCACGGTAAACCAGATAGCCAGAGCATTGCTGACCGAACTGAACATCAGCACCGTAATAATGAACATCACTACGAATGCGATCGGCAACGTTGTGAACAGCCCGGCCTGCGCTTCACGGGTACTTTCAAAATCGCCGCCCCACTCCAGTTCATACCCCAAAGGCAGTTTTATCGCCTCGATACCAGGTTTGATCCTTTGCAGCAGTTCGGCTGAGGTTTCGCCGCCTGACGACGCCGGGTCGGTTTGCACCGTCAATGTCCGTTTACGATCCAAACGCATGATCAGGGGATCTTCCCATTCGGTATTGAAATTGGTCACCACGTTATCGATCGGAATAAAGGCCTGACGCGTTTGGCTCCACACCATGACATCATTAAGGCTCTCGGCATTCAGCCTCTCGGCGTCAGGGGTCCGCACCACGATCGGCATCATCCGGGTGCCATCGCGATAAAGTCCGACCGTCGCACCACCAAAACTCATCCGCAAGGTGCCATCGACTTCGCGTTTGTCCACGCCCAATTCCCGACCAAGATATTCTGAGAATTGTGGGCGGATCACTTTGCTGCGTTCCTGCCAGTCATGTCTCACGCCGTCTGCACCGGGATCGGCCAGAACGACATTTTCGGCTTCCGACGCCAGAGATCGCAACACATCAGGATCCGGTCCGATAAAACGTGCTTCGATCGAACTGTTGTTGGACGGGCCAAACATAATACGTTTCGCCTGAACAGTTACCTGCGGATAGTTGGCACGAATATAACTTTCGATCTGCCCCACGAGCTGCGGGATCTGGTTCAACTGTTCCGTACGCACCATGACCTGGGCATAGTTGGCATACTGACGCTGGGCGTTATACGTCAGCATGAAACGCATCGCACCCTGACCGATGGTGGTAATGGTGTCGCTGACGCCAGCCTGCTCTTTGATATGTTGCTCAACCTTGGCGGCAATCTGTTCGGTATAGGCAATGTCGGTGCCGTAGGGTAGCCACAAATCGACGAAGAAAATGGGCGTATTGGACGGAGGGAAGAAACTCTGCCGCACGCTGCCAAAACCATAGATAGCCAAGACCAACATCGCCGCCAGAATGGACAGGGTGATGGTACGCTGGCGCAACAGTTTACCGAGGATGTTACGGTAGATTCGGAAAAACCAGCCGTCGTAAGGTTTTTTCGCCTCCTCGTTTTCTTTCGGCACCGGCACTTTCATGTTCTTGAACACCCACTTGATAAAGACCGGGGTCAAGGTCAGCGCGGTGAACCAACTGAGCATCAGTGAAATTAACAGCACCTGGAACAGCGACTTACAATATTCGCCAGTCGCATCATTCGACAGACCGATCGGTGCAAAGGCCAGAATGGCGATGATCGTCGCCCCCAGTAGCGGGAACATGGTGCGTTTCACCACGTTACTGATGGCTTTCAGCGTGCTTTCGCCCTGTTGTCGGCCAATCAACACCCCCTCAACAATCACGATGGCGTTATCGACCAACATACTGAGTGCAATGACCAGCGCCCCCAACGAAATCCGCTGTAATTCAATGCCAAACAGAAACATAATCAGCAGCGTGCCGAATACGTTCAGCGCCAGGGAAGCGGCGATCACCAACCCACTGCGCACGCCCATAAAGATCAGCAGCGTACCCACCACGATCAGCAGGGCGAGCAGGAAGTTGGTAATGAACCCGTTGACTGCGCCTTCCACCTCATGGGATTGATCATAAAAGACGCTGATATCCATGCCGGCTGGGCGATCGGCTTCCAACTGCGCAAGCCGTGCCTTGACCGCGTTCCCGACCACGATCACGTTCACATTCGGCGCGTAAGAAACGCCGATGGAGAGTGCCGGTTGACCGTTGGCCCGGTAGATATTATTGGGCGAATGGGTCACTCCCTGCGTTATGGTTGCCACATCGCGCAGATAAACGCTCTTCGGACTCCCCGGCTGACTGATCAATAAGTTGCCCAGTTCCTGGACGCTTTCAAACTCCCCGGTAGGATGCAGCCGGATTGACTCACTCCCTACCAGCAGTTGACCCGCATTTGACACCACATTCTGGCGACTCAACAGATCGTACAGACGCTGAGGGGTGATCCCGGCGGCAGTCATCTGCGCACGGGAGATCTCAATTTGCACCTCTTCCGGCAGAATACCGACGATGGCGACTTTCCCGACACCCGACACCAATACCAGTTCACGGCGTAGTTGTTCCGCAAAATTGCGCAGTTCCTGATTGTTATAACCGGAACCGTGCAAAGAGAAGAAGAAGCCATACACATCACCAAAGTCGTCATTGACCATGGGTGGGCTGGCACCCGGCGGCAGGCGCACCGCGGTATCATTGATCCGGCGGCGCAGCTCATCCCAGATCTGCGGCAATTCGTTCGGGCCATATTCCGCCCGGATATTGATGGTGATCTGCGACAGGCCAACGCTGGAAATCGACGTTACGTTATCGATGTAGGGGAGCTGCTGGATCGCATTCTCCAGCGGTAATGTGACCTCTTCTTCAACTTGTTGGGCGGAGGCACCGTCGTATCGCGTGACCACCACCGCTGTTTTGATGGTAAACGCCGGATCTTCGAGCCGACCTATATTAAGGAAGGCGATAACACCGCCGATACCCAGCAGCAGGATCGCCAGCCAGATCCGGGTGTTATTATTGATAAAATTGTCGGTGAGCTTCATTACAGACCTCGCTCACGGGTCCAAACGCGCACAACTTGTTGTGGACGCAATTCCCCGGTACCCGCAGCAACGATCCGATCCCCATCTTTTAATCCGGAGGTGATCTGAATTCCGGTAGCAGTCAGTTGACCGACCTGAACTTCGCGGTCTTCAATGTGCAGGTTGCCGTCGCTCTCTTTAATGACCCAGACGTGAGCCTTATTCAGTTGGCTGGTATCCGGATTAAATACGGCTTCGACCGGCACAATGATCAGCGATTGCTGGCCTGCATTGGCAGAAAGATTGCCGATGTTGATTTGTACCGATCCACTCATCCCTGACACCATGGGTAAATCCGCTGGGCGCGGCATGGTGAAGGTCATTTGATAGGTCAGTGAACCGCCACTGGTATTGGTGGTGTGTTCTTTATAGATGGCAGTGAATTCTCTATTAGGCAAATTATTCAAACGGACGATAGGCTGGTACTTACGATTACTGATATCAATATTGCTGAACAGACTTTCCGGAATGCTGAATACCACATCCAGCGTATCCAATGAACTTAACGTGGCGACGGCCTGACCGGGGGCAACCACCTGAAAGTTCCGCATGTGCACCTGGGCAATAATCCCGTCAAAAGGTGCGGTAAGGCTCAGATAGGACATCTCTTCCTGGGCAATTTTCAGCGCGGCCTGGGCGGAATCACGCGCTGCACGCTGCACGTCCAGTTCCGCGCGGGGAATCACGTTGCGCTGGCTCAGGGTGGCAAAGCGTTGGAATTGGGTTTGTGCCAGATTGAATGTCGCCTGCCGATCGCGCACGCGCAAACGGGCATCCGTGTTATTCAATTCAGCGATCAATTGCCCCTTTTTTACCTGTTCCCCCTCCCGAACGAGCAATTGTTGCAACTGCCCCGGACGCTTGAACGACAACTCGGTTTCATCCCCGGCAACCAGCCGCGCAGGGAAAATACGGGCCCCTTGCTGTGCATTGTCCTGCACGTTGAAGACTCTCACCGGCCGGACATTATCCGTTGCTACTGGCTCGGGTTTATCACAAGCAGTCAGAAAAAGCACAATGAGCAGAGTTACTACTTTTTTTATGTTCACTTTGATATCTCTTTTAATCAAATTTTTTGGAGGTGAAACGTTGTCGGTCTTACGGGCCGCCTTGGCACTAAACCTCTTGGTGGTGATTTCAGATAGCTGCGAATGATGAATGTCAAAAGTAAACCGGAGTTACAGTTCAAAGTGTCTGTATGTGGTTGTAATGACAGGGGAGCTTTCACTCCCCTGATGCGAGGTGAAGAATGACTTAAAAGTCGACGGCATCACGAATAAGTGGGCAAGTCATACAGTGACCGCCCCCACGTCCGCGACCTAATTCACTGCCGACAATTTCAATAACTTCCACCCCTTCTTTGCGCAACTGGGTATTGGTTTTGGTATTACGGTCATACGCCAATACCACGCCCGGAGAGAGTGCAACCATGTTGTTGCCGCTGTCCCACTGCTGACGTTCGGTGTCGTAGTCGTTCCCTTCGGTTTCAACAACCCGCAGTTTATCCAGATTAAGGGCACCGGCGATCGCCTCAACAAAGGTTCCGTTATCGCGGCTCAGTTTCATGCCGGTCGGGCCATCATCCGGGCGCAGCGAGAACGTCTTGATCTGATCCACAATGGCCGGATACAGCGTCACGACATCGCGGTCACAGAAGGTGAATACGGTGTCAAGATGCATGGCTGCGCGCAGTTTTGGCATTGCTGCAATCATCACGCGCTCTACGCCTGAATCCGGTTTGGAGAACAGAGAGGCCGCCAGTTGTGTGATCGCCTGGTGCGACGTTCTCTCGCTCATCCCAATCAGAACGGTCTTGTTGCCGATAGGCATCACATCGCCGCCTTCCAGCGTCGCAGTACCGTGGTGCTGAGTTGGATCCCCCCACCAGACATTGATGTTGGCGTTGGCAAAATCCGGGTGGAATTTATAGATAGCCGTGGTCAGAATGGTTTCTTCATGACGGGCTGGCCAGTACAGGGGATTGAGGGTGACGCCGCCATAAATCCAGCAGGTGGTATCACGGGTATACAGCGTGTTTGGCAACGGGGGCAGCAGATATTCAGTGATGCCTACCGCTTCGCGGATCAGCTTCAGCTCTTCATTATCGCAATGCCCTTCCTTGGCCAATTCTGTGGTAGACAGACCACCAATCAGAATTTCAGCCAGTATGCGCGGTGGCAATCCGTCGAGGAAGCTACGGGTTTCATTGAGAATACCCAGCGAGACTTCATTGGGCACAATTTGCTGATCCAGGATCCATTTTTTCGCTGCCGGATTTTCGAGGGTCACCGCCAGCAAGTTATGCATTTCAACCACGTCAACGCCGCGTTCACGCATTTTTGTCATGAAATCAAAATGGTCGCGTTTGGCGCGTTCAACCCACAGCACATCATCAAACAGTAACTCATCACAATTGCTGGGGGTGAGGCGGTTATGGGCTTTGCCCGGCGCGCACACCATCACTTTATGCAGTTTACCCACTTCAGAATGAACGCCATACACGGCGGCGGATTTCTTGGTAGTCATAATAGCTCCGAATTAATTAAATAGTGATAACACCGGTGGCAATGCTGTAGATCGCAACAATTGCAGCGACCATAACGATGGCAAACAGAATTCTTTCCGCGGAATTAAACAACTTCGCATTCTGTTCACGCTTCGCCATGATGTACAAAATTGTGCCAGGACCGTAAATAATGGCCGAGAGCAGCAAATATTTCAGTCCGCCGGCATAGAGCATCAGCAGCGAATAGAACGTGGCAATGATGGCGAATATCAGGTCTTTCCTGTGACCTGTCTTATCGGTCTCATAGGTTTCGCCCGTCCATGCCAATTTCAGTCCATAAGCACCAACCAACAGATACGGGATCAGCGTTAGTGAACTGGTTAACTCAAGCGCCAGTTGGAATGCGTAGTCACTGAACAGCGTCAGCACCAGGAATACCTGGATCGTGACGTTCGTCAGCCATACCGCGGCAGATGGCACTGCTTTACTGTTTTCTGTTGCAAAGACTTTCGGCATGCTCTGGCTTTTTGCGGCAGAGAACAGCACTTCCGCTGCCAGCAATGACCAGGACAAATACGCGCCCAGAACAGAGATGATTAACCCGACGCTGATAAAGATCGCCCCCCAGCGCCCCACAATGGCCTCAAGTACACCGGCCATGGAAGGCTGGCGCAGCGCAGCGAGGTCAGGACGTAACATGACACCGTAAGACAGCATGGTGACCAGGATCAGCAGGCACAGCACACCGATGAAACCCAGCACCGTGGCGATACCGACGTGGCTGCGTTCCTTGGCATAACGGGAGTACACGCTGGCACCCTCAATCCCCAGGAACACAAACACCGTGACCAGCATGGTGCTGCGAACTTGCGAGAACAGGGATTCAGGTTCGGCAACCGGGGCAATGGCTGCCGCCGCATGGCCGACATAGCCGTAATCATTCAGATGCGATAAATCCCCGGCACCGGCCAGTGCCACCGCATCTGGCGACCCCCAGAAATTCAGCATGAAGACGTCGCCCTTGAAGGCGAAGATCAGGACGATCACGAAACAGAAGATAGGAATTATTTTTGCAAACGTAGCGATGGTATTGATAGAAGCTGCGCCTTTAACCCCACGTAAGAGCAGGATGTGAAACCCCCAGAGAATAACGGATGCAACAAGTACGGCAGGGATGGTATTGCCATCACCAAATACCGGGAAAAATGCTCCCAATGTTGATTTGATCAGCACAAAATAGGAGACGTTACCAATACAGGTACCCGCCCAGAATCCCAATGCTGAAGCAAACCCCAGATAATCACCGAATCCTTCCTTGGCGTAAATGAATACACCTGAATCAAGGTTAGGTTTACGCTGTGCCAATGTTTGGAATACAAAAGCCAGCATTAACATACCACCGCCGGCAATACACCAAGCGATTAGCGCCCCGAATCCCCCCGTTGCACGACCAAACGTGGCTGGTAAAGAAAATATACCGGCACCGATCATTGAACCGACAACTAATGCCGTCAATGACCATAGGGAGAGTTTATTACCATTTGAAGTTGCCATGACATCCCTCGATAACAGTAGCGAGTTTGTAAGTCACATCGTTTTTTAGCGTAAGAAATGGCCATAACTGGTTTGAATTACAGACACATTTCAAGCATAGCCACATTTGGACATTTTTCCTGCTAAGGTAATAAATATGATAGAAAAAAATCATCTAGCCCTACGAGGAAAGCCGTTTCCCTGTAATAATTATAAAAACGAAATGCGACCTCAGAATTAATACCCGCAGTAGATTAGTCCCACAGAGCAATCTACTTCGACAAGATAATAACGCCCTTGAAAATATCGAAGCTTAAACGAAAGGTATATGCGCTAAATATAAGGATAAATTCAACGCAGGCGAGGCAAGGCTCTATTGAGTTTTCAAGAAAGTTATCCTATAAATTTGAAGATGATAAGAACGTAAACTGGAAGGATTCAACCGTAAGGAAGGGTATGCGCAATCAAAATTATGGGTCAGGGCATTCAGTGTGTTTAACGTCAGCCCAGACGGTGATTGTGTTTTATATCAAGGTGTTGCATGGGATTTTTTCACCGGCGATAGCATTATGATGCACAACGTAAACCAACAAGCGTTAAAAAGTCTGAGCTGTTTCTTCGCTGTCACTTTTTTTTCAACCAGTCGCATGTGCACCGATGTTTGCTTCCTGCATGCTAATGCCATGAGTGTTTTCTATTTTTTATCTTTGGTTTCAAAACCTCTTTTCTTTATGATTATCGGTTATATGGATGAGGTGGACAAAGTTACAAAGCAAGAAGCGCGCCTAAAGATAAAGTCCCTGCTAATTATGCTTGTATTTTGGAATTTGATTTTTCTGTTTCTTAATTTGGATATGATTAAGAAAGGTTACTTATTGCAGAATGGCATTCTGTTCAGCGTCGTCATTATCTATCTGCTTTATCCGTTGGTATTGAAAGGCATGTCGCATATTAAGTGGACAATCCTGACCTTCGTCGCGATTATTGCAGTCTCACTGCTGGTCGATGTAGTTAATATCGTCACCCATGAGCACAGTAATATTTTCCTACCTGATTATTACAGTCTGTGGATTTGGCCTGCCTACTACATTTTTGGCCGATTGCTGGGTACCGAACGCGGTGGGAAAGTCACGAAGGAGCAGAGAGTAGCACTATGGGCAAAAGTCATTCTGGTGCCAGCGGCGGTGTCGATGTACTTTTATGAGCAATACTTGTCCACGCATGCGCCAAAAGAGACCACCCCATGGTTTTTGCTTGAACATGCGCATCTGGTACTGCTCAGCCTTTGTCTGTTTATCTGGTTTGATAATCTGGTGATAAGAAATAATCTGGTCAGACACATTGTCGCCTTTATCAGTCCGGCGATGGTTGGTGTCTATATTGTTCATTACAGCGTGTTCTATTTTATTACTACACTTTACGATTTTAATTACGCCACACTGAAATTCACCCTGCTGATCCTGGTTTTCCTTTCGTCGGTGATTATCTCCCGGCTATTGCTAATGAATAAATTCACCTCAAAATTCATCACGTTCTAGGCATACCGATACGGGTTTCAAGAGCGGTTTCGATCATTCAAAAGAGAACCGTTTGAAGTAATGGGTGAAGAACTCCACGCAGACACGCAGCTTTGCCGAAGAGTAAAGCGGGGTTTGGTAAACAGCCCAGATGTTTGCTCTCTGCGCGTACTCTGGCAATACCCTGACCAGCGCGCCGTTTTCCAAAAAAGGAGCCACATCCCACAGCGAACGCAGCATAATTCCCTTCCCCTCCAGCGCCCACTGCAAAACGATTTCCCCGCTGTTGGATGAAAGGTGACCCGATATTTTTACCGATTTTTTCCCCTCCTCACTCTCCAGTTCCCACACCCCTGCCGTTTGGTCGCGCTCCTTGGTGTAGATACAGTCGTGTTGTTGTAACTCGCAGAGGGTGCTCGGCGTTCCCTGTCGCGATAGATAGAGGATGTAAAAACTCCATTTATCTACAAAAAATCCCATCCATCAAAAGCGCTTACTTTCACTCTGCCACGAGGATCCTGTTCCTCCCTTCACGCTTCGCCTGATAAAGCGCACTGTCCGCCGTCGCAATCATCTGTGAAGGAGAGTCTTTTCCAGCAATGGACTGACAGACGTGAACACCCGCGCTGATCGTCATGTTCTAAATACAACGTCTCCAATACCACACCGGAAAAAGAGCCATCGGGATTATTTATTCTGATGGATATCGGGACAATCAGATCGTCTGAAATACGGCTTTCTGCAAACGCTGCATATAAGTATTTATGCTAGATCATTTGCCGTCAACCGCATCACCAAAGGTGCTAAAAATGAGCTGTCAGGTTCGCGACACCCTTGCCCTTTTCATGGTAACGCCTCGCCGAGTTACGGCTGTCAGGGGCAGTGTTTTATCATGTGCAAACGCGCTTATTAGGGCACTTTCCCAAAAAGAAGCGGCTTTTCCCCACGTTATGCCCAAACCTTCGAATCAACCCTTGTTTTAGGCAGAATTTGTTTGCTTTAGCAACACAATAGCCACTATAACGGTAGGGTTACACTGGTCTATTTATGTATGCGCCCAATCGAAAATAATAATAATTATCATTGGCGTGGAGTCTCTACACACCGTAGCGGAAAAGATGTCATGAATCGATTTATTGTTGCAGAAGCCGAAAGCTGTATTGGTTGCCGCAGTTGCGAAGTAGCCTGTGTCGTGAGTCATCATGGAGGAGAGTTTCCCAGTAAGCGTGAGTATTTCACACCGCGTTTGACGGTTATTAAAGGGAATAAAGCCAATACCGTCGTTTCCTGCCATCAATGTGAAGATGCGCCTTGTGCCAGCGCCTGTCCGAATGGTGCGATCGTTCGCGCCAATGACAGTCTGCAAGTCATCCAGGAAAAATGTATCGGGTGCAAAACCTGCATGGTCGCCTGCCCGTTTGGCATGATGACCATCGTGAAGGAAACCGTGCTGCCGCCGAGTCATTTATTGGCTGAAGCCTATGAAAAAATCGAGGCGCAGAAGTGCGATCTGTGCGCCGACCAGAATTATGATCCTGCCTGCGTACGGGCGTGTCCAACGCAGGCATTGAGCCTCACCACCCAACAGCAGTTGGTCGATCAACAACGGGAAAAACGTCTGCGGGCGGCGATGAAAGATCATGCCAGCATGCAGTATGGCGCGCCGCCAAGTACCGCACCGTCACAACGTGCCTATCTTCCCAAAAAACGTACGACCCCCAATCTGCTGGATATTCCGCGTGTTCCGCGTCTCGAACCCGCAAAAATTGCGCTGTGTGAACGTAAAACCACCTTTGCGGAAATTTATCAGCCATTCACTGAAGAACAGATTCAGGAACAGACTGAGCGCTGCCTTAAATGTGGCGATCAGACTATCTGCCAATGGACCTGTCCTTTACATAACGAGATCCCAAATTGGATCGCCCTGGCAAGTCAGGGCCGCATTATTGAGGCGGCCGAATTGAGTCACAAAACCAGCAGCCTGCCAGAAGTCTGTGGCCGGGTCTGCCCGCAGGATCGGTTGTGCGAACAATCCTGTACCCTCAACGATCGCCATGGTGCGGTGACTATCGGCAATATTGAACGCTATATCACCGATACTGCATTTTCGATGGGATGGCGACCAGATATGTCGCAGGTCAAACCTACCGGTAAACGCGTTGCCATCATCGGCGCAGGCCCGGCTGGATTGGGCTGCGCAGATATTCTGGTTCGTCAGGGGATCACGCCAGTGGTCTTCGATCGCTATCCAGAAATCGGTGGACTGCTGACGTTTGGTATTCCTGCATTCAAACTGGAAAAAAGCGTGATGTCACGCCGACGTGAAGTGTTCACTGACATGGGCGTTGAGTTCCGCCTGAATACTGAAATCGGTAAAGACGTCACCATGGAAGGCTTGCTGAGCGAGTTCGATGCCCTGTTCCTCGGCGTCGGTACCTATCAGACCATGCGCTCCGGGTTGCAGAATGAGGATGCAAAGGGCGTATTCGATGCGCTGCCTTTCCTGATTGCCAATACCCGTAATCTGATGGGATACCCTGAAGTTGAGCGTCAGCCTTACGTCAATATGGCGGGCAAAACGGTAGTGGTTTTGGGCGGCGGTGATACGGCGATGGACTGTGTGCGCACTTCGCTGCGCCAAGGCGCCTTGCAGGTTACCTGCGCATATCGTCGCGATGAAAAAAATATGCCTGGCTCGAAAAAAGAGGTGAAAAACGCCCGTGAGGAAGGGGCGGAATTCATGTTCAACCTGCAACCACAAAGCATTGAAATCAACAATGAAGGAAAGGTGACGGGTATCCGCATGATCCGCACCGAGATGGGTGAACCGGATGCGCAGGGACGCCGACAGGCCGTGCCCGTTGCCGGATCTGAACACGTTGTTCCTGCCGATGCGGTGGTGATGGCATTTGGTTTCCGTCCACACCGGATGAACTGGCTCGCCGACCACAACGTACTGCTCGACAAACAGGGGCGCGTCGTGGCACCGGGGATCTCGGCTTATCCGTTCCAGACCAGTAATCCGAAAATTTTCGCGGGTGGCGATATCGTTCGCGGTGCCGATCTGATCGTGACGGCCATCGCCGAAGGGCGTCAGGCAGCCGAAAGCATCTGTTGCTATCTGAACGTTCACTGAGGCAGAAGGAGACTGCAATGAATCGATTTGTTATTGCCGATATCGACCAGTGCATCGGATGTCGCACCTGTGAAATAGCCTGTGTGATTGCGCACAGCGAGAACGGCAAGATCTCGCCAGCGAATTTTTTCCCGCGCCTGCAGGTGATGAAAACCCCGCAAATCACCACGCCGATCCTGTGTCGTCAGTGTGAGAATGCCCCTTGTGCCAATGCGTGCCCGAATGACGCCATCAGTTACCAGAATGAAAGCGTGCTGGTGACTCAATCCCGCTGTATCGGTTGCAAAACCTGCATGGTGGCCTGCCCTTACGGTGCCATGTCGGTCAAAACCAGCGTTGAGCTGCTGGCAAGCCGCCCTTACCAGACACAAGCCAATAAATGCGATCTTTGCAACGGCCGGGCGCAGGGCCCCGCCTGTGTGGAAGTTTGCCCAACCGGAGCACTGAAATTGATGTTGCCTGCGGATATGCACCACTTGCAGCAAGAGAAAAAACGGCGGGCCGCCATCGGTAGTTCGCCCGACTTGATGCGATAACAGGAGCTGCACATGGAAAAAATTATTACGGTATGCCCCTACTGCGGTTCCGGCTGTAAGATCAATTTGCTGGTGGAAAACGGGGAAATTGTCGGTGCCCAACCTGCCGATGGCGTAACCAATCAGGGGGAGTTGTGCCTGAAGGGCTACTATGGCTGGGATTTCCTGAATGATACCCGTCTACTGACCCCGCGCCTGACGTCGCCATTGATCCGCTACCAGCGTGGCGGGGAGTTCGTTGCGGTGAGTTGGCAGGAAGCCATCGCCTATGTCAGCGAAAAGTTGCAGGCGATCAAACAAGAGCATGGACCTGATGCGATTATGCTGACGGGGTCATCACGCGGTCCGGGCAACGAAGCCAACTATGTGATGCAGAAATTTGCCAGGGCCGTGATTGGCACCAATAACATCGACTGCTGTGCCCGTCTTTGTCATGGGCCTTCCGTCGCTGGTTTGCAGCAGACGCTGGGCAACGGTGCGATGAGCAATTCCATTGGTGAAATCGAGAATACTGACTGCATTCTGGTTTTCGGTTATAACGCCGCAGATTCGCACCCGATCGTTGCCCGCCGCGTGCTGAAAGCGAAAGCCAAAGGCGCAAAAATTATCGTCTGCGATCCGCGCTTTATTGAAACAGCCAGAATTGCCGATCAATGGCTATCCTTGCGCAATGGCAGCAACATGGCGCTGGTGAATGCGCTGCTTCACGTATTGATCGAAGAAAATCTCTACAACCAGGATTACGTTAACGCCCATACCGTGGGCTTCAGCGAGTTGCAGCAAACCGTCGCGTCCTATAGTCCGGAATCTGTTGCTGAAATTACCGGCCTGACGCCGCAAGCGATCCGCACCGCAGCGCGCACCTATGCCGCAGCCCCGAACGCCACTATTCTTTGGGGTATGGGCGTTACCCAGTGGGGACAGGCAGTTGATGTGGTGAAAGGGCTTTCTTCACTGGCTCTGCTGACCGGTAATCTGGGCAGGCCGAATGTCGGTGTCGGGCCCGTGCGCGGTCAGAATAATGTGCAAGGCGCCTGTGACATGGGTGTACTGCCCAATACCTTCCCTGGCTACGAAAGTGTCACCGATCCGCTGGCGCGGAAAAAATTCGCCACCGCCTGGGGCGTTGAATCCCTGCCGGAATGCATCGGGGATGCCATTACCGACGTTCCCCATCGGGTAGCGCAAGGCAAACTCAAAGCCTATTACGTATTCGGTGAAGATCCGATCCAGACGGAACCTGATCTAGCCGGGATGCGTGCCGCATTTGAGAAACTGGAACTGGTCATCGTGCAGGATATTTTCATGACCAAAACGGCCTATCTCGCGGACGTGATCCTGCCCGCGACGTCCTGGGGAGAGCATGAAGGCGTGTACTCCAGCGCCGACCGCGGCTTCCAGCGCTTCAACAAAGCCATCGAACCCAAAGGTGATGTAAAGCCTGATTGGCAGATTATCAGCTTGATCGCCACCGCGATGGGCTACCCGATGGAATATCGCAATACCCAGCAAATCTGGGACGAACTACGCGAACTATGCCCTAATTTCTACGGTGCGACCTATGAAAAAATGGCCGGATTGGGCTATGTCCAGTGGCCTTGCCCTACGCTCGATCATCCCGGAACGCCTTATCTGTACGAGAACAATAAGTTCAGCAAACCTGATGGCAAAGGGGTGCTCTGTTCCGCCGAGTGGATCCCGCCTAATGAGCAGACCAGCAAACGGTACCCGCTGGTGTTGTGTACCGTGCGTGAAGTGGGTCATTACAGTTGTCGATCAATGACCGGCAACTGCTCTGCTTTGCAAACGCTGGCGGATGAACCGGGTTATGTACAAATTAACCCTGAAGATGCCGCAAAACTGGGGATTGTTGACCAGGCACTGATGTGGGTTGCTTCGCGTCGTGGTAAAGTTATTGCCCGGGCTAGCGTAACGGAACGCGCTAATGTCGGTGCAATTTATATGACGTATCAGTGGTGGATAGGCGCCTGTAATGAGCTGACGCTGGATCATGTCGATCCGGTCTCCAAAACCCCTGAGTTTAAGCATTGTGCCGTTTGCGCTGAAGCCATAGAAGATCAGCGCTGGGCGGAAAACTATGTCGAACAGCAATATCACGATCTGAAAACGCGTTTGCTTCAGGCGGTTCCTGCTACGTTATAAACCCTAAATAATTCGAGTTGCAGGATTGAATCTGCAACTCGAGGTATGACGGGTATAAATAAACAGCATCCCATGAGTCAATTCAAAGCAGTTTTTGCTGCTTTGAGTTCACCTCGTTCGCATACCCCGGTAAACTTCAGCCAAATGATTCCATCGAGAGCTTAAATAGGGTACAAGGCTCCATGAAAATTCCAAATCGAATACAACCGCTGGTTGATGACGGGCTAATTGATGACGTTATCAGTCGTTTAAAAAGCGGCAAAGAGGCTGACGTTTACACTGTGCGCTGTGGCGATGAGATCCGCTGCGCCAAAGTTTACAAAGAAGCCACCAAACGCAGTTTTAAGCAGGCCGTGCATTATCAGGAAGGTCGTAAGGTACGCAATAGCCGCAGCGCCCGTGCGATGGGCAAAGGTTCACGCTTTGGCCGCCAGCAGCAGGAAGAGAGCTGGCAGAACGCGGAAGTCGATGCGCTTTTCAAATTGGCAAATGCCGGGGTGCGTGTTCCACAGCCCTATATTTGCCTTGATGGGGTGCTGTTGATGGAACTCATCACTGATGCGGATGGCAATGTCGCGCCGCGCCTCAGTGACGTCACCTTTACTTCGGAAGAGGCCATCAGGGATCACGCCGTCATGATGCAATACATCGTGCGGATGCTCTGCGTGGGTCTGATTCATGGCGACCTATCCGAGTTCAACGTGCTCATGGACGAACAGGGTCCCATTATCATTGATTTGCCGCAGGCCGTTGACGCCTCAGCCAATAATCTGGCACCGGGAATGTTTGCCCGCGACGTGAATAACATCACGCATTTTTACGGTCAATTTGCCCCGTCACTGCTTAAAACCCGTTATGCCAAAGAGATCTGGGCGCTTTACCAGGAAGGTAAACTGACGCCAGAAACCGTGCTGACAGGAAAATTTGAGGAGAGCAATCAGGCCGCTGATGTGGGCGCAATCCTTGAAGAGATTAAAGCAGCAGAAGAAGAACAGGAGCGCCGTCGCGAAGGCCGGGAAGAAGAACAGTAATGCCGGAGTGACACAAAGGCCCGGATTTACGCCGGGCCTTTAAAGAAAGTTGAGTATTATTAATGCAATGTTGTGAGTTGCTCCCCAGAAAAATCGACTTCCACGCTGAATAAGCATCTAGACAAGTTTACAGCAGAGGCGAAGCGCCTGAACTGAATCCTATGTAAAAACTACCCATCAGTGGCGCAGAAAATATCCCCCCAGCTCTCCTTCCAATCCGTAGAATCAACAGACAAATACTGATCCTTTCTAGAGAATACAATGGCAACCCCCCTTTACACCCAGACCCCAACCATTTCAGTCATAGATAACCGTGGAATAGCAGTGCGCACCCTGACCTACTGTAGTCAATTGGCCGGCGACGGTGCAAATTCCCGTGTTACCCACACCCTGATATCCAACAATTCCCTGACCGCCCAGCACCGTGACCCTCGTCTTTTTGACGCCTGGCAAGTCGATACCTCGAAACCCGCTAACCTGTCCACGTTCGCTTCCCTGAACGGTAAGCCGCTCCGTCGCAATAGTAGCGACAGTGGCAGCAACGTGTTGCTTTATGATAGTGAAAACCGTCCAGTGTGGGCCATAGATGGACGTGATACAGCCACTCAGTGGTCCTACGATGTGTTGGGCCGTCCGTTGAAGTGCAGTATTCTGGCTAGCGACGAGAGCACAACCCGCAACGCTGAGTCATGGATCTACGGCGATACCGATGAGCAGACCCTATCGCCGCAGGACAACAATCTGCGCGGTGTGTGTGTAAGAAAATATGATGATGGTGGGCGTCAGGCTATTGATAGCATTGCGCTTTCCGGGGCGGTTCTGACCCAGTCTCAAACCTTTTTACTTAGTGCTGAGGTGTTGCCTGATTGGCAGGGTGCTGAGAGCGACTGGATAGCACAGCTTGAGAGCGGCAGCGATGCCGATTACATCACCATTACCTCCGCCAATGCCCTCGGCCAGCCAATCGCCCAGACCGATGCAGCCGGTCACACCCTGACCTGGGGCGTTGATGTGTATGGAGCACCTGACCAGCAAGGGCTGATATTGTCAGATAAGACGGCATTGATGCTACTGAATGGGCTGAGCTATAGCGCGGCAGGCCAGCCGCTCACTGAGAATGCAGGTAATGGCGTAGTGACCAGCTACGGTTACGCCCCCCAGACCCAGCGTATAACGTCCATAACCGTGGGGCGCAGCAGCGACCAGTCGACGCTTCAGGCGCTGAGCTATACCTATGATCCTGTGGGAAATATCACCACAGTGACAGACAGTACAGTAAACCGCAGTTACTTCCGTAATCAGACAACCAACGGCACCCGGACATTTGGTTACGATACACTTTACCAATTGCAGAGCGCGACAGGGCGGGAGAGTGCCACACACGGTACGCAGTCTGCGGCTCTGCCGTCTGTATTACCGCTATCTTCTGGGGATTCTGCGTATAGCAATTACACACGTAATTATAACTATGATCGCAGTGGGAATTTAAGTTCTCTCAGCCACACGGGAATCAGCAGCTATAAACAGATAATGGTGACTGATACGCAATCCAACCGCAGCGTGATACAAAACAGTGCGGAGGTTACCCCCGATACGGTGACAGATTATTTTGACGTGAGCGGTAACCTGCAAAACCTTCAGATGGTCTCCACGTCCGCGGCGGATACGGCCAACATGCTGATTTGGAACACCGATAATCAACTGCAAACGGTGGTGCTGGTCGACCGGGATAGTGTGATCAATAACAGCGATCGTGAGGTCTACCAGTATCGGGATGGAAACCGGATACGTAAGCAGACACGCAGCCTGACCAACAGCGGCAGCGCGCTGTGGACGGTGAATGAAGTGAGATACCTGCCGGGGTTGGAGCTGAGAAAAACCTACCAGGAGACAGTGTCTGCCAGCGGAACCAGTCCAGGCACCACGAGCGAAGCGCTAGAGGTAGTGACAACGCAAGCGGGACGCAGTCATGTACGGGTGCTGCACTGGACGGTGGGGATACCAGACGGGCTCACAAACAATCAGCCCCGTTATGGTGTGGATGACAATATTGGGTCACTTACGCTGGAACTTGATGGCTCCGGGCAACTTATTAGCCGGGAGGAATATTATCCCTATGGGGGAACGGCGGTGTGGCTGGCTGACAATCAAGTGGAGGCTAATTATAAAACGTTGCGCTATTCAGGCAAAGAACGTGATCAGACAGGATTGTGTTATTACGGTTACCGATATTATGCACCGTGGCTGTGCAGGTGGTTGAATGCAGATCCGGGGCGCGAGGTGGATGGGCTCAATCTATTCAGGATGGTTCACAATAATCCGGTAAATTATAGTGATCGCAGGGGTCTTAATGATTGGAATAGCAATAAAGAGATGCGCGATCTATTCACTGATTTTGCAAAGCATATAGTTAGAGCTCTATATAATGCAAACTCTGTCAATCCTACATCAAAACTAGCTAAGTATCATAGCGAGCTAAATAATATTGGCGCTCTTTTTTTTCAAGATCTGCAAAAAGGAAATGATGAAACTATCGAATTAGTCAAGACATACCACAAACAGCAAGGACATGGAGACATTGGTTCAAAGACTACTCCTGAGGCGACCAGGCTATTTTTGATAAGAAGCATGGGTATTCTTGAGGCAATGCATAAACAAGATCCAGATACAGCGAAGCATTTCTTCGGAACCTCAGCAGAGGATAAGGGTAGAGGGAAGATGCTTATAAAAGATGTCACCGAGGCCAGAAAAAAACTTGAATTACTCTCTTTAAATGATGACATGTTTTTTTCAATAGTTAATAAAACCAAATACTCAGTTACAGGAAAGAATATTTTTTTGGGAGTATTAAGTGTAGAAGGAAATATTAAGCAACCTGCTATATTCTCAATATCTGGAGAACAAGGAGCGACACCAAAACCGCTAAAGTATGAAGGTATGAGCGTAATGATGGTTACTGACGCCCATAAACCTTCGCATAAAACGCCTGTTTATCCTTTTACAATTAATGGTTCTCAAAGCACCAGGGTAAGTGATACAGAAATAAAAACAATTTATAAACTACTCTCAGCATTGCCAGGACTCGGAGCAGGGTCAAGAGAAGATAAGAAACAAGTGGTTCTTAACGCAACTTCATATCTTCCAGTATGCGCTTCCTGCTCGGTAGCTCTAGCGACGACTTCAATTCAACACCCTATAGATTTTAACATTTTATCAGTACCGAATAAGGCAAACACTGTTAGAGGAAGGCGATGAACACAGAAACAGATAAGATTTTGCCAGTTGAGAAGCGATATGAATTTCGGATGGCGCAATGTGTGAACGAATTGGCCACATCGCATTTTCAGCAAGGCCAGAAATTCTGGTTACACCAATAACCAGCCGTTCAATGCAGAAGGAATCAATAACATGATGTGTTGACGGAAAATCGCATTCAAGGCCAGCTAAAAATAACTGGCCTGTTAGCGATTTTTACAGGCTTTTCAGCGCTTTGACGGTTTCATCAATATCGACTTCGAGTTCAGAAAAAGTATAGGTCACATTCTGGAACGTGATGACATCCAGCATATTCAGGGATTTGGTCTCCCCTTTTTCAGCCTCTTCTTTAGGCCGGATACGGTTCATCAACAGCCCAACGGAAAGTACCGTATTCTCTTTATCAATCGCATCGTCGGCAGGAACGTCTTTGGTATAGGTTTTGAACGTTTTGATGCTGGTGATTTTGATTCTTTCACCCGCAATGTTGATGTATTTGCTTTCCGGCTCGACTTTCACCGCATAGGCCGAAAGACCTTTGCTGTTGGTCGTGGGTTCAAACGTCACTGAGGCATTTTTTTTCAGCAGCTCAGGGTTCTCCACCTTGATGACGTGAAAATAACGATTTTCTCCGTTTTCATCTTTGATAAACCCGAAGCCTTTCTCTTCAAAATAGGTCGTTATTGTTCCGTACATTATGTTTGCCGCCTAACCATTCAACGTAAACCTCTATTTTAATGCACCAGCCTGCAGAAGTCGCCTGATTTGCGGGAAATGGGGGTCTTTAGGCGCTGAAAACGCCCGCTTGCTGGAGAACGGTAACTGGTACAACCGGCTGGAGATGCATGCTTGAAACGATGCAACAGTATGCTTGCGTGATTTCATTATGCTTTAATGGTCGTAATATAACGACTGACGTTACGTCATCGACTCCCGAGGAGAATGCACCGATCATGAGCAGAGAAATCAATAAAGATACCCGCCTGTGTATGTCACTGGCTGGACGGCCAGGAAATTTCGGTACCCGTTTCCACAACTACCTCTATCAGGCTCTCGATCTGAACTATGTCTATAAAGCCTTTACGACTCAGGATATTGAAGCTGCCGTAGGCGGCGTCCGAGCGTTGGGTATCCGTGGTTGCGCAGTGTCGATGCCTTTCAAAGAAGCCTGTATTCCCTTTCTCGATGAGCTTGATGCCTCAGCAACCGCTATTCAGTCAGTCAATACGATCGTGAATGACGAGGGTTTCCTGCGCGCGTATAACACCGATTATATCGCTATCGCAAAATTGCTTGAGCAGTATCAGGTGCCAAAAGACAGCACCTTTGCACTGAGGGGCAATGGCGGCATGGCGAAAGCGGTCACTGCTGCACTGCGTGATGGCGGTTACAGCAAAGGCTATATCATTGCGCGCAACCAACAGGCGGGGGAAGCACTGGCGCAAGCGTATGGCTACAAGTGGCATCCTGAAGTGGGTGAACTGGCAGTGGACATGGTCATTAACGTCACACCGATCGGTATGGCCGGAGGGCCCGATGTCAATGCGCTGGCCTTCGCACCAGACGTCATCGATCGCGCTAAAATCGTTTTTGACGTTGTGGCGCTGCCGGTAGAAACACCGCTCATCATCTATGGTCGTGAACACGGTAAGCAAGTGATTACTGGTGCTGAAGTCGCCGCCCTGCAAGCGGTGGAACAGTTTATTCTTTACACCGGCGTCAGGCCGAGCGATCAACAGGTCGCTGACGCTGCGGCCCATGCCCGCAGCTAATGGTTTCGGATCATTTCTGCCATAAAAAAACGGCCCACCATACGATGAGCCGTTTTTTCAATATTGACTGCACGTTCTTTAGTGGGCACTGCCTGCCTGTTCCATGCCGACCAGCCCAATTTTGAGATAGCCTGATTTACGCAACGTATCCATTACGCTCATCAACGTCTCATAATCCACCGACTTATCCGCCTGGAAGAAAATAGTAGTCTGTTTATCGGCCTGGGTCGTTTGATCGAGCACCGATGTCAGATTCTCAGGCGTAACATGCTGCTCGCCCACATACAGTTGCTTGTCCGCCTTCACCGTCAGAAAAACCGGCTTTTCGGGGCGCGGCTGCGGTTTGGATGACGATGCTGGCAAATCAACACGCACATCAACAGTAGCAAGCGGCGCGGCAACCATGAAGATGATCAACAGAACCAGCATCACGTCGATAAAAGGCGTGACGTTGATGTCATGCATTTCACCGCTATCGTCCAGATCTTCATTCAAGCGCATAGCCATAATTCACTTACCCCACGCGCAGTTGATGATTGGGCTGCGAACGACGGGCATCGGCACTCGCCGCAAGATCCAGATCGCGTCCCTGTAACAGCAGGATTTGGGCGGCCACATCCCCAACCTGATGGCGGTAAGTGGCGATCAGACGGGCGAAAATATTGTAGATGACCACGGCAGGGATTGCGGCAACCAGACCGATAGCCGTTGCCAGGAGTGCTTCTGCGATACCCGGTGCAACGACGGCCAAATTGGTGGTCTGAGTTTGGGCGATGCCGATAAAGCTGTTCATAATGCCCCAAACGGTACCAAACAACCCGACGAAGGGCGAAATGGCCCCAATCGTGGCCAAATAACCGTTGCCCCGTCCCATATGCCGGCTGGCGGCGGCAACACGACGTTCAAGTCGGAAACCGGTTCGATCTTTAATGCCCGCGTTATCCATCGACTCAGACGAGAGATCGAGCTCGTTCTGGGCATCACGCAGTAACAGGCTGCTGATGCTGCTTTCATGGAAACTCTCGGCGACATTTGACGCTTCATCCAGCGTAGTCACCGGGACAAGGGCATCCAGTTCACGACGTAAACGACGTTTGGCAACAAAGAGTTCACTGCTCTTGGCAAACAGAATCGCCCAGGTAACAACGGATGCCAGCATCAAACCAATCATTACCGTTTTAACGACAATGTCAGCATTCTGATACATACCGAGTACGGAAAGATCCTTGGGCAAAACAGGCTGTTCACTGGTGGACAATGGCTGACTGAACGTAGGCGCGGTGGCCTCGGCAGTAATCGGTGCTGTACCTGGATTTTGTGCCGCTGGCGCACTTTGCGCAGCAGAGCCGTTGGCATTGGCAACCGCTGATGCAGGGGCTGCCACCGCATTGCCTGTTATGCCAGCACCCAAACCGACGACCAGCAACAGCGATGCCAGAATCGTTCTCCAGGTAGCCGTTTTCCCTCGTTGCAGGCGCTGCCCACACCCCACCGTCTCTTGTATCATGTTCATGCGAGCCGTTTTCACGCTACGCCTCCACCCAAAATCAGCAATTGTAAAGGAAGAAATCAGCGTCGGATCATATCAAAAGTGGCGCGGATTGATAGTGGTTCTCATTATTATTTACATAGTTGGCCGGGCGTGACATCAAAGAAAAGGGCATAAATTGCGCATTGTGACGGTGAGTTGTGCTTTATCAATATGAATCTTGGGCCGTTATATCGATTAACCCGGATTTTTTCGCGTAGTCTGGGGTTTTTCCTTCTCATGGCCGACATTCCTCCTTATTTGGACGTCCAGAAGGTAAAAGCATCCCCACCCTGACAATCATCATGATAACGTAAGGTAAAGACAGCATTTGGCCACGCCCCCCGGATGAGGGACGGCAACATAGCAAACAAGGTGAAAAGGCATCATGTCCGGAAAGAAAATCGACACAGCATTGGTTAGCGCAGGCCGCAGGAAAAAATTCACTCAGGGATCGGTAAATGCTGTGATTCAGCGGGCTTCATCATTGGTCTTCGACACCGTGGCAGATAAAAAGCATGCAACGGCCAATCGGGCAAAAGGTGAACTGTTTTATGGCCGTCGCGGTACGCTGACCCATTTTTCTTTTCAGGAAGCCATGGTCGAGCTCGAAGGTGGCGCGGGCTGTGCGCTTTATCCTTGCGGTGCTGCCGCAGTGAGCAATGCAATTCTCTCTTTCGTTGCAGCGGGCGACCATATTTTGATGATTGGTTCAGCCTATGAACCTACCCAGGATTTTTGCGAGAAAATACTCGCCAAGCTGAACGTCAGTACCACCTATTTCCCACCGATGATAGGTGAGCGCATCGCTGATTTAGTGCGACCCAATACCAAAGTGTTATTCCTCGAGTCGCCGAGCTCGATCACCATGGAGGTGCCCGATATTCCTGGCATTGTAAATGCCGCGCGCGCTATTTCGCCGGATTTGGTGGTGATGATCGACAATACCTGGGCATCCGGCATTCTGTTTAAAGCCCTTGATTTTGGTATAGATATCTCAATTCAGGCCGCAACCAAATACATTATTGGTCACTCCGATGCCATGATTGGCACTGCGGTTTCCAACGAACGTTGTTGGGATCAATTGCGGGAACACTCCTATCTGATGGGGCAAATGGTTGACGCAGACACTGCCTATATTGCCAGCCGTGGTTTGCGTACGCTCGGCGTACGCCTTAAACAGCATGAAACCAGCAGCATCGCCGTGGCACGCTGGTTGGCAGAACGCCCAGAGGTGGCGGCAGTTCACCACCCTGCACTACCCGGATGTCCTGGTCATGAGTTCTACCAACGCGATTTTACCGGCAGTTGCGGGCTGTTTTCCTTTATTCTCCACCAGCGGTTGAGCGATCGACAGTTGTCTGAATATCTCGATCACTTTACCCATTTCAGCATGGCCTACTCCTGGGGCGGCTTTGAATCCCTGATTCTGGCCAATCAGCCTGAAGAGTTACAGGCCATCAGACCAGCAGAAGAAATAGCCTTCACCGGGACGCTAATCCGCTTGCATATCGGTTTGGAAAACTGCGAAGACCTGATAGAAGATTTGGATGCGGGTTTTACCCGGTTGGCTCTATTGTAAGATTCCCCCCAGATTCACTTCGTTGAGCAACAGGCGACTACAGCGCCTGTTTCGCTAAACCTCAATAAATATAAAATATCTGTGGGGTCTTTGATCAATGTGAATCAGCCTGCTTCAGAGTACACTGATACAAAAGAAGAACATTATAGCGACGGGATGAGATATGGCTGTAATAAAAGAAATTCTCCATGCGCTTTGGCAACAGGATTTCAGTGCGCTGGCGCAGCCAGGCATGATTTGGGTAATTTATGGCGTGCTCTTTACCACGTTGTTTTTGGAAAATGGTCTGTTGCCCGCCTCATTCCTGCCGGGCGACAGTCTTCTGCTGCTGACGGGGGCGTTGATCGCCAAAGGGGTGATGAGCTTTATTCCAACGTTGATCATTCTGACGGTGGCGGCCAGTCTGGGCTGTTGGTTCAGCTATCTGCAGGGGCGTTGGCTTGGGGAAACCAAAATAGTCAGGGGTTGGTTGCTGCAACTCCCCGCTCACTACCATCAACGCGCTTACTATCTTTTTAATCGTCATGGGTTGATGGCGCTGTTAGCGGGGCGTTTTCTGGCATTTGTCCGTACACTCTTGCCAACCATTGCGGGTATTTCAGGGCTCGATAATACCCGTTTCCAGATATTCAACTGGCTAAGCGGCTTGCTGTGGGTCGGTGTGGTAATCACCCTGGGTTATGCATTCAGCCATATTCCTTTGGTGAAACGCCATGAGGATCAGGTGATGGCCGCGCTTATGATTCTTCCGGTATTGCTGCTGGTAATTGGGCTGACGGGAGCGTGCATTATGGTCTGGCGCAGAAAATATTGCCCGGCCGACGATCAGCAATAATATCCGCATGCTGTGGAGGTTTTCACTTTGTAAGCCTGTTAATAATGAACATTCCATTAGCAGGCATATCTTATTAATTACAGGGAAAATTAACACCATAATTTTCATTCAATCAATATATGATAAGAATATTATTATTTACCAATACATTACTATAGCTCACATTGCCTTAAAACTAACCATAACTTATTTAACCAACAATAAACCCCACCTTAAATTATTATAAATTGTAAAAAAACACCGTTAACGATTAGATGTCCACGTAAATTTTTACGGTCAATTATTCCGCTCTAATTTTACTATTCTGAATATTACTAAGAATAAGGACGTCTTATGTTTAACAAGAAAATCATGGCAATAATACTTCCGGTGCTTTTCATTTCCTCAACAGCAAACTCCGCGACCCTTTATAATAATGATGGGACGAAGATTGATTTCACCGGTTCATTACGTCTGTGGCTGGAAAATTCGGATTCACGTAAACAATACTCTCCGGGAAAAGATAACCTGCAATTGCAGGATCAGAGTTCTCGATTTGGTTTTGGTATTGATCACGCCTCTAATGGTGGTAGCGCACATGGGATTGGATACATTGAATTCGGCAATGATACCCAGTCGGGCGAAGGCGATTTTCAAATGGATAATCGTCAGGGTTGGGTGGGTTTTCGCGTGGACGATCTCGGTGACCTGACGTTTGGCCGTATTACCTCGCCTTTTGATGACATGCCAACCTCTGACTTCACCTATGAATATGGTGGCACACTCGACTTTGGTGCCTATAACGGCGGTTTTATCGGGCGCACCAGCGGCTCCGATGGCGGTGACAACAACTTCATTGGCCGGGTATCCAACTCAATTCGCGTGATGAGTGCCGATTTCAACGGTTTCAGTGTCGGCGGCTCCTACACGTTGCAAACAGATGATGACGGCGATAGCTGGGGCAACGGCGTTGATCACGCCTACACACTCGCGGCGTTCTACCATAACGGCGGCTGGAATCTGGGGGCTGGTTATGGCTATGCCAAAGTGGAAAATTCGGGAGGTGCCTATACGTCGTCAGACGCCACCGTACTTCATGATGCCAACGGGCAGGATGGGGAAGAATCGATCTGGGGAGCCTCGGTCAAATACACCTTTGACGATGTCGGCGTGTCGCTTTCCGCTGATGTCGGTCAGTTATTCATGAACAACGTCTGGTCTGGCGATGTAGGCTATGACAACGATCGCAGTGATTATGCCCAGCGTGAAGCGGTATTCTTTGTGGATAATAAAGCCAGGGTCAATCTGCTTGGATTGGGTGCCAACTGGAAATATGGCGATGGCAATATTTATGGTGGCTATTATCTGAAAGACGGTGACGAGAATATCGCCAATTGGAAGGAACAAAAAGTGGTCATCGGGGCCGATTATAATTTCACAAAGAATATCGTGGTGTGGAGCGAATATGCCTACATCGAAACTGAAGCTGACAAATGGACCGATATCACAACGCAAACTCAATATGATTATGCCAGCGTAGGAGATGATAATCGTATCGCTGTAGGGATGCGGATCTATTTCTGACGCTATTATTCCCTGTACCCCGCATTTTTCTTTTTCCTTGAAATAGTTGTTTTTATTTTTCCGGTGTCGCTCGCACCGGTTTTTTTATCGCATCGACGACGTTGCACTATTATCCCGCAACCGGGTGACTTCATCGGTGGGCGTTAAACCGAAATAGCGTTTAAATTCGCGACTGAATTGCGAGGCACTTTCATAACCGACACTGATGGCCGCTGAGCCCGCGTTGAGGCCATCGTGAATCATCAACATTCGCGCCTTATGCAGACGGTAGGTTTTTAGATACTGTAACGGAGACGTGCTGGTGACGGCTTTAAAATTATGGTGGAAAGCCGAGACACTCATGTTCACTTCGTTTGCCAATAGCTCAACGCTGAGATTATCTGAATACTGGCTCTCGATGCGCCGCAGCGATTTGGCGATTTGGCTGAAATGGGTATGCCGATTGACCAATGCATGTAGTGCGCCGCCGTTATCACTGGTCAGCACATAAAAGAGTATCTCCCGCACAATCTGTGGCCCAAGCACCCGGCCATCCAACGGTTTGCTCATGACGTCCAGCAACCGCTCGGTGGCACATAATATTTCATCACCCAACGGGGATGGGGTAATGCCTGATGCCGGTGTTTTATGATTGGATGGCACATCATCACCGATATCAATCAGTAAATCCTGCAGCATTATTGTATCAACACCGATCGAGATCCCCGCCAATGGCTGTTCCGGACTGGCAAAGGTTTCACACTCAAAGGGCAACGGCACGGTGAGCAACAGGTAGTTATGGGGATCGTAAGAAAATGTCGTTCTGCCCAGATAACCGACCTTCTTTCCCTGAAAGATAATCACGATGCTCGGGCTGTACATGACCGGTTGGCGCGGCTGATGACAGGTGGTATAGAGAAGTTTCACCTGAGGTACGGGTGACTGCGTAAATGCATTATCGCCTGCCAATTTTGCTACCTGCGCAGCCATTCTGGCGCTCAGGTTCTCGATGCCCGCCATATCAGAAGTTCTCCAAGCAGAAATTATTCAGCATCCATAGTGCCTCAAACGAACCATTTTCTACAGAAGTTTGTAGGAATAGGCTAACCACTCGCAGGAATGTGCATTGTGCTCATCGCTGTTCTTATCGACAATAGCAGCCTGCTTTCGTCGTTACGACGAGAAAAAATCTCTCTGTAACTACCATTAAACAGCGTTAAGGATCGATAGACCATGCAAAACTTCATTCTCCACACCCCGACAAAAATCCTCTTTGGCGAAGGACAAATTGCCCAACTGCGCAACGAGATCCCTGCTGGTGCCCGCGTGTTGATCACCTACGGTGGCGGCAGTATCAAAAAAAATGGCGTGCTGGATCAGGTTTATACCGCGCTGCATGATTTCGATGTGCAGGAGTTCTCCGGCATTGAACCCAATCCGGCTTACGAAACATTGATGAAGGCGGTCGAACAAGTCCACAAAGAAAAAATCACCTTCCTGCTGGCCGTTGGCGGTGGTTCTGTATTGGATGGCACCAAATTTATCGCTGCAGCCGCAAATTATGCGAAAGAACCGTGGCATATCATCGAGACCGTGGGCAGCGAAATTACCTCGGCAGTTCCTATGGGAGCCGTGCTGACACTGCCTGCAACCGGTTCAGAGTCCAACAGCGGTGGCGTGATTACCCGCCGCAGCACCGGCGACAAACAGCACTTTTTCTCACCACACGTTTTCCCTGAATTTGCCGTGCTTGATCCCGTTGTGACTTATAGCCTGCCTGCGCGTCAAATTGCCAATGGCGTTGTCGACGCCTTTGTGCATACCGTTGAGCAATACCTGACCTATCCGGTCGATGCCAAAGTGCAGGATCGTTTTGCCGAAGGTCTGCTGTTGACGCTGATCGAAGAAGGCCCACGCGCCTTGAAAGAACCGGAAAACTACAACGTGCGCGCCAATGTTATGTGGAGCGCCACCATGGCTCTTAACGGCCTGATTGGCGCTGGCGTACCGCAAGACTGGGCAACCCATATGTTGGGTCACGAGCTGACAGCGATGCACGGTATGGATCATGCCCAAACGCTGGCGGTGGTTTTACCTGCACTGTTGAATGAAAAACGGTCACAGAAACATGCCAAGCTACTGCAATACGCTGAGCGCGTATGGGGTCTGCGTACGGGCAGCGACGATCAGCGCATTGATGCCGCCATTGCCGCAACTCGCCACTTTTTCGAGCAGATGGGCGTTCCTACCCGTCTGGCGGATTACGATCTGGATGGAAGCACTATCCCGGCTCTGTTGGCCAAGTTGGAAGAGCATGGCATGACGACATTGGGCGAGCACCAGGACATTCGACTGGCAGACAGCCAGCGCATTTATGAAGCGGCACGCTGATTCGTTTACTGCCGGAATCGGCAGCGTTCTCCGGCAAACTCGGCAAAGCATGACGCCTTCAACTAAACTTACCAGTTACCACGCATAAGCTAACGAGGGGATACTCATGGCAACGCAACCCATCATCAAACTCCACGATGGCAATCTGATGCCGCAGTTGGGTCTGGGCGTATGGCAGGCAAGCAACGAGGACGTTGTTACTGCTATCGAAAAAGCGCTGGAAACGGGCTATCGCCATATTGATACGGCGGCTATCTACCAGAATGAAGTCGGCGTCGGTAACGCGCTGGCGGCTACGCCGGTACCGCGCGACGAGCTGTTTATCACGACCAAGCTCTGGAACGATGATCAAGATAATCCCCAGCAAGCTCTTGAAGAGAGCCTGAAAAAACTCAAGCTCGATTATGTCGATCTCTACCTTATCCATTGGCCAGAACCCAGGCAGAATAAGTTTGTTGAGGCATGGAGGAAATTGCTCAAGTTAAAAGAGCAGGGTTTGGCCAAAAGCGTTGGCGTGTGTAATTTCCACATTCCGCATCTGCAACGTCTGCTTGATGAAACCGGTTCAGCACCGGTTGTTAACCAGATCGAACTTCATCCATTGCTACAACAGCGCCAGTTACACGCCTGGAATGCCACACACAATATCGCCACAGAATCCTGGAGCCCGCTGGCTCAGGGTGGCGAAGGGGTTTTCGAACAGGATGTGATTAGTAAACTGGCCGCGAAGTACGAAAAAACGCCTGCGCAAATCGTCATTCGCTGGCATCTCGACTGCGGCTTAATTGCTATCCCTAAATCCGTAACGCCAAAACGTATCGTCGAAAACTTCAACGTTTTTGATTTCCGTCTGGATAAAGATGAGCTGAGTCAGATTGCCAAACTGGATGCCGGTAAACGTCTGGGGCCGGATCCGGACACGAAATAAACCATGTAAAAAACCCTGCGCAAGCGGGGTTTTTTGTCTGCAACGCGTTACCGGCATAGTCTTATCAACATAGACTTATCAACACTGTCTTCTCGACATAGCCTTTTAGCGGCTTTTGGTCGGCGTGCGGACTTTACGCTTCAGTGCCTTCGCCACTGGCGCTGTCGCAGGACGCGGCGACGGTTGTCCCGTATGCTTGGTCATCGCGGGTTGGCTATTACGCACCATGCGCTTCGCTGCCCGGCTCTCCTCAATCGACGGTGCCGGGATCAGGCACTCCCTGCGGCTACCGATCAAATGCTTCAGACCCATCTCTTCCAACGCATTGCGGATCAATGGCCAGTTCGCCGGATCGTGATAGCGCAGCAGAGCTTTATGCAGACGCCGCTGACGATCACCGCGCGGTACCACCACATCCTCACTTTTGTAATCCACCTTGCCCAGCGGGTTTTTTCCGGTGTAATACATCGTCGTTGAGGTCGCCATCGGCGAAGGATAGAAGTTTTGTACCTGATCGAGGCGGAAACGATTCTTTTTCAGCCACAGCGCCAGATTCACCATATCTTCGTCCTGCGTTCCGGGATGGGCAGCGATGAAATAGGGGATCAGATACTGCTCTTTGCCCGCCTGACGGGAATAGGTATCAAACAGCTCCTTGAAACGCTGGTAGCTTCCCATCCCCGGCTTCAACATTTTTGATAACGGCCCCTGCTCGGTGTGCTCCGGCGCAATCTTCAAATACCCACCCACGTGGTGCGTTGCCAATTCCTTGATATAACGGGGATCTTCAACGGCCAGATCGTAACGCACGCCAGACGCAATCAGGATTTTTTTCACCCCGTCCAAGGCCCGCGCACGACGGTATAGTTTGATCGTTGGCTCGTGGTTGGTGTCCATATGGGTACAGATTTCCGGGTAAACGCACGACGCACGACGACAGGTCTGTTCAGCCTTGGGTGATTGGCAGCGCAGCATATACATGTTGGCAGTTGGCCCACCCAAATCGGAGATCACCCCGGTAAAACCCGGCACTTTGTCGCGAATCTCTTCGATTTCACGAATGATCGACGATTCAGAACGGCTCTGGATAATACGCCCTTCGTGTTCGGTGATGGAACAGAATGAACAACCACCGTAGCAGCCACGCATGATATTGATTGAAAAACGGATCATGTCGTAGGCCGGGATCCGCGAGGTACCATAAGCCGGATGCGGGATACGTTGGTATGGCAGCGCAAATACGCTGTCCATCTCATCGGTACTCAGCGGAATAGCCGGTGGGTTGACCCAAAGATAACGATCGCCATGTTTTTGCATCAGCGCCCGGGCGCACCCCGGATTGGTTTCATGATGCAAAATACGTGAGGTATGGGCATACAACACTTTGTCAGCTTTCACTTTTTCATAGGAAGGCAGCAAAACATAGGTCTTTTCCCACGGCTTGGGTTTAGCCGCCCTCACCGTGATCGGTTTGGCCTCGGTGTCGCCCGTTGCCTCCGCACACGGCAGATCGTCGCCATAGGGATTCAGGATTGGCTCAATGCGGCCCGGTTTATCCAGGCGGGTAGAGTCAACTCCGCTCCATCCTGGCAACGCCTCTTTTCGCATAATCGCCGTGTTGCGCACATCAGTAATGGTCGCGATCTTTTCCCCTGCCGCCAGGCGATGAGCCAGTTCAACCAAAGGCCGCTCGCCATTTCCGTACACCAGCATATCCGCTTTGGAATCGACCAGCACTGAGCGGCGCACCGTATCAGACCAGTAATCATAATGGGCAATGCGCCTTAGGCTGGCCTCAATCCCACCCAGCACAACCGGGATCTCTTTGTAGGCTTCTTTACAGCGCTGGCTGTAGACCACCGTTGCGCGATCGGGGCGCTTACCGCTGAGATTGTCTGGCGTATAGGCATCGTCATGACGCATTTTACGATCGGCGGTATAGCGATTGATCATCGAGTCCATATTCCCGGCAGTGACGCCGAAGAAAAGGTTCGGCCTGCCTAACCGCATGAAATCCTGCTTATTGGTCCAATCCGGCTGGGCAATAATGCCCACACGAAACCCCTGCGCTTCCAGCATGCGCCCTACGATAGCCATGCCAAAACTGGGATGATCGACATACGCGTCGCCGGTGACCACTATGATGTCGCAACTGTCCCAGCCAAGCAGATCCATCTCTTCGCGGCTCATTGGCAGGAAAGGCGCAGTGCCAAAACACTCGGCCCAGTAGGGCTTATAGGAGAAGAGATCGCGTTCTGGCTGGATCAGGCTGATTGGGGTCATCGGTAACTCGTCGGTATCCAAGGGCTGGCGGCAGGAATGCGCAACATTCCGCCAATAAACAGGGGCGGGATTATACGCATTTAGCAGCACTAAGAAGAGGGTTATCTGTCAAATAATTTTGCAGGATCAATTTTTGCCAGAAAATCGGCGCAAAGGCTGAAAGCTCATCCCCACACTTCCAACTCATAAATATCGCTGCGGCACAGCGTCTCGCTAAACTCCAGAATGTTTCCCTGAGCATCGCGGCTTATCTGTTGAATTCGCAGCAGTGGTGTTCCGGGTTCAATATTAAGCAATTCAGCCACGTCCGCGCTGCACGCCAATGCTTTCAAATTAAACTGTTTTTTATCTGGATTAATGCCCTTGGATTGCCAAAGCGCGTACAGCGATTCATCCACTTTCTCGGGCTCTGGCAGGAAATCCGTCGGAATGTAAGTGGTTTCCAGAGAGACGGGTTCACCGTTCATCAAGCGTAAACGGCGGAGTTTGGCGACTTGCGTATCCACCGCAAGCCCGAGAAACTTGGCTATCCTGGCGCAAGCGGGTATAAGACAACGCAGCAACCACTGATTACTGACACTGCCACCGTGGCGGATGACGTGAGCAGTAAAACCCGCTTCATTGATGAGCGAATAATGGATCTGCGGATTAATCCGCGTGCCGATCCCCTGCAGGCGCGAAATCAGTTGTTTCTCTTCCAGCACGGCGAGGGCTTTACTGATAGTCACCCGTGAGAGTTGCAAAGCCTCGGCCATCACCCGTTCCGGTGGCAAGAAGTCACCGGCGCTTAATCCACCCGAGCTGATCACCTCTTCAATACCCGTGGCCAACTGAATGTATCTTGGCGCTAACGCACTGTGTTCAAAAGCCATCTTCACCTGATGAAGAAAGCCATGCGGTTCATGCATAGATTTACCCTGACAGAATTCAACGCGTTTCCTCAAGATTAGCTGTAATTAAGATTTATGGCTTTCATTGGATATCGATACACATCACATTCTGATCAATTGGATCTATATTGGACTCGTTCGGAACATTTTTTCGTCTATTCTGAAAAGGCTGGCAATAGAAATACTCACTCCAGCATCAGGGAGCTTGCAGTGAAAATTATAAAAAAGAATCCAAAAACAGCGCCATATGGAGCAATTATGGGCGCACTCTTTGGACAGGCGGCAGGGGATGCCATGGGCATGCCTTCTGAGCTTTGGCCGCAGTCGAGAGTGCGCCAGCATTTTGGTTGGATAGATCGTTTTCTGCCGGGACAAGAAGAGAACATTTCAGCTAATGAGTACATTGCAGGAGAGTTCACGGACGATACACAACAGGCCATTACTCTCGCCGAATCACTGATTGAAGCCCATGGACGCGTCGATCCTGAGTTGATCGCGATTAAAATCCTGGAGTGGGCAGAGAGTGTTGACGCCTTCGAAAAAAACATCCTCGGTCCCACATCCAAAGCTGCGCTTATCACAGTTCGCGCCGGAATAGCGGTTAAAAATATCCCGGCCAACGGGATAACCAACGGTGCGGCAATGCGTATTTCCCCCCTGGGCTGTGCGTTCAGCACGGCTGATTTACCCGCCTTCATTAACGTTGTTCGCCAATCCTGTAGCCCCACCCATAAATCTGATATCGCCGTGGCGGGTGCATTCGCAATCGCCTGGTCAGTGAGTCAGGCGATTGAGGGGGGTTCCTGGCAGGAGATAAAACAGGCGCTGCCCGAGCTGACCGATCGGGTACAAAACGAGCTAATCACGACCTGTAGCCCATCGCTGGGGCGACGAATCACCCGCGCACTCTCATTGGCAGAATCGCTGCATGCGCTGCCCGACGATCAGATGCTGTATGAGTTGTACCAAACGCTTGGTGCAGGAATGGACAGCATTGAATCCATCCCCATGGCGTTGGCAATCGTGGAATGTGCCAATACGGACCCGGTACGTTGCGCCATTTTGTCGGCAAATTTAGGGGGCGATACTGACACCATCGGCGCAATGGCGACTGCCATTTGCGGGGCAATTCATGGCATTGACGCGTTCCCTGCCGATTGGATCGAACTCATCAGCCAGGTCAACACCGTCAATTTACCGTATTACGCGTCCTCACTTCTTCAACTGAGAGAAAAGGCCAACGCGTAGCGTCTGGTTTAAATGACTTTCCAATTTCAGCAGAAGCGTTATTGGGATAACAGCACAGCGGGTTGAACCAACAATTGACCCGCTGAACCCCGATCGGCCATCTCCAGCGTTTGGCTGTAGTAGAGGAAGGGGAAGTGCTCGAACGAAGGCTGATTGAAATAGACCAGCAGATCGACATCACCATCCACCCAAACGGTGTCCTTGAAGCCAGAATCCTCCACCAATGGCGCTGCGCCATTGACGTTCTTCACCAGGAAAGAGACCCCCTGAATGTGAAAAGACTGCGGCATATCTGCGTGGATCTTCCAGCGTTCCCAGGTACCTTGCAGCGCCTGCACATCGATACGGTTCATATCCCAGATAGCACCGTTGATGCCCGGCAGACTGTCTCCCAGGCGGAATTCGCGGGTACGCACGACGTTACCGCTGAGGATTTGATCCGGCAGCAAACGCATGGGCAGATTATCGGTGACCAGAGGCAACAGGCCGGTGGGTTTCAAGGTCAGAACCAGCGTTGAAATCAAAATGCTTGAGGGTTCGAACAGACCGCGCAAACGATCCATAATCCCCGCTGACTCACCCGCGGTAATCGACACCTCGTCACCCTGTGACATATCAATGACCACCTCGCGACGTTCACCCGGCGCAAGGGACAATCGCTGAACACTAACCGGTGCAGGCAAGAAGCCCAAATCGGAGGCAACGACGTTGAAGGGACGGCCATCGCTGAGCTGCAGCAAATAACGACGGGAGTTGGAGGCATTCAATAACCGCAAACGCACCCATCCGCGTGAGACTTCGACAAAAGGACTCTGTACACCGTTGACCAGCAACGTATCACCGACAAAACCGCCTTGCCCCGGTGAGTCATATTGCGGCACGCCGAAGTTATCCAGACGCTTGTCTTGCAGGATCACCGGAAAATCATCAACGCCATAGTGATTGGGCAACGGCAAGGACTTGCTGACGCTGTCCTCAACCAGCCACATTCCCGCCAGACCGTTATAGATATGGGGAGCCATGCGGTTTGGCGTGTTGGCATGATACCAACAAGTCGCTGCGGGCTGACGAATCGGTAATACCGGCGACCAGTCGACGCCGGGGGAAATCATTCTCGCCGCCCCACCCACCAGGGAGCCCGGTACCTGTAAGCCACTGACCGTCATCGACACCGGCTCAGCCAGTCGGTTGCTGTAAATCAGTTTTACGTCATCGCCACTGTAAACACGCACGGTCGGGCCAAGGTACATACCATTCAGCCCCCAGACATTGGCTTTATTGCCGCCAATAAAAGACCAATGCGCATTTTGCATGGTTAGAAATACGGGCTGACCACGGCGCGACTCCAATAAGGGTGGAACAGGTAATGCCGCTTGCGGTCCACTCGCCTGTGCCCTCAGCGGCATGGCTCCTGCAACCATCGCCATGCCCGATGCCTGTATAAACTGACGTCGACTGAGTGACATATTTTCTCCGTGAAAAGCAATCTCAAAACTGTTTATGCAACCCGCCTGATAACGTACCCATCGGGCGAAAATAAAAAAGTAGATTCGACGTTATTATTTATTTCTTCGCCGCTTCGCGCTGCGCTACCTCAGCATCAAGCTGAGCGATCTTTTCCTGCATGATCCGTTGGCAATACTCCGACAGGTCACGTACCCGCTCTTTACTATATTGCGAGGTGTCGACAGGCGGCAGCATTTCAATAAGAACCAGACCATTCGACCAGCGATTCATCTTCACTTTGCCGTGGGTATTGGACACACAAATCGGCACGATCGGTACACCGGCTGTAATGGCCGCATGAAAAGCCCCCGTTTTGAAAGGCATCAGCCCGCGCCCACGACTGCGGGTTCCTTCAGGAAACATCCAGATCGAGATATCTTTCTTCTGAAACTGCTCGGCAATTTGCGCAATGGTGCCATGCGCTTTGGCACGGTTTTCCCGGTCAATCAGCAAATTACCGGTCAGCCAGTAAAGTTGCCCAAAGAAGGGGATCCACGCCAGACTTTTCTTGCCAACGGTCACCGTGCGCGGCTGTAAGGCGTTGGAAACCGTCACCATATCGTAATTATTCTGATGGTTGGCAATATAGATACAGTTACCGTACTCACTGACGTCAGGAGGAATGCGGGTTTCCACCGTTAAACCGAAAATCGGAGCCAGACGGCCAAACATATGGCCAAACGTCGCCACATGGCGTGGGTTTCGCGGACTGAAAATGCAATAGACAGAACCGACAATACAAATAAGGGTACAGAGTAAGGTGACAATAATGACACGCAAAATACCTAGCATAACAACCTCTTTAGCCTGCAACCGTCGTCGGTATTGCGGCAAAACCGCAAAAAACCGCACGGATCCCTTGCTTAATCATCTAGGGGAATTCTTATATAAGAAGGCGCCCTGCTCACCTGACATTTAATCACCGCTATTTTCAAGCCTCAGCCTGAGCGATACAACGGTTATATTAATGCAAAAAGTGAATAATGGCTGAATTTTCCACTTGAACAGAACGACTTGCCTGACGCGTGATAATAAAACCGTCAGAGTATGCGGGCACACTCTGACGGACATTGCGTCGGGAATTTACTCTTCGCTGTCGCCCGAAGGTGGCCGTGCCGGAGCATCGACTTCAACACGATCAATCTTCTGGAGGCCCCGCGGCAACAACGTGCCTTTACGGCCACGCTCGGCACGGAACTTCTGCAAGTCTTCCGGACGCAGCGTCAACTTGCGTTTGCCCACGTACAACGTCACCGACGTCTGCGGTGGCAGCACAAACAACCACGCCAACCGATCTTCGCCAGACACCACTTGCGCTGAAGGGATCGAGACAATTTTGTTGCCCTTACCCTTTGAAAGCTGTGGTAAATCAGCGACCGGGAACATCAGCATGCGGCCAGCCAGCGTAATTGACAGCAACATGTCGTCCGGCCCATAAATCTCAAGCGGAGCCAGCGCGTTGGCATTTTCAGGCAGGGTAAGCATTGCCTTGCCTGCACGGTTGCGGGCAACCAGATCGTTGAAGGTACAGACGAATCCATAACCGGCATCTGACGCCATCAACAGTTTCTGATCGTCTGGTGCCATCAACACCTGCGCAATTGTTGCGCCCGGTGGCGGCGTCAATTTACCGGTCAGAGGTTCGCCCTGCCCGCGTGCCGATGGCAGCGTTAACGGATCCAACGCATAACTGCGCCCGGTCGAGTCAATGAACACCACCGGCTGGTTGGATTTACCGCGAGCGGCGGCACGGAAGCTGTCACCCGCCTTGTAGTTCAGGCCGGATGGATCGATATCATGCCCCTTGGCACTGCGCACCCAGCCCATTTCTGACAGAACGATGGTGACCGGCTCTGACGGCACAAAATCATGCTCGCTCATCGCCTTTGCCTCTTCACGCTCTTTCAGTGGAGACCGACGATCATCGCCATAGGCTTCTGCATCTGCCTGGATCTCTTTTTTAATCAAGTTGCTCAGTTTACGTTCTGACGCCAGCAACGCCTGCAACTGATCGCGTTCTTTTGCCAGTTCTTCCTGCTCACCGCGGATTTTCACTTCTTCCAGCTTGGCCAGGTGCCGTAATTTCAGTTCCAGAATCGCTTCGGCTTGCGTGTCGCTTAAGGCAAAGCGCTCCATCAATACGGGCTTCGGCTCATCTTCACTGCGAATAATATGGATCACTTCATCGATATTCAGGAATGCCGTCAGCAAACCCTCAAGGATGTGCAAACGTTTTAATACTTTTTCGAGACGATGGTTCAAGCGGCGACGAACCGTGCTTCGACGGTATGCCAACCACTCAGTCAGGATCTCCACCAGCCCTTTTACCGTCGGGCGGTGATCCAGACCGATCATGTTCATGTTGATGCGGTAACTTCTCTCCAGATCGGTAGTGGCAAACAGGTGGTTCATCACCTGATCCAGATCTATCCGGTTGGAGCGGGGAACGATCACCAAACGCGTCGGATTTTCGTGATCCGATTCATCACGCAGATCTTCCACCATTGGCAGCTTTTTCGCCCGCATCTGGTTGGCGATCTGCTCCAGCACTTTTGCACCGGAGACCTGATGCGGCAGCGCGGTAATAACGGCAGCGCCCTCCTCTTTACTCCATACAGCGCGCATACGCACCGAACCACGACCACCCTGGTAAATTTTTCGGATCTCATCGCGCGGGGTAATGATTTCCGCTTCCGTCGGATAATCGGGGCCCTGGACAAATTCCAGTAATTCATCAAGCGTCGTGTCGGGTTTTTCCAGCAGCATAACTGCCGCTTTGGCGATTTCCCGCAGGTTATGCGGCGGAATATCGGTAGCCATCCCTACTGCAATACCGGTGGTGCCATTCAACAGGATATTTGGCAGACGTGCAGGCAGCATTTTCGGCTCCTCCATCGTTCCGTCAAAGTTTGGCACCCAATCTACCGTTCCCTGGCCCAGCTCACGCAGCAGTATTTCTGCGTATTTGGACAGGCGCGATTCGGTATAACGCATGGCGGCGAAGGACTTCGGATCATCCGGCGCACCCCAGTTCCCCTGCCCGTCAACCAGCGTGTAGCGATAGGAGAAAGGCTGTGCCATCAGTACCATGGCTTCATAGCAGGCGCTGTCGCCGTGCGGATGATATTTACCCAGTACGTCACCGACGGTACGGGCCGACTTCTTGAACTTCGCGCTGGAGTTCAGCCCCAGTTCAGACATGGCATAGACAATGCGCCGTTGAACGGGCTTCAGGCCATCGCCAATAAAAGGTAACGCCCGATCCATGATGACGTACATGGAATAGTTCAGGTAGGCGTTCTCTGTAAACTTGTGCAGTGCAAGGCGCTCTGCACCGTCATGAGTCAATTCACTCATTAATTATTCATCCTCAGACCCGTGGCGTTGCCATTCGCAAAAATGTTAACCAACACCCGCAGTAGGTGGCAGGTTCTGTGCGCGATAGTACATCATCTGCTGTATCACTGTCACAGATGCTGGTGCTGCAAGCCCACATGACAACGCTTTGCCGGGGGATTTATCGTCCCGAAGAGCAAAACCCAACCATTTATTGCTTAACAGTCAATAGTGTTGTGCGCCATCGCACATTTTCATTCGAGCCCCAGATCGTTAAACTGTAGCCAATGTTTTCATAACGAGATGAACTAAAATGAGCAAGATACTGATAATCAATGGTGGCAAAGCTTTTGCTCACTCAAAAGGTGAGTTGAACAGCACGCTGACGGATATCGCCGCCAGTTTTTTGCGTGACAATGGGCATGAGATTCGTGAGACCCAGGTAGATCAGGGTTATGACATTGCCGCCGAAGTGGAGAGTTTTCTGTGGGCCGATACCGTTATTTACCAAATGCCAGGTTGGTGGATGGGCGCGCCATGGATCGTGAAAAAATATATTGATGACGTCTTTACCGAGGGTCACGGCAAACTCTACGCTAGCGATGGTCGCACGCGTTCCGATGCCTCTAAAAAATACGGCTCCGGCGGCCTGATCCAGGGCAAAACCTACATGCTGTCAGTGACCTGGAATGCCCCTGTAGAAGCTTTCATCGACCGTGATGATTTCTTCCACGGCGTGGGGGTTGATGGTGTTTACCTGCCATTCCATAAGGCCAATCAATTCCTCGGGATGGAGGCACTGCCAACATTTATGTGCAATGATGTTATCAAGCAGCCTGATATTACCGGTGATATTGCCCGCTATCGCGAACATCTGGGTAATATTTTCAACTGACAGAATGTAACAAGGGGTGGGGCATGATCACCGTTATTGCTGAAATCAAAGTCAAACCAGGACGCCGCGAGGCCGTAATGCGAGAGATTGAAAAATTGCTCCCTACCGTGCTCGCTGAACATGGTTGCGTCAGCTACGTGCCGATGGTGGATTTCAATGCTCAGGTTCCATGGCGTAAAACGGCGCCAGATTCCATTTTTATGCTGGAAGAGTGGGAAAGCCTCAGCCATCTGGAACAACATCAACAGATGGATCATATGGACCAGCATCGTGCAACCATCAAACAGGATGTTCTGGATGTGGTCATCCATATTCTTGAAAAAGCCTGAGTGATTTCTTTTAAAAATATGGCCGCTTATGCGGCCTTTTTCATATTCAGAGACGTTGGCCGCTGATTCGCTCGCCAACGTAATCAAGGAAACAGGTGATACGCGCCGCCAATTGCGTATTGCGGTAATACACCGCATTGATCGGTTGGCTCTCATCCAGGATCAACGGATCCAACAGAGAGATCAAACGTCCCTGCAGTTGATCTTCACGCGTCATATAATCGGCCAGTTGTACAATCCCTTCACCCTGCAGCGCCAGATTACGCAACGTTTCACCACTCGACGCCGTGATTGTTGGCTTGATCTGCAGGCGCTCACCTTTATCCGTCAGCAAGGGCCAGCGGTTCAACGATTCTGGCAGGGTAAAACCCAACAAACAGTGATCTTGCAAATCCTCAGCCCATTCTGGCGTACCATGCCGTTGTAAATATTCAGGACTGGCCAGAATTCTCAGTCGGCTCGCCCCCAGCAACCGGGCATGAATGGTCGAATCCCGCAGTGGTCCGATGCGGATAGCGATATCCGTGCGTTTCTCCAGCAGATCGATCACCAGGTTATCGGTGTTCAGCTCCAACTCAATTTGTGGATACAAACGACGAAAGCCGGCAATGAGCGGTACAATGACGTGTTCCATGAAGGGTGCAGCCGCGTTCACCCGCAGCAAACCGCTCGGATGTTGACGCCGCCGAACGATCTGCTCTTCGGCCTGCTCAACCGATTGAATGATTTGGCGTGCATGAACCAAAAAAAGCGAGCCCTCTTCGGTCAGTTCAAGCCGACGCGTCGTGCGACGCAAGAACGTCGTGTCCAGTTTCTTCTCCAAGCGACTGATAGCACGACTAATGCCAGAAGTGGTCTGATTGAGTTGCTCTGCTGCTGCGGTGATAGAACCGGTGTCGATAACGGAAGTTAAGGCCAGTAATTCTTCAAGGCTGATTTTCATAATCTGCTGCCCGAGATAAAAAACCGATATGTAAAACTGGGGGGCGAATTATCTAGGGTATAATCCAGCCCCCAATTAACCGTTCCGGCTGATTATACCGACAACTCAGCCATATCCCCTTTATCCTGCAGCCAGTTACGGCGATCTTCAGAACGCTTCTTGGCCAGCAACATATCCATCATTGCCAGAGTTTGATCGACGTCTTCTTCATCCACCGTTAACTGCACCAGGCGACGGGTATTAGGATCAAGCGTCGTTTCACGCAGTTGCAAAGGATTCATCTCACCCAGCCCTTTGAAGCGCTGAACGTTTGGTTTACCCCGCTTGCGTTTCAGTTGTTCCAGAACGCCCGCTTTTTCCTCTTCATCAAGAGCATAGAATACTTCTTTGCCTAAATCGATTCGATAGAGGGGCGGCATCGCGACATAAACATGACCATTTTTGACTAAAGTACGGAAATGGCGCACAAACAATGCACACAACAGCGTCGCGATATGCAGTCCGTCAGAATCCGCATCCGCAAGTATACAAATTTTACCGTAACGCAGTTGTCTGAGATCTTCGCTGTCAGGGTCAATGCCGATCGCAACGGAAATATCATGGACTTCCTGCGAGGCCAACACTTCGTCCGAGGAAACTTCCCAGGTATTCAGGATCTTGCCTTTCAGCGGCATGATGGCCTGATATTCACGATCGCGCGCCTGTTTGGCTGACCCGCCAGCGGAATCCCCTTCGACCAGAAACAGCTCGGTCATGTTCAGATCCTGCGACGTACAGTCTGCCAGTTTTCCAGGTAAAGCGGGTCCGCTGGTCAGTTTCTTGCGAACAACCTTTTTGGCTGCGCGCATGCGCCGTTGCGCACTGGAAATCGCCAGTTCCGCCAACTGCTCAGCTGCCTGAACGTTCTGGTTCAGCCACAGGCTGAAAGCATCTTTCACCACCCCAGAAACGAATGCCGCACATTGGCGCGACGACAGGCGTTCTTTGGTCTGCCCGGCAAATTGCGGATCCTGCATTTTTACTGACAACACATAAGCGCATCGTTCCCAGATATCTTCTGCCGACAGTTTTACACCGCGTGGCAAAATATTCCGGTATTCGCAAAAGTCGCGCATGGCGTCCAGCAGGCCCTGACGCAGACCATTAACGTGCGTACCGCCTTGTGGCGTGGGGATCAGGTTGACATAGCTTTCTGTCAGTAGTTCGCCACCTTCCGGTAACCACAGCAGTGCCCAGTCCACGGCCTCGGTATCACCCGCGAAAGAACCAACAAAGGCGGCTTCCGGTAAAGTGATCAAGCCATTGACTGCTTCCATCAGGTAATCAGTCAAGCCATCTTCATAACACCAGCGTTGCTCCGTGTTATTGACCTCATCTTTGAAGACGATCTCGACTCCAGGACAAAGTACCGCTTTGGCTTTCAACAGATGGCTGAGACGGCTAACGGAAAAACGCGGGCTGTCGAAGAAACTTTCATCCGGCCAGAACTGAACGCGGGTTCCCGTATTGCGTTTGCCGCAGGTGCCGGTTACGGTCAGCTCTTGTACCTTTTCGCCATTCTCGAAGGCGATGTCGTACACTTCGCCACCGCGTCGAACCGTGACTTCAACACGCCGGGACAAGGCGTTGACGACCGAAATACCGACGCCGTGCAAACCACCGGAGAACTGGTAGCTTTTGTTGGAGAATTTACCGCCTGCGTGCAGGCGACACAGAATCAGCTCAACGGCGGGCACGCCTTCTTCGGGATGGATATCAACCGGCATACCGCGTCCGTCATCGGTAACTTCCAATGATTGATCGGCATGCAAAATGACGTCGATGCGGCGGGCATGGCCTGCCAGGGCTTCATCGACGCTGTTATCAATAACTTCCTGACCGAGATGGTTAGGACGTGAGGTATCGGTGTACATGCCTGGCCGGCGACGCACCGGTTCAAGACCACTGAGTACCTCAATGGAATCTGCGTTATAACTTGATTGACTCATCGTATGATTACTATTCGCGGTCAGTTGTTGGTGGGCTAGCGGTGAGGTGCCTTCTGGCGATAACACCAGCCGTATCATCTGCGGGCAGCAACGTCGTGACTTTTCAGCAGGACGTCAGCCCTAAAAATTCCACTATCGGCGAGAAAAAATGCTCAAAACCGACAAAAGCGTGGCTTCCTCCGAATTCAACGGTCTGTCTGCACGACGTGTAATACGCCACTGCCTGCCGGAAATCGAGGATTTCATCCCCCGTCTGCTGAATAAGCCAGAGTAAATCCGGGGACTCCAGAGGATCGATCTGCATGACTTTCAGATCATAAACGTGGCGTGACTCTAACACATATTGCTGCCCGGTGTAGGGGTTCTCATTCTGGCCCAGATAGTCAATCAGCAACTCAAACGGCTTGACTGCCGGGTTTACCACCACCGCCGGGACTGCAAAACATTGCGACAACCAGGTGGCGTAATAGCCCCCCAAAGAGGACCCCACGATACCCAGATCCTCTCCCGCCCGTTCCATCACCAGCGACTCCAGCAGGTCTGCGGCATCGGCTGGATAAGGGGGAAGTTGGGGAATGAGCATGGTGATATGCGGGTGGTGCTCCTCTAACCAGATTTTAAACGCGCTGGCTTTCGCCGAGCGCGGTGAACTGTTGAATCCATGCAGGTACAATAACGTACTCATCAATAACCGTCCGAGTCCATGTCCGGCCGGAATTCCTCGCCCTTCAGGCGACAAACTTCAGTCTCAAGACGGCCATCAGGATAGAGATCCAGATAACGCCAGCCCGGAGAGACCGTATCAATAGTGAAATTGGTGCAATGCGGTTTGAACTGCACACAGGTCGACGGCGAGGCCAGCAAACGTCTGCCATACCAATCGAGATCCAATTCCTGATGAATATGTCCGCAAAGCAGCGTATTCACCCGGGGATAGTCCGCCAGTGCGGCGGCCAGCATATGGGCATTGCGCAAACTGTGTTGATCCAGCCAGGTACAGCCGGACGCCGCAGGATGATGGTGCAGCATCAGCAAGGTGTAGCGTTGCGGGTAGGCATCCAGACAACGCTGCATCCACTCGATCTGATACTCACTCAATTCGCCATGCGGAACGCCAAAAACCTGGGTATCGAGCAGAATGATCTGCCAGTGCTCCCCCACCAGCACATGTTTGGAAGGTGCGATCCCCGCATCGGCCAGCGCATCCACCATGGCTGGCTGGAAATCATGATTTCCAGGTAACCAGACGCAAGGAACCGGGATCCTGTGAATGCCCTCGGCAAAATGCCGATAGGCCGCCAACGAATGATCCTGAGCCAGATCCCCGGTAGCAGCCACCAGGTCGAACTCCCGCCGCTCCGCAATAATCGCATCTAAAACGGCACGATAGCTGAGGTAAGTATTCACCCCCAACAACGTTTCTTCTGCACCCGCAAAAAGATGGGTGTCAGTTATTTGTAAAATCCTGACCTTGGCGTCATTCGCCACAGGCAGTTTAAACAGGCTTTCCAAATGGTGTCCTTTGTTATTTAAGTCTGTCTAACAAACCGGAACTGCCATCGCTCCATGCGCCAAGCAATAGCGCAACCAATCAGCAAGAAACTGGTTAATTTGATGCTTTTCGTCGCGTTGATGCAACTTTTTATTCGGATAATCATAACGTGCTTTAAATCGATAGATCTGCTGACTGGAACACACTTCCGCAACCATCGCGTCGTGATACAGCCGAACCGTCATGGCTGGCAGGCTCCAATAGCTTACCGCCGGCACAATCTGCTGGATCTCAATCAAAGAGGTATACCGCGTCGACTCAATTATAGTCAGCCGATAGGTCGCGCCATTCACCTGATAAGATATAGTTTCACCGACTTCGTCATTGCGCGGCATCAAACGGCGCAATTGCGCGAAATTGGTTTCACACAGCCTCATCATTTCAGGAAAATCAGGGATATAGCGCTTCTTCATTAATTTGACCACTCTTGTTTTAGAGATTCATGGTGCAACGCCAACCATTGCAAGGCAATGACAGACGCAGCATTGTCGATAGCTCCCTCTTCCACCCAACGGTAAGCCTGCTCCCGGCTCACTACGTGCAGGCGGATGTCTTCGTTCTCTTCCTCTAAACCATGCAGGCCCTCAGCCAGGGTAGCATCCACTTCTCCCACCAGAATCGACAAACGCTCACTGGTGCCCCCCGGGCTGGCCAAATAACTTAACACGGGTTTACTGCGACCGACCACCAACCCGGCTTCTTCCATTGTTTCGCGACGCGCCACATCCTCAACGCTCTCCCCCGGTTCAATAATACCGGCGACCATTTCCAACAGCCATGGGCTTTGGCTGGTTTCCAGCGCGGCGATACGTATTTGCTCTATCAATACAACTTCGTCGCGAACTGGGTCATAGGGTAGCAGCACCACCGCATGCCCGCGCTCAAAAATCTCACGGGTAACCTCACCACTCATTTCGCCATTGAATAGACGATGGCGGAAGCGATATAACGTGAGTGAAAAAAAACCACTGTACAGCGACTCTCGTGCAATAATTTCTACATCGTTTTGCGTGAAAGTCACCGGTGAACGATCTGAAGCAGCCATTTTTTTCTCCCTTAACGATCCATGATGATAAATTTAACGCGTTTTGCAGGTAACAATGATAAAACAGCATTAATAATATTCAGTCTTGTTTATGTTAGATTAAGTAAATATAGGCAGATGGCACATTCGGCCAACTGGCCTCTCAGGCAGACTCTGGTAGAATTAGCACAATTTCGTTTATCGACAGCGCTACCAAAGCAACATAGCTGCACAACAAGGAATGCAAATGAAGAAACTGCTCCCCCTTCTTATCGGACTAAGCCTGGGCGGCTTTAGTGCAATGAGCCAGGCAGAGAACCTGCTGCAGGTTTATCAACAGGCCAGAGAAAGCAATCCTGACTTGCGTAAGTCTGCCGCAGATCGTGATGCTGCATTCGAAAAAATTAATGAAGCACGCAGTCCATTATTGCCCCAGTTAGGTTTAGGCGCTGACTATACATATACCAATACCTACAAGACCCCCGGCACCGATGGTGAATTGAACCAAAACACCACCGGCGCAGCACTTCAATTGACACAGACTATCTTTGATATGTCCAAATGGCGTGCATTGACGCTGCAAGAGAAACAAGCTGGTATTCAGGATGTTAGCTTCCAGGTTGATCAGCAGGCGTTGATTCTTAATACGGCGACGGCCTATTTCAATGTTTTGAGCGCCATTGATTCGCTCTCTTACACTGAAGCACAGAAACAGGCTATTTACCGTCAGTTGGATCAAACCACCCAGCGTTTCAACGTGGGGCTGGTTGCCATCACCGACGTACAGAACGCCCGCGCACAATATGACAGCGTGCTGGCTGATGAAGTGACCGCCCGTAATAATCTGGACAATGCAGTGGAATCTCTGCGCCAGGTGACCGGTCGTTATTATCCGCAGTTGGCTTCGCTGAACATTGATCGCTTCACCACCCAGCGTCCACAAGCCGTCAACAGCCTGCTGAAAGAAGCGGAAAGCCGCAACCTCAGTCTGCTTTCTGCCCGCTTGTCGCAGGATTTGGCGCGTGAGCAAATCCGTTACGCCGAAACCGGTCATATGCCGACAGTCGGTTTGACGGCTTCGACCAGTGTAGCAAACAGTCGTTACAGCGGTTCGCTGGCAGATTCCACCACCAGCCGTAACGGTGACAGTGGGCAGAACAGCGTTGGCCTGAGTTTCAATCTGCCGCTGTACAGCGGTGGCTCAGTGACGTCTCAGGTGAAACAGGCGCAATTCAACTTTGTCGGCGCCAGTGAGCAGTTGGAAAGCGCGCATCGCAGCGTCGTACAGACCGTGCGTTCCTCGTTTAACAATATTTCGGCGTCGATCAGCAGCGTCAGTGCCTACAAACAGGCCGTTGTGTCTGCGCAAAGTTCTCTGGATGCCATGGAGGCAGGCTATCAGGTCGGCACACGTACCATCGTTGACGTTCTGGATGCCACAACCACGCTGTTCAATGCCAAACAACAGTTGTCCAACGCTCGTTATAACTATCTGATTAATGAACTGAATATCAAATCTGCATTGGGAACGCTCAATGAAAACGACTTACTGTCGCTAAATAGCGCATTAGGTAAAGTCATCCCGACAACGGCTGAGGCGATTGCCCCGGAGAATAGCGCTCAGGATGCCAACGCAGAGGGTTACAATAATCAGCAGGCGGCGGTGCAAACCCCGGCTGCAACACCAACCCGTGTGAATACCACGCCTGCGGCGACTACGTCGACCTCAAGCGCGCGGAACCCATTCAATAACTGATTCATTGAATGAATGAAAACGGCGCGACTCTCAGGGGCGCGCCGTTTTTTTTGGTTTAAAACGTGACACGGTGCACAAGGAAAAGCCTTCCCCGGCCATCTCACCGTGCTGGAAACATTCATACTTTAAATATGAGCACCTTTCCCCTATTCTAAGGCCACTACTGGGAAAGGGCCTGAAAAACCCTGAGTAAGAGGATAAATTACGATGAAACGGACTAAAAACATCAACTTGAGCACATTTCGCAAAGCGTGCCGCACTTACCGTGTTGCACCTATCGCGTTCGCAATAAGCTCCGCGTTTATTTTGTCCGGTTGTGAAAAAGCAGACGAAACCGTCTCGCTGTATCAGAATGCCGATGATTGCTCCGCAGCCAATCCGTCGAATAGCGCACAATGTGTCACCGCGTATAACGAAGCGCAAAAAGAAGCCGCACGCACTGCCCCCAAATACGCCACCCGTGAAGACTGTGTCGCAGAATTCGGTGAGTCACAATGTACCGAAGCGCCTGCCCAGGCAGGTATGGCGGCACAATCCCAACAAAGTGGCAGTATGTGGATGCCGCTGATGGCAGGCTACATGATGGGTCGGATGATGGGCGGTGGCGCGGGTTTTTCGCAACAGCCATTATTCACTTCCAAGGCTGCAAACAGTCCAGCCAATGGGAAATTTGTTGATGCCAGCGGTAAAAACTACGGCGCTGCTACGCCGGGCCGGACAGTTACCGTACCTAAAACTGCCATGGCACCCAAACCTGCAACGACCAGCACCGTAACCCGCGGTGGTTTCGGTGACAGCGTCGCCAAACAGAACACCATGCAGCGCAGCAGTTCCACATCCGGCTCCCGTTCCATGGGCGGATGAGGAAAGAGAAATAAATGAAACGTGTCGCGATCACAGAACGCCCTGACTGGCGTGAAAAAGCCACCGAGTTCGGATTTCAATTTCACACAATGTATGGCGAGCCCTACTGGTGTGAAGATGCGTATTACCAGTTTACGCTGGCGCAGATTGAAGAACTGGAAGATGCCACTGCCGAACTGCACCAAATGTGCCTCAAGGTGGTGGAAAAGGTCGTGAACAGCGATCAGTTGATGACCAAATTCTGCATTCCAAAACATTGCTGGGAATTTGTCAGAAGCTCATGGCGTCTACAGAAACCGTCACTTTATTCGCGTCTGGATTTGGCTTACGACGGCGTGAATCCGCCCAAACTGCTCGAAAATAATGCCGATACGCCCACCTCGCTTTATGAAGCGGCATTCTTCCAATGGTTGTGGTTGGAAGACCAAATCAATGCGGGCAATCTGCCAGAAAATGCTGACCAATTTAACAGCATGCAGGAAAAACTGATCGAGCGTTTCGCTGAGCTCAAAGAGCGTCACGGTTTCGGCCTGCTGCACTTTGCCTGCTGTCAGGATACGCAAGAGGATCGCGGCACCGTACAATACCTTCAGGACTGTGCGCTGGAAGCGGGTTTACCGAGTGAATTCCTGTTTATGGAAGAGATTGGGCTGGGCGAACGAGGCCAATTTACCGATCTGCACGATCAGGTGATCAGCTATCTGTTTAAACTCTATCCTTGGGAATTTATGTTCCGCGAGATCTTTTCGACCAAGCTGGAAGATGCGGGCGTCAGTTGGTTAGAACCCGCCTGGAAAGCGATTCTGTCGAATAAGGCCTTGCTGCCACAGTTGTGGGAAATGTTCCCGGATCACCCGAATTTGTTGCCCGCCTACTTCGCGCAAGACGATCACCCGGAACTGGATCACTACGTCATCAAGCCGCTGTTTTCGCGGGAAGGTGCCAATATCCAGATTATCGAAAATGGTAAGGAAATCGCCCGCGTTGATGGCCCTTACGGTGAAGAAGGGATGATCATCCAGCAATTCCATCCATTGCCACGTTTTGATGACAGCTACACGCTGATTGGCAGTTGGCTGATAGACGATCAACCGTGCGGAATAGGTTTGCGCGAAGACCGTGCGCTGATCACGCAGGATCTGTCGCGGTTCTATCCGCATGTCATTATCGATTAGGGTTTGTTTATCCCGTCAATTTTGCAAAAGACAGGAAGGGTAATGTCTGCATTACCCTCCTTCTTTTTTTCGCAATAACCTTACCCAACCCGCACTGACAGCATACTCAGTGATGCCATCTCAATACCGTCTGTCGGCAGCGTTATCGGTTCTTCACCGTTCCAGCTTCCCAATACATACAATAACGGCAGATAGTGTTCTGGAGAGGGATTCGATAAAGCCGCCCCCTCATGTTCCATAAAATTAACCAGAGGATGATGGTCGCCTTTATAGTCCAGATTATCCCGCACATAATTATTGAACGACTCTGCCCAGGGATATGCCGCGGTATCGCCCTGCCATTTCACCATTCTCAGGTTATGCACAACATTGCCGCTGGCAACAATCAGGACGCCTTCATCACGCAACGCGGCCAGTTTCTGCCCTAACTGATAGTGATATTCGGCTGGCTGCGTTCCATCAATACTCAATTGGACAACCGGAATATCAGCTTCCGGGTACATTTTGATCAACACGCCCCAGGAACCATGGTCAAGGCCCCATTCCGTTTTATCCGCCGTTACTGGTATTGGTGACAACAATTGTTGAACCCTTGCGGCAAGCGCTGGAGATCCCGGAGCCGGGTATTGCGTATCGAATAACGCCTGAGGAAAACCGCCGAAATCATGGATGGTACGCGGTTTTTCCATCGCAGTGACTGCCGTACCCCTGGTGTACCAGTGCGCAGAAATAGCCAAAATAGCTTTAGGTCGCGGCAGGGATTGACCCAATGCACGCCATGCCTGGGTATAACTATTTTCTTCCAGCACATTCATCGGGCTACCGTGGCCGAGGAACAGGGCGGGCATACGTGAAGTGGTCATAGCTAATTCCTTGGACAAAGTGAAAGAGTTGCAGCAACGCCTTTGCAGGACCATCGCCTGATACAAATACGTTACTCTTTTTTAGCCAGGGTTACAGCCGGATAACCATGATGGAGATATTCAATAATTTTGAACAGAGAATCACCGCATCCGGTGGAAGTGGTTTAACGCTCGTCACAAAAAAGGCCGCAATCGCGGCCTTTAAAGGTTTACCAGTGCTGGTAATTATTAAAAATCAATAATTAAAAATCAGCTTGCCTTGCGGGACTCGGATTGGCGGTAAGCCACCAGATCTTCAATGGTAACGACATGCATCTCATGTTTTTTGGCAAACTCAATGACTTCTGGTGCGTGCGCCATGCTGCCATCATCATTCGTCAATTCACACAGGACACCGGCAGGTTTGAAACCAGCCATAGTCACGAGATCAATCGTCGCTTCAGTATGGCCACGGCGGGTCAAAACACCACCCGGTTGACCACGCAGAGGGAATACGTGCCCAGGACGATTGAGATCGGAAGGCTTGGCATCATCCGCGATTGCAGTACGGATAGTCGTCAGGCGATCGCTAGCAGAAACACCGGTAGTCACACCTTTTGCAGCCTCGATGGTCACGGTAAAGGCGGTCTGGAACTGACTGGAATTATGCTCAACCATCATCGGTAATTCGAGTTGCTTGCGGCGTTCATCGGTCAGGCACAGACACACAATTCCGCTGCCATGACGAATACTGAGAGCCATTTGCTCTACAGTCATGGTTTCAGCAGCGAAAATCATATCACCTTCATTTTCACGATTTTCATCATCCAGCACCATTACGCCGCGGCCATTGCGCAGCGCTTCAATCGCGCGTTCTACACGTTCAACTGGCGTACCGAAATCTGAAAGTAGCGTCTGATTCATGGTAAAAAAACCTCATTGTTTATATGGATTACCAGAACCAGGGCGAGCTTGAGGAGGGTAACCGTAACCACTACGGTCAAAAAAATAACGCACGCGGGCATATTAGCCCGACTAAAGCCGTTACTCTCTCCCATCCGGACTATAACCGTCGGCCCCGGAATTACACCGGATCTGCTGACCTCTATACCCGAAGGTATGAGCGCTCGCGGGCTTCCACTCTGATGACATGAGGCCATCAATAAACTTGTGGTTTACCGCCGGTGGGGACTTTCACCCCGCCCTGAGAATAAGCATGTTTACTATAACGCCAATAGAAATTAAGGGCAATTAGCCCGTTGCACAAAATGCACACCAATGCGAAGTCACACACCTGTTGTATAAATGTTTATAGATTGCTTATCTCGGATTACACTAAGCTAAAGCAACTTATCTGCAGAAAAGGTAACTACCATGTTTGACCCGAAAAAAATTGAACAAATCGCACGCCAGGTGCATGAGTCTATGCCGAAAGGTATTCGCGACTTCGGGGATGATGTAGAGAAGAAGATTCGTCAGATACTCCAAAGTCAGCTCACCAGGCTGGATCTGGTCAGTCGTGAAGAGTTTGATGTGCAGACCCAGGTCTTGCTGCGTACACGCGAGAAAGTGGCCATGCTGGAACATCGCCTGAATCAAATGGAAGCGAAGCAAAACCCCGTCGCCATTGTAGAAGATGAAATCAAAGTAGAAAACCAAACCCCTGAGGCGTAATCCTGGAATATGCAGGGCAGCTCAATTGCGCTACCCTGCAGCGACATCCCTGACCTGATTCTTTCTTTTTCCCTTGGCGTCGCGATAATACCGACAAATCACGGGTGCCGTGCTTTTGCCTTTTTCACGCGGGGCAAGAGTAACCACAGTGCGGCAAACATCCCCAGCGCGTACATCGACTTCCAACCAATCATCACCAACAGCAAACAGCACAAAACAGACCCTATCAGTGCCATGGTTTTTGAGCGCCCAGCCAAAATGCGACACCCAGCCAACATACACAGCAAATAGATCAGGACGAAAATCCCGTTGGCATAAACAATCAACGTATCCAGGGGAAGATGCAGCCAATAAATCAGCAAGGTAAATACCAAACAGCTGCCAACCACGACACTCAGCGCATTCACCGGAACTTGTCCGGCAGAAAGTGCTGCCAGCTTGCTGGTTGGACGCTCTTGCGCCTGGGACCATACCAGACGGGAAAAACTCTGCGTGTAAATATTCACGCTCGCAAAACAGGCCAGATAACCAATAATGCAGGCGATCCATAACGCATGCTGGCCAAAAAGTTGCACCACAATCCCTGGCAGGGATGCGGCAGCTTCCCGCCCCTCACCAAAGGCATTAAAGTTCAATACCGCCACGGTACAACCCCAATACACGGCACCGGCGACCAGCAGGCCGATCAGCAATGCGCGGGGAAAATCACGCTCTGGATGCCGGAATTCAGTGGCGAGATGGGCAAACGCTTCAAGGCCGACAAAACACCAGAACATCACAGCCAGCGCATTGGCCATATTAGGGGGAGAGATGTCAGCGACAGCGGGCCAGGGGATTTCTGCTGGCGTAATACCGCCACGCCACCAGATGGCGATTACCATCGCAATGATCAGTATGGCAATCAAGGTTTGAACATTGGCGCTGGATCCGGCACTCCTTGTACCAAGCAACCAAATAATCAGCAGCGTTGCAAGTTGCACCAACAGAAGCTGATCGCTGCTCCAACCAAATGCCGCCTGCCAAAATCCTGCCGCTATCTGCAGTGCAGCGGGTAAACCGAACGGGATAACCGACAGGAATAACCACCCTGTCACGCGCGCCATCCGTGGGCCAAACGCCATCCCCACAAAGTGAGCGGCTCCACCAGCACTGGGAAAATGACGCCCCAATGCGGCAAATGCGATGGCGATGGGAAAAACCAATGCCAACAGAATTGGCCACGCCCACAAGCTGTCCTCGTGGGCGAGTTGTGCTGCCAGTGCAGGTACGGCGAAAACACCCGTACCCAGTAACGACGTTGAGAGCAGTCCCACACCCTGTGCCAGCCCCAGCTCCTGCTTTAATCCACTCACAATACTGACACCTGTCAGATCCGGCGTTTAACCGCGACCCTCTTTAATCGCTTTAATGATATTGGTCGTTGAACATCCATCCTCGAAATTCAATACCTTGACATCCCCACCTGCCGCCCAGACTTCTTTGCTGCCTGCGATATCCTCAGGTTTGTAATCCCCACCTTTTACCAACAGATCAGGCAGAACATCAGCAATCAGGCGTTGCGGCGTATCTTCTTCAAACGGCACAACCCAATCAACCGCTTCGAGCGCGCCCAGAACGATCATGCGCTGTGCCAGAGGATTGACTGGCCGGCTTTCACCCTTGAGGCGCTTGGTAGAGGCATCGCTATTAACCGCCACAATCAGGCGATCGCCAAGTTTACGGGCATTGGCCAGATAAGAGACGTGACCTGCATGCAGAATATCGAAGCAGCCATTGGTCATCACAACGCTTTCACCACGCTGGCGGGCCAGTGCTACTGCCTGCTTCAACTGCTCTTCCGTCATCACACCGAAGCCAGTATCCGAACGACCACGAACCGCATTCTCCAGCTCAATGGGCGATACCGTTGATGTCCCGAGTTTACCGACCACCACGCCCGCCGCCGCATTCGCCAGGAAGCACGACTCTTCAAGCGTGTTGCCTGCAGCCAGCGCGGCAGCCAGTACGCCGATCACCGTGTCACCGGCACCGGTCACGTCATACACTTCCTGCGCCAACGTTGGCAGATGCAACGGGGCTTTGCCCGGCTGCAACAGCGTCATACCCTGTTCTGAACGGGTAATCAGCAACGCGGAAAGTTCGAAATCCGCGATCAGCTTCATGCCACGTTCAACAATCTGTGCGTCACCTTTACAGTGCCCGACCACGGCTTCAAATTCTGAGAGATTCGGGGTCAGCAGCGTGGCTCCACGATAGCGCTCGAAATCAGTCCCTTTGGGATCAATCAAAATCGGTACGCCAGCCGCTTTCGCCAGCGCGATCATTGGCTGTACCTTGCTCAGCGCACCTTTGGCGTAATCAGAAAGAACCAACGCACCGATTTTTGGCAGGCAAGACTGGATACGTTCCAGTATGGGCTGCACATCCACCCCCTCAAATCCCTCTTCGAAGTCCAGGCGAATCAGTTGCTGGTTCCGCGACAATACGCGCAACTTGGTAATCGTCGGGTGCGTGGGAATTGAGACAAAATCACAGTGAACATTCACTTCATTCAGTTTGGCACTCAACGCCCGTGCCGCATCATCGATTCCAGTCAGACCCACCAGACGCGAATTTGCACCCAAAGAAGCAATATTCATCGCGACGTTGGCCGCGCCACCAGGACGCTCTTCGATCGTCTCGACTTTAACCACAGGAACCGGTGCTTCAGGCGAAATACGGCTGGTCGGCCCATACCAATAGCGGTCCAACATCACATCACCAACCACCAGTACACCTGCACGGTGAAAATCAGGCAGATTCACTTTCATCCCATACTCCAGACAGATAAAAATAGTGCGCCGGATAATATCACAGACGCATTAAACGCGATGCAAAAGGCGCATGGCCGTATGCCAAGGTACGTTTCCATCGCATGATGTTGGCATGACAGGCTTACCCCGTCATGGGACTGACGTTATTTTTGCGCGCCGTCTCTCAACCTAACCATTTGCTCCAGCTCGCTGTCACTTGCTTGCGCTCCGTTTCATAACAGTCGTTTGCCATCTTGCCAGACAGCTCTTGCAACGCCAGATGATGAATTTCATCACGCATAGAAACATAGGCATGCGTTAGCGCCGCAGACTCTTCTTCCTCCATGATGCCGTACGTCGCCATCAGCTCAAAAATACGCACATTGTCTGACCAGCGCGTCAGGCGAGGCTCGTGTGCCGCATAACGCAGTACCAAATACTGGGCGATGAACTCAATATCCGTAATCCCGCCCGGATCCGATTTGAGATCAAAACGGTCGCGCTGTTTATTGCCGAGATGGGTGACCATTTTTTCCCGCATCTCGCGGACTTCCTGACGCAATTGCCGATCGTCCCGCGGACGGCAGAGAATGTCGTGACGAATTCGGTCAAACTGTTGATGCAAAAGAGGATCACCATACACAATTCGCGCCCTGACCAACGCCTGATGTTCCCAGGTCCAGGCTTCTTTCTGCTGGTACTCGACAAAAGCATCAACCGTGCTCACCAACATTCCCGCTGCGCCGGACGGACGAAGTCTTGCATCAACTTCGTAGAGGATCCCGGATGACGTGCGGGTGCTGAACAGATGCATAATCCGCTGGGCCAGACGCAAGTAGAACTGTTTACCATCAATGCTACGCTCGCCATCCGTCATCACCTCTGGCGGACAATCCAGCAGGAATACCAAATCCAGATCCGAACTGTAACCCAGTTCCCAACCGCCCAACTTCCCATAACCGATCACGGCAAACCCACGCCCCTCACGGTGTTGCAAATGCGTTGGCTGACCATAGCGTGAGACCATTTGCTTCCAGGCTTGTTGCACGACCGCATCAATAATAGCCTCAGCCAGATAAGTCAGATGGTCGCTGACTTTCATTACTGGCAACGCCTCGGAAATATCACCGGCGGCGATGCGCAATTGCTGTGCCTGTTTGAACTGTCGCAGTGCTTCAAGCTGTTGTTCTTCGTCATCCTCGGGAACGCGCAGCAGGTACTGACGCAATTCGTCACGGTAGGCGCCCGGCGCAAGTGGCTGATACAACGAGTGGGGATCGAGTAACTCATCCAGCAGCAAGGGATATCGCGCAAGCTGATTGGCTACCATCGGGGATGCCGCACAAAGCCGGATCAAGTGCTTTAAAGCGCCGGGGTATTCAACCAATAATTCGATATAGGTCGTGCGGGTAACAATACTCAGCAGAAACTTCGTTAAGCGAACCAGGGTAACATCAGCGTTTGGGCGGACGCAGACCTCAGCCAACAGGCGCGGCATCAGTTGATCAAGCATTTCCCGCCCGCGCGGCCCAATGGTCCGTTTATCGACGTCATGGCGAAATTCGGTAATGGTACGCAGAAGTTGCCGTTTGGAATCTGGATCAAGCTGAGGCGCGAGAGGCGACAGTTCACTCTCTTCCAAGGCATCATGCCAGAGGGTGTTGTAGCGCTCAAAGCCCGGATCTTCGCCAATATCCGGGGTATCGTCGCCGATCAATTCATTGAATACCGCGCGAACCGCCTGCATATGGTTTTCTAGCGCGAGCACAAGTTCATCCCAATTGGCAAACCCCATGCCCCATGCCAATCGCGCCTGATTGAGTCTATCTGCGGGCAATGTTTGTGTCTGCTCATCGGCAATCGCCTGCAAGAGGTTTTCGAGACGGCGCAAGAACAGGTAGCCGGAACTCAAATCCTCAATCTGGTTGTCTGGCAATAAACCCAGTTCACGTACCGCCTTTAGCGTAGGCAGCAAGGCTCGCTGTTGCAAAGAAGGTTCCCGCCCACCGCGTATTAACTGGAAAACCTGGGTAATAAATTCGATTTCGCGGATGCCGCCAGCACCCAGTTTGATGTTGTCCTTCAAGCCGCGTCGGCGAACTTCGCGGGCGATCATTCCCTTCATATTGCGCAATGACTGAATCACGCTGAAATCAATATAGCGGCGGAAAACAAAAGGCCTCAGGGTTCGACGCAATTCCTGACTGTAATGATCGTCAGCGCCACCCATCAGGCGTGCCTTGACCATGGCGTAGCGCTCCCAGTCCCGTCCTTGCTCCTGGTAATAATCCTCAAGCGCAGAGAAACTCATGACCAGCGGCCCGCTCTCGCCAAATGGCCGTAAACGCATGTCTACGCGATAGACAAATCCGTCAATGGTCGGTTGATCCAACGCTTTAATTAACCGCTGCCCCAGACGGGTGAAAAATTGCGCATTGTCCAGTTCTCGCCTTCCTCCCCGCGTTTGACCGTTTTCGGGATAGGCAAAAATCAGATCAATATCGGAAGAAAAATTAAGCTCTCCGCCCCCCAGTTTCCCCATTCCCAGGATCAGAAGAGGTTGAGCTTCTCCGTGTACGTTGGTTGGCGTCCCCCATTCGCGGCAACAGGCGTCGTAAAGCCACTGCCGGGCGCTGACGATCAGGGTTTCTGCCAATTCGCTGAGTTGCTTAAGTGTCTGTTCGGGAGTGCTGGTCTGTAAGGTTTGTGACCAGGAGATACGGGTCAGAATCTGACGACGGAAGAGCCTTAACGTGTGCATCAGGCTGGCTTCATCACTCACTTCGTGTAAAGCCTGCGCCAGCCACAGCGGATAATGCTCAAATTCCTGCGGTTCAGGGGGCTGTTGATGTAACGCCTGCCACCACTCGGGATGGGCAACCAGGCTATCGCTGACAAAATCACTTAACGCAAGGGCCGCTCTGTCATACCCGTCAGGGACTGAACTGCCTGAAAGTGATGGGGTTAAACGCTGTAAAACAGTTTCGGCCTGCGCATCAAGCTCAGGAGTCAGTGGCAGCATGTCAGATCCCTTTTAACGTTTTGGCCCGGTCTTCAGCCGGGCCCTTGTACAATTAACTCGCCGTACCATTTAACCAGAACGGAGCCTGCAGTAACGCGTGCTTGCGTGCAGCTTCGAGCCAGGCTTGTTGCTGCTGGACAATAGACTGTTGCAACGTCTGCCAGCTCTCGATATAGGGCTGCCAGGCACTGGCTGGATACGCGCCAGACAAGAGATGGAAGGCAATAATTTGGCGTGACAGACGAGGTAATTGATCAATATAGCCCTCGTCGGTCAATGGGGTAAAGAATGCGTCTTTCAACTCTGCCCGGCAACGCCCCAGCATGATGTCGGAAAAACGTTTGAATGAGCCAGCGAGCTTTTTCTGCGACTTGTCGTCAATGAAAGGCTTCCAGGCTTCAGTAATCAGCCACGATGTAAGTACCAACTTACATTTTAGGTAGTCGGTGCTGAAGCACAGTGCCTCGGCTTCGACATCAGCCTCTTCGATTTGCGGCTCAATGGACGTGAGCAAGGCGCGTAATTCGGTCGTCGCCTTCCGCGGAATCAAGCCGCCAAAGAGGGTCAGCGTCTGACGGATTGCTCCCAGCGCCTCAATCACTGAATGACGGGCACTGGCATCACCACGCAGCCAGAGCTCTTCATGATATTGCCAATGGCTGAGGGCCATTTCCAGCGCGCAAACCATGCCCTGTTCCACTGTGGCTTTCGGCGGCGCAATAAGAACCGGTAGGGCGCGTAATTTACGAGGCTCATTACCCTGCGCCAAATGATAACCGCGCGCGGCTTTGCTCAAACTGCTCTGGCGTAATCCCCCGTGACTGCCCAAGAGGGTCGCCAATGCCAGAAGATCGTCTACGCTACCCTGTTTGAGCTCAAGTTCGATTTCACAAAGCGGCTCACTCAACTCACCGGCACTGAATGTCCCCTGATCGAGAGCAAGTTCAATCTCGCTCTGCTGGTAAGTGATTACCCACTTCTCACGCACAAAATCTGTCCAGAACAGCGGCTGTAGCTCTGCTTGCAGTTTGGCTACATCACAACCTTCTGGCCAAATCTCTGCAGGAAACAGGGCAATATCCAACTGAGCTTCCGACAGTGGGATATTATATTCCGGACGCTGATATAACCCACCGGTCACTTTGCCGCCGATTTTGAGCGTCATTTCGTATTGATCATCATAACCACGGATACGCAAACCAAAATTATAGTTTCGTAGTGTATTATCTGGCGTTTCGTAATAGATATTCGTCAGCGTTTGAGGCGCGACGTGCTGAAACGTCAGACCGGACAGGGTTGCAGGCAGATCGGCGATGGCTGCCGGACTGGCGATGAACTTTAGTTCTATTTCTACGGTCATAATCTCATTCACACCAAGGTTTTCCAAAGCATGGAGATACTTTGGGATTAACTGAATATCGATAAATACTATCTCAGGTAGGGGGGATAAGTCTCTCGGGGCGGCGTGAAATATGCTGCCATGCCGCATCAAACCTGATTGTAGGATAGTTCTCATTCCGGTTTATGCGTTGCACCGTCAAACTGAACCCTCTACTATCGTTCCATAAATTCACTCAGAAACGATGAACTAATGCAGAAATTACGCCTGATTTGTCTCTCTTTGCTCTCATTTAGCTTTATTTGGGGCGCGCATGCTGAAGAAAAGCGCTACATATCCGATGAATTAACTACCCTGGTCCAAAGCGGGCCAGGTAAGCAATACCGGATTACTGGCGCCATGAAGGCAGGTGATGAAGTCACCGTGCTGAGCGTCAATGACGAAACAAATTATGCCCAGATTCGTGATGATAAAGGGCGCACCAACTGGATCCCATTGGATCAGCTCAGTGACACCCCGAGCATGCGTGCTCGCGTACCCGAACTGGAACAACAAGTCACCACGCTGACTGACAAGCTGACCAATATTGATAAAAGCTGGAACCAGCGTACTGCGGATATGCAGCAGAAAGTCGCCGCCAGCGATGGCATTATCAACAGTCTTAAAGATGAAAATCAGAAACTTAAAGACCAGTTGGTTGTTGCCCAGAAAAAAGTCAACGCCGTGAATGTGCAGTTGGATGATAAACAACGCACCATCATCCTCCAGTGGTTCATGTATGGTGGCGGTGTGGCTGGCGTAGGGTTAATTTTGGGCCTGCTGCTTCCCCATCTCATTCCGCGCAGAAGAAAAGATCGCTGGATGAGTTGAGGCAATCTTTGCCGCCATTGACCATTATTCTTAAAAGGGCACTGAGTGCCCTTTTGTCTTTCCCCCCTCTGCCACGCTACACTGAACAGAGCACTTTTTTTCCAGCCCCGCTTGTTGCACTAACCAGTTGCATCGCAGCCGCAGAAAATGAAACAAAATTGTCAGGAGTCATACAGTGAAGATCTATCTTGTCGGCGGTGCCGTCCGCGACAGTTTGTTAAATCTGCCAGTGACAGAGCATGACTGGGTCGTCGTCGGTGCCACGCCACAACAGTTGCTCGATCAGGGATATCAGCAGGTCGGCAAAGATTTTCCGGTATTCCTCCACCCCGTCAGCCACGATGAATATGCCCTCGCCCGTACTGAACGCAAGTCAGGTTCTGGCTACAACGGTTTTACCTGCTACGCCGCACCGGATGTGACGCTTGAGCAGGATTTGCTGCGTCGGGATCTGACAGTCAATGCAATCGCACGCAGTGCCGACGGGGAGCTTATCGATCCTTACCACGGTCAGCGAGACATTGATGAGCGCGTCCTGCGCCATGTTTCTGCCGCGTTTGGTGAAGATCCGCTGCGCGTCCTGCGCGTGGCGCGTTTTGCTGCCCGCTTCGCTCATCTGGGCTTCACCATTGCACCGGAAACCCTGTCGCTTATACAGCAAATGGCCGAAGACGGTGAACTGACCGAACTGACTGCCGAACGCGTCTGGCGGGAGACCGAAAAAGCGCTGCTGACCCGCGATCCTCAGGTCTATTTCCAGGTTTTACGCGACTGTGGCGCACTGAAAATCCTTTTCCCCGAGATTGATAATCTCTTTGGTGTTCCTGCACCAGAGAAGTGGCACCCGGAGATCGATACCGGTGTCCATACGCTCATGACGTTGAAAATGGCTGCTACATTGAGCCCAGATGTGGATGTGCGTTTTGCAGCGCTGTGCCACGATTTAGGGAAAGGACTCACTCCGCCAGAGTACTGGCCACATCATCACGGTCATGGACCAGCCGGAGTAAAGTTGGTTGATGCGTTATGCCTGCGTTTTCGGGTACCGAACCCTATTCGCGATCTGGCGAAACTGGTGGCTGAGTATCATGATCTTATCCATACAATCAATAAACTACGCCCCGAAACTCTGTTGAAACTATTAGATACCATAGATGTATGGCGTAAGCCTCAACGTTTGGAACAGATCATCATGACCAGCGAGGCCGATGCACGGGGCCGTACCGGTTTTGAACAGAACCCCTACCCCCAAGGCGATTATTTGCGTCAGGCTTATAGGGTGGCGAACGCGGTCTCGATAAAAGAGGTTATCGACAGTGGTTTCCAGGGGATGGCAATCCGGGATGAATTGAAGCGTCGGCGTCAGAAGGCGCTCGCTGAATGGAAACAGCAGCAGGAAGCAGAACAAACGTCCTGATCCCCCAGATAACAAAAAACCCCGTAAAGCTGCCTTTGCGGGGTTTTTTGTTTATCACCAGACTTTCAGGTTCTTAAAACCTCAGAAGAAACCGGCTCTTTAAAAGAAAACCGATCCTTTAAAAAAGCACAAAGTAAAGCACAGCCGCTACGATGAAACGGTAGATAGCGAAGGGAACAAACGAAATCTTTTTGATAATCGCCAGGAAGGTTTTAATCGCAATCAACGCGACAACAAACGCCGTGACAAAACCCACAGCAAACATCGGCAAATCAGCCAGCGTCAGGAAATGCCAACTTTTATAGAGATCAAGTGCACTGGCACCCAGCATCATGGGAACAGCGAGGATGAATGAAAATTCTGATGCGGCGAAACGACTCACGCCCATCAGCATACCACCGGAGATCGTAGCTCCTGAACGGGAAAAGCCGGGCCACAGCGCCAGACACTGGAAGCAGCCGATCATGAAAGCCTGGCGGTAAGTAATATCATCAAGACCTACAGCACGCGGATGCTTCGGTTTCAACCATTCCGCAGCCAGCAGCAGGAAACCCCCTACCACCAGCGCATACACGACGTTTTTAGGCTCAAACAGAGATTTGATAACATCGTGAAAGATCAATCCAATGACTACCGCAGGGATCATCCCCAGCAGAATGTGCCCGAGCTTTAATCGCCCCTTACCGGCACCGTCATGAGGAACCTGACCAAAATGAATGCCGATTAATCCAAACAACCGACGCCAGAACATCACCACAACAGCCAGAATAGATCCTAACTGAATGATAACTTCGAATGTTTTTGCTTTGTCATCAGTAAATCCGAGCCAACTCCCTACGATAATCATGTGACCTGTAGAAGAAACTGGTAAAAACTCCGTTAGTCCTTCAACCACCCCAAGAATGAATGCAATAACTAACGAATGAAGATCCGCCATGTAATATTCCTTACCCCTAAAAAATACGCATCAAAAAAGCGGCTTATGCTATCTATGCCGCTTAATATTCATTACGTTATCACTATGTTATGACCAAACTAGCGGGATTTGGTTTCATTTTTGTGACAAACCAAATCCAGCTATCAATCACGGTGACCACGTTCAATGATGACACCCACACTCACCGCGTCAGCCACGGCTCCGGGCTTACTGACCTTAATACGTACCCAGGGGGATTTGAAGCGTTCTAGTAATATTTCAGATACTTCCTCTGCCACGCGCTCCACCAATGCAAAGCGATTGGGCGCCACATGCTGGATGATGGCCTCAGAAATATCTGCATAACTCAGGCAATCATTGACATCATCACTGGCCGCCGCTTTGCGGTTGTCCCACGCCATTTCGATATCGAACACCAGCTTCTGCCGGATGGTTTGTTCCCAGTCATAAACACCGATAGTGGTGATTACGGTCAGTTGCTCTATAAATACGATGTCCATCACGTCATTCTCTGTTTTTGGGTCTGTCGGATACCACTTCCTGCCAATTATGCGTATTATCCACAGATGTTGCGATTAAAACGACCCCTATTAGACGGAAGCGAGTTATGAGTGCTATCGCGCTTGGTATGATTATCTTCGCGTATCTGTGTGGCTCAATATCCAGCGCGATCCTGGTCTGCCGGATCGCCAGGCTGCCGGATCCGCGAGAGAATGGCTCGGGAAATCCCGGTGCGACCAATGTTCTGCGCATTGGTGGGCGAGGTGCTGCCGCAACGGTACTGATTTTTGATGTACTGAAAGGTATGTTGCCCGTCTGGGTCGCGTACAAACTGGATGTGCCGCCAATGTACCTCGGCATCACGGCAATTGCGGCCTGTGTGGGTCATATCTATCCGGTTTTCTTCCATTTTCGAGGCGGAAAAGGCGTAGCGACTGCCTTTGGTGCCATCGCTCCGATTGGCTGGGATTTGACCGGCCTGATGACTGGTACGTGGTTGCTAACCGTGCTGCTAAGCGGCTATTCCTCTCTGGGCGCCATTGTCAGTGCGCTGATTGCCCCCTTCTACGTCTGGTGGTTCAAACCCCAGTTTACCTTCCCCGTAGCGATGCTCTCCTGCCTGATCCTGATGCGGCATCACGACAATATCCAACGCCTGTGGCGCGGTCAGGAAGGTAAGATTTGGGATAAACTGCTGAAAAAACGCCAAGCCAAAAAAGCCGCCGCCGCTGCCGAAGCAGCAGCCAGAAAGAAAGAGAGTTAGATCATTCTAAATGCGTTCAAATGACTGAGTGAAAGCGAGGCAAAACGCTAGCTCATGAAAAAGCGGAGCATACATCAGTATGTGAGCATTTTGAGCGGACGCAGCAACGCAGTCGCAGCCCCGATCAGACGTTCTGCAGCAGAATGACTGAGCGGGAGCGAGGCAAGGCGCTAGCTCATGAAAAAGCGGAGCATACACTAAGTATGTGAGCATTTTGAATGAGCGCAGCAACGCCGCCGCAGCCCCGCTCAGACATTCTGTAGGTCGGCCAGCGGCCAGCGGGGTCTGACACTCACACTCAACTCATCCCGATTCCCATTCGCCAACCTCACCATACCGGCATACGCGATCATGGCGCCGTTATCGGTACAAAACTCTGGACGGGCATAGAAAACTTCACCGCCACGCTTTTGCATCATCTCAGCCATTTTACTGCGCAATGTGCGGTTCGCACTGACGCCACCCGCCATGACCAGACGCTTGAATCCGGTCTGTTCCAATGCGCGTTTGCATTTTATGGCCAGCGTATCGACGACGGCATCTTCAAAAGCCCGGGCGATATCGGCGCGGGTTTGTTCGTCATCCTCGTTACCACGGATAGTATTTGCGGCAAACGTTTTCAAACCGGAAAAGCTGAAATCCAGCCCTGGCCGATCGGTCATGGGACGAGGGAAAGTAAAGCGGCCTGCGTGACCTTGCTGAGCCATTTTCGAGAGCATGGGGCCACCGGGGTAATCCAGCCCAAGCAATTTCGCTGTTTTATCAAAAGCTTCTCCGGCTGCGTCGTCGACTGACTCACCAAGCAGTTGATATTGACCAATACCGGTGACGCTGATTAGTTGCGTGTGCCCACCCGAGACCAGCAATGCCACAAAAGGAAACTCCGGCGGATTATCTTCCAGCATAGGTGCCAGCAAATGGCCTTCCATATGGTGGATGGCAATCGCGGGGACGTCCCAGGCAAATGCCAGCGCGCGCCCTACTGTTGCGCCTACCAACAAGGCACCGACCAGTCCTGGCCCGGCGGTATAGGCTACGGCATCGATATCGCCAGCGTTCAGGTTGGCTTCTTTCAGCGCAGCCTGAATCAAGGGGACCGTTTTGCGCACGTGATCGCGGGAAGCGAGTTCAGGTACAACGCCGCCGTAATCTGCATGTAATTTAACCTGACTGTACAACTGGTTGGCTATCAAACCAGCCCGATCGTCGTAGATTGCGATGCCAGTTTCATCGCAGGATGTTTCTATACCAAGTACTCGCATTACCTTTCCCACCTTTTTCTCGCGGCTGACAGTTTACCACAACCCGCATCGCCATCGCGCCACTTGTACGGTAGGATCTTTAGCGTATCTGGCTTGAAAGTGTACAACTGCGCCCCCCTATCTTCAGTAAATAGCCTCGAAGTGACTGATAACCTGTAGAGATGCGAACAATTAATGTCGAGCAATCTGAGCTGATTAGTATATAATCGCCGCCCTATGCAGTAACAAGCGCGCTCCGAACCTGGGTACGCCTGTTTCAATTTGCTGTGGTGCTTTACAAAGCAGCACTCATTGAAGTAAAATTCCGCACCATTTTGAAAATGGCTGGCGCTAGATGCCAGCGACAAACCGATTTCTATTGAGGTGAGAGGCACATGCCGGTAATTAAAGTACGTGAAAACGAGCCATTCGATGTAGCTCTTCGTCGTTTCAAACGCTCCTGCGAAAAAGCGGGTGTTTTAGCTGAAGTTCGTCGTCGTGAGTTCTATGAAAAACCGACTACCGAACGTAAACGCGCCAAAGCTTCCGCAGTGAAACGCCACGCGAAGAAACTGGCTCGCGAAAACGCACGCCGCACTCGTCTGTATTAATTCTTCGGGGGCAACCCCACCGCGTGAGCTTGTTGTTTCAAGCGCGCGCAGACTAGTCGTAGCATACGAAGGCCGTGCTTTCCGAAAGGAATGCGCGGCTTGTTCTCGTTTATAAGCTAGTGAGTAAGGGGCTTATGGCTGGGCGAATTCCGCGCGTATTTATCAATGACTTGCTGGCTCGTACCGACATCATCGATCTGATTGATGCCCGTGTGAAATTGAAAAAGCAGGGAAAGAATTATCACGCGTGTTGTCCATTCCACCATGAGAAAACACCCTCATTCACCGTTAATGGCGACAAGCAGTTTTATCACTGTTTTGGCTGCGGTGCGCATGGTAATGCCATCGACTTCCTGATGAATTACGACCGACTGGAGTTTGTCGAAAGCATTGAGGAGTTGGCGACCATGCACGGTCTGGAAGTGCCTTACGAGGCAGGAACCGGGCCGACGCAGATCGAACGCCATCAACGCCAGAGCCTTTACCAATTGATGGAACAGCTCAGTGCGTTCTATCAACAGTCACTCACTCAACCTGCCGGGGCGCAAGCTCGCAATTATCTTGAGCAGCGCGGGTTAAGTGCCGATATCACCAAACACTTTGCAATTGGCTTCGCTCCCGCAGGTTGGGATAACGCACTTAAACGATTTGGCAGAAACCCTGAAGATCGAAGTGCATTGAACGATGCCGGGATGCTGGTGACTAACGATCAAGGAAGGACATACGATCGTTTTCGTGAGCGGGTTATGTTCCCTATCCGCGATAAACGTGGTCGTGTTATCGCCTTTGGTGGGCGGGTATTGGGCGACGGTATGCCCAAATATCTCAACTCGCCGGAAACAGAGATTTTCCATAAAGGCCGCCAGCTGTATGGCCTCTATGAAGCCCAGGTCAGCCACCCGGAATTGACGCGTGTTCTGGTGGTGGAAGGCTATATGGACGTGGTAGCGCTTGCGCAATTTGGCATCGATTATGCCGTTGCTTCGCTGGGAACCTCAACTACGGCTGAACATATTCAGCTGTTGTTCCGCGCTACCGATAACGTTATTTGCTGTTATGACGGAGACAGGGCCGGTCGCGAAGCCGCATGGCGCGCACTGGAAACCGCCTTGCCGTACCTGAATGATGGGCGCCAGCTCAGGTTCATGTTCCTGCCTGATGGTGAGGATCCTGACACGCTGGTGCGCAAAGAGGGTAAAGACGCGTTCGAACAACGTATGGAGTACGCACAACCGCTCTCTACGTTCCTGTTTGAAACGCTGATGCCACAAGTGGATTTAAGCAGTCCTGACGGACGTGCAAAATTAAGCACACTGGCATTACCGCTGATTGGTCAGGTACCGGGAGAGACGCTGAGGCTCTATCTGCGTCAACAGCTTGGGAACAAATTAGGGATACTGGACGACAGTCAGCTCGAGAAGTTACTGCCGAAACACACTGAAAATGCGAATGGTTACCAGCCACCCCAGCTAAAACGCACAACCATGCGTATACTGATAGGGTTACTGGTACAAAATCCGCAACTGGCTACACTTATACCCTCACTACAAGGGTTGGAGCAAGCCAAACAGCCTGGGCTCGATTTGTTTATTGAGCTCGTGGAAACGTCTTTGGCGCAACCGGGACTGACTACCGGCCAGTTACTTGAGCAATATCGCGACAATAAATTTAGCCAGCAGCTTGAAATCCTGGCGACATGGAACCACATGATCGTTGAGGATATGGTTGAAGAGACATTTGTGGACACGCTGGCCAGCCTCTATGACTCAGTTTTAGAAAAACGTCTGGAGACGCTGATAGCCCAAGCCCGGACACATGGTTTAAGTCCGGAAGAACGTGAAGAAGTTCGTTCACTTAATCAAGTGCTGGCAAAGAAAAATTGAATTCCAAACGGCTTAAGTGCCGATAAAAGCAAGGGCGATGCCCTGCACAATGCCGCCATAGCGGGCCGCGGCAACAACTAAAACGCCCCAAATGTTATTGTTGGCGGTTTCGCCGACCGACACCAACCCAAATACTCTGAAGTGTGGATACCGTCTTATGGAGCAAAACCCGCAGTCACAGCTGAAGCTACTTGTCACCCGTGGTAAGGAGCAAGGCTATCTGACCTATGCTGAGGTCAATGACCATCTGCCGGAAGATATCGTCGAGTCCGAGCAGATCGAAGACATCATCCAGATGATTAACGACATGGGTATCCAGGTGCTGGAAGAAGCACCGGATGCCGATGATTTAATGCTGGCAGAAAATACGTCTGACACCGATGAGGATGCTGCGGAAGCGGCTGCTCAGGTGCTGTCTAGTGTCGAATCTGAAATTGGTCGTACAACCGACCCGGTGCGCATGTACATGCGTGAGATGGGTACCGTTGAATTGCTGACGCGTGAAGGTGAAATCGACATCGCCAAACGTATCGAAGACGGTATCAACCAGGTTCAGTGTTCGGTCGCCGAATATCCAGAAGCCATCACTTATCTTCTGGAGCAGTATGATCGTGTTGAAGCGGGCGAAGCGCGCCTGTCAGATCTGATCACCGGTTTTGTCGATCCGAACGCGGAAGAAGATATCGCACCTACCGCTACTCACGTCGGTTCTGAATTGTCCAACGAAGAGTTGAATGATGAAGATGAAGACGAGGAAGAAGACGACGATACTGAAGACGACAACAGTATCGACCCGGAACTAGCCCGTCAGAAGTTCACCGATTTGCGTGAACAACATGAAATGACGCGTCTGGTTATCAAGAAAAATGGTCGTAGTCACAACAGCGCTGCAGAAGAAATTCTGAAACTGTCTGAAGTGTTCAAACAGTTCCGCCTGGTACCAAAGCAATTTGATTTGCTGGTGAACAGCATGCGTTCCATGATGGATCGTGTGCGTACCCAGGAACGTATCATCATGAAGCTGTGCGTTGAGCAGTGCAAAATGCCGAAGAAAAACTTCGTCAATCTGTTCTCCGGTAACGAAACCAGTGAATCCTGGTTTGAAGCTGCCATTGCCATGGCCAAGCCTTGGTCTGAGAAGCTGAAAGAAGTTAGCGAAGATGTACAGCGCAGCTTGCAGAAACTGCGTCAGATTGAAGAAGAGACCGGTCTGACAATCGAGCAGGTTAAAGACATCAACCGTCGTATGTCGATTGGTGAAGCGAAAGCCCGCCGCGCCAAGAAAGAGATGGTGGAAGCAAACTTGCGTCTGGTTATTTCTATCGCGAAGAAATACACCAACCGTGGTCTGCAATTCCTCGATCTGATTCAGGAAGGCAACATCGGTCTGATGAAAGCGGTAGACAAGTTCGAATACCGTCGTGGTTATAAGTTCTCCACGTATGCCACATGGTGGATTCGTCAGGCCATTACCCGTTCGATCGCTGACCAGGCGCGTACCATCCGTATTCCGGTGCATATGATTGAGACTATCAACAAACTCAACCGTATTTCGCGCCAGATGCTACAGGAAATGGGCCGCGAACCAACGCCGGAAGAGCTGGCTGAACGTATGTTGATGCCAGAAGACAAGATTCGCAAGGTGCTGAAAATCGCCAAAGAGCCGATCTCCATGGAAACGCCGATCGGTGACGATGAAGATTCGCATCTTGGTGATTTCATCGAGGATACGACTCTCGAACTGCCTCTGGATTCAGCAACGTCGGAAAGCCTGCGTTCTGCAACGCATGACGTTCTGGCTGGCCTGACCGCCCGTGAAGCGAAAGTTCTGCGCATGCGTTTTGGTATTGATATGAATACCGATCATACGCTGGAAGAAGTCGGCAAACAGTTTGACGTTACCCGTGAGCGTATTCGTCAGATCGAAGCCAAGGCTTTACGCAAACTGCGCCACCCAAGCCGTTCAGAAGTCCTTCGCAGTTTCCTGGATGACTAACCCAGGTCATTGAGTCACAAAAAACCCCAGCTAGCTGGGGTTTTTCATTTCTATGAAACGCTACGTAATAGATTGGAACAATTCGCGATAAGATTCAACCAACTGTTCAAGCGTGGCGCGATTAAGACCGCTGGGGTTTGGTAATACCCAGACTTCAGTTTTCCCTATCTTTAGTTCCTGACGACCCCAAGTCACCTTGCGCACGCCAAAAGCACTGCTGAATGCCTGTTTACCCAACACTGCCAAAGCCCGTGGTTGATATCGCTCCACCTTGCTGATAATAAGCGCCCCACCTGCACGTAGTTCATCACGAGCCAACTCGGACGCCTCCACAGTTGGGCGTTCTACCAGCATGGTAATTCCACAGCCCGTATCAAGCAGGTGTATCTCTTCTTCAGGTGCGAGCAATCGTTCAGTGAATCCAGCCTGCCAGATCACTTTCCAGAAGCGGTTATTAGCATTGGCAAAATGATAACCATAGTGAGCGGAGGATAAACCAGGATTGATGCCACAAAAAACGACTGACAAATTATCCGCGATAATATCGGTGATCATTGTTCTCCCTGACTCACGTTATGGTAAAAAAGGCGCAGCAAATACAACGAGCTAAGATTGCACAGAAAACCAGCATACGAACATAACAACTGTAGACCGGTGCATGATAACTACCGTATAATCACGCCCGCTGGCCCCTTAGCTCAGTTGGTTAGAGCAGGCGACTCATAATCGCTTGGTCACTGGTTCAAGTCCAGTAGGGGCCACCATATAAAACAAGGAGTTAGATGAGAAATCGTCTGACTCCTTTTTCTTTATTTTGATTTCGGGTCAGGTAATGGGTCAGGTAAGGAATTGCTTCCCTACCCTCTTCATCATCTCGCTGCCAGCATCCCCGGATAGTGCTTCGCCACGATATCATTCATCTTTTCTGTCAGATCGCTCCGCTTGAAAGTGATATCTGCGGTTCCCTTCTGAAAGTAACGAATGCTGAAGAACTCATCGTGGTAAACATCCTTCGAAGGGTTGTCCCGAATATGCTCCATCAATCGGGTAGTAACATCGCCACGGTTGTCAGGGATCGGTTTACCATCCAGCAGGAACAGCATTCGCTCCAGGTCTGCCAGTTGGTCCCGCCGGTAACTGTGGTTCAGTGTAAATCCCCATTGGTTATAACTCACCAAACCATTGACGATCACTTTCTTGCCAAATTTACAGGGATGGTTCGATTTGTAGTCCCAGGAGAGCGACTTGAAGACGTTGATCACCCCCCGTTCAAACACCTCGCCCTTATCACGGTGCAACTGCTCGAACGTGCTGTAAATGCTTTCTTCGCTGATGGCTGGAATAGTATCCCCTTCCAGGTTTCTGTACCACTGGTCACGGGCCTGAGCATCCATGATCGCGAGCATGCCGGAGCGCTTCATCAGATCTCGCCATATATCGCGATCAAGATTGCGGGTAATCACTGGCATGGCTGTTTCTGCTTTCTCCATAAGCCAGCAGCCGCAGCGGAAGTCTTGTCTCATGGCCCAATCTCTTGCTATTCCTCCACCGATGCTGTTAGTGATGGCCGAGATATCTTTAAGCTGGTAAATAAGGGCTTCAATCTGCGTCAGTGCGGTGTTACGTCCGGTGACGATACGTTCAATACTGGTGGAGCAAATCACTTCGGTGTGCTCGGTCAGTACATCGGGTTCAATAACCGTATTCAATGCCGTTGACATAGCTGGGTTCCTTAAAAACAAAATGCCCGCGTCATCGCAGGCAGGTATAAAGGTGGGGTGTGGTATGTGTGTTCTACGGTTTTATGTCGGGTTGGACGGTGTCGTCTGATAGACCGCTATATAGACATGGCCAAAGCTACCTAACGTATCGGCATCGCAAGTAAAACTGGCGTGCTGCACGGTGACGCAATGCTGACGACGCTGGTCGAGTTCACCGGAGCGTTGGCAAGCTTCTAACTGTTTAATCAGCACAGGGAAAGCGGCATCCAGTGTTTTAAGAACATCAGGAGCAAATGCGCCGACAAAACCGGCACGGTCAGATAGAAAATGCAGGCGGTTGCCCTGTTGCACCAATCTGGCACCCAGGCGCGGTGTGATGTCTCGCTGCAAGCCCCAGATGGGAGCCGGTAGAGTAGTATCAGGTTCGAGGTTTTCCATCGTTAGTTTTCCTTAAAATGTACAATGCCAGTGGCAAAGCTGGCATGTTGGTGATTCAGCGAGAGGCGATGTCAGGCAAGGCGGCCAATGACGGGACTACGCAGGCCCAGCGCACTACGGGCGCGTAACATATCCCCGCAACTCAGCGTCGGGTCTTGTGCCAGCAGGCTGAAACCGGGGCGATTAATGCGTACCAGGTCAAATTTCTCCACCAGTTCATTGACGGTTTCACGTACCGTGACGCCATGCTCAATCTGTTGGGCAATAGCCTGATTGTCGTGATAGGGCGTATCGTTAAGTTCCAGGCCATAACAGTGAGCCAGCAGCCAAGCGAGCAATTGCTGGTATTCAGTTCGTGCCTGATTGGCGTTAGGGGAGCAGGATATTGTGTTGGTGAACTTCATGGTGAATTGACCTCAACAAAGTGGGGAAACCGGTAACTGGCAATGGTGGGTCAGCCAGTGAGCTACCTTGCGCCAGTGCTTTAGTGGTACGTCAGATTCGATCGTCCAGGTATTGGGGCTATAGGTATTCGCCAGCAACAGTGCAGCTATGACCAGCCACTGATAGGGATAGCCTCGTGTATCGCAGCGGATCAGGGCATGAGGTGTCTGACGCTGGTAGAGGATGAACGGATCACCCGCCAGATGACTAATCCGCTCACCGTTAAAACCGATCAGTCCCAATCCCATCAGGCTATCGTCGAACCGGTACAGGTGGTTACCGGTGTATTCACAGATAACCGGCACGGTGGCTAAACCCAAAGTGTCCGGGTGTTGACACAGTTGCTGGTAGGCGGTGGTGATGGCTTGGCATATCCTCAGCCAGTCGTGTGATGAGACCGTGTTGTGCTGGAGAAAATGGAATACACCAGGCACGGGCAATGTGCTCGTGTTCATGAGAAAGTGTCCTTTGAAAATAAATGAATAACGCGAGAGTGGAACGTTGGGTATGGAGGAGTATTACCAGTCGAACGTGGTAAAATCGGGCAACACATCACCCAGCGCATCAATATGCAGGTAAGTCAGTTGATGGCGTTTCATCAGCGTGGTGACCAGACGGCGGCAGGTTTTGGAGAGTCCCAGCCGTTTGAGTTGCAACACCGGGTGGGTCCACGCATCTAATCGCAGCAGATAGCCCGTGCCCGAAAACGAGATCCATTCGCCGTCGCTGAATTCATCCTGACAGTGGGAGATCCGGTACAGCACCGTATTGTCGTCCTCGCTGATATGGGCCGAACTGCATTGCAGACCAAAACGTAATAGAGGCATTATTGCTGTCACCGGTCCCCCTCCTTTATTAAACCGCGTTGCAGGTAGCGATGTTGATGATGCGCCAATACCTTTTCACGCCATTCCGAGCAGACCTCTGGGGCCATCGTCAAATAGCCTTTTGGGCAGGAATAATAGTAAGGGTGTACAGATTCATCCATAGCCTTATAACCCCAACTGCCACCTGAACCCTGCATCAAGGTGCAGTGAATGACCGTTCTGGCGACTTTTGCCGGATCCTTCGGTGTACTCTGGACTACCGACCACAGGACATTACCCCGCAGGGCATGTGCCAGCGTAACGTGTTGATAGTGTACAGTGTCGTCGGTTTGGATCAGTGCTGCGATCAGTTCACGGCGAGAGCGGTGTGAAAATAGCCAGCCCATAGAGAATGTTCCTTATAAAGAGGGAGACGCACGACATCAGCGCAAGGTTGATAAATAGAATGGAAGAAAGTGGCTATCAGCCAGGTAACCAGCCACGTTCGGCAAATGACACGATATCCAGCCCCCCTACAACCAGATGATCCAGTACTCTCACATCCACCAATTCCAGGGCCGCCTTTATCCTGTCGGTGATCTGCCGATCGGCTTGACTGGGTTCGGCCAACTGGGACGGATGATTGTGTGCCAGTACGACACTTGCTGCATTGTGCTTCATGGCAGACTTCACCAACTCACGAGGGTGAACGGTGGTACTGTTGATGGTGCCGGTAAACAACGTCTCCTGAGCCAGCAGACGGTTTTGATTGTCGAGCCACAGCACGACGAATATTTCACGTTCCAGCCCGGTCAGATGCAGGCGCAACCAGTCGCGGGTCACGCTGGTGGAGGTAAACGCCACTCCGGGCTCCCGCAACTGTTTTGCCAGCAGGTTCAGGGCGCGTCGGATGGTACGTTGTTCGCCGGGTGACATTTCAGCCACCGTGGGGGATAACGTGATTTTCATGGTGAGAGGTCCTTGTTGCTCAGTCAATCAGGGAGAAAATGGCACGGCTGTCGGGGTGATGCAGTGCGTATTCCCGCAGGCGGTAGAAATGGTCGGTCATCGCTTCGCTCTCAGTGCGGCAAGCGTGGTGGCTGAAGGCCATCAGGCAGGCGGTGATCCCTGCGGCCTCAGCACTCATCTCGGCACCGTTACCATTCATACCGTTAAACAGTGACCACCGCTCATCGCCTTCTGGAGCCATAAAGGCCCCGCCGTTACTGAGCGTGTAGAAGTCCCACAGCCCACCGTGGTAATCCGCACACAGGCGATCCAGCCAGCCAAAGACGTGAGGCTCCAGAATGAGCCATTGCGGTATGTTGCCGAAGTGCTGCGGCCAGAAGCGGGGGCGCTGGTGGTCTGGCACCACAGTGGCGGTCAGTGTGTTTGTCTGAGAGGCGGCAGTAGGTGGGGTAGAATGTGTATTCATGAAAAATATCCTTCTGAATGAAATAAATAACAAAACAGGCCCCACCGGAAAAACCGAGGGGCCTGTACGTTGGAGGGAGGTAATAAAAGTCAGTGAGCGCTTATGGTGACGGCTCACGCGAGGTCTGGCTGGCGTAACACTACAAAGTCCTTATTCGGAGATTAAAAACGAAAGGCCATGCTTCCCGAAGGAGGCATGGCCCGTAAGATGATCGATTGGCTGCTGATGAAGAAAGTTAACCAGCGGTATTCCTGCAATCGCTAAGGTCATCCAGCACTTTTTTCGTATTTTTAAGGCCGGGGCTGAAGCTTCCGACTTTTTTGTCATTAACATAAACATCGAACGTTGCGGCATGCTCCAGTGCGTCAATAAACTGGATCCAGGCATTATCCCCATTTCGCCAGCCCAGCGAGGAGGGTAAAGGGAACTGCTGATCATCGGTCACAACCGTTATTGCTGTTTTGTCATCGCGTGAATCTGCGCCAGTGCTGTCAGGCAGGTCAATGAGCACGCGGTGTTGCAAGATATTCTGCTCATCCGGGTTCATGGTGCAGTTAAGGTTAAAAACGACATTTTCCGGACTCGTAATCAGGTATTCTGTTACGCCCTGACCGAAGCCACTGGTCCACATATTCGGTATGGCCTGAGCGGTTGTTGCTGACACCAGAGTTGACACCATCAACACTGCGTGAGGTAGACGCATAATTCTGTCCTTAAATCAGTAAATTGAATTTTTTGCAATCTGCATTATTTGTAATAAATCCATGTATCCTCTGATATATTCTTTTCAGACGTTAATTAACATCAGGTCAGAATGATCAGTACCAACATCACCAACCAGACCCAGAAATACGTGGGTTTCTGCCCAAGCGTTTTAGCCCGCCGCCACAGATAAAATGGGACCAGCCAGGCCAGCTTGCCAAAAGCCGCAGTATCCACCCCGGCTTTGCGAAAACATGATTTTCCTTATCTGTGAAACCCCGGTGTCGCCCGGAGAAATTACTCAGTGGGATAGCTATCTGAAGCCCGGTCCGAAGACGTTACTGGTATATTTACTCTTCTTTCGGGTACTGTCTCAGCAGTTGCCCGTCCGACGACACAATTCAGCGAGGCTTTGCTGTGCCACCCACTCCTGGAGCTTTCGGTCCTTTTCTGAGCGTTTAGCGGCCAGGGAGGCCTGTTGCTGTTTATTCACACAGTTATCCGGCATGACCATGACGACTTTCGCGGCTATTTGCTGTCTGACGTTTGCAATTTTAGCCTTAAGAACATCATCAGTATCGTGAACTGCTGGCCATGTGGGGTAAATAAGGTCATCAATAGCCTTATCCCGTACAGAGGACTGGCTATCAATAATGGCAAAATAGCACCCTTCACCTTTATCTTCTCCCTGATAAACCGTTTCAATATCGTTGTAGGTTTCACCGACAGGATTCAGTTTTAGTTGGCGAATGGTGTGGGTTTTCTTGTCGGCCAGGAAAATGGCACCGCCGCCACGGACACGTAGCAGAAACTGTTTCGTCCACGGGTAGTTATCAATCACGCTGGCTTGATAGAGCATGTTATGCAGCTTATTGTCATCCATGCCATCGGCGGATTTCCAACCATCAGCCTGCATGTATTGCCAGGCTTTGACTGTGCCGACGGTGTTTCCAGCGTCAGCCGGAAAAACAGCACCAAGGCAAAAACTAGCGGCCAGCACTGTAGTGGTAAGCAATTTCATCGTGATTATTCCTTCTGAGGTATAAGCCCGTCGTCAGTTGCGACAAGCAATGAATGGAAAAAGCGAAAGTGGGGTAAAGCCTGAAGAAAATCCGGGTGAGAGAGGATGTCACGCATCGCTATATCTGGAGCGAAGCTGCCGTTGTGGAGCGTGACCGCCCGAATATCGGTCAGAGGAAAAACGGCAATCCGGGCCTGATGCTCACCCGTCAGATACCATTCTCCCTCACGCAGAACCAAGCGATAGGGAGCAAGGTCTGTGCAGCGACAACCGCTTCCCAGTAGCGTCACCTTCCGGTGTTCCGATACCGCGCTCACCAGTCGCGTGAACACGACCAAGTCTGGGGATGACACTTGGGCCACTCCCTGCCAGATAAGGCAGGGAGACTCACCAGGACCGCTCAACAGTGAAGCGACCAGATGGTTATCCATACTAGGAAACAGTGCTTCAACGCCCGACTGGCGGGCAAATGTCATCACAGCCAGCTCTCTCTGGCGGCCGCCGGACAGCAAGCGACACTGACCCTTGCGATACTCTAGATCCAGATATATCAGGCGTTCCCGAAAGTCCCGGCGCAAGGTGCGGACCGACACACCAAATTCGGTTGCCAACGTTCGCAAATCCAGCGTTTCGCCCGCCACCAGACGGCTGATAATTAACGACAGCCTGACGGCAAGCCGGTCATGACGGCGTTCAGCCTGAGTCATGAGACAGGTTCTCCAGTGAGATAATTAGCTGAAAATAAAACAGTTATTTTAACGAGGGGCAGGGACAGGGAATGGACACAAGAAGACGTATTTTTTACTGTTGCCGAAATCAACTGTGACGGGGCTTAGAGAGAAAACATACCAAATTCGATAGCTTATAAAACGTCATAACGGACAGGGTATGTCCCGAAGATAACGGCAGGTGCCCCAGCTCAGAAGAAAATCCAGTCCCAAACGGCACGGGCAACGGATACCACGGCCTCGCGGACGGTACGAATGACCGCTTTTAGTGGCGCGGGAATAAATGATGCCGCTTCAGCAGAATCAAACACCTCTCCCACCGCATCGCCAAAGCCCTCACGCGCCTGCTTTTTTACCGGTTCACTGCATAACCTCCCGTGCAATTGCGTCGCCAGAGGGCTGGTGGCACGGTCAGGCAGGCAACGCATCATGGTTTCGACCATTGACGGTAGATTCCATTCTGTCCTTGTTGAAACGGCGCACACCGGATGGTTCGGTGAAAACAGTTGGCGAATGGAGTCCAGCTTGGCCTCAATATTCACCAACTGGTGCTGTGATGGCGCATTGCCGGTGACATACCATTCATGGCTGGGTTCGATTTTGTCAGCCTGGTTAACGACAAACAGTACCCGCTGTTGGTAGTCAGTCATCACACGCCGGTAGAAACGTTCATCGATGGAGAAAGCACGATCATCGGCTTTGATAACCCACAGGATTAAATCCAGCTCAGGGAGAATACGGCGGTACAGAGATTCATATTCGCTGTCCCGTTGTTCACTTTCGCCAACCCCAGGCAAATCAACCAGCATGATGCTGTGATTGCTGCATTGCAGTCGGAAACGCAGCGCATCACGAGTGCAAGCCTCAACATCACTGACCGGCGTAACCTCCCCCTGGAAAAGGGCATTGCAGAGACTACTTTTACCAGCACCAGTTTTACCCATAATGCCGATTACCGGCTCGTATTGTGTAAGACTGCGAAGACGTTCAAGAATATGGTTGCGGATGGTGTGGGGCAGAGAGGCGAGTGGCTTCTCAATGGCCTTGAGGCCTTCAGTTTTTTGCATATGGAGATCTCAGTGTGAAAAACAAAAATCCCCGCTATCCTGTCAGGATGCGGGGGATTCACTGAGATAATATCTATCTGAAATTATTTTGATCAGCATGATTATTTCGTGTAGTACGGACTTCCGCTATGTGCCCAGGCTGTGTGAAAACGTTTTTGATCGCATAAGTTGCCAAAAAAAGAGCTGAAAACCGCGTCCCTACGTAAAATTTGACTCTACTAACCAGTCGTTCAACTTCAGATTTTGCGCAGCATTATGCACTTCAGTTTTTAGTCAGAGTTTTCACACAGCCTGTGCCAGGAGCGGACGTTAAGCCAAAAAATAATCTGTCCCCTTTTCCGCTTTGACGAAGATAACTACTTACTCACTAACCAATAGGCTCTTGTTGCACCACCTTGCATGGCGTAAGAGATTCCGAATGACATTAGATCTGCGAGATGAGCATCGATTTCAGCATTGCTTATCCCTGGCTGCACTCCCACTACAGTGAAACCAAGTTGAGTTGCACGAGTGGCGTCAAGTCTATCCTTGAGTGTCTGCAGATCACCCACGACAAACCTAGAGGGTGACTTAAAACGTTGACTCATTCGATCCGCCATATGCGCAAGGAGTACAGATACATCGCAATAGAAAACGGACTTCACTAGCTGGCCAGCGACTTCGTACACATCATCCACTCGCCCTCCGCTGGGAGCGCCACCAGCTCCTTTACAGTGGTATAACGCGATGTCCACGTCGCCATTGGCCTCCACGGTCACCGCAATGTAGTCGGCTGCCTCCCCAGAACGGTGGTCGTAAAACAATGCGACTACGTTAGGGAGGCCAAGCAGGTACTGTTCGAGGTGTTCCTGTACAGTCCTTTTACCCTGTAGCTTTGCGCGCTGTTCCCGTACTTTTGCAGTGTCGTTGTCGATGACAAACTCGACCCTGATTTCGCATTCGTCCCAACCAATGATCTGCGTATCGTCTTTTGTGAGCGAAACTGCCTGTAACTGCGGCGCAAGCATTAAATTCAGCCCTTCAAAGGTAGATTTATCGGAGGCATAGAACATCGGCGGGTGTTCACTCAACCAGTCAGCTAACGGCATCCATAGATCGCTAGCTGATTCGATCTCCAAAACCGCATTCTGATCGAGCAATGCCACCATTCGCCCCTGAGGCGAAAATCGCATATTGGCACTCGCTTCCTCTGAGTGAATGCTGAAGAGCAATTGGGCTTCTGAAGGTCTGCAGTCAAAGTCTGCCAGGTCCCATTCAGTGAGGCGGCTATAGAGCGGGCGTTGATCCTCAGGGCGACGAATCCTAATCCTCGGATTTGTCTTGAATCCTGCTCTGGGCCAGGTCCCTGCAATCACTAGGTCTGGTAGCCTCTGCAACGTCGTAGCCGATCGAATAACATCGAGGCGTGTTTCAGAGAAGGGAGCATTGCCAGCGAGTCGACCATCTAATCGAGCGACCCACTGGTAAAATTCTGCTATAGAGAGGCGCTGATTACTCCAAATACGCGAGCTACTGCTAGCTCCGATGGTCTCTTTTTCTCCGCCGCTCGATCCGCTTCCAAAGAAGTGCCCTTGAGCGTATGCCCGGCTATCACCAGCCGTTACCGCACGTTCCGCTGCCGGCCCTGTTAACGTTCGATATGTTTCGCTTTGTGAGTTGAATGTCGTATTTTTTAGTCCGACATTGAAGAATCTGACACTCTCCAAACCTGCTCTCGCGCGGCTGGTTTCCTCGTAGCTCAATGACCGATAACTCTGAGGGCAAACCATGTCCATCAGTCCCAAGTAGATCTTTTCTGTTCTTCGGGTAGAGCCGATATAGCAAAGTTGGGAGTCCGCAAAGTATAAGAGCAGAAAAGCATCATGCCGAATGTTCACAAGCACATCGGATGTGGCGAAATTTGGTGGATTTTCGTCGGAGGTCAGGATTAGCGTCAGGGCTCCATCATCTGACGCCCATTGCTTCACTACACGCAGGTCACGCCCCAGGGTTTCTTTTATCTGAGTGAAGATTGGAGGTGTGGAGCAACGGAACACGCAGACGTGCGCATAGAGCTCAATTGCTAAAGGGGACACTGCATCGTAGTTTGACTCAGCAACTCGCCGCAGTCTGAGCCGCTCAACCATTTCTAACTCAGCAGCATCGCCTGCCATCTCTGCTTGAGCTGCAGCATCTATCATACTCGCAAGATCTACCCCCTCCTTCAGAAGAGCGCTAGGCGCCTCCAGAACTCTTGGGAGCGGCGCAATCAATGTCGCCTGGCCGGTTGCCTTATCCACCCTTGCGAAACGCCCAATGAACTGAATTGTCGGTACCAATGAACGATGTGGAGTGTGTAATGCGGCCACCTTCAGTTTCGGAAAGTCGTACCCCTCCCCGAACATATCCACACACACGATCCCCTGCAGCTCCCCACTGACCAAACGCTGCTCGCAGCGATCCTGGGTACGCTTCGTGATCTTACTATCCACCGCTTCAACGTTGACCCCAAGCGCTTGATAGATTGGAACCAAAGCCCTGGCTGCATTGATCGTTGCTGCCCTCACAAAGAGGCGATGATCATGCCCTGCAGCTAAGTCCTGATGCAGTTGTTTTACAGCCGTCTCTGCAATAACCTGGTCAATGTGATGATCATCAACCGTGTTTTGAATAGGCGCAGCTCGGAAAGCGACGGGATGAAACGCCCCTTCATCTACGGCCTTCATTACCGGGTAGCGGTAGACCAACTTCCCTGGAATTACTTGGCCATCGCGGCGAAAGGGCGTTGCGGTCAGAAATACGAACCGAGCTTTCGTGTAGTGCTCTAAGTACGCAGCCCATGTATTCGCAGGAGCGTGATGGGCTTCATCAAATACGATCAAATCGAACAAGTCTGGCGAGGCGCCAAGTGCAACCGCTGGTGATGAACTACTTGGCGTCGAAACCACAACATCGTGGCTCTCTAAGAACTGCCAATCTTCCTCCGATTGAGGTCTCCCTTCATGTCGGAGCACCGATGGGTTAGCAAGATCCGCCGGAATAGCACCAATACGCTTTAGGGTAGAAAGCTCCGCAAAGTGCGATGATACCTGCTTGCGTAGCGCATTAGACGGCTCAACAACGAGCACTCGTTTTGACTGAACCAGAAACGGCAGTGCCATCATTACAGATGTCTTACCATACCCAGTAGGAAGGCAGATTATCGCCGGATCGGCATAGACCGAGTAATGCGCCATTGCAGCATGCAGGGCACCGAGTTGACCCGCACGAAAGCCTTGGTTGGGCACTAACTTTTGCGCGGCTAGATTCAGAGCACCATTCGAATCCCTGAAAAAATTAGGCATCTTCCCCTCGCTGACTGACTAATTTCTAACGTAAAAACTGCTTTTTACTAGAGGTTCGGAAGCGTTGCCGTATGCAGTTTCGCGACCTACTACACCTTACATTAACGCATAGCATGGCATTGTACCACTTCCTGGCATTCGACAGTTTTGTATACAAAGTTGTCTGCAGGGCTAGGTCTGAGTCAGAGAACCTAGAAAATCCGCTGAGCGTCTGCTCCTCGCTCAGGCTGTGTGAAAACTCTGACTAAAAACTGAAGTGCATAATGCTGCGCAAAATCTGAAGTTGAACGACTGGTTAGTAGAGTCAAATTTTACGTAGGGACGCGGTTTTCAGCTCTTTTTTTGGCAACTTATGCGATCAAAAACGTTTTCACACAGCCTGCGCTCATAGCTGCCCTATGACGGCTTCGAGCGGAGCGGCCTTACATTGTGGTATGTTAGGTAACACTGAGCAATTTGATTTGAAAAACAGGATGTCCTACCAGTAGAAACTAACAACTGCCTGACCTGCGGTCAGCCAATGAGCAAAATAGCAGAAACTCTCAATCTTGATTGTAGAGGCGATTGTTTAAATTGCATGGCCTGGCATGGTGACCCAGACGCAATTGAGGTTATTGAGAGACTTACTGGCGATGAAGTTGACTTTAAAGGAAACTCATATCGTTCACAGTTAGGTCGAAAGGCAGTCATGAGCGTTCAACTTAACTAAACCACCGTGTAACATTTAGCACTCAATGGCGAATATCTGGGTAGTGGAGAAAGGTGCCAAAAGTGAGGTTCTGTATGACCAGTCGTCCCTTGGATGCGATGTTCCTGTCACTCACGAGATGCTCCGTAATCATTAAGAATTTGCATCAGCAACACCCTTGGTATGTCGTTTGTCGAGATCCTAATGCTTATCCCCAAGCGTGAGACAATCAGCGCAGAAGTAAGTTTATTAGCGCCGTAGGAAATGGTCATCTGCTTTCCGATGTTCTGTCGGGTGATAGCCGATACTCTTTTCCCGCATTCACCAGTGAATCTCATGATTAAATTCTCCGTGTACACCTCATCCTTTTCGACATACTGAATGGACTCTATGCACGTGGAATCGAAGGAGTTACTTTTCCCTCCAATCGAAAAATCGAAATCCTCTTTTGCTGCAAACGATGTCAGTGGTATAAGCACTATGAGGAACAATAATCCATTTATGGTATACATCTTCACCTCCTATTTTTTGAGAGGATTATACATTATTTCCGCAGCAACACTGCTTTAGTGAGTAGGTTAAAGTGTCTGGTAATCTATGGGGATAGTTCAACGGGTCGATCGTAATTCTCTCACAGTAGAGTGAGGTAGACACCGACCATAAATGATTGAAGAATAGAAGCGGCCATTATCATCAATTATCTGACAAACGCATTTGAAAGGCTCACCTAATGCTGGGCAGCCAGGCAATTGGGCATCTTCAGCAATAGTGTCAAAGTCGATCGTAATACTCACTTCTCTAACCCAAGAGTCTGGAAGTTGCTGTTTCCTCAGAAGGTCTGCAAACATACACATGTAGCATCGTGCTATATAATTCATTAAGGCAAAGCTGGCGTTTGGCTTATGCATGGGAAATGAAAATCCCACTGAGGTTAGCCCTCTTTCTATAGCGAATAGCTTTAACAGTCCAATAGACCAGTATCCGCCGAAATCGTTATTTCGACTGACAAAGCTTCCATTAAGAGAGTTTGCTATTCCTTTAAGCTCAGTTCTTCGTGCCATTGCTCTTTCCTGACTGAGGGTCAATTGCCAAAGTTGGTAACTGTAAACTATATCGATATAACTGCGCCAATTTTTACTGTTCCTATTGTACTTAACCTGCTATCTGTGATTTAACATGTAGCAATATTTGTCATGTCCGCTCCTGGCACGAAGCGGACCAGGTAACTGAGCTACAGGTCTGCTCTGAGCGCAGGCTGTGTGAAAACTCATAGCTTCAAGTAACCAAACAATATTTCTCATCTGTGTTTTAATAAAGTCGTTTAAGTTGACGAAGTAATCTGTGTTTTTTTTCGGGTGACTCAGGAGTTTTTAAAGCGGGGAAGAACCTGATATTTGTTGTTACTGGAGGGTAAAACGGCTGGAACCGTTAGCCGTATTGTTCCTGCAGTTGAATTATCAATCCTTCAGTACCCCATATTGATAGCATCCTTTTCAGGTTATAAGCCAATATATGAAGGCTGATTTCTGTACTGACATTTTTAAATTTCCGCATCAGGAAGTGTGTTGCACCCATCCACATTTTAATTGTCCCAAACGGATGTTCTACCGTTTGCTTTCGCATGACTACCGCTTGAGGAAATGCCTCAAGCCGGGCATGCATTTCTTCCATTTCAGCTTCATGAACCCAGCGCCGTATACGCCTTGGATCGCGTTTTGATGTCGTGCACCTAGAACGCTGGCTGCAATCGCGACAGGCAATATTGTTAAAGTACAACTGTTGCTCCAGTCCGTCCTCTATTGAGGTAAATCGATTCTGAAGCTCATTGCCCATTGGGCATACATAAACATCTTTTTCCCTGTTATATCTGAACATTGAGCGGTTATAGAGCCCCTTACGTTCAGCACCAGAGGTATCTCCCTTTGGCACCAACGCCACGGCTCCGCTATCCAGAACTGTTTTAATATCGCTGCGACTGTAATACCCTTTGTCGGCAAGTACTGTTATGTCCTTCCGGCCAACAGCTTTCTGAGCCAGTGTTGCTACTGAACCAAGTTGCCCATTATCTGTTGTGTTGGTGACTTCATGCGCAACAATCAAATGGTTCTTCGTATCCACAGCTGTCTGAACGTTGTAGCAAACTTGCCGGTTCATATTATTTGTTTTCATCAACCGGGAGTCAGGGTCGGTTAAAGAAAGTTGTTTATCTGGCTGTTGTGCGATTGCTTGTTGGATCTCCTGAAGCTCACGTAAACGCTTTTTTAGCCAGGCCAGTTTAGTGGCTGTTAACTTTGTGTTTGCATCGGGCTCAGTATTCTTGTCGGCTTCATCCAGCTTGTTTAAATAAAAAGTAATACTTTGCTCAACGCGCTCAATATGGTCTTTGGCTTTCTGGGATGTGAAGTTGTTGGGTTTGCTGTTTACTGCTTTGAATTTGCTGCCGTCAATGGCAACAACGACATCAGTGAACATTTGCATTTGCCGGCACAGGCCAATAAAGGCCCGACAGGCATTCCTGATACCTTCACCGTTATCTTTTCTGAAATCTGCAATGGTTTTAAAGTCAGGCGTTAATCGTTCAAGTAACCACATCAGTTCAACGTTCCGATGGACCTCTTTTTCCAGTCTGCGGGAGGACTGAATTCGGTTGAGATATCCGTAAATGTACAGCTTCAGTAGGGTGGCAGGGTGATATCCGGGCCGTCCGGTTCGTTTTGCATCAACTCTTCTGAAACCAAGAGAATCAAGCTGTAACCCATCTACAAATATATCAACCACTCTGACGGGGTTATCTTCAGTGACAAAATCGTCCAGTGCATCAGGGAGCAATGTCACCTGATGCCTGCCATGTCCTTGAATGTGATTGGCCATGTCGGTACCCACAGTATTCACTTGTATGTTTATAATTTTAATAGAAAAGTAAGTATGTTGCATGGGTTTATAAAGAATGGTTGATCATATGCAACCATCGCTTAGACCAAAAAGTGATCAGGTGTTTTCACACAGCCTGAGCGAATAGCGGAAGTTCGCAGTTATTCTTCCAACTAATGAATACACCCCTAACATCGCACTGATCTGCTATTCGCAGAACAGTGCGATTTAAAAATTACTAGTCGGTTAACTTAGCTTAATTGAAACAAAACCCTATCTTTTTTAGGCATCTCATATTCCATATTTTTAGTGTGCAGGTCCTGCCAACACATCAAGTAAGGAGTGTGTGACAGGTCTTATGAGGTCAGAGAGAGCATCGTAACCATGGGCCGGAATTCCGGAAGCGACATATCTCTCATTGAGATAATGTCGGCATAATTTCTGAGTATCTTCGTCAAGTTTTCCTGCGGACGCTAGATAACGAGAAAAACTCGAAATTTCACTTTCAGTTGGGGTTGATGCCAGCCATTCCCCCATCAATGTGACAAAATGCGTGTCGTTTCCCATCCTGAGTTTAAGCGCTTGGTTAATTCTGTCCTGAAAATCCCACTGATCATGATAACGGCGGTTTATCATTTTTTTGACGATAACACCGAGTTGCTGACTGTCAGCTCTTGCTGAGCCAAGAATGATAGGCGTCACAAACTGTGATTGAGACTCTGCATCCTGAAAAATCTTTTCAACAAGATTATCAAGGCTGGAGTGATGAGGATCATAAATCGCCATAGCAGCAATACCATGACTAAAATCAGTATCCTGCAGTATTTTTAGTATTTGAACTGTCAGCTCAGGCATGTCCGGAAATTGGTCACGTAATATATAGGAAGCTTCGAAGTAGCTTTGGTATTGTGGCCATGTGCCATTGGCTTTTACTTTGCCTAACGATCTAATCGCTGATAAGCAGTGCCTCTGAAGCAAATCACTTTTTGGAAATTCTCTTGCGAGTGACTGTAAAGTCTGGGTATCCAGAACATGAGATGAATCGTCGCAGTAAGCGATGAACTCCTCTCGTAAAGACGCATTTCCACCTATATATGGGGATATGAGAGACCAGAAACGATCTCCTGAATTTATTTCTCTAATTCGAGACCTAAATGTTTTGTCGAAACATGCATCAATTTCATCCCAGCGCTCAGCAACTAATCTTAAAAGAACTTTGGATTCACTGCTGTATGACCCAAGTGAAACTTCTAATGGTTTATTATTCCATTCGAGGCGAGCAAACTCTTTTACAGCACCGTAAGTCACGAGCCCTGCAAAAGCTGCTGCATGACGCTGTTCAAAATCCGGTGCTGCGACCTGAGCATCTGATATCAAACGGTCAATAATCGTTTGACGCTCCACGTTAGCGGGTAATAATGCCTGATAGTATTTTATTGCACTTTCTATTTTTAACTGGCTATCAACCTCATCGTCATATCGGCTGAGTATTCTTTCTGCAGTCTGATTTCTATCAAATTCACTGGCTGCAGCGTCTATTACCTGATGGCGCATGGCAACGGAAAGAGACCATACGTGTTTTGCTATTTTTAAACGGACTTCAGGCAGTTTGTGATAAGTAGAGGCTATCATTGCAAGGGGCGGATTACGATCTTCAAGTTTTGCAAGCGCGTATTCTTTTAACCTTGGCTCATCCGGACAGATCAACAACAAATTGTTGAGGCCCGAGTACAAATCGTCTGGCTTAGTTAAAAAGTGGGTAACGAGGTAATCTGTGATGTCAGGATCTGAACCAACATCAAGTTGCGTAAAAGCAGACGTGAGCAGGTCTGTCCTGACACTATCCGTAGTCTTTGTTATCCCAATCAAAGCTTCAATGCATTCTTCCCTGTCCAGCATCTTGGGGAGTAAACTGACAATATGCCGCTTTCTTTCATCTGGCCATTGCAGGATTTCTTTAACAAGAGAATCAATTTCGCAGTTGCCAGCCTTGCGCTTGTGAAGTAAGGGGCTTAAAAACCAGTAAATGCTAAATCCTTCCGCAGTTTTTACCTTATTTATCAGGTGCTGTGTGATTTGTGGATCTTCAATTTCATTAAAGAGAGGATTCAACTCATATCCTTGGTACTCCATCCTCTCAGACAGCATGGTGGAAATGACTTTTTCACGGATCTCTGTATTTGCCTTAGTAAATCGTAACATCCATCCCCAGTTCTGCCCGAAATAGGCCAGGAAGGGGTGTTCTGATTCCAGTTCGCGTAAAATCCAGGCTATGATTTTGGTATTCTTCGCGTTGCAGTTTATCAAGTATAGCTGCGCTATGTTTTTTTCAATATTTTCGACTCTATCCAGCTTGTTATCTAACGAGTCAAGGCATTTATTAATGACTGACTCATTATCCTTCCAACCCAATACTAGACATTGTCCAGCCAAGTCTTTGTAGTAATAACTGATGCCGCTGTACCAGCCAAGTAAATCCAACAATGTATCCAGGTCTTGATTATCATGTATGGATAGTTTCACTTTGCAAAAAATCGCACTGAGCCGTAGGTGTGGGTCTTTTGAGGTTTCTGCAGAATAAATCAGCGCCGGTAATGCACTATTTTCTGGCCAGCCAAGCACTATAGCCTCTAACGCTATCCCCACTATCGTTAATTCTGAATCACCCCGAAAGAGTGATAGCAACCATTTCTCTACCCCGGTATCTCCGGCGTATTTTGAAGCAAGAACATGAGCAGCAGGTCGTGCATTGTAGACATTTTCGTCCTTCATTCCGTGCTGAAGGATATGCAGCGTTTCATCTGAGTGTGTCCATGCTGCTAAAGTGTGATAGAAATTATGCAGGTAATCGGCGCTTTTGGTGCCCCAACAACTGATAGCTGTAGAGGCTTTTTCTCTGAGAGTTGTGTTATAAACCCCCTCAAAGACGGCGGCAAGATGCGCACTCCTTTCCCCTATCCAGCCCGAACCAGTAATGATATTGAAACTTTGCTCAGCAAGCCTGATAGCGGTTGGCTTGTTGATCTCAGCACCGCCAAACACGACATTAGCAAGCAGTAAACGGCGCTGCAGTGCACCGACAGCATCATTTTCAGGCTCGTCAATAACCCTGACGATTTTCTCTGCCTCTGATCGCCGGTTATTTCTGGCAATCAAATCGCCAAAAACACTTCTCCAGCGAAAGTGGCTAGCATTGGCTTGGACAAACTCTAAAATCCGTTCAATGGGCCATCCGTGGATGTGAACCGATGCCAGATATTCTTCTAGGCTTGCGTGTACAAATCCGACTTCTGCGCGTCCTTTTTCGACCAGCAACCCCATGGTTTCTGAATTCACAGCCAAGATTTCATTGGCAACTTCAATTGCCTCTCGTTGCGTATAGCTGAACCCCTCAGGATCTGTTAGAAACGTTTGAATGCATTTTCGGGCCAGATGAATGGGATACCCGGCATCGCCACCCTCAGAGCGGATTTTAAAAGCGAGTGCAGCTAGTGCTTCCCGTCGCACATCATTTGAAGCCGCAGGTGAAAAACGCGGAACGACATCTCCCGCTGCGGTTGCGCGACTGTGAGGGTGGCGTTCTAATAAAAGTTCAGTGAGCTGACTCAGAGCTTGAACTTTGTTAATAGGCAGAACCAACTGACGGATAGCAAGAGCAATAAGCCCCAACAACAGTAGTGGTGTTTCCCCTAGGGTGGACAGCCCACGGCCCTTGTTTAACTCATCAAAAAAGCGGTTTGTCTGCCAGAGAACGGACTCTGCGCTTTGAACCGGATCGCGATGTTGATCTACGTTTCTTGAGAACCAGATGGTGGCAATTTGTGTTTGCTGCCTTTTCGATAAAGGCGCAAGTACTCCCACGGCCCAATTATCCGGAATGCCCCCAATGGTTGTCAGCCCCCCAGGGCGGGCACTGACCAGAACGGGAATGCTGTGTGCAGAGACCACTGTCAGCATTGCCTGCAGCGTGGTACGAGCAGCTTGCTCATTAGCCCACTCGTCAAGGCCATCCACAAAAAGTACCACACGGTTTTCATCAATCGCCTTATCGATCAAAGCGACCAGATTTGCCGTCAACTGCTGCTGCCATGTTTCCCGGATTAACGCTTTAATGCTCACGACACCGCCATTCGCTTCCGTCAGACGTACCCATTTTGCGAATGAGATGAATAGGGGAAGATGCCGTCCCCATTTTTTTGCCACGTGCGTGAAATGATTCTGCTCCCCGAGCAGATCAAGCGCTAGACAGCGCAGCACAGTGCTCTTTCCTGTGCCGGCATGACCAATAACAGCAATCTGATCAGATTGCGCTAACCAGTTCAGAATGGGGGTTCGTCGGTATTGTTCAGCCTGGCGGCTTTCTTCACCCCGGGATTGTGGATGCGTTTCAATCGGCTGTTGATCATGCGCAAGAACCTTCTTTTCGGTAGTTTTTTTTTCGGGCGCATGATTCTTGATGTTTTCTCTAAGTAAAACATCAGGAGCAGAGAAACGTTCGAGTAGAGAAATGGGTTCAATCGGCTGATCGGAAAAAGGCGTTGGGGCATTGACCGGGATTTTATCAAGTAGCTCAAATCCAGCCTGGTAAACCCTCAACAGTTGCGATCTGACTTTCTGGATTTCCCCACCATCAAGCTTGTTAAGAAGATCCTGACTGACAGTATCGCCAAAAAAATGTTTTGCGCATTCTCGTCCAAAAAATTCCAGAACAATATCCGGATGGTCGCGTAGATCGGTGCATAAGTCATGTCCGCCCAAGACTTTTAACACAATATTCTGTGCACGAAAGTTCTCAGCCTGTTTTTCAATGGCGTCTTGAAGGCTTACATCATCAACAGAACATTGTACGGCAATATAAAAGATGTCCGTTTTACCCGCCCAACCGCCTGACAGAAATGTCGAACAGGCGCTATTAAGATCGTTATGTGTATATTTTTTATAGCGTTTTGCCTGCCAAGTGTTGTATCGCCCATTGCGCTTCCTCGCAAAGATATCGATTCCCTGCTGAGCCTGGCCTGCTCTACCATACAAACTATGTGACTCTACATCCGCATGCTTCCCCGCTAACCGATAGCAGAGTTTTTCGAAGTTTTCCCAAGTCAGCTCAGCAAAGGGCAACGTCATTGTAACGGAATGTACGGCCACAAAATCTGGTACGTGATTCGCAGGTGAAGTCACTGCTGTGTTTGTTATTTCATCCAATTCCATGTTCACCAGTTCTTCCTGTTAAACGGTTTGGGGATTTTTAGCATCCGGCAGACAATGCTGTTGGATTTATATAATAACGAATTGGTTAACTGCCGTCGAAGGCCATGACGGGATTCCGCCTAATAAATGCAGCGTCTTTTAATCAAACTTGTATTTACTAATACCTGGTGGACATCTATGCAGAATGTTCAACGCAGTTGGATTCCTATAAATTTTTATCTTGTGCCTTTGTATAGCAATAAGCAGTTAGCATTTTTCCTTAGACTTGATCAACAAGGAGCAATATTGCAGGATGTACGCAACGTCTGCTCTTGGCTGTGAGTTCAACCGATGGATGCAGGGGCCAAAGGAACGCAATGAGCGAGAAGCGTATGTAGAAGGTTTATCTGGTAGGGAAGAAAGTAGGCATGGATGATGTACATGCCTGCGATGTCTGATACTTAACACAGAGAGTTGTTATTCACCTTTCTTGTGGTCATGTTCTTTCAGATCGGGGTGTTTGGGCTTGTTTTCCGGAGTGACACGTTGCCGTTTATCTTCTTTTCCCGTTTTTTTAGCAATCGGTTTCGGGCCTGGTTTAATACTCATGAAAATCTCCTTGAAGCTTCAGATAGATTTGAACTTACATACTGTAGTGGTACCAAATATGTAATGGGGGCATTGGGTATAAACTCAAATGCTTTATGTTCAGAAACTAGCTACTCGTCACATTGTCAGCTATTAAACTTTTCTGTATATGTTCAGAGGGGGCTGCTCGCGATCTGTTAATGCCTCCTGCGACTAGTCACGTCCGCTGCTGGCACACAACTGACACGTGACACGATCATCATGTCAGTTTTGAGCGCAGGCTGCTGAACAGGGCGCATCCTATAAAATCACCAGTGCGCAGTTCGACAAACACGTCCACATGACAGCAGAGTTAACTAAGTAACGAATGGTCGCAGATGGAGCTGCCGGACAGGTCGCCGTAAGGCGGCCGGTTTCGACCCTCAGGCGCAAACCCATTCAGCCCCTCCGGGGGCTTTTTTGTGTCTGTCGCCCGGCGACATATTCCGCAGCGGATTTCCCCTGTAAAAGGTAACGCCCTGTCGGGGTAAATCTACAGAATGGGGAACCCTTCATTAAACCGGGTAGCGGAACAATGAATGGCAATGGTTACTTTTTCCCTATTTCCTTCTTTGTTCAACCTCTGAGCCTCAACAATCTCCTCTTGCAAGAAGCATGACCCCGCATGTCTATTATCCTTAAGTATTACTTGTAATGATTGAAGTGGTGTTACTATACTGTTTTCAATATGTTACGACGATATTGTCCATGCAAAATACCTGCCTTTTGTTTTTGGCATTACTTCGACGACTGCTCTTTTAAACCAGGGTGACAGAGGGAATTATGGAACACATCGTTTATGTTGTTGATGATGACCATTCAGTACGGCGATCGATTGTTCGACTACTCAACTCTGCCGGTTACAGCGCTATCGAGTTCGATTCTGCTGACTCTTTTCTGGCCTATCCCTTTCCTGACTTACCGGGTTGCGTCATTCTGGATATGAAAATGCCAGACAAAGACGGTTTAGAAGTTACCGACGCGCTGAAAACACGCGGCACGGAAATGCCCATCATTTTCCTCACAGGCTACGGCACCATTCCCATGTCGGTACAGGCCATGAAAGCCGGTGCATATGAGTTCTTAACCAAACCGGTTAAAGCCGAGGAGCTGCTCAGGGCCGTTGAAAACGCACTGACACTGGCCTCAGAAAACGCTGACGAACTTCGTGAATATCACAACCTTAAGCAGCGTCATAAGACACTCACGCCGCGTGAACAGGAAGTGTTGGCATTGACGATTAAAGGCCTGCTCAATAAGCAAATTGCTGCGGAACTGGGAGTCAGTGAAATCACCGTGAAGGTTCATCGACGCAGAGTCATGGATAAAATGCAGGTACGCTCACTCGCCGATTTGGTTCGCCATGCCGAGCGCCTGAATTTGAATAAAGTCAAAACATCCTGATAAATCATCATTCTTGTTGATATGCAGAGACCCATGGGTCCCTGCACCAGGGATTAACTTAGCGCGCTTGCAAAAACGCTAATAAATCGTCGTTCAATTGGCTCTGATGGGTAACGGCAAAACCGTGCGGCGCATCGTCATAGACTTTGAGTACCGCACCGCGGATCAATTCAGCCGCCGCTTTGCCCGTGGTATCAAGCGGTACTATCTGGTCGTTGCTACCATGAATAACCAGTGTCGGGACGTCAATTTTTGCCAGATCTTCACGGAAGTCGGTTTCAGAGAACGCCGTGACGCAATCAATTGTTCCTTTCAGTGAAGCCAGTAGCGCAATGTTTAGAGTCTGAGTGAATACGCCCTCTGATACCGTCTGCCCTGCATTAGTGCCATAGAATGCTGGTGCAAAATCGCTGATAAACTGAGCGCGATCCTGACGTAATCCCTCGCGGATCCCCTCAAATACAGAGAGATCAACACCGTCTGGGTTAGTCGCACTTTTACCAAAGACAGGTGTGACAGCGCCCAACAGTACCAGGGCTGCAACACGCTCGCTGCCGTAGCGCCCGATATAACGTGCCACATCACCGCCACCCATCGAGAAGCCCACTAACGTGACTTCTTGCAAGTCGAGTTGGGTGATCAGGTCGTTAATGTCTGAGGCGAAAGTGTCGTAGTCATAGCCTGTCCAGGGTTGGTCTGAGCGGCCAAATCCGCGACGGTCAAAAGCAATGGCACGATATCCTCGCTCAGCCAGGAAATTCAACTGGCTGTCCCACATATCCGCATCCAGTGGCCAGCCGTGGCTGAACAACACGGGCTTTCCTTTACCCCAGTCTTTGTAATAAATCTGCGTGCCATCTTTTGTGCTGATTGTACTCATCTTAGACCTCTGCATTGTGTGTTGGGAAAGATATTGAGGCAGACACGGTTAAACCGGAGCCACCAGATAACGGACCTCGGGGCGGGATTCCCCCTGATGATATTGCTGAACACGGTGTTCTATTTTTCGGTCATTCATGGTGTAACGTTCTTCCTGTCGCAGATGTTCAACCCAGGAACCGAGCAAAAATGTTTCGACAAAAATTCCGGGTTTAAGAATGTCTTCATAAACCGACCAGCTCAGTGCGCCACCGCGTCGCCTGACGCGCCGCATATCCTGCATACAGACGGTAAATGCGTGTGCATCCTCAGCCTTAATCAGATATTCGTAGCTCACCATCACCGGACCACGGCTGTGATGCACGTCAATCTCAGGGGCAATGTGATTCTCTACGCTGGCATCCAGGTTCAGATCAGGGTCTTTATCCAGCCGCCAGCGGAACACAGCCGTACAACCCAACAGCATGCCAAGGGTCGCCACACTCAGCGAAACGGCGATGCCATAATGCGATGCCAGTTGCCCCCACAGCGCGCTGCCTGCGGTCATCGAACCGAAGAAAACAGTCAGGTAAATCGCGAGTGCCCGCGCTTTCACCCATTTCGCCGCACTGCGCTGGGCGCCGAGATTGAGCGTCGTCAGCACTGCTATCCAGGAAAAACCCGTCATAAATTCGAAGACGCTCAACAGCCAGAAGTGCCGCACAAACGCGAGAGCCAGCATCGCTACAGCAAACATCAGGCTCGCCAGCACCATTAAACGGTCGGGATTGAGATGTTTACGCAAGCGCGGCAGCGTCACCGCGCCAAAAATGGCCCCCACGCCAATACAGGCCAGCATAATTCCGTAACCACCGGGCCCTAAACCGAGCTCACGCCGGGCCACTAACGGCAGTAAAGACCAGGCCGCGCTGGCAAACAGGAAAAAAGCGACCGTACGGGCCAGCACGTTGCGTAGAACAGGGGCGGCATGGACATAACGCCCCCCGGCACGCACGGCAGAGAAAAAATGCTCCGGTGGCAGGCGCTGCACGGAAGGCTCTGTTTTCCATCGGTATAACACCCAGGCAACCCCCAGCACGGAAACCGCATTGAGCGCAAACACCACCCACGCCCCGGCAAAAGAGAGGATCAGCCCGCCCAATGCCGGCCCAATGGCGCGACTGATATTAATCCCCAGTGAATTAAGGGCTATTGCCGCCCCTAAATCCTGTTTGCGAACCAGGTCCGGTACGATGGCCTGGAACGGCGGGGAACTCATTGCCGCACCGGTGCTCATCAGAAAAGCGACGACCAGCAGCACGCCAGGCGTCACATGCCCGGTCAGCGAAAGCACGGTCAACCCGCACGCCGCCAGTAACGTCCACACCTGCGAAAAAAGCAGATATTTGCGGCAGTCGACAATATCCGCCATCACGCCTGACGGTAGGGCAAACAAAAACATCGGCAGGCTGCTGGCGGCCTGGATCATGGCGACTGACAATGGGTCAGCACTGAGCGTCAGCATGGTCCAGTTCATGGCAACATCGTTCATCCATGAACCGATGTTCGAGACGACGGTCGCAATCCATAACATGCGGAACACACGCTGACTCAGGGGCTGCCAGGGTGACCCGCTGGTCGTGGTCGCCTCTTTTAACGCTTCGGCGGTAACGTGGTGAACTTCATTGACCGATGCCATGGCGCCATTCCCGCTGTTTGCCTGCCCCGATGCACCATTTACCCGGCCCGGTTATCGCAAGCGTGGTGAAGATAATCAGGAGTAACCAGCCAAACTGCCCCTCGGCGATGGACCAGCCAGGGTGCACGAACAACATCGCCACCAGCAGCACACCGATGATGGGTAAGCAGGCGATACGCGTCCCGAATCCCAAAATAATGAACAGCGGGCAGATAACCTCAGCGAATATTGCCGGTATCAAACTGAAGTAAGGCCCCATGCCAAAAGGGTCTTCAATGCGCGTCAGTTCTTCGCTGAAGTGAAACACCTTCGGCAGCCCGTGAACGTAGAGCAGAAGCAGGCTGCCAGCCACGCGCAGTAAGAACAGCCCGAGGTTTATCTGCGGTGGAATGAAGTATGTCGATGAAGTATTCATGGCATTAAAACGCGAAGCAGCTGCAACCGAGCGCACCCCAGAATGCAGTGTCATCTGCAACGGGTACGCTTGAGCCGCGAGCGAAATCATGATTATGGGTGTGAACGCCGCAGGGTCCACTGCAATGGTGCATCTGTGCCGTCATCCCCACGCGTGTCTGGGCAACAGGTGGTGCAGAGCGGTAGTGACCGGGGACATTCACCACGGGTGACCACTCCGGCAGTACCGGAATGGATGGCGGCGACAAGGGGCCAAACGTACCGGCGGCGTAGACAATGTTGCCATCTACCACGGTTAACACGGATTCAATCCCTTTGATTTCCTCTTCCGGGACGCGAAAATAATCTTTGCTCAGTACCGCCAGATCCGCCAGCTGGCCCGCCCTGATTTGCCCTTTTTTGCCCTGCTCACTGGAGAACCATGCACTTCCCTGCGTCCATAGCATCAACGCCGTGTCACGATCCAGGCGCGCATTGACGTCATACATCTGCATTCCCCCCACCGTACGGCCGGAAACCAGCCAGTAAAGTGCCGTCCACGGGTTGTAACTGGCTACGCGGGTTGCGTCGGTTCCTAATCCCACCGGAACACCTGTTTCCAGCATGCGTGCGACCGGCGGCGTATGACGAGTGGCTTCTATGCCATAGCGCTCTGCAAAATATTCGCCCTGGAAAGCCATACGGTGTTGAACCGCAATGCCCCCACCCAACGCCTTAATTCTGTCGATATTTTTCTGGGTGATGGTTTCGGCATGGTCAAAGAACCAATGCAGGCCGTCGAATGGGATTTCGCGGTTCACTTTTTCAAACACGTCTAACATGCGGCTGATGGATTCGTCGTAGGTGGCATGCAAGCGAAAAGGCCAGCGATGTTCAACCAGATGGCTCACCACTCGCTCCAGCTCGTCCTCCATTCCTGGTGCTAAATCCGGACGTGGTTCGAGGAAATCTTCAAAATCAGCGGCGGAGAACACCAGCATTTCACCCGCGCCATTATGGCGGAAGTAATCGCTGCCCTGGCCGGGGGTCAACATATCCGTCCATTTCTCGAAATCTTCCAGTTCGTGGCCCGGACGTTGGGTAAACAGGTTGTAGGCAATGCGCAGCGTCATCTGTTTTTTCTGATGCAACTCGGCAATCACTTCGTAGTCTTCCGGGTAATTCTGGAAGCCACCACCCGCATCGATGGCGCTGGTCAATCCCAGACGATTCAGTTCACGCATAAACTGGCGCGTTGAGTTGACCTGATGTTCAAGGGGTAATTTCGGGCCTTTAGCCAGCGTGGAATAAAGGATCATCGCATTCGGTCGCGCAATCAGCATGCCGGTTGGGTTGCCGTTGCTGTCGCGCTGAATTTCCCCACCCGGAGGATTTGGCGTGTCTTTGGTGTAACCCACCACGTGAAGTGCTGCGCGGTTAAGCAAAGCACGACCATAAAGATGAAGAATGAAGACAGGCGTTTCCGGCGCAGCTTCGTTTATCTCATCGAGCGTCGGCATACGGCGTTCGGCAAACTGGAATTCGCTCCAGCCGCCCACCACACGCACCCACTGTGGTGACGGGGTACGCAGCGCCTGTTCTCTTAACATCCGTAGCGCGTCAGCCAGCGAAGGCACCCCTTCCCAGCGCAGTTCAAGGTTGTAGTTCAGGCCACCACGGATCAGGTGCAGGTGGGAATCATTCAGTCCAGGGATGGCCGTGTGCCCTTTCAGGTCCACCACTTTTGTCCCTTCAGCGTGGTGCTGCATGACCTGCGCCACCGTGCCGACTTCAAGGAATTTCCCCTCACGAATTGCGACTGCTTCTGCGAGCGGGTTTTCGCGATCGACGGTATGAAACTGTCCGTTAACCAGGATTAAATCTGCTTTGCCCAGTGAAACCATACATCCTCCCGTTAGAGATGCCCGGCTCAGACCGGACAAACAGCACGCCCCCTCAGTGGGTGGCATGAACAGGAAAGAGTATGTAAATGGTGGGGGGAAATGACCAGTTATACATAGGGATAGCTATACCAAAGTATAGTTATACCAAGGGTTAGTTATACCATCAGATAATAGTTTTGCCGCGCTCACCCATCTAATATTCAGCTCGTTGATGACATTCATCACAAGGTTGCTGTCCCGACTGTCGCTGCGTCTCAAGCGTGGCGGTTCTGATACTTTTAACCACATTCTGAATGGGTATTGTTATGACAACCTCTAAGCTTGAAGTCCTGACGCCTGATAACTGTCAAATTATCTTTATCGACCAACAACCACAGATGGCTTTCGGCGTGCAGTCGATTGACCGCCAGGTGCTAAAAAATAACACCGTCGGCCTGGCAAAAGCCGCCAAAGTGTTCAACATTCCCACCATCATCACCACCGTGGAAACCGAAAGTTTCTCAGGCCATACCTATCCGGAGCTGCTGGATGTGTTCCCTGGTAAAGAGATCCTCGAACGCAGCTCGATGAACTCCTGGGACGACCAGAAAGTGCGTGACGCGCTGGCCGCCAACGGCCAGAAAAAAGTGGTGGTATCGGGTTTGTGGACCGAAGTGTGCAACAACAGTTTTGCACTTTGCGCCATGCTCGAAGGTGGCTATGAAATCTATATGGTGGCGGATGCCTCCGGTGGCACTTCAAAAGAAGCCCATGATTACGCCATGCAGCGCATGATTCAGGCGGGTGTTATCCCGGTCACCTGGCAGCAGGTGTTGCTGGAATGGCAGCGTGACTGGGCACGCAAAGAGACTTACAACGACGTGATGGATATCGTGCGTGAGCACTCTGGTGCTTACGGTATGGGTGTGGATTACGCCTACACCATGGTGCATAAAGCCCCTTCCCGCGAGAAGAGCCAGCACGAAACCCTGCCACCGGTCGCGGCACGTTAATTAGCGGGAGCTGGCCGGTAAAAGACTGGCCAGCTTGATTCGGGAGATAAACATGAGTGCAGAATTACTGTCACTGTTTGCCGGCATTTTGATTGGCCTGATATATGCCCTGCTTAAAGCTCGCTCCCCGGCACCACCCGCCATCGCACTGGTGGGATTGTTAGGCATGCTTATTGGCGAGCAGGTCACGGTGCAAATGCTGAAACCGGTGCACACCACCGCGCTTCACACCTGCCAGGCACAACCCACCGCGACGGCATCTTTAAATACCGCCTGCTCGCGAGGAGGTAAATCATGAAGATCTGGATTATTTCTCTGGCAATCGGCCTGCTGGCAGGGGTTATTTATGCCGCACTGGATGTTCACTCTCCGGCACCTCCTGTTATTGCGCTGCTGGGCCTGTTCGGCATGCTGGTTGGCGAACAAATTATCCCTATTACCCGGCGTCTGGTAAGCCGCCAACCCTTTACGCTTGCATGGTTTCGCCATGAATGCGTTCCACAAATAAGCGGAACTCCACCGCCCACACAGGCTCCGTTACCCCCTGAGGCGCCCCCACGGTAGAGATGAAGGCCAGAGGAATGACTGCATGAAGCTGTCGCAGCGTATTGCCATTGTCGATGATGAGCGCGCCGTTCGCAGTGGGTTGAGCAACCTGCTGCAATCAGACGGCTATTTGACCTGTACCTTCGAGTCTGCTGAGGCATTTTTAAACGATAAGAATGCGCTTTTCGACGTTTCGCTTATGATTATTGATATTAAGCTCAAAGGAATGAGTGGATTGGATTTTTATGAAGAAATAAAGACTTACGCGACACCGCCCCCGGTTATTTTTATATCCGGACACGGGGATGAAAACATGCAACGGTTTGCCATCAGTCTTGGCGCCGTTGCTTTTTTGCGTAAGCCCATCGACATTGAAGTCCTACTTAATCATTTACAGAAAGCAATCAGACCCGAAGAAAACACCTGACACCCTGATAAGGCCGCTCACTGCGAGAGATCTCAATGATTCATAAGCTGTTACCGCCTGAATACTCCCTTCTTCCTGAAATCCAGGATGGGCAGATCTTTGCCTTTAAAGATGATGTGATTTTTACTCCGCTGACCACAGAAGGCAGTATTGTCTGGATGAAAGGGCGGCACTCTTTATCAAATGGGGTTTTTATTCTCGCCACGGCGGTGAGTGATGAGGCGGAATCGGACGCCACCCAACTGCTCAAAAATGAGTTTTCACTGTGCGCGTATTTATCCGATAGTTGGGCCGTTAAACCCGCAGCCAGTACCCAATATCGTGGCCGTTACGCGCTGATTTATCCGACGCTGGACTTTGAATCCCTGGCTCGCATCATGAAGCAGCCCAGAGCATGCATTGCCAGTTTTATGGAGCTGGCGATACGGATATGCCTTCCGCTACGTCAAATGCACATGCTGAATCTGATTCACGGCGACATCAAACCCGGGAACATTTTCCTTCACGGTGATTCATCCTGCCGCCTTGCGCGGTTTGGCCTGACGACAGGCACCTCGGAAGAGTTGAAAAAGGCCCGACTTTCGTTTTTTGGTGGTACGCTTGCGTATATGTCGCCTGAGCACACCACTCGTACCCAACGCTCGATAGACAGTCGCAGTGATCTTTACAGCCTCGGCATTGTATTTTATGAACTGCTAACCGGCGTACTGCCTTTTGATCTCAGCGAGGATGACCCTGCACAATGGGCGCATCACCACATTGCCTCGGAACCTAAACCGCCGCATTTTGTGCGCGAAACGGTGCCTGCGATGCTTTCAACCGTTATCCTCCGTTTACTGGCGAAGTCGCCAGATAACCGCTACCAGACCATTGATGGCCTGATCGCCGATTTGCGCCGCTGCCAGGCGACCCTGACCGAAGATAATAAAATCATCCCTTTCACACCGGGCTTACAAGACCGGTCACCCGAAGTCCATCTGACGGATACGCTATATACTGCCCATCCCCAGATGCGTGAGTTGGTTGCCGCGTTTGATGAGGTTAAGCACAGCGGCACACATGCGCTGGCGATCATCCGCGGCCCATCGGGTATCGGTAAATCCTCGCTGATTGCTTCAGCCCTGAAAGAGTTGCAGAACAGACACACGCTACTGGCGGTGGGGAAAGTTGACCAGTTCTCATCCTCGCTACCTTATGGGGCTTTAACCACGGCTTTCCGGGCGCTGACCCTCACGTTGCTGGGATCGCCTGGCGAAGAAGTGTCCATCTGGAAAGCTCGTCTGTCACGCGCTCTGGAAGGTTACGAACGCCTGGCTGTGAGTTTTGTACCTGAATTAGGGCTGTTACTGGAGCATAGTTCCCGCCACATACCCAATTCGATTTCAACCGATGCCAGAGCGCGCTTTAATCACATGATATCCGCCCTGGTCACTACCTTTGCCATGCCGGGTTGTCCACTGGTCTTGCTGATTGATGATATTCAATGGATCGATGCTGCCAGTCTCCAGGTGCTGGAGTCGCTACTGAAAAACAGCCGTACACAGCCACTGCTGATGGTGGTGGCCCAGCGTGAACCCGAGGCGACAGACAACACCTCCCTGATACAGACCCTCGCCCTCCTGCATAACGCCGCACAAAGGAATATCGAAATTATCCCGACACCGCTTTCCGTTAAAGACGTCACCCGGTGGCTGGCAGAGGTATTTCAACAACGCACCACAGACATTACCGATCTGGCCAAACTAATACATGGCAAAACCGGCGGAAATCCACTGTTTTTAAATGAGTTTTTTAAACGTATTGTTGAAGATGGCTTGGTAACACATAACAAATACCAGGGTAAGTGGCACTATGATTTATCCGCTATTCAGGAACGCCATTACACTGAAAACGTGGTGAGTCTGGTCCTCCAACAACTCGGAAAAATGCCGGAAATGACTCGCACCTTACTCGGTAGCCTCGCCTGCCTGGGTAGCCGGGGCGAACTGGCCACAATCAGCCAGGTGCTGTGCATTTCCGATGCCGATATCCGCTATCAGTTGCATCCCGCGGTTACCGCACAACTGGTAACCCTTTCCAGGGACAGCTGGGCGTTTACCCACGATCGCGTACAAGAAGCCGCTTTCGCCTTGCTGGATGTCGCCCAAAAAGATTATGTGCATATCACCACAGCAAACCTTCTGGCTGAAGCGTCACGGCAGATGGCAGGCAATGAAGTGTTATTCCGCGCCATTCACCACGTCTCGGCCGCCATTGAGTGCGTCCAGCCGGCAGAACAACGCAATATGTTCAGGGAACTGAGTATGCTGGCGGCCCAGCGAGCAAAACGTAGTGGTGATTACCTCTCGGCACTGAGATATTTACAGACCGCACGGGCACTCTCAGGACACGGTAATATGCCCGAAAACACCCCCGACCTTCGATTAAATCTCGAAGAAGCCGAGTGCGAGTTTTTACTTGGAAATCTGGTCAACTCAAAGCGTTTATGCGACCGGTTGCTGGGTTCCCACGGTGGGCTTACCGAAAAAATCACCGCGGCAAACCTGCTGGCGGAGATTCATATGCGTCAGTCTGATCTCCGCTTGGCGCTGGAAACCACCTTATGCTGGCTAAGCGTTTCCGGTATTGCGCTGACTCCAAATCCCGATTTGGCAGAATGTGATGTGGTCTGGCAAGCACTTAAAGACCGTATGGGTGAAAATCCTGCCGTGCTGTTTCATCAGTTGCCAGAAATGACGGACGGCCAAACCGAAGCCATAATGAATCTGCTTGCCAGCGCCAGCGTGTTCGCCAGCTTCAACAGTCCGAATCTGCACTTCATGCTACTTTGCCAGATGCTGCATTTGACACTGGAGCGGGGTATTACCGGCGCCTCAACGTTGGCCATGGGTTGGTTTGGCGTACTGATTAGCGAACGTTATGCGGAGTATCAGCCTGGTTTCAACTATGCTGTGCTGGCGCGTGATTTGGTTGAACACCACGGCTATAGCACTTATGAAGCAAAAACGTTGCTGCCCCTTGATCAAGTCAGCGTCTGGACCCAACCCCTTTCTTACACCACCGAATGCGCTAAAGCTTGCTTTACGTCCGCCGTCACGCACGGTGATTTGACGGTCGCCTCCTTTGCTATCTGCCATCAGGTGATTAACTTTTTAAGCCAGGGCGAGCATCTCGATAACGTGCTGACCAGCATCGAACGTGGGCTGGCCTTCGTGAGAAAAACCGACTTCCAGGATGTGGAGCGCATTTTGTTGGTTCAGCGGCATTACGTTGAGCACTTACGCAAATTACCCTCCACAACCTGGGATAGCGCCAACGCACTGCCTGACTCACTGTTGCCGGGTTTTCCAGAGCAAGCACCGCTGCACATGTCCACCCTGATTTTTTGGTTCTGGCTCTACCGGGGCATGACGTATTTTACAGCGGGCGAATATTCGCAGGCGCAGGACGCGCTGGAACACGCTCAATCTTTTGCGTGGTCAGCACCGGGGCACATCCATTTGCTGGATTTACATCTCTACAGCGCGTTAACGTTAACCGTTCAACTGACACCTGAAACATTTAGCGCGCAGGACCGGCGTAAGCTGGAAATCCATTACCACAAAATTGCCCTCTGGGCGCGCATCAACCCGGGAACGTTCGCCGATAAAGAAGCGCTGGTGTATGCAGAAATTGTCCGTCTTGAAGGCATGAACACCATTGCGCTGGAGCAGTACGAAAAAGCGGTGCGACTCTCCCGGGAAGCCGGGTTTCATCCCTGTAATGCGCTGGCCCATGAACTTGCCGGGCGCTTCGCACTCAGTTGCGGTTACAACACAGCAGCAGATGCACATTTGCGGGGGGCGATAGCGGCCTGGGGGCGCATTGGCGCACAAGCCAAAGTGAATCAGCTTAAGCAGACCTGGCCTCATTTAGTTTCACCTGCTCAAGCAACGCCTTATAACACCATCGCATTTGCCCAAAACGAAGAAATTCGCGATTTACAAAGTGTCATTAAAGCCTCACGAGCACTGTCAGAAGAGATCAATCTTGAACGGCTTATTGAAATACTTTTGACCATGTTACTGGAGCGTGCGGGTGCGCAGCGCGGCTTGTTGATTCGCGTTCTGGATAATAATATTCCTGAAATTGAAGCCAGCGCGCAGACCAGTAGTGACGGGATACAAGTACGAATCATGAAAGATATGCCGATGGCGGCCGACATGCCACTGTCGGTGCTGGCGGCCGTTATCCGCACAGGTCAGGAAATACGTACCGGGAAACCCGAAGAGTTCAGCCCTTTTTCACACGACCCTTACCTTGTGACTTCCGGCGCTGCCGTACTGTGCGTACCGATGTTTAAGCAGGCACGACTGGTCGGCGTGTTGTACCTCGAAAACCGCTTAATGCCTGAAGTCTTTACTGCGGATCATTCAAAAGTCGTCAATCTGCTCGGTGCCCATGCGGCCGTTGCGCTCGAAACGGCGCGGCTTTATGCCGAATTGCTTGAGGAAAATATTCAGCGCAGGCGGGTTGAGAAAGAGCTCAGGGCAAGCCAGACATCGCTCATGCTGGGGGAACAGATAAGCCACACCGGAAGCTGGCGCTGGGAACTGGAACAAGATTTGATGTTTATGTCCGAAGAGTACGCCCGCATTCTCGGTCTGCCGGAGACACTTAAAATGATCTCCATGGCGGAGTTTTTTACTTTTATTCATCCGGATGATTATGACCGCATCAGCGATGTAGTGATTGACGGTGTGCGCGACGGGTTAACCCTGAAAGCAGAATTTCGCATTATCAATGCCGAGGGCAATGTGCGCTACATTTTAGGCATCGGTAGCCCAGCCGGTGTGGGCACTGAAATTTATGAATATTACGGCACCATCACCGACATCACGACTCAGAGGCAAGCAGAAGACGCCGTCAGGGTTGCGCAGGCAGAGCTGGCGCGAGTCTCCCGAGCCACCACGGTTGGCCAGTTAACCTCTTCTATTGCTCACGAAATTAATCAACCGCTGATGTCGATAGTTTCCAATGCCGGAGCCAGTCTGCGATGGTTAAATCATGACCCGATACGGTATGACAATATTCGCGTCGGGTTAGAAGAGATTGTTGCCGAAGGGCAGCGTGCAGGGGAAATTATTCGTAGTCTCCAGACCCTGACACGCAAACAAGAACCTGTCTTCTGCCGTATCGATTTGCATTTTCTGGTGCGCCATATCATGACGCTTTCGCGTAGCGAAATTGAACAAAGACAGGTGGCCGTTGATTACGATTTGAAGGCTGCCCACAGCTTTATCTTTGGTGACAGTGTTCAAATCCAACAGGTGTTGATTAATCTTGTTATTAACGCAATTGAAGCCATGGCTGAAGTGACCGATCGCACACGTACACTGAAAATTTCAACCCTTAATCCTGATGAGAGTTCCGTGGAATTACGCATTACGGATAATGGAACCGGGTTGGCGCCTGACATAGGTCAGCGCGTTTTTGACTCGTTTTACACCACAAAAGTACAGGGAATGGGAATGGGTCTGACCATCAGCCATTCCATCATAGAGCGGCATCGGGGGACGCTTAAAGCGCAAAACAACACACCGTACGGCAGTTGTTTCAGTTTTGTCGTCCCCGCCTGTTTGGCGAGTCAGGATGGTGAGTCTTAATGACGCGCCAGAGGTGCGGCCATTAAATAAGCTAACAACGAAGTTTTAATAAGTGATTTACTGGCTAAAAATATCCCATTCAGTGGAGCTGAGTCGATTCTGCCGCATTAAGGCGTTGGTAGGTAACATACTTTTTTTGTGATGTTTGTAACGGTCAACTAAAACCGGACACATATTTAGGCACATTGCTGTAGTCGGCGTTCATATTCGTCGGGCGATATATTTCCCAGCCGATAATGCCGCCTTTTCAGATTATAAAAACTGTCGATATAATCGATAACATCAGCGATACCCTGACTTCGGGTTTCATAACGACGATAGTTAACCCTCTCTGCATTCAGGCTACGGAAAAACCTTTCCGTAACGGCATTATCCAGGCAGTTACCTTTTCGGCTCATGCTACCTGTAACATCCAGTTCTTGCTGGCAGGACTGGAACTGAGCACTGGTATATTGCGCCTCTTGATCGCTATGGAAAACCACAGACCCTGTTGGTCGTCGTTTATTGACTGCCAGCCTTAAGGCCCGGACGGTCAAGTCGCTGTCCGGTTTGTCTGAGAAGGCCCAACTCACTATTTTTCTTGAACATAAGTCCATCACGATAGCCAGGTATAACCAACCCTGAGCCGTACGTAGATAGGTAATGTCACCTGACCACCAGGTATTTAATGTCTCTGGATTAAACTGCCGATTCAACAGATTAGCGGCCACGACAGCGGGTTTTCCGCCGCGTGGATAACGGTTTTGTCCAGCTAAAGATAATCCACGTTGCTGACTGAATCTGCGTACCCCAAAATTCTATAACTGGTTGAAGTCTCCATTCGAGGGAGATGAATAGCCCGAAGAATAGTACCAACCGTGGCATGCTGCTCAACTGAATTAGTCAAAAAATCAAGATACTGGATTTCCAAATAGCCGCCCTCTCTAAAATGGTAAAACCACTCGCCATCAACTACGGATTCATAGCCATTGAGAGACGTGATTTTCCATAAAGGAGGAGATTCCATGCCAACCATTGCTAGGCGGATTTCATTCCATTTTGTATTATTCATGCAGCTATAAAGCATTCGAACATCCCAGCGTCTGCTACCGGAAGATTAACACATTGTGATGTCAGCAATGTCCGCTCCTGGCACATAGCAGCCTCAGATCGTTGTTGTAGGCAGATTGAACTGCCGGGAGTTTTTTAATCCTGACTTCATGTTAGAAATGTATCCGTAAAAGGATCCAAAAGACGCCGAGTTAGCCGAAGTTATCAAGTGTCTCAGGGCGTGAAGAGGACAGTATCTGTAATCGCTGATGTTAACTGTTGCAAAGCCCTTGAATAGTTGAATACCAAAGGCTACTTTCAAGTTCATTACTACATTTTAAAATTAAGATATTGATTTATAAATATATTATCCGTATCGTTAAAGCACTTTAATCTGAGTGTGAGGGATCTTACTTATGAGTGGGCCGACAAAATGAAAATTGATGTATTTGCTTTTGGCACGACCAACTGGAGTGAAGTCGAAAGGATAGAGCACCCAGGAGAAACTGGTAGAGCTTACTGGCGCACCCAACTCTTTGGTGAGAAGCCGAATCAAATCCGTGTGCGAATGGTTGAATATACCCCTGGCTACCTTGCAGATCATTGGTGCCAAAAAGGACATATCCTTTTCTGCGTGGAGGGTGAACTAGAAACAATGCTCGAAGATGGGCGTAAATTCATTTTAACTGCGGGGATGAGTTATCAGGTTGGCGATAACGCGGAGCCACATCAGTCCAGAACTACCACAGGCGCAAAACTCTTTATTGTGGACTAATTCGCGATTGCTTCTGCCCGTTTCTGACACAGAGCTGCATTAGATAGTCGTTGTGGGCAGATTGAACTGCCGGGAATTTTTTAATCCTGACTTTATGTTAGAAATGTGTCCGTAAGAGGATGGTTCATCGGTATGGTTCATAGGACCAAGTACTATTTCTTTGAGTGTAGTCTACCCGTAATTTCTGGAATGTCCGCTTCACGCCCTGAGACATTCGACAAGCTTTTTTATGGCTTCAGTAAGGGCGAGTGTCGAGCTTCGAGAGCCAGCAAATATTTTGCTTCGTCGTACTGAGTTCTGGTCTTCCAGCAGCGGTAAATGATCCTTATCCATTTGAATGCCAGAGCCCGGATTGCAGATTGGTGAGATTTTCCTTTTTCTCGCATTCCCTGATAATAAAGTCTGGCCCAGTATGATGAGTTAACCGTCTTGGCAGCCCATTCAACAAAGGTCTGCCTGACGAACTTGGCACACTGCCATCTCCAGTGAACCCAGGATTTCTGGCCACTTCTTTCCGTCACCGGTGCAATACCTGCATAGTTTTGAATTTCTTCAGCGCTGTTAAATCGGTCACGGTTATCACCAAGTGCAGCAAGCATCCATGGGCCCATACACGGCCCCATGCCCGGAAGTGATTTCAACAGCCCCGCATCTGGCAGTGTGTCAAACAGCGTTTCGATTCGTTCGTCATAGGTTTTGATGATTTCACTCACGACTTTGATTTGTGTCGCCAATGCTGCTGCCATCAAAGCATTAGCCTCTATAACACTCGGGTCTGTAGTCAATGGGATCGCGTTATCAATACTCACCACACGTTGCTCTGTAAGGGCCATCGCGCGGCCACCTTTGGCATTCAGAAAGTTGCGGACCGTCTCGCGCCTGGCACGTTTCAGTTGTTGCAGACTGGGCCACCTTATAATCAGTTCACACAAAAGTAAGCTACCCCGATGTGAGAACCACTCCAGTGGCTGAGGGTAATATTGTTTAAGCGTGTTGATTATCCGGTTCACAAAGCGTCGTTTATCTTCAACCAACTGACGACGTTGCTCAACCAGTTGCTGAAGTAAGCGAATATCCGCATTGTCGGGTTCAATAGCTTTTATCTTCTGGGGGTAACGCAGCATTAACTCCAATGCCAGCTCGGCATCCTGCGGATCATCTTTAGCGCCGCTGGGCGAGAAGGCTTGCCGATAACGAGCCAGGGACAAAGCGTGGACGGGGAAAACGGTGATAAAGGGATATTTTTGAAGAGCATATACCACGGGGCCCTTCTTCAGTTCGAGAGCAATGGCGATTCTGCCTTTTACCTTCTGGTGTAACTCAGTAAGCCAGACATCAAGCGCTTCTGCTGTATGTTCAATCACATGGAATACGCGTTCACCGTTATTAAACTGAACACAGACATCGTGTTTTTTATCTGCCCAGTCCAGACCAACGTGCGCAGCAAATTGATTAGTCACAGTCATCACCAACTCCTTTTTATCGGGGATTGGTATGCGTTCCACGTTCTTCGAAAGAAATATAGCCAGCAGTTTATCTGCATGCCCTGAGTATTCGTTAGCGAACGTGGAGCACCTACTGGCTCGAAAGAAAAGCGGCGATCATCACATGATTCTCGCTCAATATTCGTAACCAGTAAGCGCATACCCTGAATCACTTTAAAGTGTAATTCTCAGGGTGCGAATGACTATACCTCGCTCGTAGCAGACCTCACGGCTCTTCAGACGGTCCGCTTCCTGCCAGGAGCTGAAGTTAACGACCAAACATCGACGGCAATTGCGCGCAGCGGAATTGCCGTCCGAGTGCAGCGCCTTTTTATGTGGTTACTGCATTGATTCGTTTATATCTTTGGGTAAAGGCCTCTCTACCACCCTCCATCACTCGGCATATCTCATCGCGTATGGAGGGCTCTTGAAGACCCCCTTGCGTCACAATTCTGGTTTGGCCAGACCTAATATCAAGGGCAATGACGTTTTCCGCGTCACCATTCACGACGATGTTGGCGTTGTGCGTGACCTCTAAAACCTGCCGTTTCTGTTTGATCTCCCGCAATTGCGTCACGATCAGGTCATAGATCAAGTGGTTGTCAAGATCGTCCTCAGGCTGATCAAGTACGAGAGGCTCATTGCCATATGAAAGGATAAATGCAAGGAGAGCAGCCGTTTTTTGCCCCGGAGATCCTTGCTCTACGGGTTTGAAGCTCTCGCCGTTCTTAAGGCTATATTTGATATCCAGAGAATCACCTGGAAACCAGCATTGAATTCGATCTATCTGTTCCGGAGTTAGCCCCTGAATGTGGGATACAAAGCGTCGATCTTTGGAGGAAGCCACCGCGGTAGTATCGTTTGCATGGATTGCAAGTAGCGATGATTTCAATGTCTCAATTTTATCATCCATAGTTCTGGATTGGTCTTGCGTTAAATTAGCCAGCAAGCCCTCATCCCCGTCAACTACCCCAATGTCGCGGTCAAAGCCGCCACTGCTGCGGCCGATCAGGTTACGGAATTCTTCCTCAACCGTGAGCTTGTTTCCAAACGGAATGACATTGATCTTTACATATGAATTGCCGACGAGGGTCTCCTTGAGAAAGTCCTCGCGAAGCTTAGTTATCATGGCCCGATGCTCATGGAGCTTGACCAAGTACTCTTCCGCGCTCTTCTGATGCTGCGCAAGAGTTTCTCTCTTTTTGTTGAATTCCTTGAGCTTATCTTCGAAATCTTGCCGCTGCTTAACCAGAACACCATATGCAGATGGATCGCCCGCATCTGCTGCGCTGAGTTGACCGAGGAGGTCGGTGTATTCCTGGTTCGCCGTTGTGATTTTTTTCGATATTCCCAGGTCTGGCCGCGCTTGATTCCATGCGCTCTTCGCATCATCAATCCGCTGCGCGATTGAATTCATCTCTATCTGGAGCTTCTCAAACGTCGCACGGATGCCCTCGGCGGTATCGATGAGTTCTTTGTCATCCGCATTCCCAACGTCGAAATGTTGTAAATCCAATTCTGGTGGCAACAGGCTTCCTGAAATATCCCGGACCTGTTCGGCGGAACCTTCCCAGGTCTTTCCCCAGGAGTCCATAGCCTTACTCTGATTCTGTCTGAGCTGGTAAGCCTTAAGGACATCCGCGTGGCCCGCCTTTTCAAAAACATCGAGCTTGCGTTTGACGTCCTCAAGCTGACCTTTGGTTACCGATTCCTCCTGAAGTCCGGCCTGAACTTCACGCTTCTGGGCGCGAATCGAGAGATATTTGGAAACCAATTCCTCCCACTTAAGCTGCCAATCACGATGATTGACCGCCGGGGCATCATCGACAACCTGCAAGAGCGCCTGGGGATGCTTCGCCAGTTCGAATATCTGTTTCTGGCTGTAAATCCTGACAGGAAATCGTTGTGCTATGTCTCCCTCGGAAGCGCTCCAGATTCCGGGAGCGGTCTCTTCCTCTATGCCGTATATGTTGTCGGTGTTAGACCAGGTGATTCGAAAACGGCCACCGTCTTTTCGAAAACCGACGGTAATTTTCGTGGCATCTTTTAACAGCCCTTCATCCTGGCGGTCTTTCGACGTTTGACTGTATTTGGTAAATTCCTTTTCAAGGCTCTTAGGGATTTCTCCCTTCCGTTTGAGAGCAATCCGCAGGAACTCCAACGAAGTCGATTTCCCAGTGCCTCGTCCACCAATGATGGTGTTGAGCCAGGGGTTAAATTGACAGGATAAGGATTGCCCTCGACCCAGGTACTTCGCATCGTCAACCACGATACTTTCGATGGCGAGTTGTCCATGGGTATTGGGGTCACCAGTGAAGTTGTCCGACCGCTTCAGTGAAAGAGCCCCATCAATGAGCGCCAGCCGTAATCCGTCATAGGATGGCTCCGACATTTTTACCCAGGTGAAATGGCTACCAGGGTAGCGTTGATCTCCGGTACCGGACGGATGATGGGAATCGGTTCCAAGAACCTCAGCCCAATTCAAATTCTTGCCGATGTAGAGCTGCGGTTTTGCCTGAGCAAGGTCCGTTACCTCCATGGCAAATACACATTTGTTGTCAAGCACCTGCTCCAGTGTATTGCCGGTACAGACCGTAAAAAGTTCGCTTGCCTGATCGACATGAGCAGGTATTGCAAGCCCACCAGACCTGGCAATTTCGTCAATCACCTCAACTGCAGAGCATTCAGAACAGCCGTCGCTCTTTCCTTTGGTGGCGCGATACCTGACCGCACCGAGCAGTGAGTCGATATCAGAGGTAGTCTTGTCTTGGCCGAAAATGGCCAGAATATGGATATTCCCCTGAACGGTAAGCTCAACGCCTGGGAATAGGTAGAGCGGTCGATAATCCGCATGACCTTCAGATGCCAGCTCCTGGAGTGCCTGCTTGAGTGGATCAATCCAGGCGCCTGAATTATGATCCGTTACAGCGACGCAATCGATGCCTTGTCGCATGTAGTTGAGCAGCCAATCCTTATGAGTGATCTGCTTATACTGGGCCTGGTTAGTGCCTTTCCCATAATCGTCCGATGTCGGAGTGTGATTGTGGAAGTCGAATTTCCACCACCGAGAACCAATCCAGTTCATTTGTACTGTTCCTGTTCTTTTTATTAGTGCGACTGTGCAAGGTCGCTAACCTTGCAAACTAGATTACCTTGTAAGGTTGGAAAGTCCAATGTCCGCAATTCGCTGTGAGTTCAACGGGTCGAAACAACGCTATCCTTAAACGAGGGGGACGTTGCCATGAAACGAATAATGCACTGTGGACAATATCGGTACACTTAACGAGCAAAAGACTGACAGCAGTGGTGCTTCCCGCATATGTCACCGGTTTGCGGTGTAGATCAGGAAACGCGCAGATAAAACAGTATGGTAGGTGATCCTTGCTAATTGAAGGGGTAATATATTTCGGTACGTTATATCCCTTTTGTGGCTGTCTTTTGCGATCATGCCGCAAGTGAGGAAAATAATAATTAAGGAGCAGGTCCGTGGTCAGAATTTGCAAAGTTGAGATTCAGAACTTCCGAACAATACGCTTACTTAACTGACTACCCTCACCTGGTCTCAACTGCCTGATTGGCCCAGGAGACAGCGGCAAGACCACGATTCTCGATGCGATTGACCTTTGCCTTGGCGCCCGCCGCAATATCAGTTTCGCCGATACCGATTTTTATGGGCTGGATGTCACCCAGCCCATCAGCATCACGCTGACGCTTGGCTCATTGCCCGATGCCCTGATGCGCTTGGATTCGTACGGAAATTATTTACAGGCCTTCAACCGCGCAAACGGGTTGGTCACCGAAGAACCTGAACAGGGTCCGGAAACGGTTCTTTGCTTACGTTTGATGGTGGATAGCGAGCTGGAGCCTGTCTGGTCGCTGGTATCACAGCGCGCTCAGGCACAAGGGCTGGAGCGCAACATTGCCTGGAAGGATCGGTTGCTGTTAGCCCCTGCCCGGCTCGGGGCTTATGCTAGTTCCAACCTGTCATGGACACGCGGTTCGGTACTCAATCGGCTGACTGAGGAGCGTCCGGATCTGGGCGCCGAACTGGCCAATGCGGCACGCCAGGCCCGAAACGGTTTCGGAGGTCAAGCTGGTGTTCAGCTGGCTGCAACACTGCAAATCGTGACCCAGAAAGCCAATGAACTTGGCGTGCCAGTGGGTGGCGGCACCCAGGTATTGCTGGACGCGCACGCAGTATCCATCGGAGACGGTGCCATCGCGCTACACGATGCTACAGGGGTGCCCTTACGCTCACTGGGAACAGGCTCATCCCGTCTACTGGTCGCAGGTATGCAACGTGCAGCAGCGCAGCATGCGTCTGTCGCTCTGGTCGACGAAGTGGAGTATGGCCTGGAGCGGCATCGCCTAACCCGACTGCTGAATTCTCTTGGTGCGAAGGAAAATCCCTCACCCCTTCAGGTTTTTCTGACCACCCATTCCCCGGTCGCTGTCCGCGAGCTCAACGGCAATCAGCTCTTCGTGGTACGCAAGACTCCGGGGGCTCCGCATCTGGTTCTTCAGGTAGGTGTCGCTGATGATATTCAAAGCACCGTCAGGGCTGATCCGGAAGCGTTTCTCGCCCGTAGCGTCATTGTCTGCGAAGGCGCCAGTGAAGTCGGCCTGATCCGTGGCTTGGACCATTTCTGGACGAACATAAACGGACAGTCAATGCTGGCCGCAGGGACTGCGTTTGTGAATGTCGGCGGCGGAGAGCCGGACCGGTGTTTTGTTCGCGGGCTCGCATTGCGCCGGCTTGGCTACCGGGTGCTGGTCATGGTTGATGCGGATAAGCCGCCCACCGCGGCGACCGTACAGGCATACGTGGATGCAGGTGGAGAGTATATCACCTGGCGAAACGGACGTGCTCTGGAGGACGAGCTGTTTCTGAGCCTGCCGGATGCCGGCGTTGATGCCTTACTTCAGCGGGCCATCGACCTTATGGACGAAGAGCTAGTGGCTGCGCATATTCAGGCACAGTCAAACGGTCAACTGACACTCGCCCACATCCGGCAACAGCGAGAATTGATCGGCATGCCGTATCCTATCGAAACGCGGCAGTTGCTGGGGATGGCCGCGCGTAATCGCCGAAACGGCTGGTTTAAATCAGTCACCAAATATGAGGATGTGGCCCGCGATATTCTGGGTCCGCACATGCCAGCCACAGATGCTGTGTTTCACGCACTTATTGATCGGCTTTACGGATGGGCCCATGCCGCCTGAGTACAATTTATTTGCTTTTCGCCGCGGCGCGATCACGGCCCCAGCGGGGTGTGGCAAGACGCAACTTATCGCCGATACGCTGACCCAGCATACCGGAACAACGCCGGTACTCATCCTCACTCATACCAACGCTGGTGTCACAACACTGCGTCTGCGCATGCAAAAAGCCGGAGTGCCCGCTTCGGCTTACCACATTGCCACAATTGATGGTTTTTCCATGCGGCTGGTGGCGATGTTTCCGCAGCGAAGTACTGTTGCCGCTGCGGTCCTCCTACTCCGGAATCCCGGAGCCGACTACCCGGCAATACGCCTGGCTGCCAGGCATTTACTCCAAAGCGGACACCTCAATGAGGTCCTCGCAGCAAGTTATGCCCATCTGATTGTCGATGAGTATCAGGACTGCAATCTAGTGCAGCACGATCTGGTGACAGCACTTTCCGTGGTACTTCCCACCTGCGTTCTTGGCGACCCGATGCAGGCTATCTTCGGCTTTCGCGGTAATCAACTGGTGGGCTGGAATACCCACGTGCTTCCGCATTTTCCTGCTATCGGCGAGCTGAATCAGCCCTGGCGCTGGACGAACGCAGGCAAGCCCGAATTTGGTCAGTGGCTTCTGGAGTGTCGGCGAATACTCCTGGCAGGAGGTGGCATTGATTTGCGCCAGGCGCCGGCCGAAGTCGTCTGGGTCGAGTTGCAGCCGGCTACTGCCATTAAGCAACGGCTCATCGCTGCGTTAACACAGGCTGTTACGCGGGAGGGAGACGTGCTGGTGATTGGCGACAGTCGCAATCCTCGTGGCCGCCGGCAAATGGCCAGTCAGACACCGGGAGCGACTGCGGTAGAGCCCGTCGACCTTGCCGACCTAACGCTGTTTGGAACGACATTTAACCTGCAGGCTGCCGACGCACTGACTCGTCTGATGGAGTTTGCCGCGGAGGTGATGACGCAGGTCGGTGTAGCTGCATTGCAACACCGATTGGGGAGCTTAAGCCGGGGGACTGCACACAATCCTGCTACTGAGGCAGAAGCCGCACTACTCGCTTTCACGAATGCCCCAAGCTTCCCCTTGGCCGCCGAGGCTCTACGCGCGTTGACCAGGCAAAACAATGCCCGGGTCTATCGTCCGGATGTTTTGTATTGCTGTCTGCGCGCGATGCAAATGGCTGGAGGAGGCAACTGCAGTTTTGCCGATGCCACGGTGCGGGAGCGCGAACGAAACCGCCACGAAAGCCGGCCCCTTGCGCGCCGTGCGATTGGCAGCACCCTGTTGCTGAAGGGACTGGAAGCGGAGGTGGCCGTCATAACCGCCCCTGAAGAGATGGATGCCCGGCATCTCTACGTAGCTTTCACGCGTGGCTCGAAGAAGCTGGTTGTCTGCTCGTTGACTCCCATATTGATGGCTCGCTAACCGAATCCAATCCCTGTGCCTGTCCAGAGGAGGCTAGTATGGGCTACTTGGTCCAAAGAGGATTAAAAGTTCTGGAGTTAAAACCAGTGTGGTTTATTATTGAGCAATGTGTTGCAGCCAACTGCAGCAGGTATGATATATAGCCCGGAGAACTTGCTTTGGTTAATAACACGGAGTTCGCATCACCTTATTCGCTATCCGCTCTGCTTTTCGAAGGCATTCAATCGGAACCTGACGCAGCCCCAGAATGCAGTGCCGATTTCCATCTAAGTCAGCGTCACTATGTTGAAGCTCTTCAGGGCTATCAACAACTTGATTCAGTAGCCCCGAGGATCGCGGCCAAAATAGCCTACTGCGAATGGATGACTAATCGCTTAGATGAAGCTAAAAAGCGGCTCATGGCGTTAGGTAAAGCTCTCGATGCTGATGGGATCGGCTTATTAAGCAAGCTAATCAGCGTAGATCGCGATTGTGAGCATCAGAAAGATAATCTCGTTGAGATTTGGCCTAGGTTGCAGGCTGTGGTTGCAGGAAGTCAGGTACCTTTAATTGCTGTCTTTGCCCGGTTTCAATTTATGTGGCCTGATGATCTTTGCAACCCAAATCAACGTCTTCAGGAGCTGGAACATTTACTTACTCTTCATCCTAATTGCCAACAACTTCGGTTGGCTGTGCTTAAAAGTATGCAACGTACGCATGCACCAATAGATAACCAATACATATTGTTACATGCCAAAGAACATACGGCACCACTCCCCCAGTATATTTGGTTATTGGCAGGCGTTGCTACTAAAATAGGACAGTTTGATGAAGCACTAAACTGCCTTGAGCAGCTTGAAACACGGGAGCGGCGATGTAATTCGCCTTCTGAAGAGATGCTTTGGGAAATCGAACTTGCTCGCTGTGATATAGATATTAGAGCCGGAAATACGGATCCCATATCAGCTTTAGAACGCTTAGAAAGAAGTACATTAATCTCAACGGGTAACCGCATAACTGCAAGTCGCTTGGCTCTGGCACTAGCTTGCACAACATCGGTAGATCAAGTTGCTGAAATAGCAGATAAATTTCTGAGTGCACTAGGATCACAAAAGAGTGGGGTCTCAATCAGTGTGTCGGAACTTGATAATGATCTTTATCCTGTAAAAGGGGATGACTGGGGCACCTACGAAAGTTGTTGGTCACATGACAGCCTGGCACATTTTAAAGATATTCTTATCTACACCACACAGCATCAAACGCAGCGCTATTTTCGCGCAGTGTTTGTGACCGCTCTTCTTGACGAAGAATACGAGGAAACTGAATCCCCTGAATTTAACGAAGACTTTTGGCTATATCTTGCTGAACTCTTAGGCGATGTTACCGATTGCCCTGAGGAGTTTGGAGGACAGCTCCTCGCGCTGCATGTGGTTATCCAGTCACATCTTGCTCGCCCTAATTGGGCCAAAGTTGGAAAGTTCTGGTTCATGTCCGAATGGTTTGCTCACCAAAATAAGAAGGACCTACCTTATCGCTGGCTAAGCCTTGAAGCTGTTGGAAACGATGCTGAGTACGCCCGTAAATTCGCAAGTGGTGTTATAAAACAATTGAAACAACACGCATTAGCTCCCCCTACGGCTTACGATCTTGTTGAAGAATTAGCGGAAGTACTCACTAAATTTCGGATTAGCAATGAGCTCTATCAGTTGATGGCAGGGATTTCAGATGGAGATGAACGTTCTAATGTTCAGTTTTATCTCGGGCTAGCATCACAATGGACAAAACGTAAAGCCGAAGCAATCTCCGCATATAAAAAGGTTATTGCGCTCAATCCAACTCATTACTCAGCAATTTTCAACACACTTTTGCTATGCACAAGTCATTCTGATTCCCCTTTGCTTAAGCAACTAGAACAACATATTTCTAGTTTCGATGGTATTGATGTTGATAAGAAGCAACGTCTGATGGATGAACTGAGTCTTGCCCAGCAAAGATGCGAGAACAAAGAAGCCATTAAAAGGCGGATAATTCTTCAAGAGTTGCAAGATTATCCAACACTTGTGAACAAAATTATTGAGCCTGCGGATGTATCACTTCGTGCTGCTGTAGCCCTATTAGCTCTTTTCCGATGTGCGAATGCAGAGCCTGGAGCAGTTGAATTGCCACCGATAGATGAATACAGTACGCCGTTTGCTCCTGCTGTTAGTAACAGACGAGTTTTATTCGATTTATTAAAAACAGGCCTTGTGGCTGTGCATCCAGAGACAAATCTTGATGCATTTGTCATCAATGATGGAAGATTGGAGTCTTGGCGATTTGGTCGCGTCAGATGGCTCTTGTCTCAAGCGTGCGCCTCTTTTGTTGAACATCTTCGCTCTCTTAACGGAAATATCCCTGCTTCTTGGCGCAATGACATTCAGCCGTTAGCTTTTGAAATTGCGCGTGGTGAAGTTGCAGAATATCTCAACCATCTTGCACAAGAGCGTGGGTGGCCTGAACCAGGAAATACAGAGGATGTTGCTGACTTGACTCGTGAGTTAGTGAATGAACTTCCCGTAGCTCAAACATTCCATCTGGCCTATCTTGGCGCAATGTCAGCAAGCGATTATAAGCAAAAGTATCCAGTATCAGCACAGCAGGCAGCCGTAGCGTTAATCAAACGTACCGGTGATCGGCTGACTTCAGTGCGTAGCGGAAAATTTCCTGCGAAAGCTTATGACCGTCCCTGGAACCTCCCTCGATCAGCAGTTAGCTTTGCATTGTGGGGGACGATAATGAACAGAGGAGATGATGGATTTACTCAAAAGATTTCTGAGTTGACTTCTGTATTTCAAAGTCAAAGCTAAATAGCTGCGCCTAATTGTGCTACACCTTGCATCAGGCCTTGCTACGCTTGGGTTTTCTCTTTGTTGGTAAAGGGAGTCAGTCACCATACAGCTTCACCAGCTACTGCTGTTCACTGGACAAGCATCCCCAGAAATCGACAACTGGAGTGGTATTAGGCGCAGTTATTTAGCTTCAAGTAACTTATGACCATGTAAGAAGATATGGAACACAAAGGACTAAAGTAGGCTCAGATGTTCTTTATCAGTGAGCAAAGCGTAGTTAATCCGGAGATCTTCTATGCCACTAACGACCGAGTAATCTATGCGATTGTAGGGCATATCAATCACTTTTTACGTAAAAAAACGTTCTCTGCGTGAGAAGCTAGCAACAAGGAACACTTATTGCCTCACTCAAGATTTTGGATCTTTTTATATTAAAAACAATAAAGTATACTGAGTCTGCATACGTCCATAATTTGCGGTGTGAGGAATGATGAATAGTAATCTGACCAAAATTTGTTATCGAGGTGAAACTGGGGAAAGCGATTTAAGAACGTTGATGCTTGGTGAGATCTTATATATCTCGCTGCGGGACGTTTTAGTCACTCTGAATAAAGAAAATAGAGAGATAAACGCTGATTACACAGTAAAATCGATGCCAGGTATAATCAGAGCTCAACTACAGGCACTTGACTCTGATGAATATATTACAACTGATGCAGAGAATGGTGTGTTTGAAGGGCAAAAAGAAATTTTTGTTACCCAGCCAGGATTATATCGTGTTATGTCAAGTGACCGAAGCGCTGCTGGTAAACGCTTTCAAAAATGGTTATTTCACGAGGTCATACCATCGTTGACTAAACACGGAGTCTACCCACCTCCGCCAGAAGCAAAAGGGTCTACTTTCGCTCAAATGGCAGAGATGCTTGCTCAGAACTCACGAGCACTTGCTGATGCTATCCACAAACATGAGAAATTAGTAGAAGATGTATCGCAAGTAAAAGGCAAAGTTGCTGATGTTGAAAACCGCCTAAACCTGTTAGAATCCGGGACATCCGTTGTAGCAGAAGATATGCAATCTCTTGATAGTCGGCTTACTTTTTTAGATATGTTCATGGATGAAAAACATGTAACCGAGACATTGGCTTGGTGCGAAAATATTTCTATTAGAAATAATAGAAAGGTTATCCGTAGAGATAGCAGAGAGAATACACTCTTTACTACACAGACTATTGACGAAGCGATATCTATAATGAATGAAAGTGGAAAAATAACGCTAAATTAGAGCCTGCCCATAATTCTGTGTAACTGCCAGCCTATTAAAGGTGATCGTTTAGACGGTCACCGAACTCGATAATAAAGCGACTCATTGCCAACCGCCAGTTCTGGATCGGCATATTCCATTTTTTCGACGCCGCCTGGATCGCCAGATAAATCACCTTTCTCACCGAGTCGTCTGTCGGGAACACTTTACGCTTCTTAATCGCCTGCCGGATAACGCTGTTCAGCGATTCAATAGCGTTAGTTGTGTAAATGGCCTTGCGGATATCCGCAGGATAACCGAAGAACGTGTTGAGATTCTCCCAGTAAGCACGCCAGCTTTTACTGATTTGCGGGTATTTCTCATCCCAGAAGCTCGCGAACTTATCTAACGCCATTAGAGCTGCTTCCTCTGTCGGGGCCTGGTACACCGTTTTCAACCCGCTGGTGACCGCTTTGTAGTCTTTCCACGACACGTACTTCAGGCTGTTACGCACCATGTGGATAATGCACAGCTGGATGTGGGTTTGCGGATAGACGCTGTTTATCGCGTCCGGGAAGCCCTTCAGGCCGTCTACGCAAGCAATCAGGATGTCCTGAAGCCCCCGATTTTTCAGCTCAGTCAATACGTTGAGCCAGAACTTCGCTCCCTCATTCTCGGCCAGCCACATGCCTAACAGTTCTTTTTTCCCCTCGGTGTTAATCCCCAGGGTCAGGAATACGGCCTTGTTGATTACGCTGCCATTTTGACGCACTTTCACCACGATACAGTCAAGGTAAACAATGGGATACAGTGAGTCTAGGGGGCGATTCTGCCACTCGGTGACCTGCTCTTTAACGGCATCGGTGACTTTGGATATTAGCGTGGGTGACACATCGGCATCGTACATCTCCTTGAATGTGGCGACGATTTCCCTTGTGGTCATCCCTTTGGCATATAAGGATAAAATCTGGCTGTCCATCTGCGTGATACGCGTCTGATTTTTCTTTATCAACGGGGGTTCAAAGGAGCCTTCACGGTCACGTGGTGTGTTCAGCTCGATCTCGCCATCATCAGTGAACAGCGTTTTAGACGAGTAACCGTTACGGGTATTCGAGCCTGTTTTAGGGGCATTTTTTTCATGGCCGAGGTGGTCAGTAAGTTCGGCATTCAAGGCGGTTTCGACGGTGAGCTTGGTCAGCATACGAGAAAACGCATTGAGATCGGCTTCGGTTTTAAGGCCTTTGGCCAGTTCGGCAGCAAGTGCCTTAAGTTTCTTTTCGTCCATAAATTGCCTGTCTCCATTGTCAGGAGGAACATATCAAAAACAGGCAATTACACAATTTAAATTACAGTCTCCTAAATTAAGTTCTGTCTTTGAAATTCTCAGAGGGGGGGAGTGCGGACGTTTTCCTGGACCTTCAGGAGATAATTCATGCATTCATATGAGGACCGGATTAGGGCTGTTGAACTCTATTATCGGTATGGTAAAAAAGCCTCTGTGGTTGTTAGAGAATTGGGGTATCCGTCCATTAAACAGCTCGGTCGCTGGGTGCGAATTTATGAAAAAACTGGCAACTTACCGAGAGAATTAAAATCGAGACAACGATATTCGCATGCACAAAAAATTGCTGCTGTTGAGCATTACCTGACGCATGGTGGTCGTCTGGCGTTCACCCGGCGAGCCAAAGGCTATCCCAGCAATGAGTTGCTTAAACGCTGGATTGAAGAGCTTTATCCAAACCGGAGTCCTCTGGTCGTTCGCTCAAATACGAACAAATGCTTCACTCCGGATGAAAGATCTCAGGCTGTCCGTGAGCTCTGCAACCGGCGTGGAACCGCCCTTAAAGTTGCACAAAGCATAGGCGTCAGCGTTCCGGTCCTGTACAAATGGAAGAAAGACCTGCTCGACGATGAGGCTTATAAATCCATGCGTAGACGTAAAGCAGCCCCTCAGGATAAAAACCAGGATCCATTGATTGATGAAATTACCCGGCTTAAACAGCAACTTCATCAGTTGCATCTTGAACGTGACATCCTGACAAAAGCGAATGAACTAATAAAAAAAGACATGGGCATCAGCGTCCTGACCCTGAAGAACAGGGAGAAAACCCAGATCGTTGATGCCCTTAAGAATATCTATCCCATCGCTGAATTGCTTTGTGTTCTGCAACTCGCCCGGAGTTGCTATTTTTATCACAAAGCGAGCCAACGTCTGCATGATAAGTATGCGGAAATACGCGTTGCCATGGGAAAGATCTTTGAAGGAAATTACCGCTGCTATGGCTACCGGCGTCTCCACGCAATGCTCAGGGAGAACAACTCCCACATCTCTGAAAAGGTCGTTCGCAGGCTGATGGCTGAGGAGCAACTCATCGTTAAGCGAGCCGGGCGGCGGCGATACAGCTCTTACTGCGGAGAAATAGGGCCGGCACCTGAAAATATCCTTGCCAGAAATTTTCGCGCCTGCCGGCCAAATGAGAAGTGGCTGACTGATATTACCGAGTTCCAGCTTCCGGCAGGCAAGGTCTATCTGTCGCCAGTAATCGACTGTTTTGATGGCAAAGTAGTGAGCTGGTCGATAGGCACACGTCTGGATGCAAAACTGGTGAATGGTATGCTCGATGATGCGATCGATACGCTCAGAGAAAATGAAAGACCGGTAATACACAGCGACAGAGGCGGCCATTATCGATGGCCGGGCTGGCTGGATCGTATCAGTGCATCAGGTCTTATAAGGTCTATGTCACGCAAAGGTTGCTCGTCGGATAACGCGGCGTGTGAAGGCTTCTTCGGGCGGGTCAAAAATGAAATGTACTATGGCAGAAACTGGGCCACCACAACGCTGGAAGATTTTATCTGCTTCCTGGACAGGTACATACGCTGGTATAACGAGAAGCGAATCAAGATCTCATTAGGTGCGATGAGTCCGGTGAAGTACCGCCAGCATCTGGGGATCACAACATAACCAGTCCAACAAAACATCCGCATCTCCGGGAGGACAGAGTTGCGCTATCGTTTACAGCACATACTTCTGACATAAATGAGCCTTCCCACACGGAGAAGGCCACACACAAATCACAGATCGATTCGACTACACCCGAAGTTACGATCCCCTTCCCCAAAAACTTTGGTTTCGACTTTGCTCAGGTAATCCAGACGCTCAAGCAGGTCCTGGTAATGTTCGTCGAAGTCAGGACTGTTAGTGTCCAGCACGTAGCGGCAATCATCTGGAAAATGCACCAAGCCTTGGTGATCTTCGAGTTCCAGCCCTAGAGCGCTGTACCATGCGCCAGTAATCATCCCTCTCAGGTTGTCTTCATGATTGTAATCACCGAGATGGTAGTAAGCGTCTTTGTTGAATAACAGGCAAATGTGGTAATGGCATTTACCTGATTCTGAAAACTCTCTTGCCCACATAATAAACATAGGGCAGCGATAGATACGTTTACCCTCTCGTTGCTTACGAGTTTTGTCAGCTTCCAGTTTAGCCTTTAGGGCGCCGCGCATCCGCGACATTACTCCCGGTTCCAGATTAGGGAAACAGCAAATGTTATCACCATCATCGACGATACCTGGATAATGGATATCTACCCTTACCGCCGTAACTCGTGGATATTTATTCGTCAGAGCATTCAATAATGCATTAATCTTCATCCGATAAAGCTGTACATAATTCATATCAATATACCTATGTGTTTGGTCCTACAATCTGTCAGAGACCATATTAGTTATTGCCACACAGGCAGGGCTGTACCTTATCGATAATTAAGGTATATACTGGCATCAGATCTTAGTATCCCCATACCGTTGTGATCTGATCATTACTTTATTAGTAATACTATCCTTAGATGGTTATTAGGCAATATTAAGGATAGATAGCCATTATAATACCTATCCAACATCTAAATTTAAGATAAAGTCGCCCCCAGCCTGTGATGACTGTTTAAAAGTTACTCTGCAATTAGCTTGCTGAATTAACCGATAATTCCTTTATTCCAATTACGTTTTACTGTCGATATGCTTATCTCCAATTCTTTTGCTGTTTGCGATTGAGTCAGCCCTCTGCACTTAGCTAGCTCGATGCCTTCACGATATTCGCTTCCTTCCCTTCTACCTAATGGCTTAGTGATATTTCTTTTCTTCAACGCAGCTAAGTCCACCTTCCTGCATTCATTCTGTATCTTTGGAAGTAATAAAGTAAAAATATATCCGTCAGCAGTCGAGGTTAGCTTCTTTTGAGGGAAGTAACAATGAATGCGTATAGCCTTTTTAGCGCATCGTATTATGTTTTCCTGGATCTCCTCTGCGTTGCTCCCCAAACTATTTAGGTCTAATACAACCAGATCGTCGCCTCTACCCATCCCTCGGTTGATAAGGATTTTCAAAGAATTCGATTTGTTGGGTGACGGTTGACTGTCAATCAGTGTCCGTTCCGAACTTATCGATAAAGCTGTGCGTACGTCTTTAATCTCCGACTTAAGATTCTGATCCTCAACTTCAGCCACATTCCGGTATAGATGGTAAAAAAATCCAGACATTCTGCTTAACTCCGGTATCAATTATTAATTATAGCTACCTTTAGGTGTCTAAAGGAGCAATTCAGTGTAATACTCTAATACATCAATTTTTTTCACCATTAATCATATCGGCAAAAGGATTAATAATGATAATGTTCCCCGTTGGTTTTGAGGAAGATGCAACGTCACCTTCTCGAATCACTGGAATCATCACCGCCTTATCGTTTATGTAAAATATCGGAATCCAACAAATATGCGGAAACGAGGTGTTTACAGAGTGCTTTTTGAGAACTCTATATATTCCGTATTCAATTAACTCAATAGCAGGAAGTAATACAACTCTGCTAAGATCAAAAAAATTGCATTCATACATGGTATCTTTGATCAACTGGATAGTAGCAAGCCCAGTTGCCAATCGTTTTGCATAATTCACCTTTCGATCCGTGTAAATATAAATAGCATTTTTCACCTCAGTATCTTTAATGCAGTTTCTTAACGTCTTTTTAATTTCCTCTATTTCAAGATTACTCATTCTCTGATCTGGAAGACTGTTTTTTATATCTGTCACATCTAGAATATCTCCAGACATTAAAATATGAGACTTCCAAACATCCAGAAAAAACTCTGCATCTGTTTTTTTCGATTCTCCCTCAATCAATGGAATCAATGGAATTTGTTTTTTCAAAAACGATGGTGCAGCAGTATGCAACACTTGAGAAATAGTCGCGGAGAGTGAACACCCTGCATTTTTACTGTACTCCTTATAAGCTTCAATGGTTGATTCGTAATTAGTGGAGAAAGTGATTTTTTGTGACATAAGAGCCTCGTTGTAATATTAAAAAATGTTTCAACTTTAGTTATCCAGCCACCTTCATATTGGTCTCCATGAGTATTTGCGAAATAGCCAATAACTTGCTAAGGTTTCAGATAACATCATCGGATGCTAATCCAAAAAAGTAAGTCGCTCAGCAGCCAACCGCAGGACTTTGCCCCGAGAGCTTTACGCAAAGGAAATTTTCCAGCTTGCTCAAGCTTCCACGCAGTGGAACGAGCAATCGATGTAATGCGCTGACGCTCTTGTTCACGCACCAAGCGATCTGACGGCTCACCATAGTTCTGCAGAGCCTGTAGGCGCTGTTCAGCGGTAGGTTGAGTAAAAGGTTTGTTCATGATTGCCTCCTGTTGTTTCGGTGTAGACAATCATGTTTCAGAGCGGAGGAATTGTGAAGTGATAAACTTTTGGATAAGCGCTTAGTAAGACATTAGCTAAGGGGGTTTCTCAGCCAAGGTTCAACATCATTTGCAGTGAACTCCACATCGAAACAGAAAGACTCTAATGCAGCCAGTTTGTTGAGTTCGGCAGCGATAACAGCTGCTTTTCTTTTGGTATTTTTAATTTTATTTTTTTTGCAAAAAAGTAAAAGAAATAAATACATGCCTTTCTTCTTCTCTAAAGTAAATCTTTGCCTTTTATCTGTATATGGCCCTGGTTTTACAAACCATTCACAAAGGGTGCTTTCTGAAACTTTCACATTCCACATATCGTCGTATTCAGGTTTAAGCTTACTGATAATAGGAACACCATCACTTTCTACAACAACCTCTCTCATGACCAAACAGAGTGCAAAGTTGTATTTTTCTGTCGCAAATTTCATTTTTACTGACTCTTCACCGTCAGAAAATATATCTATATTTTTAGCACTTACAGAAGGGAAAAGGAATTCAAGCACACTTATCTCGATATATAAATCATTATTACCAACTAACACATCTTCATTAAAAATCAAATAATCCTCATCGTACAAACTATATACATACACCCCTCCAGAAGTATCACACTGAATATTGAATGACACTTTATCTTTAAGAGTGTATTTGCCATTATTAAATCTGGATACCTGAGTAGGAATAACTTTCCAATACCCTAATGCTCTCCCAGAGTACTCATAATTGAAATACTTCCCCTGGATAGACCTTGAGATCTTAAAATCCTCTTTAACAGTTAAGTGAGGACTTAATGGCAAGTCGGGAATGAATTTTAAAATTGAATTAGCTGGACTGTCTGCTGACACATAGAACTCGTCTCCATCACTAATAATCTTCTCGCCTCCTATGTGCAACGATGGTGAAATACACCGTGATAATCGACAGTTTTTACCATTACCGCCAAAATACAAAAACAAATCTATTTTCTTAGCGAACCACTCATCAAGAATTTTCTCGACAACCGTCTCATCTGAAACTTTTGATAAAGAAACAAAATTAGAGTTCATCAAATCCACCATTAAGAATGCATTAACTTATTGAATAATATATCAAATCCTCTTTGACATCACTTATGATAATGAAAAGTATGTGATCCTAGTCAAGAATTAGTGCAGCTCCGAATTTGCCTCCCCGACCGTCCCAGATCACCAATGGCTGAATTATGCATTTGACGAGCAGATATCAGCCTTGCTAGCCCCCCCTATCCGAACTAGAATCAGAACTGAAACAATGAGGCTTTCCACATGACAAAAAAAACAGTACACGCCCAGATCACTAAAACTCAAATCTACCGCGCCGTTGCCAGCTCCACCGCGATAGAAACCGGTGTTTCTGTACAAAAGATTGAGCAGCAACTCAAACAAAATCAGGCACAGGCGAAAGCCGTGGGCCTCGCCCGTTAATCTGGCAAAATATCACTCACCAATTGCATCATGGGGCTGTAGTTCCCTGATACGCCTGCCTGTATTGCCTTGAAGTAAAATACCTTGTGCTCATCCCATAGGCTGTAATCCAGCAAGCCTTTCCCCGCCATAACCGACAGCGCATCGCAAAGTAACCTCGACAGACGACCGTTACCTTCTCTGAATGGGTGGATCAAAATAAACTCCACGTGGCATTCAGCCAGATAACTAACCAGCTTCGGGCGAGCCAAGGATTTCAGTTCACCAGACCGAGCGAGAAACTGCTTCTCGAAACCATCAAGAAGAAGAGGAATCCTGTCTGCGGCAGCAAACTGGAAGCCATCTTTGGTCAGGTTGGCATTACGCAGCCTCCCCGCCCAGTCGTACACATTCCCCAGCCATTGGCGATGCCACCTGCTGATGTGCTCAAAAGCCAGCGCCTCAGGCGGCTGGCCTTCGATAAATAGCTGTTCATAAAGCATCAGCAACAGACCAGATTCCAGAGCCTCCATTTCCTCTTCATCAGTGATCCCTAACTTATTAGCCAGCACCAGGTCTCCAGAGCCCGGTTGATACCGCTCTTCTGCTGAATTAAGCTCATATCTTGACAAGCACTTACCTCCGTCCAAACAAGTTCACAACGTTGTTTTCCTGCTGCTGCTGATAGCTGTTGACCCGATCCTCCCAGATCTCAAGTGCCCTGCGCTTTTCTGTCAGGTAATCATAACGGTCGTAGTGTTTCGAGCTGACGTCATTCAAAGCATGGTTCTGAATACGGTCCCGGATCTCTTTGCTGATCCCCGCCTCCCCCATCAGCGTTTTACAGGTGCGCCGTAAATCTCGCGCCGTGAAAACTTTAAACTCAGGATTAAAGGCTCGGAAATACATGATAGAACGCGCCAAGCTATCAGTGCGTACCGGTCGCTCACCGTTTGTCGATAGCGGGAAAATATAGGCACTGTTACTTTCCTTAGTCAGCTCTTTCACTGAGGCTAATTCCTGCAGCGCCGATTCAGTCAGCGGGATCAGATGCTCACGCTTGTTTTTCGATACATCGGCAATGACCAGAAGCGTCTTTTGCTGCCAGTCAATTGCCCCCCACTGACTGGCAATCATTTCAAACGGGCGCTGTCCGCCGACGTAAGTACAGAAACGGATTAAGTGTTGCATCAAGGGACCCACTCCAGTTGCCTCGGAGAAATGTTCCATGACAAAACGAAGCTCTTCCAGCGTTAACCATGTATCACCCACTTTTTCCGCCGAAGACTGCTTCGGTATGGCCGATACTGGGTTAACCTCAAGACCGAACGTAATGCCCACGCTGGTATTCATCGGATCGTTATCAGCTTTCAGACCGTAGTTAAATGCCGCCATCAGATAGGAACGAATTCGATTCGCATGGACCACCGCATCACGCTGGATAATGCCCGAGAGGATGGTTTTGATCTGCAGAGGTGTCACGTCCTTCGCTTTGGTATCACGAGGAATAACGGTGTAGCACTCTCTCTCCATGCGCTTCAATACATCAGCCCAGGTTCGCTTGTTGTCGAGCTTCATCTTGTTCACGTAGCCATGCACCAGTTCTTCAAACGATCCCTGAGAACGATGGAGCTGCATGATGTGCTGTTCAGCCAGGCGTTGTTGCTCAAGCTCTTGCTGGGGTTCTTTTCCTTCAATAAGCCAGGCTCCGTACTTTTTCGCCAGCTCATTAGCCGTCACCAGTTTCATCTCGGGCCAGATGCCCAACTGGATGAATTTCTCTTTCTTCCCTTTCTCAATGTAGTAACGGAAATAAAAAACCTTACTGCCTGAAGGCTGGACCTTAACACCAAGCCTGCCTGTGCCACGTTGAGCGCTGTTGCTCCACACGTAGTACGCCGTGCTTTTTGTCTTCAATCCACGTATAGCAGTCTCGGTAAGATTAGCGGCCATAAATCTACCTTTATAAGGATGAGCGTTACCTAACCCGATGCCTATTTCGGGTCAGGTAACGGGTCAGGTAAGGATGATACAATGAGGATATCAGGCAACCAAACAGAAACAACATTAACATCATAACTGATTGATTATAGACAATTAAAAATACAAATAGAGTCAACACCGAACAATTCAAAACATGCCAATTTTATGACTCATAATCGCTTGGTCACTGGTTCAAGTCCAGTAGGGGCCACCAAATTTTAGCTGTTAAATCAGCGTATTAAGCCACCTCTCACAGGGTGGCTTTTTCATTTCAATATAGCATTGCCTCAAAATTGCCTCACTAGAAAAATTCTGCCTCATGGCAATCACTCTAAATCGAAGGGTTCATCCGATGGATGGTCATGGGTAATTAGATTACCGACAGATAGCAGCCTTGCCAGCCGTCCCTATCCGAACTAAAATCAGGACTGAAACAACGAGGCTTTCCACATGACAAAAAAAACAGCACATAGTCAGATCACTAAAACTCAAATCTACCGTGCCGTCGCCAGCTCAACCGCCATCGAGACAGGCGTTTCTGTGCAAAAAATTGAGCAGCAACTCAAACAAAACCAGGCACAGGCGAAAGCCGTTGGCCTCGCCCGTTAATCTGGCAAAATGTCACTCACCAGTTGCATCATGGGGCTGTAGTTCCCTGACACACCCGCCTGAATTGCCTTAAAGTAAAACGCCTTATGCTCGTCCCATAAGCTGTAATCGAGTAAGCCCTTTCCCGCCTGAACCGACAGTACATCGCAAAGTAGCCGCGACAGACGCCCGTTACCTTCTCTGAATGGGTGGATCAAAATAAATTCCACATGGCATTCGGCCAGATAACTAACCAGTTCAGACCGGGCCAGGGATTTCAGCTCACCAGACCGGGAGAGAAACAGTTTCTCAAAATCATCGATCAGTAGCGGGATCCTGTCGGCAGCGGCAAACTGGAAGCCGTCCTTCGCCAGGTTAGCGTTACGCAGCCTCCCCGCCCAGTCGTATACATTCCCCAGCCATTGGCGATGCCACCCACTAATGTGCTCAAAAGCCAGCGCCGCAGGCGGCTGGCCTTCGATAAATAGCTGTTCATACAGCATCAACAGTAAGCCAGACTCAAGTGCATCCATTTCATCTACATCGGTAATCCCTAGCTTATTCGCCAATACCAAATCATCAGAGCCAGGCTGATACCGCTCTTCTGCTGAATTAAGCTCATATTTTGACAAGCGATTACCTCCGCCCAAACAAGTTCACAACGTTGTTTTCTTGCTCTCGTTGATAGCTATTAACCCGATTTTCCCAGATTTCAAGCGCCCTGCGCTTTTCTGTCAGGTAATCATAACGATCATAATGTTTTGAGCTAATGTCGTTCAAAGCGTGATTCTGAGTACGGTCGCGGATCTCTTTACTGATCCCCGCCGCCCCCATCAGCGTTTTACAAGTGCGACGTAAATCTCGTGCCGTGAAAACTTTAACTCAGGATTAAAGGCACGGAAATACATGATGGAACGCGCCAGGCTATCGGTGCATACCGGTCGCTCGCCGTTGGTCGAGAGTGGGAAGATATAGGAACTACCACTTTCCTCGGTCAGCTCTTTCACTGAAGCTAATTCCCGTAATGCCGATTTTATGACTCATAATTGCTTGATCACTGGTTAAAATCCAGTAGGGGCCACCAAATTTATCAAGGAGTTACGTTCAAAGCGTAGCTCCTTCTCCTTAGTTAGCAGCACAAAAACTCCCATGCTTTCAGCCTAACCCCGACCCGAATAACTGAATTTTTTTACCAACGTCAGTTCACCAGGATTACGCATCGGAACAATCACGGTTTCCTGTTTCTCATTGCCAGTACCTTCTTCAGTCACAATGGTGATCTGCGCCGTCGTTAAGATCTCTTCCCCTCTACCGCCATAATAGTTAACAAATAACAGATACTGGCCACTTTCAGGCACCGGTGAAGAGAAGATCTCAGGACCGAAACCGGTGGTCACATCAACATCCAGCGCCCCGCCACTGGCTAACTGCCGTCCACCATACCAGGCATGTCCACCTTCCGGGGTCACCACATGCAGATCGAGATCGGTATTATCCGTATCCCAGGAGAGTACGACCCGTAAACGAGCCGGAATCGCTCCGTTACCTCTTTGTGCATAAAACTGTGTACGGTGTGTGGCTTTCCGATCGGGGCTGCGCACTTCAACACTATTGCTGCCCTGCGGAAAGATATACGGACGGCTAAAACTGCCATTCTCTTGAATTTTCAGCGGCATGCTGACGCCATTAACAATCAGGCGACCTGGCTCTTGTTTGGCTTTGCCATCCTGCTTGGGAAAACCTTTAATCTGACCCTTAATCAGCGCCTGCGCCGCCTGAGTGACGGGTGAGTTTATCGACGATGCCGGATAGTTCACCTGCTGGGAGAAATCTGCTCCCTCACCAGAAGTGTCATGCCATCCGGCCAGCGGTGTATCAATATCAACACGCTGTTCTGCCAACACCGACGTGGTAGCTACCATTAACAATAACGAGCATATGTCGCACAACCTACGAATAATCATAGCGTCATCCTGAAACACAGAGAGTCCTTTAGTGAGGCCTTGGTAGCCATCACCCTATTCCAGCAAAAGATAGCGGGCAAGCCGCTCAACAAACTCTTCATCCTGACCATTAGGGTGGGCCGCAAAGGCCAAGTGTAAATATTCATGAGCCAAATCCAACCGGTCTTGCAGCGAGTAGAAATCACGAACATAGATACGGCTGTACATGCGATCGACATGAGGCTTGCCCGAGAGTAAACGGCATACGGTGAACTGGCGCAAAGCCTCATATCCGGGCTGAACATCAAGGGTTTCACGCCAGCGTTTCTGTCGGCTCGCCAACCAGGCTTCTGCCTCCGGTATTGGCTGACATAAGATCTCCGGCCTATCCCAGCGCCCCAGGTTGGCGCGTGGATAAGCCTGCGCCAGAATCGCATCATAGCGCATCCCCTGCCCGGCCTGAGACACCGCCTGTTGCCAGGAAAGACGGTTCGTTCCAGCACGATCGAGGTGGTAGTTTACCGTGGCCCCGGCCAGCACCAAATCGGCACTCCAGGCCGCAATTTCCCGCGTCGCCGCGGTGGCTGGGCTGGGGGCAACACGCTGGCTGGCACTGCTATCGCTTATCATCAGGCACTCCCCCTCACGCGTCGCGTTTTGCAGCAGATAAGTACGGATAGCCACTGCCAGGGCTTTGGCAGCTTCGACCGGTTGGGCTGCCGCTTCACGCTGAAGTACCCGGGCCACATACTCCTCCCGCTCAAGACGGGCTGTCAGGGTCAGTTGACCGGCGTTTTCCCGCAGAAAAAGTTCGCCCTGACTCTCGATAACCTGATGGTTACCATTGCTAAACTCAACCTGATACTTACCCTGCAATACTCCCGGTTTGATCAACGTTTTCTCACCGCTACGGCGTACAGCGACTATCGGATAACGATCAAACATTTTCACGACCACACACCCCAGAGGATCCACGGGTTGTGCCTGCGGCAAGACGCTGTTCAGCACATTGGCATAATTATGCAGAACCGTTTTGCTGGTTCCCGCGGCTTGCCCCCACAACGGTGTGCCATCCATCAGCCAACCAGCAAATCCGCCAAGACGCCGTTCAGGATCTTGTTCATCCCGCCAGCTCCAGGTTTTTATCCGCAGCCGGCTTCCAAGCGCACCAATCAGCTTGCCGTCGGCTGGCAGTAACACATCCAGCAAAACATTCCGCGCCTGTTGCTGAGCAGGTAGCGCAGCTAAAACCCCCAGCAGTTGGGCTACCGGTACCTGCGTTCCCGGTTGTAACTGCGTCAAATCCTGCAACCAGCCGGGAGTTTGTTGCCTTTGCCAATAGCGGGCCCACTGCTGCGGATCCAGTTGCAGACGCTGGGGACTGAAATAGAGGCTGCACGACTGTACCAAAGCCCGATCACGCGCAATCTTCTTGCCCACTTCGCAACAGTAAACCTCTTCCTGTGGCTGACTACCATCACAGGAGTAATCCGGCTCATTCTGTTGCGTATCCACCAGATAGGCATACACCAAGAGTTTCCAGACACTTCCCAGCGGAGTGGTCAGCGTAGCTGGCAGCGATTGCTGGTCAAACTGCTGACTCTGGCTCAAGATGAGCAGTTGGTTTTCCTGGCCGTTCTGTAGCGCCAGTTGCAATCGCGGTTCTGCACCAAATGCAACCGCAGGCAGCAGGAGCCACCACCAGCGCCACATCTATTTCACCGTCATGGTCTTCAGGCCACGCTGGTTTTCCATTGCGGCCTCCTGCGGCGCATACATCCGCGAATAACGTATCGGCGGCAGCAGAAACTCCCCTTTCTGTGAGAAGCGAACCAGATGCCGGTAGACCTTGCTCTCCACCAGTTCATCAACCGGTACAATATAGGAGAGTTGACCCATCTCATTGCGTGCTTTTTCCAGCGGTACGCCATTCTTGTCACTCAACCCAGACACCGTGATGCCCCAGGTGGTACGTTCAACGTCGGCACCCGGCGGCAGTGGTACTTCAAGCAGCATGTAACGCTGCGGCGCATCGCTCTTGTTGGTCAGCGTCACCTCATCCAGATAGAGGACGTCGCTGGCAAGCTCTTCACCGGGTGCTACCGGTTTGACTGTAAACTCAAAGGCTTTATCACCGGGCACCAGTTGCAGTAAACGGTGGCTGATGTCCACTTGCAGCGGTTGTTTTGCCGTATCTACGCCAGGGGCGGTCAGTGGCAGATTGAAGTTAATAGATATATCAATGGGCTGCGTCATGCTAATCGGGAGTTCAAGGGGCGGCACTTGCCCCTGGCCTGACCAATGCCAGTAACGCTCACCAAGGGTCCCCTGCAACGATAACCAATCCGGTCCCGGATTGAACTCAACGGGTTGCACGACTTTGCCGAGTGAACCATACAACCACGTCAAGGCCAACGCTCGCTCAGGGCCAGGCTGTGATGGCATCAGTTGCGCCAGAAGCCAGGCGACTTGAGCGCTATCTGCACCACCGGTTCGCCAGATCGCTGCATAGGCGAAGGGATGCTGGCTATAGGCAATGAACTGCTGACTTTGCTTCAATGCCTGTAACTCCTGTTCCTTCAACTGATAGCCTGGGGTCTGCTCTAACAGCGAGTAGATCAGCACCCGTGCCACTGCCAGCCCCAGTTTAGAATTGGGGGCCGCCATTACCAGGCTGTCAGTTTCTGCCAGTGCCATGCCCTCAGTTGTATTGGCCGTAGTCAATGACTCCGCCACCCCTTGTAACAGGCTGGTGACCGGCAAATGCATTTCCTGCGCAAATGACAGCAGCAGAGCGCGATGCAGCATAGGCATCTCGTCCGCCTGTTGAGCATAAACATCCAGCAACCGCTGCCAGTGCTCCACAGGTAGGGTCACGCCCAGCGCCTGACTTGCGTACCAATCAGCATAATAGGCATAAGCGGTCAGGAAGGCATCGGGCTCCCCTTCCTCTCCCCACCAGGTGAACTTGGCTCCTGGCCCTGCCATTTGCATCAGGCGCTGGCGATTATTCTGCATGATCTGCCGCAAGATATTCCCTCGCTGCGCATCCTCTTTGGCCAGCATGTTGTAGGCCAGGCTCAACGGCAACAACCGGCTGGCAGTATTGATAACGCCACCAAAAGGTTCATTGAGCAAATCGTCCAGATTACTGCGGAATACCGATTGTGCATCCCCATTGATACGCAGCCGGATATCCTGAGCCCCGACTGGCAGATTCAGATTATTGCTGCCAGCGTGCAGTCGGATATCCTGCTGCTGTGGCGACAACCATCCGTCCTCTACTACTTTCAGATCGACACTCACGGTATCCAGTACCTGACCGTCTCTTACCACTTCAGAGATCCAGCGCCCAGACTGCATGGCCTCCACTGGCTGGCTGACGTAGTTCACCCCTTCATGTAACTTGACCGATTGGGTCAATGTTTGATCGCCATAACGCGTGCGCAGCTCCACGGGAGCCGATTGCTTATCCTGACTAAAGATAAACAGCCCTGGCTGCGGGCGATCGCCTTGACGGAACTGCGTCGCACCGCTCCATTTAAGGTAAAGCGGTTTTTCCGAGCGGGTAAAGCCCTGTTTCTGACCGACCAGACCCTGCGGATTCTGCGCACGTGCGGTAATCCGCCAGCGAGTCAAAGAGTCCGGCATACGAAAGCTGAAAGTGGCCTTGCCATTGGCATCGGTGACAATATCCGGCTGCCAGGCAGCGGTATCCACATCTTCACGGCGAGGACGTTCCAGCACTTTGACGCTGCGATCGCTACGATTTGCCCGCCCCGGAGCGGTAGGGGAACCGGGTAGCGCCAGATCGTAGGCGATAAACGAAAGACTGGCACTGGTACGCACATTATTACGCCGTGGGTGATAGAAAAACTGGTCGATAGTGGGGGCGACTTCTGGCTGCAAAGCGTAGATCATCTCATCGACCACGCTTACGGTGAGGTGAGCAGCAACCGGTTTACCGGCAAACCGGGTATCGAGCGCCACATTCACTGTCTCCCCCGGCAGGTAGACGGCTTTATCCGTCTTGATGTCGATATCAATGCCCGGCATTTCAACCTTAATGCCAGCATTCTGGAAACTGTACTGTCCACCTTTGCTGTACAGCACAGAGAAGGTGAGATTAGGGGCAAAATTTTTCTGTACGGCAATACGGGCAAGATACTGGGTATCGTTCAAACGCTGTACGTTGATCCAGTCGGCCCCGTCGGTGAGCAGCGCAATCTTCTCCACTTCATCGCGCTCAAGCGACAGCAACGCGTGGTTGACCGGTTCCGGGAAAGTGATCAGCGCCTGTGCAATCTCACCCGTTTGGTATTGATCTTTATCCAACACGATCTCGACGCTGCCCGGAACGGCTTTCTCCCCTGGACCACTGACCGTATGGTTGGTGGCTCCCAGGATCATGCCCTGTTCACTTCTCAAGGTAACCCTGTAGCTACCGGGCTTTTGGAAAGTAATGGCGAAAGATTGATCCGCCACCTGCAACGGAGCCGTGGTTAGCTGGCGATCTTCCAGCCGCATCCATTCATACGTCGCCGGAGCACCCCCGTTGCCTTGCACATTACGGTAGCTGAACGCCACTTCCTCACCGACCGTGCTAAACCGCTTCGGTGCGCTGAGTTCATAGCGGGAAGCCCCACGCTCGATCAGGATCTCGCGAGTGGTTTTAACCCTATATGCCGCACCATCACTGGCAAAAATGCTCAATAGATAGCGGCTCGGTTTATCCACTGCGGGAAGCTCCAGTCTAGCGTGACCTTTGTCATCCGTTGTCAATTGTGCCGTTTTCAGCTCAACAGGGAATTTGCCCTGATATTGCAGGTCATTGCTCACCATGGAAAGTTGCTGGCTATACAGGCTAAGATCCAGACGTGCGTTGGCGACTGGCTTACCGTCGGGATAGAGAAGCACGATGTCACCCGTCACTGGCTCATTGGTACGAAAATCGTTTTTCTCCATAGCCATTGAGATTTCAAAATGCGGTTTGAGGTAACTGGCTACGCGGAATGAACTGCTGTAAACCTGATTATTATAGGTGGAACGGAGTTCATACCCACCAGCAACCGCATTCTCTGGCAACTGGAAACGCGCCTGAGCGCCAGACTTGCCATCGATCGACAGGTTTAAGGTCTGTAATACCGAACCGTTAGCATCCAGCACGGTTAAGGTTAGGGGAGCAGGCTTGATCGCCACGGAATCCAGTGCGTTTTTGAATTCACGCCCCAGCAGCTTGACCTCTACCCAATCACCAGGACGGTAGAGTGGGCGATCGGTAAAGGCGTACAGCTTGGTGTCGTAGATTTCGCTGTCGTAATAAAAATTTTCCGAAACAAAGACCCCACCTTCGTGGTCCTCGCCCAGCAAATAAGAGCGCTCGGGTGCAATATGGCGCAGGCGCAACAGGCCATTCTTATCCGTCTTACCGCTGTTCATGATGCCCAGCCCATCGCTCCACAGGATCTGGCTACCACCGACAGCCTGACCATCCTGACGGTTGGCCGTCCAAACCAGCAGTTCGTTAGCCGAAATCTTGCCCAGTGCCACGGTATTGGCAACGAAGACCACCGTGGTTGCACGATAGCTGCCAATCAAGGCTTCCACCAGATACAAACCTGGCTTCAGCTTACCCAATGGGATGTAGACATTACCCGGCAACGGTTCAACAAAACCGCTGGATGACCCCTCCATTTTTACCTGCTCCGGTGGCTGAATCGGCTGTGCGTCCCACAGCGGGTAACGAAACTGGCTAATCAGCGACAGGTTTTTCAACGGTGCAAACTGCGGCTGCACAACAAATCTGCTCGGCGCGGTCAGGGCCTCACCGATTTTCAGCTCCGGCAACACGCTTGTCACTTCCTGGCGGGTATCGTAGGAGAAGGTGCGTTGCATCACACGGCGCGACTTACCGTACCAGTTGTCCCAAAGATACGACAGGGTATTGGACAGTCCTTCACCTTGGTACTGCCCTTCCAGCATGATGCGATGCAAGTTTTTCTGTCTCTTCAGGAACTCCATAGGTTGATCAATACGATACAACCGGATATCCGCGCCGCCGTACTGTTCCGCCTCAAAGCGACGGTAGTCACGCCCTGGCGCTTCGAGACGCACTTTGGCGACTTCATCACTCGCAAAGCTGCTATCGGAAAGCAGGAAAAAAGATTGTTTGGGTATCGAGTAATCACTCGCAGGCAGACTGCCCTCGGCCTGCGCACTGGCCAAGGGCAGTAACAGGGCCATGCCCAGCAGTTGCTTTCGACACAAGCGCAGAAACATATTCATCGTGACAGGAAACCCAAGCGATAAATGCCAATGAAGTTGGGGTTCGATTCGTCGGGTATCCATCGGGTATCCTTCCATTTCATCAATTGTTGCATGCTCACTGCACGCATTCCGTTATCCGTTGGGGTGGTCGTTCCGGTGTGATAGGCGATATAACGCCCCATCCATATCATCAGATGCTGCTCATCACCCTGATCAAAAAACAATAAATCCCCTGGCTGCGCCTGATTCAGGTTGCGGCCAAGCAGTTGGCTATTGAATTGAATCAGCTTGATAGCATCCACATAGGGGCCCTGTTTGCCGCCACCTTGCTGCCAGCGCTGGGCAAATTGACGCTGCTGCGGGCTGATGGCCAGCTCAGGGGGAAGGTAACGATTGGATAAACCCGTCGCACGCAACCATTTACTGTTATGGACCTTCAGCGATTCGTTGGCGGCAAAACGCACCAGCCCCGCACAATCCTGTTGATACCAGTGCGCACTGGGTCCCTGATTCAACTGCTCTTCTGCAATGCGAACAAACCAGGCACGAAACACGCTGGATTGTTCAGGATCCAACGGTGGAACCGTGACTTCAGCCCGCACTTGCCAATTAAAAAGCAGCATCACGCCAAGCAGGAATAATGCGTGCAGTCTTACCGCGGTTGACGTCATAACCCCTGCCATTTCAGTGGTAACCACTGCCAGGATTCTTTCACCTCTGTATTGGCGGGAAGAACCAAGGCATACCGCTGTTGCCCGGCCAAGGCCGTCAGTTTGGGTAACAGGAGGGTCTGAGCCGCATTGTAAAATATGGGTTCCAGGTTCTTGGGCAGGCTGGTGAATACTTCCTGTTTAAATAATCCAGACAACGCTTCCGGGGCCATATAAACAGGCACTACCGCCAGTTGCGGCAACACATCAGCGATCGGCGGAAAGTTTTTATCCAACGTCTGTAAGGCTTTATTCACCAACTTATCATCAAGAGAAAACAGCAGTGTCTGATCGCGGCGTGCCAGGCTGACACGGAAGAACAGGTTACCCGCCAGACTTTGCTGCGACGTGGACTCACTGAGAGGATACTGGCCGTAGCGGGAACTGACGTCGCGTTGCCACAAAAGAGCCTGATTCCTCGTACTTGTCACTACAGGAATAGGCTGTTTTTCCCTGGCACCGATCACCGTGTCAAACAGTGCCGCGAGCTTTTTATCGGTTTGCGCATCAGCCGTGTTTTCCAATCGGCTGACAAATAGCGGCGTAGAGAGATGCGAGTCAGGGTACCAACACAAACCACTGATGCCACTCATTGCCAATGGCGAGGTGTTATCGTGCTCAACAGAATGTGCACTCTCGCTGATGGCATCAACGCGTTGCAACAGATACTCCGGCACACTTTGCGAGATGGGCAACGCCAGACAGAAACTGGCACCCATCGGCATGGTTTTCCATATTGGGCTGAAATCAAAAGTGGCGTTTCCCGCGGTAGACGGATCATTCAGCGCCAGATAGCTCGCCCATCCCTGCGGCTGCATTTCAAAACGGACACCGGCAAATGCCGGGACAAAGCGCTGATAACCGAACCCGAGATAGTTGGCACTGACTGAAATGCGGTGCGCAGCCGGGCGAGCAGCGTTATCAGCCGCCGAGGCGTTATCACTTGCAACAGCACGCGCTTTAAGGCCAAAACTCTCTGGCCAAGGCGTGGTTCCACTCAGTAATGCGCTGGTTACCTGCGAAGAGTCCTGAGAAGGCGTATCCTGGTCGTACAGCATGGCGATATCGGAAAACAGCAACAGATTGTCGCCGTGGCTGGCAAATAACAGGTGTTTCTTACCGCCGTAACGCAGTTGATAAACCGCAACCGTCTCATTCTCTATCTTGAATGGTGCAAAATCCACGAGCTGGAGTTGGGTATCATCCGCCGCCACCTTGGCCAGGGGTTCCAACAGACGCGCCAACCCGCCAAGCTTAATCACCGCCATGAAATGATGCAGTTTGCCGCGTTCATCATGCCAAAGCGCAATATCAGCCGGTTGGTCGAGGAGTGTTTCCAGCAGGTTATCACGCAGAGTTAGCTCATGTTCGAAGACAATGCGCCGCAGGCTACCGGCAATCCCCAGACGATCGGCATTATTTTGGTAATAGAAAACCAAATCCTCAGTCAGCGTATCGCGCAGAAACGGGATAGCCAGCAGATCCTTGGGCAACCGACTCAGGGATTCGCTTTCGATCAACACATCGGGGTGATGGAGATCGATCTTCAGATTATTGTGCCAGACCAACTCCTTAGGTGGCGAGATCTGATGAGGTGACGTCAAAAAGCGCTGAATACCCCATGCAGTGACTGAAATCACCAGAATGATACCCATCACCCAAAATCCATATTTGCAGCGGCTCGGTCTTGCTGCAGGTGTAACATTCTTGTTATCAACAGTCATTATGGCCGTTCCACACCAGGCATTAGATATAACGCGACGCGTGAGTCATGATGCGTCAAGAGATTAAGGCAACAAAAATCAAGAAATCACTGAGTTTAATAATACATTTCACGCCAAATTATTATGATTATGGATATGAAATCCCCTTAAATTTGCTAATTTCCGATCATTCCCGGCATGAAGTACATGACACCGCGTCTGGTCTATTTACCTGATGGCTTCGGTGAATGTTTCACTCATCAGCGATACATTTGCAGGTTTCAAACTTGAGGTTCCCCGATGACCATGCATAGTGCCCCCCTTATCCCCCACTTATCCTTAAGTAGGGAGTAATTTTGCGAGACATTGCGCACACCGCGCAGTATCACGTTGTAGAACCAATATATTGATTGCTAATCCTCCGGTAGACATATTAGATTCATGGCTCTTCCTGTTACCTCAAAACTGGCCACATTATTTGTATGTTGTTCATCAGCGAGTCTGACGCTGACTGGCGAACGGCAATAAGGCCAAAGGATTGTTAATGATTAAGCGTTACTTTCTCGGCGTCATGATCTGCCTGGCTGTAAGCCCTGCGATAGCCGAACAACAATATGTAGCTCCACAGTATCAGTTGAAAGAAAAACAGATTTTCATCGAAAAGCTGATGCAGCAGATGACAATGGAAGAAAAAATTGGGCAGCTCAATCTGGTGAGCATTGGGTCGGATTATCCCAAACCCGCCATTATGGCGGCTATCCGTGACGGTAAAGTCGGTGCGATGTTCAATACCGTCACCAAAGTGGATATCCGCCGCATGCAGGATCAGGTGCAATACAGTCGCCTGAAGATCCCACTGTTTTACGCCTATGACGTTGTTCACGGTCAGCGTACCGTTTTTCCTATCAGTCTCGGTTTGGCTGCGTCGTGGGATATGGATGCCGTGGCACTCAGCGCACGCATCTCAGCGAAAGAAACGGCCGCCGATGGCCTGAACATGACATTTTCCCCGATGGTCGATATCACCCGCGATCCACGCTGGGGACGCGTGTCTGAAGGTTTTGGTGAGGATACGTATCTGACCTCCCGTCTGGCAAAAGTCATGGTCGAATCTTATCAGGGCGATGACCCCTCCGCGCCGGATCGGGTCATGGCTAACGTCAAGCACTATGCTTTATACGGTGCAGGTGAAGGTGGCCGTGACTACAACTCGGTAGACATGAGCCTGCCCAAGATGTTTCAAGACTATATGCCACCTTACCAGGCGGCGATTGACGCTGGTGCGGGCGGTGTGATGGTCGCATTGAATGCCGTTAATGGCATTCCTGCCACGTCGAATACCTGGCTGCTGACCGATGTTCTGCGCCAGCAATGGAAATTCAACGGGGTAACGGTCAGCGATCACGGTGCCATCGGTGGGCTGGTTAAACATGGTGTTGCCGAAAACGATCGTCAGGCGGCCATGATGGCTTTGAAAGCCGGTGTAAATATGGACATGTATGACAACATGTACGGTAAGTATCTACCGGGATTATTGAAAGACGGGCTGATCAAACAACAGGATATCGATACGGCAGTACGCAACGTACTCGGTGTGAAATGGGATATGGGTTTGTTTGCCGATCCTTATCGGCATTTGGGTCCGGCATCGACAGACCCCGTTGACACCAATGCCGAAAGCCGTCTGCACCGGGCTGAAGCACGGGAAGTCGCACGCACCAGTCTGGTTCTGCTCAAAAATGATCACAACACCTTACCTTTGGCCAAGTCTGGCACTATTGCGCTGATAGGTCCTTTGGCAGACAGCCAAAGGGATGTGATGGGCAGTTGGTCAGCGGCGGGCGCTGCCAAACAATCGGTGACTGTTTATCAGGGCATCAAAAATGCGCTTGGCACCCAGGCCACCGTACTTTATTCCGTCGGGGCAAATATTACTGACGATGCCGCTATCGTTAAGTATCTCAACTCTTACGATAAATCTGTGGAAGTCGACCCCCGCTCACCGCAAGCCATGATTGATGAAGCCGTAAACACTGCCAAGAAAGCGGATGTGGTGGTTGCCGTTGTCGGGGAATCGCAAGGCATGGCGCACGAGGCGTCCAGCCGCAGTGACATCTCCATTCCACAAAGCCAACGCGATTTACTCAAAGCCCTGAAAGCAACCGGCAAACCGTTGGTTCTGGTACTGATGAATGGCAGACCGCTCACCCTGAGCTGGGAGAATGACATTTCCGATGCCATGCTGGAAACCTGGTTCAGTGGTACGGAAGGGGGAAATGCCATTGCTGACGTTCTATTTGGCGACTATAACCCGTCAGGAAAACTGCCGATGACCTTTCCACGCAGTGTGGGTCAAATCCCGATCTACAACAGCGTGCTGAATACGGGCCGTCCTTTTAATCCGCAAAAACCGGATAAATACACGTCACGCTATTTTGATATCACCAACGGCCCGTTGTTCCCATTTGGTTACGGACTCAGCTATACGGACTTCAGTGTTTCAGACATTACGCTTTCATCTACTACACTTGATAGTAAAGGCACGCTAACAGCCAGCGTAACCGTGACGAATACCGGCAAACGCAGTGGCGCAACCGTTGTGCAGCTTTATGTGCAAGATGTTGTCGCTTCAATCAGTCGTCCGGTCAAAGAGCTGAAAAACTTCAGTAAAGTCATGTTGCAACCCGGCGAACAGCGGGTAATCAGCTTCCCCATTACTGAACAGGATTTGCGTTTTTATAACGAGAATTTGAAGTGGGTTTCTGAGGCAGGCAAGTTCAATGTGTTTATTGGACTGGATTCACAAAACGTCAAACGGCAGAGCTTCCTTTTACTCTGATTTTAACGGGGTAAAAGCAGTATTCTGCTTTTACCCCCCGCCTTTCGATTTATGTCATCACTGGCGGATTTTCAAAGGATTGCTAACATTAGAATCATTGTTTTCTGCGCACTTTTTTCAGATTAACCTTCGCTTCCAATGTATATCAGGCCAGTCTTTGCAACGCTGCCGGATATTGTGCGCAGTGCCAAGGTGTAATTGAACGACAATCGTTAACCGGGCGGCGGAATCTCTTTTGCGGAGAAAATTTCATGATCGAAGATCAATTCGGCTCGATCCTGCACCAACATTTTGGTACTCCTCGCCCCTATTGGCGTTTGGCTGCGGACAGCAATGCCCTCGAACTGTCCGCTGAAAGGGGAACGGCAAATGTTGCCGTGATACTCAATGTCTTTGAGGCCAATAGGGTTCGTCACCTCACTGGCATTACCTCCAGCTTTACCCTGAATATTAGCCTGTTTGGTACCCCCCTGCGCCTGCACCTGGTCGGGCGGCGCGTCAGTTGCAGCGAATGGGCAGGCACAGCATCGGACTATACCGATACTTCTTCGGTGGCCTATGACCTCGAACAGGGTTTGTCATTTGCAGAACAGGTGGTCTCAGAAGCCAATTCGGTCATTGTGATTATTGATCAGGAAGGCAAAATTCAGCGTTTCAACCGCTTGAGCGAAGAGTACACCGGCAAGAAAGAACAGGATGTTGTAGGTAAAAGTGCCTATGAGCTGTTTATGTCATTGGAAGAAGGCATCGCATCCCGCCAGAACATCACCGGTTTCTTTCGTAATGAGCAGTCCTACGAAGTTGAGCGCTGGATAAACACCGTCAAAGGACAGCGATTGTTCTTGTTCCGCAACAAATTTGTTCATAGTGGTAGCGGAAAACAAGAGAAGTATTTGATCTGTTCGGGAACAGACATTACCGAAGAACGCATGGCACAGGAGCGCCTGCGCGTGCTGGCAAATACCGACGTCATCACCGGTTTGGCAAATCGGCATGCCATCCAGGAAAAACTGGCGCAGACTATCACGGAACGCGGGGAAAACCAGGTTGGGCTGATCTATCTGGATCTGGATAACTTCAAAAAAGTTAATGATGCCTATGGGCATATGTTTGGCGATCGCCTGCTGAAAGAGGTGTCGCTGATGATACAGCGCTCCCTGGGCAGTCAGGATACGCTGGCGCGCCTTGGTGGGGATGAATTCATTATTTTGTGTGAGAACACTTCCGTTGAAGCACTTGAGGCCATTTCCCAGCGAATTATTGCTCACCTGAAAACACCTTTCCGCATTGGGTTGATCGAAGTTTATACGGGTTGCTCAAGTGGCATTGCACTCTGTCCGCAACATGGTACTGATGGCGAGAGTTTGATCCGTAATGCCGATACCGCCATGTACGTTGCCAAAGAACAAGGGAAAGGTACGCACCAAATTTTCTCTGCAGAGATGAATAAAAAAGTCGCGGAATATATGTGGCTCGACACCAATCTGCGCAAGGCGCTGGATGATCACCAATTATTCCTCCACTACCAACCGAAAATATCCAGCCTCACGGGCCACGTTCACAGTGTAGAAGCGCTGCTTCGCTGGCGTTCGCCGGAGCGAGGGGTTATACAACCCTACGGTTTCATCCCGTATGCCGAAGAGTCCGGTTTGATTACTCCCTTAGGGAAGTGGGTGATGGAAACCGCTGTGCTGCAGGCCAAAGAATGGCAGAACAAAGGTTTGAACCTGCGTATTGCCGTAAATTTATCAGCCCGACAACTTACTAATGGCTCTATTATCAGTACGTTAAATGATGCGATGGCCGCCTCCGGTACGGAGAAGTGCATGCTCGATTTCGAACTGACTGAAAGCTGTCTGGTGGAGGATGAAACGGCGGCAGTGGCGATCCTTGAGCAGTTGCGTGAACGAGGGGCCGATGTGTATTTGGATGATTTTGGAACGGGCTACTCCTCACTGTCGCAATTGGCAAGAATACCCATCGATTACATCAAACTTGATCAAAGCTTTGTCCGCGGCATCAATAACAATGAAGTTGCGCAGGCGTTGGTCCGCACTATCCTCGCCGTCGCAAAAACCTTGCAGTTGAAAGTTGTGGCTGAAGGGGTTGAAACCGCAGAAGAAGAACAATTCATTCAGCAGGTCGGTGCCGATGAGATGCAGGGGTATCTGTTTGCGAAGCCAATGCCCGCAGATGAACTGGAACATTGGCTTCAGCAAAGAAAAGTCACTTCACCCGTTAAGTTAACGCAAATTCATGGCTGAATCATTCAACCGCTTTTACGTAAACTGGCAGTGTGGCGATTTTGCAGCATCACCAATCTTTCCATGTAACTGAGATCCTTCTCCTCCAGGGTGAACGCCGCTTCCACCCAATCCTCGGTAATCTCCATCAGTTCCGATTTCGATAGCTGCAACACCCGCTGCCGGGCTCGCAGCATCGCCCGCATCCCATTGAGCCGTGGACGCAAAGAGTCAATAAAGGTGCGAGTCGCAACATATCCCTCACCTGGCTGAAAAAGGGTATCAACCAGTCCCCGTGCCTGATACCACTCAGCGGTGTGGGATTCCCCCGTTGAAATGAGCTCTTCCGCCAAACGCATACCTGCTTTACGGCTAACCAGGGAATAGGCTCCCATTCCTGGAAAAAGATTGAAGACTATTTCAGGAAACCCCATCCTGGCCGTATCCTGAGCCAGGACATAATGGTGGGCCAGCGCGGCTTCAAAACCTCCCCCAAGTGCGCTTCCCTCAATCATGGCCAATGTTATGGCACCGATATCAAACCCACGTGACGCAGCATGGATGCAATCAATACAAGCCCGGGCATAAGCTCGCAGACTCTCCTTCTTACGGTTCTTAATCATATCGACAAAGAAATCAAGGTCGCCCCCTACATTATAAATATTCGGGACCAATGAGCCGGTAACCCAAAAATCTATCGGTAATTTTGACATTTTAGCCGAATCGGCCAGCATCATAATGTCTTCAATTAATGCCTGATTAAAACAAGGACGTGGATAGGAACGTAACATCATCCACATCACATTGCGGCCTTCTTCATAAAATGCTGATATTTGAGATAAATGTCCCGCCTCACTGAAGGGCCGACAAGCTGGATGATCAATAAGATTCATAATGGGGTCCAAATAAAAGTTAAACGTGGGTGAAGCAAGATCAGCCTAGTCCAGCTCAACTCTTAACTGAATTTGTTCAATGAGATACGGGCGATTTAAATTCCTCATACCTTGGCAATTCCGCAACACTTGCGCAGTAATGGCACCTCGAACATGATTTTCTTTTGACGTACTGGTATCTGTACAATCCATTTGAAGTAACTTTTTCATGCTGTTAAGCATAATTAGAAGAAAAAATTCCTAGTAGACAAGAGGGAATATTAATCAGTGGTTAATTTATTCTTCAATACAAATTAATTGAAAGCCTTATGAGCATCGATAATGATCTAGCCGTCATTATTTTAGTTACCCTCGTAGTTGTAAAAAATCGTAACTGTCACTTCTTCTTCACCAGCAGGTTTCAGGAGTCATAATGCAATATAAAATAATCATAGCTGGGGAAAATGCCCTACTGATGCATGGACTCTCCCAACTATTGAACAATGAGCGCAGCAAGCAGTTTGTCATTTCCCAACAGGTTGGAATTGAAGATATTTATTCTTTATCACTTGATTTCGACATGCTGATTATTGTCATTAATGCTCGCGATGATATGTTTAATATTCATCTTCCTTTCATCAGTAATTTTTATGAGAACAGCCCTGATAAGAAATTAGTTCTTATATCAGGAATAAATGATTCTTGTCTTTTCTTCAGATCAAGAAAGTATGTTAATGGCATGCTATCAGAAAGAGACAGTTTGCAGGAAATAGAAACCGGGATCCGCACCATACTGAGTGGCAAAGATTATATTTCACCCGCAGTCACCCATTATCAATCGCCTGAAAGGCACATTAAAAAACCCTCGGTATTACGCAAGCAGTTAAGCGAACGGGAAGACAAGGTGCTTAAATACCTTTTCTCAGGCTATAACGTGACAGAAACTGCGCGCATGCTTAATCGCAGTATCAAAACCATCAGTGCGCAGAAGCGCCACGCCATGAAAAAACTTGGGGTGGAGAGCGATGCCGAGTTGTTGTCTATCGGTTCAGTATTACGCCGCGAAGAAGCTTTCGTATAAAACGTTCCTCGCGGCTTTTTCAGCCGCGAATTTTTCCGCGATAACGTCTTTTGGCAGCAATTTATGACTGCTATCACATTAAGTGAAGAGTAATTTCACATCCTGTTAATCAACGGCTAAATTTGTCACAACAATCTCATCCGACCACTTGCCTTTCAGCGGCTGATGAGTACAACAGTGACACACTTCTTTGCGGAGCACGTTTACCGCATAACCCGTTGGAGAGCGCCATGAACACTTACCCCCATCTGCTTGCGCCGTTGGATCTCGGCTTCACTACGCTGAAAAACAGAGTGCTGATGGGATCGATGCATACCGGCCTTGAGGAGCTTGACGACGGCCCCTACCGCCTCGCTGCCTTTTATTCAGAGCGCGCCCGGGCCGGGGTTGCGCTGATTGTTACTGGCGGTATAGCGCCCAATCAACAAGGTGTGGTGTATCACGGTGGTTCTACGCTGAACGACAATGCCCAGATACCCGGTCACCGTCAGGTCACGGATGCCGTTCACCAGGCTGGCGGCAAAATCGCGTTGCAAATCCTGCATGCGGGTCGCTATAGCTACCAGCCGCACCCTGTCGCCCCTTCCGCATTGCAGGCTCCCATCAATCGCTTTGCACCGCAGGCATTGAGTGAAGAACAAATTCTGCAAACCATCGCTGATTTCGCCCACTGCGCCACGCTGGCAAAAACCGCGGGTTATGACGGTGTAGAGATCATGGGTTCTGAAGGGTATTTGATTAACCAGTTCCTGGCTGCCCGAACCAACCAACGGCAGGATCAATGGGGAGGAAATGCTGAAAACAGAATGCGTTTTGCATTGGCCATCGTACAAGCGGTGCGCCAGACCTGCGGCACGGATTTTATTATTATCTATCGTTTGTCGATGCTTGACCTGGTTGAGGAAGGGTCCGATTGGGAGGAAATTGTCACGTTGGCGCAAGGGATTGAACGCGCTGGCGCTACGCTGATTAATACCGGTATCGGTTGGCATGAAGCCCGCATCCCGACGATTGCTACCATGGTTCCCCGTGCTGCTTTCAGTTGGGTAACGCGTAAATTGGTGGGGAAAGTCAACATTCCGCTTATCACGACCAATCGCATCAACGATCCGGCGGTTGCCGAGCAAATCCTTCGCGACGGTTGTGCCGATATGGTTTCGATGGCGCGTCCATTTCTGGCGGATGCTGAATTTGTTGAGAAGGCAACCCAAGGACGGGCTGATGAGATCAATACCTGTATTGGCTGCAATCAGGCCTGTCTGGACCAGATTTTCGAAGGGAAACTGACGTCTTGTCTGGTGAATCCCCGCGCATGCCGTGAAACTGAAATGCCGCTGATCCCGGCAAAAATAAAGAAAAATCTGGCGGTGGTCGGTGCAGGTCCGGCGGGTCTGTCTTTTGCCACCACGGCTGCCAGACTCGGCCATCGCGTCACGCTTTTTGATGCCCATAGCGAGGTGGGCGGGCAATTCAATATTGCCCGCCAGATCCCCGGCAAAGAAGAGTTCACGGAAACGTTGCGCTATTTTCGTCGTCAACTCAGTTTACTGGGAGTGTCCTTGCAACTCGGCCAGACCGTAAATGCCAGTGATCTTATTGATTTCGATGAAATCATACTGGCAAGCGGTATCGTTCCGCGCTTACCCGAGATCGCCGGAATCACGCACCCAAAAGTACTGAGTTATCTGGACGTACTGCGCGATAAAAAACCGGTCGGGCAGCGCATTGCCATTATCGGTGCTGGGGGTATTGGTTTTGATACCGCTGAATACCTCAGTCAATCCGGCCCCTCCACCAGCCTCAGTAGTGAGCGGTTCTGTCTCGAATGGGGAATCGACCAAAGCCTGTCGCAACGGGGCGGATTGAAAACTGATGGCGGGCATCCGCAACGTTCGCCGCGCGACATTACTTTATTACAACGTAAAAGCAGTAAAGTGGGTGCGGGTCTGGCAAAAACGACGGGCTGGATCCACCGTACCAGCCTGTTGCATCGCGGTGTGAAAATGGTCAGCGGCGTGAGTTATGAAAAGATAGATGACGCAGGATTGCATATCCAGGTTGATGGTCAGCCGCACTGTCTGGCCGTCGATACCATCGTGATTTGCGCGGGACAGGAACCGCAACGGGCGCTATACGATCCGCTGATTGCGGCAGGAAAAACGGTTCATTTGATTGGTGGTGCCGACGTCGCGCTAGAGCTGGACGCCCGTCGCGCAATCGATCAAGGTACACGACTGGCGATGGCGCTTTAACCTACAGTTGCGCCACTCGCCAGCGGTAATGTGCCTACACGATCATGTTCTTACGCGATGATATACGTAATATCATGTTTAGCGCTGGGAACCGTTTTTAATCGACTGCAACACCACAAACTTCTGGTTCGAGTCGATGGTTGTACAGTTGCCAAACAAGCGCTTGAGCTTATGGAAATAATCGAGGTGGCGATTCCCTACGATCAGTAATTCGCCGCCCGATTGCAGACAGCGCTTGGCATCGCAAAACATCTGCCAGGCAACGTGGTCGGTGACCGCGTGCAACTGATGGAAAGGTGGGTTGCACAGCACAGCCTGTAGGCTTTCACGCTCCACGCCAGCCAGGGAGTTGTTGACCTCAAATTCGCAGCGCGACAAATCCTGCGGAAGGTTACGCTCCACGTTGGCCCGGCTGGATTCGACCGCCATATAAGACTCATCGACAAACAGCATTTCGGCCTGCGGATTTTGCTCAAGCGCAATCAGGCCAATGATGCCATTGCCACAGCCCAGATCGGCGATGCGCCCGGTCAGATCGTGTGGCAAATACTGCATGAAGAAACGCGCGCCGATGTCCAGCCCGGTGCGGGAAAACACATTCGCCTGATTCACGATCTGATACTGGGTGCCAACCAACGGCCATTCGCTGACAATGGGTGTATCCGCCTGCGGTAAATCAGCCACCGTGCAGTGAATCAATCGCGCTTTTTTCCACGCCAGACTGGTCTTGGTGGGTCCAATGATGCGTTCAAAAAGTTGCATCGTCGAGTTGTGAACGTCACGGGCCTTCGCACCAGCAATGATCACCGTGTCGGGTTTCACCACATTACGCAGCGCCTGCAACTGATGCTCGAGCAACGCCAGCGTCTTGGGTATCCTGAAAATCACCAGTGCGGGTGCATCGGGCAAGTCGTCGAGGCTGCCAAGCAGGGTCACTTGCCCAGGATCAATCCCGTTCAATTCAAGATTATGCCGCGTCGCCAATTGACTCATGTAAGAGTCGCTGCTGCTGAACGGGGCAAACTCTTGCAATGCACAAGCCAGCGCACCAAAAGTGTCGTTGAAAATCAGCACTGGTCGCCCTGAAAGATTCTGCGTATCAATGGATTGCAGCAGATATTCATCGGCCGCTTCCCAGGCTTGCAGTTGGGTGGAATTTTCCTGTTGCGGGTAACGCTCCAGTTCAAGGCGCAGTGTTCCCAGTTCGAATTGGCTCATCGCCCCTCCTGAATAATAAATTTGGGCTGTTTATCCCTTAAATTTGCCTGTCAGTAAAATGTTTTTTCGGTTAAAACTGACTTAATGTGGCTTCATCATGGTTTGCACAACAAAACGCCTTACAATGAACGCCAACTTTTTTTCGTTTTCATCTAAGAGTACGCAGAATAGAGATGCAGGAACTGACTTATTTACAAGGCTACCCTGACCCGCTTCAAACCCAGGTTCGCCAGTTAATCAGCCAGCAGCGATTAGGCACTGTTCTGCTGCAGCGTTATCCCGAACCGCATGATTTCACGACCGACAAGTCGCTCTATCAATATACAATAGATATCAAGAATCAATTCTTGCGCAATGCCGCGCCATTGAGCAAGGTCGCCTATGACAACAAAATACAGGTGATGAAGCATGCCCTGGGTCTGCATACGGCGATTTCCCGCGTTCAGGGTAACAAGCTGAAGGCAAAAGCGGAGATTCGTGTTGCCACGGTGTTTAAGTGTGCTCCCGAAGCCCTTTTACGCATGATCGTGGTACATGAATTGGCGCACCTGAAAGAAAAAGAACACAACAAATCGTTCTATAGTCTGTGTTGTCATATGGATCCCGATTATCATCAGTTAGAGTTTGATACCCGGTTATACCTGACGCACCTTTCGCTTTTCGGCAAGCTATACGGCTGATACCTTTGTGCAGAAAATGGAGTTACATATGATTCGCTTTGCGGTTGTCGGTACCAATTGGATCACTCAGCGTTTTATTGATGCTGCCCATGAAAGCGGCAAAATGAAGCTGGCCGCGATTTATTCACGGGATCTGGAAAAGGCGCGGGCGTTTGGTGCAGATTATCCCGTTAAGCACTATTTCGATTCGTTGGAGGAAATGGCGTCATCAGATGTCATTGATGCGGTCTATATCGCCAGCCCCAACTCGCTGCACTGTCAACAGTCCCTACTCTTCCTGAGCCACAAGAAACATGTCATTTGCGAAAAGCCGCTGGCCTCAACCCTGGCCGAGGCGGAAAGCATGATTGCCTGTGCCAAAGAAAATGATGTGGTACTGTTTGAAGCCTTTAAGACGGCCTGGCTGCCAAATTTCCTGCATATTAAAAATGCACTGTCCCGAGTGGGTACGCTGCGCAAAGCCTACCTCAGTTATTGCCAATACTCATCACGCTACCCACGCTATCTGGCAGGGGAGAATCCAAATACGTTTAATCCTGCATTTTCCAATGGTTCGATTATGGACATTGGTTACTACTGTCTGGCGAGCGCCGTCGCCTTGTGGGGCGAGCCAAAGTCAGTGACGGCCAGCGCAACCCTGCTTGAGAGCGGTGTAGACGGACACGGCACGGTTTTCCTGAATTATGGTGATTTTGATGCGCTGATTTCTCACTCCAAAGTCAGTGATTCTGCTTTGCCGAGCGAAATTCAGGGTGAAGAGGGGACGTTGGAGATCGAAAAAATATCTGAGTGCCAGTCCATTGCCTTTACGCCACGGGGCGGCCAGCGCCTGGATCTCACCCAACCCCAGCATATCAATACCATGCTGTATGAGGCCGAGACCTTTGCCAATCTGATTGAAAATCATCAGGTAGAGCACGCCGGGCTTGAAGTATCACGCATTACGGCCAAGCTTCTGACTGAAATCCGCCGCCAGACCGGCGTTATTTTCCCGGCTGATGCACCAGCCTCCCACTAATCTGAGGAAAACAATGGCATTCTCGCCCTTGGTTGATAAGGGGTGCGTAGAGCGTCGGCAGACAGTAAACTGAATTATCTACCCGATTCGCCATTGCCCGCTGGTTTGGGCAATGCCAGGAGTTTACGCCCTACAACCTCAATAGTAAGTAAACCATGCAAAATCGTCTGACAATTAAAGATATCGCCCGCTTGAGCGGCGTGGGTAAATCCACTGTCTCGCGCGTGATCAATAACGAAGGCAGCGTCAGTCCGCAGACCCGCGAACGCATCGAAGAGGTGATTCGCCAACAAGGTTTCACGCCGTCGAAATCAGCACGGGCCATGCGCGGACAGAGCGATAAAGTTGTCGGGATTATTGTGTCGCGCCTTGATTCACCGTCTGAAAACCAGGCCGTGCGAGCCATGCTGCCGCTGTTTTATCAGCACGGCTACGATCCTATCGTGATGGAGAGCCAGTTCAGGCCAGATCTGGTCGATGAGCATCTGCACATTTTGCACCAGCGTAACGTCGATGGTGTGATCCTGTTCGGTTTTACCGGTCTGGATGAAAGCAAATTCGGTGACTGGCGAGATAAAATGGTGGTGCTGGCACGTGAATATTCCAGCCTCTCTTCGGTCTGTTATGACGATGCTGGAGCCGTGCATCTGCTGATGGAAATCTTGCGCGAAAAGGGTCACAGGCACATCAGCTATATTGGTGTGAATCAGGCCGATGCCACAACAGGGATGCGGCGCTATCAGGCATATCAGAGCTACTGCGAAACCCATGGGCTTGATGCCACCGTTGCCCTGGGTGAACTCAGCTACCAAAGCGGTTTCCAGCATACGCCCGATGTCCTGCAACCACAGACCAGCGCGATAATTTGCGCCTCAGATACCATCGCGTTGGGTGTTGTAAAATATTTGCAGCAGCATGATCGCAACACGATCCAGGTCTGTGGTATTGGCAATAACCCGCTGTTGGGTTTTCTGTTTCCGACAACGTTCACCGTCGAGTTGGGCTATGGTTATGCCGGGATCCAGGCGGCGCAACAACTGCTCGCACAGTTGGTTCACCATGCCGAGCAACAACATATTATTGTTCCCTGTAAATTAGTCTGATCCTCGCCCCTTCTGTGTAAAGGGGCCGATCGCCCTTCGTGTGGATGACTCCGTTTTCTCTATCTGAAAAAGCAAAGATTGTGATCCTCTCTACAAAATGGGAACGTTCCCAGTTCAAAATACCAGATCACGCGCTATGCTTATTCCATCTTATCCCTGCCTCTATCCCCAAATAATAAGGGGTCTACCCAAAGTAATTGGAGATGCAGGTAGGAAGCAAGCGTGCGAATCCCGATGAGCTGACACAGGTCAGTGATTCGGGTTTGTGACCGTGCTAACACCCCTGCAACTTCAAGTATGAAGGGTCTAAAATGAGCAAAGTAAACCAAGAAGATGTCACCAAACTTATTGAACTGGTGGGAGGCAGTGGCAATATTGCTACCGTGACCCATTGCATTACCCGTCTGCGTTTTGTGCTCAACGACCCGGCAAAAGCCGACCCCAAAGCTATTGAAGAACTGCGGATGGTAAAGGGGTGTTTCACCAATGCTGGGCAATTTCAGGTCGTTATTGGCCCGGAAGTCGGTGAATACTATCAGGCGCTGATTGCCAAAACCGGTCAGAATGAAGCCAATAAAGAGCAGGCCAAAGTGGCTGCCCGGCAAAATATGACCTGGTTCGAACGCGGTATCTCGCACTTCGCCGAAATTTTCTTCCCACTGTTACCTGCGCTGATCAGTGGGGGTTTGATCCTCGGTTTCCGTAACGTCATTGGTGATATCCCGATGAGCGGCGGATTGACGCTGGCGCAGATGCATCCTTTGTGGAAAACCATTTACGACTTCCTGTGGCTGCTGGGTGAAGCGATCTTCTTCTATCTGCCAGTGGGAATCTGTTGGTCGACCGTGAGGAAAATGGGCGGCACGCCCATTCTCGGTATCGTGCTGGGGATCACCCTGGTTTCACCGCAATTAATGAATTCCTACCTGCTCGGCCAGCAAATCCCGGATGTGTGGAACTTCGGTTGGTTTACCATTGAAAAAGTGGGTTATCAGGCGCAGGTTATCCCCTCCATGCTGGCAGGTGTCGCACTCGGTTATATCGAAACCCGTTTGAAACGCATCGTGCCGGATTATCTCTATCTGGTCATCGTCCCGGTTGTTTCACTGATTCTGGCGGTGTTCCTGGCGCATACATTGATCGGGCCATTTGGTCGCATGATCGGTGACGGCGTTGCCTGGGCAGTGAAAGCCGTCATGACCGGCAGCTTTGCACCGATTGGCGCAGCCCTGTTTGGTTTCCTGTATGCCCCGCTGGTCATAACCGGTGTACACCAAACCACGCTGGCAATCGATATGCAGATGATTCAGAGCATGGGTGGTACGCCAGTTTGGCCACTGATTGCCATTTCCAACATCGCTCAGGCATCAGCCGTTGTCGGTATCATTATCGTCAGCAGAAAAGAGAATGAGCGCGAAGTGTCTGTTCCCGCTGCGATTTCAGCATTCCTTGGCGTCACCGAACCGGCCATGTACGGGATAAACCTGAAATATCGCTTCCCGATGTTATGCGCCATGATCGGTTCCGCCGTTGCTTCTCTGATGTGCGGTCTCGCGGGCGTCACGGCCAACGGTATTGGTGTTGGCGGTCTGCCAGGCATCCTGTCCATCAAACCGCAATTCTGGGGAATTTTCTCCCTCGCCATGCTGGTTGCCATTGTGATCCCATTGCTGCTGACCATGTTGGTCTACAAGCGCAAGCTGCGCACCGGTAAATTGTTAATCGTGTAATCCGCTATACCCTGTAACTGCGCGGTGTTAAGGCCGCGCAGTTTTTACCTACTTTGATGAAAGAGAGTCGTTCCGATGAAAACATCCCTCCCCTGGTGGCAAAATGGTGTTATCTACCAAATCTATCCGAAGAGTTTCCAGGACAGTACCGGCAACGGCTTTGGCGATATCGCCGGGGTAACACGTCGTCTCGACTATCTGCAACAACTTGGTGTTGATGCTATCTGGTTAACGCCGGTCTATCTCTCACCGCAAGTGGATAATGGCTATGACGTGGCGGATTACTGCGCCATCGATCCGGCCTATGGCACCATGGATGATATGGATACCCTGATCGCCGCAGCACATCAGCGTGGCATTCGCCTCGTGATGGATATGGTGTTTAACCACACGTCGACGCAACATGAATGGTTCCAGCAGTCGCAGGACATCCACAGTCCTTATCGTCAGTTTTATATTTGGCGCGATGGCGAAGGCGATGGGCTGCCCAACAACTGGCGCTCAAAATTTGGCGGCAATGCCTGGCAATGGCACGCAGCCAGCGGCCAGTATTATTTGCACCTGTTCGCCACCGAGCAGGCCGATCTCAATTGGGAACATCCGCCCGTCCGCGATGAGTTGAAGAAGGTCTGCGAGTTCTGGGCTGATAAAGGTATTGATGGCCTGCGTTTGGACGTGATTAACCTGGTGTCCAAACAGCAGGATTTCCCAAATGACGATCGTGGTGATGGCCGCCGTTTCTATACCGATGGCCCACGTATCCATGAGTTTTTGCAGGAGTTCAGCCGCGAAGTCTTTCAGCCCAGAGGGTTGATGACCGTAGGCGAGATGTCCTCCACCAGTCTGGAAAGCTGCCGCCGCTATGGCGCACTCGATGGCAGCGAATTGTCGATGACCTTCAACTTTCATCACCTGAAAGTGGATTATCCGAATGGCGATAAATGGACGCTGGCCAAACCGGACTTTGTGCAGCTTAAACAGCTTTTCAACCAGTGGCAGCAAGGGATGCATGGCTATGCCTGGAATGCGCTGTTCTGGTGTAACCACGATCAGCCGCGCATCGTTTCACGCTTTGGCGATGAAGGGGAATTGCGGGTACCGGCCGCCAAAATGCTGGCAATGGTGCTGCACGGTATGCAAGGTACACCTTACATCTATCAGGGCGAAGAGATCGGTATGACCAATCCGGGTTATACACATCTCAATCACTACCGCGATGTCGAAAGCCTGAATATGTTCGCGGAACTCAAGGCCGCAGGCCAGAGTGAAGAACAATTGCTGGCAATTTTGCGCACTAAATCCCGAGACAATGGCCGCACACCGATGCAGTGGGACGACAGTAAAAATGCAGGATTCAGCGCAGGCACGCCGTGGATTGAACCTTGCGCCAACTACCCGCAGATCAATACGGTGCAGGCATTGACGGATACCGACTCCGTGTTTTACACCTATCAGCAATTGATTGTCCTGCGTAAGCAGATTCCACTGCTCACCTTCGGCGATTATCACGACTTGTTGCCGGAGCATCCGTCGGTGTGGTGTTATCAACGCAATGGGGATGGCCAGAAATTGCTGGTGCTGGCTAATCTCAGTGCCGAACCCCAGCATTGGGATGCGCAAACTTTACCCGCAGGCGGAACGTGGCGAGTGCTGATGAGCAACTATGCGGATGCAATCTCTGCACCGGCAACGCTGACATTGCGTCCGTTTGAAGCCATTTACTGGATACAAGATTAAGCAGGATTGACCTCCCCACGCGTGGTATTTGTATATTGCCACGCGTGTCATCAGTCAATTTTGTCCTCAAAAACCCCTCCCATGTGCTGTAAAAAAATTATTCCTTTGTTAATCAGCAGACTGCATCTCGGCACAGCATTGTTCAAATATTGAACGGCTCGCTTACATTTGGTCAGTGAATCTACTGATGCAAAAATTCTTTGTTCCAGGTCAAGAAAATGAGTATTAACTCTAGCGTTAATACTACATATGGTGTGTATAGTATGTCGCTGCACCTACATATAGTAGTTACCCATAAAGTCATCCACAACACCCTGCAGCCCATATCGGGCGCGGCTTTGCCCTGTGGATAACACAAAAAGGAGTGTCATTGTGAAACCAGTCGTGATTAAACGGGACGGTTGCCAGGTACCATTCGATGAAGTTCGCATCAAGGAGGCTGTGCAACGTGCTGCAGTCGCTGCAGGGGTGGACGACGCAGATTATTGTGCCACTGTCGCCCGCGTAGTCGCTTCTCACATGGAACACCAACAACGCGTAGATATTCATGAAATCCAGAACGCGGTTGAAAACCAGTTGATGTCTGGTCCTTACAAACAACTGGCCCGCACCTATATTGAATACCGCCACGATCGTGATGTTTCACGCGAACTGCGTGGACGCTTGAACCAGGAGATCCGTGGCCTGGTCGAGCAGAGCAACATGGCGTTGCTCAATGAAAACGCCAACAAAGACAGCAAAGTGATCCCAACGCAACGCGATCTGCTGGCAGGCATTGTCGCGAAGCACTATGCCAAACAGCATATCCTGCCGCGTGACGTCGTTCTGGCCCATGAACGCGGCGAGATTCATTATCACGATCTCGATTACTCCCCTTTCTTCCCGATGTTCAACTGCATGTTGATCGATCTGAAAGGGATGCTGACCCAAGGGTTCAAGATGGGGAATGCCGAGATTGAGCCGCCAAAATCAATCTCTACAGCCACTGCCGTCACCGCCCAGATCATTGCACAAGTTGCCAGCCATATTTATGGCGGTACAACCATTAACCGCATTGATGAAGTGCTCGCGCCTTTCGTCACTGAAAGTTTTAATAAACATAAAAAAGTGGCTGAGCAGTGGCAGATCCCGGATGTGGAAGGCTATGCCCATTCCCGTACCGAGAAAGAGTGTTACGACGCATTCCAATCGCTGGAATATGAAGTCAACACGCTGCACACCGCCAATGGTCAGACACCATTTGTCACCTTCGGCTTCGGTCTGGGAACCCAGTGGCAATCGCGCATGATTCAGCAGTCTATCCTGCGCAACCGCATTGCCGGGCTGGGTAAAAACCGCAAGACCGCCGTCTTCCCGAAACTGGTTTTTGCCATTCGTGACGGGCTGAACCATAAAGTGGGTGACGATAATTACGACATCAAACAACTGGCTTTGGAGTGCGCCAGCAAGCGCATGTACCCCGATATTCTTAACTACGATCAAGTGGTGAAAGTTACCGGTTCATTCAAGACTCCAATGGGCTGCCGCAGTTTTCTGGGCGTCTATGAAGAAAACGGCGAGATGATTCACGACGGCCGCAATAACCTCGGCGTCATTAGTCTCAACCTGCCGCGTATCGCGTTGGAAGCCGAAGGGGATGAATCCCGTTTCTGGACCCTGCTCGACGAACGTCTGATACTGGCGAAGAAAGCGCTGATGACGCGCATCGCCCGTCTGGAAAACGTTAAGGCACGGGTTGCGCCAATCCTGTATATGGAAGGTGCCTGCGGTGTTCGCCTGAAAGCTGATGACAGTATCGCTGGCATTTTCAAGAATGGCCGTGCATCAATTTCGCTGGGTTACATTGGTCTTCACGAAACCATTAATGCCCTGTTCAAGGGTGAGATGCATGTATTTGACAGTGAAAGACTGCGTGAGAAAGCGGTGGCAATCGTGGCCCGTCTGAAAACCGCCACGGATAGCTGGAAAGCAGAAACCGGTTATGGTTTCAGTCTGTACAGTACGCCAAGTGAAAATCTCTGCGACCGTTTCTGCCGGTTGGATACGGCCGAGTTTGGCGTCGTTCCAGGCGTTACCGACAAAGGCTACTACACCAACAGCTTCCATCTGGACGTCGAGAAAAAGGTCAATCCTTACGACAAGCTGGACTTCGAAGCCCCCTATCCGCCATTGGCGACCGGTGGATTCATCTGTTATGGCGAATACCCGAACCTGCAACACAATCTGAAAGCGCTGGAAGATGTGTGGGATTATAGCTACACCTGCGTGCCTTATTACGGCACCAATACCCCCATTGATGAGTGTTATGAGTGTGGTTTTACAGGCGAATTTGAGTGTACCAGTAAAGGGTTCACCTGCCCGAAATGCGGTAATCATGACTCCACCAAAGTCTCGGTAACCCGCCGCGTCTGCGGTTATCTGGGCAGCCCTGATGCGCGGCCTTTCAATGCCGGGAAGCAGGAAGAAGTGAAGCGTCGCGTGAAACACCTGAAAAACGGCCTGTTGGGCTGATAAACCGGCGTTGCCCCCTCCCCGGTTTATGGGGAGGGCTCTTTCAGTTGTAGAATCCGCATGTCGCAAGGTGAGAACAGAGTATGAATTACCACCAGTATTATCCCATCGACGTGGTTAACGGACCTGGCACCCGATGCTCATTGTTCGTTTCAGGTTGCGTCCATGAATGTCGTGGCTGCTATAACAAAAGCACCTGGAAACTCGACTCTGGCATCCCTTTTACCCGTGAAATGGAAGATCGGATCATCGACGATCTGAACGATACCCGCGTTAAACGTCAGGGATTGTCGCTTTCTGGTGGCGATCCACTGCATCCGCAAAATGTGCCAGCGATTTTGCAATTGGTGCAACGGGTGCGGACGGAATGTGTTGATAAGGATATCTGGGTATGGACGGGTTATCAGTTATCTGAACTGACGCCACTGCAAAATCAGGTCGTGGCTCTGATCAATGTGCTGGTGGATGGGAAGTTCGTGCAGGATCTGAAAGATCCCTCACTGATCTGGCGCGGAAGCAGTAATCAGGTGATCCATAAACTGCGGTGATTCTTTAAATTCCATTCAGTAAAAAATCAAATGCGTCCTTGATCTCATAAATTTCCGCATCCAATTGTCGCACGCATTGCCCCACTTCACGCGCAGAAACTCCGCCCATCATATGCGTCATAACCACATACTGCCGTGTTTCTATCGTAATGATTGGGCATAAATTTGCAGGCGGAAGACTCTGTAAACGATCCAGCGGAATTAAAGGAATCATCAACGTATGACTAAATTTATCTGCAAAGGGATGATGGATATTGAGAAGGTAAGGGTAGGCTTTTTTACCCGCACCTTCATTTTCATAAACAGCATATTGCTCCATCAAAACGCTCGCTGATATTCAGAGAAATGCCCATTTTCTTCGGTATACTTATTGATGGCATCAATACCTTTCTGATTTTCTATCAGCCATTTTTCACGCGCTTCTGCCCTCAACTTCCCGGCAACCGCTTCCGCCAGAATCGCTGAAAGGTTGTAACCATGCTCACGCGCTTGCGCATGTAATTCCCGATCCAAAGTTACATTCAATGATCTTTTTGAAGACATGTGCTCTTTAGCAGGCATAACTCACCCCCATATATAATGCGCATTGACAATGTACAGTATAAAATTCATCCACCAGGTAGTCAAAGCTTAAACAAGAAGATGTCATTAACCGGCTTAACCCAATTACAGGCGAGCGTTGATTGCTACTGGCCAAGGCGACAGGGAGCATCGCTTTCATGCGGAGGAATTCAGCGTTTTTTGCTAACACATTACCACAGGGATCATACCCCGTCCCAACCCCACCATGACATAACGTCGGCCTTAGCCATTGTTGAGCCACTGCGCTCGCAAAGAATGTTACTGACCCGCCTAGTCATAAAATTGATGAATGGCTTCTGAATAATTCACTCAATAAAGAGATCTCAGCAGCTTCTGACGGCATGGTAATCACGCCTTAATATGGTGCATAAAAACAAGAAAAATCCCATTTCGCACTATTTTGGGGAAACCGGCGGCGTTGAGATGACATTAAATGTGATTTAAATCACAATTTCACCACAATTTTGCCAAATCCAGATAACTGCATAACTATGCACTTATGCGGTTTTTTATTTCCCAAAAACGTTTCCAAATTTAACAAGCCATTAGCGGATAACGCTGGTTGAGTCTGTTCAATTAATAGTCATTAATTGGCCGGAATCCGCAGGGCTGTGGCTTAATTCTGTTTACACGTTGTAATATTTTTACGCTCGTAAATAGTCTGTTAAATATTGCTGCCGTTTATTTCTGCCTAAACGTTCAAAAAAAATGATTCCTTATCTGCCCTTAAGTCAAATAATTAAACTGGCAAAAATTTAACGCTATTTAAAAGTGATCCCGCTCATAGTCCAAAATTTTTTTAAGCTTAAACTTGCGTCGTCATTAACTGCTCAAGATAAATTTGAGGCTCAGAAAATGGAAAACAACAATAAAAAAATGTCGCATATTAGGCGAACAACTCACATTATGAAGATGGCTCACCGTAGCTGCTTTAATTTCGCTTTTTATAACTCCAAGTAAACCACGTCAATATGACTCCGTTTTATAACGGTTAGTCATCCTCCTCTATTGGAAAACACAACGCGTTCCGCTTATTGCGGCAGAACCCTTATTGTATTTTTCCTGGAAGCCGGAACTTAGCCGTTAAAAAAAATTATGATTTCCGCTATGGAAGTCTGTTAACGCATATCAGCATGCGAAGAGTACATTAATTCTTTTGACAGAATTGATGCGGACTGTTTCGCCCTGAATTTTGCGAACTTTTTTTTCAGCCATTTAATTCGGTTGAAGGGAATCGTTCGCCTTAAATAAAATAGAGATTAGCATGAAAAAATTAAATATTGCGGCCAGCCACACTGTCGTGAACTGTTTTGATACGCAAAGAGAGGTGGTGGATATTCATCACACTGATTTTAACGATATTGCCGCAGCCGTTCTTTCCGTAGAAGATGTCCGCAACGGATTTATTCAGCACATTGAAACCACTGGATTCTCCATTCCCGTTTTTGTTGCGGTCTGTTACGAAGAGGAATTGGACAGCAGCGTATTGGCATCTCTGAAGGGTGTTTTCGAACTTTGCACCACACACGGTGAATTCTACGGAAAACAACTCGAAGCCGCAGCGCTAAAATATGAAAATGAACTGCTGCCACCGTTCTTTAACACGTTGCAGCAGTACGTGGCGATGGGGAACTCAACCTTCGCCTGCCCAGGGCATCAGGGGGGTGAATTCTTCCGTAAACACCCGGCAGGACGCCAGTTCTTTGAATTCTTCGGCGAGACACTTTTCCGCTCGGACATGTGCAATGCCGACGTCAAACTCGGCGATCTCCTTATTCATGAGGGCGCACCTTGCGATGCACAAATGCACGCAGCAAAAGTCTTCAATGCAGATAAAACCTATTTCGTGCTGAATGGCACCTCAGCCTCCAATAAAGTGGTTTGCAACGCATTATTGAGCCGTGGCGATCTGGTGCTGTTTGACCGTAATAATCACAAGTCCAATCATCACGGTGCACTGATTCAGGCCGGTGCCACACCGGTATATCTGGAGACCGCCCGTAACCCATTCGGGTTTATCGGCGGTATTGATGCGCACTGTTTCGAAGAGCGTTATCTGCGCGACCAGATCCGTAAAACCGATCCGGAAAAAGCTGAGAAAGCGCGCCCATTCCGTTTGGCTATCATCCAGTTAGGGACTTACGACGGTACAATTTATAACGCACGTCAGGTTGTCGATAAAATCGGCCACCTGTGCGATTACATTCTGTTTGATTCAGCGTGGGTGGGCTATGAACAGTTTATCCCGATGATGAAAGATTGCTCGCCACTGCTGTTGGAACTGACGGAAAACGATCCCGGAATTATCGTGACCCAGTCCGTGCATAAACAGCAGGCCGGTTTTTCACAAACGTCACAAATCCATAAAAAAGACAAACATATCAAAGGACAATCACGGTATTGCAATCATAAGCGCTTTAACAATGCCTTCATGTTGCACGCCTCGACCAGCCCTTTTTACCCGCTGTTCGCTGCCCTTGATGTGAACGCAAAAATGCACGAAGGCAACAGTGGTCGACGCCTGTGGTTGGAATGCGTCAAGACAGGGATTGAAGCACGTAAAATGTTGCTGAATACCTGCGAAATGATCCGGCCCTTTGTTCCCGCAATGATTGATGGCAAACCCTGGGAAAGCTTCAAGACGCAGGATATGGCCAATGATCTGCGTTTCTTCAACTTTATTCCCGATGATAAATGGCATGGTTTCGAAGGATATGCGCAATCACAATATTTCATTGACCCCTGTAAATTACTACTGACGACGCCGGGGATTGATACCCAAAGCGGCGGATATACCGAGTTCGGTATTCCGGCAACAATATTGGCCAATTACTTACGTGAGAACGGTATTGTCCCAGAAAAATGCGACCTCAATTCTATTTTATTCCTGCTGACGCCAGCGGAAGATATCGCAAAAATGCAGCATCTGGTGGCATTAATCACGCGCTTTGAAAAACATATTTTACAAGATTCATTGTTAAGTGAGGTATTGCCAACGGTGTATAAAAATAATGAATCCCGTTATCGCGGTTATACCATCAGGAAATTATGTCAGGAAATGCACGATCTTTATGTCAGCTATGATGTGAAGCAACTGCAAAAAGATATGTTCCGCGAACGTTATTTCCCACAGGCGGTGATGAATCCACAAGATGCCAATGCTGCCCTTGTCCGTGGAGAAGTTGAATTAGTCTCCCTGAGTAAAGCAGAGGGCCGTATCGCGGCGGAAGGTGCCCTGCCTTATCCTCCTGGCGTATTGTGCGTGGTGCCCGGCGAGCGCTGGGGCGGTGCAGCGCAACGTTATTTCCTGGCTCTGGAAGAGGGTATTAATCTCTTGCCTGGTTTCTCTCCGGAATTACAGGGTGTTTATATCCAACACGATCCGGATGGCTGGAAACGTGCGTACGGTTACGTTATTTCGAATTGATTAATACGTCCTTTCTCACTCAAGGCTACGGATATATTCCGTAGCCGAAAAATAATGATAAAAGAGAGATTCAACATGAGTAAATCAAATAATAAGATGGGAGTCGTCCAACTGACCATCTTGACTGCCGTCAATATGATGGGTTCCGGGATAATTATGCTCCCCACCAAACTGGCTGAAGTGGGAACCATCTCCGTTGTTTCATGGTTGGTCACTGCCTTGGGGTCGATGTCGCTGGCCTATGCTTTCGCCAAATGCGGTATGTTCAGCCGCAAATCCGGCGGAATGGGCGGTTATGCTGAGTACGCGTTCGGAAAATCCGGCAACTTCATGGCCAACTATACCTATGGTGTTTCATTGTTGATCGCCAATATTGCCATTGCCATTTCTGCCGTGGGATATGGAACGGAGCTATTCGGGGCAACAATTTCGCCCGTCGGTATCTGTCTGGCGACGATTGGCGTGCTGTGGCTGGCTACCGCGGCAAACTTTGGTGGTGCGCGCATCACCGGGCAGATCAGTAGCATTACCGTATGGGGCGTGATTATTCCGGTGGTGGGTATTTCACTGTTTGGCTGGTTCTGGTTCAGTGGCGATGCGTATGTTGCCGCGTGGAACCCTCACCATGTCCCGGTGTTTGAGGCTGTAGGTTCTTCCATTTCCATGACGTTATGGGCATTCCTGGGTTTGGAATCTGCCTGTGCCAACACCGATGTGGTGGACAATCCAGAACGTAACGTCCCGATCGCCGTGCTTTGCGGGACGCTGGGAGCAGCGGTGGTTTACATTGTTTCCACCAATGTGATTGCCGGTATCGTGCCGAATATGGATCTGGCGAATTCGACTGCGCCTTTTAGTCTGGCTTTCTCACATATGTTTTCGCCCGGTGTAGGTAAAATTATCATGGCCTTGATGATCATGTCCTGCGTCGGTTCCCTGCTCGGCTGGCAGTTCACCATTGCCCAGGTCTTTAAATCCTCTGCGGATGCGGGCTTCTTCCCTAAAATATTTTCGAAGGTTTCCAAAGCCGGTGCGCCAATAAAAGGCATGCTGACCATCGTTATTCTGCAAACGGCGATGTCTTTCATGACCATCAGCCCTTCGCTGAATAAACAATTCAATGTGCTAGTGAATCTGGCCGTCGTGACCAATATCATTCCATATATTCTTTCGATGGCGGCATTGATAGTGATGCAGAAAACGGCCAACGTCCCCGCCGGAAAAGCGCGAACCGCCAATATCATCGCAGGTATCGGTGCACTGTACAGTTTCTATGCATTATACAGCTCAGGCGACGAAGCAATGATGTGGGGCGCGATCGCCACGTTCCTCGGCTGGTCGCTTTACGGACTGGTTTCCCCTCGCTTCGAGTTCGTCAATAAACCGCGATAAATACAGATAATTATTTGACTCAGACTGCGCCGTTCTGGCGCAGTTGATCGGATTCGAGTACATGGACACCCGGCGCAGGAGCGGCGAAGGCTGCGCGTAACATCGCCTGCGCGACCATTTTTCCTTCTATTCCTTTCAGCTTGCCCGGCAAGAGTTTGAACAGCGGCGCGCTTATCTCTTCCAGCAGTCGACGTGATGAACGATGCCCCGTCAGCATAGAAGGACGGGCAATGGTTAGTTGCGGCCAATTCTGCTGGTGCAACGCCTGCTCCATCTCCCCTTTGACTTTGTTGTAGAAAAACAGGGAGTGCGCATCTGCACCTACGGCACTGACCACCAGCATATGCTGTGCACCAAGACGTCGCCCAGCAATGCCACTTTCCACCACCAATTGGTAATCTACATGCCGGAACGCCTCTTTGCTGCCGGCTTGCTTACGGGTGGTTCCCAGACAACAAAAGACGATATCGACCGGGCTCTCGAGTGCGGCCAGTTGCGCAGAGAGATTTTCCTGATGCGGATTATCGAGTTTATGCATGGCAGCGAGAGGACGCCGCGTCGGGGCGATGATCGAGGTGACGCGTTCATCACCCTGCAAAAGTTGTAACAGTTCGCCGCCAACCAGTCCACTGGCACCCACTAATAAGACCTTGGTCATAGAATCTCCCTTTATGTTGTTTCAAGTATAGGCCGCTGGCACCTCAGTTTTCCCTTTGCCAGAGTAACTTTTTACCGAACCCCAGTTTATTGTCGGTCATTTTGATTTCCTGGAGTGCCAATTGCCATACGGGGGCGGGTATCGCCTTCGCGACGGGAAACAGTGCGCAATATACTGACCTCGCCACTCTCTCTGCTTCCCCGGCCAATACCTGCGCCTGTGCGCTATATTGAATGCCCTGAATCAGGGCGACCGTTTTAGGCTGATTGGCAATGGTTCCCACGACAAACGGATTAGAGGCCATCAGTGCCCCGTGCCGCGTTTTATGTTCCGTCATGATGTACAGCGACATCGCCGGCTCATTGAAAACGTAGAAGCAGTTTGCCGACCACATGTCGCCATTCGCCATGGCGCATAGCGCCAGCACGTGGTGTTTTTTCAAAAAATGGCAGATGGAGACAAGGTGTTCGGGATTATTCATTGGGGCTCCAGACTCATCATCACGTCATGATTCAGATTCAATCCTTGAAGGACATCATAGTTCATCGAACTCTGGCAAATTTCGCCCGCTTCACCCGCAAAGGAATTGCATATGAAATCTGAAAAGTTCATTCTGCTACTTTATCCCTGTAATGCACTGATTGTACCCTAACCGACTAATATGACTGAATTACCCAAAAGCCCTGAGTGGCATTTATATATTTTGCAGACTGCGGCAGGAATGCTGTATACCGGAATCACCACGGACGTCACACGCCGACTGGATCAGCATCAATCAGGAAAAGGCGCCAAGGCGCTGCGGGGAAAAGGCGATCTTGCTCTGGTCTACCATTGCCTTGCGGGTAACCGTTCATCTGCACTGAAGATGGAATACCGCATCAAGCAATTGACGCATAAACAAAAAGAGAGGCTGATTCTAAACCAGCCCCTCTCTATTGAAAGCTTTCTCAGCGAAAATTAAAACCGGTCAAAAGGTGCTGGAAACTCAACGAGGCCAGAAACCCCATTCAGCGCATCCTCTGCCAAAGGATAAACCTGAAAAGCGCTTTCGGTATCTGACCAGCGGCAATGAAGGTTATGCTCCGCCGCCGCTTTGAAGCCAAAACGGCCGTAGTAAGCTGGATCGCCCAGCACCACAACGGCCGCATAGCCAAATTCATTCAGGGAATCGAGCCCTTCATAAACCAGCTTTTCGGCCAACCCCTGGCGGCGCAGACTTTCATCGACGGCCAGCGGAGCCAAGGCGACCCACTGCCGATCTTCACCCCCAAGTTCAACCGGGCAGAATGCGGCATAACCGACAACCCCACCTTCGTCGTCAGTCGCAACCACACCTAATGTGAGCAGCCCGTCTTCACGCAACTGTTGCACCAGATCGGCTTCATCACCGGTCTTGAATGAACGGCGCAGCAGGCTATCTATTCCCGCCGCATCTACGGGTATTTCGACGCGGATTAACATGATTCGACAACACGGGAGGCGGGTACCGTGTCCTCTTTCAATCCAGCCTCAACAAAATCCGCCAATTGCAGCAGGCCATTTCGCAGCAGCGCAGGCATGGATTCAAGTTCAATCGCATCCATCAGATTCTTCACGTAAAGTCCCAATTCGGTATCACCTTCAATGCGCAGGCGACGCTGGAAAAATAATGTATCCGGATCTTCTTTACGTGCAGCGATCAGGATCAGATCGTTGGCTTCGGCACTGAAACTGACGTCTGCTTCACCGTGCTCACTCACCACCAATTTGTCTTCTTCCACCGTCATGAACCATTGCAGGCCCAGATCGCGGACGTCAATTTTCAGCCAGCGCCCTTCCAGGAAATCAAGTTCCCCTTCTGCCAACGCCTGACGCAGTTGCCAGCTCAGAACCTGTTGCAATACCTGACGCTGCAGAGCAAACGGTGTGAACTTTAACGGTACGCGCAGCAGCGACGGCCCCTGACGCACGATGCGTGCTCGTAGTTTTTCCAACACTGGCATTTACTCCTCTCAGTAAAGAATGTCGCTATTTTGCCACAGCGGTAAAAAGGTTCAGCGGCCTATATCAATAAATTCTGCATCAGAATTGAACGGAATGTAACGAAAAATACGAAAACAACCTTTATCAATACGTTAGAAACTGCCTCAAATCAAAATATGTCGCCGCGAGGTTAACTAAAATTGCAGTCCGTTAAAATTTATCCGTTGTTGATAACAAATATCGGCAATGGATGGAATTACTTATTTTTGCAACGCGTCAGGGCAACTGCCCCACGTTGCCAAGCCAGGAAATCGCTATGGAGTTATTGTGTCCCGCAGGCAATCTGCCTGCGTTGAAGGCTGCCATCGACAACGGCGCAGATGCTGTTTACATCGGCCTGAAAGATGATACCAATGCGCGACACTTTGCCGGGCTAAACTTTACCGAGAAAAAACTTCAAGAGGCGGCCAACTACGTTCACCGCCACCGCCGCAAGCTGCATATCGCCATTAACACCTTTGCCCATCCCGATGGTTTCGAACGTTGGGAACGTGCCGTGGATATGGCGGCGCAACTGGGTGCCGATGCGCTGATCCTGGCCGATCTGGCGATGCTTGATTACGCAGCCCGCCGCTATCCCCATGTAGAACGGCATGTTTCTGTCCAGGCATCCGCGACAAATGAAGAAGCGATCTCTTTCTATCAACGTAATTTTGATGTCGCCCGCGTGGTTCTGCCGCGCGTGCTCTCCATGCATCAGGTAAAACAGTTGTCGCGCTCCAGCAGCGTACCGCTGGAAGTTTTTGCTTTCGGCAGTCTGTGCATTATGGCCGAAGGCCGCTGCTATCTCTCTTCGTATCTGACCGGTGAATCACCGAACACCGTGGGAGCCTGCTCGCCTGCGCGTTTTGTCCGCTGGCAGCAAACACCAAAAGGGATGGAATCGCGCCTGAATGAAGTGCTGATTGACCGTTACGACGAAGGTGAAAACGCCGGATATCCCACACTGTGCAAGGGGCGCTATCTGGTCGATGGCACCCGCTACCATGCGCTTGAAGAACCCACCAGCCTGAACACGTTGGAACTGTTGCCGGAACTGTTCGCCGCCAATATCGCTTCGGTCAAAATTGAGGGGCGTCAACGCAGTCCGGCTTATGTCAGCCAGGTCGCCCGCGTATGGCGTCAGGCAATAGATCGCTACAAGGCAAATCCAGAGGCTTTCAAGGCCGACGCCGCATGGATGGAAACACTCGGATCCATGTCGGAAGGGACGCAAACCACCCTCGGTGCGTATCACCGTAAATGGCAGTAATTGCAGGAATGAATATGAAATATTCTTTAGGTGCCATTCTTTACTATTGGCCGAAAGCAGAGACGGAAGCGTTCTACCAGAGCGCAGTCAACAGTAGTGCAGATATTATCTATCTGGGTGAGACGGTCTGTACCAAACGCCGTGAAATGAAGGTCAACGATTGGCTGGATGTCGCGCGGGAAGTGGCAAAGTCGGGCAAGCAAGTGGTTATTTCCACGCTTGCGCTGTTGCAGGCGCCCTCTGAACTCAATGAGTTGAAGCGCTACGTTGAGAATGGGGAGTTCTTGCTGGAGGCCAACGATCTGGGTGCCGTAAACATGGCAGCAGATCGCAAACTCCCTTTTGTAGCCGGACATGCCCTGAACTGCTATAACGCCTATACGCTGAAGATTTTGCAGCAACAGGGCATGGTGCGTTGGTGTATGCCGGTTGAGCTTTCACGTGACTGGCTGGAAAAGCTACTGAACCAATGCGACGAACTTGGTTTTCGCGACCAATTTGAGGTTGAGGTTCTGAGCTATGGTCATTTGCCCCTCGCCTATTCTGCCCGATGCTTTACCGCCCGCTCGGAAAACCGTGGTAAGGACGAGTGCGAAACCTGCTGTATTAATTACCCGCAGGGCAGAAAAGTCCTGTCGCAGGAAAATCAGCAGGTTTTTGTTCTCAATGGAATTCAGACGCAAAGTGGTTACTGCTATAACCTGGGCAATGAGTTAAAAACGATGGCCGATCTGGTGGATATTGTGCGGCTTTCACCCGAGAGCCTGGATACCCTGTCAGTGCTGGAGCAATTCCGCGCCAATGAGCAAGGCAACACACCGTTGAAACTGGTTGATCGTACGGATTGTAATGGTTACTGGCGGCGCGTTTCAGGGTTGGAACTGCTGCGATAATCCCTTACGACAGGCCGGGCCACCGGTCTGTCTCTTCCGATAACCTGCTTTCCTCCTCTATTGAGCACTTCCATCATCCCCCATCCCCGTTTATTCGCGTCTTTGCGCGTTTATCGGGTAGAAGTCAAACGCTATTTTTTTTCATACCCTGCCGCATATCCAGTTTTTTATGCTTATTAGAAGGAAATATTTATACAAATACAGATTATTCCGCCAACATTAACATCAGGTTAACTCTGTTTAGTGATCCCACTCGCAGAAATATCGTTTTTTCTCTTATCAAACAATATTCAGAAAATTGAAGTGAGTCACACAATTCTATTCTCGCGATATAAATATATTATTGATACTTATCCTAAATTAAAAATACCCATATAAATCAGTTAGATATTTTATTCAATTAAGTCGAAAATGTTACAAAAACCACTAATAATATTAATTATAGAAAATTACACTAGTAAATAATTCTTTATGGAGAAAAATATTCTACATATCCAAATAATCACTGCGTTATTGAGCATTAATTTCTCTTGGGCTGAGCGTATTATTTACATGCATTAACCACACCAGGGATTTTTACTAAAAAGAAATCACGCAAATTATAAAATTATTCGAAAAACAACTTACCTGTTCTGCTACAAAATAAAAAGGTTCATATATGGAACAATTACACGAATCGTTAACAACAAAAAATGCCGTACCCAGCAAAGCGGCCCAACGCGCAGGAATGAGTGAAGCGCAGTGGCGAGAGGCCATTAAGTTTGACAGCAATGATACCGGCTGGGTTATTATGAGTATTGGTATGGCGATTGGCGCCGGAATCGTATTTCTTCCGGTGCAAGTGGGTTTAATGGGGTTATGGGTATTCCTCCTTTCGTCCATAATTGGCTATCCCGCCATGTATTTATTCCAGAAGCTATTCATTAATACATTGGCTGAATCACCGGAATGCCAAGATTATCCCAGCGTTATTTCCGGCTATTTAGGCAAAAACTGGGGAATACTACTCGGCGTACTCTATTTTATTATGCTGGTGATTTGGATGTTCGTTTACTCAACCGCCATCACCAACGACAGCGCTTCTTATTTGCATACTTTTGGCGTTACCGACTCTCTTTTGTCTGAGAATCCCTTCTATGGCCTGGCGCTAATCTGCGTTCTGGTGGCTATCTCATCACAAGGTGAAAAGCTGCTCTTCAAGATCTCGGGAATGATGGTCATCACCAAACTGCTGGTTGTCGCGGCATTAGGTGTCTCCATGGTAGGAATGTGGCATCTGTATAATGTTGGCCTGTTACCTCCTTTCGCTATGCTACTGAAAAATGCCATTATTACGCTGCCATTTACATTGACATCCATTCTCTTCATTCAAACGTTGAGTCCCATGGTGATCTCTTACCGCGCCAGGGAGAAATCGCGTGAAGTAGCCCGTTATAAGGCACTGCGCGCCATGAATATCGCTTTTACCATCCTGTTTTGTACTGTTTTCTTTTACGCGGTCTCTTTCACCCTGGCGATGGGTCATGATGAAGCGGTGAAAGCCCACGATCAGAATATTTCTGCGTTGGCGATTGCAGCACAATTCTTCCCCGGTGGTTGGGCGACGGTAGTCAGCGTCATATTGAATATCTTTGCGGTGATGACGGCGTTCTTTGGTGTGTACCTGGGTTTCAGGGAAGCCTGTCAGGGGATCGTCATGAATGTTTTACAGCGCTATCTTCCGGCCAATCGTATTAATGAAAAATGGGTGCAAAAAGGAATTATGGTTTTTGCCATTCTTCTCGCCTGGAGCGCCATTATTCTTAATGCACCCGTATTGAGTTTCACCTCAATTTGCAGCCCGATCTTTGGTCTGATTGGTTGTCTGATTCCTGCTTATTTAGTTTATAAAGTACCAGCGCTGCACCAATATAAAGGATTGGCCCTGAAAATCATTATTATTACCGGCCTGTTATTGTGTGTCTCGCCATTCCTGGCTTTTATGTAATCTCTATTTACATCTGGGTTATACAGAGTATCACGCTATTCCCTGAATAACCCAGATGCTTAATAAGGCAATATTATGAAGCAAGATGTATTAACTCCACGCTGGAATCAATTTATTCGCGCGGTTAAATGTGAAGTTGTTCCTGCATTGGGTTGCACCGAGCCGATTTCACTGGCTCTTGCGTGCGCCGTTGCCACCTCTTATCTGGGCGGTCAACCCGAAGAAATACATGCACGGGTTTCACCGAATTTAATGAAAAATGGTATGGGTGTGACCGTTCCAGGGACAGGTATGGTCGGTTTACCGATTGCTGCCGCTGCCGGGGCATTGGGTGGCGATCCGACCGCGGGGCTGGAAGTACTGAAAGGCCTGAGTGCGACGCAGGTCAAAGACAGCAAGAAAATGCTCGATGAAGGTCGGGTGCATCTCGGTGTGATTGATTCCGAATACATTCTTTATGCCGAAGCCAAACTGATTCGGGGAAGCGAATGGGTTCAGGTTTGTATTGCCGAGTGCCACACGCAGATCGTTCGGATCGTGAAAAATGGTGAGGTAATTCTTGATAATCCCCCTCTGCAACATCGAAGCGAACCGAATGTCTTCGAGGAGGTCACCACCCGGCATATTTACCGGTTCGCTACGGAAGTCCCTTATCAGGAAATCGCCTTCATATTGCACGCAGCAAAATTGAATAGCGCATTATCACAGGAAGGACAACGTGGCCGTTATGGGTTGCACATCGGTGCGACGCTGCAACGTCAAGTCGACAAAGGATTATTGGGTGCCGACTTACTGACAAAAATCATGATACAGACCACGTCAGCGTCGGATGCCCGAATGGGTGGGGCAACACTGCCAGCCATGAGCAACTCGGGGTCGGGTAATCAGGGGATCACCGCCACTCTCCCGGTTGTTGTGGTTGCTGATTATTTGTCATGCGATCAAGAGACGCTGGCACGTGCGTTGATGCTGTCACATCTGATGGCAATCTTCATTCACTCCAAATTGCCTACGCTCTCGGCACTCTGCGCAGCCACCACCGCCGCGATGGGAGCCGCTGCGGGTATGGCGTGGTTATTCAAAAAGGATTATCAGACCGTCAGCATGGCTATCAGCAGTATGGTTGGCGATATCAGTGGAATGATTTGCGACGGTGCATCAAACAGCTGCGCAATGAAAGTCTCCACCAGCGTTTCATCTGCGTACAAGGCCGTGCTCATGGCAATGGAACAGAGCCACGTTACCGGGAATGAAGGTATCGTGGCGCATGATGCTGATGATTCAATTGATAATCTGTGTTCGCTGGCGTGTCGAGGCTTGAAACGTGTTGATGAACAGATCTTGCAGATCATGCTCGATAAACACGCAGCACAATAATCCTATGAGACAAGGTGTCATGACTGGCGCCTTATGCTTTGCGTTTTGACCGTAACATTCGCCGAATCCGCCCAGTATCCCGCAGTAACCCAACGCCCATTCCCAGCAGGGTATATATCAGACCCAGAATCAGCATATTGACGATATCACTGCCCACCTCATTGAACGGCAGCCCCATCTGATTCACCCCGGCAATGGCTTTGGTCGCCCACGTTGAAGGAAGCATTGAAGAAACCGCCCTCACCCAGCCTGGCATCGCCTGGAGCGGCCAGATCGTGCCTGAAATGTAAAACACCGGCATGGTAATGAAAGAGAGCGTCAGGTAGATCATTTCCACGCTGCGCAGGCATTCCGTCAGCAACTTACCCAGGCCGAGAACCGCAATCAAAAAAGGGAAAGTCAGTAACAGAATTTCCGGAATCGTTGCTGTTTGCCGGTAGCCTAATACCCAAGGCCATAAAACGAACAGCACAATCGACAAAAATAACCAGATCGGAATCAATGCCGAGAGTCCGCCAAGGTAGACCGGCAGTGACGGCTTACCCTGTGGCGAACTTTTCAACGCAATACTTACACGCACGCAGGCGATAAGCAGGGAGTGTTGCAACAGCATCACCAGTAATCCGGGGAATATGATCGCGGCAAAGCTGATGCCGGGATTAAACAGATCCAGCGTTTGACCCAAAATCGGCGTAAGCAACACCTGTGCCTGACGCTCGGTAAATCCACTGCGCAGTAATAAGTCAGTATTATATTGGGTTAACAGCTGTTGATAGGCGGCGACCACATCCTGCTGGATCTGCCCATTGGCCAGGCGGTTGGTCGCATCGCCATACACCGGGATCACAATATCCTGACCAGAGAGAATTTTTTTCTCCAGATCTACCGGCATGATGATTACCGCAAATAATTTCCGCCAGGCCAGATCGCGCTCTGCATCGTGAAGATTGTCGTAACTTTTCATCGCGATTTTTGCCGTAGAATCCAGCTCACGAATCAATAAACGGCTGGCGCTACTGTGGTCCTGATCGATTACCGCCACGGGCAAATCCCAGACTGAGCGGTGTACGTAAACCGTACTCATAACGCAGAGTGATACCAGCAGCATCAGCCACATAGGCCTCTCCAACATGCCGATCAGCACCCGGCTGAAAGTTTGCCAGTAACTTTTAAATGCCTGAGTCCAGGTCACTGGCCGAACTCCTGCTTCTGTAAGCGTTTGAGGAGTCGGTTACGCACCAGGAAAGCCGTAACAACCGGATAGATCAACAGGATCGCACAAACACTCAAAATGGCGCTGACCGGGACCTGACGCAAGAAGATGTCGAACATGGCATAGAGTGCATGAGTCAGCGGTTCGATATTCGAAATGATTTGCGCGGGAAGTGGCATCGATAATTCAGGAACCGCCATTCCAGAAAATGTTAAGGCGATACTGACGAATATCCCCATCAGGGTGTAGGCCGTAATGGTCGTGCTGGTAAAGGTAAAGAGCAGTAGCCCCATGCTTTGTGCCGCAATCACATAGAAAAAACCCACCGCCAACATGAACAACGGATTGCCACTGACTCTTGCGTCAAAAAACCATACCAGTAATGCGATCTCAACCATCAGCAGCGTGGTGTAGCAAAGCGTATAGGGGGCGAGTTTACCCAATAGCGCCAGGCTGAAAGGTTTGTCCGTCAATAATGATTTGCTGCGGGCCAATACATAAATCATGCAGGTCACGACAAACAGTTGGATGAGATGAATGGTTGCGGCAAATTGCTGATAGTAGATATAGCTACCGCTGGCGTTAAACAGGCTACCGTAGGAGAGTTCGACGCTGGCCAGGGAGGGCAAGGTTTTGCCAATTTCCGTCGCCACAATACTGCGATAGCTGGCATTGATTTCCGTCATCAAGCCGGAAAAGTCTTGCGTGGCATACAGTCCCGCGCCATAGAACAATGCATTGTAATAGAGGACGACGCTGGGCTGGCGCCCTGCCAACGCATTGGCTTCAAAATTGGGCGGGATATACAGCAGTGCATAATCTTCCACGCTGCGAAGACGGTGTAGTGCTTCGTCCAAACCGCCGTCATACGCCACAACCTGCGCATGAGAACCTGCATCGAATTTACGGATCAACGTGCGCGATAACGTACTGTGATCGTTATCTACGACCGAAACCGGCAGGTTCAGCAACGTCCCTTCCGAAAAATTACTGCTGATTAAAATAAATAACAGTAGCGGGAAGCACCACCCTAACCAGTGAATGACGGGGGAACGGAAGGCGAACTTGATTTCACGCTCGAATGCCCGGCTGAAACAACGCCAGCCAGTTTTTACTCTTTCCATTGCCATAACGTGCTCATCCCCTGGCGTAATCCCTCGGTCGGTTGCAGTGGATAAAGCCTGACTTCAAATGTTTTTAAATCAAAATCCCCTGTGGCACGGGTTGCGCGTTTGGTCGCATAATCCCCCAGCGGCGCAATATAACGGATCTCGGCATCAACCATTCGGTTACCCAAAGCAGGGATCCGCAGAGAAATTTTGTCTCCCTTACGCACGCCAGCAAGAATATCTTCCCTCAGATTGAAAACAAAGTAGGCATCCGGTTGGCGAACCAGCGTCAACAGCGGGCTAGAGGCACTTTCCAACTCCCCCACTTCAGCAGGTATTGGCCCAACCTCACCCGCAACGGGGGCGCGAACCTGCAGATCGTCAGTCTGTGCTTTAATCTCCAACAGATCTTCTTCAGCCTGACGCAACTGCGCGGCATAAGTATCACGCTGTTCAATACGATCACCATTCACGCCTTCATCCAGATTGGCCTTGGCGGCCAGAACCTGTTGGTAGGCGGTATCACGCGCACGTCTTGAATCATCAAGCGCCGAAGTGGAGATATACCCTTTCTTCGCGACAGGAACGTTACGATTATACTCATCCTGCGCATTGCGGTATTCCGCCTGCGCCTGTGCCAATGTGGCTTTCAGGTTGCGAATACTCTCTTCACGGGTACCGTTGATCGACAAATCATACTGCGCTTTGGCTTGATCGCGTGCAGCCTCGGCCGCACGAAGTTGCGCGATAAGTTCAGGGCTTTCCAGCGTCATCAGCAGTTGCCCTGCCTGAACATCGTCCCCCCGCTCAACGTGACGTTCAATGACACGCCCCTTCGCTTTTGAGGCGACGATCACTTGAGGGGCATCCACTTCACCCTGAAGCAGTAAATCCTGATTATTGGCGCGGAACAATATCGCCATAGAGATAATGACAACGACTAACAGTAGGGTAAATAAGGTCTTTTTCTTCATCGTTGCATTCCCTGTAGCGATGCGCGACCCCTCAGGCAATGGCGGTGATTTGTCTTCACGGCCAGTCTGATTCGGTAATTATCCATCCAAATCTCGCTTCTTTTGTTGCCAAACATATTTGTTACATTATATCTGCGAACGAAGTATCACTTTTGGCATTGAGCAACATATTGATGGGGATTATGAAAAAACAGATCTTATGGATTAGGATTAAAGCATACTTTAAATCCCTACAGTTAAATGGAGTATTAAATAGGCAACAAATGGGTAATACTCCTGTTTATCATTAGCTGGCGAAGCGCTTTGCGTTCAGCGAAACAACACGTGAGTAAACGCTATGACATCACATCAAACTGTTCCCCTTTCCGTTCTTGATCTGGCTCCTGTCCCGCAAGGTGCCAGCCCGAAAGAGGCATTTGCATCGTCACTCGATCTGGCGCAGCACGCTGAGAAATGGGGTTATCAACGTTATTGGCTGGCCGAACACCACAACATGACGGGAATCGCCAGCGCGGCGACATCGGTATTGATTGGGTATATTGCTGGCGGCACCAAGACCATTCGTCTCGGTTCTGGTGGCGTTATGTTGCCCAATCACTCTCCGCTGGTGATCGCTGAGCAGTTTGGTACGTTGGCTACGCTCTATCCTGATCGCATTGATCTTGGCCTTGGCCGCGCACCGGGTACCGATCAGCGCACCATGATTGCGCTGCGCCGCCATCTCTCCAGCGAAGTCGATAACTTCCCGCAGGATGTGCAGGAGTTGCAACACTATTTCGCCGATGTTCAGCCGGGCCAGCCGGTACAAGCCGTTCCAGGACAGGGCCTGCATGTGCCGATCTGGCTGCTTGGCTCCAGCCTGTACAGTGCGCAACTTTCTGCATCTCTTGGCCTGCCATTCGCGTTCGCCTCACATTTCGCTCCTGACATGCTATTCCAGGCATTGGCGGTGTATCGCAACAATTTCAGACCGTCTGAGCAATGGCAAAAGCCGTATGCCATGGTTTGCGTCAATGCCGTTGCTGCCGACAGCGATAGTGATGCGCGTTTTCTATTTTCTTCTATCCAGCAGCAATTCATTAATCTGCGGCGTGGTAAACCGGGTCCGCTGCCTGCACCGATAGAAAACATCGATAGCATCTGCTCTCCTGCTGACCAATTTGGTGTCGATCAGGCGCTGCGTATGTCTGTCGTCGGGGATAAAGAGAAAGTTCGCCGAGGATTGCTGGCGCTGTTGCGGGAAACGCAAGCGGATGAGTTGATGATTAACGGTCAGATATTTGATCATCAGGCGCGTTTGCATTCGTTCGAAATTGTCTCCCAGCTTCAGGGCGACTTGATTAAAGAACAGCGAATTGACTAAACGCTGAGTCAAAATCCAGACGAAAAAAAACCAGCCCGTCACAGGCTGGTTTTTTATTGCATCAACGCAGAGGTTGATTAGGCGTCGTTGAAACGACGTGGTGCACGCTGACCATCGCGGTTAGCGGGCGCACTGCGACGTTCACCGGTGCCAGTGTTGCCGCCTTCACGACGCTCACCACTGAAAGAACGACCACGGCCACCCTGAGGGCGATCGCCGCCAGCGAATGAACGGCCACGACCTGCGCCTGCTGGTGCTGCGCCAGCCGGAGCGCCACCTTCACGACGTTCACGACGTTCGCGCGGTTGTGCATCACCCAGCAGTTGCATATTCAACGGTTTGTTCAGGATACGTGTACGGGTGAAATGAGACAGCATATCGCCCGGCATGCCTTTCGGCAGTTCAATGGTTGAATGGGTAGCAAACAGCTTGATGTTACCAATGTAACGGCTGCTGATATCCCCTTCATTCGCGATAGCGCCCACAATGTGACGTACTTCTACGCCATCATCACGGCCCACTTCGATGCGATACAGTTCCATCTCGCCAACGTCACGGCGTTCACGGCGTGGAGCCGAACGATCGCCTTCACGGGCTTCAGGACGACTGTCGCGACGACGATCGCTGCCACGGTCAGCACCACGATCGTCACGATCGCTGAATTCACGACGCGGACGCGGTTTGTAGACCGGATCCGGTGGCAGAATCAATGGGCGCTCACCCTGTGCCATTTTCAGCAGAGCGGCAGCCAGCGTCTCGATGTCCAGTTCTTCTTCTGGCTGCAACTTGGCCAGCAGAGCACGGTACATATCCAGATCGCTGCTTTCCAGTTGCTGCTGGACTTTAGCGGCAAATTTAGCCAGACGACGTTGACCCAGCAGTTCTGCGTTTGGCAGTTCTACTTCAGGAATGGTCAGTTTCATCGTACGTTCGATGTTACGCAGCAGGCGACGCTCGCGGTTTTCTACAAACAGCAGCGCACGGCCAGCACGTCCTGCACGGCCAGTACGACCAATACGGTGAACGTAGGATTCTGAATCCATAGGGATATCGTAGTTAACAACCAGGCTGATACGCTCAACATCCAGACCACGTGCAGCCACGTCGGTGGCGATCAGAATGTCCAAACGACCATCTTTCAGGCGTTCCAGAGTCTGCTCACGCAGTGCCTGATTCATGTCACCGTTCAGTGCCGCACTGTTGTAACCGCTACGCTCAAGGGCTTCAGCCACTTCCAGCGTTGCATTTTTAGTACGAACAAAAATGATTGCCGCATCAAAATCTTCAGATTCCAGGAAACGAACCAGCGCTTCGTTTTTACGCATGCCGCCAACAGTCCAGTAGCTCTGGCTGATGTCTGGGCGAGTCGTTACGCTGGACTGAATACGCACTTCCTGCGGATCTTTCATGAAACGACGGGTAATACGACGAATCGCTTCTGGCATGGTTGCAGAGAACAGCGCGGTCTGATGTTGCGCCGGGATCTGAGCCATGATGGTTTCAACATCTTCGATAAAGCCCATGCGCAGCATTTCGTCAGCTTCATCCAGAACCAGACCGCTCAGGTTAGAGAGATCCAGCGTACCGCGTTTCAGGTGGTCCAACAGACGACCTGGGGTACCCACAACAACTTGTGGGCCCTGGCGCAAAGCGCGCAATTGCACGTCATAACGCTGGCCGCCATAAAGGGCTACCACGTTGACGCCTTGCATGTGCTTGGAAAAGTCCGTACATGCTTCAGCAACCTGAACAGCCAACTCACGGGTAGGTGCCAGCACCAGTACCTGAGGGGCTTTCAAATCGGATTTAATATTGTGCAACAGCGGTAATGCGAACGCTGCTGTCTTACCACTGCCGGTTTGCGCCATGCCCAGGACATCGCGACCGCTCAGTAAAAGTGGAATACATTCCGCCTGGATCGGAGACGGTTTTTCGTAGCCCAGATCGGTCAGGGCGTTAATAATAGGAGCAGACAGCCCCAAGTCAGCAAAAGAGGTTTCAAACTCAGTCATGTACACGTGCCTCATTAAATATGGCGGCCAGTCTACATAACTCGTCGAGAAAATTTTCAGTCATTTTCATTGAAAAGTGTGAACCGGCTCAAATTAGATTATAAAACGAACAAAAAAGCCCTCACCCGCCAAGGTGATTAACTATGGTAAAAACCATTGTAATTCAGGCTGATAGTTGTCCGTCAGCTATTGCTGGTCCGATTCTGATAGGTCGTCTTGCTCTTGGCCTAAAAGCGCCAATTCCAACAATGCATAGCGGTGCTCAACAAAGTTATGTACGTTGTTAGCTACCGTCAGTTTGAACAGAGCAGAAGCACTGTTCTTGTCCCCCAGACTCAGGTAGTGTTTACCCAAATAGAAGTCAGTTTCACTGAGATGCTCAGCGAGCGAAGTGTTATCCGTTGCATCCGCCTTGAGGCGTTCCATCAGCGTTTTTTCGCTGATATTGCCCAGGTAGAATTCGACAATATTCCATCCCCATTGCCCTCTGTCCGATTTTTCATAACGCTGTTCAAGCATTACTGCAGCTTTCTTGGGATCAATTTCTCGTTCCACCAGATAAAGCCATAACGAACGGAAGGGATCATTTGGGTCGTCTTGATAAAACGCCTGCAGATCATCCTGCGCTAACGGGTATCGACCACCGTAATACAGTGCGATTCCTCGATTCAAACGCGCGTAGTTGTAAGTTGGATCAAGCTCTAATACAGAATCAAACGCTTCATAGGCAGCATCGAAATTGCCTGCCTGCGTTAAGTAAATGCCCAGGTAGTTGAAAACTTCCGGCATATCAGGACGAATCGCCAACGCTTGTGAGAAATCATTTCGCGCCAGTGCCCGTAGCCCTAAGCTATCATACAGCACTCCGCGCTCATATAATAGCTGCGCTCGCTCATCATCTGTCAGTGCACGGCTCGCAAGGATTTGTTCCATGCGTGCCAGAATCACTTCCTGCTGCAGTGTTGGCTGCAACGGGATCGCCAGAACTTCGTCTTTACGCCAATCATGGTTGCTGCATCCTGCCAGCAATAGTGCTGTCGCAACATAACACCAGCGCAAGAAAGGCTTCATTTCCCACTCCCGAAGACAAACGTTGGATGAATATCCTGTCATCCGCTTGCTTAAAACAAGAGCGTCCTGCTCTCGCGATAAGAACAGTTCCCCGCCTGAAAGACAGGGAACTGTAAAACTTCTTGTTACAGAAATTATTCTGCTGAAGGTGCTGCTGTCTCGCCCTGGCCCGGCGTGGTCGCTTCTTTGATGCTCAAGCGAACGCGACCCTGACGATCGACTTCCAGGACTTTGACCGGTACTTCCTGACCCATCTGCAGGTAATCGGTCACTTTCTCAACGCGCTTGTCAGCGATTTGGGAAATGTGTACCAGACCCTCTTTACCGCCACCGATGGCAACGAACGCGCCAAAGTCTACGATACGGGTCACTTTACCTTGATATATACGGCCTACTTCGATTTCAGCAGTGATCTCTTCGATGCGACGGATAGCATATTTCGCTTTCTCTCCGTCGGTCGCAGCGATCTTAACAGTGCCATCATCTTCAATTTCAATTGTAGTACCGGTTTCTTCAGTCAGTGCACGGATAACAGAACCACCTTTACCGATCACGTCCTTGATTTTATCAACGCTGATCTTGATGGTGTGAATACGCGGAGCAAACTGAGAAATATCACCACGTGGGGTGCTGATAGCCTGTTCCATCACGCCCAGAATGTGCAGACGCGCACCCTTGGCCTGGTTCAGGGCAACCTGCATGATTTCGCGGGTGATACCTTCAATTTTAATGTCCATCTGCAGCGCGGTAATGCCTTCACGGCTACCGGCCACTTTAAAGTCCATGTCACCCAGATGATCTTCGTCACCCAGAATATCAGACAGAACGATAAAGCTTTCGCCTTCCTTGACCAGACCCATCGCGATACCCGCAACAGCGGCTTTAATAGGCACACCTGCATCCATCAGGGCCAGGGAAGCGCCACAAACAGAAGCCATAGAAGATGAACCGTTGGATTCAGTAATTTCTGAAACTACACGCACAGTGTACGGGAAGTCTTCTGGTTTAGGCATAACAGCCAGCACACCACGTTTCGCCAGACGACCATGACCAATTTCACGGCGTTTAGGCGAACCCACCATCCCGGTCTCACCAACGGAGTATGGAGGGAAGTTGTAGTGGAACAGGAAACCGTCGGTTTTCTCGCCCATCAGTTCGTCAAGATTCTGCGCGTCACGGGCAGTACCCAGAGTAGCGGTAACCAGCGCCTGAGTTTCACCACGGGTGAACAGTGCAGAGCCGTGAGTACGTGGCAGAACGCCAGTACGAACGTCCAGACCACGGATCATGTCTTTTTCACGGCCATCGATACGCGGCTCGCCACGCAGAACGCGGCTGCGAACGACGTTCTTCTCGATGCTGCCCAGCAGATCGGAGATTTCGCCAGCATCCAGTGTTTCTGCTTCTTTCAGTAAAGCTTCAGTAACTTCAGACTTGATGACGTTAACCTGAGCATAACGCTCCATTTTGTCAGTGATACGGTAAGCATCACCCAGGCGAGCTTCTGCAAGCGCAGCAACGCGGGCATTCAGTTCTGCGTTAACGGCTTCAGGTTGCCAATCCCATTTTGGTTTGCCTGCTTCGGCAACCAGGGAATTGATGTTATCAATAACAATCTGTTGTTGTTCGTGACCGAATACCACGGCGCCCAGCATTTGGTCTTCGCTCAGCAGTTGTGCTTCGGACTCAACCATCAATACTGCACCCTTAGTACCGGCAACAACCAGATCCAGACGGCTTTCTTTCAGCTCATCTGCGGTAGGGTTCAGAACATATTGATCGTTGATGTAACCAACGCGCGCAGAACCAATCGGTCCACTGAATGGAATACCGGACAGGCTCAGTGCAGCAGACGCACCAATCATCGCCACGATGTCTGGGTTCACCTGTGGGTTCAGAGAAACCACGGTGGCGATAACCTGAACTTCATTCAGGAAACCGTCTGGGAACAGAGGACGGATCGGACGGTCGATCAAACGGGAAGTCAGGGTTTCGCCTTCGCTCGGGCGGCCTTCACGACGGAAGAAACTTCCTGGAATACGGCCGGCAGCGTAAGTACGCTCCTGATAGTTTACGGTCAGAGGAAAGAAGCTCTGGCCCGGTTTGGCTTTTTTAGCGCCTACAACAGTAACGAATACAGCGGTGTCGTCCATGCTTACCATAACAGCAGCAGTTGCCTGACGCGCCATCATGCCGGTTTCCAGCGTGACAGTATGTTGGCCGTATTGGAATTTACGAATAGTCGGATTTAGCAAAGTTATATCCCTTTATTGGAGGCGCGCGATCGTTCTGACGATCTGGCACACCAGTTACTTACCAATCTTCACATTACATCCTCGCGACTAATGACAACCCTTACCCCGTTCCACGCCGGTGGTAAAGTCTCTCATTAGCCGCGCGAACCTCTGCAACAGAAGATCAACGTTACAAACAACAATACATTAACCTGATTTATTGTTGCTTCCTAGAATAAAGGGGCCAATTTGGCCCCTTTACACTGAAACTCGCAGACTTAGCGACGCAGACCCAGACGTTCGATCAGGCTGGTGTAACGCGCAACGTCTTTACCTTTCAGGTAGTCCAGCAGCTTACGACGCTGAGAAACCATACGCAGCAGACCACGACGGCTGTGGTGATCTTTTTTGTGTTCTGCGAAGTGACCTTGCAGGTGGTTGATCTGAGCAGTCAGCAGGGCAACCTGAACTTCAGTGGAACCACTGTCGTTGGTACCGCGACCGTAATCAGCAACGATTTGAGCCTTAGCTTCAACACTTAGAGACATTGTAATACTCCAAAAATTATAGATAAATTAACAGGCGCCGATCTCTAATTCAGCAGCCCAATGCATAAGCTGCGCCATTCTACTCTCAGCGCAGTGGGATCGCAAGACGGGCGTCAGGGGATCAGACCGGGTCTTCAACCACCAAACGCTTCGGTGCTACCCGTCCATCGTCATCAATTTCGCCAACGCCGATGAACTTATGTTCTTCACCTTCCGTGATGCGAACCCGACCTGAAGCCGGTGCACCTGCGGCCTGAACCGGTTGACCTTGCTTGACATAACCCGCCACGGCAGGCAGCAAATTCACCTCAGGAAAATCTTGTACCGCGCTATCCATCGGCAGCAATAAAGGATCAAGCAATGAACCCGGTACGATCTCCTCACTTTGCGCCTGCTCAAGCAACGCATTAAGTTGCTCAAGTGTTACCATCCGCTCGTAAGGATACGTCGCAACCTGCAAACGACGCAGGAAAGTCACGTGGGCGCCGCATCCCAACTTTTCACCCAGATCATCAATGATGGTCCGGATGTAGGTGCCTTTGGAACAATGAATTTCCAACTCCAACTCATGCCCTTCCCAGCGTATGAATTGCAGTTCGTAAACAGTTATCGGACGCGCTTCACGCTCAACCTCGATGCCCTGACGCGCGTATTCGTACAATGGTCTTCCCTGATGCTTCAGGGCCGAATACATCGACGGGATCTGCATCGTTTCACCGCGAAAACTCTCCAGGACGCTATCAAGTTGCTCCTGACTGAACGTGATATCGCGTTCTGAAATCAGTTGGCCATCTGCATCGGAGGTATCCGTGCGCTGACCAAGACGGGCAATGACGCGATAGCGTTTATCTGAATCGAGCAGAAACTGGGAAAACTTGGTCGCTTCACCCAGGCAAACAGGCAGCATACCGGTCGCCAATGGATCAAGTGCACCGGTATGTCCCGCTCGGTTCGCGTTGAAAATACGCTTCACTTTCTGCAAAACGTCGTTGGAGGACTGGCCCTGCGGTTTATCGAGTAACAAAATGCCGTGGACATCACGGCCGCGACGGCGTGGGCGGCTCATCAGGACTCCTTGTCATCACCTGCCGCAGAGCGACGTTCTGTATCGTTTTTCACGACATTGGTCACCAGATTCGACATGCGCATCCCTTCTACCAACGAGTTATCGTAGGCAAAGGTCAGTTCAGGAACAACTCGCAGGCGCATGGCTTTGCCAATCAACGTACGGATAAAACCCGATGCATCTTGCAGTGCCTTGATGCCGTTGGTGACACGAGCTGGATCGTGGTTTTCAACCAACACATCCAGAAAAGTGACATATACCTTGGCATAAGCCAGATCGCGGGATACTTCTACGCCGGATACGGTCGCCATGCCAACGCGCGGATCTTTCACTTCGCGCTGCAGAATGATTGCGATCTCTTTTTGCATCTCTTGCGAGACACGCTGAGTACGGCTGAATTCTTTTGCCATAATGGACTCTCCAGACAAATAAGGGGGCGCAAGGCCCCCAAATGGATGTAAGCGAGTACGCTAACGTTAATCGATGGTACGTTTAATTTCGATGATTTCGAATACTTCGATAACATCACCAACGCGCACATCGTTGTAGTTTTTAACGCCGATACCACATTCCATACCGTTACGCACTTCGTTGACGTCATCTTTAAAGCGGCGCAGGGACTCAAGCTCGCCTTCATAGATCACGATATTATCACGCAGAACACGGATTGGATTGTTACGCTTAATCATACCTTCAGTAACCATACAGCCTGCAATAGCGCCAAACTTCGGTGACTTGAATACGTCACGAACTTCAGCCAGACCAATGATTTGCTGTTTGTATTCTGGCGCAAGCATACCGCTCATGGCCTGTTTAACTTCGTCGATCAGATTATAGATGACGGAGTAGTAACGCAGGTCAAGGTTTTCAGATTCAACAACGCGACGGGCTGACGCATCAGCACGAACGTTAAAGCCGAGGATGATTGCGCTGGACGCTGCTGCCAGCGTTGCATCGGTTTCAGTAATACCACCGACACCCATACCAACAATCTTCACTTTCACTTCGTCAGTCGACAAATTCTGCAACGCGTCGGAAATGGCTTCACATGAACCTTGAACGTCAGACTTCAGAACGATATTCAATTCTGAAACTTCACCTTCGGTCATGTTGGCAAAAATGTTTTCCAGTTTCGACTTCTGCTGACGAGCCAGTTTCACTTCGCGGAATTTACCTTGACGGTAAAGCGCAACTTCACGGGCTTTTTTCTCGTCACGTACAACAGTAACTTCATCACCAGCAGCCGGCACGCTTGACAGACCCAGGACTTCGACCGGAATTGACGGACCAGCAGACGTAATATCACGCCCCATTTCGTCACGCATCGCACGCACGCGGCCATATTCGAAGCCACACAGGATGATGTCGCCCTTGTTCAGGGTTCCTTCCTGCACAAGAACAGTAGCCACTGGGCCACGGCCTTTATCCAGGAACGACTCAATCACTACGCCACTTGCCATACCACTGCGAACCGCTTTCAGTTCAAGAACTTCAGCTTGCAGGAGGATAGCATCCAGCAGTTCATCAATGCCCGTACCCACTTTCGCGGAGACGTGAACAAACTGGGATTCACCGCCCCACGCTTCTGGCATAACACCATACTGTGACAGTTCGGTTCTGACCCGATCCGGATCGGCATCTGGCTTATCAACCTTGTTGACGGCAACCACGATAGGAACGCCAGCGGCTTTCGCATGCTGGATGGCTTCCACGGTTTGCGGCATGACGCCGTCGTCAGCAGAAACAACCAGAACCACGATATCCGTTGCCTGAGCACCACGTGCACGCATTGAGGTAAATGCGGCGTGTCCTGGGGTATCCAGGAAGGTGATCATGCCATTTTCGGTTTCGACGTGGTAAGCACCGATATGCTGGGTAATACCACCCGCTTCGCCTGCCGCCACTTTCGTGGAACGGATGTAGTCAAGCAGGGACGTTTTACCGTGGTCAACGTGACCCATGATGGTCACAACCGGAGCACGAGGCTCAGCAGCAGCGGACGTACCGGTATCACGATCGCTCATCAGCGCTTCTTCCAGTTCGTTTTCACGACGCAGGATAACTTTGTGACCCATTTCTTCAGCAACCAGTTGCGCAGTTTCCTGATCGATAACCTGGTTGATGGTGGCCATAGCGCCCAGTTTCATCATGGTTTTGATGACCTGAGAGCCTTTAACTGCCATTTTGTTCGCCAGTTCAGCAACAGTAACCGTTTCACCAATCACGACGTCACGGTTTACCGCAGCAACAGGCTTGTTGAAGCTCTGCTGCAAGGTGCTTGGCTTACGCTTGCCTTTACCATTGCGACCAACAGCACGTGCTTCTTCGCGATCGGCTTTGGATTCAGACAGTTTATTGCCTTTCTTCTGCTTGGTCGCTTTGCCACCACGAGTACGGCTACGACGATCGCCTTCAACCTTGGCATCGTTTTCGTCTTCTGCCTGGCGGGCATGTTGAGAGGTGGTCACGTGATAGTCGGCAGATTCTGTTTCTTCGGTTACTGGAGGGGTTTCAACCCAGACGCCGGTTTCGGCCATCTTGCGGGCTTCTTCAGCAACACGTTTGGCATTCTCTTCGACTTTACGCTGCGCTTCTTCTTCCGCTTTACGTTTAAGTTCTGCGGCTTCAGCTTCACGGCGTGCTTTTTCTGCCTGAGCTGGCTTAATTACTTCATCAGTATGTTGGTTGGTCACTTTTTCTTTTTCCGCTGCGTCACGCTTAGCTTTTTCAGCGGCTTCGCGTTTGGCTTGCTCGTCGGCTGTGCGCTTAGCTTTCTCTTCAGCATCGCGTTTCGCTTGCTCTTCTACTATGCGCTGTGCCTGCTCTTCCGCTTCACGCCGTGCTTGCTCTTCCGCTTCGGCCTGGGCTTGTTCCGCCTCTGACGTATCGCGTTTTACATAAGTGCGTTTCTTGCGAACCTCGATTTGCACCGATTTACTTTTACCGCCGGTGCTCGGAATATTCAATGTACTACGCGTTTTGCGTTGCAATGTAAGTTTGTTTGGCGCACCACCGTTTTCACGGTTCAAGTGTGCCAGCAGTGTCTCTTTTTCCTGCTGGGTAACAGAATCGGCTTCCGACTTGTTGATCCCTGCATCAGCAAATTGCTGTACCAGGCGATCAACCGGAGTCTGAATCTCTGCTGCCAGCGATTTTACGGTTACATCTGTCATGCTGTTCCTTCCTGCTACAGTTTATTACGCATTGTCGCCAAACCAACAGATATTACGTGCGGCCATAATCAGCTCGCCGGCTTGTTCGTCATTCAGCCCTTCAATATCTGCCAGGTCGTCGACACCCTGCTCGGCAAGCTCTTCCAGCGTACAAACCCCTCGCGCAGCCAGTTTAAATGCCATGCTACGTTCAAGACCAGCCAAATTCAGCAGATCGTCCGCGGGTTTGTTATCACCAAGACTTTCTTCTTGCGCAAGGGCCAGCGTGGTCAATGCAGCTTTAGCGCGCTCACGCAGCGCTTCTACCGTATCTTCGTCAAGACCATCGATTTGCAGAAGTTCTTTCATTGGCACGTAGGCCAACTCTTCAAGCGTGGAGAAACCTTCTTCTACCAAGACCGTTGCAAAGTCTTCATCGATATCAAGATATTTGGTGAAGATCTCAATTGCGGCGTATGCCTCGGCCTGATGCTTGGCCTGCAGGTCGTCCGCGGTCATTACGTTCAGTTCCCATTTGTCATCACCGCGATGCTGTTTTAACAGTTGGGACGCCAAACGCACGTTTTGGCCATTACGGCCGATTGCCTGTGCCAGGTTGCTGGCTTCAACGGCAATATCCATGGTGCATTTATCTTCATCAACAACAATAGAAGCGACTTCTGCCGGTGCCATCGCGTTGATAACGAACTGCGCTGGATTGTCATCCCACAGGATGATATCGATACGCTCACCGCCAAGTTCGCTGGACACATTCTGGACCCGGGAGCCACGCATACCTACGCATGCACCTACCGGATCGATTCGCTTGTCGTTTGTTTTCACGGCGATTTTAGCACGGGAACTCGGATCGCGTGCAGCAGCTTTGATTTCAATAAGCTCTTCACCGATTTCTGGTACTTCAATGCGGAACAGTTCGATCAGCATTGCTGCGGATGAACGGCTCACAAACAGTTGGGCACCACGCGCTTCAGGGCGTACATCATACAAAACGCCACGGATACGGTCACCAGGACGATGATTCTCGCGCGGCAGCATGTCTTCACGCAAAATAACGGCTTCAGCATTGTTGCCAAGATCCAGGGCGATACTGTCACGGTTAACTTTCTTCACTACGCCAGTAACAATTTTACCCAATTGCTGGCGGAATTGTTCGACCACCATCGCACGCTCAGCTTCACGTACTTTCTGTACGATAACCTGTTTGGCGGTTTGCGTGGTGATTCGGTCAAACACCACAGAATCGATGGTATCTTCGATATATCCGCCTAATTCGATAGTCGGATCTTCGTATTGAGCAGCCTCAAGCGTGATTTCACGGGTCGGTTGTGTGACTTCGTTGACAGCAACCCAACGGCGGAAGGTCTCGAAGTCGCCGCTTTTGCGGTCAATGCTTACGCGGACTTCGATTTCCTGCTCATATTTCTTTTTTGTTGCTGTTGATAATGCAGTTTCCAGCGCTTCGAAAATCTTCTCGCGCGGGAGGGACTTCTCATTTGAAACTGCTTCCACAACAGCCAGAATCTCTTTATTCATCCTAGTTGCCTCATCCTAACTTTAAAAGTGGGGTACCAGATTCGCTTTCTGGATGTTGCTCAGCGCGAACACTTCATCTTTCCCATCCACAGTAACCGTGATCATCTCGCCATCGACAGACTTGATTACACCCTGCCATTTACGACGGTTCTGCACGGCCATGCGCAAAACCACGCCGACTTCTTCACCGAGAAAGCGCGTGTAGTGCTCTGCGGTGAACATTGGACGATCAAGGCCCGGAGAGGAGACTTCCAGGTTGTAAGCCACTGTTATAGGGTCTTCTACGTCCAGTACAGCACTTACCTGGTGGCTAACATCAGCACAATCATCAACATTGATGCCGTTTTCACTATCGATATAGATGCGTAACGTCGATTGGCGCGCGCGGATGAACTCGATACCTACCAATTCATAACCCAACGCCTCAACCGGTGCTGAGATCATCTCTGTTAACTTTTGTTCTAATGTGGACAAGTCCACCCCCAAGACATAAAAAAAGGGCCTAATAGCCCAGTGATTTTGTTGCCAAATAACAAAAAACCCCGATAAATCGGGGCTTTATGCAACTGGACCCTATTTGCCGCCAGGCGGCATCGGTGCAACTTTCTGACAAGAATTTTTTTCAAATCGCTATCGAAAAGCACTGTACGTCTGTCTAACAGTATATTTGAAAAAAAACACTATAGGAAAGTTGGTTGCGGGGGCCGGATTTGAACCGACGACCTTCGGGTTATGAGCCCGACGAGCTACCAGGCTGCTCCACCCCGCGTCCGAAAACGCTGCGAATACTACGCCGATAACTGCCTGAAAGCAAGTTATCTAAAGGATTGATACTGAGGACGGGATATGATTTTGGCGATCAACTTTTTGAAAGAAAAGAGTTAACTCGTTACAGGCATATTCATACCAACATAAGCATCCGGCCTCAAATTTTCTGACAGGCTAGCGGCATTTTTACAACTACGGCCTCTCAGTAGAAGCGGCAGATTATTCCATAAGTTTACATCCGCAGCAACCCCGATTATTCATCTTCAGGAACACCTTTCCTCGTGCCCCTGGAAACATAAAGAAGAGAACGGGCGGTATGCTCATTTTCGCCGAAAGTTTGCCAAAAATTTCTTCTGTCTTCAGTAATCGAAGTTGCCGCATTTCAGATAACAGCGTCATCTGACATTCATGCCTTTATAATCATCAGGCATATCATCGATCAAGTAACAAATTTAAAATTAAACTATGTACATGGCATTTTACGATGGATAACAGAAATTAAAAAACCTGCGCACAGAACATTTTCATGATTGGTTTCTATATTCAAGTCATTGTAATTAAAGCAAAAAAAAACATTACCTAATCTAGAAAAATTAAACAGATTAAGCATTTAAACACAAATACTCTTAATAAAAATTCTTGCGAAAATAAAGTGCTGTAAAGAATAGTTGGCATTCTGAAGAACGCTTCACATTTAAATTCTTCAACTTATATAATAACCACATTAAAGTATCGGATATCGTTGTGTTTAACACAGTGTGATGTGATAGGTGGGTATCTGCTCCCATCGCTATTTTACTTGGTGATGACGCGTTCATCATTATCGATGTGACTGAGTCATTATCACTTTTGACGAAATAGGTCGCATCAACGCGGACCTCCACCAACAAGAAGTCCATGACAAAATCAGGACGAAAAAAAAGACGCCTAATGACGTCTTTTCTTAATATGGTACCGAGGACGGGACTTGAACCCGTAAGCCCAATCGGGCACTACCACCTCAAGGTAGCGTGTCTACCAATTCCACCACCTCGGCACTGATTCCTGAATGACCGTTCTACTTACGTAGCAACCATCATTTTCAAACTGTGTTCTTAAAACCCTGTTCTTAAAACTTATGGCTTAACGCGGGATATCACTGCTCGGCGTAACAGGTGCTGCCGGAGTGGTAGTCTGCTCAGCATTTACTGGCTGACCCAGATTTTCCCATTCGCTGCCTTTCTGACCCTGATTGCTACTTAAATTCCCCAGGACCAAACTGATGACGAAAAACAGCGTCGCCAAAACAGCCGTCATGCGGGTCATAAAGTTACCGGAACCACTCGAACCGAACAGGGTTGCAGAAGCACCTGCTCCGAATGAGGCTCCCATATCAGCACCTTTACCTTGTTGCAGCATGATCAAAGCCACAAGGCCGATTGCCACGATCAGGAAAATTATCAGAAGAGCTTCGTACATAGTTGTACCTGTATCCTTGCGGTTTCACCGCGTGCTAATCGCTTCTCACCAATTTAGCGGGTAGTTAAATGACCCACTGAAGCGGGTGTGAATACTAACCAAACGTAGGGTCTCGCGCAAGGGCAATTTCACGTTGAAAGTCCGTTTGCGGAAAAAAACGCCAGAAGCGCGATGAAAACCCCACTTCTGCCACAATGCCACTACCTGGCAGCTACATTAAGCCTAAATTTCAAGCACTCTCGCGCAAATCGAGAAATCACGCGAGAGCGTTTGTCTTTACCGTTACCCAGCCGCTTTTACCGCATCAGCGATACGGTTCGCCAACAATTCGACCAACTCCGCATCTTCCCCTTCAACCATCACTCGGATTAACGGTTCGGTACCGGATTTGCGCAGTAATACTCGTCCACGTCCCGCCAATTGTTTTTCCACGTCTGCTGTAACATTACGCACATCCTCACTCTCGAGAGGATCATTGAGACCCGCGAAACGCACGTTGACCAAAATTTGTGGTAACAATTTCATGCCGCTGCAAAGGTCATGCAAGGTCATATGGTTTCTTACCATCGCAGTAAGCACTTGCAAGCCTGCAACAATACCATCACCCGTCGTGGTTTTATCCAGCAGAATCACATGACCGGAGTTTTCTGCACCAATGCGCCAGCCTTTTTCCTGCATTTTCTCAAGCACATAGCGGTCGCCAACTTTCGCGCGAGCAAAAGGTATCCCAAGTTGCTTAAGTGCCAGTTCAAGACCCATATTGCTCATCAGCGTGCCAACCGCACCACCGCGCAATTGTCCCTGACGTAACCCTTCGCGGGCAACAATATAGAGAATCTGGTCACCATCAACTTTGTTGCCTTCGTGATCCACCATCATTACGCGATCGCCATCGCCATCAAAAGCGAGCCCTACATCGGCTTTCTCTTCAAGAACACGTTTCTGGAGAAGACGCACATCGGTTGCACCGCACTGCTCGTTAATGTTCATGCCGTCCGGTTCACAACCGATAGCAATCACTTTGGCGCCCAATTCACGCAATACGCTTGGGGCGATGTGATACGTCGCCCCATTTGCGCAGTCGACCACTATTTTCAGTCCATTCAGGCTCAATTCACTTGGGAAAGTGCCTTTACAGAATTCAATGTAACGACCCGCAGCATCCACAATTCGGCTGGCCTTGCCTAACTCCGCCGACTCCACACACGTCAGCGGTTTTTCCATTTCAGCTTCTATCGCCTCTTCCACTTCATCAGGAAGTTTTGCACCATCGATAGAAAAGAACTTAATGCCATTGTCATAAAATGGGTTGTGAGATGCAGAAATGACGATCCCGGCTTCAGCGCGGAACGTACGGGTCAGATAAGCAACAGCCGGCGTTGGCATCGGCCCGGTAAAGGACGCAGACAGCCCGGCAGCAGCCAAACCGGCTTCGAGAGCGGACTCCAGCATATATCCTGAAATACGGGTATCTTTACCAATAATGATCTTACGTGAACCGTGACGGGCCAAAACTTTACCGGCAGCCCAACCGAGTTTCAATACAAAATCCGGCGTAATCGGGCTTTCGCCGACGCGACCACGAATGCCATCTGTACCAAAGTATTTACGGTTGCTCATATCTTATTTCGATCCCTTCGCTGAAAGTGTTGCTTCGACAATGCGCATGGCATCGACGGTTTCTTTAACATCATGCACTCTGATTATCTGAGCACCTTGCATTGCAGCAATCACGGCACACGCCACGCTACCTGCCATACGTTGTTCTGGGGGAACATTCAGGAGCTGACCCACCATCGATTTGCGCGACATGCCGACCAACAGCGGCAAACCAAAATGATGCAGATCGCCGAGATGCGCCAGAAGCTGGTAATTATGCGCTAAATTCTTACCGAAACCGAAGCCCGGGTCGAGCAGCAATTTACTTCTGTCGATGCCTGCATTCACACAACGTACAATATGTTGTTCAAAGAAATGGTTAACATCGGCCAATAAGTCATCATAATGCGGAGCCTGCTGCATAGTACGCGGTTGCCCCTGCATATGCATCAGACATACGGGTAAACCTGACGCAACTGCGGCCTCTATCGCACCCGGCTCCTGCAACGAGCGAATATCGTTAATCAGGTCCGCTCCCGCGCGCGCAGATTCTGTAATAACGGCAGCTTTTGAGGTATCGACCGATATCCAGACATCAAAACGCCTGACCAGCGCTTCCACTACAGGAACAACGCGGTCCAATTCCTCCTGATCGCTGACCTCGGCCGCGCCAGGGCGCGTTGATTCACCACCGATATCGATAATCGTGGCACCAGCATTAATCATCGCCTGAGCATGCTCCAAGGCCCGATTCAGGCTATTGTGGCGCCCCCCATCAGAAAATGAATCCGGCGTAACGTTCAGGATACCCATCACCTGTGGGTGGGTCAGATCAAGAATTCGATCTCTGGCGCTTAACTGCATCTCTTTTTACCCTCAAAGCAAATTCACCCAGTCGCCCTATTAAAAGACGTTGGGTCAATACCATAAAAAAACCCCAGGCATAAGCCCGGGGTTTATTGTTATTCAGCAGACCATTAAGCAACCTGAGGCTTACTTGTCGCCCAACTGTTCCGACATCGTATTGCCTGGATTAGGCGTACGTGGTTCATCAACAGGCGTTGGCGCTGTAGGTGTGCCGCTATTGTTGGAATTATCGCTTTTCGTTACGTCATCCCAGCCAGCTGGTGGTCGCACATCTTTACGGTTCATCAGATCGTCAATCTGTGGTGCGTCGATGGTTTCATATTTCATCAGTGCATCCTTCATGGAATGCAGGATATCCATATTTTCCATCAGCAGCTTACGGGCACGGATATAGTTCCGCTCAATCAGGGATTTAACTTCCTGATCGATGATACGTGCCGTTTCGTCAGACATGTGTTTGGCTTTCGCCACTGAACGACCAAGGAAGACTTCACCCTCTTCTTCCGCATACAACAGCGGCCCCAGCTTCTCAGAGAAGCCCCATTGGGTCACCATGTTACGCGCAATGGACGTTGCCACTTTGATGTCATTCGACGCGCCAGTAGACACTTTTTCCACACCGTAAATGATCTCTTCAGCCAGACGGCCACCGTACAGCGTCGAGATTTGACTCTCAAGCTTCTGGCGACTTGCACTGATCGCATCACCCACCGGCAGGAAGAACGTCACACCCAATGCACGGCCACGCGGAATAATCGTGACTTTATGTACCGGATCGTGCTCAGGAACCAGGCGGCCGATAATGGCATGGCCTGCTTCATGATACGCAGTGGACTCTTTTTGCGCTTCCGTCATGACCATGGAGCGGCGCTCAGCACCCATCATGATCTTGTCTTTGGCTTTCTCGAATTCCATCATCGATACAACACGTTTACTGCCACGAGCGGCAAACAGCGCAGCTTCGTTGACCAGGTTCGCCAGATCGGCACCGGAGAAACCTGGGGTACCACGGGCAATCACAGATGGTTCAACATCCGGTGCCAGTGGAACACGGCGCATATGCACTTTCAGAATCTGTTCACGTCCACGCACATCTGGCAGACCCACAATGACCTGACGGTCAAAACGGCCCGGACGCAGTAACGCAGGGTCAAGCACGTCAGGGCGGTTGGTTGCCGCAATGACGATGATTCCTTCGTTGCCTTCGAAACCGTCCATCTCAACCAGCAATTGGTTCAGGGTTTGTTCGCGTTCGTCATGACCGCCACCCAGACCCGCGCCACGCTGACGACCTACGGCATCGATTTCATCGATGAAGATGATACAAGGTGCGGCCTTCTTCGCTTGTTCGAACATGTCACGGACACGGGAAGCACCCACACCCACAAACATTTCAACAAAGTCAGAACCCGAAATAGTAAAGAACGGTACTTTGGCTTCACCCGCAATGGCTTTCGCCAGCAAGGTTTTACCTGTACCCGGAGGCCCAACCATCAGAACGCCTTTAGGAATTTTACCGCCCAGTTTCTGGAAACGGCTTGGTTCGCGCAGGTAATCAACCAGCTCGCTCACCTCTTCCTTCGCTTCGTCGCAACCAGCAACGTCCGCGAACGTCGTTTTAATCTGGTCTTCAGTCAGCATTCGGGCTTTGCTTTTGCCAAAGGACATCGCGCCCTTGCCACCGCCGCCCTGCATTTGCCGCATAAAGAAGATCCAGACCCCAATCAACAACAGCATTGGGAACCAGGAAATAAAGATAGAAGCCAGCAAACTCGGTTCTTCCGGCGGTTCACCGACAACTTTCACATTCTTCGTCAACAACGTATCCAGCAACCTGGGATCGCTGACGGGGATATAAGTCGTGTATCGGTTACTATCTTTCTTGGTAACGTTGATCTCACGTCCGTTGATACGTGCTTCACGAATCTGATCTTGGGTCAATTCGGACATGAAAGTAGAATAATCTACTTTACGGCCATTCGACTCGCTGGGCCCGAAGCTCTGGAATACTGACATCAAAACTACTGCGATGACTAACCAGAGAATCAGGTTTTTCGCCATGTCACTCAAGGGATTAACCTCATATTACAACTGTGTTAACAAACAGCGTTAGGGTACTACAGTTTGCGCCCTGTCGCTACGATGTACACTTCCCGTGAACGTGCACGGGAAGCGTCTGGCTTACGAATCTTGACTTTCGTAAACAGGGAGCGAATTTCCCGCAGGTATTCATCAAAACCTTCCCCCTGGAACACCTTCACCAGGAAACTTCCGCCTGGCGCTAATACATCACGACACATATCCAGCGCTAATTCAACCAGATACATCGATTTAGGAATATCGACCGCCGGAGTACCACTCATATTTGGGGCCATATCAGACATGACCACCTGGACTTTATTATCTCCTACCCTCTCCAGCAGGGCTTTCAGAACCATTGGATCACGAAAATCGCCCTGAAGGAAATCGACACCGACTATAGGATCCATAGGTAAAAGATCGCAGGCGATAATGCGGCCATTGCCCCCGATCTGAGTAACAACATACTGAGACCAGCCGCCGGGTGCTGCTCCCAAATCAACGACGGTCATACCCGGTTTGAATAATTTGTCGCCCTGTTGTATTTCATCTAGTTTAAACCAGGCGCGCGAGCGCAGCCCTTTTTTCTGCGCTTCAAGTACATATTTATCGCTAAAGTGTTCTTGTAGCCAGCGACTGGAGCTAGCCGAACGCTTTTTATTAGCCATCTATTTTTCCAACTATCCTGATTTAAAGTCTGTGTAACAGGCTCTTAGAGTCATGGCATCAATTGCTTAGCTCGCGTTGGCCACTTCTCGGCACATGCCGATTTGGTGATACACATGAGATGGCGGTAGAATGACCCGTTTTCAATCCCAACCTAAGCAAAAAAGACAATGAATCTTAATAACAAACAAAAACAGCACCTGAAAGGCCTGGCGCATCCATTAAAACCGGTTGTCATGCTGGGCAATAACGGGCTCACCGAAGGGGTGCTGGCCGAGATCGAGCAGGCGCTGGAACATCACGAACTGATCAAAGTGAAGATCGCCGCTGAAGAGCGCGAAACAAAAACGCTGATCGCTGATGCTATCGTGCGTGAAACCGGCGCGTGCAATGTGCAAATCATCGGTAGTGTGCTGGTTCTTTACCGCCCTGCCAAAGAGCGGAAGATCAGTTTACCGCGTTAATCCTTTCCAGCTTAGCGAAAAGGTGCCACGTGCACTGCTCTGATAAAAGGCCGCATGCGGCCTTTTTCTTTTCTTTACAAAAGTAGCGGTATTACGGATGGAATGGCAAACCCTAGAGGTAGTCTACATCAAGAATTTCAAACTCGACATCGCCACCTGGGGTGCGGATCACGACAACGTCGTCCTTTTCCTTACCAATCAGCCCACGCGCGATAGGTGAATTCACCGAAATAAGGTTCTGTTTAAAATCAGCCTCATCATCGCCAACGATACGGTAAGTCTGTTCATCATCGGTATCGAGATTCTGTACTTTCACCGTTGCACCAAAAATCACCCGGCCATTATTTGGCATTTTTGTGATGTCGATCACCTGGCAATTTGACAGCTTGGCTTCGATTTCCTGAATACGGCCTTCACAAAAACCCTGCTGCTCACGCGCGGCATGATACTCGGCATTCTCTTTCAAATCACCATGTTCACGTGCGTCCGCTATATCGGAAATAATTTTTGGGCGGCGAACAGTCTTAAGAAAATCAAGCTCTTCACGCAGTTTTTCAGCACCACGCAATGTCATCGGAATCTGTTTCATAATATAACTACCTCTAAATCTTTCCTGTTCAAAAATCCGTCGTCCTGACGTATTAGGATGTCAATGCGAACGGCTGCTCGAACCGCTCGCCTCTAAGTGATAAATAAAAGAAACCTGACCCGGAGCATATGCCCCAGCCAAGTTCGGTTTTGCATTTTGATGTGCATTTTAACGTAGAGTTCATTGAGGGTCATCGTTTACTTTGTCCCTCTTTGCACCGTAGTATGACAGCACGTTATCCAGCTGTTGCCCCGAGATTATGCGTTTTTCACGAATTGTCAGTGGATTAGCCTGTGCATTTGTCTTTACTGCCAATGCTGCTCAGGTTGAAGATTATACTCAGTACCTGCCAGATGGAACGAATCTGGCACTGTTGGTACAAAAGGTGGGAGCCAGCTCACCGACTATCGATTATCACGGTCAACAGATGGCGCTGCCAGCCAGTACCCAGAAGGTATTGACTGCCCTTGCTGCATTGTTGCAGTTAGGACCTGATTTTCGCTTTAACACCACGCTGGAAAGCCATGCTCCGATTGCAGATGGCGTATTACGCGGCAGCCTGACTGCCCGGTTTGGCGGTGATCCCACCCTCAGACGCCAGAGTTTGCGCAATATGGTGGCGGTGCTGAAAAAACAGGGCGTACGAGAAATCACTGGCGATGTGATCATTGATACCTCGGTTTTTGCCAGCCATGACAAAGCACCGGGCTGGCCGTGGAACGACATTACCCAATGTTTCAGTGCGCCACCGGCTGCCGCCATTGTGGATCGCAATTGCTTCTCCGTGTCACTCTATAGCGCCCCGAAACCGGGCGATATGGCGTTTATCCGCGTGGCATCGTATTACCCGGTGCACATGTTCAGCCAGGTCCGCACGCTGGCCAAGGGGTCGCCGGATGCCCAATATTGTGAGCTTGACGTCGTACCCGGCGAACTCAATCGTTTCACGCTGACGGGTTGTCTGACTCAGCGCGGCGATCCTCTCCCGCTGGCCTTCGCCATTCAGGACGGTGCGAGTTATGCTGGTGCGATCCTGAAAGATGAGCTTATCCAGGCAGGCATTCAGATCGACGGCAACCTTAAACGTCAAACGACGCCGTCTCCTGCGGGCACCATTCTGGCGCAGACTCAGTCAGCTCCGCTGCATGAACTGCTCAAAATCATGCTGAAAAAATCGGACAATATGATCGCCGATACCGTATTCCGCACCATTGGTCACCAACGTTTTGGCGTTCCCGGCACATGGCGCGCGGGAGCAGATGCTGTGCGGCAGGTTCTGAAGCAGAAGGCCGGAGTCGATCTCGGCAACAGCATTGTGGTGGATGGTTCGGGCCTGTCGCGGCACAACTTGCTGGCACCTGCTACGATGATGCAAGCGCTACAATATATTGCCCAGCACGATCAGGAACTCAATTTTATCACCATGTTACCACTCTCTGGTTACGATGGTACGCTGCGCTATCGCGGTGGCCTGCATGAAGCGGGTGTGGATGGCAAAGTGTCGGCAAAAACCGGAGCCTTGCAAGGCGTATACAATCTGGCGGGCTTTATCACCACGGCCAGTGGGCAACGCATGGCGTTCGTACAATTCCTGTCGGGTTATGCTGTTCCGCCAGAAGATCAACGTACGCGCAGAGCCCCTCTGGTGCGATTTGAAAGCCGGCTGTACAAGGACATCTATCAGAATAACTGACACCTATGAAAATACTGATTGTTGAAGATGATGAACTACTCCAGCAAGGGCTGACAATGGCGTTGGTTGGGGAAGGTTATGCCTGTGACTGTGCATCAACGGCTGCGCAGGCGAGCAGTTACATCATTAGCAGTCAGTACAGCATGGTGATTCTGGATCTCGGTCTGCCGGACCGGGATGGCACATCTTTGTTGCGTCAATGGCGGCGGGAGAGTATTTCGCTGCCCGTGCTGATCCTCACCGCCCGTGACGCCATGGAAGATCGTGTCGATGGATTGGATGCCGGGGCAGATGATTATCTCATCAAGCCTTTTGCCCTGGCCGAATTGCTTGCCCGCGTACGCGCGTTGATTCGGCGTTTTCAGGGGCACAGTGACAACTTACTCATCCTCGATGACTTGCAACTTAACCTCTCTTCGCAGCAGGTCACCATGCAGGGGAAAGAGTTGGAAATCACGCCTAAAGAGTTTGCGATTCTTTCCCGTCTGATAATGCGTGCCGGACAAACGGTAAACCGCGAACTGTTACAACAGGATCTCTACACCTGGCAAGACGATCTTGGTTCAAATACCCTGGAAGTTCATGTACATAACTTGCGTCGCAAGCTGGGCAAAGAGCGAATCCGCACGGTACGGGGTATCGGTTATCGCCTGGAAAAAGAATCATGATCAGTATGCGTCGCCGATTATTGCTAATGCTGGCGCTGATTTTGTTGGTAACGCAACTGATCAGCGTTTTCTGGTTGTGGCATGAGAGTCGGGAGCAAATCAGCCTTCTGGTAGATGATACGTTGTCAGCCAAAGTCCGTAACGAGCATGTTGAAACGGAAATAGCAGAAGCCGTGGCTTCTCTGCTGGCCCCGTCGCTCATCATGATGTCAGTGACCCTGCTGCTCTCCTTTTGGGCAATCAGTTGGATTATCCGCCCGCTGAACCAACTGCAACGACGTCTTGAAACACGTTCTGCCGACAACCTGACGCCGATACCCGTAAATAACGACACGCAGGAAGTCGCCGCTGTGACAACCGCGTTGAATCAACTGCTGGCGCGGCTTGGCAACACCATTCAACAGGAACGGCACTTTACCGCCGATGCGGCACATGAACTGCGCACGCCACTGGCCGGGATTCGGCTGCATCTCGAACTTCTGGAAAAAAAAGGTATTACCGAAAGTCGTTCCCTCATCGCTCGTCTCGATCAACTGATGCACACTGTTGAGCAACTGCTGATGTTATCCCGCGCCGGGCAAAACTTTGCCAGCGGCCAATATCAACAGGTTGATTGGATTACAAACGTGATTGAACCGCTAAAGGAAGAACTGACTGAAATGGCCAATCAGCGGCAGCAGCACCTGAATTGGCAGTTGCCCCTGCATGCGCAGGTACAGGGTGACGCCGTTCTGTTGCGCTTGTTACTCAGAAATCTGGTCGAAAACGCCTATCGTTACAGCCCGGAAAACAGCAGTATTACGATTACGCTCTCACAAGAACGTGACGGGGTGCTACTGACTGTTTTAGACGAAGGCCCGGGTATTGAAGAGAAAATGGCGGGAGAGCTCACCCAGGCGTTTAAACGAATGGATCAACGCTATGGCGGAAGTGGGCTTGGTTTGAATATCGTTATCCGCATCACCCAACTTCATCAGGGCGAGTTGACGTTACAGAATCGCACAGACCGATCTGGCCTTTGCGCGCAATGCTGGTTACCCCGTGTTGCAATGAATGTCACAGGCAACAAAAAAGGGGCTGCTTAAAAGCAACCCCTCTGACTGACTAACACGCCCCGAACCTAAACAGGAAATCAGTGCTGGTAAATGACTTCGACGCCTTCGTCGTCATCTTCATCCCAGTCATCATCCCAATCGTCATCGGCTTCCGCTTCCACTTCAGCCAACTGTTCGCGGTGATAATCGTCCCACATGAATTCCACTTTCTCTGGCGTACTTTCGGCAATCGCCATCGCACGCGGCTGAGTATTGAGGAAATTCATGACGTCCCAGCACAGCGCATTCACACCATCGCGGTTCATCGCGGAGATTTGATAATACTTGTCTTCCCAACCCAGCGCCTCAACGATGGCTTTCGCACGCTCCGCGGCTTCTTCCTCACCGATCAGGTCAACCTTGTTGAACACTAACCAACGCGGTTTCTGCGCCAGATTTTCGCTGTATTTTTGTAATTCATTCACAATAATACGCGCGTTTTCAGTCGGATCCGATTCATCAATAGGTGCCAGGTCGATGAGATGCAGCAGCACGCGGCAACGCTCAAGGTGCTTGAGGAAACGAATCCCCAGACCTGCGCCATCGGAAGCACCTTCAATCAGCCCTGGAATGTCCGCGATCACGAAACTCTGCTCGTTATCCATGCGCACAACACCGAGACTAGGAATCAGCGTAGTGAATGGATAATCCGCCACTTTTGGTTTTGCGGCTGAAACAGAACGGATGAAGGTCGATTTACCGGCATTCGGTAAGCCCAGCATCCCGACGTCGGCCAGCAGCAGCAGTTCCAGATCGATCTCACGTTTCTCACCTTCGGTCCCCATCGTTTTCTGACGCGGCGTACGGTTAACGGAAGATTTGAAACGGGTATTGCCCAGACCGTGGAAACCGCCCTTGGCAACCATCAAACGTTGTTGGGGACGGGTCATGTCACCGAGAATTTCACCGGTACCCTGATCAAGCACACGGGTGCCGACAGGAACTTTAATGGTGATATCTTTACCGCGCTTACCGGTGCAATCGCGGCTATGACCGTTCTCGCCCCGCTCAGCACGGAAAGACTTCTCAAAACGGTAGTCGATCAGGGTATTGAGGTTTTCATCGGCCAGCAAATACACATCACCACCGTCGCCACCGTCGCCGCCATCCGGGCCACCGTGAGGAATATATTTTTCGCGGCGGAAGCTCACACATCCATTACCGCCATCACCTGCCACAACTAAAATTGTGGCTTCATCTACAAACTTCATTTGTTGTCTCCGTAAATCATTCACCAGGCTGCTTTAGCTGAGCAACCAAGCTTTTATCTGCCCGGCGTGGCCACCATCGGTGACCTATCGCGGAAAACATCGCACCAGAAACCACGACAAATGCGCCGATATAACCCACAACATTAAGTGCAGGAACGGCGAAAATGTCAGGCCAGGCCAATGCCAGCAAATTCGAGAATAGCAGTGTAAAAAGCGGGGTAAGTGTCACTAAAGCACTCACCTGCGCTGCTTGCCAGCGCGCCATGGCTTCAGCCAGCGCACCGTATCCAATCAGCGTATTGGCACCACAAAACAGTAAACAGGCTAATTGCCAGCTACTTAGCTGAAAAATCATGGCTGGTTTTGCAAGGGGCAATAACGCTATTGCACATAAAGCGTACAGTAATAATAGTATCTGCTGCGATGCGAGCCGGCGCAACAGCACCTTTTGGGCCACACCATACGAAACCCATACCGTCGCCGCACACACACCCAGCAACACGCCCAGCGTGTAATCCGTCAGCCGGGTGAAAATTTCGATCAGGCTGGTATTAAAAAACAGTAACAAGCCGCAGACCAACATGCAGGCACCAATCACCTGGGTGATTCGCATCCGTTCTTTCAGGATAAATACGCTTGCCACCATCATCCCTACGGGAGAAAGCTGACCTATAACCTGGGAAGTGGTCGGGCTGAGATACTGCAATGAAGAGCTGAAAAAAATGAAATTTCCCAGCAGGCCACAGGTGGCAATCACCAATAACACCAGCCAGCGTCGATGGCGAAAAATTTTTATCGGTGGCAACTGACGGCGCGAAGCCAGCACTATTCCCAATCCGATTGCAGCAATACTGAAGCGATACCACACAACGGTGTATGGCTCCATAACCTCTAAGACTTGTTTCATGGCAATGGGTAGTGATCCCCAGCAGACCGCGGTGGTCATTGCCAGAAAAATACCTGCACCAGCTTGCTGCTTGGTATGCATTTTCAACTCAGAGGGCTTTACTACCTAAAATGTAAAAAGCCCCGCAACGGGTTGCGGGGCTGACATCTGTTGGTAAGACTCGAAAACTTATTCAGCAACGATGCTGATATATTTACGGTTATTCGGGCCTTTAACTTCAAACTTGACTTTACCGTCAGCTTTAGCAAACAGAGTGTGATCTTTGCCGCAACCTACGTTGATGCCAGCGTGGAACTTGGTACCACGTTGACGAACAATGATGCTGCCTGCGAGTACGGTTTCGCCGCCAAAGCGTTTTACGCCAAGACGTTTAGCTTCGGAGTCGCGACCGTTACGAGTCGAGCCACCAGCCTTTTTATGTGCCATTTAATCTGCTCCCCTTAACTTAAGCGCTGATGCCGGTAATTTTCACGTCAGTGAACCACTGACGATGGCCTTGCTGCTTACGGTGGTGTTTACGACGACGAAATTTAACAATCTTGATTTTTTCGCCACGACCATGAGCAACAACTTCAGCTATGATTTTTCCGCCATCGACTAAAGGAAGGCCGATATTGATTTCTTCACCGTTGGCAATCATCAGAACTTGGTCAAACTCAATCGTTTCACCAGTTGCGATGTCCAGCTTTTCCAAGCGAACGGTCTGACCTTCGCTTACTCGGTGTTGTTTACCACCACTTTGGAAAACCGCGTACATATAAAACTCCGCTTTCCGCGCACTCAACTCTATAGTACAGAGCGCGCTATAAATATTCACAATAGGGCGCGAATTCTACGCAATAAAGAGTCAGATGACAAGAGCAGAATAAAGCCAAAAGAAGAAAAAAAGCACAGTTCATTACGCGGCGTTTATCTCTCGCATTTTTCAAGTACAATCAGAGTCACCGTTACCGCGATGAATCGATTTGACCAGCGTTCTCATCCCGGTGGAGAGAAACACAGCTGAAAAAAAACAATGAACCTAGAACAGATCACCGACTTAACCGCACAAGACATGGCGGCCGTGAACGCTACAATTCTCGACCAGTTGAACTCCGATGTCACACTCATCAATCAGCTGGGCTATTACATAATCAGCGGTGGGGGGAAACGCATCCGCCCAATGATCGCTGTGCTTGCTGCGCGTGCCTTGCAATATCAGGGCAACAAGCATGTCACCGTGGCGGCGCTGATCGAGTTTATCCACACCGCGACGCTGTTGCATGACGACGTGGTTGACGAATCTGACATGCGCAGGGGCAAGGCGACGGCCAATGCGGCCTTTGGCAACGCCGCCAGTGTTCTGGTGGGGGATTTCATTTATACCCGGGCATTTCAGATGATGACCAGCCTGGAATCACTGCGCGTGCTGGCATTGATGTCTGAAGCCGTGAATGTGATCGCGGAAGGTGAAGTCCTGCAGCTCATGAACTGTAACGATCCCGATATTACCGAAGAGAGTTACATGCGAGTTATTTATAGCAAAACGGCGCGTTTATTCGAGGCCGCAGCGCAATCATCGGCGATCCTTGCGGGTGCATCCCCCGCGCATGAGCAGGCACTGCAGGATTACGGTCGGTATCTCGGCACCGCTTTCCAGTTAATTGATGATTTGCTGGATTACGACGCAGATGGCGACACGTTAGGTAAAAATACGGGGGACGATCTCAACGAGGGGAAACCAACTATGCCGCTGCTGCACGCAATGAAACATGGCAACGCGCAGCAGTCAGCAATGATCCGTGAAGCGATCGAACAAGGTAATGGTCGCCATTTGCTGGAACCCGTGCTTGAAACCATGCATCAGGCTGGCTCACTGGCCTATACCCGCCTGCGTGCAGAGCAAGAAGCCGATAAAGCTATCGCTGCTCTGCAGGTACTGCCAGCTACACCTTACCGGACTGCACTGGAAGGTCTGGCGCATCTGGCTGTAAAACGAGATTTCTGAGGTGTCTTTTACCAGTCAGTCCACAGTCAAGGGCTGACTGGCCTCCAACTCCCTGGTGTCATGCCGGGCGAACAATCTATGCATCATTCCGGCAACCCCCTCACGCATGATAATGGCGATCACTTTTTGGCGCTCGTCGTCTGTCAATTGGTTATAGCTTTCGATCCAAACTGAAAAAGGATCTTGCCGTTTAATCACGTACTCAGCCGATCGTTCCTGGATCGAAAGAGAGCTTAGTACCGCGGGTGGCAGGCTCTGAATATGATACTCAACCGCTCTTCCCTGCACACCACTACGTTTACGCTTCGCCCATGATTCACGACGAGCCATGCCATTTATTCCTTGAGGCGTGGTGGGTAAACCTCCAACACCGGCCAATTCCTTGGCTGCAAACCACTCTTGTTTCATAGCCATTCTTCTCTGCATTAATGTTTCAGACACAAAAAGGGAATGTTTCTAAAATCCTTGTGAATGGGTTTCGATCATTACATAAACAGAGCTCACCGAAATCCATCAGCTACGCATTAATAATAAACGTAACGACTACACGTCAGTTATACCACTAACGCGCAATACCCTCACTCTAAAAGTGGAGTTATAAAGAGAACCAAATACAAGTTGCAATAAGAATACAAAGACCTATATTGATTTTTTTCTGGAATTTTTAAGAAAGAACATCATTCATCAACCAAATCATATGTTAACAACACGAATTAAACTCAGAATTAATCACTGCTTTATATTGTTATATCCATCAAAATTACACGCCACTCAACGCCAAAGCACAAAATCATTAAAATTATAGAAATAAATTTGAAAATTTTTAGGAAATTTGATGCTATATATTTTCTTTAAAATGATCTCACTTGGCATGATCATGGAACGCACCAGTGAATCGACTGGCAGGCGGGTCGAAGTATATAAAAGGAGTAGGGGTATGCTTACGAAGAAACAGGATTGGCATCCTGCAGATATTATTGCTGCACTACGAAAAAAAGGAACCACCCTGGCGGCGGTCTCACGAGCCGCAGGATTAAGCTCATCAACGCTGGCCAATGCATTATCTCGTCCCTGGCCCCGGGGAGAGTGGCTCATTGCAGATGCGCTTAAACTTCACCCATCAGAACTCTGGCCAAGCCGGTATTACGATGCTGAAACACAAGAATTGAAAGATCGAAAAGGCCTGATCCGTCGAACAAAAGACTGACACAGGTACCATAAAAAACCGCCGGACATGTTGTCGGCGGTTTTGTTATTACGGGTAATTTTACTGCGCGCTTTCAGCAACGAAAGGATCAGTTGTTGACGAATTTCTCGCCCAGATCGATATCTTTGTGCAGTACATCAAGCATGCCATCAAGCGCCTGCTGCTCATAAGCACTGAGCTTACCGATATCACGACGTTCTTCTACGCCGTTCTTACCGAGCAACAGTGGCTGAGCGAAGAAACGGGCATACTTGCCATCACCTTCTACATAGGCACATTCAACGACATTGCTTTCGCCCTGCAGTGCACGTACCAGTGACAAGCCAAAGCGTGCCGCCGCCTGTCCCATAGAAAGGGTCGCCGATCCGCCGCCAGCTTTGGCCTCAACAACTTCGGTGCCTGCATTCTGGATACGCTTGGTCAGGTCAGCAACTTCACTGTCGGTAAAGCTGATACCTGGAACCTGAGACAACAGAGGCAGAATAGTGACGCCAGAATGTCCACCAATCACCGGAACTTCGATATCCTGCGGTTGTTTGCCTTTCAGTTCAGCAACGAAGGTATTTGAACGAATGGTATCCAGCGTTGTAACGCCAAACAGTTTGTTTTTGTCGTAAACACCGGCTTTTTTTAACACTTCTGCGGCAATCGCCACCGTGGTGTTAACCGGATTGGTGATGATACCGATCAGGGCATTCGGTGCGGTAGTGGCGATTTGCTGCACCAGATTACGCACAATACCCGCGTTGACATTGAACAAATCAGAACGATCCATTCCTGGTTTACGGGCGACGCCCGCAGAAATCAGCACAACGTCGGCGCCAACCAAAGCAGGCTTGGCATCTTCACCACTGAAACCTTTGATTTTTACTGCCGTAGGGATATGGCTTAAATCAACTGCGACCCCTGGGGTAACTGGGGCAATATCATACAGAGAGAGTTCTGAACCTGAAGGCAACTGGGTCTTAAGCAGAAGGGCAAGAGCCTGACCGATACCACCAGCCGCACCGAGGACTGCAACTTTCATCCTATTCTCCTTTTTATATTAAACGTATAAAGTGCCGTGAATTCATCCGGTTAGAGACCTTAGATTATTACGCTTTTAAAAACAATCCGTTAACAGTGAGATTGAGATACCACGCATTAATTAAGGCTGCTTGTCGCGTTAATTTTAGATTAATTCGCTTACGCATTAGGGGTATAGCGCACAGTAATCAAAAAAAGTGCGACATGATCCATGACAGGTTAACCGGCGGTTACATTACACCCGTTCGTAACATCAGAACAACATCATTTTAATAACAATTTATTTACGCAAAACCAGAGTGTCAATCTGCCAGGATTGGCATATTCATTGCACTGAATTGGCATAGTCATTGCAATTGAGATTTGCTAAACTACTCACTCACTCCTTGTACAAGTAGTGATGACCTAAACTCCCCGCCTCAATATATTGCATAAAAATTCAATTATATGCATAATCAACACATCGACACACTCAATTCCACGGTGCAAAATGCGTAACCCCGCGAAACAAGAAGATCTGATCAAAGCGTTCAAAGCGTTATTGAAAGAAGAAAAATTCAGTTCTCAAGGTGAAATAGTTTTAGCGCTGCAAGAAGACGGGTTCGAAAATATTAACCAGTCTAAGGTCTCACGCATGCTGACCAAGTTTGGTGCCGTGAGAACCCGCAATGCCAAGATGGAGATGGTTTACTGCCTGCCCGCAGAACTTGGTGTGCCAACCACCACCAGCCCCTTGAAGAATCTGGTGCTCGATGTTGACTACAATGAAGCAGTTGTAGTTATCAGGACCAGCCCCGGCGCTGCGCAGTTGATCGCCCGCCTGTTGGACTCACTCGGTAAATCGGAAGGGATCCTGGGAACCATTGCCGGGGACGACACAATATTTACTACCCCAGCCAACGGTTTTTCTGTCAAACAGCTTTATGAAGCCATTCTAGGATTGTTCGAACAAGAGCTTTGATTCTTCACGACAGCAGAAAAAAGAGAGACGGGTACTTTTGCTTTCCTTCTGACGTTTCTTTTTTTTCTGTTTAATCTTCCCCGATTATCTTCTCCATTTTCTTAAAACCTATCCCAGCCGGACATCTTTATCTGTTTCTTACTCTTATTCCATCAAATGCCGTTGCTTAGTAGGTCAGACAACCTCCCATTTCCTCGGATTTTTCTCACATAAAACCGGATAATCCTCTGAGTCCTACCTATTTCTAGTGATAGCGTCTATGACTGACCGCACTTTTAGTTAAAGTCACTTAGTCATTTGAAATAACACACAATTAGTAGGCAATGCTTAAGTTTTGAGCTTTTTTTATTCCATTTTGATATAAAAACAGTACCTAGCACCCTTAAAGTCACGAAAAAAACTATTAGCAAACTATTAATATTTCTAGATACTAGATGTATACTCATTTTCGTGATGAATATCACAGTTTGTAAAAACACATAATAAAACGAATCGAGGTTATCAATGAACATGAAAACTACCATCGCAACACTGAGCGTTCTGTCTGTTCTTTCATTTGGTGCTTCAGCAGCAAATTTGGTGAATAACGATCAAGCAGCAGACATGCAATCTCAAGGTACTATCAGCGTTAGCGGCATTGCCGGTGCACCTTCCGATATCCGCCAGGCACTGTCAGACAAGGCAGACAGCAAGGGCGCATCCGCTTACCGTGTCATCGAAGCCTATGAAAATGGTAACTGGCACGCAACGGCTGAAATTTATAAATAAGCACCACATGGGTATGCCTATACCAGGGAAGCCCAATAGCGTTAAAACGCTAATACTCAGCAATCTGCCATAACGTATAACGTCAAATATCCAGATTGTTGAGTCATTTACCTGCGCAGGAAAAGATCGTGAAAAGCTGAGTTTCAATCGTCGCTCTAGGGATACTTTCTTTAATCTCCTTCAATACATTAGCTACTGAGTCAAGTAAGGCGCTAGCACCCACTTTCGCATTCTTGTCTACCGACACACAGGCCACTGGCCGCCAGACGATGGGTACTATCAGTATCATCGGTATCAACGGTTCTCCGTCTGATGTCTCTGAGGCACTGGCATCCAGGACTGAAAAGCAAGATGCGGGTCACTTTCGTTTTATTGAAGCACATGTGAGTAATAACTGGCACGCCACTGCCGAGCTGTACCGTTAGAAAACCTCGTCGTTAATCCGACGATCCCTTTGCTCCCGATTTTCGGGGGCTTTTTTTTATCCGGTGTGCCGTAAAACCTCGGCAAGGAGGATGTCAACTCAACGAAAGGGGAATTACTGAACTTTTGCCGCCAGTTGAGCGAACACATGTTCAACCGCGGCCGCACCCGGATCTTTTATTCCCCGCAAAGTATCGCTGCTGAGATACGATGAGCGACCGGCATTGGCCTTTTGCATTTTTGCCGTAGCTTCAGCCCCTTTCTGTGCCGCAACTGCCACGCTCTTCAGATCGCCTTTTTGGGCCAGCGCGTTCAAAGCCGGTTCCAGGGCATCAATCATCGTGCGATCGCCCTCTTCTGCTCCGCCATAATGCTTCATCTGCTGTAAACCAAACAGAAGCGCCTCGGCCAAAGAGTCGCCCTCACTGCTTTTCTGTCCCGCAGCGGTGAAAAATATCGACATCAAAACACCACTGGATCCGCCCATCACGACAGCCAGCCGATCGCCTACCAGCGCGAACAGCTCGGAAAGGGAATTCAACGGTAATTTTCCTGCTTTATTCAGATCAGAAATCATCTTTGCACCAGAAGAAAAAGTCGAGCCGGTGTCACCATCGCCCACTTTGGCATCCAGTTTATCCAGCTCACTTTTGAGAGCGATCAGCGTTTGGGTAATGATTTCAACAATGCTCCCCACCTGCTTATTGGATGAAGGTTTAGCCATAACCTGCCCGCTGATTTTTTTCATCTTATGCCGTGCGACTTCCTCCAGTTTTACCAGGGGCTGCCATCCGGAGACCTCAACGTCTGCGAGTAATGCCTGTTCAATCTCCTCATTCAGCATGATTGCCGAAAGCGAAAAACCTTTCATATCCAATGCGCTGACCAAGGCCGCTGGGCCGATCAAATAGGTAATCCGGCTCTTCAGGGGCGAGTGCGACAGCTCTCGGGTCAGCAAGCTCATCTCCAGCGGGGAAACGCCGCCCAGATTATTCACCAACACCGCCAGTTTCGCGTTACCTTTGAGTTGCCTGTCCAGAGATTGCGTCATGATACCGATGATTTCTTTGCTGTTTTGCGTCTTCAGCACAGAGACACCCGGCTCACCGTGGATACCCAATCCCAGTTCAACATGACCTGATTCAATACGTGCAGGCTCATCCCCATCACCAGGCAGCGTGCACCCACCCATCGCCACACCTATGCTGGCGGTCGCGTCTATCGCGGCTTGGGCGATCGCCTTCACATCATCCAGCGATTTACCTTGTTCTGCGGCATATCCGGCAATTTTATGGATCAACACCGTGCCAGCAATACCGCGCGGCTGCTTATTATCAGGAAGCGAGATATCATCAGACACCATCACCACATCGACCTTGTAACCCATTTTTTTGGCTTTCTCTGCTGCCAAACCAAAATTCAGGCGGTCACCGGTATAATTTTTCACGATCAGCAGGCAACCCGCATCGCCGGTCACGGCAACAATCGCGTTAAGCACGGCATCTACACTCGGTGAGGCAAACACTTCGCCACACACCGCTGCCGTCAGCATACCTTTACCCACAAACCCTACGTGAGCTGGCTCGTGGCCAGAGCCGCCTCCAGAAATCAATGCGACGTTCTTTTTTTCCCAGTCGCTGCGCAAGACCACGCGAATCGCCGGATCAACATCGAGTTTTGCCAGATTGCGGAAGGGTGACGTTAAAATGACGCCTTCAATGGCGTCATTAACCAGATTTTCCCGTTCGTTCATAAAAAATTTAGACATAGTAATCAGTACCTTTTTGCTATGGGGAAAACAGTAACAGTAAGGAAAGCATAAAGCGCATCTCTAGCGTTTAAAACCAAAAGCCGCAACGAATGCGGCTTTTGGTTTGCTCAACAACGTTGGGGATCAGACCACCAGGCTCTCCGAGATCCGTTGCATGTGGATCGCATTGATCAACTGCTCAAGATCCGGGGTTTTCAGCATACTGTAGTGATCGGCATCCAATTCAACCACCGTCGGCGGAAGTGAAGAGAAACCACTGCTGTTTTCGATAAAGGAGTAATCATCGCCCTTCGCTTTGATGATGGTCACCGGCGTACTGAGTTGGCGCTGCTTCAGCTCATTGAAGGTGTAGCTGAATTCAAAAGTCTGCGCAACAATCTGCGAAATACGTTTTACCAGTTCCGCATCCAGCGTTTCATTTTTGCCGACAATGAAGTTAACAAAACTGGTTTCATCGTTCGCCACGCGTAAGCATTCATCGAGCGCCGGATCGGTGATACTGCCCATAAATACGGAGAAAAGAATGGTCAGATAGGCGTGATTATTAAAAGTGGCCACTTTATTGAGCGTAACAACTTTCGCATCCCGCACCTTGGGTGAACCTGGGGCGATGAGAAACAGGTTTTCAACTTTATTCCCCGCCTGCTCCAACTGCCACGCCGCTTCAAAGGCAACTCGCGCGCCGAAGGAGTAGCCCCAGAGCGTATAAGGCCCTTCCGGTTGTTGTTGTTTAATCAGCTTGATATCCGCCGCCGCCATCTCACTGATGGTGGCATAGGGTATTTCATTCGGATTGATCCCCTGCGCCTGAACGCCAAAGAAAGGCTGATCCATCTGCAAGCTGTTAGCCAGCAAACGCAGGTTCATGCAATAGCCGCCCAGACCGGGCCAGCAATAGACCGGCTTGCCTACTCCTTTTGTCTGTAGCGGAACCAGACGTGAAACCTGTTCAGGCCGATCACCGTTCAGTTTCGCGGCCAGTTTCTCGACCGTGGGTGATTCAAATAAAACCTGCAACGGCAACTCACATTGCAAAGACTGGTTAATCTCATTGATCAGGCTGACCGCAATCAGCGAGTTTCCCCCGGCCTCAAAGAAATTATCGTCCACTGATACCGCCGTTTGTTTCAGTTTTTTCTGCCAGATGGCGAGAATGCGGCTTTCCAGCGCATTACGTGGAGCCACGATTTCTTTGCGTTTCAACTCAACGTTAACGCTGCCCAGCGCTTTGAAATCGATTTTCCCGTTCACCGTCAATGGCATCTCGTTAAGGATAATGACTTTGTTAGGCATCATATAGTTAGGCATAAACGTGGCCAGATCATCCCGAATCATTTCGGTTGGCCCTTTCATGTGAACAGAATCTTCCTTCATCCCTTCACTGTATTTCTGTTCATCACTGATTCTGCCACCAACAAAAAAGTAGGAGGAACAGGTCTCATCGCCGAGAATCTGTTTGATATATTTGGCGGAAGGCAAGTCGTGACCGGTTTCGGAACTGTAACCCGACGACATCAAACCGATGTTCAGGTTGTTCATTTGCAAGCGCTGTAGTTTGCGCCCCAGATGAATGTAACCCTGCCAACCAGGGGTGCGGTTAACCAGACAGATACCGAAAGCGGACCGATCGTAGACAGACTGATTGATGGCAATAACCTGTTTTTTGGTAATCACTTCATCAGCCACTTTCACTAGCGTCCCGTGCTGATAGTGATACAGCCCAGCGGCCAGATCGACAATTTTTCCTGCGGTCGTCTGCACATAAATCGCCAATTCCTCATCGTCTGGCGGAGTATGTCCGGCATGGATCTCACAGGATCCCAGAAAGTAATCATCGTCCGTCAGTCCCAGCGGCAAATGCTCCTCAGCAACGGCGTTCCGTATCCCGATCCCCAGACCATAGTCTGGAGAAATCTTCTCCAGAAGCCCGATGATGTGGCCGGTTTCAATTTGCAGCACTTCCTGAATATTGTTTTTATAGATCGGTTCTATCGCGCTCTTTTTACCCACAAAGTGGAAGACCAGACGACTTGTTTCGGTGTCCTGCTTCGTCCTGATCAGCATTAACTGGTGGGTGACCGGATTGTAGTAATAATAACCGGCAGGCAAGCCGACGATGTTATCCAGTTCAATATAGATTTGCGTTGCGTAAAGCGCACCTGGTGAGGCATAGGCATATTTAGGTAACAGCCGCTGCTTACTGGAAAACTGCCCCAGGTAGCGCAGGAATTGCCCCAACTCTGTAAGTGTCAGCGTTGACAAATCGCGCGGTGCTGTCGGACTGAACTGTTCATCAAGAAGCGCCAGAATATCCGCCCGCGTTATCGCCTCACCTTCAAAGAAACGGTAAGTCTTGCGGCTGAACACATCACGCACCTGCTGGCTGTCGGGTTCTTTCCCCAGTAAATCAAGGGTCAATGGCATCGCATTGGCGTCAAATTCCCGGCATCCCTTATTTGCCAGTTGCATCAGCACCTGCGCTTTGCTCGATTTGGACTGATGATGGGTGCCATGATTCCCCTGATCCATCAGTGCCGCTTCTTTCGCATTCAGCTCGATAAAGGAGATCAAATTCTGATAGCCGGTATAAGGATCATTTTTCAGGATGACCGCCGCGTTTTTCACCCAGACATGGGTTTCAATGGCCGATTTGATTTCGTCCAGTTCAATGCGATAACCACGCAACTTCACCTGATTATCTCCCCGCCCGGCATACTGCACCGTACCGTCCTCATTCCACCACGCCATATCGCCCGTTTTATACAGGCGCTGATTTAGGGAAGGTGCAGAAAAAGGATCGGCAATGAAGCGTTCAGCGGTCAATTCCGGACGATCCAAATATCCGCGCGCCAGTCCTTCGCCGCCAATATACAGTTCACCAATCTGTCCAGGTGCCACGGGCGTGAGACAGTTATCGAGAATGTAGTAACGGGTATTGTGGATTGGCGTACCGATTGACACCGTATCAGGTCCCGTTGGCACACTGGCTGGATCAATGCGTAAAGCAGAACTGTTGATCGTGCACTCTGTGGGACCATAAAGGTTGATAATGTCGCAATGCGGTAAAGTCTTCAGGCATTCGAGCGCCAGATGCTTCTGTAAGGCCTCACCACCGCTGAAAATTTGTGTCAACGTTTGGCACTGCTGCATTCTGTCGGTGTCCAGCAGCGCCTGCAGTAATGTCGGAACACACTGCAAAATGGTCACGTTGTAGTCGATGAGCATATCAACCAGCTTACCGGGATTTTTATACACCCCCGGCTCGCCCATAATCACCGTGCAGCCACAGGCAGGAGACAGAATTTCCCACTGCGCCGCATCAAAACTCATTGGCGTTTTCTGTAAAATAACGCTGTCTGCGCCAAGGTGAAATTCACTTTCAAGCCAGTGCATCTGATTGACCACACTGTGATGCTCAATCATTACCCCTTTCGGTTTTCCGGTACTGCCTGAGGTATAAATGACATAAGCCAAATGCCCTGACCGTAAACGATCGTTTGGCACCTGATAATCGACACTGGATTGCTGCCTAATGAATGCAGCGACATCTTGCGGCGTGATGATCCGGGTATCTTCCGAAACCAGTGCCGCCAACCTGCTGCGCATCGTCTCCTGAGTAAAAATGATGCGGGTTTTACTGTCGTCCAGCATGTATTTGATTCGGTCTTCCGGATATTCCGGTGACAGCGGCAGATACGCCCCTCCGGAAAGAAGCACACCCCACGCGCCGACCATCAGCTCCAGCGACGGGTTGAGGAATATCCCGACGATGCAATCTGCGCTTACACCTGAAAATTGCAGGTAGCGCGCCAGATCGGTACTCTGCTCATACAGTTGTTGATAGCTTAATTGTTGATCGCCGAAAATCACCGCGTTGTGATCGGGTTGCAGGGCAACATGCCGCATCAGCATCTGGGGAATCGTGTTGTCAGCCTGCCCCGGACGTTGCGTTCTGTTGAAGTCTTGCGTCACACGCTGCAAATCGCTGGCACTGATTAAGGTAACGCCCCGCAATTTCTTTCCTTTATTTTCTATAAAAACTTCCATAACTTGCAGCAAAACAGCGTATAGCGTATCAATATCCGGCTCGGAAAATTTGTTTCTGTTGAACTGAAAAGTCAGGCAATAACCTTCATGGTGTGATGACACGACCGCCCTCAGCGCATGGATAACATTGCTCTCCTGAGCAGTAGCCCCATTATCAATCTGTCGACAAATTTCCAGATCAAAAATATCATTGATATTACGTTGCTGCGTTAATTTGAGCGGTGAAATAAGGCCATCATGATTATTCACCAATATTTCTTTTATTTTATTTTTGGTGAACATTGAAATGAAATCGGCAATAACAAAATCTCGGTTTAGCTTAATACTTAAAGGAACAACCCCTTCATTTCCCTGCACTAACCATTGCCAATCAATATTATTTGAATGATAACCAATGATAAGTTCTTCGTTTTGAGTCACACGCGATAAAGAAAGACTAAGCGTTGCCAAAAAATAAAGAGTGACGTCCTCATCGTTTTTAAAATGAGATAAGTCACTCCTTACTATAAACGTACGCTCTCCCACAGAGTTATTGTCCACTGCGTTCATTTCACACCTCGTCATAAAAATCCACTATTTTGATGTTGTTGCATGCGTTGAAAGGCCGATATAAATCGGCTGATCATTTTAGTGACTGACACACCTGCAAGACATAATTGTTCGCAGGTGCGTGATTATGCTCTTAAGGGCATTTTAAGGTGTATTCACAGCAGTAACAGGCGCTTTTAATAATATCGAATGAGCGGTATTCACCACCTCATCAAAACTATCAACAATCCAACCGGGTTCAGCCGTTTGCAATTTCTCACGATCATGAATACCCCAGGTAACGCCAATAGCATGTATCCCTGCCTGCTTAGCCATCAATAAGTCATGGGTGGTATCACCGACCACCACCGAGTTTGCAGGCGAATTCCCCAGACGGGACATCACGAGCAATCCCATTTCTGGGTGCGGTTTCGGCTGACTGACCATGTCCGCACCCACCACCAAATCGAAAAATGGCCAGAGGTTTGCAGCGTCCAGCAGTGCCTGCGCACTGGTGAATACTTTGCTTGTCGCCACAGCCAGGCTGTATCCCTGACCTTTCAGCGCCTTCAGGCCATCAACGACACCAGGGAACACCAGCGCCCTTGCCTGCGGCAGGACAATTTCTCTGAACGCAGCCTGGTATTGCCTGACAGCCAGACCAACCTGCACATCATCAACCGGAATCCCAAGAAGCTGACTGAACGCTTTTTCCAACGGCAAACCAATGGTGGCGCGGATTGCCTGAGCATCCGTGAAAGGGATACCCATTGAATCCAGCCCGGCGATAAAGGCTTTCACAATACCGCTGGGTGTATCAACCAGCGTGCCATCAAGGTCAAAAATAACGAGTGGTTTCATCGTCGCATTCACCTTATGCTTTGTCAGCAGACCGTTGTCTATTGAGGTAAGTGGCATGGGCTTTTGCCAGTTTACCGGCCAATTCTGCCGTACTGATCACCACAGACATATTGGCTTTGACGGTACGACCTTCGGTCGCAAGACCTACGGCTTTCATCATATAAGGCGTAGCGCCCGGACCGCGGATACCGTCTTTCTCTGCCTGTAACGCAGCTTGTTTGATGACAATTTCAACCTGCTCACGATCGATGGCGTCTTCTGCGCGGATCGGGCTGGTGATCAACACCGAACTGCTATTGCCCAGCTTCCAGTGCATCTCAATAGCTTTGGCAATCATCTCCTCATCATCCAGGCGATGTGGGCTGCGATGACCGCTGGAAATGCAATAGAAGGCTGGGAAATCATCCGATTTATGCGCAATGATCGGCACACCTTGCGTTTCGAGGTATTCGAGCGTCAGACCTAAATCGAGAATACTTTTCGCTCCGGCACAAACAACGGCAACTTTCGAACGGGTGAATTGAATCAGATCAGCAGAGATATCCATTGAAGTTTCAGCCCCACGGTGAACACCGCCAATTCCCGCCGAGGCAAAGAAGGGAATACCGGCTATTTCTGCTGCCACCAATGAAGACGCAACTGTGGTTGCCCCCATTCCCCCTTGCGCAAGAATAATAGGAATATCGCGGCTGCTAACCTTTGGAATACCGGGTGTAGAAGCAAAACGATCTATATCAGCTTCGGTCATACCGATTATAAACTTACCGTTTTCAATGCCAATGGTTGCGGGAATAGAACCACCAGCCCGGACTGCATTTTCAATTTTAATCGCGGTGGCGACGTTATCTGGATAAGGCAGGCCATGTGCAATAACCGTGGATTCAAGGGCCACAACAGGTTTGCCGGTTTTCAATGCATCCAATACTTCGTCACTGAATTTTAATAAATCATGCTGATATTGATATTGCGACATTAATGTAGCCTCTTGTAAATTTCAAATAAAAGATAGAGTGCATTACTTGGTAAGTTATTTCACAACGCGAAATTAATAACCGGGTTGCTTATGCAATAAATGTTTGCGGTTGATTATTTCTGGAATATAAACTTGCTCATTCCAGGCGTCTTTCTCAATAGGTTCCAAAGCAATGGAAATGGCACTTTCGTTACACTGAACGACCTCCATAACTGCTTTCGTTAGAGCCGCTACCAAGGCAGCATTCTGCTCCTCAGAAAGTGAGGGGAAATGTTTAAGATTAATATGTGGCACGTTCACGTCATCCTTAGAAAATACGTCGCTCATCCAATCACGTTATCGTGATAAAAACAGGTTACTGCCTCAGAGATAGCGGGTAACCAGACCCGTTGCAGTCTGGTTATCCGTTAATAAATCAGAGAGAGTTGTGTAATGGACTCTTGCTTCTGTGCATGAATCTGATTTTCTCCTGCGCACCCAATATTGCACTGAAAATCAGTACAGCACCGACCACTTGCGCCGCCGAAAGTCCCTGCGACAAGAATACAAACCCGAGCAGCAGGGCCACGATTGGGCTGATAAAACCGAGTAATGACATGGCAACAGGCGAGTTGGCCTCCACACCCGCAAACCAGGCAAAATAGGCCAAAAGCGATCCGGGTATTGCCAGATAAAAGTAGCCAGCCAAATTAATCATCGAGATGCTGTGCGGGAATGACTCAAAGATAATTTGTATCGGCAAAATAATAATCCCACCACAGAACAACTGCCATCCAGTGAAAGTAATCAGTTTCATGTCGGAGGGTCGCCCCCATTTCTTGGTCAATACCAGTCCAGACGCCATACTGGTTGTTGCCAGCAACGCTGCAATAACCCCTAGTGTATCCAATGGCTTATCTGGTAAGGAAATAAGTAGCACGACCCCAATTCCCCCCACCACAGCAGCGATCAATTGTTTACGGGTGACAGAACGGGTCAATAGGAAGAAAGAGAGCAGAATTACGATCAGCGGTTGAAATGATCCTACCAACGCAACCAACCCACCGGGTAACCGATAAGCTGCAACAAAAAGCAGGACAAAAAACAGACCGATGTTCAGCGATCCCAAAACAAATAATCGCAGTAGCCAACTTATGCTCGGTAACTTTTGTCCACTGATCAGAATCAGTCCTGCCGGTAATGCTCGAACCACTGCAGCCAATAAAGGGCGATCTGGGGGTAAAAACTCGGTCGTTACAAAATACGTCGTCCCCCATATGCAAGGTGCCAAAAAAGCAAAGTTGTTCAATTTCATTGAAGGGTAGCCTTATTTAAAATTTGTTTCTGCTATTAAGTACACTGATGACTTTATTCCCAGAATTCATGCATGGTCTCGTCTACGCCGACGGTTTACACATCACACGTCACGCAGCAATTCCCACGGCTATTCCTTTCGGCTCAGTGCGCAAATTTTCATCCCAGGGTTTTCAGAAATAGCGCTTTATTTCGGCCACATGGCGTCAGTGAGCACTGAGAAATCCTTGTCAATCAATCAGTCCATTGCAGAGACACTCACAATTTTTATTGTTTAAAAACATAGTGATAGTTTTTTAGTGCGTGTAATTGGGCGCATTGCATGGCATATATATACGATGCCGAATATTACCAAATCGAAACATACGACTAAAGATATTACATGTCAACAACATTCATTTACGAACATTGCGTACTGTAGTATTTCAAGAGTGCACATTTTTTTGTTGAAATTTTCTCAATAAATCGCTTTAATATTAGCCATTTCTGATAAGAATTAGGGTAATCAACGAGATGCCAGAAGTTTTTGGAGTATCAAAAATCGTTCAACAATGGCGCGAACAGCGGCCCGATCTGGATGTGGAACCTATGTTAGTGATTGGAAGTCTTTCCCGAGCAAGCCTGTTGATTGATCGTGAATTGGACAAGGTGTTCTCAAAGCATAATCTGAGTGCGCGTGAGTTTGACATCATGGCGACGCTGAGAAGAAGCGGTGAACCTTTTGCACTGAATCCTTCACAAATCGTCGGTGCACTGATGATCAACAACAGCACCTTGACCAGCCGTTTGGATCGCCTGGAAAAAGCAGGATGGATCCGTCGGGTGCCGATCGAGGGAGATCGCCGTTCGGTGCATATTCAACTCACGCCAGCGGGTCTTGAATTGATCAATAGAGTGGTGGAAGAACATCTGGATAACGAGAGATCGATCCTCAGTGAATTCACCGAAGATGAAAAGACCGTATTACGAAAGTTGCTGGGTCGATTTGAACTGCGCCTGAACACCGCGAAGTAAATGTCTGGGCAAGAACGCATCTTCCCTTCTGTTCCGCCTGATCGGTAGAAGGTGCGAAGGAGTCGTAGCAGATGCGCTCTTGTCCCTGTCCCCCTGACAATATGAGTGAGAGTATATTTGTCTTCTGGGACGACAAACAAAAATGATATTCCTATTAAAATTCATGGGAAAACACCCCTTCTCATTTATGGCCTAACTCGATCCCGGACTGTGTTCACATATCATTTTTGAAAACTGGATATGGTTATAGAGACCCATTTTTTTCACAATATTCCGCTTGTGACCATAGACAGTTTTAGCACTGATTTTGCAGATATCAGAGATCTCAATGGCAGAGTACTCCTTCGCCGTCAGTGACAATACTTGCCACTCCTTTTTTGACAGGCGCCCTCCAATGCGCAAAGGCTTATCACCCAGTTTTGAATGAATTTGATATTTAGAATAAATGATCAGAACATTCTTAAAGATAAGAAGTTACATCACATAGCTTAACATAAATTGACTTAAGAGCTTTCTTGTAGAATGTAAAAATGACAATTGTTGAAATTTGACGCTAATTGCTTAATCCTCTCTATTACCTTGTAATTTCATGTGCTTTTTATTTCACTTACTTTCGCTCATTTTTCACCACTAGGAATTTTCCCAATTAAATATCCAACATAATCTTAGTTGACTGATTTTTGCTAATATTTTCACTTCCGAATCAACCTGATGGACTTAACGAGAAAATTTGAACAAAAATAGTTCACCGCATGGAATCTTTCACAAAAAACAGCCAAATATATAGAATAGCAGGGAGTAATCAAACACTTGTTTTTTTAAGAAATTACTGAGGATAAAATCCAATAATTCCTTATATTTCATGCCTGAATCAAGCCAAGGCATCACCAAGAATCATGCAGTATTTTACCAGGCCAGTACTCTCCTCCCATTCCCTCCTCACTTATACCTCTGGTGAGAAACAGCGATTATTGGTATAAAATTTAAACTTTTATGCATGCATGATCGTAAACAACACTTTCTTTTCACGTCCACTTCAAAAGGACCTTTATGAGCAAACCATTTCGTCGCACCTTGTTGGCCATCACTCTGGCCAGTGCCAGCGCCCTAACCTTTTTTGCACCGCAGGTTAGCGCTGCTAGTGTGCCTGCGCAGCAACAAACGCAGGTTCCCGGCTACTACCGCATGATGTTGGGAAACATGGAGGTCACGGCGCTTTACGACGGCAGTGTAAGCCTGGGTACCGAGCTTTTCCATGGCATCAACGAACCAGATATGCAAAAACTGCTGGCGCGTATGTTTGTCGACAGTACCTCTGGCATTCAAACCGCAGTAAATGCTTTTTTGGTGAATACTGGCACACATCTGATACTGGTCGACGCTGGAACAGCGCAATGCTTTGGCCCAGGGCTGGGAGCGATTCAAAGCAATCTCCGCGCCGCAGGTTATCAGCCTGAACAGGTCGACACGGTATTGCTGACTCACTTACACCCAGATCATGCATGCGGTATCACCGATCAGGGCAAAGCGGCATACCCTAACGCGACCGTGTACGTTTCCAAAGCGGAAGGGGATTTCTGGCTGAATAAAGAGATAGCGCTCAAGGCACCGAAAGATAGCCAACCCATGTTCAAAATGTCGCAGGAGTCCGTTGCCCCCTATGAATCGCAAGGACGGCTGAAGCTTTATGCCCCCGGCGACGCATTGCTGCCCGGCGTAGAAGTGGTATCGACACCGGGCCATACACCAGGGCACACCGCCTATCTGTTCAGTTCTGAAGGTCAAAACCTGCTACTGTGGGGCGACATTGTTCACAGCCACTCTCTCCAGTTTGCGAAACCAGAAGTGTCGCTGGACTTCGATACAGACAGCAAACAGGCCATTGCCACACGCCTGAAAGTTTTTGCTGACGCAGCGCAAAAACAACTTTGGATAGGTGGTGCACATTTGCCATTCCCCGGCTTGGGGCATGTCCGTGCTGAGACCTCAGGGTATGCGTGGGTACCGGTTGAGTTCGCGCCAGTGGCCGCTAAAAAACCATAGCGACGCCAAACGCAAAAGAGTGAAGTCAAGCTAAATACGGGCGAGAAAGAGCAATCCTTACAAAAACTGATTATCAATAAAGCCAATAACATGGAGAACGCTATGGAAAGTAATATCGTCGGCTGGTTTGAGATTTATGTTCGGGATATTGCCAGAGCAAAGAAGTTCTATGAAACGGTCTTTTGCACCACGCTGGAAAAAGTAGAGAACATTGATTTCGATTATTGGATGTTTCCGTGGAAGGAAGGCCGCGAAGGCTCTGGCGGTGCGTTGGTGCAAATGGATGGTGTCTGGCCTGGTCCCGGCGGCACCTTAAATTATTTCATGTGTAACGACTGTGCTGTGGAAGAAGCGCGCGTCGCGATCCATGGTGGTGAAGTCATTCGCACCAAATTCTCTCTCGGCCCCAATGGCTTCGCTGCAATTGTGAAAGATACCGAAGGTAATGTCATCGGCCTCCATTCAATGAAATAGATCATCCTACCTGCGCATGTGCTTTGTTGCATGCGCTCTCCAACCCCCTTCTCTGCCGCCACCTCTTGCCCCGAGCCAACTCGCTCTGTGCGTTTCTGCGCCATTTTTATCCGGATAATATTGACTTAAGTATTTTTATCCGGGTATTATTGCTGTACACGTTTTGAACGAGAACTCACCATGGAAAATAGCATGGATTTTAAGACCCACACCTGCTTCAAAGGTCATAGGCACATTGCATCGGGTTCATTGCCTGAGATTGCCCTGGCCGTAAAACAGGCGCGGGAAAGTGGCACTGACGATCCTGTTGTGATCTTCGACAACAGTACCGGGCGAACCATTGACATTGACACGCGCGGAACCGACAAAGAGATGCAGGATCGATTGGCTGTCTTGTTAGGATCGGATAAATCGTCAGGATCCGAAGAGGATCTCCCTGCCGCGACCGATAAACCGCAAGGACGGGGGCGACCAAAACTTGGCGTCACACCACGGGAAGTGACACTTCTGCCCCGTCATTGGGAATGGCTGGCAACGCAACCGGGAGGCGCGTCAGTGACGTTGCGGAAATTGGTGGAAGAAGCACGTCGGGCTGGCGGCGAAAAAGAGAAAATGCGCAAAGCTCAAGAGCGGGCGTACTGTTTCATGTCGGCAATAGCTGGCGACCTGCCGGGCTATGAAGAGGCGATCCGCGCTCTGTTTGCCAACGATCGGGAGGCGTTAAACCAGTATATCACTGCGTGGCCGATCGACGTTCGCGAGCATACGATCCTCCTGGCCTTCGGCCATGAATCACCGATTGCGGACTGACGTTGTTTCCCTCTAGGTATAAATGAAAACGCCATCAATAACGGTAATTGATGGCGTTTTTACTAAAGCGTATCTATCAGTCAGACAACTCTTTGGCGGAAGAGATAAGGCGTCCAACAATACCGTAGTCCAGCGCTTCATTCGCACTGAGCCAATAATTTCGATCGGTATCTTTTTTCACTTTATCCAGCGGTTGTCCCGTCGCGTCACTGATCATCTGATTAACGCGATCCAGCATACGGATGATCTCACGCGCCTCGATTTCAATATCCGACGCCTGACCGCGAACGCCGCCGATCGGTTGATGGATCATGAATCGCGTATTCGGCAGGGCAAAACGGTTATGCTTTTCAGCCGCCAGAAAGATAGTAATCCCGGCGCTCGCTACCCAGCCGGTACCAATAATCTGCACTTCCGGTTTAATGAAGCGGATCATGTCGTGGATAGTATCGGCCGCTTCGACGTGCCCACCCTGACTGTTGATGAACAATTTGATAGGCGCATCGCTCATCTGCTGCAGGATAAGCAGTTGCGACACCACTTTCTCCGTCAGCGCCTGATCGATTTCACCAGAAATAATAATCGACCGCGCTTCCAGCAATTTACTCACCGCAAGGGAGGGAACTTCCGGCTTTTCATCGTCTTTCTTGTCTGCCTGTAACCACATCGTCATGCTCTCCGTTTCAACACTTCAGACTTCATTCCAGAAAAGAGGTTTATTTTCAGTTAGCTAATCTACTCCCAATGTACTTACCATGGGAAGATGAAAGCCCACATGTCTGTTTTGAAAGTAGCACTCAAGTTGAGGGGCCGCAAATTGTGGGGGCTGAACTCGACGAATCGCAGGGAATCACTACGCCTTACTCAAAAAAATGTGCTGACGATGGTAAGCGAGTTGCTGCGCGTCTGGTGGGTAACTGATCGGTAGGCGCAGTTTCCGGCCCTCGTATTGGGTGAAATTTACGTCGCTTATCGAACTCTTTAACTTCTTGATCTGTGGTGAGAGCACCAATTCAAGATGTTCATTGAAGGTGATTAATCCGCGATCAAAGGCTTTATCGTGGAGACTGGAAAGACAGAGTCCATTGCTCGGGTTAAGTCGATGTTCAGCGGCATGACTCCAAGGTCGAATATGACTGGCAATAAGCAACGCGGGTTCTTCTAACTCAGTCAGGCAGCAGCGATACTCATACGCGCCGAGCACGTTCTTACGAAATAACTGTTGGTCGACCCGTGCCTTGACGATAGTGGTTCTTTCTCTTCCGCTATAATCTGGAGCAGTGATGTCCTGCAATGCGGTGACGGGCTTTTCCAACTGTTCCATCGCCAATTGGCATTGCCGATCAAACTCCTCGGTATTCTGATTCATCTCCGCCCACAGTGCACGATCGGCGTTTGATACACTTTTAAGTCCACGCCGACCTGACTCGGTAATGAAAGGATCGAGACTGGCGAAGTTAACCAGCTTCATGGCTAATGCCGAGGGAGTACGGCCAATGAGTCCGGCATAGTGAATGATATCGGGATTTTTGGAGTGCAGCCTACCAAAGGGGATTTGGCTATAAAGGGTAAAGGCGACCAGCAGTTGTTCACGAGTCCAGTGGTTTACAGTGGCCATGCGTGCGATATCCCTAGTTAATACAACGCGTAATCTGTTCCATTAACTATGCCAGGCACGCTGACTGCTGTGAATCGATATGTTGTGATCTAGAGATCAAACCCATGATTATATTCCGAACAGAGATCTTATTTTTAAGCGCTCAGAAAGTCGGTACATGAAAGAACGGGCCTTTTCTGCGAGGTAATGCGCATCTTGAATCTGGCTACTATTGCGAGCATTATCGCAACAACTTACCTGTTAGCCGGGACGCTTACATGATCACCAGCAAGACGCTGCAAACTGCAATTTCCAACCTTACTGTCTGGCGAAAAGGTGATCAGCGAGCGCCGCATAAACCATTGCTGTTACTGTATGTTTTGTCTGAGTATCAAAAGGGACATGAGCGACTATTTAACTACGGGGAAGAGATCCATCAACCTCTGCTGGAATTACTCAATAATTTTGGTCCGCAGCGACGCGATCATTACCCGTCCATGCCGTTCTGGCGATTACGCGGAGACGGGTTTTGGGAGTTGCAGAACACGGAGCGTTGTACACCACAAAAAGGAAGTAAAGAACCACCGAAGCGTGAACTGATTGAAAACGATGTGGCGGGTGGTTTTGATCAGGAGAGCTATCTGCTTTTACTGAAGAAACCTGACTTAATCAATAAGTTGGCACAACAAATTCTAAGTGAGCACTTCCCTGAAAGCATTCAAGAACTGATCGCTAACCGGTTGGATTTTTCATTACAAGATGTCCGTAAAGCACGCGATCCTCATTTCCGCCAAACCATACTTCGCGCCTATAACTACCAGTGCGCAGTATGCGGCTACAACCTGCGGCACGACAGCACTCCAGTCGGACTCGAAGCGGCTCATATCAAGTGGAAGCAATATGGCGGCCCATGCACCGTGACCAATGGACTCGCGCTGTGCTCATTGCACCATTCTGCCTTCGATATGGGTGCGATTGGCATTGATGACAGCATGAAACTGCTGGTCTCAGAGGGCGTCAATGGCAGCCAAATGGTTGAACGTCTGTTCTGGGATTTCGCTGGCGAACAACTCTTACTGCCAAAACAGAAAGAGCATTACCCGTTGGAGCAATTTATTGAGTGGCATCGGGGGGAGGTTTTTAGGGGAAAGGTTTGTGATATTGATTTCTCGGGGAAAATAAGTTCGAGTTGATAAATGAATACCGATTAATTATAGAGAAGGTGTAAAACTTTAGTCCCCTAGATATCTTTTTCTTGTAACCTACTCCCAAATGCAATGGATGCTGCTGAACCGCATAGTTAAGTATTTCTTGCAGTTTGCTGCGTTGCGCAGGTGTCGATTATTAATCAAGTATATTCATCACATCACCTATTCCACGTGTTCAAGCTTTGAATGCTATGCGTGCAAAACGGGTTCATTGATCAATTTGTCGATAATCTATTGTGCCTTGTCAGATGATAAAGATACTTAAAGCGATCATGGTGGACAACTCAGTGTACAAAGTGATTTATCTTTCAGCTTTACTAGAATCTATAAAGTTAAATATAAAAATACAGAATTTTCGACTGACGAATAAATGTTTTATTATCTAATTCGGCGACCGAATGATCGGTCACCGTTACAAGAGCAGCGATTAGTAAAACAACAAACAAATAGCACCACAATACATCTCTATTAATTAGACTAGCATGCTTCAGCGCTTCAACTCCAACCTTATCTTTTCCGCTTGTGCAAAGTAGAATTTGATGAAGTATATAGTCACATAGACAACAAAGAAAAGTATTGCTATTGATTTTATACTACCATTTCCATGAATAAAAACAGCTGAGAATAGAACTAGAATAATTATAAATAACAGGACATGCCAGTACAAAAACAACATGACCAAAAAGTCGATAATTCTTTTAGCTTTTGGATACTTTTGTGGTAATTCGGTCTGCTTCATAAAGTACAAATCTGCTTTCTTAATCCATTCGAGTATTTGCAAAAATCCTATATATATTGCTATTATTAATTCTTTACTACTCTTAAATGTCAGCATCTTGGCTACAAGTGAAAAAGCAGCTACACTTAATAAAGTTTGTATTATTAAAAGTTGTATATCCGCTGGAAAGTAATGCATTAAATCAATCAACTCATTTAACTCACCCATCATTTATAATCCCTTATAAGATAGTAATTTTATAATTTTGGCATACAATAACTCACTAATATACTAATAATTGGTAATTATGCAATATAATAAACAACCAATTTTTTCTGAATAGCACAATGTGCTTTTAAAAAGATTTAATTAGACTCAAGAGATATCGCCCATGAAGATTTTATCGTAAATATCCTATATGAATTTAGATTGAGATCAGAAGATGATATAACAATTTTTACTTTTCAAATAACTGACCTATTACATAATACCTCATTCATCCCATTAATCCATAAACGACAAAAATAAATCTCGCAACTTTCATGCAATTACACCACTCCTACGCCCTCGATCGCATCTCACGCCGAAATATGATTCATCTCCTTTGCTGTTAAAACAACCTGTTATATAGTCCAGCCACTACGCGAAATTGTAGTCGGAATTAGCGTTCTGAAAACCTTCTTGGTACCTAAATGTTGATATTTTTTTGATACGTTTCGACTTCCTGGAGGCCCAAAATGCCAATTCTCTCTACCATCCCAACGCTCCCTTCTTTAACGACCCTCCCCAACTCCGCCACCAGCAATGCGGAGGTGCGCCATGTATGACAACACGCCGCTGTCACTTGGGGAAATCACCGATCATTGCCGTGCATTGGTTTTTGCCATTCTCGAAGTGGAAGACCACACCGCAAAAGAACTGCTGACGTATGTTCTATGGGAACGAATCGACCTGCTTTATAGAACGCTGGATATGCCCGTTGAGGTGGAGGAAAGTGTTCGCGGCTTGCTTCGCTGAATGACGAATGTTCTGACACCTCATAAACGGGGTGTCTTGATTCTCCTGCTCATCGCGCTCGACTTCCGCATGAAAAACAACCGCAACTTGCTGATAACTCTAACCAATCATTACAAAACCGAAATCTCCAAACAGTTCTCGATAATGATATCAACGCGTTTTTCCCTTCTATCCTTTCATCGACAAATCAGGTAATTACACGCTCGTCAGCAAATAATAACCCATCTCCCCGCACTGGCTCTTACCACCACTCACGCATCTTTCGTGAAAAGTGGCCGTTTCACGAAAGGATCATGAAATCGATCACAATTTCGACATCTGGTGCTCAATCTTCATTCTTCGCATATTGGTATACTAGGTACATAGGTATATAGTCAGCCTAACTCCACTACCGTATCGAGGTTGTTATGTCCGTTAAACTTTCCGGCGTGTTACCCGCCCTGCTTACCCCTTTTGACGATCAGCAACGGCTGGACATCGAGAGCCTGCGCCGTCTGGTGCGTTTCAATATTCAACAGGGAGTCGATGGCCTGTATATCGGCGGCTCTACCGGCGAAGCCTTTATCCAGTCCACCGCCGAGCGTCAGCAGGTGTTGGAAATTGTGGCGGAAGAGGCGGCAGGGAAAGTCGCACTGATCGCCCATGTAGGCAGTATCAGCACCGCCGAGAGCCAAACTCTGGCATCCAGTGCCGCAGATTATGGTTACGACGCCGTCTCCGCTGTCACGCCGTTCTACTATCCGTTCGGCTTCGCTGAGCACTGCGATCACTACCGCGCCATCATTGACGCTGCGCAGGGTAAACCGATGGTGGTCTACAACATTCCGGCGCTGAGCGGCGTGAAGTTGACGCTCGATCAGATCTCCACCCTGCTCAATCTACCCAACGTGGTCGCGCTGAAGCAAACCTCGGATAACCTGTATCAGATGGAACAAATCCGTCGCGCCCATCCCGATAAGCTGATCTATAACGGCTACGATGAAATCTTCCTGTCTGGTCAGATGGCTGGAGCCAACGGCGGTATCGGCAGTACCTACAACATCATGGCCTGGCGTTATCTGCAGATCATGCAAGCGATTGAGCAGCAAGATATTGCGCGTGCTCAGCAGCTACAGAGTGAATGTAATAAAGTCATCGACCTGCTGATTCAGGCCGGAGTATTCCGTGGGCTTAAAATGGTTTTGCACTTTATGGGCATTATCGCTAATCCACTGTGTCGCAAGCCTTTCTCACCCGTCAGCCCGGAATATATCCCGGCACTGCGTGCGCTGGCTGACACTCTCAGCGAGGAAATGACCAACCAGAATAAATCCTAATCGCCATTGCCAGACGGGTGCGCCCGTCTGGCGGACATCACCTCAAGCATCCGGTTAACCATAGAAAATAATTAATTTAATACATCGCGATTATTCGGATGCGTAAAAAAACTGACTTTTATTTCGTTATCTCTATCTACTGACCTATATAAGATAAATACACCACTGCGGTCGCTATTTATCCGGAGATGATACCTTTATGAACAGTATTGATCTGTCCCTACCCTGGTATCGGCAGCTATCGCGTCCACAGTGGAGAGCTTTTCTCGCTGCATGGATCGGCTACCTGCTCGATGGCTTTGATTTTGTTCTGATTGCGCTGGTGCTCACCGAAGTGCAGCAGGAGTTTGGCCTCACGACCATTCAGGCTGCCAGCCTGATCAGTGCCGCCTTTATCTCCCGCTGGTTTGGCGGTCTGGTGCTTGGTGCGATGGGTGACCGCTACGGCAGACGCCTGGCGATGATCACCAGTATCGTGCTGTTCTCTGTCGGTACGCTGGCCTGCGGTCTGGCGCCCGGCTATACCACCATGTTCCTCGCCCGTATCATTATCGGGATGGGAATGGCGGGTGAATATGGTTCCAGCTCCACCTATGTTATCGAAAGCTGGCCGCGCCATATGCGCAACAAAGCCAGCGGCTTCCTGATCTCCGGCTTCTCCATCGGTGCCGTGCTGGCGGCGCAGGTCTATAGTCTGGTCGTTCCGGAATGGGGCTGGCGCTCACTGTTCTACATCGGCATTCTGCCTATCGCTTTTGCACTCTGGTTGCGTAAAAACATTCCAGAAGCAGAAGACTGGGAGAAAAAACACGGTGAGGAAGCCCCAAAACTGACCATGGTCGACATTCTGTATAAAGGCAAACATCGCCTGGTCAATATCGCCTGCACCTGTATCGCCGCCGCGGCACTGTATCTGTGCTTTACCGGTCAGGCTGGTTCAGCGCTGAACGTAACGCTACTGGGATTAACCTGCGCCGCGATCTTTGTCAGTTTTATGGTGCAGAGCAGCGGCAAACGCTGGCCAACAGGCGTCATGCTGATGATCGTCGTGCTGTGCGCCTTTCTTTACTCATGGCCGATTCAGGCGCTGCTGCCTACCTATCTGAAAACAGAGCTGGCGTATACGCCAGACATGGTTGCCAAATTGCTGTTTTTCAGTGGATTTGGTGCAGCGGTGGGTTGCTGCGTAGCGGGGTTCACCGGTGACTGGCTCGGCACGCGTAAGGCTTATGTCTGTAGCCTGTTACTCTCTCAGTTGCTGATTATTCCAGTATTCGCCATTGGCGGCGGCAATATGTGGCTGCTGGGTGGGTTGTTGTTCCTGCAACAGATGTTGGGTCAGGGTATCTCCGGGCTCTTACCAAAACTGATCGGTGGCTATTTCGATACCGACCAGCGTGCGGCAGGACTGGGTTTCACCTATAACGTTGGTGCTCTGGGTGGTGCCCTGGCGCCAATCCTCGGAGCCGCCATTGCCCAACGTCTGGATCTGGGAACCGCGCTGGGATCGCTCTCCTTCAGTCTGACCTTTGTCGTGATCCTGCTGATCGGTCTGGATATGCCTTCACGGGTACAACGCTGGATTCGCCCTGAAGCCCTGCGCATGGTTGATGCTATTGACGGCAAACCGTTCAGCGGCGCAAAAGGTCACCAGCCGCACTCTGAGAACACCACTTCAGCGCACTAATTAGTCTGCATAACAAGGCGGTGCCACGCACCGCCGTACTCTCTACTTTTCACTTCAATCTTTCATTTCAAGGAACATTATGATCGTTGACACTTTGCAGCAGGCTGCCCGCTCGCCTCTATATCATCCGGTGATCCGCGAGACGCTGAGCCATATCTGCACGCTGGATCTGGCGGCATTGCCTGCCGGAGAAACCGCGCTGGATGGGCGTAATATTTACCTCAATCGTATCAGCGCAACTACCCGTGCCTGTAGCGAGCAGTTGGCAGAGCTTCATCGGCGCTATATCGATATTCACTGCTTGATTAGCGGGCACGAGTACATCGGTGCAGCCAGCCATACCGGCAGTCAACAGCCGCTGCAACCCTTTGATGAGGCTAATGATTTCACCCTATTTCAAACGCTGGATGATGAGTCGATGCTATTGCTCAGCCCGGGTACTCTCGCACTATTTTTCCCTGGGGAGCCACACCGACCATTGTGCCATTTGACTCAGGCTGTCGGCGTTGAAAAGGTGGTAGTGAAAATCGATGCCGCACTATTGATCTGATTCAACCCGCACAGGTCACGGATTCCTCAATCAGATCCCGTTGCGATCATGCGGTTGCTTACACAATATGCTATGATCCCGCTACTTTTTTAATGTTTTGATTATGACGCTACAGATCGCAACGCAATGACTACCTCAAATAAATCCGACAAGCTTACCCCCACACAGGCCGTTGCCGTCCTGCGGCGTCCGCTCACGCGGAAAAAGCTCTCTGAGGTCGTCGAAGAAGAGTTGGAATTTATGATCCGCCGCGGTGAATTCGCCGAAGGTGATCAGCTTCCTTCCGAGCGTGAACTGATGGATCTGTTCAACGTCGGCCGTCCGTCGATTCGTGAAGGGTTGGCGGCACTGAAGCGCAAAGGTCTGCTGCAGATCAGTAACGGTGAGCGAGCACGCGTCACCCGCCCTTCAGCCGATACCATTATCAGCGAACTTTCGGGCATGGCGAAAGACTTCCTGCTGCAGCCGAAAGGGATAAATCATTTCGAACAGTTGCGGCAGTTTTTCGAATCCAGCCTGGTCAGATACGCAGCCGAACACGCCAGCGATAAGCAAATCGCCAAACTGGCCAATGCGCTGGAGATCAACAGTAAATCGCTGGAAAATAACGATCTGTTTGTGCGTTCCGACATCGCTTTTCATCGCGTACTTGCCGAGATGCCGGGCAATCCACTGTTTCTCACCATTCATATCGCTTTGCTCGACTGGCTAATTGCCGCACGTGTTAACCGCACCGAGCCGCAGCAAATCCTTGAGCACAACAGCCAAAGCTATCTCCAGCATGTGAAGATCTACGAGGCCATCAAGAGCCGCAACGCTGACTGTGCCGAAGCCGCGCTGAAAGAGCATCTGCGCAGCGTATTTTCCGCCTACTACGTCTGATCGGCAGAATTATCCCGCTAAAAACCTATGGCACAGCAAAATCGCAGTGAGAGAATATAATTCATCACTGTTCCTCTCTATGTAATCTATTTATCTATATGTTTTTATTGTCTTTTATTTCAATCTATAAATTTTAAGCATCACATTGAATAAAAAGTGACTTTTAAAGGTCAATTTTTGTTCTTATAGTGGTTGCACATTAAGTAGCAACTGCACACCAATATAAAAACTCGATTTGTCGAGCGCATAAACTAATGCAATCGGTTGTCATTTTTTACCTTTCATGATTGGCATTATTAGCAACTAGCAGTTTTTTTCTGCTATTTTCACCTGGAATTTATGATGCAGATTTATGTAATGACGGAGAATGTTTTTCTCTTCAAAGGAATAGTAGAGTGTTTTGCCAATAGCAATGAAGTCTCTGTGAGTTTAATCAATTTTGAGCAATTAAAAAATCTGTCAGATAATAATGGCATCTTAAACGATGATGTATTCTTATTATCTCTTATCGAGTTCAGCCATACCCTGGCTTCAATGATGATCCTTAATACTCACAATAGACGAATGCTGTTTATACCTTATGATAAAAAAACCAAGGTGACGGCAAGCTTCTTTCACAAAATAGAGTTAAATTAGCACCTTAGCAAAGAAGAACTGAAAATGGGGATTTCCAATGCAGGCAAAGATAAAAAAGGCAGGAATGCTCTGGGGCGACTGACAAAACAACAGCTAACAATATTAGGCTACCTTTTACAAGGCATCAGTATAAGCGAAATAAGTAAACTACTTAAAATCAGTTACAAAACCGCGTATTTCCATCAGCGGGCAGCATTGGACAAAATCGGCGTGAAGAAAATCGCCCACTTATCTAATGTACCCGTTAATAATATGATCAGATTGAGTGCCAAAGCGTTCCCATAATTTTTTCCTCATGCGACTCGCTTATCTCACTTCACGCGCCATCAATTCAATATAAGCTGCACGAATCTCATTAATAAGCAGTCCGGCTATCGGGGTTAACATTTGCTGCTGGCGGTAGATCAAACTATAACTGCCGTTCGGGATTTTTTCTTTGATGGGGATCTGACGCAAAATATCCTTGAGATGTGGGATCGTCAACATGGCTTGTGGCCCAACAAACAGATAGTCCTCATTTAAAATCAGTTGTTCTGCAACGGTTGTTGAATCACCGAAGAGGACAGAGCATGTAGGATCTTTTCCGTCGGGGAATATCAGTTTTTCCATATCACTGAAGTAACCTGCGCTGGCTCTGGGTAGATACCATTTCGCTCCCCGCAACTGACTGAGTGATGTGCAGTTGATTAATGGATGTTCCTTCCGGGCAATCACGCAAAACCGGGCTACCGCCAGATGTTCTTCAATGAAATCATGCAGCGAAATATCGGGTGAAATAACCCCGACGAAAAAATCCATTCACCCTATACGTAACGACGCTAACAGCTCGGAAAGTTGCCCCTCAACGACGGTAATGCGAGCCGTGGTGTAGCGTTGCTGAAAAGTTTTTATCACAGCAGGAATGACACCAAATGCGGGTAAGTGAGAGCAGCCAAACGTTACTGATCCCTGGGATGCACTTTCAATTTGCTGTAACTCATCGACCGCCCGTTCCAGTTCGTTAAGCACCATATTCATTCTGGGCTCAAATGTTCTGCCCACCTCCGTTAAAACCGCGCCACGCACGCCTCTGATCAGAAGGGACACTCCTAATATTTTCTCTAACTCCTGAATACTCCGCGTCATCGCGGGCTGGGTTTGATGCAACGCCTGCGAGGCTGCTCGTATGCTGCCATATTGTATAATTGCCCGGAGGTTTTTAAGCTGATGAATTTTAGGTAATTCCTTCATAATCCACCTTCTTTTTCTAACTTGTTTTTACTACTAAAAAGTAAAATTTCTTATATAAGAATTGGCTAATTAAGAATGGCGAGCAAAGCGTCATTGCTTGAGAGGATTTTCTTAATTGTAGCAGGTGTTGAATATGGTTTAGGCAAAATCTAAATCAGACGCCGCTGTAAAGAGAGCAGCAAAAACAGAGCGTTATCACACTGTGGGATACGTGCCGCAATGTGGCAGGCCCAACCCCGCCCCGGCCATCACCCTCAAGGGTCGCAGGTTGGAGGAGCTGGGATTTTTAAACCGTCACCCGGTCACGGTAACCGCTGAGTTAAGAGTTTACTCACTTAATACCGTGTCCACTATTGCTGGGTAAGCTCAGGTGGGCAGACTCGTCGAACTTACAGAGAGGAACAGCTAACCTTTTTTCCGGGAGACCACCTGCCCCGTACTGTACTTGCTGGCGATATGGCGGGCTGTGTGAAGCACTCTGAGGATGCGAACCTCTCCGGGTTCATTCACATACACTATGATAAAGGGGAAGCGTGGAACCGTCAGCTTTCTGTTTTTGCGTGATTTTCCTGCTTCTGTTCCCGCTTCAGGGTTGTCTTCCAGCAGTGAAGCCAGCATTTCGAACTTGTCATCTGTCGCGCTGGCAACCAGCAGACCTGCTTCTCTGTACAGATAACGGAAGATACTTTCCCGGTCCACCTGCGCCCGCAGCTCCCACCGGACAACTGTCATAGTTTGCCCTGCGCCGCCTGTGCTTTCAGCGCTTCCATGCGGTGCTTCATTTCATCATTACTGATGAACTCTGACTGCCCCTTATGGTAACGGCTGAACGCCTCGTTAATTTCCTGCTCCAGCCATTCATCGTCTGACTGACACTGTTGCGCCCGTTCTTCTGCGGCCAGTTCTTCTGCACGCTGCCGCATGAGTTCTGTCAGGCTCACCTGCTGCCGCTGTGCGGCCAGCATCGCCAGACGTTTAGTCTCTTCATCGATTCGGAAGTGGATAGTGCTCATGGCTCATTCTCTGTGTTGTCCTTTGTGGTGTCATTATGCAGGACTGAAACCCATTTGTCAGCATGCGGCACTCGTTTCTCCGTTCGCTGCTTCTCCGCCGGATGCGTTTTCTCATGGACTTTTTGCAGATGCCCTATCGCCACCCGCGAAGAGCTGGGATTTTTAACCGGCCACCCGGTCACGGTAACTGTTGAACGCGGACGGCTGGTGATTCAGGCGGAGATTGGGGTGTAGCGGGGAATGGACAGGCCGGAAGGATCGGGGGGATCTTTCCGGCTTGATTTTATTTGATGAGATTTTCTTTCATAAATTCTTTTAACTCTTCCCGAGTTAATTCAAACTCAGGGCCAGCATCAATTCCTCTTAAATAATCAACAACATAAGCTAAACTCTCATCTTCAATTGGATGATCAAGATAAAACTCTAATGCAAATCTGGCAACTTTTGAAGGATCATAATTATCTTGCATAAGATAATTTACTCCATTCAAAAACTCAGTGGTTAACTGGTTCAATTTATTGCCCTTCCTGTTGAAGTTGCTTTACCAGCATCTATATCTGCTTTGGTTGGGGGATAATGTGGAAGATCTAAAATCTCTCCGTTATTCATTTTGGGATGGACACGGTTTACATTACCGGAGTGATCATAAGTCTCCTCCCACGCCCTCACATTGCCAGTTGAAGGATCCCACTCTGTAACGTGCGAACGTCCTCTAGTAGGTCCAACCGTTCGAGCAGGGGACTCCGCATTATAATAGCGAATACGTCCATCCGGTAAAACACGACTTCTTGCCGCTTCATTTTGCGCTTTTTCTAATGCTCTTAGCTTTCGCCTTAATTTTACAGAAGCACCAGGACAACAAGCCAACCCCAACGGGTCGATCCAACCCACCGGATTATGCACATACCCATACGGATTCACGCCCCCCGCAAGCCCTATCGGATCATAGGGTCGATCCCGACACCATCGTACTTTTTAACACGCCACGACCCGCGTCACGCCTGACTTTTTAAAGAACGACTTTCACATATTTAACATCACGTTAGCACGCAGTTCCCGACGCGCACTTTTAACCCGACGCTCAGTATAACGGCGGCGTCAGCCGCCGTTAATCCCTTGTTTTTATTGCACCCCGTTTTGTGACCGCCGTCATTACACCTTCCCTTACTCCGCAACCCGTGGCGTTTCCGCTGCTTGCTGCGGGAACGGCGCGGGTTCGCCGGGCGCGGGCTGGCGAGGCCCGCAAGCGACGGCACGGCGCTCGGCTCCACCGCTGCCAGAACGGGCTTTTGACTTTGCATGACCACGCTGAACCGGGGCGGGTAGCGGAAGCTGACCGGCACGGGAACGAGCAACGCAGTGCGAGCCGTGACAGGCAGACGCAGCCGGGCGGGCATTAGGCCGTTAAGCGGAGGCCGCAGGCCGACCACCCTTTGATGGGTGTGCCGAAGAGAGAGAAGAAGCTGATGTGAGCACGGAGCCGCCAGGGACGGCGGCGACTGCGGCGCTGAGGGGAACTACGAGGCCAGCAGCAGAGCGACGCTGTGCGCAACGCCGCACCAGGATGCCCCGACCGGCGGCAAGCCGCCCACATTTGCTGATGCAGTCGCGCAGCGCCCGGACCACAACGGCGATGCCATAACGTTTGTTACGCGTTGCGGGACGCACCGGCGGCCCGTTTCGCGTAATGCAACGTTATGGTGAATGTCGTTCGGCCAGCAACGGGCTTGCTGAGGACGAAGAGGCTTAACGCTGGCCGGGCGGCATTTACCGCCGGGAACACGGAGGGTGGGGGGCAGTCTGCGGGCACGGACGCCCGCAGTCTGCCTGCTCGGACTCAACCATGCTGAGGTTTTCGAGCTACTTTTTCGTACTCCCCGGCGACTTTTTCCTTTCCGCCGGGTGCGTTTTCTTATGCACCTTCTGAAGATGCCCTATCGCCACACGCGTATACACCTGCGTCGTCTCCAGCTTCTCATGCCCGAGGATCGCCTGGATATGCCGCGTGTCCGCCCCGTTCTCCAGCATCTGCGTCGCCATACTGTGCCGGAAGATATGGCAGGCTCCCGTCTTGTCCAGCCGCGCTTTCCCGCGGATGATGTCCCCGGCAAGCGCCGTTAATGTGCTGCGTTTCAGCCCCGTGCCTTTCTGGCTGATAAACAGGTGGCCACTGTCGAACCGGTACGCCAGCCGTGGCCGCACGTCCTTCAGGTAGCGTTCCAGCCACATCAGCGCCCGCGCGCCGACCGGCACCACCCTGTCCCTGTGGCCTTTCCCCTCCCGGATAACCATCACCCCGCGCCCGGTGTCGAGGTCGCACAGCATCAGGTTCGCCAGTTCCATACGCCGGATACCCGTGCTCCACAGCACTTCGAGGATCGCCCGGTTGCGCAGTCCGCTGACGCTGCGGCTGTCCACCGACTGCAACACGTTCACCGTCTCCGACTCGCTCAGCACCTGCGCAGGAAGCCGCTTCGCTCCCTTCGGCAGCGTAACCTGGTCGCCCGGATTGTAGAGGATCACATGCCGTTTCAGCAGCCAGCGCAGCAACATCCTGATCGCCGACAGCCGCCCGAGCTGTCCGCCCACGACCAGGAGGTTACCGTCTGCCTTGCGGTAGCCGCGCAGATGGCGCTGATAGCTTTCAAGCCACGCCAGACTCACCTGTGTTGCATACATCACGCCGTGCTCCTCGCACCACGTCACGAACGGCATCAGCCGCTCGCGGTAGCCTTTTTCTGTCTGGGCGCTGTAGCCGCTGGCGGTCAGGTGAGCCAGATAAAAGCCGGTATGCTGGCGTAACGTCGTGCCCTGCTGGACGATATAGTGTTCTGTCGACGTAGGCGGATTGGGTTGGGTCATGACGGGGTTCCCTGTGAAGTACGATTAGGATGCGATGTTTGTATGGTCTGCCGCAACAGTGCTTTTTACACTGCCCCGACCGGTTTTTCATGCAAGCCTTGTGTGGCCTGTGCTGTCGGGGTATTCATGCTGTCCGACCGGCCGCCGACCGCACCCCGGCCAGAGGCCGACCGGTTATCCGCAGACCCCTACCGGGCGATATCATAGTGTTCTTCCGGCTCGATTAACCCGCACAGATGCGCACGTTCATCACCGCTTTTCCCGTCGAACAGCAGTTCATACAGGAACGCCAGACCGCGCCGGTGAACCACCAGGTATTCCATTTCGACCAGCCGCGCCAGGTGGATCTTGAGCTGCGTGTCACCCCAGTGCAGCACGTCACGCACCTGCTTGCGGCTGAACAGCATCTCATTACGTGGCTGGCCGCTGTCCGCCACCCATTGCTGTATCAGACCCAGCAGCTTGCGCGTCTGCGGCGGCATCTCGTCCAGCGTCCGCCCGAGGATTTCATGCGCCAGCCGGTTCGCCAGCGCGATATCTTCCCGCGTCACCTCGATGTACTCGACAACCTGCCCGCGGTGCTCTGCCCGCTTCACTTCCCGCTGATACTGGTGCAACAGCGCCACCGACTGGATCAGCGTCAGGTACTTCATGTGGTCGCGCCGGGTGCGGGTTTTGTCGCTCATAAAGGTCAGTTGATGGGCGAACGGATTCACCACGTTCAGCGGACGCAGCAGCCGCTGCGCGTTCTGGTGCAGTTCCGTCAGGTAGCTTTTTTCGTTTGCCATCAGCAGCCCTTCCAGCGTCTGCTTATGCCGCTGGAGCGCGTGGATCGCCTCCGTCTGTTCGCGGGATTCATTCACCGTCAGCACCAGACAGCGGTTCAGCAACTCCTCGTCCACGTCGATCGCCGTGGTGGTCAGCATCAGCATCACCGGGCCTTTCACCGTGTACTGTTTGGTCACCAGATTGCCGGTGGCCTCATCTTTGCCCGTTGACGCGATGGTCAGTTCACCCTCCGACTGCAACAGCTTCAGCGCATACGCCGCCTGCCGCACGCCTTCCTCTTCGGCTATCGCCAGTATCTTGTGCTGGAGATTGGTTTCCCCCAGATAGAACAAGCTCTGCCCGGTCATCGCCGAGTATTGCAGCCGCTCCTCCGGTGGGATCAGGTTCAACACCGCGTCCATCAGCGAGGATTTTCCCGCCGCCGAACTGCTCTGGATAAGCACCGCCAGCGGGCGGTCTAGCTTCCGGCTGACCGCTGCCAGATAACCCGCCACTAAGTTGGTGGACTCGCCCACCACGCCACACGCCGCCAGATCGTCGGTTATGCGGCCAATGAGGTCCGGATCTTTCAGCAGCGCCAGCGCCGCTTCCTGCTGTGATTCATCAAGTTCCGGCACGGCGTTCTCTGGCTCCACAGCCGCCAGTTTCTGCTCCAGCGCCAGCAACACTTTCCCCAGCGAACGGCGCAGATCGCCTTCCGCCTGCGCCAGCCCGCGCACCCACCATTGCTGGCCCGGTGTGCAGATCTGCACATCACCATTTTGCAGCGTTTCAACCACCACGCCGGGTTCGGCAGGAGCTGCTGCTAAAGAAGGGAGGGTTTCCGGCTCCGGCATTTTCTGGTGCTGATGCGCCGCCAGTTCTTCCGGGCTGGCCATTTCCCCCATCGGCACCGCACCGTCGATCAGCAGCCCGAACGCCTGCGCCGGATCGGCCACCTGGCACAGATACCCGTTCGCATCCATTCCAGACGGGAACACCACCCGGAAGCAGGCGACACCGTCAGCGGTCAGGGAAGACGCCAGTTTTACCGCCGCGTCGTTTCCGGTGCTGTCGTTGTCAAAGGCGATTAACACCTGTTTTACGCCATGGCGTTTCAGGCTGTCGCGCATCTCATCCGTGACGCCATTGACGCCATACGCCGCCGTCACCGCGCGGTGACCCGATACCCAGAAGCTCATCGCATCGAGCAGCGACTCACACAGGATCACCGTTTTTGAACTGACCAGTGCCGCCTCGTTCCACACCCCGCCGTGCGGCCCCGGCAGATACAGATGTGCGGGCATCCCGCGCTGGGGCCGGTCGATTTTGCGCCCGTACACCTCGCGGATCTGCCCGTTCAGATCAACAACCGGCACAACCAGCGAGCCGGTAAAATGTTCATGGCCGGACTCGCACATCAGCCCGACTGACTGCAACTGCGCCCCTTCTTTTTTGGATTTGGGCGGCAGCCGGTACGCCAGCGTGCGGTTGGCGAAGCCCAGCCGGAACTGTGCAACCAGTTCAGGGTGGTTGAGATGGCGTTTTTCCAGATAGGCCACCGCTTCCGGCGCATTCAGCAGCGTGTGGTGGTAAAACGCCACCACACGATCCAGCAGCGCCTGACGGCCTGCGTCATCTTCCGCGAACATGTCCGGCTCGTCCTGGATGACCAGCGGCTGAACGGAAGGATTTTCACCCAGCTCACCGCGCAACCGTTCCACCGCCTTGCGCAGACTCAGTTTCTCCGTGTGCATCATCCAGTCGATCACCGAACCGCCCGCGTCACAGCCGAAGCAGTGGTACAGATTTTTATCCGCAGACAGCACGCAGGAGGGGGTTTTCTCGTCATGGAACGGGCACAGCACCACGAAGTCCCTGCCGCGCCTGAACACCTGGTGTCCCTGTTGTTTCACCACCGCGACTAAAGAGACCGCGGCCTTCAGGTGTTGCAGTTCTGCTTCCGGGATGCGCGCCATAAAATGTTCCCTCAAAAACCTGTCAATGGACATATATGTGATATATAACAATCACATTACTTACCCATTACAACACGCAACTAAAAAGGAGGGCATACAATGACAGCCATTGAGTTTCTAATGACAGGTCTTGATATGTCCGCTTTTTCTGAACGTCTGCGTATGCTGCGCGAAGCCCGGGGGCTGACCCAGACACGCCTTGCCGAGATGATTGATGTGCTGCCCAGAGCCTATAACCGTTGGGAGCGTGGTCATATTTCCCCACAGCTGGAGACGCTGGCTAAGCTGGCTGATGTGCTACAGGTTTCACTGGATGAACTGGTTGGCCGGGTAGATACCAGTAAAGAGATAAAGATCCGCAACCCGGAGTTACACGAACTCTGGCAACAGGCCGATACGTTACCGGATGAGGCACAAAGAGCGTTGATTATGGTGATTGACAGCTTTGTGACTAAAGCCAACGTTGAGAAGGCCGTATTCAAGAGCGTTAAACAACGCTGAGATAACGCGGTGACAGTGAGTTACAGCTCACTGTCACCGCTCACCACAGGCAACTAAACAGGAGTTGAACATGGCTAAGGCAGAGTCTAAAGCAGGCACCGCTGTAAAGAAAGCAGCAAAAACAGAGCGTTATTACACCGTGGGATACGTGCCGCAATGTGGCAGACCCAACCCCGCCCCGGCCATCACCCTCAAGGGCCGCTGGCTGGAGGAGCTGGGATTTTTAACCGGCCACCCGGTCACGAGCACCGCTGAACGCGGACGGCTGGTGATTCAGGCGGAGATCGGGGTTTAGTGGATAATTAAAAGTCGGAGTAATCTTGGAGATCGCTCCGGCTTAATTACGGCATTATTTATTTGGCGAAATAAATAGGCTCATCGTAATGCTCAATAATTAAGACATCTTTCACATCACATTCGGGATATATCCATTTAGCCCAATTATCTATAACCCATTGATATTTTATAGACCTGCTATTTGTCGACTCACATTCTTTAGGAAGCCGAACTAATATCAAACCGGCCTTGTGACCAGTAGACACTACTAAACCATGTTCAGAGTCTTCATCCGGCATGCTCACAACAAGCAAATCTACATATTTTTCATAGGGCCATACAGCTGGAAACCTAAAAACACAACCTCTTGAGATTGATTCCAGCTTATAATCAATAAGCTTCATTGTCATTTCACCACCAGGTCATGCCCGCCACTTTTGTCCATGCTGTTAGGTATAGGGTTTTGCCCCATGTCTATTTCCCCCATGTGTTTACCATTCTTTTTGTTTATCTGTTCAAATCGCCCATGTTGGGTATCGACAGAATAGTAACTTTTATCATCCTGATAAATAGTCCTGCCTCTATTTTTGCTCTCTATATTCTTCGCTCGCGTCCAGCCGTTTTTACTAGCTACGCTATCGGCCATTTCTTTAACGACAGGGACTCTTTCGTTTACAGGAAGCTTTACTAAACTTTTTTCAAAATCAGCAACGCTTTGACCATTAGGTAATGTACAACAAGCCAACCCCAACGGATCAATCCAACCCACCGGGTTATGCACATACCCATACGGATTAACCCCTCCCCCCAGCCCTATCGGGTCCGGTGTCAGGTACTGCCCCGTCTCATTATCATAGTAACGAAAACGGTTGTAGTGCAACCCCGATTCGTCATCTGCGTACTGACCCGCAAAACGTAAGTTGCAACTCAGTATATCGTCATTGCTCGCCGCCAGCGGCCACACATCCGCCTGTCCCCAGGTGCTCAGTCGGTTGGCCCAGGCGACTTTTCCCTGCTCGGTCAGCAACTCCCGGGGCGTGCCCAGGGCGTCCGCCACCACATAGTGCAACTGCCCCCGCTCATGCCGCGCCACCGGCGTCATCCCGCCCGGTTCATACAGCCAGTGGATACTCTGGTCATACGCCACCGTGCCGTCGGCGTAGACCGGTACTTCCTCAATCAGTTGATCACCGCTCCACAAATACTCGTACCCTGCCACTTTGGGTCGGGCACCCGGTATCGCTGCGGGGGTTTGTCCCCCGTCCAGCACCTTCAGCTTGCGGATCCGCCGACCAAATGCATCATAACCGTAGCGCCAGCGTACGCCTGACGGCGTTATCAGTTCGCGCAACTGGTTGAGGCCATCCCAGCGGTAACGCCAGATCTGGGGCCGAAAACCATCAGGGTGGGTGCGTTTCTCGCTTAAGCGCCCGGCGGCATCGTAATGGTATTCACACTCCCCCCGCTGCACCACGCGCCCCGCCTGTTGCTGCTGGGCTGTCTGTTCCCACTCCGCCTGACTGCCGCGCGACAACCGCCCCTGAACGGCCAGATTCAGGTTCGCGTCGTAGCTGAACTGTTCCTGCAGCGGCAATATCCCGCCAAAGTCCGCATGCACTATCTGGTCATTGGCATTGTAGTAATAACGCGTCTTGCCCCAGCGGCGATCCTCTATTCCCGTCACGTTGTAGGCCTGATCATAGTGCCACGACCGGTTCACCGCACTGCCCGGCAACGCTTTCTGCCCGGCCATCTGACCCGCCAGCAAACCCACTGGCGTATACTGGCTGGCCTGCACAAACCCGGCGGGACTCGCCCGCTGCGTCTCCCGCCCCAGCACGTCATACTGTAACTGCAAGGGCTGATGCCCGTTCAGTTGCAAACCCGTGAGCCGCCCCTGTACGCCGTAGGTATACGTCAGCCCCAACTCACCTACCGTGCGAGCCTGTGGCGTGCCGCGCAGTTCATCCCAACTGTGGCTGACCTCGCGTCCGTTCAGTCGCTCACTCACCACCTGCCCGGCGTCATCAAATGCAAACTCCACCACCGCATCAGGGTTTTCAGCCCTGATGCGCCGCCCCTCGGGGTCATAGGCATAGTGGGTGGCCACTTCCAGCGTGGACTGCGTCTCCCCGCACTGCCACACCTGCTGGCTGAGCACGTCATCACGCAGGGAATGGTGCCAGCACACAAGACGATTGTCTGGATAACGCGCACGGATACGCCGCCCAGCGGCATCGTATTCATACTGCACCGTGCACCCGGTAAAATCGGTTTCGCTCACCACCTGCCCCGCCAGGTCGCGGGTATAGCGGTACGTCTGCCCCTGTGCATTGGTGACCTGATTCAGGCGGCACAGCGTGTCGTAACCAAAGGTCAGCCGCTCACCATCGGGCCTTGTCATGGCCATCAGCAGGTCAAACGGGCCGTATTCGTAGTGCGTGGTTTTCCCTTCACCGTCAGTGCTGCTGGCCACGCGTTTTTCGCTGTCGTAACTGACTGACTGTCTCCCCCCGTCCGGCAGCCACCGTTCACTGAGGCTGCCTTCCACGTTGGCGTGTGCCGTGCTCTGTACAAAGCGCGTGGTCTGCCCCAGCGCGTCCTGCCAACTGGTCAGGCGGCCAAAGCAATCCTGCGTCAACTGGCTCGTCGCCCCGTCCGGCGCGGTTATCGCATGGAGCTGACGGCGCGAGTCATAGCGGTAGTGCCAGGCTTCGCCATCCGGCAACAGATGACGCACCATTTCACCGTGCTCATCATAGTCATAGACCTGCAAACGCCCCTGCGGGTCGGTCAACCGGTGCAGTTTCCCTTCTGCCGTGTAGGCAAAATACCAGCGCTTGCCGTCAGGCAAAGTCACACGGCTAATCAGCCCCTGTTTGTCATAGACATAGCGAAAAACCTCCCCCGTCGGCGTCGTCAATTGCACCACTTCACCGTAGGGGTTGTAGCGATAGTGGGTGGTGCGCCCCAGCGCGTCGGTCTCGGACAGTTTGTTACTGACGTCCCACTCGGTATGTCGCTCCCGACCCAACGGATCGACTTCCCGCGTCACCAGTCCGTTGTCGTCATACCAGTAACGGGTGACACCGCCCTCGCTGTCCAGATAGGTGGTACAGCGCGCAGCGGTGTCGTAAACAAAGCGGTCAGAGTAAATGACTGGAAAGATCGGTAAGATCTTTCCAGCTTTATGTTCTATATAACACTCAGATAGTTAAAGAATAGTTTCGCTTCATCTTCTGATCTTACCTTAGATAAAACATCTCTATATTTTTCATCTAATTCGTTGCCTGATTTTATTTTTTTGAGCATTAACAATGCCGGATATAATGTATTGTTAATAATCCATTCATCCGATCCTATCATTGAAAACCAAGATATCGACAATTCAACACTTTCAATTAATTGCTTTTCCCAGTTATTTACTTCATTAATATCATTAAAAACACACATCCAGATGGAAAATCGACTTCTAAACTCATCTAACGATTCATTTTCATTTTTAAAACATCGCCAATCAGTTATCATCGAAACACAATAATCATTGATCCTTGTTTTTATTGATACTTCAATATCTTTTTCACTCCAATTGCTAGGGTATCTATAATTGGAATCACGTAATACCTTTTCCAATACAGCATTAACCTCTTTCATTAAATATTTATTCAATAATTTCAGCCGCAAATGCAACGAAAAATGTCCTTTACTCTTTGAAAGATTGATTTCGTATTGGTAGACATTCCCCGAACTATCACTAGATTCAAAGCAATTTTTTTTAAAGGTAAATCCCTTACTCTCGAATGATGGTCTGATCACTGAGACTATATCCGCAAGAATATCTTTTGTTGTTTTATTCATCATGGTAATTTCCATAATGGCACATTAGTTTCACTAACTAACACACCTGAAGTATCTAATCCGGCAAGAGGGTTGCCATTCATATCTTTTGGCGCATTTTTCCCAAAAATACCCCCTCCAGAAGTAATTACCTTATCTTTTGCTATTTGAGTTGAAGATCTGGTAGCACCACCAGATTTAACTTCTACTCCTATTATTTTTCCCATGTTGTTATTCTGAATAAGAATATCAACATATCGTCCTCGACCAACACCAGGTGTTTTAACGTAAACCTGAGTTCCCAATACTGTTACATTAGGATTCCTTGATAACTTATCAAGAAGTAGAGCCTCGGCAGCTTTACCATTTGTCCTATTAACCTGAATTTGACTTGTGGTTGCATTCGCCCCAGGACATATACAAGCCAACCCCAACGGGTCGATATACCCCACCGGGTTATGCACATACCCATACGGATTCACGCTCCCCGCAAGCCCTATCGGGTCCGGTGTCAGATACTGCCCCGTCTCATTATCATAGTAACGAAAACGGTTGTAGTGCAACCCCGATTCGTCATCGGCGTACTGACCCGCAAAACGTAAGTTGCAACTCAGTATATCGTCATTGCTTGCCGCCAGCGGCCACACGTCTGCCTGTCCCCAGGTGCTCAGCCAGTTACTTTTCCCTGCTCATGCCGCTGGCTGGAGGAGCTGGGATTTTTAACTGGCCATCCCGTTGAACGCGGACGACTGGTGATTCAGGCGGAGATTGCGGTGTAGCGGGGAATGGACAGGCCGGAAGGATCACGGGGATCTTTCCGGCATAAAACTCACAATGGATAATCATCAATATTAGATGAATCAGTAAAGTCATCTATTAGTAATTTATTTTCACTAAGATATTTAATTAATTCATCAAGTGTATTTAATTTTATATAACTTCCAACTTTATCATATGATGTGTCAAAATCATTCTCAATATCAGATGCAAAAAACGAGGATTTTCTTAATTTAAAAGCAGCAATATTGTGATCGCAATGATTTGAATATGGAGAGTTGCCTAACATTGCATAACTATCTGTTCTAAATGGATAAGCTGGTTTTAGCTCATCCTGCAACGAAAGTTCAATCCACGTTCTATAATCTGCATCCTCAGGCGCCACCTCAAGAAGAAGAGTTCTACCGCGTAATAAAGAATCGATACTTTCATGTTTCATATGAATATCCAATTTATTTCCATTGGAGAAATATATGTATTAGTCTTTCATCATCTTGATGAATATGATGTAGAAAATCCCCATCTGGGTTGCCGGAGCCATGACCTGATACTCGACCTAGGTTTGATGAAACCATAAACGATAAGCCTAGGTTGATAGAAATAGCCCGAAATTCGGGAGTATATCCAGCTTTTACCTTTATCTTAACGGAATAGGTAAACGGCGAGTTAGTGGACGTAACTTCTCTCTGTCATCCCATAAATCAGGGAAAATTTCAAACTAAGATCATCCCGATTAATTCCAGTGTTAAAGTAGCGACATAATCGATCACTTAGATCTTCATGTCCCCACATATTGGTCAGTTCATATTCCTCAATCAACTTACGATCTTCTGTTACTGTAAGATCCTCTTGTATAACTGTGGCTTGGGTTGTACTAATATCTCCATCAGGACCAAGATCTATGATTTTTCCTCCCAAAAAAGGAAAGCTAAATCTATCTCCTTTATAATGTTCACTATCCATCGTAAGTGTATAAGGCTTTATCCAGTATGGATAATAAGGTTTATTACTAGGTATAATAGATGTTATCTTGATCTTTTCCTTAACTAAAAATTGATTAACGATATTCCCCACAAAAACTCTAAATAAAACCTTTTCCGCGTTCAAATCAATATCACTCCAGATACCATCATGGTTAGATATATCATAAAAGCGCATCGCAGGACTGGTTAATATTTGGCCAGTTGTATATAAATCGTCTCGCAATTTAATATTAACCAAGTCTCCTGACTTCCAGATAACTTTACTAGCCACATTTACCTCCACCTTTATTTAAGTGTCCATCAGCGATATCCAGATTTTCAGCATAACAGTCAAATGATATCCTTTAATAAGGATTTAATATGATAGTCAGAGTGTGGACTCAACCGAGGAAGTAATTCTGCCTCATGTTCTGATATAGATATCTCATTATCAAAGACATCTACTTTTTTACATGAACTACCTAACCCATAAGTAAAATAAACACCCTCAACATTTTCTGGAGAAAAATTATTCTGGTGGCCAATTATTCTCCATTCACTATCAGGATACCCCTTTTTATCAAATAATCCATAAGTATCAATTACAACAGGTGAGACTGCTCGTTTTGACTTTTTGATAATACTTTCTGTTATATTTGGACCAGATGAGCTAAAATCAAAAAACTCTGCGACATGTCCTGTCATTATCTTTGAAATAATACGCCCAAAACCATATTTCTCATCATCAAATTGAAAGCAAAATATATCACCAGGTTTCACAAAACGAAGCATTGTTCTAGGTTTCTTATCCCAACCCCAAAATTTGAAATCACTCATCCACATTTCCCTTTATATTTTTTCAGCACACTCTTTTTATTATAGGCATCTTTAAACGCATTCGCTCGCGCATCAGTTCTACTACGATCAAACGAGTTATACTTATTTCCTCGATTAGTCGAGGAAATATCCTTACCTATAATCCCGGTTTTAGTTTTATACTCCTCAATATAATATTGTTCATAGCCCCTGGCCTGACCGTATGTAACATTTCTATCCAGAGGCTGCATACTTGCACCCGGTGTTAACCTGCCAGTTCCAGCATGTTCAATCGCTCGTCTATCAAGATCGTTGGTAATACCAACATAATAAGGCTCTTTTACTCCAGGATCGAATAAACCATAAACATTATATCCAGGTGCATCAACAGCAACTAACCCCAACGGGTCGATATACCCCACCGGATTATGCACATACCCATACGGATTCACGCCCCCCGCCAGCCCTATCGGGTCCGGTGTCAGGTACTGCCCCGTCTCATTATCATAGTAACGAAAACGGTTGTAGTGCAACCCCGATTCGTCATCTGCGTACTGACCCGCAAAACGTAAGTTGCAACTCAGTATATCGTCATTGCTCGCCGCCAGCGGCCACACATCCGCCTGTCCCCAGGTGCTCAGTCGGTTGGCCCAGGCGACTTTTCCCTGCTCGGTCAGCAACTCCCGGGGCGTGCCCAGGGCGTCCGCCACCACATAGTGCAACTGCCCCCGCTCATGCCGCGCCACCGGCGTCATCCCGCCCGGTTCATACAGCCAGTGGATACTCTGGTCATACGCCACCGTGCCGTCGGCGTAGACCGGTACTTCCTCAATCAGTTGATCACCGCTCCACAAATACTCGTACCCTGCCACTTTGGGTCGGGCACCCGGTATCGCTGCGGGGGTTTGTCCCCCGTCCAGCACCTTCAGCTTGCGGATCCGCCGACCAAATGCATCATAACCGTAGCGCCAGCGTACGCCTGACGGCGTTATCAGTTCGCGCAACTGGTTGAGGCCATCCCAGCGGTAACGCCAGATCTGGGGCCGAAAACCATCAGGGTGGGTGCGTTTCTCGCTTAAGCGCCCGGCGGCATCGTAATGGTATTCACACTCCCCCCGCTGCACCACGCGCCCCGCCTGTTGCTGCTGGGCTGTCTGTTCCCACTCCGCCTGACTGCCGCGCGACAACCGCCCCTGAACGGCCAGATTCAGGTTCGCGTCGTAGCTGAACTGTTCCTGCAGCGGCAATATCCCGCCAAAGTCCGCATGCACTATCTGGTCATTGGCATTGTAGTAATAACGCGTCTTGCCCCAGCGGCGATCCTCTATTCCCGTCACGTTGTAGGCCTGATCATAGTGCCACGACCGGTTCACCGCACTGCCCGGCAACGCTTTCTGCCCGGCCATCTGACCCGCCAGCAAACCCACTGGCGTATACTGGCTGGCCTGCACAAACCCGGCGGGACTCGCCCGCTGCGTCTCCCGCCCCAGCACGTCATACTGTAACTGCAAGGGCTGATGCCCGTTCAGTTGCAAACCCGTGAGCCGCCCCTGTACGCCGTAGGTATACGTCAGCCCCAACTCACCTACCGTGCGAGCCTGTGGCGTGCCGCGCAGTTCATCCCAACTGTGGCTGACCTCGCGTCCGTTCAGTCGCTCACTCACCACCTGCCCGGCGTCATCAAATGCAAACTCCACCACCGCATCAGGGTTTTCAGCCCTGATGCGCCGCCCCTCGGGGTCATAGGCATAGTGGGTGGCCACTTCCAGCGTGGACTGCGTCTCCCCGCACTGCCACACCTGCTGGCTGAGCACGTCATCACGCAGGGAATGGTGCCAGCACACAAGACGATTGTCTGGATAACGCGCACGGATACGCCGCCCAGCGGCATCGTATTCATACTGCACCGTGCACCCGGTAAAATCGGTTTCGCTCACCACCTGCCCCGCCAGGTCGCGGGTATAGCGGTACGTCTGCCCCTGTGCATTGGTGACCTGATTCAGGCGGCACAGCGTGTCGTAACCAAAGGTCAGCCGCTCACCATCGGGCCTTGTCATGGCCATCAGCAGGTCAAACGGGCCGTATTCGTAGTGCGTGGTTTTCCCTTCACCGTCAGTGCTGCTGGCCACGCGTTTTTCGCTGTCGTAACTGACTGACTGTCTCCCCCCGTCCGGCAGCCACCGTTCACTGAGGCTGCCTTCCACGTTGGCGTGTGCCGTGCTCTGTACAAAGCGCGTGGTCTGCCCCAGCGCGTCCTGCCAACTGGTCAGGCGGCCAAAGCAATCCTGCGTCAACTGGCTCGTCGCCCCGTCCGGCGCGGTTATCGCATGGAGCTGACGGCGCGAGTCATAGCGGTAGTGCCAGGCTTCGCCATCCGGCAACAGGTGGCGCACCATTTCGCCATGCTCATCATAGTCATAGACCTGCAAACGCCCCTGCGGGTCGGTCAACTGGTGCAGTTTCCCTTCTGCCGTGTAGGCAAAATACCAGCGCTTGCCGTCAGGCAAAGTCACACGGCTAATCAGCCCCTGTTCGTCATAGACATAGCGAAAAACCTCCCCCGTCGGCGTCGTCAATTGCACCACTTCACCGTAGGGGTTGTAGCGATAGCGGGTGGTGCGCCCCAGCGCGTCGGTCTCGGACAGTTTGTTACTGACGTCCCACTCGGTATGCCGCTCCCGACCCAACGGATCGACTTCCCGCGTCACCAGTCCGTTGTCGTCATACCAGTAACGGGTGGCACCGCCCTCGCTGTCCAGATAGGTGGTACAGCGCGCGGCGGTGTCGTAAATAAAGCGGTCAGAGTAGTAACCACTGGCTTCGCGCAACGCAATGACCCGACCCTCATCATCATACTGGTAATGCACATCCGTCTGGTCGGTGTCATACCAACGGGTCATGTAACCTTCGGCCGTGTACTCATGCCACAAATGGGTAAACTGGAAAGTATCGCACTCAATCAACCGGCCTGCCTCGCTGTAGCGGCAGGTCACCAGACGCTGGCATTGACCGTCTGTGATCAGATCGATAGTGCTTACCCGTTGCTGTTGCCAGCTCAGCGCCAGGTGATAGCCGTCGCTGTGTTCAACGGTCGATAGCTGGTCATGGTGATAATGGAAGGTGACGCGGTTGCCACTACGATCGGTAATCGCGGATAAACAACGCCGCTGGCCCCTTTGCTGGGCAAAATGCAGGGTTTGCTGGGTCTTGCGGTTAAAAATAGTTAATACGCCACTGCGTGATCCCTGTAGGTGATATTCACCCCGCTGGATGTTCAGGCCATAGACATTATCCCGTATGGCCGGGGCGGAGTAGATCAGCGTCATCCCTTCTGCGTTGATAAAGCGAATCTGGTCTTTGTCCAGTTCGAGACACTGTGACCACTCATCCATCCATTTGTCGCCGAACATCCCGCCCACGGTTGAACGAGATCGGTAATCGCGGGACAAATTCAGCGGCAATGTGCCGGGAAGCGCTATCATCGGCAGATTTTGCAGATAATTACCGCTGGCTACATCAACCGGTTCACTGGCCGATGTGGACACTGAATCATCCACACCGTCTTTTTTTTGGTCTGCGTCAGTGTGCTTCTTCTTTTCCACGCCCGTTTCTTTGGTCTTGTTCGGTGTAATCTTGCCCCCGTCGGAGGTCGTCACCTTGCCCGACGTACTGTCGAGTTTAGCGACGGCTTCAACCTCACTGGCCTCCTTGCGCATCACTTTAGCGGCCCCGCCACCAAGACCTTTCACCGTTGCCCGACCACCTAACTTAATTACCCCACCCACACCCGTGGCAAAGCCAGCAATAGTGGCAATCAAATCGCCCCCTTCCTGCGCCTTATTCGACATTTCCAACCGGTATTCGTCAAAATTTATGTTACTGGCATTGTCACGTACCGCCTGCCCCATGGTCTGCTGAGCCTTGGCCTGCTCATCCATGCCAAACAGGGAGAGGATCGCGGCATTTTGCTCCATCTCACCGGCCATCTGATATGCGCTGCCCTGGGCCATCATCGTGGCCATGTCGGGTACCATGTTCCACATGCCTTTGGCTGCGCCTTTGCCTCCTTCCACCGGATGGTTTGCTGCGGCCTCCACCTTGTCGCCCGCACCAGTCATCCAGTTTTTAATTGAATCCCATATTCCCTCTTCTTCCTCTGTCTGGGTCTTCACTACCGGAGCGGCTTCGTGTGCGCTGCCTCCGCTGGCAGTCGTTATGGCTGTCACTTTCCCAGAGGTATTACCGCTGCCGCTGCTGCCAGAAGAGGAGGCCGATGCCGTGCTCCGTGGGCCATCCGGCAGTTCAGGTAAATTCAGCTTGGGGTTCTTTTTCTTTAACCCTTCATATTCCTGCTGCGTAAACAGATCCTGATCGGGCGGATTACCATTGTTGTAGTGCATATCGACCGAGACCCAATCGTCCGCTTTTGTCCCCTGCACCTTTATCGAGTCAATGGTTTTATAAAAGGCATCCTGATCGGCAGAGGTAGGCGCCGAGTGTGAAACATCCATGCGGTCATCCATCGTTACGCCCCATTCATCCAGAACTCATCATCATGACGCAGGATGGGTTTCTTCCCTGCCCGTACCGTACTGCTGTGGGTTTTGGGGTAGCACTTTCCGCCCACAGTGCCGCTTTGTATCCCCTTCGCAACGCCCGGTTCATCGCCCACGGTCGTGGGAATCGAACTCTGGTTAAACACCACCAGCGGATTGCCATTGGCTTTCACTGATGGCACAACCTGTACGGCATTGCCCAGATAGGCGACCACCGGATAAGGAATCGGTGGCGTGGAAGAACCGCATGGCGTTTTGCAGACGTCGGGCAGCATACTGATCACCAGCCACTCCCCGTCTTTACGGGCGACAACGTTATCGGCCATTATTCACTCTCCTTGGCGTGGGACTGATCAACCTGTAACGGGTAGATTTTTTCCAACCACTGTTCGGGATGGACTTCATAACGGGCTTCCATCACCCGTAATGGCGCATCGGCCGCCAGTACATAACGCCACGTCACTATCACCCGCTGCTGTTCGGCATCGATATACAGCGTATCCAGCCACATTTTTTGCGGCACCATGGCACCGTTTTTCAGGCGCAACAGGATAAAGGCCAGATGATCCGGCAGAGTGAAATGTAACGAACCCCCAGGGGTCAGGTTATGCAGCGTTATCTTCAGGTTTAAGGGGGGGAAGGTGATTTGCTGATCGGCAGGTGCGCCGTTCCAGTAATTAAAATCAAAATCTGCGGGCAGATAGGGATGACGGTTTTCCAACCACGTCTCGTCATAGGTACCGGCCTTGGCAAGTCGTGGCTGCCAGGCGCGTCCGATCAGGCCAAAACCGGCAGGTTGATATGCCGGTGCGTTCAGATCTGCCGTCCCTGCAATAAGTGCCATCGCCTGCTCTTGCGTATACGGATGACGTGGGTCGGTAATTCGCGGTAGGGGCAATGACGTCACTTTTTTGGCGCGGGCATACCAGGGTTCGATATATCCCATACCGATCGGATTGGCAGTGAAAACGGTATGTGCCAACGGACTGGCCGGTGCCTGTGGATGCGTGTTCTGTTGCTCGGGCGTCAGTTGATGTTCTGCTGGCACTTCCGCCGCAGCTTCATCGTCGCGTTCTATCCGGCACTCGCCACCAAAAGCCACTTCATAATTGATCGGCAACGCGACAAAAGGTGCTGGTTCACTCAGTTCCCACTGGCGCGGCCATCCTTGTTGTTCGATATGCTGTGCTCCGGCCACGGTGAGGGTTTTATTCAGCAAGACCTCACCATCAGCGCGGGTCAGCGTGACGCTAACCGGGAATGCGGCACAGGGTTTTCCCTCTGGCGCATGCGCCGTGGCAGTGATAATCACATCGCAAAGCGGTTTGAACGGGGCAAGATCGCTTTCCTGTAGCTCGGATGACTGGTTCACTTCACCAGCAAACACATCCTGAAAACTCAACGCCACCGGATCGCTGTCCATCACCACGGCCTGAACATCGCCATGCGCATCACGGTTCAGTTGATAACCCGCCTTCATCACCACGACATGATGCTCTTTGTCGTTCTTATCCAACATCTTGTAATTCTGGACGGCAAAGGGCGTCAGATTGCGGAACTCCATTTCCCTGCTCCTCAGTTTATATCGACGTCTTTGCCGTTGATTTGCACCGGCCCGTTGGCTTCAAACAGGAACTCGGTGCCGCTGATTGTCACCCGGCCTGATTTATCCATCCTGAAGGTGCTTTTGCCGCAGGTCAGTTCGATGACATCCCCCGCAGTGAAACTGAGTGAATTACCGACGTTGACCGTTTTGTGGATACCTACTTGCTCGGACTGGCTCAGCCCTACGGCGGTATTCATCGCTCCGCCCACCGTGAGCGCATACGCGGTCCCAATGGTCACGGTACTGCTCAACCCCACCACTTCGGTATTGGTCAGCACCACGGTCTCCACCCGGTTCTGGTTCACCGTGGTGGTCTGGTTCTTCTCTATGGTGGATTGCTGATTGGCAAATACGTGGATGGTCTGGTTGGCCTTAACCGTTTCGCTATGGTTGTTACCCACGGTCGTTGCGCGGTCATTCAACACCTCGGTACGCATATCCTTCTGACCATGGATATAAACTTCCTCTTTGCCCGCAGAATCCTCGAAACTCAGCTCATTAAAGCCCTGTCCTTTATGCGTTTTGGAACGAATGGACATCTTGGTTTTCGAGGTTGGCAGCTTGTTGGGAACGGTATTATTGGCGTGGTACGTCCGCCCGGTGATGATCGGTTGATCGGGATCGCCATGCAGAAAATCGACGATCACTTCCTGACCTATACGCGGTATTGCAATGTTGCCCCAGCCTTGCCCCGCCCATGCCTGACTGACACGGATCCAGCAAGAGCTGGTGTCGTCGCCTTTGGCGTAGCGATCCCAGAGGAATTTCACCCGCACGCGGCCAAAATCATCGCAGTAGATCTCTTCCCCAGGCGGCCCCACCACAATGGCAATTTGCGGGCCATCCACGCAGGGTTTCGGCAACGGTGCTGGCCGCCAGGTTTGTTTCGCCGGAATAACGCTGAAATGGTTATACAACACCGTGCCTTGCTCACCCGACTCTTGCTCCAGCGCCGCTGGCTGGCTCCCGGTATGGGTGATGCTGACAATTTGCCATGCCGTGTTTAGGTCGGGCCGAGGGTGGGCGTACAGGGTGAATAGCAGCCCCGGATAGAGCTGGAAGGCGTTGCTTTGCCCTTGCGCGATGTCTGCGTCATTACGCAGGCCGTCCAGTTGGTAAAGAGTAAAATCCTTGCCGTGCTGTTCGTCTTTGAACCGCCCAGGGAAGTCGTAATACTCATAATCTGGTCGCTGGTTATGCAGCTCCCGCGCATGCTGGTCAAACTTCGCAGGCCAGTTCGGGTTTTTGAAGGTGTAGTCTTTGAGTTGGGCGCTGGCCGGACGAACCTGCGCCCTGCGCCGGAAGCTGTCCACGCACAGTTCTTTGCTTTGTGCGGCCTTGTTGATGTTCCAGGGCAACAGCGGACCGGTGGGTAACGTACCGGCATCGTCGGCAAAAATCAGCGTCTCTCCGCTGCTTTTTGCCTCATTACTGTTTTTTGCCTCGTTACTGCTTTTTAACTGTTGGCTATTTTTTGTTGCGCCATCGTTTTTTACAGCGCCGCCATTTTTCACCGCATAATAGTAATACATCCCCTCTTCTGCACTCAGACGCTGAATGAACGCGAAATCCGACTCCTGATACTGCACGCAAAACTCGCGGGCTGGATGGGCATGACGCAGAGAAAATGCCGCATCGACAATACCGTTCTCCCGCAGCAAGGTAGTGATAATTTCTTCCGGCGTCTGCTGCTGGAATATCCGCGAATTGCGGCGCAGCGACGTGCGCCACAGCGGTGGACGAATCACCATACTGTATCGGGTCTGGTGGAAACCGGTATCACCCTGTTCGAAGCTGGCGACGATACCATTCACACAGCGTTGCAATACGCCATCGCGCCAGACGTTCAGCGTGACGCTGTTATCCAGCACTGCGGCAAAATCTATGGCCGGATCGGCGCTGGCCAATCCTACTTGCAGCAGATATGGCGATGAGAAAGTCTCGGTCAGGCTAAAGTCCACCACCACAAACTGTTGGGCAGGCAACCCCATCACGCTCAGGGTAAATTGCAATCCGGTAGGGGTACTCAAAGAATCGGTCAGAGCCCCCAGCCCCCCGCTGGCAGAACCCGTCAGGTTCTTCATCAACGATCCACCTTTGGGCAGCACACCGCTGGGTGAATCGGAGGCAACAAAATTTTGGGGCTTGATGGTCCCGGATGTCTGTTTTTTATCCTCAGAAAACATATTCCCTCCTGGGTATTCTTCTGCTGGGGCTAGCGTTGAGTGAACTGGTGATAGCGGCTGGACAGCGTGTTCCAACGGTCATCTATCTGTTTAAGCAATACCGCTGAGGCGGGTTTACCCTGTTCTACCGAGACAGAAAGCTGGCGCAGCAACTCCTCCAGCGGCACGTCTGCCTGCAATGCGCTTTGCATCTGATAAATCGCGGTTTTCAGATACGAGATGGTCAGGCTGCCTTTGAGCCGCTCCTGCTCCAACAACTGGTTACTGAGCGTCTGCAAGTGCTGCTGCACGTAGAAATAGCTTTGTCCCAGACCGGCATCACCGGTTCTGGCCTGTTGAATTTGCTGCCATCGCAGGGTTTCCTGTTGCTGCTGCGGCTCTTGCGGCCAGTTCTGTTTCGCCAGCGCAACGGAACGTTCAGCCCTTGCCAAAGGCAGTAACGGTGACTGTGAGGCCAAACTGTCCAGTTGCTTGCCGTAGGTCGCCAATACCGGCTGTTCCAGCCAAAGCAGCGTGGCAACATCTGGCTGCTCACCGAGAGCTTCCAGCCGCTGATACAACGGATTGATGTAAAGAAAAAACCCGAGCGCTGCGATCAGCGAACAGCACAGTGCGCCCGTGAAGAAACTGCCCAGATGCAGTTTGCGACGCGCTTTGGCGGGTGAGTTAAGTTGTACGGCGGTCGGGCTTGCCATTTCCGCTGCCGGTTTCGGTGGAACAGGCGGGGACTCAAAGACCTGCTCAACAGATTGAGTGGGCATTTCAGCCTCTTCATCTCTCGGCATCCAGACCAGCGTCACGGCCTCTTGGGTGGTTTGTACCAAAGCCCGGTTTTTCACCATCCCTTCCTGCTCAATCTGTTTGATGCTGTTTTGTATGAAATACAGCAGGTTCTCGATTCGCGGGAGTCGCCGCAGCGGCAACTGCTGCAAGGTGTCGCTGATAATCTGCAATGCCCGTTCGGCACGAAACAACAATGGCAGCATTTTCTCGCTTAAAATCTGCGCACGCAGCACATTGCCAATTCGTGAGTTAAACCATTCCAGAATCTCAATCCGTGCCGTTTCGTTGTCCGGCCAGCACACCGCCCACTCACTGCTGATGACGCCAGCCAATAACTCACAACCCTCGGTAAATCCGGCCATGCCCGCCAGACGGGTACGCGCCAGGGTGTAATAGGTCGCCGTCTGTAAATCGACACCGTTGCGGCGAAACAGCGTCAGCGCCAGCGACTCCACCAGTTTCCAGTTCACTTCCGGCTGGGACGGATGGCTGGATTTATTAATTTCCTGCCGGATCGCCTCAAACTCCGTCAAATTGCGCGGGTCGCCACCGGTGTGGATCACAATGCTAGAGGTACGTTCATTCACCATCATTCATCCTGAATAGACCCGGCGGGGCATCCTCCGCCGGGTTACGGTCAATACAGGGTCTCGGGCAAGCTGAACTTGCTGAACAGACCACCGGCAAACGGATTGTCCGACGCGTCAACGGAAACGCGGTAAATCATGTAGCCGCCATCCACGTTGAAACGCACGTTAAATGACCCGTCATCAACATCCGTCAATTGCCCCGAATTAATCAGCCGCAACTGCGCCCACGGGCCAGTGAAACTGATACTGCGTGGCGCTTTGTCATTGGCATCCGGCACCAGGGTCAGTTTGCTTTCCACCCCGGCACGCATGGAGTTCGGCCACACCAGATGTACGGTACGGGAGCGTCCATGGGTGTAATCCAGCAACTGCCCATCCAGATTCAGTACGCTGCGACGTTTGCCCGCCGACAACTCCACGGGCTCTACCGCAAACTGCGTGCCCAACCCGTTCTGTTGGCTAAAGAAGGTGTCACGGATTTTCTGCGCGGCTTCCAACTGCTCGCGGATGTCATCGCGGATCAACACCTCCCCGTCACTGCCCCAGGTCAGTTGATTTTCAATGAACGGCTTGAGGTTTTGCTGATAGAAAGCGTCAAGCGCGCCACCCGGTTTGAAGAAGCGTTCAAACTCACTGAGCGACACATCTTCACGGGCGTTGGGATCAAACGGAAAGCGGCCAGCCAAATGGGTCTGATAAGGTTTGAAGACCGAACTTTGCCATTCCACTTCCATATATTGGATAGCTTCGAGCATCACCACACGCCATGCCTGATCGGCCAGTTTCCCAACCCAACGGTTGAGCGGATTCGGCAGGTTTTTCGCCATTTGCTGGGCAGCAAAGATCGGATCACTGCTGTTCTGCTCCAGACGCATTTGCACTGCCTTGAGGGCCGATTTACCCGGCGTCGGCGAGTTCTGGATAGCCAACAGATAGCGATGCAAATCGGTCAATTTCTGGTAGACGCCTTGCAGCGTACCCGTTCCCTCTTTTTGCTCCGCCAGGACATTGTTTTCCAACGCGAAGTCGCGGGTGATACGCGCCATCAGGCGATAATCCGCAGACTCGAGGAAATCCTGACGCTGCGAATCGGACAGTCCCTCAGGCACGATGGCAACCCGGGTGTTATCGTGCAGCGCCTGCAAGGCCCGCCTGAATACCTGATCGCCACCGATCACCTGTTCCAGCGCGGTGATCACCTGCGAGGTTTCATCAAACTGCTGGATCTCCAGATTGTTCATGGCGGAACGCCAGGTCACGGTGTAATCACTGAAGTATTGATCGGTGAGGTGGCGCTGGATCTCTTTGCGATCGGCCTCGCTGTACTGGACATTTTGCGTCAGGTTCAGTACCCAACTGTCCATGGCGGTCAGCTCAACCAGCCCATCCCGTTGCTTGATGAAATAGTTGTTCAAGCCATAGCGGGTGAGGAATTGCGGCACATTCAGCAGGTGTTCATCGTTGGCAACGAAAATGTTGTCAAAACTTGCCCCGATTTGATCACGCATATTCAAATCCGAAGGCAGCACCTGCTGGGCCTTTGCCCTGAGGCTCTGATAAACCCGCTGATAGAGAGAGAGTTTGCTCAATTCGGTTTGTGCCGCACGGATGGGCTTGGCATACGGCGTAAAGCGCGCAATGGCATCCTGATTTCCCGCTTCACGCAGTGCCCGCCAGTCAGTGTGATCCAGGGCATAATCGAGGTGGGCCATCAATTGCGCCTGAAGCAGGTTCTGTCCATTGAATCGCTGACTCCAACGATCGGCCATGTACTTCGCCACCACGGCTTTATTGCGTCCGCTTTTGTCTTCCAGCATGCGCATTACCCGCAGGATGTTCAGCTTCTCTTCACTTCCGGCAGGTGCCGCATTCAGCGCGTTGAGCAAGCCATTCATCAGTGCCGGCAGGTAACGCTGTTGCAATAATTTCAGATAGGTATCTTCGACATACGGGCCGATCTGATCCCCCTGATACAGCCCCATATCCGCGATCAGGGCGTTGCGATGGTGATAATCACCATAGGCCAACGTCGCTTCACGAATGGGGTTAAGCAAAGGAAGCTGCAAATTGCCGTAATCATCGTCGTCACTGGGGGTGGGAATACTGAGGAACGATTTCGCCTGCTCCAGAACCTCTACCCCCGCGCGATAATTGACGCGGTAATAGTGGTTCCAGCCATACAGCAGCCCGAGGCCGACAATACTTCCTGCGACAGAAAAGATAACCATTCTGTGGCGCGTATTCTTCAGCCAGGCGCGGTTCTCACCGGCCAGATTCGGCTCCGTAAACAGCACATTGCCAAACAGGGTGCGGGTAAAATAGGGTCTGCTATCCGCCACCGGCCAGGATGGAAATGCCTGGGTACCCAAGTGATAACGCGCCGCGGCACTTTGCACGAACATATCGTCCATCTGCCCCTGTTGCAGGGCCGATGTCAGATACACCCCGCGCAACAACTGGTGCTGATCATCATTGAAGAGCATGCCTTCGAGCAGTTGGCTGACGTACTCCTGCAAGCCATGCATCTGGCGCACAAAGCTGAAAAGCGGGCCACGCTGGCTGCTATCCACCTCATTAATCATCATATCTGGCAAGGCGCTGTTCATCTGCCGGATCCAACGCTGCCAGAAGTCGCCCAGCTCCTGACGCCAGTTATCGTCTTTAAGCGTAAACGTCACGCCCAGAACCGACTCGCGCTGGTTTTTATCCAGCGTCTGGAACATCGCGTCAAAACCATAGAACAGATCCATCCGTGTCAGCACCACATAGACCGGCAACTGGCTATGTAATTGCAGGCGTAAATCCTGCAGGCGCTGGCGCATCATCGCCAGATAAGCCTCACGCTGTGCTTTGTTAAAGGTCATAAACTGGCTGATGTCGACCGTCACCACTACGCCGTTCAATGGCTGGCGCGCCCGGTTTTGCGCCAACCAATGCAGCAGATCGTCCCACAGGCGTGAGAAGAGCTGCGGTTTATCGCCATCAGGGGAAGCGGGTTGCTCAATCAGTTCACTGTCGACATCCAGTAGAACAGCCTGCTCCCCCGCCCAACAATGCACATGCAATCCCACTGTCTGATCGCTCTTCATTTTCTCCGGCTGGTAAAGCGGGGCCAATTTCTGCCCTTCCTGCAACAGCGTGCTTTTGCCACTGTTTTTGCCGCCAATAACCAGATACCACGGCAACTGATACAGATATCTGCGGCTATTGAGATGACGTTCCAGATGAAGTAGCCAGTGCGACAGATAACGTTGTTGGAAATTAACGTCGGCATTGACCGGATCTTTCACCTCCTGGCGGGATTGTCGCTGTAATTGTTCCAACTGCTGCAAGCGGCGCATGATGCGCACGGTGATCCAGCTCAACGCCATCAGCACCAGTATGGCGGTGACCAGCCAGCGACTCAGCGAAGTTGCCAGCGGCTTTTGTTTACCAATTACCCATTCAGGTCCCCACCACCAAACCCAAATCAATGCCGCGCACCATGCCATCACCAATAAAAACAGTGCAGAGGCTTTAAACCTTGGAAGGGCCGGTTTCAGCACACGAAAAAATCCCGGTACTCTCATTAATGGGTACTCCTGTTCCGTTCCATGGTTATCCTTTAGGCGATTGTTTTTCTTTCAGTTGTGCAATCAAACTGGGTTCCCAGTCCGGCAACGTGATCGTTCGCGCCGTTTGTGCCAACTGCGAATAGCTTTGTTGTGCCAGCGAGGTCAATCCCGCCTCATCCAGCAGGTTGGCGCTCAGTAACTGGCTGTAAAATTGCCCACGCGGATCCTGACGCTGTTGCTGCCTGTCAATTTCCACCAGCGCAGCTTCCAGCCCCTGCTGCTGCCAGCGTTGCCAAATAGCCTCTTTATCGCTATTGGCCTGCGCGGCGCGGCTGTTTTCTTGCCTGACAGGCTCCGCCCATTCGCGGGTTTTGCCCGTCAGGAATGGCGTGCGATCGGTGAAACTCAGGGTTTTCAGCGCAGGTAAACGTTGCAGGAAATAGCCGAGTTCTTCATGAATGGCCTCCGCCACGCGCGGAAAACCCAACTGCATGGCAACGCTTGCGGAGAGCCAGTGCCCCTCAAACCAATAAGGCGCCAATGACAGGCTCTGTTCGATACGCCGCCACAACGAGAGATCCGGGTTGTTCAATCCCACCAGATACTCCGCCATTCGGTCTGCCGAGAACGCGGCCAATGGCGTGCGGCCATCTTCCTGCGACTGAGGCAATGTGGTGATGCCGCTCCAAATGGCGTTGCGCCGTAACCGATAGCCCAGCGGATTTTCCGGCTGACGTTCACAGAGCACTTCCGCCACTTTAAGCTGCGTATGTCGCCAGGATTTTTCATCCGAACTCTCGACATCCACGGTAGGAATGGGCGCGGCTACGGGCGCAACCGGCTCGCCAGACGCTGTGGCATAAACGCCAGGCTGCGGCGTTTCTTCCACCTTTTTTTCCGGCTGACGACGATACTTCGCGCACAGCGCATCCACTTCCCGCGCCAAATCCGCTTCGGGCTGCTGCCATAAATGCGCCAGATGAGCCAGCTCACCCAGCATCTCCTGCACCTGGCCGTGATCGGCTTTTTCAATAAAACTGTCCGCCGCACTGGCAAAACGTTTCAGAATTTGCTGCGCCAGCCGCCGTTTAATCACGGCACTTTCCGGCCATGCGGATGACCAATACGCCTTCACCCACGCACAAAGTAATTGTGCGGAAAGAATCAATTCGAGCGGCCGTCCGGCATGTTGCAAGGTTCGCAACAAATGTCCGATCAGGCGGAAATCTTTACTCTCCGAGGCAAGCAGCAACAAAATACGCTGTTGTACCTGATTGATATCCAGCGAGTTATGCCCCAGCGCCCCCAGCTTGACCATCTCGCCGTCGACATATTCCCAATCAGCATTACTGTCACTGACCCTGGCGGCGATCTTTTCCTCTGGCAGAGCGGTTAACAGCGAGGCAATCCATGTATGTGGGGTTCCCATCAGACAGCTCCTTACCAATGGCACGCATTTTTCAGCGGTTCTATCGCCTGCGCCAAATCAGAAATATTGAACACCAGACGCATTGACGAACCTTGCAGAGTGAGCGTGAGCGTTTGTGCACCAAACAGCTTCTGGATCTCATCGATCCCCGCCAGTCCCCGGCTTGCTTCCAGCAGGTAACCCTGTTCACGAACGAACCATCCCAACGAGAAACGCGTGCGTTCCGTCGTCAGCAACGCCGCGCCATCCCCTTCTTTCAACGGGGCAGTCAGTGCGATTTGCAGGCGCGTAATGTTGTCCACGCAACTGAAGACCAGCACGGGTCGCGGTGGCGGCATACCAATCGCCGGGGTAGTCAGCACCACCTGAGGGTTATCCCCCTCGGTATTGCTCACCATAAAAGCGGTAGAATGGTCATCACGTTTTTGCTCTTGCATCATCGCCCGCTGCCAGGCGACGCCAAGCTGAGTGGGCAACGGCGACAGGGTTTGCTTATCCGCCGACAACGCGCGGTCATAGCAATCCAGCCGCAGCAACGGTGCCGATTCCTGACGGCAGGCAAGTGCGGCGCTCAAGGTGTCCGCCTCAGCAGAACTGGACAACGCACCAAACAATGTGCCAGACAACGCGATACAGACGAGGAGCCACAGCCTCATAGCTCATACCCGTATTTGGAGAGTTTGTAAGTGAAGGTCCGTGGCGAGATATTTAAACTCATGGCAGTTCGCTTTCTGTCTGAACGGTACTGGCGCAAGCGCTGAACCATAACGTCATACTCGAACGCCTCCACCGCTGCCGTCAGATCATTGATTTCGCTATAATCCTGAGCAATCCCCGGCGGGTGTTTCGGCACCCCGGAACTGAGCCCAACCAGCAGTTCATCCAGTTGTTTCTGCCGTTGCTGCTGGCTTTTGAAAACTTCACGGATCTGCCGTAATTGCTGACGCAACAGCTCCATTTCCTGGATTTTTTTCAACTGATGCTGGAATAACTCACTGCTCAAACTGAAGATGTTGCCCGATTTGGTGCATTGCTCCGGTTGCGCGGTAAAGGCGGCAATCACCCCACTGGCATGACCGTAATAATCAAAAACGGGCCGGGCATACAGTCCGCACTCGCTGGACAGCTCATAGACAAAATTTCGGAAACGGGCGTCTTCGATACGCACGCCCCGGTGCAGCGTTTGCCATTGGGATTCTTCACCACTGCGCAAGACCTGGATCAGCGGATCGTTCAGATCCTGAATGCTGAGGTCGTGACGCTGAATATCCATCTCCTGCCTGCCGGAAATGGCATAACACTCCATTTGCTCCGTGCTGGTGTTAAGCAAACCCACCAGAAGAGCGTCAAAACGCAAGGGGCGCTGATTAATGGCTAAAAAGTGATAGATCAATTGTTCCTGAGTACTGTTTTCCAGTAATTCCAGAACGTTTTTTAGTTTTTGCCTCATGTTGTCGTTTCCACTTCGGCTTTAAACTCATGCTCAAGGGCATGTACACGGATATGACGGATAGCTTTACCTGCCGCCATGCTTTGCAGTAGCAGTAACGACAGAGGCGGTAACACGGCCCCATCGATCACCGACTCCAACATGCGCGCCCCGTTTTCTGCCCTCGTTACCCGGCGCATAATCTCTTCTGTCACCTCACTTTCGATGACCACCTGGGCGCTAAAGCGCTGACGCAGCAGATTTTCCAGACGCAACAATTTGCTGGTGATAATTTCCTTCAGCGTGTCTTTATCCAGCGGCAGATACGGGATCACTTCCATGCGCGCCAGCAATGCCGGTTTGAAAAAATCAGCCAGTACCGGATACAGCACCTCATGCAACTGTTCCGGCTGTTGCGCATATTCAACGATGGTTTGGTAACCCAGATTGGAGGTCAGGAAAAACACCACGTTTTTGCAGTCGATGATCCGCCCTTCACCGTCGGCCAGCTCACCTTTATCGAAAGCCTGATAAAACAGGTTCAATACATCCGGATGGGCTTTCTCGACCTCGTCCAGCAGCACAACGGAATACGGCTTCTGGCGGATGGCTTCGGTAAGAACGCCGCCCTCGCCATAACCCACGTAGCCCGGCGGGGAGCCAATCAGGCGCGAAACGGTATGCTTCTCCTGGAATTCAGACATATTGATGGTCGTTAAATACTGGCGACCACCAAACAGCGATTCGGCAATCTGCAATACGCTTTCTGTTTTCCCTACGCCGCTCGGCCCCACCAGCAGGAAGGCGCCCAAAGGACGTCCTGGACGGCGTAAATCGGCCCGGGCGGTGAGCAGGTGTTTATGCAAATGGGCGATGGCCAGATCCTGACCGCGTATGGAACTCCCCAGCCAGGCGGGCAACTCGGTGATGGCGGCCATCTCACTTTGCGACAACCGGTTCAAGGGCACCCCGGTCCATTCGGCAATCACGGCAGCTATCTGGTGCTTACCGACATGCGGCGAGACCAGAGCGTGATCTTTTTGCAAGACATTCAGCGCGTCCGTCAGCGCAGTGAGTTGGGCAACCGTCGCAGAGTCGTTGGCCTGTTCGTTATCCAGCGCCAGCAATGTGCTGCGTAATGCGACAATCTGCTGCACCAGCGCCCGTTGCTCCTGCCAACTGGCCTCCAGTTGGGTCAGTTGATCATCGGTATCCGCATAGTTTTGCCGTAGCTGTTCGAGGTGCTTTTCATCTCCCGGCAGACCGATGCGTTGCTCACGCTCAAGCAGTTCGATCTCCTGAAGAAATTGGTGGCGCTGCGTAGTCAGGGCAGAGAGTTGACGCGGCGGGGCCGTCATATTAATCGCCACCCGGGCGCACGCCGTATCCAGCACATCAATCGCTTTATCGGGCAGTTGCCGCCCGGATAAATAGCGTTCGCTCAGGTTCGCCGAGGCCTGTAACGCTTCATCGTCAATCAGTACACCGTGGGATTTTTCATAGACGGCGCGCAGGCCACGCATGATGACGGTAGCCTCTGCCGCCGTCGGCTCAGTAACTTTGACTACCTGAAAACGGCGGGAAAGTGCCGCATCTTTCTCAAAATATTTCTTGTACTCACTCCAGGTGGTGGCGGCGATGGTCTTGAGTTCCCCCCGCGCCAATGCGGGTTTGAGCAGGTTGGAAATATCCAATCCGCCCTGTTGGTTGCCCGCACCAATCACCGTATGTGCTTCATCGATAAACAGAATGACCGGCTGAGGTGACTGAATCACCTCGGCCATGATGCTTTTGAAGCGTTTTTCAAACTCCCCTTTTACTGCCGCCCCGGCCTGCAATGCGCCCAAGTCCAGCGTCATTAAACGCGTATCATGCAGCTTTTCCGGTACGAGCCCGGCCACAATTCGCAGCGCCAACCCTTCGATCAGTGCGCTTTTTCCCACACCGGCGTCACCGACCACGATGGGGTTATTTTTGCGTCGACGGCAGAGAATATCGATCATCAGGTCGATTTCCGCGTCCCGGCACAGCACCGGGTCCAGCTTGCCCTCACGCGCCGCTTGCGTCATATCCGACGCAAAACGCGCCAGCAAACTCTCTTCACCGCTCCTGCTCCCTTTTGCCGTGCCCGGCTTTTCCGACAGGGCGCTCTCGGCTGATTCTGCGGTCCAGGCGGCAAACTCATCGAGCAACAGCGCCCGGTTTACTTTCAGCAAAAGTTGTACTGCCGCCGCCGGTAAGTAACGATGGGGCGAATGCAGTATTGCCAGCAGCATAGCGCCGCTGCGCAGTTGATCGTGCCGCAGCTCGGTGGAAGCCAGTAACCAGCCGTCTTTCAGCCACTCAACCAGCAACGGCGAAAAAGAGGGATACGCCTGGGTAAAACTACGCCCGGAAGACTGGCTATTATCGAGCAGCTCACGTAGTGCTTCGCTATCCACCTCAGCACGCGAGAGGATCAGGCGGACATCGCACAGCGGCGTATTCACCATCTGCCATAACACCTGCGGCACCGTGATTTCGGCTTCCTGCTGGCTGACACATTGCGCCGCCGCCGCTTCCAATGCGTGGCGGGCAATGGGATGGAGGCGATTAACCAGGGTAGATAAATCGATCGGGATCATCCTTTTTTACCTCCGCTTAATAGGCCGTTTAGCTGATGCAAAATATCCCCGGTCTGCACATTGAGGCGCATCTGGTAGAAGAAGTAGATCACCAGCAGAATGGCAACGCCACCCACCAGCAGATGCCGTATTGCCAGGCGTTTGGTCAGGTGATACCGCCCACCTTCCTTCGTGGCGTTGTGGTGTAAAACCAGAGACTCAGGTTCTCCGCGTACCTGGCGGATTACGGTGTATAAACGGCGGAAAATACGATCAAACTCTTCCGGGCTTTGCGCGATAATTTTGTAGCGTCCACGGTAGCCGAGGCAGAAACAGAGATAGATAAACTCCAACAGATCTTTGTAGCGCTGGGGTTCGCTCATCAGGCGATCCAACAGGATAAAAACCTTTTCCCCACCCCAGGTTTCATTGTGGAATTGCACCAGCAATGACTGTTTCAGCCAGCCGTTTTCGCTATTCCAGCCGTGTCCCAATGCCACTTCATCAATAAAAGTACAGAGCACATAGCGGAAAGAGACGATCGCGCCGGGCTCATAGCCCTGTGTCTGTAAAAGCTGTTCAATCGACTGAATATCGGCCACAACCTGTAAATAAAGTTGCTCCGGCAGCGGCTGGCTGCCCATCGATTTCAGCCGCAGCACCATCCCCAGCAGGGGCGTTGCCGCATCAATCATCGGATTGAGGCTTTCACCGCGCAGTAACAGGTGATATTGGCGCAGATTTAACCCGTCGCTCTCGGCCACAGTAAACTCAGGGGTCATAGAGATATCGCTCATGGTTAACTGCTCCTGATTGCCCAAAACTGCATATCCAGTTCAGGGAATTCGCCAGAAACATGGAAGGCAATGGCATTGCTTTGCAGCACGTCCTTCCATCCCGGACTCTGTTTATCCAGCATGAAATAGGTGTAACCCGAGTGATACGGCAACTGCCGTGGTGCGGCAGATAACGCCAGCAGCGACACGCCGGGCAGTTGCAAACTGACCAGATCGCGGATGCGCTCAACGGAGGTGATTTTGGTTTGCTGCACAAACTGCCGACGCAATTTTTCCTGCGGAATCTGCGCCCGAATGGCAAGAACGAAGTCGGCACTGGTGAGCAGTTCGCGCTCGTTAATCGTGGCAACGTGGATACCGTGCGCCTGCACACGTAGCTGAATAGAAATGGCCCGCGGTGTCAGTACGGTACTCAACGCCTGACGAATCATCAGCATCAATGGCTGAAATGTCTCGGTCAGTTTGTCGTGGTTATAGATCGGAAACGTACCCGCCAGCCGCGACTCATCGGTAAAACTCATCAACTCGCCGCAGATTTGGATCAGGTGCGTATACAAGGTTTCCGGATGGAGCACGCTTTGATAGGACAGGTGCGTGAACAGCGGTTGCGCGCGGTTGAACAGTTGCAGCATCATAAACTCTGCCACATCCGCGATGCCCTGCTGGCCGGGAGAACCAATGCGTTGCGCCAGCAATCTGGCACGCTCGGCCAATGTTCCCTGGACTTCATCCATAAACAGGCGCAAAGGGTCTGACACATTGATACTCAGGCTGGCGGGAATAAAATCACTGTCCAGTATCAGAACACCATCGGGACGCCGCTCCCTGATTCGGCACAGCGGCAACACTGCCCAGGAACTGAGATCTTCGTTGCCCTGCATCAGGCGTGGAGCGAGTTGCGCCAACATCAATGCGCTGACATCCCCTTCGTCTGAATGCAGATCGCGCACGCTGGAAAGCACTTCTTTATAGCGCAGCAGCCCGGTGGACGCCGAAGACGTTGAATCAATCTCCTTAATGGCGTCGTTTATCATCGGCAGCGCCAGATAGATGTCACGGCTCCCTGGCTCATGAATAGGGCCGATATCCAGAGGCGGAGGCGACAGATCCTGGTGGGGAATGTCGAATACGCTACCGTCCGGCATAACACCTTGAGCGGAGGTCAAACCTATGCGCCCCAGCTTGAGAACCTCATGATTGAGGGTCAATGAATGGAAGCCGTAGCCATAGTTCTTCAGCGTTGAAAGACGGATATCCAGTAGATAATCGTTATGCCGTTGTTGTTGCTGAAAATGTTGAGGTTTAATGAACAACCCCTCGCGCCAGATCACCCGGTTTCTGGTTGGCATATCAGTCCACCTCTCTTTGCAGCTCTATTTCCTTGTCGCGCACATGTACCAACAGATGGTAGACATGACCAACACCATGAATTTTAACTATTTTCTTCCATTCCGTGACGTTCTCGTCAGCGTAATAGGCGATCACACCGATATAGTGGTTCTTCTCATCCAGCGTGATAGGTGGCAGCGGTTTAAACTGCCCGGGCAGGACGGTGTAATCCTGATGGTCGATGTAGTTTTTCCCCAATATTTTGGAAAGTTCGATGTCATCGTCATTGAGCTGATCAAAATCAGCGGCCAGCAATTTGGAGTCCTCGCTCAGATACACCACCTGCAATGCGATCGGCGTAGGTTCCCCGCTTTCATTTTTATTAATGTCAGGCTCGGCGAGCAGCGTTATGTTAACGATCGAGGGCAGATCTGCCGTCGACCCCACCTGAATGTCAGGGTCCGCCAACACTTTGCCGACCTTTTTACTGACGGTGCATCCGTTCATAAACAGTATGGGAAGCAGGATGTACAACATCACCCTGAATGAACTCATTCCTGCATCTCCCGCTGCCCTTGACGCAAAGCGCGGTCATACGCTTGCTCATAAACTTCATTGAACAGCTTTTCAAACCCCTGCTGACGGCTGGAGGCCAACTCCTGGTAGTAATTGCAATACATGTCCCAAGCCCAGGCCGGATCCATTTCATTACGCTCTGAGCTACGGCGGTACTGTGCGAATCGCGCCATTAACCGCTGAGGGGAAAACGCTTCAAGCATCACGACCAACGCTTCAGTAATCGCGGACTGATTGGCCTGATGGTGCAACCGCAGGTTACGCAGGCTTTCCCCCACGGCCTCCGGCGCTGAAAGATGAACCAGACTTTTTCCTTCGGCAAACAACACGTTCAGCGTGGTGTCATAATCCAGCCCCAGACGCAGCGGATTATCCTCAAGAGGGCGCAGATGTTTGTCTGACAGCCCATCCTGTTGCTGCTGCAAGGCCAGTAATCCTTTGAGGGTGGCTTGCAAGGTTTTGCCGACCTCTTCAATAAAATCATTGGCTTGCTGGCTGTCATGCATCGCCAGAGGCGCATTGAGTCCACGCATTAACGGCGTTAATGCCACATGCCGTTGCGATATGTCGGCAGGACTTGGCTCATCATCATTTTGTTGAGTGATGAATTGGCTGATTTGTGGCAGCTCGATAAAATCCTGATCCATGGCACTGTCCTTAGCATTGTCAGAAAGTGGTGAAGTGGGGAGTGCATTGCGATAGAGGTTGTGCTGCAACGCGTGATTCACTGTCGTTACATCGCCGGTTTCACTTCCTGGCAGCGTCAGGCTCTCGCTTTGCAGTACATTCAACGGATCGTTGGACCAGGCGTTCGCCACCGTAGGCTCCAGAACTGCGGCACTGCTCTCCCGCTGCATGTCTGGCGTGGTGCCTTCCAGCATGGCCTCAAGCGGATTGCTGTAGTGGGTGACGAGCGACTCTGGCGACACTTGCAAAGGATCGTGAATTTCGCCACCCGTCAGGCTGATCAAGGTTTTCAACGTCAGCGAACCCAGCGTCAGCTCATCGCCATGTTGCAAGCGGATATAGCCCAGTTGCCCATCCACCGCCGCACGATTAAGCTTTAACGGTTGGGAGGCTCCGCGCAGGCAAAATGCGCCATCGCGCCAGGTGATAAAAAAGTGTTCATCAGCCACACTGTGACCAACGTCCTGGATCTTCCAGGAACAATATTCGCCGCAACCCACGCGGCCCCCTTCCTGCGTAAAGCGATGACTGACTTCACACCCGCTTTCCAGTTGATTACTGTTACTGACCCGCAATACGAGCGAAGGACTCTGTTGTATTAATCCATTCATTTCCCGGTTTCCCCTTCGTTCACTCTCTGACACAAATCGTCACTTCCGGCTCACTGACCGGTTCACCAAGAAAACAGGTCCAGCCCAGTAGGGCGTTCTCGACCCCCAGCATCATTCCGTCTACCTGCTGGTCGGCAATGCCGAGTTTGAGATCCCACGCAAATTGGTCGCGCAGGATAAAAGACACAAACATCACCAGAGGCAGATAATTCTCCCCGTTAGGAAGAAAACTCAGGAAACGCTTGCGGGATAATCCATTGATACAAAGCAAAAATTTCCCACTGCGATCAAATACCCGTTCCCCCAGCGAAAAGTTTTCCCCGAGCACGGATTTTTGCATGACCCGGTTCCCGCTAAGCCGCTGCCGCGATCCCAGACGGTTTTGCTGGTCTGGCGCAATCTTCATCTGGCGCAATTGCCAGCTTTCAAGGGTGACGTCATCAAGCTCAAAACAGTGGGCAATCAGGCCGCAGATCACATCGGGAGAACGCCCCGGACTGGCCAGCAGTCCGGCATAAGCCAGCATTTTGCTGTGATTGATCTGCAACTTGTTGCGCAGGGCCGGACTCCCCAGGCCAACCAGCGAGAACATTCGCTGCGAGAAGGAATCGACGCCCTCATCCTCAAAACAGACGTAATAGCGATACTTCCGCCATATGTGGTGTAACAGCGTCAGCGAACGATGGTTAAACAGGTTGAAAAAGTCGGTCAGTTTGTTGTCGCCCTGAGCCTCTTCCCACGCCAGGGCATCCAGGTAATATCCCGGCAAGGGCGACTGACTGCCGTGCAGCCCCATGAATGACGTGGTCAGTTGCCAACGGTTGTTGGCGTTTTTCTCCAAAGAAACAACATCCCTGGAAGGAAAGGCAATGCTAGCTGAAGAGAGGAAATGCACCGTCTCATCCTCCACTGACGTGGGGAATGTCGCAGGTCTGGACTCCTGCTTATGCAACAGTTCAACCAATTGATAGAAGTTATACCGCCCGGCATCCGTAATGCGTCCTGCGTCACTCAAATCAGCGCATGTTGACCCGATTGTATCGGCCATTCATAACACTCCTTGTTATTGATATTGATGACTTTGAGGACATGGAACGCATTCACGCTGGCGTACAGCGAGAAGAAACGCGCCAGAATGGCACCAAAAAGATAGAGCTCCCCTTCACAAGAAAAAGCGCTTTGCTCCATCCATAGCGTCGATTCCAGCCCGCGGATGGGCACGCCACGGAACAGACGATCGATCGGACGGGTTTCAAGGCGAGAGATGCCATCCAGTTTTTTCTGGGAAATACGGGCAGATTGGCGGTCGTGCTTACTCGGAAAATCATAGGTTTGCAGAATTTGCCGCAGAGAATCCTTATCCAGCAACGAGAGATAATTGAGTGACATATTGGATATCAGCGACCAATGCAGGCTGCCATCCAACACCGGATAAAGCGGCGCTGTAGGACGAGTGACATTGCGAAAATGGGCAAACGACGGATTGCCCACGCCAGGCGTATCAATATCCCCCACCCGCAGCAGACAAGGCAGATCGCGGTTGGTACAGGTCAATGTGACCGAAATGATTTCATCGCTTTTGACACAGGCAGATTCATCACCGCGAACGAATGAAATACCGTGTTCCATACCTGGCCGGAATAATGACGGCTTGATACGAATGCGGTAATAGAGTTTCTCCCTGCCCCCTGCGTACTCAATCTGATGCTGAAAACTTTCAAACGGCACATAGCTGCGCCGTGATCCCTGCGCACGGCCACGGTCATCATTCTGGTCTTGCAGCCAGCTCTCCACTTTATCCACGGAGAATATGTCGTAGCAGTCCGGGTCGTGAAAGCTGGCGCACAGTGGGTATTCCGACTGCGTGCCGTCAAGCTTGATGGACTCACTGTAGTAGCTGAAAAGGTTCACTGCGGGTGTGCAATGCAGGCGCAGTGAATCACGGCGGATTCTGGCCTCCGGCGGCAATGGCCGGGAAAAATAGAAACGCAGGCTGAATTTCCTGGCGCGTAACGTTTCTGGAAAATGGGGAATGCCCCGCACATCAAAAAACAGGAATCCTTCAGGAAAACAGAAATACTCCTGCAAAATCCGGTATCCCATTCCGGCATTTTTCGGATAAGGCAACAGCGCATCATCACGTTCAAAACCAAGGGGGACAAAATCAAAATCCGGCATGGCGATAATTTCATCATCCATCACCAACTCGGCTTTTTCAAAATAATGGCTCAACCAAAAATAGAGCTGATAACTGCTATATCCGCTTTCCCCCAACCAAAAACGCAGCTTATCCAACCCCAGATTATTCATTGTCATTTCTCCGGTCGTGGAGAAATCAACGTTGATTATTCCCAGCTCATTACTGTTATTTACGCTGATATCATCAAGCTCAAGGGGTAATAACCACAGGTCGCGGCACTGCGTAAAAGTACATTGCGGTTCACCGCGGCTCTTTCTATCGGCCACCAGCTCATTATCATCCACGATGCTGATCGGGCGGCTCAGCAATGTGGTTCCACGCTTCACCAGCGTGGCCTCAGTGATGGTATTTTCCCCTGAGGTGTATTCGATAATGGTCATGCTGGGCGTGGGGCGCAGATAATTGGGCCACAGCATATTCAATAAGCTATGGGTTAATTCGGGAAACTGATCGTCAATTTTCTCGCGCAGGTTTCCAGCAAGAAATGCAAAGCCCTCGAGCAGGCGCTCAACGTCCGGGTCAGCGCCTTTTTCTGACAGGAACGAGGCTAGATGCGGTTTTTCATGAGCAACGGCGCGGCCCATCTGATGCAAATAATCTAATTCGTCTCTGAAGTATTTCTCAAATGACATATTTTTCTCAGCTCAGATGATATCGCTGATGATTGTCCAGATAGATGTTGAACTCGATAACATCATTGACATCGTCAAAGTTGACGTGCGCCAGAATATTGAAGGTCAACGTCAAAGGATCAGTGTTATCAGTAAGCCCGGCATGTACCTGGACATGAGCAATACGGGGCTCGTAGTCTTCAATGCAGCGCGAAATCGCATGTTCAACAGCCAGCCGAAAATCAGAAGTAGATGCGGTGGCATCGTTCATATCCACCACACCCAGTGCGGGCGCACTCTGACTGTTGCCAGGATGAGTATTCAGTACCTGATTCAGGTTATTCTTGATTGAGACCAGCAAATCATGATTGCGGGCATGACGGGAAAAACCCACATCATTCCCCTGAATACGCTCAAACAAGCTGGCCGAACGATCGCGTCTCCAACTCAATAGTCCAGCCATCATCACTATTCCTTATCCAGACGACCAACCAGCGACAACTCAAAGCTGGCACCCATATATTTGAAATGCGGGCGTACAGACATGGAAACCTGATACCAGCCCGGATCGCCTTCAACATCCAGCACCTTGATTTGTGCAGAACGCAGCGGACGGCGGCTACGCACATCAGTTGGCGGGTTTTCCTGATCGGCGATATATTTCTTGAGCCACGTATTCAGCTCACGCTCCAGATCCTGACGTTCTTTCCACGCACCAATCTGCTCGCGCTGCAACACTTTGATGTAGTGCGCCAGTCGGTTGATAATGAACATATAGGGAAGCTGAGTGCCGAGTTTGTAATTGGTTTCAGCTATCTGGCCTTCACGGGTGTTCAGGAATTTTTTCGGTTTTTGCACCGAATTCGCCGAGAAGAAGGCCGCATTATCACTGCCCTTACGCATGGTCAGCGTGATAAAACCCTCTTCCGCCAGTTCAAATTCACGCCGATCGGTAATCAGGGTTTCGGTTGGGATTTTGGACTGGATATGGCCCATCGCTTCATACTGATGCACCGGCAAATCTTTCACTGCACCGCCGCTTTGCGGGCCGATGATATTCGGACACCAGCGGTATTTGGCAAAACTCTCCGTCAGGCAGCTCGCCAGCAGGAATGCCGTATTGCCCCACAAAAAATCCTCATGGCTGGCATGAACATTTTCATCATAACCAAAGGTTCTGACGGGATTATCCACTTGTGAATAAGGCAGGCGCAGCAAGAAACGTGGCGCTGTCAGGCCGATATAGCGGGCATCTTCAGATTCGCGCAGCACGCGCCATTTGGTATGTGAAGGACCTTCAAAGACTGACTTGAGATCTTTGATTGCCGGCAATTCGGTAAAGCTGGAGATACCGAAAAATTCAGGGGCAACGGAGGACAGGAACGGTGCATGGGCCATCGCGCCGACAGCGCCGACATATTGCAGCAGCTTCAAATCCGTCGAGGTATTCTTGAATGCGTAGTTACCAACGATGGCGCCGATTGGCTCACCACCAAACTGACCATAACCGGAAGAGTAAATATGCTTGTAGAAGCCGGACTGGACAATTTCTGGCGCAAACTCAAAATCATCCAGCAGCTCTTCTTTCGTGGCATGCAGGATATTAATTTTAATGTTTTCACGGAAATCGGTGCGATCTACCAGTAATTTAAGTGAACGCCATGATGATTCCAGCTCGCGGAAAGGTGCCGCATGTAAAATTTCATCCACCTGGGCGCTAAGCGTTTTATCCAGTTCAACAATCATGCGGTCTACCAGCATTTTGTTGATAGGCACTTCGCTTGAACCTGAGTCAAGAATATTGGTAATAAACGCCGCAACTCCCTGACGGGCAATATCATAACCATCATTCTCGGGCTGCATATGGGCCTGAGCCATAATCTCATCCAGCAGTGAAACCTGCGCAACCGGATGCTCAGGCGCTAATAACACCTGTTCTTCTTGTAATGACATAGTGAAAAATCCCTCTTAAATATCCCGATTATTTCTGGTTCAGAATGTCCAGCTCTTTCAGTAGCTGCTCACGCGCATCATCGTTATTCAGAAGTTCCTGAAGTCGGGTCCTGAATGCAGGAATATTCCCCAATGGCCCTTTCAGCGCCACCAGTGCTTCTCGTAACTCAAGCAACTTATTTAACTCAGGAACTTTGCGCGCAATATTATCAGGGGAGAAATCAGCCAAAGACTGGACATCAAGACTGACAGGCAGGACACCCTCGGTATTTCCACTCTTTGACTCAAGGCGGTTAGGGACTCCAAACGTAAGATTAATCCCAGCCTCACTCATTACTGAATTAAAATTACTCTTATTGATAGCGATTACCGGACGCTCTTCCAGAGGCGTGTCTTCACGCGTTCCCTTTATGTCACCAACCACAAACAGATTAAGGGGAAGCTCAACTTCAGTCGCTTGATCTCCCGTATTAGGGACATATTTGATGTTTATTCGCTCTTTGGGAGCCACGCTACTGCTTGAATTATCCTTACTCATGGTAGACATCCTCTTCTACAGTTCTACAGACAACGCAGATTGAATTAGTTAAAAGCTTCACCTTTGCGAAAATTCTTAATATCACCTGAGAAAAATCGCAAAAAAAACATAAGACATGGTACGCATCAAGGCATAAACCATACCCATACTTGTTACATGATTTTATCAATTTTAGTGATGACACAAAGGATTTACTTACTGAATTTTCCATCCAAAATGATTTAGAGAAAGCGATATTAGCACATACTCTAATGTATGAAATCCATCATCATAATGCGCTAGCCAACAAGGCAACGATTCACGTTGATTAGTTTTTGCCTTAAATTCAATTACATAAAGCATTTATGCTTTTGAAAAAAATGATTTAATACCAAGCATTCGATGTATTTCAGCAAAAAATTCTACATTGGCAATATTTATAACATCATATTTCAATTTTATTATTACCGATGCTAATCAATTTTAGCGAAACCCTGGATCTTTCGAACTAAAGACTTATAGTACCCCGGCTCATGGTTAGTGAAATAAGGCTAATGGTTTGCTGTCTGTTTTTTAGACAATTCGCATCCATGATGGGAACATGCTCACGCAGAGTGAGCCAAGCTGGCCGTTATTAATTACGTCCCTCTTACAAGGAAATAAGTTATGCCAACTCCATGTTATATTTCGATCACAGGAAAGACGCAGGGCAACATCACCGCGGGTGCATTTACGTCTGAATCCGTAGGTAATATCTTTGTGCAAGGTCATGAAGATGAAATGCTGGTGCAGGAATTTGAACATATTGTTACTGTTCCAACGGATCCGCAATCAGGACAACCCTCAGGTCAGCGTGCTCACAAACCTTTCCGTTTCACAGTCGCGCTGAATAAAGCAGTTCCGTTGTTATATAACGCATTAGCGTCTGGTGAAATGCTGCCTAAAACTGAGTTGCATTGGTATCGTACTTCTGTTGAAGGTAAACAAGAGCACTTCTTTACCACCAAATTGGAAGATGCCACCATTATCGATATTGATTGCAAAATGCCTCATTGCCAGGATTCAACCAAGGCCGAGTTCACTCAGTTAGTTCGCGTATCATTGGCATACCGTAAAATTACCTGGGAACATACCACCGCAGGAACCTCAGGTTCCGACGACTGGCGTGCGCCGATCGAAGCCTGATTATAGATCTCGCTTGGGGGAAGAGTATTTCTTCCCCTTTTCTTGCTAAGAAGATTCTTATTTAGACGCCAGAGTAATTATCTCATTTTATCTACCAGGTAATGGCTAAACCAGAAAGAGAAAATCACACCGAAAACCGAAGAGGCAAACACCTGACCATCAGGCAAGTGGCCAAACAAATAAATAAATAAAATAGAAAAAACAACCGTAAGAATCATTGCCGCAATGTCTGGTAAAATAGATTTTATGGCTTTAATCATAATGTCATCGCTCGTAAGAGATATCTGATAGTGCCTTACGCGATGCTTCAGCATTAGTGCAGTCGTTAACCGCTTAATAATTTAATTCAGTGAGCGGGTGGATAGTTATCTCTACTATCGTAGCAGACAAGAAAATTCCCATACTAACGCAGTTGAATTTAACAGTAGTCATTGATCTTGAACATTAGAGAAATGGAGTGGTTTATTCAAATGGATAGTAACGAAAAAGTTAAAGAAATGATATGCAATTATGAAAAGCAAATCAATGAATTTAGATCGTCGGTGAATACGAAAAGCATTTGGCTATTTCTGGCAACATTGGGTTGCTGGGGTGTTGAGCAAATATGGATCCAAAATTTTGCTTTTTTTATAACATTTATCTTCTTTACATATCAGATCCATTCTAAAATAGAGGATAAACGTTCATTCAATAAAATAGAGAACGACATTAAAAAAGTGATAAATACTGAATTAGATGGTGACACACAAAAGGCACGTCTGTATGATTTATCAGAAATAAAACGACGAAAACACTCTATCATTCCCATCATTAGATCTTCATTTATACTTTCCTTAAGTTTTATATTTTTCTTCTTTACAGTATTACATTTTGCAAATCAGTGATTATCACCAATATTGACGACTCCAACAGAATTTAAAACCAAACATTTATTTTTCCGGGAAATAATTATCATGAAAAAAACACTTCTAGTACTGATACTACTTGGCCTGGCTGGATGCTCTTCGATTAGTGAACTCAGAACGAGAGGTCCTGACCAGACTTTTGAGTCCCAAAAATCGGCAAAGGCTGTTTCTGAGTGCATACTCTTCGGATGGCAAAAAATGAACATTCGCTATGGGGTAATTAATATCCAGCCATATGGTGACGGTTTTACCGTTTTTTCAGCGGAGAATATCGAAGTTGCCGATATAACGACAACTGCCTCTGGATCTTCCATAAAATTCTATGAACAAGCGGGAACATTACAGTACAGAACTAATCTAAGTACTGGGGTAATAAAAAGTTGCATTTAGTCGTCACAGATAAAGAAAATAGGTCGCCATGTGCGACCTGTTTATTTTCTAGCGATAAATTGAATAAATAGTTCTCCGTGAGCATGCCAATCACCATAGCATTAGCCAACGGCTCCCCCTTCTTTTCCATGGATACAAAAATGCAGGTACTCCACAAGCGTTGTCTAATTGAGGAGTGGGATCGCCTTTGTCATAAAAAAGAAGGTGACGCCTTTGCCAGAATATCCTGCAAAAACGTGACGACCGCACGAATGCGTGCAGAGGCTCTGAGGTCTGTATGTGTGACCAGCCAGAGTTCCTCTGAAAAAACCTTGTCGGCAGGAATCACTTCAATCAGTGTTCGGTCATTGACTGCCACAAAGCATGGCAGCAGCGCCAAACCGATACCGGCTTTGGCGGCCGCGTACTGTGTGGAGACACTGCTGGTGACCAGTGCAGGATTACGGTCACAGTGATGTTTTTCCAGCCAGAGCGCAGTGGGTAAATGGGCATGGGCTTTATCCCAGATGATAAAAGTTCTGTCGCTTAGGGGGTTTTCCGGTGTGGCCGGATGTCGGCTCAAGTAATCTGCATTGCCATAAACGGCAGAAGCCATCGTGCCGAGCTTCTGGATAACCAGATTGCCATATTGTGGGCGCACTAAACGCAGGGCGAGATCGGCCTCATAACGCTGCAGATCGACCATGCCAACACCGGTAATGATCTCAAGCTGCAGTTTTGGATAGCGCTCAATCAACTGCGGTAGTGCAGGCACGATCAGGTGAACTGCGAGTGTTTCTGCCGTCGCCAGTCTGACAATACCTGAGACATTGGCATCCAGATCGGCCACCCCCTTTGCCAGTGACAGCATACTCTCTTCGATCCCTTCGGCTTGACGCAGCACATCGCGCCCGTGATCAGTCAGAAAATAGCCGGTGGCATGACGCACAAAAAGATGGGTGCCGAGACTGTTTTCGAGCGCCGCAATCCGTCTTGCAACGGTAGATGGGCTAACCTGCAATGTCTGCGATGCGCCACTCAGACTGGTGGTACGGGCAACGCCAAGAAAAAAACGCAGATCATTCCAATCCATATTTTCCATTTTTAGAAAGCCCCTTGCCGATTTTGTCCGTAGTTTTGCAAAAAGAAAAAGCAAATAATAATACAAACACAGATAACTGCCATATAGAGAAGCAGTTTTTTCTTTTTAACTTAGGAACTACGGAGATGACAATGCAACCTGGAATATCTCGCCCCGCCTTATCGCCTACCGAACTCGTCGAAAACTATTTCGCCGCATTTGCGACTGGCAATATAGACGCGGCCTTGGAGCTGATGACTGAAGATGTCATCTGGCATATCGACGGCAGTACACATGTGTCGACAGTTGGCCTGCTGGCCGGGCGTGCACAAGTACGCACATGGCTTGAATCTTTTCCTCAAAATTTCCAGCCACAGACCTTTACTATTGAGCAACTCATCGCGTCAGACAATACTGTTGTCGTGCACGGTCATTTCCGGCACAGCGTGATCTCAACCGGGAACGCATTCAGTGGTGATTTTGTCATCCTCTTCACGCTTCGCGACGGTTTGATTGCACGCTACCAGATTTTTGAAGATTCAGCGTCCTTGTCACGGGCATTTGACCCATCCATCTGCTGGCAGAAACAGCGCATTCGTCTGAATGGCGTTGAGTATGCCTTTTCCGATAGAGGGAATGGCCCGGTTGTCATGTTCAGTCATGGGTTATTTGTTGATCGTACTTTTTTTGAGGCGCAGGTTGCGGCGTTGGAAAAACACTACCGCTGCATTGTTTTAGATATGCCAGGGCATAGTGAAAGCGGGTTTGACCCACAGGGCTGGAGCTTCGATAACATCACCGCTGACCTGGCTTTGATGATAAAAGAACTGTCGTTAGGGCCAGTGACATTTGTCGGCCACAGTCAGGGAGGCATGGTCGGAATGCGTCTGGCTGCGCGTCACCCGGAACTGATCTCGCGTCTGATAATCGTCGGCAGCAGCGCTCGCGCCGAATATGCGGAACGTATCCCGAACTGGCAGGCTCTGCGGCATACTCTGTTGCAGGGCAACGATGCAGAACGGGTTACCGCTTTGGAAAATGTTCAACGCCTGGTCAACGCACCGCAGTGGTTCAGTGATAACGCTGAATTACTGGCAGAGGAGCGAACTATTATGCTGGCACACGATCGTATCGGCATAACCCTGGCACTTGATGCCGCAACACTTAATCGTCAGGACTGCCGGAACCTGCTGGCCGATATCAAGGCGCCCACTCTTGTTGTCTGCGGTGACAAGGATATTGCAACACCGCTCGAACTAAGTCAGGAGATCGTCGATGCTATTACCGATGCCCGCCTCGAAATCATGGCAGGTGTCGGACACCATCCACCTCTTGAAGCGCCACAAGAGTTGGCATCGTTGATTGCCGATTTTTTACAAGACACACGGCGCTAAGCCTATGCTGCCAATGAAACGATGGTTTTTGTTTCGTTTCATTGGCGATTTAGATCGAGAGGGGACGCAGGTAAATCAAAAGGGAGCAACACTTTCAGCGTGATAACGCATCGCCAGACATGTACGTACCCCCTCGCTATCAGGCTATAGATTATTGAAATAAATACATATCATCACCACTGCTCCCGTCTGGCGGGTGAGTCTGCATGAACTTTCGACGCTTCCTTTGCTTCGGATGCTGGGGAGGTGAACTCCGAGGAAAGCACCATTTCAATGCCTTATAAGCTGTAAATAGTACCGCAAGCCGATTATTTCCGCCCAAACCCATATGGTGCTATATTTATGCCGGTTAGTATCTAAATTCACATGCATACTATTTGGTTATCTGCGTAAGGTCGTGACCAACGGCCTTCTAAGCCGTAGGTCTTGCGAGGTGGTTGCGTCGTTAGAATTCTTGATAAAATGAGTAATCAACTTGAAAGAGTGTATTCACACAATCGATACTCCAGTCATGCCACATCATTAGTAATGCTATTATTTTCATGGTATTACATGAAATCTAAGCACCCTATTGCATCTCTTATCGAAACTTAAATCATCCCCTGTTTCGTTACAGCAACGTGCCATATAATCCAGTCACTACGGTAAATCGTAGTCGGAATTGGCGTTCCGGAAATCAGTCTGAAGGTAGCTTTTTCACCGTTTCAGTCCGGAGGCCAATATGCCTATTCTTGCTTCTGTTTCAGTTCTCTTTCTCTTCACCTCTTTTCCCAGCTTCTCTGCCACCAGTCGTGCGGAGGTGCATCATGTATGACAATACTCCGCTGTCACTCGGTGAAATCACCGACCATTGCCGTGCACTGGTTTATGCCATTCTCGAAGTGGAAGATCACTCAGCCAAAGAGCTACTGACTTATGTGTTGTGGGAACGGATTGATCTACTTTATAGAACGCTGGATATGCCGGTTGATGCTGGGGAAGTTTCTCAGGAACTGCATAGTTGAAATTGGCGCAATGTGGATATTGGGAAATGATTTTCCTGAATTGAAGGAAAAAAGACGTCTTAGGGCGTCTTTTTTCCTAATTATGGTGCGAAGGCCGGACTCGTACTATAAATACAATTTATTGAAATGGTTGATTTTAAATTATAGTGAATTTTTTACCGACCCCCTTTCTGACCCCTACACAGTTTTTTGATGGAAATTGCTGCATAAAAAATAGACTCTACGATTGCAAATCGTATCCTTTGGGATACACTAAAAGCCATGAATATACTGATCCTCACCGCCGATTTTGATACTTGGTTAATTCAGCCTTCGTAGGCTTTTACGAATGAAACGAAATAGGAATTATTAAGTAACCGTGGCTTAATAATCATTCCCTTTTAAAGCAAACCAAAATTAATTTAATAATAATGAAGATTCCGAATACAGCTGCACAATTGTAGGGTGACAAACAAATGCCTAAGCTCCGCTGAAGATGTGCAGTCGTCTAAATACAAGCGAAGCCAAATAGCAAAAGGCAACATTTTAACACCGAGCACTACTCGAACAAGCTTTTTTATAAGCATATTAGCGGCATAGACACCTACTCATTAAATGAAAAAAATACTACTGGTAAGACTGTGCATGCAAAACCTATTCCTTTTGATAGTTTTAATTATTTAAATTCAGCTAGCGATCTGTATAACCAAGGGAGAGTTTTTTGTTGGTTAAAATTCAACCAGCATATGTATACCTAAAATAATTCGAGTTGTTTATAGGCAGCCAGTCCGAGAGTCACCAGGAGCATAGATAACTATGTAACTGGTGCGAACGGACGCAGCTAACACCAAAGCAAGTTGAAGCATGAAGGGTATAGATGCCTATACTTTAACGGGTGATACTCGGCCAAAATGAACAGGTGAGTTCCACGATGGTCTTATACATAAACGACTACCACAAACTCTTTATAGGTATCCAACCCAATGAAAAAAATGCTATGTTTAGTCATGCTACCATCTGTTGCTTCGTTATTTGATAAACTAATTGTGGCTCTGGTTTTTTAGCTAACCATGAAAATGCGGAGGCTAACGCAATGTAGAGGTCTTGGCATCTACGTGTTCTTAGCAAACGAATATAAAATACATCAAATGTGAGATAAAACATGGATAGATTTCTTGTAAACATGGCAGTCGTTAGAGTAAATTGGGACACAAAAGGCTCTGACATTTTAGATAACTATATCCCGTTGGTGCATGAAGCACTGGATAAAATGAACGAGGACGTTTTTTCTGTTGATGATTTCAAGAAGAAATTTATTGAAATCTCAGAGTTTAAGATCCCGACAGGTGCAGTACTTAGTTTGTTAAAAAGAGCCACTACAAAGTACCAACTATTGGAAAAACAACCGCACGGAATTTATAAAATACAAAGAGAGCGTATTAAAAGCTCCAACTTCTCTATCATTCGAGATGCTGAGCAGCGCCGATACAATGGCCTAGTTATAAAATTTGTAAACTACTGTAAAGAGCATCATGAGTTAGAGGTTGAAGAGGAAAGCGCTTCAACATATTTTTTTGAGGTCTTATATGACATAGCTCCATTACTTTTTGTAAACCTAAATGAAGCTGAGAAAATTAAGGCCTCACACTCTGATAAAAATAAATTTTTAGTTTCAAAATTCGTGGCTTATTCTAATAAATATGACCAGGATTCATTTGAATCAATTCTGTCATTTGTTCGTGGTTCCATGCTAACAGAAACATTTTATTACTCACAAAATACCACTGATATTCAGAATAAACCACTTAAAAATGTTGTAGTGTATTTCGATACTCAGTTTCTAGTAAGAATTCTGGGATTCTCTCAGCGAGAGCTATGCATTCCGTGTGAGGAGCTAATGGAAATGCTAAGCGATATGGGAGTAAAAACCCGTTGTTTTAGAAACACTTTTGACGAACTGTATGGTATTTTCTTCGCTGCACTAAACCAACTTGACCAATATGGAAGACTAAGACCAAATAAACCAAGTGATGTTTTTGATTATATTAATCAAAATTCAATAACACCTTCTGACTTGCTGATAATAATGAACATGCTTGAAGAAAAGCTTAATGAGAATGGGATATTTGTTGAGGAGAAACCCGAAATAATTGAAGCATACTCGTTGAATGAAACGGCTCTATCTGAAAAACTCACCAGAGTATTTGAACATCAATCCGAGAAAGCACGCGCTCACGATATAGCATGTCTACAAGCAATTTTCCAACTACGGCAAGGAAGAAGACAAGACTACCTTGATAGGTGTATCGCAATTTTCATAACAACAAATGCACAGTTAGCTAGGTTGTCAACCTTGTTTTTTAATGAGCAATATGGGCACTCTAATGCATCGGTTTGCATGGGTGACCACGTCTTCACATCATTGGTTTGGATGAAGTCTGTCAAAAAAACAGCTGACCTACCAAAAGACAGATTGGTTGCTAATTGTTATTCAGCTCTCCTACCTTCAGATTCATTATGGTCAGATTATATAAATGAAGTAAACCGTCTCAAGGATAAGGGAAAAATAACTGAACATGATTATCATGTATTGATTCACAGTATGGCAGCAAGAGACCAGTTGATGGATCAAGCGTTTTCATCTGATGACAATATGTTTGGTTCAGTAAATACAATTCTTGATAAAGCAAAAAAGATCTATACAGAAGAGTTAGGGAGCAGGCTGGATGAGGTGGAAAAAGTAGTTGAATCACAAGTTAAGAAAATGGATAGAGTTATTGGAAAAATATCTCTTTATGTTAATCGCATAGTTTTAGTTTCAATCATAGTTTTATGGGTATTTTTTCTAGGTTACGGTCTAATTTACACGACCCCAGATTCCATCAGCGACCTTGGTAACCTTGATAATAAGTCACTGGTATTTTTGGTGTTAGTAATTATAACCGTATTGAATCTAATATTTGGAATTAAATTAATTGATATTTGCAAGCCATTGGCTGATAAATGTGGGCAGAAAACAGCAGACAAAATTCGTTATCTTATAGACAACACCTAACAAGCAAGCTCCTGCACCGGAAGACAATACAAAGCAGCGCTATTGTCTTCCGGTAAGATAAGCGTTGTTCAAAATCTTCTTCTGGTGCAGGCTGTATGAAAACTGCTAACCATTTTTTGGTCTTAGCGACCGACTTATAGAGCCATTCATTTCTGATAAACACATTTTTCCCTTGCCGCTTTATTAAAAACATTAGTATACTAATTAAAAAATACATTACAATATTACCCATCATATTAGAAGGCCAAGGCAGGCGACAAGTGTTGCGAAAATCCCAGCAAGTAGTAGTTCAGGATCTACCGAACTACTTTCACACGATCTGAGAAAAAAGCGGACCAATGGATCTAAGGTCATAATACAGGTATTACTAGGCTGTGTCCCTTAACCTCCCTACACACCCAAAAGTACTTTAGGAATCATTTCCAAAATGTGATTCTTGGTTGAGTATTGAGCGTTTTCAGGACGTCATTTATCGCTTAAGAGTGTTTTTTCACAGTTATAACGATATTGATTTGTACAAATAAAGTTACGGGATACGCCCTAGCAGTCGTGTGTCTTGAACAGAGGGGAAATGTTCATGTTTGTTATATGCCATTTAGCGATAATCTTTTTCATTTAGCCATTCAATAGAATCACTGCATGAATTATAGTGAACGAAGATTATGTTAGAAGGAGGCCTTTGGCCCTCGAATACACAGCCTATAGACTCTAAGGTTTTAAGCCCCAGATGGTAATCGGAAAGAAACTCCATAAATCTATTGGCAATTAAACCATAATTGTCACCACTGATTGACTTCGGTATCAGCAGTTTGAATGTGTATCCATTCTCAGCTTCAGCGAGAATTGAAAATGCAAGAGAAAAGGGATTATGGGTAATAATCTTCCCCTGAGAACCAAACAGTGTTGGCTCAATTCTTGGGTTACACATTACTTTATTTGTTAAATTTGAAAAACTTTCTTTCATAGATTGATAGTGGTCTTTCCCCATTTCTTTCAAAAAGCCATCAAAATAGCTTTTGCCGATAAATGCAACAACAACGGGAAGTATAAACCACTCTGGACACGCCATCAGGCCTAGTGGCTTCCTAGACTCCACAACCAGATTCAAGCCCTCTGCTTTTACGTTACTTTCAAAATCCTCAAAAAATTCACTGGGAAGACTTTCTTCGAAAATTACACCAACATCTGGTTTGTTCATATTATCTCCAAAGGAATACAACGCAGAAATCATGTTCTTATTATGTATATTACCTGGCAATGGCTTCAATTAAATTTTTCATTCATAAAAAAATAGCATCTTAGTTATTTTAATTAAATTCTCATTAAAAATTAGTAATTTCATGCTTTACCTCTAAACGATCGCTGGATCACCAAAAGTAGGAAGTATTAGGATCCACTTCTGATGCACAATGGTCAACTAAATAATTCATTTTTAGAGGTTATCCTTTACATTTATTGGCACCGAATGTTGATGAATCACTGTCAGCCTCATACTGCATCTGACTCAGATCTCTCCAGTGCGTTAGTTTGGTTCGTGAATATATGAATATTTCTTAAATGTGTTCCAATCATCTAGACTATCTTCTTTTAAACTCGAAATTCTTGGTTGGTTCTTCTTAAACATCCATTGTGAGTGTGAAACAAGACGTTGCACAATCTCAGGTATAACATTTCTAGGGGAACTATTAGCAATATTTATTGCAACTAGGGCTGGAGCCCCCTCTCCTTCAACCTTAATCGTCACAATAAATGGTTCATTTTGCATGAAACATATATATTCATCGCTGGGAGGCTTACAAGACCAGTGATAAATATCTAGCTTCGTTAAATCTAAAACCAAATGTAAACAAATATGCAACCACCGACCGAATTCATTTGACGTGATTATACTACTAATTTTTTGAGCTTCTGAAGGGTGCATGTTTTTATCAATATGTGCAGAAAGTTTATTTCTAACCGTAGATATATCAGCCTTATGATCATGAGGAAGAAGGCGAGAAAACAATTCTTGAATTTCTGACACATCTTTAATTTTTGATTCATCTAGAAGGCAGCGAGTTTCTTTATTACTCTGAATATCATTGCAAAGATCATCCACAGACTTAACTAAGGAGTGAAGGGGTGTCAGTGCTATCTTTAACTTTCTTTTTCTCTTCGTAGAGTTTTTTTGATTCGCTGAGTCAACTAAAAGATCATCCAAGTCTCGTAGGCACTCCAAACAACGCCATAGTTTTTGAGCAGCGTTATTTGAAGGAAACCATGAATCCATCTCAACTTCCTCCAACGAGTCAGAAATACTCCTTGAAGTTTCATCTAAAAATATCGGCATTCCTTTTTTTTCTGAAACATTACTCATAGTAGATTCTTCTAATAACACCGACGACACACGCGGTTTTATAGTTAAAGTAAAGCCGCAACGAATCTGCTCACACATAAGTATAGGTTGTAAATTCAATATGATGAACATTACTCTGCTTCGTAGCAATTTTCAATCAATTGTGTTGACAATAAATACTAAGTAACCAGCCTAAAAAGCCAGCAATCCCTTGAACAATCAATGGACGCAATTATAATTCTATATATGGGGTGAAATTATTTTCTCTAGGCACTATGTAGTCTAGTCTGCCGGAATTTGTGCAAAACTTATCCTCCAAAATTGTCATTAAAAATAATAAGTCTGTGCAAAGCTGTCAAATCAACACCTTCAACCCATGCTTCTGCACCACACTAAGCAGTTTCAGCGATAACCCACTAGGGCGTTTTACGCCACTTTCCCATTTCTGCACCGTTGAAACACTGGTATTCAGGTAGCTAGCGAAAACCGGCTGGCTGACGTTCAGCTTCTCACGCAGTGCCTTTATCTCAAGGGGTTGAAGATCCTCCACACTATTGAGGCATGTTTTGTCAAAGTTGCGCATGGTTTCCTGTGGGATAGCATCAACGCTGAATAACCCAGAAGCCGCGCTGTGGATTGCTTCAAATGCAGGACTTTTGAATTTAGTTTTTGCGGTCATGGCAAATCTCCACCAGTTCTTTACTCTTAATCAGTGCCGTAATCTTTTCATCAGCAAGAGCAGCGTAGTGCTTTGCTAACTCGCGGAATCCGGCTAGTTCGCGATTATCAATGTTTGCCATATCCTGCTTGGCATACAAGAACGTGTAAAACCAATGATCTCCACCTTTAGCAAGGATGATGGCGCGATCGCGATTCTGGTTCAGGCGTTTTTTGTAAACTCCACCGCCGAGATCGTCGGCTTTCCCTTCCATTACCGCATCAATAGCCCGGCACAAATCACTATCTTTAATAGCATGGGATTTAGCAGCTTTGGTGAACCATTTGGTTTTAAATACACGCATTAGGCTAACATCCTGTCACCTTAACTATAGCACTTAGTGCTAGATTACTCTCTTTAATCACAGAATCAAAGCACTTGAAGTCAGTAAAGCTTTGTCGTAATTTTATCCACGTTACTTCGCTGTCGATGACAGCACCCAATGTTTCCAGTATCAGGATGATACGAGTGATCTGCGAGAAACGCCTTCGGGTGGTCACAAACCCAAAGTCATAAGGAATGGAGTGTGGTCTGAGACTGACGCTTTCGAGCGACCACTAAAAAGCTACCGAAACCTGAAAGGAAGCGCTTTAAGAGCGGTAACCCCCCTGAGCCTTTGAAAGCGGGGATCGCAGTAAATGCGATGAAGGTATACTTATCCCAGTGAAATGGCTAACAACAAGCATTTCTTAGCCGCCAGTATTGCCAGCCGAGGATACTGTGATTGGCTTTCAACCAAGTGACGACTAGCCATTATCAGGCAACGGCTTTCTAAGCCCCAGACCTGCTAAAGCGCAACTGTCATCACATCCTTAATCCGGGTTGCCCCGCTGCAACTCAAGTTATCTATACCCAAAATCTCTAGCGTCCAATAAACGCTGCTGGCTGCGCTCTGCTATGCCGAAAGGCATCTGCTAGCGCCTGCCCTGCTGCGTTTGGTGCACGGCGTCACTTTTACTTGTGAAAGTGACGCCGCAGCACGGACCCACTTCAGCCTTAGAGATACGCAACTTCACACAAAAGTCATGCATCTGACACACATGTTCTACGTCGGGCTGACCATTTTTTACAGGGGAGTTGAACTGATACCGAGGCAGGCCACAACGGCCTGAGGGGATACCTGCATCGCAGGAGGCTGCACAGAGTGCATTACCGATACCCCGCCATACCTCAACTGCTGCCGCTCTGGCGCACAGGTATCGTTCCAGGCAGATCATCTTGATGCTTCTGCCGTTTAGCCCATGCGCCAGAGAAATGCAGCGTGTTGATATTGTGAGAAGTTTGCTATGAGTAAATTAAGCCGTGAAATGAAAATGCTGGCGAAGCGAGTCGGCGGTAGCTTTAAAACCGTGCATGATCGTACCCGCATTATGGATAGATTTTGCCGTCACCTGCTTGCGCTCAATATTCAGGTTCGTGATGTTCAACATCTAAAATCCAAGCATATCGAAAGCTATATTGCCGCTCGCCAATCGGCAGGTATCGCGATCCGTTCCCTTCATAACGAAATGTCGGCACTGCGCACGGTGTTTCAGATGGCGGGTAGGGAAAAGCTAGCCATGTCTGAACGTCTGACCAATAAAGCGCTGGGATTAAGCGGAGCGAGCCGAGCAGGCACCAAGTTCGCGCTCCCGGAAGAACGTTTCCAGGCCGTATTACAAAGCGCAAAACAGCATGACAAAGGGCTGGCTTGTGCTCTTCAACTTGCCCGGTTGCTGGGGTTACGTTCCCAAGAGGCGGTGCAATGTGCTAGCTCACTGAAAAAATGGGAGAAACAGCTTGAGTGCAATCAATCCACTCTCACCGTTGTTTTTGGTACGAAAGGTGGCAGGCCACGTGAAACGCGGATCATCGATCGCAACGCGGTTCAGCAGGCGGTAAAAGACGCTTTACTGGTTGCTCAAACACGTAACGGCAAATTGATCGATAAACCCGATTTAAAAACCGCCATGAACTTCTGGCGCTCTCATACCGCACGCTTAGGGCTCACCGGCCATTATTCCCCACACAGCCTGCGCTACGCATGGGCGCAGGACGCTATCCGTTTCTACCTGTCACAGGGATTCTCTCGCAGTGAAGCCAGGGCGCTCACGTCAATGGATCTTGGGCACGGTGATGGTAGAGGGCGCTACGTTGAGCGCGTTTACAGCAGGAAGGAGGACTAATCATGGCGGATATCAAGTTGTTGCGCTTAACGGATGTGATGCAAAAAACTGGATTCAAGAAATCATGGATTTACCTTTTGATAAATCAGGGCGGTTTTCCTCCTGCGGTCAAAATCGGTTCCCGCTCTGTAGCTTGGGTGGAAAGCGAAGTGAACGCATGGATTGCTGAGCGTATCAACAAACGCGAGGAGTCGCTCAAATGATAAATTCTTATTTTTTTCTGGCGGGCCATTTACGATATAATGCCGATGCTGCGGCAAAATCCGCAGCCGGAATTGGCGTTCCGAATCCCCTGACGGTTCTCAAATACGCACACAGAGTGTATTTGAGAAATGCTCGTGCACACCTGTTGTCTATGGTAGTCCGGGCAGGGCTTCCGAAAGGAAGGCCGGTATCCGTTGGGGCCGGTACGCCAACCCTGTTCGGGCTACCACCCAATGGGCTTGGCGTCTCTGGTGGTAGCGTAAAAAATACCCCAACGGAGGCGGCCCTATGGCTACTACCCTTCCTTTTTTATACCCGCAATTCTTCATTTCTTCTGCGGGGGTGCATCATGTATGACCCCACACCGCTTACGCTGCAAGAACTCATCGATCAATGCAGGGCGTTGGCTTATGCCATCATCGAACTGAGTAACCCCCTCGCTAAAGAACTGCTGACGTTTATCCTGTGGGAGCGTCTCAACCAGTTGAATCAATCACTGGAAGCGGAGGTGCCTAACGATGAGTAAATTTGTCTCGGATATCGCCGCTAAGTGCCGCCACCGCTGGCCGTCTGTTCTTGCTGCGCTGAATATCTCTATTCTACCTGGAGGGAAGCACGGCCCTTGCCCTGCCTGCGGTGGGAAAGACCGTTTCCGTTTTGACGACAAACAAGACCGGGGAACGTGGTTCTGTAATCAATGTGGTCATGGTGATGGGCTCGATCTGATCGCCCTGGTAAAGCAATGCGATCTGTCAGCCGCTGCAAAACTGGTGGCGAGTCTGACATTACCAGCATCCACAGCGCCAGCCAGGGAAAAAGCTGTTAACCGTTTACCGCCTCAGGAAAAAATCCATCATATGCTGGCCCATGCAAGCAGTGGTGAAAGCGCGTATCTGAAAGCCAAGGGTCTATCCGCCATTCTTCCCTGCCTGACCGCACAACAAAAAATGCAAATCAGCGGCATTACATTCGATGAAGGTAGCCTTCTGCTAACGCTGTATCGTGTATCTGGTGAACTCACCGGCGCACAGTTGATCAATGCCAGCGGGGAGAAACGGCTAATGCCAGGCTCTCAGTTAAAAGGGGCCTTTATCACGGTAAATTTCCCAAAAGCACCTGAAACCATCGTGATCGCTGAAGGTTACGCTACCGGCCTTACTCTCAGCCAGATCACAACAGCGGCAGTTGTCGCGGCGGTTTCTGCCAACAACCTGATGAATGCCGCCAAAGCCTTACGCAATGAGTATCCCGAGGCCACCATTATTCTGGCGGGCGATCATGACATTCACACCGATGGTTCAACCAACATCGGTAAAGAGCTGGCAGAAAAGGCCGCGCTAGCCGTGGATGGCTGGGTTTCATTACCCCCTGCCACTACTCTCTGCGACTGGGATGATTTTCGCCAACAATACGGCCTTGAAGCCACCAAAACCGCTTTCAACCAACAACGCTATAAACCAAGTACCATGCCGATACCTCTTACCCGCATTGACTACACTGCACCGGAATTCAACACCTCACTTCCTCTGCGTAAAGGTTCTGACGGCTTTGATACGCGGCAGGATTACCTGATTAAAGGCTATTTACCCAGTTCGTCTGTTGCCAGTGCTTACGGTGCCAGCGGATCTTATAAATCCTTCCTGGCTGTATCTTGGGGATGCCATATCGCCACCGGCAAACCCTGGGCTGGCAAACCGGTTACACAGGGAGCCGTGATTTATGTCGTTGGTGAAGGTGGGATCGGCGTTCCCCGCCGTATCCGGGCATGGGAACAGACGATTAACGGCGGTAGCCCAATTGATGCGCTTTATCGCGTCGACTGCCCCATCTTTCCGGCCAGCCCGGAGAGCGTGCAACAGGTGATACAAGCCGCCAGCGATGTTAAGGCCGCAACCGGTATGCCGATTCGCCTGATCATTCTGGATACGCTCGCCCGCTGTTTTGGTGGTTCAGATGAGAACGCCGCCAAAGACATGGGCGCTTTCATTCAAGGGTGCGACTACATCAAAGCGGCAACGCAGGCTACGGTGTTGATTATTCACCACTCTGGTAAAGATCAGGACAAAGGCGCACGCGGCTCTAGCGCCTTTCGGGCCGCTTTAGATGTGGAGTTCAACGTGCGCCGTGAGGGTGATGGCGGCGCGTTGATCCTCAGTTGCACCAAAATGAAAGATGCAGAAGAGCCGTCACGACGCGCCTATGACCTGAATTCTGTCGACCTGTACGTTGACGATGACGGTGACCTGATCACCTCACTGGTACTGAACGATGAAGGCCGCGAAGTCAGGGAAGATGATGTCGCTAACGATCCCGATTTAGCCGGTATTTCTCGGCTGACGGAAAATCATGTCGCCCTGTGGCAAGCCATTCGTTCACGCACGGCCAGCGGCGATAGCTGCACCCGCGCCTTGGTTAGAGACGATATGAAAGCGATGGGATTTGATGTGTCCAAGAAGTTTGCCCGTTGGCTGGACAAGCTGGAAAAAGACGGCTTGATCGCATTCGACGGTGAGCACATCACACCATTACCGCACCGAAATAAAGTGGGGGATTAACTGGGGGAGATGTGGGGGAATCTGGCTATCGGGTTTTAATATTCAGCATATTCCCCCACTTCCCGGATGTATATATACGCTAAGTGGGGGCGATAAACTAACCATCTAAAAAATAACACTTTTCAGTTAAGCTCAGAAACAAAGTGGGGGAAGAAGTGGCCCACACTTAAGTGGGGGATAAAGTGGGAGAAACTCTTTCTGAACGCTCACCTATCATTCCCCCTTTTCTACTCTGGCCTTTCTATCAAGTAATCTCCCCGAATCATCAAAATAACGACTGGGCCAGATCTCCGCAGGGTGTATTTCAAGTGCGTTTGCCACAAGCCATTCCCCTTTCGGCCATGGACGAGAAAGGACATTGCCAAGTGTTGACGAGCTTAGCCCTGCCGAACGTGATAACGCTGACATAGTGGTCCCTCTTTTCCGTAATGCGGCAATGATATCCGCCTGATGCCAGTCTTTTTGTGGTGTCATACCCGCTCCCGTTAAGATCTCAAGTAAACAGCAATACTAAGTATTACTTAGTATATTTTCAAGGCACACAGATGAGAATCGCGACAAGGCACGTTTGAAATCAGGATTCTCATGCTACCCCATCGCTTAAAAGCCGCACGTTTAAAGGCTGGCCTGTCACAGGAACGCTTAGGGATCCTGGCCGGGATCGATGAAGCAACGGCCAGCGCCCGCATGAATCAGTACGAACGCGGTATCCATACGCCAGACTTTGAACTGGCATGCCGGTTAGCTTCGGTTATGAATATTCCGGCATGTTATTTCTATGCGGTGGAAGATGATCTGGCGGATGTGATACTTGCGTATTATAAATCACGTACTGTCTAATATTATTTCAAGGTTATTAATTTAGACAAGCATGTTTTCGGAGTATAAATTTAATAAAGTTTTTTTAGTAAGGATAATAGCATAAATGGATTTTATCAATTTAATAATAGAAAATAAAATAAGCATGAGTGCTGCAATTTTAATTGTGGCCTTTTGGTTTTTAAAGGTCATATTCAGCTCACCTAAAGAAACATTAAATCTTATTGAGCACTTAACAAAAAAGAAAATAAAAGATCTTGATGAGCTATTGAAATTACCATCATTACATGATGATGATATAAAGAAAATAGAGCAAGAGCAACGGAAGCTAGCATTGCAAAAATTAACAGGCATAAGGAATATTAACAAGGTAATCCCATTATTCGACATTATAAAAAAACAAGATCTTCCTGTTACATTCTTTGAAAAGTCAAGTCAATATATAAATAATAAAAATGGGAATCTTACACTCGACACAGGATGGACATTTTGGCTATTTGATTGGGTTTTTACTCGAATAATTTCAATCATGGTAATATCTCAGAGTAATTTCATAATTATATATTCAATTTTTGATAATAAAATAAAACCTCACACCTTCTTGCTCTTATTAATCATTTTTTTACCTTGTGTATTATTTGGTGTATATATTTGGAAAACAAGCTTAACCATATCAAAAATAAAGAGCATAGAGTTAATACTTGAAGAGAGTCAACGAGATAACGAATAGAAATCTCATTAACCTCGCCTCGTTTTTTTATGGTTGAAAAAGTAAAAAATTCAACACAAGCTATAGTAAGAAAACCGTCCTTGTACACTTCTGTTATGGTGCCATATCCCATGAATTGCCGACGCACAAAAGTCCGAAAATATAAGTTAAATTTATCCACCAACACTTATCATTATATAAATGATTACAACAATAAAAAATCACTTAACGTAAAAATATATTAACATTATAATATTTACGCACTTACTCTTTAAATGAAATTATCTTATATTTTCTTGGGTTTGCATTTTTTTATTTTAAGAATAAATGGAGATACATCTATTTTTGCAATTGCCACATTATAATCAAGTGCCTTCAGTGTTTTTAGGGTGTTTTTTAATGTTACTTTTGAAAAAAATGGTAGCTCTTCAGGTATGTTTTTAACTGTAGCAATAGCATAAACAATAGTATATTTCTTTGGGTTAGGCCTCAAACCGGCATCTTTCAGCCTTATTGATTTAGGCAGTTTAGGGTTTAATTTTTCTCTATAAGACTTATCTTTAATAAAAGCCTCTGCGCCAACCATACCTTGGAAAAATAGATGACTTAACGTGCTGGAACTTCTATAATACTTGACGTGAATAAAATCACTGCCATTTCTAATAAGATCACAGTGTTCTAACTTATCATATGCACCTCCTATTTTTATATTCTTTTTATCCATTAAAGAAAAATCAGTATTATTTTTACATACATATTCATTGTAAAACTCCTCCCTCTCATATTCATATACCGGGAATTTAAAACCATAATTTTCCAAGTCAACTAAATAAGAATCGACTTCTGTCAAAAAATCCTGATTTATCTTATACCACACACCATTTCTTAATATATAATGGTCATTACCAAAATCAATTTCAGCATATAAACATCTGTATACTGACCAAGACTTTATTGACGAAAATTCACTATTGTTTATGTGGACAACATCATTTTTAAGGTTAGTCACACACATCGGTTCATTATTGATGTGTTGCACATAGTCATCTAATGTCAGAATAACATGCCTTGGGGTTCGCGGATACATATCAAATGAATATCCAATTTGATCTTCCCAGTCGACTATTTCAGGCTCGCCTAACCAAAAATTAGAGTAATTATTAGATGACAAATAATCATCTAACTCTAAATCAAGAATTTCAATTTCATCCAGATCGCGGACTCTATTAATGTTATCAACCCAAGAAAACTTGTCAGGTAATTTCATTCTGTATCTGAAAATAGCTTCATGCAAAATTCCTGGTATTTCATTCAGCGTAGTTTCTACAGCGATGGTAAGAGCATCCCGCCCCGTTACTTGGTTACCAAATTCTTTAACTAAGGAAGCCCCTGTAACTGCATAAAGCATTTCAGACTCTGAGTCTAAATGAAGATTAAAAACATCTACATCTCTTGTACTCTGTGTTCTTGAATTCAATGGGTTATGATCATAACTAGCTTTATCTAAACTTCTTAATTTATCTGGATCTACTGAATTTAAAGTCACTCTTAAACCGAAGTCTCTTTCTATCTCATCATCTTTTATCAAATGAAAACCAGTACCAAATGATAAAATAAAGGCACTTCCAAAAACTCTCATAATAAAAACAGCACCAACATTACTTGATTCACCGAAATACTCTGACTCCACGCCTTCAGTTAAGGTAAACATTTTTGTCCACGATGGAGTCTTTTTAAAACTATTTTTAGCATATAAAAAAGAGGATTCACTCTCATCTATATAAATTTCTATACCTTTCTTAGCATTTTCAATTTTGATCAATTCCTCATCTTTTCTATTCACATTTCTTGCAAGGTATATTGAAAGTTTTTCCTTTCTAATTTTTATTTGTTCCATATGAAGTCTCATTATATCTTTTGATATCAAAAAAGAAATTCATTAAAAACATAACGTTATTTTTTTACTATTACATCAGAACTTCCTTTACCAAAGAAACGCTCGTACTCCTGAATGGCAAACGAGTCCATCATGCCTGCAATGTGATCGACAGCTAACCTCTCTATAGAATCAGATTGATTTCTTATTTCAGGTGGAAACAATAACTTCCCCCTATTAGTTTGACTAGTATAAACCTCGAAGAGCCCTCGAATAACATTCTCACCTTTTAACTCGTAAAATTGAATATTTCTTTTTCTTAAAACCGCTTTAAATAAAAGTTTCTTTAATCCAACGGCCAACTTATTTTTTGTTTTATACCCCAATACAGTAACATTACTATTACTATTACTATTACTATTACTATTACTATTACTATTACTATCAACCATACCTATATCCCTACAAAGAGTATTCACGATCTGTGAGGTAAACTCTTTTCTCTCAACTAAAGAAAACTCTTCTGAAGTATTTAATCTATGAGATTTCAAGGCGTCAGCATGTACAAATTGATAAATATTATTTATATCATCAAAAGCCATATTAAACTCATCACTTATTTTAAACTCATGAAGAATTTCTCCCATAGTAATATACCCCATACTTAGTGCGTCTTCTAAGTCATGCGCTGCATAAGCAATTTCATCAGAAAGATCCATAATTTGAGCATCTATACTTTTTGTTAATTTTATATTTTTTTCTTCTAAAACATCTTTTAAAAACAAATAATCCTCATCATATAAAAACTTTTTAGGATTACTATCTTTAGTATAAAAATATTTTGTCACTGATAATAATGTTCTGATTGTAAGATTCAAGCCTGAGTAGGAATGATGTTTCTTTTCTAGCAATCTCAATATTCTAAATGTTTGAGCATTCCCTTCAAACCCACCTTGATTTTTTATAAGTTCATTTAAAACTATCTCTCCATTATGCCCAAAAGGAGGATTACCCAAATCATGAGCTAAAGATGCTGACTCAGCAACAACAGGATTTGCTAAACCTAAATCTGTAGCTATTGAGCGAGCAATTTGCGCAACCTCTAAACTATGTGTCAATCTATTTCTTGTGAACTTACTGTGATCAATATCTAGTAGTTGCATTTTTCCTTGTAATCGCCTAAAGGATGAAGAATATAAGATCCGTGCGTAATCACGCATCATGTCATCTCTTCCGCTTGAGCGACGTTCATCTTCCAAGAAATTACGAAAGTTTAATTCTAATAATTTTCTCTCTTCTTTCTGAGCAAAATCCCTAACGTGGCTATCAAACATATAATTACACCTTCCATGATTTATTTTTATTTAATAGTAGGGCACAAAGGAAAGATAGATACCTATTTATTATGAAAAATTATAATAAGAAATCCATTTTTATTCTATTTAGTTACAACCTAAACTCATACGGCACCACATGCGCCTTGCGGTTCGCATCCAGATAATCCGCCCACCATTGCAGCATCAGCTTACGTTCTTCGATGTGTTCAGCCTTATGGATATAAGCCGCACGCACGCTATTGCGTTCCTGGTGGCTCATTTGCCGCTCTACTGCGTCCTTTGACCACTGCCCTGACTCAACCAGTGCGCTACAGGCCATGGTGCGGAAACCATGCCCGCACAACTCAGTTGTGGTGTTATATCCCATGACGCGCAACGCATTATTGACGGTATTCTCACTCATGGGTTTGGTAGGACGATGATCGCCGGGGAAAATAAGCTCATGGTTGCCGCTAATCGCCTTGATCTCTTCCAACAGTGCTAAAGCCTGCCGGGATAAAGGCACCAAATGCTCGGTACGCATTTTTGCCCCACGTTGAGAGTGTTTTACACCCGGTATCGCTTCACGTTCAGCCGGTATGGTCCACATAGCACGTTTAAAGTCGATTTCAGTCCAACGGGCAAAGCGCAGTTCGCTGGAGCGGATAAAGACACATAGCGTTAACTTTAAGGCTAAGGTGGTCAACGTCCGCCCTTTATAGTGCTCAATCCTTGCCAGAAAATCCGGTAACCTCTCCAGTTTCAAAGCAGGGCGATGGGTGGCTTTTGGCGAAGCTAACGCCCCAGAGAGATCTTGGGCGGGATTACGCTCTATCAGATCGTTCTGCACCGCATAGCGCATAATATCGGTCACCCGCTGGCGCAGCCGTGACGCCAAATCGAGATGGCCGTTTTGCTCCACCACTTTCAACGGCTCAAGCAAGTCTTTGGCTTTCAGGTCAGCAATGTGTCGCTGCCCTATCGCTGGCAGAATATTGCGTTCCATATCACGCCATACCCTTTCAGCATGCGTTTTTGACCAGCGATTCTGACTAATTTGCTGGAACCAGTCATACGCCACTTTTTCGAAGGTATTCAGCGCAACCTGCGCTTCTTCTTTTTCTACTTCCCGTTTTTCTGCCGGGTTGATGCCATCGGCTAACAACAGCCGTACCTCATCGCGCTTCTCTCTGGCCTTGGCCAACGAGATCAGCGGATAGGCACCAAAAGCAATCCGGCTCTCCTTACCGGCAAAACGGTACTTGAGATACCAGCGCTTAGAGCCGTTAGGATTTACCAAAAGATACAGGCCATGCGCATCCGCGAGTTTGTAGGCTTTCTCGCGAGGCTTGGCGGTTCTAGCTACAACGTCTGTCAGGGCCATAATTGGGGGTCAACTCATTATCGAAGTGGGTTGACCCTCATCTTGACCCCCAAATCATCTGGATGTCAATGGACGAAAAAAGACCACTGTGGATAAAGCAGACAGCTCGCAAAGGAACAAGGGAATGCAAAATATGTTATTTAACAATAATATATGGACGTCAATGGAAGATTACGGACATAAAAAAAGCCACCCTAAGGTGACTTAATTTCATACTATGGTGCCGAAGGCCGGACTCGAACCGGCACACCCGAAGGCGGTTGATTTTGAATCAACTGCGTCTACCGATTTCGCCACTTCGGCACTGAAGTAGTATGCGGAAAACGTGAGCATTATACCCAGTGGCGATCACCACGCAATACTTATCCCGTCAAATGTCGCTTAAGTGCTGAAAAAAACGGCATTTGCCCGGTTTGCTTGCCCTTTTTACCCTTTCAAACCCGCTGGTTGGTGCATTTTCAACCGTGCATTGCGGGTGATTATTTTGTTCCACCAAATTTCCTGCACTAAAAAAGGCAGCCTTTTTGGGGCTGCCCTTGCGTCTTGCTCGCTTACCCAGCGTGGGCAGGCTATCAGCTAATTGGGCTCGGCATGCCAGAGCGCAATTGAATGGTTCTTGCTACCGCGTCCTGATTAACCGTCACGTCTTGCAGCACGGTATTTACGGCTGGGGTGAGCGTAACCGGCAGCGGTTCGAGAGAGTTGAATTCTTCTTCGTCGGCTGACAGTGGGTTATGCACTTCCAGGTAACGCTTGCCGTCTGGTTCCGTCGTGGCTTTCACCGGTTCATTGATAAACCGAACCTGGGTGCCTACCGGTACGTTCTTGAACAGGTATTTGATGTCATCGGCACGCAAACGCACACAGCCGTGGCTGACGCGCAAACCAATACCAAAGTTCGCATTGGTTCCGTGAATGGCATACAGACGGCCTACATACAACGCATACAAGCCCATCGGGTTATCCGGGCCTGCTGGGAATACGGTTTTCAGGGTTTCGCCACGCGCGGCATATTCAGCATGCATCGCAGCGGTCGGCGTCCAGGTTGGGCCATCTTTCTTGCGCTGGATGGTAGTGGTCCAGTCCAACGGGGTATCTTTTCCTAAATCACCAATACCGATCGGCAATACCACCACGGTATTGGAGCCTTTCGGATAGTAGTAAAGGCGCATTTCTGCACTGTTTATCACAATGCCTTCACGCGGCAGATCCGGCAGGAGCAGTTGCTGAGGGATCGTCAGAACGGTACCCGGTGTTGGCAAATAGACGTCAACGCCTGGGTTTGCCTCCAGCAGGTTACTCAGCCCCATCTGGTATTGTGCGGCGAAATGCTCCAGCGGCAATGTGTTACCGGCAGGGACAACAACTTGAATGTTCTCCCCAACAAGGCGGCTGTTATTGGCTGGCAGTGGATATACAACGGCAAAGGCTGATCGGCTAATCGCAATGAATGCCACAAGCACCGTGAAAAACGCACGGATACTTATTTTCATGTTCATATTCCTGGTGAGTTAAACCGCAGAGGCGGTGTAATGAGATGTTCAAGTTAAGGCCAGTGTTTTCTGGATGCGCATTATATGTGCACAACCGCAAAAATGGTAAACATTAACGCGTAACAAAGCACCTTATGTTTTACAGCGCGGCCAGTCAGATATCGCCAGGAATGTCCGCCCCAAAATTCGTAACGTTTTCATGCTACCAAAATGTACACTTGCATTACTATACTAACCCCGGCCTGACTTCTTTTTTCGCTGATAAAAATGGATAAACCCTTGTTGAAAACCCTCTCCTCTTCGCTGCTGGCCATCGCATGTGCGGCAATGCCTGTCAGCAGCTATGCCCTGCAACAAACGGAGCTTCTTTCGTCGCAGGTAGTTGATAATTATGCCGAACATATCTTCTATAACAGCGGTGCGTCGGGGATGGCATTGGTCGTCATTGATGGTAATCAGCAGGTGTTCCGCAGCTTTGGGGATACCCGTCCGGGGGATGATGTAAGACCACGTAAAGATTCGCTGATCCGCATTGCGTCGCTGACCAAACTGATGACCAGCGAAGTCATGGTGAAATTGGCGGATGAAGGCAAAGTGAAACTTTACGATCCGCTGCGCAAATATGCGCCTTCCGGGACCCGTGTACCGGCGTATAACGCCAAAAAACCGATTACCTTGCTGAGCCTCGCGACGCATACCAGCGGATTGCCGCGCGAGCAACCAGGCGGAGTCGCGCACAGGTCGGTATTTACCTGGCCTACGCGTGCCGATCGCTGGCAGTGGTTGAAAGCTGCGCCGGTCAGCGTGCCGCCGGGCGTGCGGGCGAACTACTCCAATCTGGCTTACGATCTGCTGGCGGATGCGCTGGCCAATGCCTCAGGCAAGTCTTATCCCACGCTGTTCCATGAAAAAATTACGCTTCCGTTGGGGATGAAAGACACCACCTATACGCCGTCGCCAGAGCAATGTTCACGCTTGATGGTCGGTAAAGGTGCCAGCCCGTGCATCAGCACCACGGCGGCGATCGGCAGCGGCGGTGTCTATTCCACGCCTGAAGATATGCAGCGCTGGATGCAGCAGTTCCTGTCATCGAACATCGCCAAACGTAATCCACAGGCCGATCGGGAGCAGAAACTCTATTATCGCCGCGATCAGTTGACGCAGTTGAAAGGTATGGATGTTCCGGGTAAAGCCGATGCGCTGGGTCTGGGCTGGGTGTATATGGCTCCGCAGAATGGTCAGCCGGGAATCATTCAGAAAACCGGCGGCGGTGGCGGGTTCATTACCTATATGGCGATGGTGCCGGATAAAAACATCGGCGTATTTGTCGTGGTCACCCGCACCGAGTTAACCCGCTTCACCAATATGAGTGATGGGGTGAATCAGTTGGTGTCGGAACTGGCGAACAACGGTTAGTAAGGCGAGAAATGATGGCTGACGCAGGGTTGGCCGCCAATTTCCTTTTTAGCCTGCGTAATCAATGGCATTAACGCTCAACGGTTGACTGGACTCCCTCACCACCAGTTGACCGTTGAACGGCAAAATGGGGTCGAGCGGCAGTTCGGCAGAGAGACGCAGCGCCTGATCGATCGCGACGCGGCTCATTTCGCTGATGGGCTGACGCACGGTAGTCAGCGCGGGCGTCATATACTGCGCCAGAGGATCGTCATCAAATCCCACCAGCGAAACCTGTTGCGGCACCTGAATCCCGTGTTCTGACAGCGCGCGCAATGCACCCACTGCCATGTCATCATTGCAGGCAAATAACGCCGTGAACGTAACGCCGCATGAGAGCAGTCGCTGGCAGGCGTGATATCCGCCCGCAATCTCGTTATCCCCCTGCTCAGTCAGCGCTTCACAAGGCGTAATCCCGGCTTCCGACAGCGCCTGATGAAACCCGCATAACCGCAGCAAACCCGTCATCGTTCCGAGTGACGAGGTTATGCAGGCGATCTCACGATGCCCGAGAGAAACCAGATGTTGCGCCGCCAGCCACGCACCCTGCTGCTGATCGAAGTAAATGCTGTGTTCTGGTCGCTGCGGCAAAGGCCGGTTCATCACCACCAGCGGAACCGGCAGCGTATTAATCAGCGTCATCAGTTGGTCTTCATCCATCCGGCGGGTATGGATAACAATGGCATCGCAGCAACGTTCAACCAGCAGGTCAATCGCCACGCGTTCAGTCGCGGCGTTATCATGGCCGTCAGTCACGATTAAGTGTTTACCGGCGGCTTCAATCTGCCGCGCTGCCTGTTTGAGCAACGTTCCGAAATAGGGGCCGCAGAAGTCTGAAATAATCAGCCCAATGGTATTGGAGCGCTGTGTCGCCAGCGCCTGCGCCAGCGTATTGGGACGATAACCCAACGCCTCTATGGCGGCAAAAACCCGCGCTTCGGTCAATGGATTGATCTGTCCGGTACGATTCAAAACGCGGGAAACGGTCGCTTTGGACACACCAGCCGCTTGCGCCACATGCAGCATGGTCACTTTCACTGGCACCTCCCATCGTGAAATAGTCCGCGACGAACCCTGATTGAGTTCGTCGCGGCAGGTTTACAGCGTCTCGCCGTTGGACTCAATGACCTTGCGATACCAGTCGAAGCTGAGTTTTTTCTTCCGTGCGAGATTGTTCTCGTGGTCGACATACACAAAGCCGTACTGTTTCTGATAACCATTCAGCCAGGAGAGCAGATCGATAAACGACCAGGGATAATAACCGCGCACATCCGCGCCCTGAGCAATCGCATCCGCTGTCGCTTTGATGTGGTCGCGCAGGTAATCGATGCGTGGTTGATCCAGCACTTCACCATTAACGATCGGATCCTTGGCACCGAGTCCGTTCTCAGTGATATAGATCGGAATGTTGCCGTAACGGTGGGTGATGCGGCCAATCGCGTCGGTCAGACCCTGCGGATAGACTTCCCAATCCCAGTCGGTATACACGCCGTTTGGATTGCGCACCGTTTTGAACAACCCTTTGAAACCCAGCCCGCGCCCACTGCCCTTCTGCCCCGAGTTATTCATTTCGAAGCCGTTGATATCATCGTTATGCGCAATCATCTCGCGCTTGTAGTAGTTCAGGCCGATGAAGTCGACAATGTTCTCTTTCAGCAGTTGTTCGTCGCCGGGATGGAACTCCGGTACGCCAAACGCCTGTTGCGCCATCGCCAGCAGTTCGGCGGGATATTCACCTTTCAATACCGGATCGTAGAGCCAGTGGGTGAAGATCCCTTCGGCAAATTCGCAGGCACGGCGATCTTCCGGGCTGTCGCTGATCGGATCGTTGGGTTGCAAGACATTCACAAAGCCAATCTGCCCGTTGATCTTCATCTCACGGAAACTTTTCACCGCCCGGGCATTGGCCAGGAATACGTGATGACAGGCCTGGATCCCCACTTTCGGATCATTGAGTTTTGGTGGATGCTGACCAGTGAAATATCCCATGCCGATGAAAACGATCGTTTCGTTAAACGTCGACCAGAGATCCACGCGATCGCCAAAACGTTCGTAGCACAGACGGGCATAGCCATCGAACGCATCCACGATCTCGCGAGATGCCCAACCACCAAATTTATCCTGCAACGCCTGCGGCAGATCCCAGTGGTAAAGGGTGATCATCGGGCGGATGTTGTGCTTCAGCAGTTCATCGATCAAATCACTGTAGAACTTCACGCCCGCTTCATTCACTTTGCCGGTACCTTGCGGCAGCAGGCGCGGCCATGAAATGGAGAAGCGATAGGTCTGCATCCCCAGTTCGGCCATCAGCGCCACATCTTCTTTGAAACGGTGGTAGTGATCGACCGCCACATCACCGTTCGTGCCCTGATAGGTGGTGCCGGGCAGATGGGAAAAGACGTCCCAGTTGGAGAGCCCTTTACCCTCAGCGTCATGACCGCCTTCTACCTGATACGATGCCGTCGCCGCGCCCCAGAGAAAATCTTTTGGAAACTGACTCATAACGTTTTCACTCCATTCAGATCAAGAATTCGGTATACCCGCACCAGTTCCTCCACCAGTTCGCGCGCCAGCATGGCGTTCATGATGTGATCCTGTGCGTGCACCATAATCAGGTTTACCGGCAGCTTTCCTTCGCCTTCATCCTGTCCAATCAGTTCAGTCTGTACGCCGTGGGCGCGTTTGGCGGCGAGTTTCGATTCCGCCAGCAGGATATCGACTTGATCCCACTGATATTTGCGTGCGGCCTGTAGCGCCTGCATGGCGCAGCTCCGCGATTCGCCCGCGTTAATGATCAGTTCCATCACCGTACTTTCCATATCCATCACTGTGTCACTCCTTGCGTTACGGTCGCTTGTTCTTCGGTCATTTCTGCATCTTCCTGATCGAGCAGTTGTTTCTCGTAGACCTTGAAAAACGGGTAGTAAATGACTGCCGACACGGCAGCCAGAACCACCACCAATATGGCTGCCCGGAAATCCCAGCCGGTCGCCCAGGCCGCGCCGATAGGCGCAGGTGCGGTCCACGGCACCACGGAAATCACCCGGGCGATCAGGTCCGTCTTTACCGCAAAGTAGGTAATGACCGAGTTCACCAGCGGCGCGATGATAAAGGGCAGGAAAAAGGTCGGATTCATGACGATCGGCGTACCGAATATCACCGGTTCGTTGATGTTGAATAGGCTGGGAACCAGGCTCAGTTTGCCGATGGAGCGCAAGTGCGCCGATTTACTGCGCAGATACAGCAGCACCAGTCCAAACGTCGCGCCAGAACCGCCGATGACGATGAAAAATGTCCAGAAGCCTTCCATGAAGATATGCGGTAGCGGCAAACCCTGCGCCAGTGCGGTTTGGTTGAGACCCAGGTTGGTAAGCCAGAAAGCTTGCAGCATACCCGATACGATTACCGCACCGTGGATCCCGGCGAACCATAGTAAATGACCGATCAGCACCGCCAGCAGAATCGCAGGCAGCGAATCCGCCGCAGAGATCAGCGGTTGGAACAGCGACATAATGGCTTGCGGTACCAGTTGATCAAATTGGCTCTGAATCAGCAGGCTCAGCGGATAGAGCGTCAATACCACCACCAGAATCGGAATAAGCAGATCGAAGGATTGTTTAATTTTGGCGGGCACCTGTTCCGGCAGGTTGATACCAATATTCCTTACCTTCAAAAACCGTACTAATTCTGTGGTATATATTGCCACCAGAATCGCAGTAAATATCCCCACACCGCCCAGCGCGGCGGTCGGTAATACTTTATTGAGCTGAGGTGCGGCGATCAATAAAAAAGACATCAGGGCAAGCATGGCTGCCATGAATGGATCGAGTTTATAACTCTGCGCTAAATTATAGGCGATGGCCGAGGTGATATATACCGACATAATCCCCATGGTCATATTAAACGGCGTGAGGATTTCGACCTCATATTGCCCGGCCATTGCCAGCCACCAGCGGGCAATGGCCCAATTGCTGGTAGGGGAAAAAGGTGGATAGGCAAACACCAGCAGAAAGGAGCCCACAATCATGAACGGCATGGCGGAGATAAAACCATCGCGGATGGCCATGATGTGGCGCTGCGACGAGATGCGTCCGGCAATGGGGCTGATACGGTTTTCGATGAAATTAAACATGGTCTGGCTGATACTCATTTTATCAACCCCTGGGTTATTTGATCATACTTAATGCGTCGGCCAATATTTTATCGCCGCGCATCATGCCGTAATCCATACTATTAATCACTGCGACAGGCTTATTATGCGCATCGGCAATAGCCTTGAAATCCGCAAGCTTATACTTAATCTGTGGGCCAATCAGGCAGCAATCATAATTGGATAGCGTACTTTCAAATTCCTCAATGCCCACCGCAATAATATCGACGTCAATACCTTGTTGTTCCGCCGCTTTAATCATTTTGTTCACCACCATGCTGGTCGACATACCTGCCGCGCAGCAAAGAAATATCTTTTTCATAGGGTGTTCCTGAGTAATGGGTAATTGGGCATGTCTACCAAGTATCCCCGTTATACTTCACGCAACCAAGGCGTTGACTTAACACCTCTGCAACGTCAATTATTCAGGGTTTTTAATGAGAGCAATCTGAGTATTGGTGGCTTTGGCGAATTCCGCAACCGGTTTCAGTAACCGGTTTCATTTTTTTGAACCAGAGTGTGAAGAGGATCTAAAAACTCATGGATGGAGAGAGTGTGGAAGGAATTTATTCGGGTTTTACGCTGAGAAAGATCACAGTTTGGCGATCGTATATGCGTGATCGGGGAGTGAGAAGTAAAAAACCACGCGGTTAAACGTGGTTTTTTATTCGATAAGACGGTAATGGCATCCAAACATCGTTGCATGCCACTACCGCAAGGTCATTAAGACTCTTCTTCGTTTCGTTTGAGCCAGTCGCCGCTGGCAATGCGCGGTTTTCCTTCTACCGATTTACGGTAGACGTAGATCCAGGCACTGCCGAAAGGCGTCTGTATCAACTCACGTCTGTAATCCTTGGTGTTACTCTTTAATTCATCAAGCTCAGCCAAAATGGATGAATTGATGCGATAAACCTCGCAAAACACGGTTCCCTCACCCGCTACCGCCGCCGGATAATGGCCAAGATCATAAAGCTCGAACCCCTCGAGATCATGATTTCCCAACCATTGGGCGTTAGTCATCCAATGACTGTTCCCTTGTTTGCGTCGTAAACTGCCGTAGACAATAATTCTCATTGTTAAAACTCGAACTGATAAAGCATATCTAATGCCTGATCGATACCAGACACCGCTTCCAGATATAATCTTGGCATGAGCCGATAACGTAACGTTAACGTAGCCAGTGAGTCAAATATACCCACACCGTATTTTACCTGCAGACCGGGCAGCACGTATCCACTGACCACGACTTGTGACTCATCGCCGACGCCTTGGGTATCCAATGCCAGATCGCTGACACCGAATGCCTCGCCGATTTTACCCACAAGTTTACCACTTTGAGCAACCCCCATGCCGATCAGCATGGAGGTCATCATGCCACTGTCAGCGCCTGAACTACTGAGACCCTGACCACGTAACAGATAAGAGAGTGCTTCCTGCTGCGACATCGCCGGATCAGAGAAGATCTCCAGACTCGGCGCATCGGCCTGCCCGGTGACGCGCACCCCTGCCACCACGTCGTTCTGCGTGGAATCCGGATTACGGATCGCCTCCAGGTTCAGCAACGGCTGATCCGGTGGACCAGAGAACAGCAGCACCCCTTTACGCACGATCAAATCCTGCCCGTAAGCATGGAAGCGACCAGACGGGATATTAATCTGCCCGTTCAGCCCGAGTCCATTGCGATCTTGCATGACTTTCAGCGTGCCATTGAGTTTGGCTTTCAGGCCAAAGGCATCCAGTTGGACATCGTTACCGATATTTACCGCCAGATTGCTGTTGATCGGAATCGCGGCGGTAACAGGTTTGATAGGCTGGCGCTGGTCATCAAGCATCACTTCATCCGATGAGACCGCGACGGCACTTTCCGGCAGTTCCTGTACCGTAATCCGCGCCCACGGGATATCGACCCGCCCATTGAGGGAGAACAGTTGCGGCGTGGCCTCAAACACCACATCCGGCGATACATCAATGCGCACCATCGGCGGAATGGTTACCCGAACCCGATTGCCACGCGCCGCAATCCGTGCTCGCCAGGCGTCGATCTGGCTCCAGTCGGCATCACCACTGAGATTGAACTGACCGTGCGCGGTCTGAATCAAACCATCCAGCGTTGATGTGCTGCCATTGAAGTTCAGCGTCAGGCGGCCATTGGTGATGTTGAACGGCATCCATTGCCCATCAATGTCCACTCGGTCGAGCGCCATGCGGCCAAACACCAGCGGCCGCTGTGCATTACCGCCCAGTTGCAGGTTGGCGTTGAGCATACCGGCCGCTTTCTCACCCTGCATCAGCGCCGGATTCAGCATCGCCAGCGAAATATTGGTGATGTTGACGTTGCCGGAGAGCGTGCGTGCGCCCTGCGGATCGGCCACCTGAATATTGCCCTCCAACTGACCGTTATTGGCGATCCTGATCAGCCAGCCCATTTGCGCACGGCCATTGACCAGCGCGGCGTTCAGGTTCAGCGTGTCGAAATCGATAGGCATGATGTTGCCCTTCATCGATTGACGCACTTTCACACCGTTGCCAACCAGCGAGATCCTCGCCTGCGGCAGAGCGCCATCATTCTGCCAACGCACCTCCGCACGCCCGGTAAACACGCCGGTGAGTTTGGTGTCATCGGTCAGGAACGGCGCGATCATCGCCAAATCAAAGCGGTTGAGGACAACGCTCGCCTGCCCGCTGGCACCGGCATTAATCGTGGTCGGTACGCACAGCTCGGCGTTCGGATTCACCCAGCAGTGCGGTCCCACCGTGACGCGTTGTTCGGTGTTGAAATACTCCAGCGCGACGGCGCGGCTCAATCGCCAATCCCCAACCGGCGTACCAAAATGGGTGTTGCTCAGGTTACCGCGCCAGCGCTGTTGCTGGCGATCGAAGCTGCCGCTCAAAGCCAGTTCACCGGATACCGGTTTGCCCTGGACCCGCAGTCGGAGTTGATGCTGTCTCTCACTGCCACGGGCATCGAGCGTCAACTGGCTGATCTCCAGCGCATCCTGTTTCAGTTGCTGAACGCGTACGGTCACGTCACCCTGAATCTGTTCGCCAGATCGCACGTCACCTTTGACGTCAACTTCGCGAATGCGCAGCGCCTGCCATTGCAAACCTGTCGCCCGCAGATCGGCCAAAAGCTGTGGCGCAGTGAGATCACCACGCAGCTTGAGCGTGCCCCGCGCGACACCCCCCAGCCCCGGCAACGCGCCGTCAAGACGCGGTGCATCCAGGATGGCATCCAGGTTCCATCTATCACTCAGGGAACCCCGGATATTCAGATTATTACGCCCTAACTCCAGACGCATCTGCGGAATATCCCACTGACCGGCGGCATTGCCGCGCAAATTACCGCGCGCTTTAACCTGATTCTGTTTGACGTTACCGTCCAGTTCCAGCGTGGGGATCTGCAACTGCCAACTGCCGCCATGGATACTGCCGCGGGTGGTGATTTTACCCTGCAATCTGGCAGGCCAATCCGGCCACTGCTTGGCGGTATTGATGCCGTTGATCGTCAGCAAGGTGTTCCAACTGATGGCTTTACTCCAATCCACGACGCCGCTGAGATCGGAATTGCCCTGCAGTGCCGCAACCCGCAAGCGCGTGAGGTTGAACTGTTCGACATTGCCCTTGCCGTCCAGCGTCACCGTGGCGGGTGGAATATCCGGCCCCTTGATGTCAGAACGGATCGACAGCGCGTAATCTGTCGCCTTGCCGTTGAAACGCAGTCGGAAACCGTCGACCTGCACCTGCGGATCGCCCGTCAGCGGCCAGCGCAGTTGTTTGCTCTCCAGCGTCAACGCCAGCGGCAGTCCGGCCTGTGCGAGTTCTGTTTGCAGATCAAGCTGCGCCCTGACTGGGCCGGAGAGGTTAATGCCCACCGTTAACTGCTCCCGCAACCCTCCGCCCACGGTGAGTTTGATTTTCTCCCCTTTGATCGGATCGATGTTCAGCGCGGTATTGACTGTCATTTCCACGGGCCAATTGCCGTTCAGCGTCGCTTGCCCCAGCGCGTTCAGATTGCCCTGTGGGGATTTCACCTCCAGCGCATCAAGCTGTATATGCTGATCCAGAGTACTGGCGCGCAGCAACAGGCTGGTGATCAGCACATCGTTGTCACCCGTGAGGTGCAATTGCTCGCCGCGGATCTCTTTGACGGTAATATCCAGCGGCAGGCGAATGTCCGGAAGATCCGGCAGAAGCGGCTTGGCAAACAATTGTTGCAGCATTTCACCCAGCGGCGTTTCGGGTACAGCCGGTACCGGTTTCTCTTCAACGAGCGGTTTCACGCTGTCTGGCACTGGGCTTATCGGCGTTTTCGGCAGCGCAATCAGCAACGCATTGATGCGTGTTGGCATCAGGGTCAACGCCCGCTCCTGCCACTGCATGCCGGTAGTGAATTCCCCCAGGGAGATCGCCGTGTCATCGACGGTCACTTTCACATTGTTCAGCGCCAGTTTGCGCAGCGTGATGGGGTAAGGGGTGCTGAGATTGGTAGTCGGTTCACTCTCTTCTGGCTGGGCCGTGGTTGGGGTCATTTCGGCAGTTTTAACCACTACGTCGACATCTTGCGCCGTCAACGCATTCACGCAGAACTGGCTGCGTTTCAAACACCGGAGATCGACAGAGAGATGGAATTGCCCGGCATTGACCGTGACCCCCGGCATTTTGTACTGCACACCTTTCAGCGTCAGATCGCGCCAACCACCGCTGACGCTGGCGATATTCAGCCCCGGCACCCAGCGGGCAGCGCTATTGATAGTCAGATGCAGCCCGGTTTGCGTACCCAACAGGAACGCGATCGCCCCCAGCAGCAGCAAGATAATGATCAGGAAGACAATACTTATTTTTTTCAGCAGGTTCATAATTCCGGGCCCAGGCCGATGTAAAACTGTAAGCCGTGTTCGTCTTTATCCCCGACAGGCGCGGCGATATCCAATTTTATTGGGCCTATCGGTGAGGACCAGCGAACGCCCACACCGGCACCGGTTTTAAAGTCACTCTGTCTGATGTCATTCACCGCTTCGCCACCATCAACAAATACCGCGCCCCACCAGCGGCCAGAAACATTGTATTGGTATTCGAGCGAGCCGGTCGCCAATTTCGATGCACCCGTGAGTTTGCCGTTATCGTCACGCGGTGAAAGGGATTTGTATTTGTAGCCGCGAATGCTGCGATCGCCACCCGCGAAGAAACGCAATGAAGGTGGAACACGTTCAAAGTCATTGGTTTCAATCCAACCCAGATTACCGCGGGTGATAAAGCGGTGGCTGTCCCCGAGCATACGGATCCAGACGTTCTGCGCCTGAACGACGGCGAAGTCGACGTCAGATCCCCAGGTGGTGTCCGAGATATCCAGGGAATAACGCTGGCTGTCACCCCAGGTGGGCATCATTCCGCCACGCGAACGGGTGCGGTTGATGCTCAGGCCGGGATACAGCAGCATGGTGGTGTTGGTGACGCTACCCTGTGTAAAGTGATCGAGGCTCCAGCGCAGGTTAATCGCACGCTGCCAGCCGCTCGAGAGATCCCAGAAACGCGCCACGTTTACCGTGGTGGAATCCGATTCGGTATCATTCAGATTTTCGCGCTTAAAGCCGGTCTGAATTATGTAGTATTGTTCCAGTGGGTTTTTCAGCAGCGGTATTTTGTAGCTGAAATCAATGCTCTGTTCGGGTTCCGAGAGACTGATGCTGCTCTCCATACTTTGCCCGCGCGAGTTCACCCAGGGTTTGCGCCAACTGGCCCTGACCCGTGGCCCAACGTCCGTTGAAAATCCGCCACCCACTTCGATGGTATTTTCGGTTCGCGGTGAAACAACCGCGTTTAACGGCAAAATCTTGTTCTCTTTTGCGTTGGCGAACTCAGGCGAAACCACCACCGAGTTAAACCAACCCGTCGCGGAAAGGCGGCGGTTCAATTCAGCCAGATCGGTCGAACTGTAGTAATCGCCTTCATCAAAGGGCACCAGATTTTGCAGATAATCATCACGGATTTGCGATCCCTGGAAATCGACGTGACCAAAGCGATAGCGTTGTCCGGTATCAAAATCGATATCCCAGAACGCCTGATGTTGATCTTCAATCACCCCCAGTTGGCTTTTGATCATGTTCGCATCGAAATAGCCTTTGCGTACCGCAATGCTGGTCATTGAATTCTTGAAACCGTCGTAGGTGCCGTGATTCAGGATCGTACCGGTCTTGGGCAGCCCCGTCGCCAGCAGTCGCTGGTAATCCTCGTCTTCTTTTCCCTGCCCGTCGATCGCCACGTTCACCTCGGCGATTTTTACCGGTTCTCCCGGCGACACAGTGGCAATCAGCACCGGACGCCCCGGAGGCGGGATATTCCTGAAATCAAATGCAATCGTTGGCTGGTAGTAGCCCAGCGCCCGCAAACCCTGCTCAATAGCTTCACTCACACGCGCCCTGAATCGGCCATCCGCACTGACTTCGTCAGTATTAATCGTGGCCAGGCGCGCACGCACATTCCTTTCCAAATCCCCGCTCAGCCCCTTTACCTGCAGGCGCACATTGGCCGCATTCGTCAGAGGTGAAGCCAGCAGTACACATAAAAAACAAAGGACACGGTTATGTCGCACACGTACTCCTGGTAAATTTTACTATCCTGTAAAGACAATTGCCGTTTTCAGGGACGGTAGCCTGCGGATATCGCGACAACATTCGACTTCGCAACAACACTCAACTTCGCAACAACACGGGATTTCGCATTAACGCTAAAGTGACGACCGATTTTTACCCCTGAAATATTGATTAATTTGATACATTAAATCAACGATGCGTCTTATTGTGTGCAAAGACGCGTTCATATACAACTAACGTTCCCTTAACTGTAACAACTGGAGCCCATTGTGGTGCAAAATTTCGACAAATCGAGAGCGATCGCTCAGGCTGATGCCCTGCCGGGTCGTACAACGCCAATGCCGGTGGCAACGACGCATGTCGTAAATGGTCATTCTATGACTCATATACCGGAAGGCATGGATGTGGCGATTTTTGCGATGGGATGCTTCTGGGGTGTGGAAAGACTGTTCTGGCAACAGGATGGTGTTTACAGCACGGCGGCCGGTTACAGCGGCGGTTATACGTCAAACCCGACCTATCGCGAAGTGTGCAGCGGCCAGACCGGCCACGCCGAAGTGGTGCGTGTTGTCTACGATCCTAACATCATCAGTTATAAGCAACTGTTGCAACTTTTCTGGGAAAATCACGATCCGGCACAGGGAATGCGTCAGGGGAACGATCTCGGTACCCAGTACCGTTCAGCCATCTACGCGCTGACCCAGGAACAGCTCACCGCAGCGCAAGAGAGCAAGGCACGCTTTCAGCAGGCGATGGACGCCGCCAATGACAAACGCACCATCACGACTGATATCGAGAGCGCGTTGCCTTTCTATTACGCAGAAGACGACCATCAGCAATATCTGTATAAAAATCCACAGGGCTATTGTGCCCTTGGTGGAATTGGGGTGTGCTTCCCGCCGCAATAAGCGGATAATCCCTGCGCCCGGAGCGTCCGCTAAAATTTTAACCGCTGGCGGCGCTCTTAGGGCTACTGCTATACTATTGCGGGTCGTTAATTCGGCCCGATAACACTCTTTCTGTTTGTTATCACTGCTTTTTTCAATGAGTAAACCCCTTCCTTACGAGCGCCGGAACTCTCGCCGGTACTAAACGGATAGATTATGTTAAACAGTATCTTACTGATTCTTTTATTGATCGCGGTGAGTGCCTTTTTCTCCCTTTCGGAGATTTCATTGGCTGCTTCCCGCAAAATTAAGCTCAAGATGTTGGCGGATGATGGCAACATCAACGCCACCCGAGTCCTGAAATTACAAGAAACCCCTGGGATGTTTTTTACCGTCGTGCAGATTGGCCTGAACGCAGTTGCCATTCTCGGTGGTATCGTGGGCGACGCGGCCTTCTCGCCAGCGTTCAAACTATTTTTCGTTCGCTTTATGTCACCGGAATTGGCTGACCAAATCAGTTTTGCCTGTTCCTTTGTGCTGGTCACCAGCATGTTCATCCTATTCGCTGATCTGACCCCGAAGCGCATCGGTTTGATTGCACCCGAGACGGTTGCCGTCCGTATCATCAACCCGATGCGTTTCTGTCTGTTGGTTTTCCGACCAATGGTATGGTTCTTCAACGGCTTGGCTAATGTCATCTTTCGTTTATTTAAACTGCCGATGGTGCGTAAAGATGACATCACTTCCGATGATATTTACGCCGTCGTGGAAGCCGGTGCGCTGGCGGGCGTGCTGCGTAAGCAGGAACACGAGCTGATTGAGAACGTGTTTGAACTGGAGTCACGTACCGTACCTTCGTCCATGACGTCCCGTGAAAGCGTGATCTTTTTCGATTTACGTGAAAGCGAGGAGAGCATTAAAGAGAAGATTTCGACCCATCCGCACTCCAAGTTTCTGGTCTGCGATGGTCATATCGATCAGGTAGTGGGTTACGTCGACTCAAAAGACCTGCTGAACCGCGTATTGGGCAATCAGAGCCTGATGCTCAGCAGCGGCGTCCAGATTCGTTCCGCACTGATCGTACCCGATACTCTGACGCTCTCCGAGGCGCTGGAAAGTTTCAAAGCGGCTGGTGAAGATTTCGCGGTCATTCTGAATGAGTATGCATTGGTAGTAGGCATAATTACGCTCAATGATGTGATGACTACATTAATGGGCGATTTGGTGGGCCAGGGGCTGGAAGAGCAGATTGTGGCGCGTGATGAGAATTCATGGCTGATTGAAGGTGGAACACCGATTGAGGACGTGATGCGCGTTCTGCATATCGACGAATTCCCCCAGTCCGGCAACTATGAAACCATCGGCGGCTTTATGATGTTCATGCTGAGGAAGATCCCTAAGCGTACTGACTTTGTGAAGTATTCAGGTTACAAATTCGAAGTGGTGGACATCGACAGCTACAAAATTGATCAGTTGCTGGTGACCCGCCTGACGGAGGTTGTACCAACGCCACTGCTGCCGAAAACAGCGGAAGAAAAACAGAAAGAGAAGCAAAAAGAGAAAGAAAAGCAAAAAGAAAAGTAACAGCGAACCCGGCTTTTCATCCTGCAGAAACATCAGCGGCCCCATCGGGGCCGCAATACTTCTATTACTTTAAGTTCTTACGCTTACTTCAACTTCTTGCGCTTACTTCAACTTCTCAGCTCTACTGCGTGAACATTACCACATAGAAGCTTCTGCTTTACGCTATCAACCCATTTCTGCTTGCAAGCACAGAACCTGGCGGTTAACTTCGGACATTACGCTAAAGTGACGCTTGTCGCGGACTTTAGGCAGCAGGATTTTACCGTTATCAAATTCAAATGCACCGACATCCTTAATATACAACCGGCCTCGGAACAGCGTCTTAACATACTTCGCAACTTTCATAGGGTTATAACGTTGGAAGATTCTCATTTTTTTACTCTCCTCCCTTTCGATCTACTGTGCTCTGTATCAGTAAAAATCACTAAAAACACTGCCAGAGCCAACCATGAATGCAGTGTAATAGACTATAAAAAATAGCACTTCGTTCTTGATTCGCCAGTCTATATCTTTTTTTTTACACAAACTGACGAATTAATTAACAATAGCTTATTGATTTTTATAGGCAATCAGTTAAATCCTAAATATTAAAAATTCTTATCTTTCTTGCGTAACAGGACAGACCTCCGATTTGATCCTATTATTCTTCTGTCAGTTCGCAAACAGATAACAAAAACCTCTGAAAACCTTTAATAATCAATAAGGAGATAGCATGATAAAATTTAGCATGCTAATTATATCGCTCATTCTTACGCCATTCTTCGCCTCAGCCCACAATTTCACAGATCAGCAACGTGTCAATCCCGTGGGCGTCAGTGACAAAGGTGAACTCATTTATGAGAACCAGCAGTTCAGCTACAAACCGTGGAACAGCGCGAGTCTGGTTGGCAAAGTGCGCGTCGTGCAGCACATTGCCGGTCGCACGTCTGCCAAAGAAATGAATGCGCCACTGGTTGAAGCCATCAAGGCTGCCAAACTACCGCATGAATATTACCAAACGACGACAATCGTCAATACGGACGATGCCATCATCGGAACCTCTGTTTTTGTACGAAATAGCATCGAAGACAACAAGAAAGAGTTCCCGTGGTCGCAGTTTATTGTCGACAGCAATGGCAGCGTGAAAAAAGCCTGGGGTCTGGACGATAACGGTTCAGCCGTCGTGGTGCTGGATGCGGAAGGGAAAATCAGATTCGCCAAGGACGGGGCATTGACGCCGCAAGAGGTGCAGCAGGTCATCGCGATGCTGCACCAATTGCTCAAAGAAAAACGCTGATTATTTCTAATCCAGGTCACTCTTAAAAAAGAGAGACGCGGAAGCCGGGGTTAAGGAAGGATTCTTTCGGTGTATACGTCAGGGGTTTGCCCTGCCAGTCATGCACTTGCGCCCCGGCAGCCATCGCGACGGCATGCCCTGCGGCGGTGTCCCAAATTGATGTCGGTCCAAAGCGCGGATAAAGCTGCGCCGCCCCTTCCGCCACCAGACAGAACTTCAGTGACGACCCGACGGCCACTGTCTGATGCTCACCCAACTGCGACAAATAGTCCTTCAGTTCCTGATCGGCATGTGAGCGGCTCACCACCACCAGCGGAGGACGGGCATCAAGCACCTGAATCTGCTTGCTTACGCCACCCTCTTCTTTCCACGCCGTGTTTTTCATCGCGTAATACATCACGCCAGTAACCGGCACGTAAACCACACCCATCACGGGTTTGCCGTCTTCGATCAGCGCTATATTGACGGTAAAATCACCGTTGCCATTGATAAACTCTTTCGTTCCATCAAGGGGATCTACCAACCAATAGCGCGTCCAGTTGCGGCGCTCCTCCCAACCCTGCGGATCTTCCTCCGACAACAGCGGAATCTCCGGCGACAACGCCAACAGACCGGCGGCAATGACCCGGTGTGCAGCCATATCCGCTGCGGTTACCGGTGAATCATCTAGTTTACGCGTCACGTCCAGTGGCTTCTCACCGCTGTAGACTTCCATGATTGCCGCTCCGGCATCTCGCGCCAATTGACAAATTTGTTCGATCATTCCGCACCTCTATAATTTTGCATCATATTAAGCAGACTAGTTTTTTTTGCGCTGAATAGCCATCCTGATGCATTTCACATTTTCGCATATTGGACTGGCTACATGACCACTTCTGTGATTTTCAACGTGTTTATTCGCCCTTTCATCTGTCACACTTCACAAATAGCTGTGATATTTACTTACAGTTTCACAATGTTCTGGGATGTGTATCCAATAATTAACGATGGAGATGTTTCATGATTAAGCGTCCTTTGGCGTTGTCTTTGTTGGCATCACTGGTTGCTCTCTCTGCCCACGCGGTGACTGTTGATCTGCGGGTGTTGGAAACCACCGATCTGCACAGCAACATGATGGATTTCGACTATTACAAAGATAAAGCGACCGATAAATTTGGTCTGGTACGAACTGCCAGCCTGATTAATGACGCCCGCCAGCAGGCAACGAACAGCGTGCTGGTTGACAACGGCGACCTGATTCAGGGCAGTCCACTCGGTGACTATATGGCAGCCAAAGGGCTGAAAGAGGGCGAGATCCATCCGGTTTACAAAGCCCTGAACACGCTCGATTACGCCGTCGGTAACATCGGTAACCATGAATTCAATTATGGTCTGGATTACCTGAAAAAGTCGTTGTCTGGTGCAAAATTCCCGTATGTGAATGCCAACGTCATTGACGTCAAAACCGGTGAACCGCTGTTCAAGCCTTTCCTGATCACGGATAACCAGGTCAAGGATCGTGACGGAAAAACGCATAACCTGCGTATCGGTTATATCGGTTTTGTCCCGCCACAGGTGATGGTGTGGGATAAAGCCAACCTCGACGGCAAAGTCACCGTCAATGACATCACCGAAACCGCGAAAAAATGGGTGCCGGAGATGCGCAAGCAAGGGGCGGATTTGATCGTGGCGATCCCGCACTCCGGGCTGTCGGGCGATCCGTACAAGGCGATGGCAGAGAATTCTGTCTATTATCTCAGCCAGGTTCCAGGCATCGATGCCATTATGTTTGGTCATGCCCATGCGGTATTCCCAAGCGATGACTTTGCGGCAATCAAAGGGGCAGATATCAAACAAGGCACGCTGAATGGCGTTCCTGCCGTGATGCCGGGCCAATGGGGCGATCATCTTGGTGTTGTCGATTTCGTGTTGAACAACGACAGCGGCAATTGGAAAGTCGAGCAGGCCAAGGCCGAAGCACGTCCGATCTACGACAAGGCCAATAAAAAATCGCTGGCCGCTGAAGATCCGAAGCTGCTCTCTATCCTTGCAGAGGATCACAAGGGCACACGCGATTTCGTCAGTCAACCCATCGGTAAAGCGTCTGACAATATGTACAGTTTCCTGTCGCTGGTTCAGGACGATCCAACCGTACAGATCGTGAATAATGCACAACGCGCCTATACCGAACACTTTATTCAGGGCGATCCGGATCTCGCCGATCTTCCGGTACTTTCTGCGGCAGCGCCTTTCAAGGCCGGTGGCCGTAAAAACGATCCCGCCAGCTTTGTTGAAGTAGAAAAAGGCCAGCTCACATTCCGTAATGCCGCCGATCTCTATCTCTACCCCAACACGCTGGTGGTGGTAAAAGCCAGTGGTAAAGACGTGAAAGAGTGGCTCGAATGTTCTGCTGGTCAGTTTAACCAGATCGATGTAAAGAGCAGCAAACCTCAGTCGCTGATCAATTGGGACGGCTTCCGTACCTATAACTTCGATGTGATTGATGGCGTTGATTACCAAATCGATGTCAGCCAGCCAGCCCGCTATGACGGTGAATGCGCGCTGATCAACGACAAAGCCGAGCGTATCAAGAACCTGACTTTCAAAGGCAAGCCTATCGATCCCAAGGCAACTTTCCTGGTTGTGACCAATAACTACCGCGCTTATGGCGGCAAGTTTGCCGGTACCGGCGACGCACACATTGCGTTTGCTTCCCCGGATGAAAACCGTTCTGTGTTGGCGGCTTACATCAGCGCCGAAAGCAAGAACCATGGCGAGGTGAAACCTCAGGCGGATAACAACTGGCGTCTGGCACCGTTGAAATCTGATAAACCGCTGGATATTCGTTTTGAAACTTCACCGAGCGAGAAAGCCGCCGAGTTCATCAAGAACAAAGCACAATATCCCATGATCGCAAAAGGCACCGATGCCATCGGTTTCGAGGTGTATCAGATAGATTTACAAGGCAAGTAACGCTATTTCCCTGAATTTGCAACGCACCTTCGGGTGCGTTTTTTTCAACTACCTCTAAGTAACTATAGTGAAAACTTAAAGGTGCATGTAAAATGCATCTTATAATTTATCCCTTGTCTTAGAGGTTCCACCATGGATTATCGCAATCAGGCACTTGGTTCACTGGCTATCTCAATTCCCCGCGCCACCAAACTCTTCCGTCAGCATGATCTCGATTTTTGCTGCGGAGGCAAACAGACACTGCTGCGGGCGGCAACGAAAAAAGATCTCGATATCGATCTGCTGGAATCCCAGCTCGCCGCACTGTCAGCGCAGCCTTCTGAAGATCAGAACTGGCAGCACAGTCCGCTCAGCGACATTATCGATTACATCATTCCACGCTTTCACGAGCGCCATCGCGAACAGTTGCCAGAATTGATTCTGATGGCTGAAAAAGTTGAGCGCGTGCATCATGACAAACCCTTATGTCCACGCGGCCTGGCGGCACAATTGACGCTGATCCATCAGGATCTGGCGAACCACATGATGAAAGAAGAGCAGATCCTTTTTCCTATGATCCAACAAGGGATGGGAGCACACGCGGCTGGACCAATTTCAGTCATGGAACATGAGCATGACGATGCGGGCGATCAGTTGGAGATCGTCAAAACGCTGACACAGAATGTCACGCCACCGGAAGGCGCTTGCACGACCTGGCGTGCTTTGTATACGGGGATCAATGAATTTATCAATGACTTGATGGAGCATATCCATCTGGAAAACAATTTGCTGTTCCCACGCGCCTTACGTGGCGAGTAGCTAATAGCGCGGGGAACACCAGCGTATCCTGAATAAAAAAGGCGGCCAGCGGGTGAAAGTCATCACGCTGGCCGCCCTTTTCTGCTGTTACAGGATCTCTAACAGCTCTACATCAAACATCAGCGCACTGAACGGTGGAATTGATGCGCCCGCGCCACGCTCGCCATAGGCCAGGTTGTGCGGAATATACAATTGCCATTTAGAACCGACTGGCATCAGGGTCAATGCTTCGATCCAACCCGGAATCACACCACTGACCGGGAATTCAGCGGGTTGTCCACGTTCAACGGAGCTGTCGAATACGACACCATTGGTTAAACGGCCCGTGTAATGGACGCGTACGCGATCCTTACGGCCTGGGACCTTACCTTGACCCTCTTGCAGCACAGTGAACTGTAAACCGGACTCGGTGCTGGTCACGCCGTCACGCTTGGCGTTCTCTTCCAGAAATTTCTGGCCTTCAACGGCCAACTCTTTCTGGCGCTCAACACGCACGGCATCAGCACGCTCGTGAATCTCACGCAGTGCGCGATGAACCACGTCTACCGGCACAGACGGTGCATTCCCTTCCAGCGCATCCTGTAAACCCGCAAGCAGTGCTTCAGGTTGCAGACCTTCCAGACCAGACTCTTGCAACTGCTGGCCGACCTGTAAACCAATCCCGTAACTTGCTTGCGCTTCAACGCTATCAAAAGAAGGGGTTGTCATGAATTTTCCTTTAGTCTTTAAAAAGTCGAAGGCGCAGCATAACAGCGCAGAAGTTTGCGGTAAAATCTTGCATAAGGAATGGTGACTTTTGTCCGCAGAAAAGAAACAATGAAGCAGAGCGAAACCGCTCGGTTGGGAACTGCTGCTATTTGGGTGCCGCTTTCTGCTTCAAGCAGTTAACCGACTATACTCGTCATTCGGCAACTCGAATTATTTAGAGTGTATACTTAGTACAGTGGCTTTTGCCGGTAACGCATTTTTCTGCGTACCGAATTATGTAGTATCAGTTTACGCTGCAGTTGGTTCGGCTGTAGTAAGAGAGGTAGTCATGGGCAGAATCGCGCCCAGGAGAAGGAAAACCACCCGTATCTATCAGCCTATGTTGAGAAGCTGGGTCAGTATGATACCCAAGTTTAAACGCGAGGACGGTAGCACGCCAAGGGAGGTTGAAGATGAGGCTGACGCAGAGGTGGATGCCGAAACGAAAACTGAGACGGATGTGAAAACAACGCGCCCAGGTCCAAAGGAGTGGCTGAATAAAATCTGGCATTTGCCGGACAATTTTGGCTGGATGCAGCCCTTACCGCCATTTCACAGGCGCTGGATCCTGATTGCAGCATTGGTCGTGGTTATCGCCATTCTTTGGCCGTCTTCTTCCCCTTCCCAATTCCCGGTGCAATCTGTTCTGGATCAAACCAGCAATATTCCGCTTCAGGCGGAATTAACCCCTGACAATGCCAGTACGCGTGCGCCTGTTACGTCCACGGAACAAACGGGCAACTGGCGCGAATACCAGATTCAGTCCGGCCAGACGCTCGCGCAGCTGTTCCGCGATAACAATCTTGTCGTCAACGACGTGTTTGCCATGGCCCAGGTCGAAGGGAGCGATAAGCCATTGAGCAACCTGAAATCTGGCCAACAGGTCAAAATTCAGCAAAACGCCAACGGCGTAGTCACTGCGCTGGAAATCGAGACCACCAATAATGTGCCCGTGCGTTTTTCGCGGCAGTCAGACGGCAGCTATCGCCGCGACCGTTAATCGGTCTGGTTAGCCTTGCCCAGTAAAAAGTCGCGCAGGATAATGGCATGATTTTGCTGCAAATTTTTGCTGCCATATAACAGCGTGATATTCTGATTTTGCTGCAACAAGTCCACGAGCGGTTGCCATTCCTTTCCCGCTTCCAACTCTTGCCAATATGATTGGGTAAACTGCGGCCACTCCTCAAGATTCTTGTGGAACCACTGACGGAGTTCATTGCTGGGTGCCACATTTTTCAGCCAGACGACCCCTTGCAGGCGCTCTTTGCTGATGCCGCGAGGCCAGAGCCGATCGACGAGAAAACTATTCTCCGCAGCCGGTTGAGTGTGATCGTAAATGCGTTTGAGGGTGATGGTTGCCTGCATGCGTGCTCTCCTTTGTATTCCAGACGCTTCCATTACTGAGACAACAAGATTGCTGGTCACAGTGTAATGCGCAGGAACACCTGAAAGCAAAACGCCGGCACAAGGCCGGCGTTAAACGGGTCAACAAAGTAAAAACTTACTCTGCAACCACAACTACATTCAGCTGAGCGAATACGTCGCTGTGTACCTGGAAGTGAACTTCATGATCACCCACAGTACGCAGAACGCCGTTCGGCAGACGAACTTCACTCTTCGCTACTTCAACGCCTGCTGCAGTAACTGCATCAGCGATGTCGCGAGTACCGATAGAGCCGAACAGTTTACCTTCGTCGCCTGATTTAGACGCGATGGTGACACTGCCCAGTTCGTTAATTTTAGTGGCGCGTGCGTTGGCAGCGTTCAGAACGTCAGCCAGTTTGGCTTCCAGTTCTGCACGACGTGCTTCAAAGAACTCAACGTTTTTCTTGGTAGCCGGGACAGCTTTGCCCTGTGGTACCAGGAAGTTACGGGCATAGCCCGCTTTAACGTTAACCTGGTCGCCCAGGCTGCCCAGGTTTGCTACTTTATCAAGCAGAATAACTTGCATTACCTTATCCTCTCAAAGTCTCGTTAATGGACAGTGGCCGATTACTGATGACGATCAGTGTACGGCAACAAAGACAGGTAGCGCGCGCGCTTGATAGCACGGGCCAGCTGACGCTGATATTTTGCACGAGTACCGGTAATACGGCTCGGGACAATCTTACCACTTTCAGTGATGTAGTTTTTCAGCGTAGCGATGTCTTTATAGTCAATCTCTACAACGCCTTCCGCGGTGAAACGGCAGAACTTGCGACGACGGAAATAACGTGCCATATGGCTAGTCTCCAGAATCTATCAATTCAATCTGCTCGGCATGCAGAACCACTTTATTCAGTCCATTGCGCCCTTGATGGCAACTAATGAACCCGGATACCGTGACCTGACTGCCGACCGTTAACTTCTGAGTGAGTGCTTGTGACTGTTGTCCGCTGACTACCACGGGCATTCTGCACCAGGCTTGTCTGCTAAATCCGGCTTCCTGCTGCTGCGAACGGTGCTCAAGCACAAATTGGCAATGCGGAATACCGGAAGGACTGACTTTTCGAACCGGTGTTTTGCACACTGTGCCAGTTAACACCAACCGATTAGTCGTCACGGCAATTATTCTTCAGAATCCCCAACATCAGCATCATCATGGGCTTCAGTAGCGAAATCTTCACGACGCTCACGGCGTTCGTCTTTCGCTTTAACCATTGGAGATGCTTCAGTGACCGCATGCTTAACGCGCATGATCATGTTGCGGATAACGGCGTCGTTGAAGCGGAAGTTAGTTTCCAGCTCATCGATCGCTTCCTGCGGGGCTTCAACGTTCAGCAGAACGTAGTGAGCTTTGTGCAGTTTATTGATCGGGTAAGCCAGTTGACGGCGGCCCCAGTCTTCCAGACGGTGAATCTGACCAGCAGCGTTAGTGATGGTTGCACTATAACGCTCGATCATGCCCGGAACCTGTTCGCTTTGGTCAGGATGGACCATAAAAACGATTTCGTAATGACGCATCGAATTGCTCCTTACGGATTATTCAGCCTTCTGATAGGGTCAGCCGCGGCCCATGAAGGCAAGGAACGTGATTTTTGTGCGGCTGAAAAATGACGCGCAATTATAGGTTCGGGTGCCCGGAAACTCAAGGACTCTCTCGGTCTTATTTACGAAAGCGGGAAATAGTCAGGCAGCGCGGGGAGTCGCAAAAATAAGAAAAAATATCTCTATGAGAAATATCAATCAGTTACGCGGTTTTCGTTCAATTATTTTGATCATCAGCATCAATAAATGATGGTTTATTAATCGGCAGAACCTTCTATTCTTAATCTCATGAACGACACCAAGAGTACCAGTACCGGGGAAACTCACCTATACCTAGAAAGCCATCTTGAATTTCGCCCCCGCACTGCGGGGGCTTTTTTTTGCCTGTCGTCGCCATTCAGAGATGGTGCCGGAAAAAAGCCACACAAGCTTGCAATGCAGGTGGCGTGATCTTATGGCCGATGTGCGCTTCAGTCAGATAGGTAAGATTCTTGTCCAGCCCCTTTTCCTGCAGGTCGCGCCGCAAGCGTTCACTTTCCGCCAGAGGCACAACGTCATCGGCTTCACCATGCCAAACCAGCAGCGGACGATCGGCAACCCGTGACAATTGCTCGCTGATATCATATTCAAGCAATGGCGCGATTCGCAACTGATGCTCTTCGGAAGTCAGTGCGCGGCCTTGTTGCAAAGGTGGAAACAATGTATGCGATAGCGAACTAAAATAACCGGAGCCCATGAATGCCGCCGCCGAGGCAATCCACTCGTAGCGGGTCAGCGCCCCCAGCGTCGTCATTCCCCCCATTGACGCGCCACACACGCCAATTCTCCCCTCTTCAATCAGTCCGCGCTGTTCATACACCTGCTTCAGCCCAGCCAATTCGTCGATGTTCTGCCAGAGGATCTCCCAAAAATGATCCAGTCTGCGCTGTTCATCGCCGTCATAGCGTTCGCCATGCATGTTGGCATCGGGCGCAATCACTCGGAATCCGGCACTGGCCAGCGCGTAAGCAAAGTATGAGTACACTTCTTTTGAGGAAGTAAAACCGTGATAGAAAAATACCGTGGGCAACGGCTGCGCTCTTCGCCCTGCAGGTGCCGCATGAATGACGTGGATCCCTTCAACCTGCTCTTCAAACATCTCAATCATCGGCTAACCCCTTATGGCTACTGTTACGGCAGTACTTCGTCGTCATTATTCTATCGGGAAGGGCAAATGTCTTCGCTACGATTATGGAATGATTTATAGCGATAATGCCTGAATACAATCTTTCGCCAAAAATGCGCCGCGGATTTGACCATTAATGTTGTTGGCTGTCAGCCAGCGGCAGAACGCGTTAAACTGTAGCCATCAACTCAATCTGCCTGCCGCCAAGAGTGAATTATGCGCTTATCCCGTCCCTGCCTGATTTTGCTGTTGATTGTCCAACTCGCTGCTTGCGGAGTAATGAAAACCACGCCTGTGCCGCCACCTGCACCCACCAGCCAGGCGCAGCAAGTCACCCGCGCACAGACATCGACACTGCAAAAAATCGGCACCATTTCGGTCAACGTGATCGGTAGCCCAATGAATGTTGAAGACGCCATTCAACAAAGAGCGCAGTTCGCAGGTGCGCGTTATTATTTGATCATCATGATGAGCGAGACGATCATTCCGAGCCAATGGTATGGTCAGGCGATCCTTTATCGTTGAGCATTGATATAACTCAACATCTTTGCTGAAGCAGCTTTACAAACTGCTTTCACAACCTGAGCTTTTATTCGCCAGAATGATTTCAGGACGCTCGCGAGATCCGACACTCATGGAGAACTCCCGTGACTTACCCTCTAATGGGAGTCTTTGTGAGCAATGGTCCCTCAACCGATGGTGTGTCCTGTGTCTGGATACCGTAGGAGCTCGCAATGCAAAGATCTGCCGTTCTGACATCGTTGTTACTTTCGATAGGGCTGCTTGCCTCCACTGCGCAAGCTGCAGATTCTGTTACCGCTGACCGTGCAACCGGTATGAGTCAGGTAGGAACGGTGACCGTCCAGGGGATTATCGGTAACCCGCAAGATGTTGAAGATGCTGTTGCCAAAAAGGCCCAAAGCCAGGGTGCCAGTTATTATCGCATCATCTCTATGCAAGACAGCGCCAGTCAAAACAGTTGGCGTGCGACTGCAGCGATATACCGTTAATCTCGCACACAAAAGAGGCACTCGTTTTATGGGGTGCCTCTTTTTTATTTGCCCATGTAGTTACACCAGTTGAGTTACCCGGCTTAGCCACCGGTAGCACGCTCAAGCAATACCTGACAAACTTCCTCAGGCAACGGACTTTCACCCCGGTGGTCCAATGTCATTCTGCACCAGGCATCCGCCAGCGGAGGTGAGGAAAACTTCAGCATCTGCGCCGCACAACAGAGATTGAACAGTTGCGCCGTCAACGTCCTGGCCTGCTCCTCCATTGGCCGCGCCATACGTTGATTCAACTGTCGCCATGCGTGATCAAACAGGCGGTTCTGCCCTTTAGCGTCCTGTAACTCCAATTGCAGCATCTCATAGGCGGCAGGTAATTTGTGCAGTGTCCGCAGAACGTCAAGGCACATGATGTTACCTGAGCCTTCCCAAATACTGTTGACCGGCATTTCGCGATACAAACGCGGTAACTCGCTCTCTTCGCAATAACCAATTCCGCCGAGCACTTCCATTGCTTCCGCTACAAACGCGCTACCCTGATGGCAAATGCTGAATTTGGCGGCGGGCGTCAACAGGCGAGAAAACATCTGTTCCAGGGGATCCTGCTGGTTTTCCCACGCACGGGCCAAGCGGAATAGCAGCGTGGTATGGCCTTCAAGCCGCAGCGCCATTCGGCAAAGAACCTGACGCATCAGCGGTTGCTCCACCAGCGTTTTGCCAAAAGCCTGACGCTGAAACGCGTGGTACAACGCAATGGACAGGGCGCGACGCATCAATGCATGGCTGCCCAATGCACAGTCGAAACGGGTGTAGCCGCCCATTTTCAGGATTTGCCTGATGCCTTCCCCCTCTTCGCCCAGCAACCACGCTGTCGCATCCTGAAACTCAACTTCGCTGCTGGCATTGGAGCGATTCCCCAGTTTGTCTTTCAAACGCTCCAGTCGCACTGCGTTGCGGGTGCCGTCTGGCAATATCCGCGGCAGGAAGAAGCACGAAGGCCCACCTTCCGTTTGCGCCAGAACCAAATGGGCGTCGCTTTGCGGGACAGAGAAAAACCACTTATGCCCGACCAACCGATACGCTTTGCCCGTTCCGGCAGTCGCTAAGGGCACCGCACGGGTTGTATTGCTCAGCACGTCCGAGCCACCTTGTTTTTCGGTCATTCCCATCCCAATCAATAACCCGCGTTTTTGATCGCCGGGATGTGAATGGCTGTCGTAACGATCGGAAAGCAGCGGTATCAGCCAGGGAAATTCAGCGGGAAGTGTGTGTTTCAGCAGCGGGATGGCGCCAAAAGTCATGGTAATCGGGCATAACGTCCCAGCTTCAACCTGACCATGCAGAATAAAGCGGGCGGCTCTGGCAACGAAAGAACCGATTCTGGCATCGTCCTGCCAGGGTAGATTATGGATGCGGTTATTCACCAATCCCTGCATCAGCAGATGCCAGGCGGGATGAAAACGGACTTCATCAATACGCTGACCGCTGGCGTCGTAGCGCAACAGTTCCGGGGGATTGGCATTCGCCAGCCGACCCAGCTCCAATGATTCCGCCGAACCCAATTGCTGGCCCAGTGACGCCAGAACATCGACATCCCAACTTGCATGCTCGCGGATCACGGCTTCGCGAAGCGGGGTGTCCGACAGGAACAGATTGCTGTTGCTGAGGGGTTTGGGTTGATTAAAGACCGTATGCGTATTCCAGACCATAGACGTTCCCCCATTCAATGTGTCTCGGGTTAAGTATGGTCAGATAACGATTTTTTACCGCAGAATCGATCACAGGGCAGGAAATAACAGAAAGGCAGCGGAACGCAGATGCGCCCCGCTGTATGGCATCAGCTCTTCAGGGAGCGCTGGCGTACTACTTCAAACAGACAAACACCGGTAGCCACGGACACATTCAGGGAAGAAACGGTACCGGCCATGGGAATACTGATTAGCTCATCGCAATGTTCACGGGTCAGGCGACGCATACCTTCCCCTTCAGCACCCATTACCAGCGCCATAGGTCCGGTCATTTTACTTTGATACAGCGTGTGATCGGCCTCACCTGCGGTTCCGACAATCCACACGTTGCTCTCTTGCAGTAAACGCAAGGTCCGCGCCAGATTAGTGACGCGAATCAGGGGGACGTTTTCAGCTGCACCGCTGGCGACTTTTTTTGCGGTTGCATTCAACTGGGCAGAGCGATCGCGCGGAACGATAACCGCATGAACGCCAGCAGCATCGGCATTACGTAAACAGGCGCCTAAATTATGCGGGTCGGTAACGCCGTCCAGCACCAGCAGCAGCGGGTTTTCGATCCCTTCCAGTAGCGCAGGCAGGTCGTTTTCCTGATACTGACGCCCTTCGCGCACCCGGGCAATAATTCCCTGATGCACTGCGCCTTCGGCTTTTTCATCCAGCCACTGGCGGTTAGCCACCTGAATCACAATACCAATCGCTTCCAGCTCTTCCACCACCGGTTGCAGGCGACGATCGTCCCTGCCTTTCAGGATGAAAACTTCGAGGAAACGCTGGGGATCGCGCTCCAGCAGGGCTTTAACTGCATGGATACCGTAAATAATTTCGCTCATGATGCTCTTTCAATTTTCTGACTGTTAAACCTACTGACGGGTTTCCATAACCCGTCAGTAGGTGAAAAAAGGTGGGCGATGTTATTGTCGCCCGGAAATAGTTTTTGTCGCCCGGAAATAAAGGACGGATCTGTCGTTAACCTTCTGTTTTGGTATTTTTCTTGGCACGTTTGGCTTTGGTCGCAGCGGCAATTTTCTTGGTTTTTTCCGACACGTTTTTCGCTTTCTTCGCTTTCTGATCCTTGCTCACCGTCGCGGGTTTATCGCCCTCTTTCTTGCGCGCAGCAAAAGCGGGTTCAGTTGCGCTGGCCGGTTTTTTGCCCCCGCGACGCGGTGGTTTACTGCGCGATGAAGGTTGATCTTTCCCGGCTGCACCAGATTTGTCGCCTTCTTTACGGAACGCACTGTCCGGCTCAAAATTGGCTGGCTTCTTGCCACTGCGGCGTGGTGCCTTGCCGCGCGAAGGCGCGTCGCTCCGCATGGTGCGGCCACGGGAGCCCTCTTTCTTACCATTGTCGCGGGCAGTTTTACCTTCACCGCGAGATTTCCGGGTACTGGAAACCAACGCGAAATCGATTTTCCGCTCATCGAGATGGACTGCTTCAACGCGAATTTCAACGGTATCCCCCAGGCGATAAACCTGGCCTGAGGATTCGCCAATCAGGCGCTGACCAATACTGTCAAAGCGATAATAGTCGTTATCCAGCGTGGAGACGTGAACCAGCCCGTCGATGAACAGGTCGCTCAGGCGCACAAAGAAGCCAAATCCCGTGACGCTGGCGATAATACCACTGAAGACTTCACCCACGTGATCCTGCATGAAGTCGCACTTGAGCCAGTCAGCAACGTTACGCGTCGCTTCGTCAGCGCGGCGTTCGGTCATTGAGCAGTGCTCACCGAGTTGCAGCATGTCTTCGTAATCGCTATGCCAGCCGCCGGTTGGCGTCCAGCGATCTTTCACGTTACCGTGCTCTTTCGCTAACTGGTATTTGATCGCCCGGTGCATCGCCAAATCGGGATAGCGGCGAATCGGTGAAGTAAAGTGCCCATAAGATGCCAGCGCCAGACCAAAGTGGCCACGGTTTTCCGGGTCGTAAATCGCCTGTTTCATTGAGCGCAGCAGCATCGTTTGCAGCATCTCATGATCGGGACGCTCAGCCACTTCATCCATCAACTGCGCATAGTCTTTTGGCTCCGGCTTCATACCCCCGCCAAGAACCAGGCCCAGCTCGTTCAGAACGCTCTTCAGCGCAGAAATGTGATCGTCACTCGGGCGATCGTGCACGCGGAACAATGCAGGTTCGTTATTCTTTTCAACGAAGCGTGCGGCGGCGACGTTCGCCATGATCATACACTCTTCGATCAGTTTGTGGGCGTCATTACGTACGGTCGGTTCAACACGTTCAATACGGCGCTCGGCATTGAAGATAAATTTGGCTTCTTCGGTCTCGAAACCGATACCGCCACGCTCTTTACGCGCCTGATCCAGGGCCTTGTACATCACGTGCAATTCCTGGAGGTGTTTGACCAGCGGATGATACTGCTCGCGCAGTTCCTCATTGCCTTCAATAATATGCCAGACCTTGGTGTAGGTCAGACGGGCGTGCGAACTCATCACTGCTTCGTAGAATTTGGACGTCGACAGACGCCCCTGTGCGGAGATAGTCATCTCACACACCATGCACAGGCGATCAACTTGCGGGTTAAGCGAACACAATCCGTTGGAGAGCACTTCCGGCAGCATCGGTACTACCTGTGACGGGAAGTAAACCGAGTTGCCCCGGCTGCGCGCTTCGTCATCAAGCGCAGTACGCGGGCGCACATAATAACTGACGTCAGCAATGGCAACCCAGAGACGCCAACCACCACCGCGTTTCTTCTCGCAGTAAACCGCATCATCGAAGTCACGGGCATCTTCACCGTCGATCGTCACCAAAGGCAGATCACGTAAATCAACGCGGCCTTTTTTGGCCTCTTCAGGCACTTGTTCGCTCAGGGACTCAACCTGTTTTTCCACTTGTGGCGGCCAGGTATGAGGAATTTCATGCGTACGCAAGGCGATGTCGACAGCCATGCTGGTACCCATTTTATCGCCGAGGATTTCAACTATTTGACCCACGGCTTTAGTGCGGCGGGTTGGGCGTTGGGTCAATTCGACAACCACCATATAGCCCATGCGTGCGCCGCTCACGGCATCCGGTGGGATGAGGATATCGAAACTCAAACGGCTGTCGTCTGGTACCACAAAACCGGTACCGGCATCGGTAAAATAGCGGCCAACAATCTGGCTGGTTTTCGGCACCAGCACGCGAACAATGCGCGCTTCGCGGCGACCTTTACGATCTTCACCGATCGGTTGCGCGAGCACAACGTCGCCATGAATAGCCATTTTCATCTGTTCAGCAGACAGATAGATGTCTTCTTTCTTACCTTCCACACGCATAAAACCATAGCCGTCGCGGTGGCCAATGACCGTTCCGCGCAGCAAATCCAGACGTTCCGGTAAGGCGTAACATTGGCGGCGGGTAAAGACCAGTTGTCCATCACGTTCCATGGCGCGCAAACGGCGACGCAAGGCTTCCAACGCTTCTTCACCAGAAAGTTCTAATTCATTGGCCAGCTCTTCGCGGCTGGCGGGTGTTTCGCGTTTCGCCAAATGAGCAAGAATAAATTCGCGGCTCGGGATAGGGGATTCGTATTTTTCTGCTTCTCGTTCCAGAAAGGGATCTTGTGACATTGCGGTTCCTCCGTCGTCATCAGCAGGTTGCTGTTCAATAGACTTCATTCAACAAGCAATAATTTATAGAGTGGCGAATTTTCTTTCACCATATCAGCAAGGGTGTACTGATCGAGCTCTTTGAGGAAATTCTGAACAGCCGTATGCAGCACTTGCTTCAAACGGCAGGCTGGCGTGATATGGCAGAATTCAATTGAGCAGTTGACCAGGGCCAGGGGTTCCAGTTGGCGGACTACATCACCGATACGGATCTGATCCGCCGGTTTTCCGAGGCGGATACCCCCATTTTTACCCCGTACAGCGGTGACGAAGCCGACGCGACTCAATTGATTGATTATTTTGACCATATGGTTTCGTGAGACACCATAGACTTCGGTGACCTGAGAAATATTCGTCATCTGATCGTCTGGCAATGACGCCATGTAGATCAGTGCTCTCAATCCATAATCAGTAAAACTTGTTAACTGCACACATACCTCTGGGTATTAATTTACCCTGTATTTAGGCGTCTGATATGACAGCGCTTCTATTACTATAACTGAGATTACTCTTTGAATGATAAACCAGCCACAAAGTTGCGGCTAATCATTTACGCTGGGGGAGTCAATAGCAGAGGAACAACCACGGACAGGCAAAAATAACAAACCGGGCCTGTTCAGCCCGGTTATCAGAAGGGATACTGCTAACAAGCTATCTCAATCATGCATCAAACGGGTCGCGCAGAATCATCGTCTCTTCGCGATCCGGACCGGTAGAAATAATATCAATCGGTACTTCGGTCAGTTCTTCGACTCGTTTGATGTAGTTACGTGCTGCCTGAGGCAGTTTATCGAACTCTTTGACACCAAAGGTGCTTTCGCTCCAGCCAGGCATGGATTCATAGATCGGCTCAATGCCTTCCCAGTTTTCCGCTGCCAGCGGGGTAGTGGTAACCGTCGTGCCGTTTGGCAAACGATAGGCCACACAGATTTTCACTTCTTTCAGGCCATCCAGCACGTCCAGCTTGGTCATGCAGAAACCTGACAGGGAGTTGATCTGCACTGCACGGCGAACCGCAACCGCATCCAACCAACCTGTACGGCGGCGACGACCGGTCGTTGCACCATATTCGTTGCCCTGCTTGCACAGGAATTCGCCGGTTTCGTCGAACAGTTCAGTCGGGAATGGACCTGCGCCAACGCGGGTTGAGTAGGCTTTAACGATACCCAACACGTAATCAACATAACGAGGACCAATACCCGAACCGGTGGCTACGCCGCCCGCCGTGGTATTTGAAGAGGTTACGTACGGATAGGTACCGTGATCGATGTCCAACAGCGTGCCTTGGGCACCTTCAAACATGATCAGTTCACCTTTCTTACGGGCGCTGTCCAACAGTTCAGAAACATCCACTACCATGGCAGTCAGGATGTCGGCAACAGCCATCACGTCATCCAGAACTTTCTGGTAATCAACCGCTTCTTCTTTGTAGTAATTGACCAGTTGGAAGTTGTGGTAGTCAACAATCTCTTTCAACTTGACGGCAAACGTCTCTTTGTTGAAAAGATCGCCAACACGCAGACCGCGACGCGCTACTTTATCTTCATAAGCAGGGCCGATACCGCGACCGGTAGTACCGATAGCTTTCGCGCCACGTGCTTTCTCGCGCGCAACATCCAGCGCAACGTGATATTGAAGGATCAGCGGACAGGCTTCAGACAGTAACAGACGCTCTCGTACCGGGACGCCACGCGCTTCAAGCTCCGTCATCTCTTTCATCAGAGCGTCAGGCGCCAGCACAACACCGTTGCCGATGATGCTGGTAACATTTTCACGCAGAATGCCAGAGGGGATTAAGTGAAGAACGGTTTTTTCACCGTTGATTACCAGAGTATGGCCCGCATTGTGACCACCTTGGTAGCGCACAACATATTTAGCCCGTTCGGTCAGCAGGTCTACGACCTTGCCCTTACCTTCGTCACCCCATTGGGTGCCCAGTACGACGACGTTCTTACCCATCTCAAAATTCACCAGGTTGCTTAAAAAAGGATTCTACCATCTCATTATCAGGGTTTCAGTACTTTTAGCATACGATTGCGCACTTTTTTTCGACGAAAATCAGATCTGTGTCTATCATTCCCGCAACGCGTACGGTTATTTTTTTATCCACCGTTTCTGACACGCAACATGTAGTAGATCACACAGCCCGCAACCACTAATCCCCCACCAAAACGTCGTAATACCGTATCGGGCAATTGCGTCATCGCATGGATCATTTTTCGCCAGGCCTGTGGAAAAAGCATCGGTCCCAGCCCTTCCAATACCAGCACCAATCCCAATGCCAGCCAGATGGTCGAATTCATTTCTATACCCCTGATAACACTCTGAGAATACTTTGAGAAAAAGAAAAGGCCCGCGAACGGGCCTTAAAGAGAAAGCAGACTGCTTATGGACGGCTTCTTTCCGGTGATTTCATAAAGCGGAAGAAATCACTGTCCGGGCTAAGTACCATCACATCCTGCGTGTTCTTGAAGCTGACTTCATAAGCACGCAGGCTACGGAGAAATGCGTAGAAATCCGGATCCTCGCTGAATGCCGTAGCAAACAGACGGGCAGCGGCAGCATCGCCTTCACCACGGGTGATACGCGCCTGACGCTCAGCTTCTGCCAGGGTACGGGTCACTTCATAGTCAGCCGTTGCACGCAATTTCTCAGCTTCTTCCTGACCTTGCGAACGGTGGCGACGAGCTACAGCTTCACGCTCTGCACGCATACGTTGGTAGATTGCATCAGAAACTTCGGCTGGCAGGTTAATCTGCTTGATTCGCACGTCGACAACTTCAATACCCAAAGCCGCCATACTGTTTGGATTGACCTGCAACTGTTCACCGCTGGTTTCACGCTCAACGCGCTTCGCAACAGAGGCAATCGCATCATCGGCTTCCGTGGTGGCTGCTTCGTCATCTTCAGAACCGTTGTTCAGCGCATCCCGCACATCAGACATCAGGCGACCACGGGAGTCAGTAACGATATCCCGCAGATCAAGACGACCAATTTCGGAACGCAGACGGTCACTCAATTTACGTTTCAACAGCACTTCGGCCTGGGAAACATCACCCCCGCCCGTCGCCAGATAGTAACGGCTAAAGTCACTGATACGCCATTTCAGGTATGAATCGATAATCAGGTCTTTCTTCTCTTTGGTTACAAAGCGATCGGCCTGGTTATCCATCGTTTGAATACGGGCATCAAGCGTTTTTACCGACTCGATAAATGGGATTTTGAAGTGCAGGCCCGGTTCGAAAACCACAGGCTTGTTTTCGCTGTCGCGCAGGACTTTACCAAAGCGCAGCACGATACCGCGCTCACCTTCCTGAACCACAAACAGTGAAGCATAAAGCGCCACCAGCACGACAACGACGATAAGTAAAAAAGACTTACGCATTGGTTATTCTCTCCCTACGCGAACGTTATCGTCACGCTGTGCGTTGGCACGGCGCTGGTCCATAATAGTCCCACGTGTATTGCTGGCACTGCCTGGCGTCGCGCTATTGGCCGCAGCCGCAGCGGAGTTGGCAGAATTCAGGCGAATCAGACTGTCCGAATCGTCATTTACTGCATCACCCGCTTTTGCGCCACGGAACATCTGCTCCAGCGGCAACACCATCAGACTATTGCCCTTGTCATTCACCAACACCTTACGGGTATGGCTCAGGACTTTTTCCATTGTTTCGATATACAAACGCTCGCGGGTAATTTCCGGGGCGGCTTTGTATTCCGGCAACAACTTGGCAAAACGCGCTACTTCACCCTCTGCTTCCAGAACGGTACGTGAACGGTACGCTCTGGCGTTTTCAAGCAGACGCTGCGCCTGACCATTTGCCCGAGGTTGAACCTCGTTCGAATAGGCTTCGGCTTCACGGATGTATTGCTGTTCGTTTTCACGTGCGGCAATCGCATCATCAAATGCGGCTTTCACTTCTTCAGGCGGACGTGCGGCCTGGAAGTTGACGTCCAGAAGAGTGATCCCCATGTTATAAGGACGGATCGTCTCTTCAAGTACACGCTGCGTATCACTACGGACGATCGTACGACCTTCGGTCAGGATCTTGTCCATCGTGTATTTACCAATGACACCACGCAAGGCGCTATCGGTAGCCTGACTCAAACTATCGTCGGCATTGGTCACACTGAACAGATACGCCCTTGGATCGGTCACGCGGTACTGCACGTTCATCTCAACGCGTACCACGTTCTCGTCAGAGGTCAGCATTACGCCTGAAGCAGCAAGTTCGCGCACTGATTCGACGTTAACCGGAATCACTGCATCAATGAAGGTAGGTTTCCAGTTCAGACCCGGTTGAACCAGGTGACTAAACTGACCGAAACGCAGTACCACGCCCCGCTCTGCTTCTTTGATGGTATAGAAACCGCTGGCTGCCCAGATCACCACGACAGCAACAGCAGCAATACCGACGATCCGGCCGCTGAAACTACGTTGAGGTCCTGGGATGTTACCGTTCCCGCTGCCTGAGCCTTTCCCGCCGAAACTACTCAGTTTTTTACTGAGTTTGCGGAAAATGTCGTCCAGATCCGGTGGCCCAGGATTACGGCCACCTTTATTATTACCGCCAGAGTCGCCGCCATTATTATTGCTGCTCCCCCACGGGTCGCGGTCCTGTCCGTTATTACCGGGCTGATTCCACGCCATGTTTTAGCTCCATTCTTCTATGATTGGTGTTCTTCAGGCTAAATCTAACAGGCTCTGATCAAACGATAAAGTCGATCAGTTCCGGTTCTTGTTTGCAGAGGCGACGCCAGTCAACGATGGGCATTCGCACCACCAGACCCACACTTCCATCCTCTTCAATCCACTCTTTTTCAATCGCCTGAAGCTGGTAAAAACGGCTGCGAAGACGGCCAGCCTGCGGTGGCAGGCGCAATTCATACTGCGCAATCTCACCGGAAAGACGCTCCGTCAACGCCTGTAACAGCAACGGGATCCCTTCACCAGTGACGGCTGACACCCACACCCTGACCGGTAAATTCTCATCGTTGCGATCAATACGTGGAACAAAATCGTCCAGCATATCAATTTTGTTCATTACTAATAGTGTAGGTATTTCATCGGCTTCGATCTCTGCCAACACCGTGTTCACCGCGTCAATATTCTCCTCGACACGTAAATCGGCAGCATCAATCACATGCAATAGCAAAGCAGCCTGTCGCGTCTCCTGGAGGGTCGCTTTGAATGCGGCCACCAGGTCGTGCGGCAGATGACGAATAAAGCCTACTGTATCCGCCAGAACCGTATCCCCCACGTCAGGCACATTGATGCGGCGTAACGTAGGATCCAGTGTGGCAAATAGCTGATCGGCAGCATAAACTTCCGCCGACGTCATTCGGTTAAACAGGCTGGATTTACCGGCGTTGGTATACCCTACCAGTGAAACAGTGGGAATGTCCGCTTTAGTACGGGAACGACGGCCTTGCTCACGTTGTTTCGACACGCGCTCGAGACGGGAAAGAATCAAACTGATGCGATCGCGTAACAAACGGCGGTCAGTTTCAAGCTGGGTTTCACCCGGCCCACGCAAGCCAATCCCGCCACCCTGGCGTTCAAGGTGCGTCCAGCCACGAACCAATCGTGTGGCTAAATGACGTAGCTGAGCCAACTCGACTTGCAGCTTACCTTCATGGGTACGGGCACGCTGGGCAAAGATGTCGAGAATCAACCCGGTGCGATCGATAACGCGGCACTCGCACAATGCTTCAAGATTTCTCTCTTGGGCAGGCGAAAGCGCATGATCAAACAGGACAACAGATGCGCCACTGGATTTAACAGCATCTGCAATTTCTTCGGCCTTTCCTTCACCAACAAAGTATTTGGGATGCGGGGCTTTGCGGCTACCAGTTACCACTTGCAAAGCGTCCACGCCCGCAGAAGAGACCAGCGATTCAAATTCACTGAGGTCTTCTGTATCTTTGTCGCGCGAGAAATAGATATGAACCAGTACGGCCTGCTCACCGGCTTCATAACGGTCAAACAAGCGTGCAACCTCTCAAACGGATCAATACCGCTAGTTCGGGGGGCATAAGCAGAGTTTCTCTACTTATGAACCCCGTCATGGTTGACTGGCAATGCGCTTTATTCAGCGTCATCGCTATCCTGCTGCGGCTGTTGCTGCGCAGACGGTGTACTACCATGATGATAATTACTGGTGGTGCCAGCGCTCGGATTATTACTATGATGCGACACCGGGCGTGAAGGCACAACGGTAGAGATAGCGTGTTTATACACCATCTGGCTGACCGTGTTTTTCAACAAAATGACAAACTGATCAAAAGACTCAATCTGGCCTTGCAGCTTAATACCATTCACCAAATAAATAGAAACCGGAACACGTTCGCGACGCAATGCGTTCAGGAACGGATCTTGCAAAGATTGCCCCTTAGCCATTCTATCTTTTCCTTATTTGCTTGTTGTTTGTAACTAAGAACCTGACGGCTCTAAAATAAACTACTTAAAAAAAATGCGCGATGAGTACTCATCAATTGTACACAATCACTCAACCTATGCACTAACAACCTGAATTACAGTGTCCAAAGCCTCTCCCGGCTTTTCGGTGTCGAGCCAATTCACCGAGCTCCAGCCACGTAACCAGGTCATTTGGCGCTTGGCCAACTGACGTGTCGCGCAAATACCACGATAAACCATTTCATCGTAACTTATCTCACCAGTGAGATATGACCACATCTGGCGATAACCCACGCAGCGAATGGAAGGCAAATCCGTATGTAAATCACCACGTTTTAACAGCGCCTGAACTTCAGCCTCAAAGCCAGCCGCCAGCATCTGGTGAAACCGTAACTCGATGCGTTGATGCAACAACTCACGATTTTGAGGTGCTATCGCAAACTGATGAACCTGATAAGGCAACGTTTCGCCCGAAATTTTAGTCAGTTCCGATAAAGTTTTACCCGAAATAAAAAAAACTTCCAGTGCTCTGGAGAGTCTCTGGGGATCATTCGGATGAATACGTGCTGCCGAAACTGGATCTATGTCACGTAACTGCTGATGTAACGCCTCCCAACCCTGCTCGGCAGCCTGCTGCTCTATGCGCTCACGCACAGCGGCATCGGCCGAGGGAAGAGGTGATAAACCTTCCAGTAACGCTTTGAAATATAACATCGTACCGCCAACAAGCAGCGGAATTTTTCCTTGCGCCGTGATCGCGGCCATCTCTTTTAGTGCATCTGCACGAAAGTCAGCGGCGGAATAGGCATCTGAAGGATCACGGATATCAATTAAACGGTGGGGAGCCTGGGATAATTCAGCAAATGTCGGCTTGGCGGTGCCGATATCCATACCCCGATAAATCAGCGCAGAGTCAACGCTTATCAGTTCCACGGGCAAACGCTGGCGAAGTGCCATTGCAAGGGCCGTTTTCCCAGAGGCTGTTGGCCCCATGATAAAAATCGCCGCGGGTGCGGTCTTGTCTGTTGTCTCAGTCATCATTCAAAGCTGCAATAGCAGCATGTAACTCAATAGGTTGCAGCAAGCCCGATGGCGGTGAACTCACCAGATGCGGGCAAAGCCGCTCAACATCGGTCAATAATTGTATGGCCTGCGAACTGTTCCATATTTGATGCTCGCTGCCCAGATGCCGTGCCAACCATGTTGCCACACTTTCCACCTGAATTGTCTGATGCAAGCTCAGATAGCCTAACAGTTCCGGTATCAGTTTTTGTAAATTTTGTTGGCGTAATGGTAAAGGTACCGCACTCAGGGTGGTTCGGCCCTGCTCGGTCACCAGTGTAATCCCTAAGCTTCCCAATAGGGACTGATGACGTGCCAGTGCGGCAGTTTCAGATTTTTCCAGTGTCAGTTTTACCGGGATCAGCAATGGTTGTGGGCGTAAACCCTCTGCTGGGGGAATAAGTTGGCTCTGTTTCAACCAGCGTTCCGCCACGGGCAGTGACAGCAGACAAATCTGATCCTCACGTTCGAGCAGTGCATAGCTGGGTGGATAAACGGTCAGAACACGCCCAAAACTGTGGCTGTGCCCTTTTAGCGCATCGGAGCGCACAGGTTTGGCGGACGGCGCTGATTCTTCTTTCGCCGGGCTGACCATCCGTTCTTCAACCACGGCGGGTTGTAACAGTTTCCGATACAACTCACCCTGTGGCCGGGTATAGGCTGGCGAATCTGCCGGACCACGGCCACCAGGAAAGGGCTCACGCGCCTGGCGACGTTGACCCGCTGCTGCGGAGGCACTGATGTTGTCACGTGCTTTGTCATGGGCATCACCGCGCCCAGTTTCACGCGATGCCCCAGAAGGCTGGGAAAACTGATTGCCGCCCGCGGCCTGCCGATTTTCAGGCTGCCAGCGCGGTGCCGGTTCCTGAATTTCGCCTGTCGCCTCATCCACCAGCGGCAGTGCAGGCGATCCGGCCTGCTGCAAAACAGTCATTACCGCCTGATAAATAAAGTCATGCACCAGACGGGCTTCATGGAAGCGGACTTCATGCTTGGCGGGATGGACATTGACATCGACCTGATGCGGGTCGATCTCCAGATAGAGCACGTAAGCGGGCAGTTGCTCGTCTTTCAGTTGATCCTGATATGCCTGACGGATCGCATGATTGATGAGACGATCTTTCATCATCCGACTGTTAACGTAGCAATACTGCATTTCGGCCAGCGCACGCGACCCGGCAGGATCGGCAACCCAACCCCGGATCGTTAAATCCCCATGTTGCCAGGAAACGGCCAATGCATGCTGTAGGAACGCAGGTCCACAGATTGATCCCAAACGGCGCTCATGCTGCGACGGATCACCGGCAGCACGGTACTGACGCATTAATTTGCCGTTATGGCTGAGATTAATCGCCACATCAAAACGCGCCAATGCAATGCGCCGCACGACTTCGTCGATATGACCAAACTCGGTTTTTTCGGTACGCATGAATTTGCGGCGTGCAGGCGTGTTGTAAAACAGATCGAGCACTTCAAGCGTTGTGCCAACGGGGTGGGCGGCAGGTTTGACGGTGACGGCCATATCGCGCCCTTCAGCATACGCCTGCCAGGCCTCTGGTTGTTCGGCGGTGCGGGATGTCAGGGTCAGGCGAGATACAGAGCTGATACTCGCCAGTGCTTCGCCACGAAACCCCAGGCTAACAATGGCCTCGAGATCGTCCAGCGTACTGATCTTGCTGGTCGCATGGCGGGCCAGAGCGAGCGCCAGCTCATTTTTACCGATACCGCAGCCATTGTCGCGGATGCGAATCAGTTTTGCGCCACCTCGGTCGATATCAATATCGATCCGCGTGGCTCCGGCATCCAGGCTATTTTCCACCAGTTCTTTCACTACTGAAGCCGGTCTTTCGACCACTTCACCAGCGGCGATCTGATTCGCTAACTGTGGCGGTAACACCTGAATGGGCATGGCGACTCCTGTATACCGGTTACTGCGTAATGGTTAGCGTCTGGCCGAGCGGGACGTTATCCGACTTTAATTTATTGATGCGTCTGATCTCACTCATACTGACACCGTAGTTCGCGGCGATAGCCGATAATGTATCCCCACGTTTAACAGTATGCCTGATCGGTTTTTTCACTGCCGTTGATGCTACCGCTGTTGATACAGTTGTGCCGGATGCCGGTATTTTCAACCGCTGTCCCACCCATACGCCGTCTTTTTTCAGTTTATTCAGATCGCGGATGGCCGTCATCGTGGTGCCATACTGCTGGGCGATGCCTGATAATGTTTCCGCACCCTTCACTGTATGAACTGTCCCCGTATGGACTGTCGCCTTGCCGCTGGCTGATGAGCGCGCAGTGGAGGACGTATTCATGATAGGTCCCGGTTGCGAGAGGCCGCCAGACAATGAGCTGGAATCAACCACCGTTGATGCCATAAGCGGACGGTTTTCGACCTTTGGGTCGGATTGTAACGGATGCGTCAGGAAATAACTGCGCAGCCCATTGTAAATGGACGTCGCAATTTTATCCTGATATGCGTTGCTGCCGAGCAGTCGCTCCTCCGTACTGTTACTGATGAAGCCGGTTTCCACCAGCAACGAGGGGATATCTGGCGAGCGTAATACGCCCAGACTGGCATGCTCAGGCCGACGCTTGTGCAGTGATCCGACGCGTTGCATTTCACGCAGCACCTTCACCGCCACATCATATCCAACCCGTTGGGAGTGACCGAACTGCAAATCGAGAACAGCCTGGCTGAGATATTTATCCGCCGAACTGTTAGCCAGCAGATCACCCGCGCCACCCAGTAATTCGGACTGTTTCTCATGCTGCTCCAGCCAGTTACCCATTTCGCTGTTGGCACGACGGTTTGACAGAACCCAAACCGATGCGCCATTGGCACTGCGGTTTGGCGCGGCATCCGCATGAATGGACACCAGCACGTTCGCGCCCTGTTTACGGGCAACATCTGACCGGCCCATAACAGAAATGAAATAGTCTCCAGTCCGGGTTAAAACGGGCTTGAACATGGGATCGCTATTCATTTTGTCTTGCAGCTTGCGCGCAATGGCGATCGTGACATTTTTCTCTTTCAGGCCGTCCTGCCCGATGGCACCGGGATCCTGTCCACCGTGACCGGCGTCGATCGCCACAACGATACGATCGCCCGATGATGATGACGCACTGGTACGCAGGGTGCTATTAGCACTGCTTGCTACATTGCTGGTAACCGTACTGGTCACAGCCGTCGTTTTATCGTTATTGAAAGGATTGCTCACACTGGAACTGGCTGCCGCAGTGCGGCGCGCAGGCGTGGTGGCTTTGGTGGCAGGTGCAGCCTGTTTGGCTACCGTATTCGAACTCAGGGTAAACACTACCGTCGATAGACTGCCATTTTTCTGCGTTGTCGCGCGGGTTTTCGCACCCTGTGTCAACTCCAGAACCAAACGGATGCTTTGCGCATCTTGCGCTGTACTGGAGCGGATGCGACGCAGCAGATTTTGGCCATTGAAGTCAAGGGGAAGTCCGGAAATAACCCCGGTCTGGCGGATATCTATCACAACCCGTTCAGGGTTGTGCAACGGGAAAAATGCGTAGACTGGCGCGCCGTCAAAACTGAGATTTACTGTCGATTTCGTCGCACCGTTGGTGACCTGAATATCTTTAAGATTGGCGGCGACAGCCTGTCCAGTCACGATCAGTCCGGCAATGAGTGCCAGCACGGAAACCATCCCCGCCGCGACATTTTTTATCTTTTGCCATCTGCTGATGGAGAAATGTTTCATCATCGCGTGATTATCCTTGTTACGTGGCTACACGATGTAAAAGTTGCATGCCATACTCAGAAAGCGCGTTCAATCTTGCCTGTCGCCCCTCAGAAACGTACGCCAGATGCAATTCAATATCCGGCTGCGGGAGAAATCCTTCGCCCTGCTGCGGCCACTCAACCAGACAGACTGCATCTTGCTGAAAATAATCGCGAATTCCCATGAACTCCAATTCTTCCGGATCGGCCAGACGATAAAGATCAAAGTGATAGACAGCCAATGGCGTCAGCATATAAGGCTCGACCAGCGTATACGTCGGACTTTTAACGTTCCCTTGATGACCCAGCGCCTGCAGAAATCCGCGGCTGAAGGTCGTTTTCCCGGCACCCAACTCCCCCAAGAGATAGATAACGGTGGAACGATCGCATACGCGGGCGAGTTTGGCGCCCAGTTCAACGGTTGCTGCCTCATCTGGCAGAGATAAAACAAGTTCATTCATGCTTTTATATCTGTTATTGCAACTCTGGATTGACACATCTTGTGATTACTGGCAGCAGATCTGTTGCCAGTAATCCGCGGGTTCCCTGTTCGTCAGCGACGATATCCGCCGCAGCGCCGTGTACAACGCAGCCGATACAGGCGGCAGGGTATAACGTAAATTTTTGCGCCAACAACGCGCCAATGATTCCTGACAGCACATCGCCCATTCCACCCGAGGCCATACCCGTATTGCCTACGTCAGCAATGCTCAATTCGCCCTCTTCGCTGGCGATAACCGTACCTGCCCCTTTAAGCACCACCGTGCCGCCGTAGCGCTGCACCAGCTTCCGGGCTGAAAGTAAGCGGTTACTCTCAATGTCTGCCACGGAACAGTTTAACAGACGCGATGCCTCACCGGGATGCGGCGTCAGGACGCGATTCTGACGCTTCTGCTGATTGATTGCCAGCATGTTTAGCGCGTCTGCGTCCCATAAAGCGGGTTTATCGCTGTGTGCAAGCTGCCCGAGGGCATTTTTACCCCATTCACCTTGCCCCAGTCCCGGCCCGATAACGACGACATCCGCCCAGGATTCCCCTTGCGCCAGCGAAGAATCCGTCAGCTCCTGCACCATTAATTCAGGTCTGGCTGTCAGTAACGCGGAAATATTCTGTTTGTGAGTAAGTACTCGCACCATTCCTGCACCACTGCGCAATGCGGCTTCTGCCGCCATTCTGATTGCGCCTGCGTAGCCATGATCGCCCCCCACCACCAGCAATCGCCCATGTTCACCTTTATGCGAGCAGGGGCGTCTCGGTTTCAGCCATTCACTCAATTGAGACGCATCAAGCCGCTCCAGCAGAGGGGTTTGTTTATGCAGCCAGTCATTCAGACCCAAAGATGAATGATGAAGTTCCCCGACACAATCACGCGCCTGCCCAGTAAGCAGTCCCGGTTTCAGCGCCACGAAGCAAAGCGTCACTTCCGCTTTCACTGCCACACCCGGCGTCGTACCTGCCTGCGCATCCAAACCAGAAGGAATATCCAGCGCAATTACCGGGGCGCGATGACGGTTTATGGCCTCGATAAGTGCATCGTAAGGTGTCCGGGGTGCGGAGGCTAAACCGATACCCAGCAACGCGTCCACGATCAGATCAACATTCTCAGGCCAGGCACTGCCAGATGCTGCAATCTGTCCCCCGCTTGCCAGCCAGGCTTGCCGCGCCATTTGGGCTTCGTCAGGCAACGGCCTCTCTCCTTCCACAGCAAGCAGCGTTACCTGCAGGCCAGCGGCGGCAGCTAGTCGAGCCACCACATAACCGTCACCGCCGTTATTGCCATGGCCGCAAAGAATCAGCCAGTGGCGGGTATCGGGCCAGGTGGTACGGGCCAGTTCAAAGGCCGCATGCCCCGCGCGCTCCATCAATTCATACAGTGAGAGACCGGCTTGTTGAGCTGCCGAGCGTTCAGCCTGCCGTACCCAGTCCGCAGAAAAGACAGAGTGTGGTAAACTTACTCTGTTTAGTTTCTTACGTTGGTTTGTCATGACACTCCCCCTCGATCTCAATCAATTAGCCCAACATATCAAGCAATGGGGGCAATCGCTAGGTTTCCAGCACGTAGGGATCTGTGATACCGATCTCTCCACGGAGGAACCAAAACTCCAGGCGTGGCTTGATAAGCAGTACCATGGCGAGATGGAATGGATGGCGCGCCACGGGATGCTGCGCGCCCGCCCCCATGAACTCTTGCCCGGCACATTGCGGGTCATCAGCGTAAGAATGAATTACCTCCCCGCCAAAGCCGCGTTCGCCAGCACGCTGAATAATCCCCAATTGGGTTATGTCAGCCGCTATGCGCTGGGCCGCGACTACCACAAACTCCTGCGCCAACGGCTGAAAAAACTCGGCGATAAAATTCAGGCGTATTGTGGTGAACTGAATTTCCGCCCTTTTGTCGATTCCGCCCCCATCATGGAACGTTCACTTGCAGCTAAAGCGGGCATCGGCTGGGTTGGCAAGCACTCACTAATTCTTAATCGAGACGCAGGTTCCTGGTTTTTTCTTGGGGAGTTGCTCATCGATATTCCTTTACCGGTAGATGCGCCCCAGCAGGAACAGTGTGGGCGATGTGTTGCTTGCATAACAACCTGCCCAACGGGTGCCATTGTTGCCCCTTATACTGTAGATGCGCGACGCTGTATTTCCTATCTGACCATTGAACTTGAAGGCGCTATTCCCGAAGAGTTCAGGCCGCTGATGGGGAATCGCATCTACGGGTGTGATGATTGCCAGCTCATTTGCCCGTGGAACAGATTTTCACAATTAACCGATGAAGAAGATTTCAGCCCGCGTGCAGCACTTCATGCACCACAACTGCTGGATCTGTTTTCTTGGAATGAAGAGAAATTCCTGCGCATCACTGAGGGGTCGGCGATTCGTCGTATTGGTCATTTGCGTTGGTTGCGGAATATTTCGGTCGCGTTGGGTAATGCGCCTTATCAGGCGGAGATTATTCTCGCCCTGCAGCAACGTATCGGTGAGCACCCCATGTTGGATGAACATATTCAATGGGCTATCGATCAGCAGTGGGCAAGACGCAGTGAGAATGGGGTGGAAGTGATGTCTTCACAGAAGAAACGGCTGATTCGAGCTGTTGAAAAAGGATTGTCGAGAGACGCCTGAAAAACGAGTTATCCCCGTTACACTTTTTATCCCCCGTCTGTGCATAAAAATAAAAATGCTTTGTCTATCAACTGCAACAAAAAGAGCAAGTGATCGTCATAACGTTTTAATATAAAAATATTAATAACAAAATCAGCACGTTATTTTTTAACAATAGGAATAGCGCAAAAAGTATACAGGTCAATTAAACAACGAAACCTGTGGATAAGTCTGTTCAAGAAAGTACTACAGCATGTAGGAAAGACACAATATGAACAATCTCTTCAGGGAGAGAAGAGGAATCTGGATGAGTATGAAAATTGGAGCGGGAAACGAGACTCGAACTCGCGACCCCGACCTTGGCAAGGTCGTGCTCTACCAACTGAGCTATTCCCGCATTGAGATGCTTGGTGCACCCTGCTGTAAATACAGCATTTGAATTTTGGAGCGGGAAACGAGACTCGAACTCGCGACCCCGACCTTGGCAAGGTCGTGCTCTACCAACTGAGCTATTCCCGCGTCGCATGGTACTTCTATTTTTCATTGAGCCGCTAAAAGCGACGTTTGAATCTTGGAGCGGGAAACGAGACTCGAACTCGCGACCCCGACCTTGGCAAGGTCGTGCTCTACCAACTGAGCTATTCCCGCCCTGCGCACCAGTACAAAATTCGTATCGGTACGGGGTGCGCATTATACGAGAAATCCTTTCTGCCGCAAGCCCCTGAAAGCAAAAAAAGCGCTTTTTATTTAAGTGTTGATGATAGGTGCCGATAAAAAGAACAACTCGGCGAATTAAGCATCAACTCTCTGAACATGCTGGTGCCCAGGCCGACTGGGGCCAGCAAAAAACGTCTACAACTGAATGAAATGCTCGCGATAATAGGCCAATTCAGCGACCGACTCACGGATGTCATCCAGCGCCTGATGCGTATTCTGTTTCTTGAAACCAGCGAGAATTTCCGGTTTCCAGCGACGAGCCAATTCTTTCAGCGTACTCACATCCAGATAGCGATAGTGGAAATAGGCTTCCAGTTCCGGCATGTATTTAAACAGAAAACGACGATCCTGCCCGACGCTGTTACCGCAAATCGGTGATTTACCTGCAGGTACCCAGTGTTTCAGGAACTCAATGGTTTCGTGCGCCGCCAGAAAATCGTTATACGGGCTGGTTTTTACCCGCGCAACCAATCCACTCTCACCGTGCGTGCGCGTGTTCCACTCATCCATCAAAGCCAGTTGCTCAGCAGATTGATGCACTGCCATCACCGGACCTTCAGCCAGAATATTCAGATTAGCATCCGTCACCAGAGTCGCTATCTCAATAATGCGATCGCACTCAGGATCCAGACCTGTCATCTCCAGGTCTATCCAAATCAGGTTATTTTCGTCGCCAGCCATAATATTTCCTGCTTGCCGACCGGCGCAGTGAACAGAGCGGTGACCTTGCTCTTGACGCTGTTTACCGGTTTGTTAACGGGGAGTGTAACTAACAGTCCACTCAGGAACGGTTAATTAGTATAAAATAGCGTGTATCATAGTCGTTTTGCTCGCACCGAGCGATAAAAGCCGAATTAAGTGAGGCGCAGTGAGTAAGAACAAACTGTCAAAAGGGCAACAACGTCGTGTTTCCGCAAACCATCAGCGTCGTCTGACAAAAACAGACAACAGAAAAGAGTTGGATGACTCGCTGCATGGCGATCCGCAAGAGGGGATCGTCATCAGCCGCTTTGGTATGCATGCCGATGTGGAAGCCGCAGACGGTAGTCAGCACCGCTGTAACATACGCCGCACGATTCGATCGCTGGTTACTGGCGACCGCGTTGTCTGGCGTGCTGGCAAAGAAGAGAATGCCAGCCTGAAGGGTATTGTTGAAGCGGTACATGAACGCACTTCCGTTCTGACTCGCCCTGATTTTTATGATGGGGTGAAACCCATCGCCGCCAATATCGATCAGATCGCCATCGTTTCCGCTATTTTACCGGAACTTTCCCTGAATATCATTGACCGTTATCTGGTGGCCTGTGAAACGGTTGAAGTGGAACCGTTGATTGTTCTCAATAAAATTGACCTGCTGGATGACGAAGGTCGACGCTTCGTTGATAAGGCGATGGATATTTACCGTCATATTGGTTATCGCGTGCTGCAAGTCTCCAGCCAGACCGGCGAAGGCATGAAAGCCTTTGAGGAAGCGCTGACCGACCGGATTAGCATCTTCGCCGGTCAGTCCGGCGTGGGTAAATCCAGCCTGCTGAATGCCCTGCTGCCACCGGAAGAAAAGCAAATTCTGGTAAATACGGTGTCGGATAACTCAGGACTGGGGCAACATACCACCACGGCGTCTCGCCTTTATCACTTTCAACACGGCGGTGATGTGATTGATTCGCCGGGCGTTCGCGAGTTTGGCCTGTGGCATCTGGATGCCGAGCAGGTCACGCTGGGCTTCAAGGAGTTCCGCGAATATCTGGGCAGTTGCAAGTTCCGTGACTGCAAACACGGCAGCGATCCTGGTTGCGCCATTCGTGATGCCGTTGATCGCGGCGACATTGCCGAAGAGCGATACGACAATTACCATCGCATCCTCGAAAGTATGTCTGAAATGAAAAACCGGAAGACATTCAACGATCAGTGATGGTTGATTTTGGTTCTTCACTGCCCTGCCCAAAAAACGGCCGTTATCCTGTAACGGCCGTTTCTGCTGAATCGGCGGTGGTCAGTGAACTAACGTTGAATGGGGGGTGAACCATCGCTACAATTCGCCCCCTTTTTATTTATTCTACGCAAGCATTCCAAGTAAGCATTTCAGGTAAGACGTATGCCTGGAAGGATCAATTCAAACGAGAGGTTCCCGTGCTGGACAGCATTAAAATAAAACTACAGTACCTCCTCCCTAAACAGGGACTCACCCGCCTTGCTGGCTGGGGTGCAGACAAACAGGCCGGTTGGTTGACCCAGTTGGTCATTAAATTATTTGCACGCCACTACAAAGTGGATATGCAGGAAGCGCAGGAACCACAATTTTCCTCATACCGTACATTCAACGAATTTTTTGTCCGCCCTCTGCGCAGTGATGCCCGTCCGGTAGTCAGCGAACTGCATCAGATTGCTCTGCCAGCCGATGGTGCAGTGAGCCAACTCGGTGCCATTGTCGATGGGAAATTATTTCAGGCAAAAGGTCATGAGTTCACGCTGGAAGCCTTGTTAGCCGGTAATTACCTGCTGGCCGCAGAATTTAACCACGGTATTTTCGCCACTACCTATCTGGCCCCGCGTGATTATCACCGCGTGCATATGCCATGCGACGGCACGCTGCGTGAGATGATCTATGTGCCTGGCGATCTTTTCTCGGTAAATCCATTAACCGCAGCCAATGTGCCAAATCTTTTTGCCCGTAATGAGCGGGTGATTTGCGTCTTTGATACCTCTTTCGGTCCAATGGCACAGATTCTGGTTGGAGCCACCATCGTTGGCAGCATCGAAACCGTCTGGTCGGGAACGATAACCCCACCGCGCCCAGGTATTGTGCAGCGCTGGACCTACCCTACTGCAGGGAACGAAGGGGCGATCACACTGGTCAAAGGCCAGGAGATGGGTCGCTTTAAACTCGGTTCCACGGTAATCAATTTGTTCCCAGCCGGAAAAATAAGTTTGATGCCTCAACTGGTTAGCCGCAGCGTCACCCGTATGGGCGCGCCGTTTGCTGAAATATTGGATCGGGTTCCGACCCAATAAACCAATTTATTGCCTGGCTTGATGAAAGGAAATGCCCCGTGCGTGTGATAACCGCCTTCCTGCTTAGCTTCTTATTGGCGTTGCCGCTCAGCGCGCTTGCCCAGCCTGACAGAGCTCAGCTTGAACAGGAGCTAAAGCAAGTGGAGTCCAACAAAAATCAGGCCAATCAGGCTGAAATTGTTGAGTCACTGCAAGGGGCGCTGAACTGGCTGACCGAAGCCAAGGATTCCACTGAACGTGCGGCGGAATTCCAGAAAGTTATTGATGATTTTCCTAAACTGACGCAAACCCTGCGTCAGCAACTCGCCAGCGAGTTGGATAAACCCTTGCCGGTTAACGAGTCCCAGCCTACCTCCGACCTTGAACAGCAAGTCTTGCAGGTAAGCAGCCAACTGCTTGAACAGGCCCGCCAGCTTCAGCAGGAGCAGGATCGCTCACGCGAAATCAGCGACTCACTCAGCCAGATTCCCCAGCAGCAATCCGAAGCGCGCCGTTTGCTCAGCGAGGTGAATCAGCGCATACAGTCAGCAGGGTCTATCAGTTCACCACTGGCTCAGGCGCAACTCTATGCGCTACAGGCTGAAGCCGCAGCGCGTAAAGCGAAAGTGGATGAACTGGAACTGGCACAGCTCTCGGTCAATAATCGACAGGAGCTGTCACGTATGCGTTCGGAACTGTACAGAAAGCGGCACGATCGCCTTGATGTACAGCTTCAGTCGCTGCGAAATATTCTCAATGGTCAGCGTCAGCGTGAAGCAGAACAGGCGCTGGAGCGTACAGAATTGCTGGCTGAACAAGGTGGCGATTTACCGCATGTCATCAGCAAGCAACTGCAAAATAACCGCGAACTTTCACTGGCGCTGAACCAGCAAGCGCAGCGCATGGATTTAATTTCGTCCCAGCAGCGTCAAGCCGCAGCACAAACGTTGCAGGTTCGTCAGGCCCTGAGCACCATCCGCGAACAGGCGCAATGGCTGGGATCCTCCAATGCGCTGGGTGAAACATTGCGGGCCCAGGTAGCCCGACTGCCAGAAATGCCCAAACCGCAACAACTGGACAACGACATGGCGCAACTGCGGGCTCAGCGCCTGCATTTTGAAGACATGCTCGACAAGCAGCAACAATACCGGCAGGGCAAGCAAGATGACGGAACGCCATTGACCGAAGGCCAGCGGCGGATTCTCGACGCACAGCTTCGCACCCAACGCGATCTGCTAAATTCGCTGCTTTCCGGCTGTGATACCCAGATTCTTGAACTGACCAAACTCAAAGTTGCCAACAGCCAATTGGTGGATGCGTTAACAGAAATTCGGGACGCGACACACCGTTATCTTTTCTGGGTAGCGGATGTCAGTCCGATTGAGCTCTCCTATCCGTTGCAGGTGGCCCATGACCTGAAACGGTTACTGTCACTGGATACCCTTGCCCAGTTAAGCGGGGCCTTCATGATGATGGTAACCAGCAAGGAAACGCTGATCCCGATTTTCGGGGCCGTCATTCTGGTTATCATCAGTATCAGTTCGCGACGCCACTATTACTCTTTCCTCGAACGTGCCAGCAGTAAAGTGGGTAAAGTGACGCAGGATCACTTTGCTTTGACGCTGCGCACCGTTTTCTGGTCAATCCTTGTGGCGTTGCCGCTTCCCGTGCTTTGGGCGGCGCTGGGTTATGGCTTGCAACACTCCTGGCCTTATCCCGTTGCCGTGGCGATAGGCGACGGTGTGACCGCAACATTGCCGATTCTTTGGGGATTCATGATCAGCGCCTATTTTGCGCACCCCAAAGGGTTGTTTATTACCCATTTTGGCTGGCCGCAAAGTCGCGTATCCCGCGCGATGCGTTACTACAGTATGTCGATCTGGTTGATCGTTCCCCTGATTATGGCGCTGATTACCTTTGATAATCTGAACGATCGCGAGTTTTCCAATACGCTGGGTCGCCTATGTTTCATCTTGCTGTGTATCGCGTTAAGCGTGGTTACGCACAGCCTCAAACGTGCCGGTATTCCACTCTATCTCGATAAAAAAGGGTCGGGTGAAAATAGATTCAACAGCACGCTGTGGTGGTTACTCCTTAGCGCACCGATGATTGCCGGGCTGGCTTCCATGGTCGGTTATCTCACGACCTCCCAGGCTTTGTTGGCACGGCTTGAAACCTCAGTCGCCATCTGGTTCCTGCTGCTGGTCGTTTACCATATTATTCGCCGGTGGATGCTGATTCAGCGTCGCAAAATCGCGTTTGACCGCGCCAAACAACGGCGGGCAGATATGCTGGCGCAGCGGGCGAAAGGTGAAGAAGATCCCGCCCATGCGGGCAGTGGGGAAGGCACCATTGAGATTGATGAGCCGGTGGTGGATCTGGACGTGATCAGTGCCCAGTCGTTGCGTCTGGTACGTTCCATTCTCACGCTGATCGCCTTGGTATCGGTCATTTTCCTGTGGTCTGAAATCCATTCAGCCTTTGGTTTTTTGGAAAATATCCATCTGTGGAATGTCTCATCCACCGTTCAGGGTATTGAGGTCATTCAACCGATCACCCTGGGGGCGGTATTGATCGCCATACTGGTGTTGATTATCACCACTCAGTTGGTGCGTAACCTTCCGGCATTACTTGAGCTGGCTCTGCTGCAACACCTCGATCTTACGCCCGGTACGGGCTATGCGATGCTGGCCATTACCAAGTATGTGCTGATGTTTTTTGGCGGGCTGACCGGCTTTTCCCTGCTTGGGATTGAGTGGGTAAAACTTCAGTGGCTGGTTGCTGCACTCGGTGTCGGTCTTGGCTTCGGCTTACAGGAGATCTTCGCCAACTTTATCTCTGGCCTGATTATTTTGTTTGAGAAACCGATCCGTATTGGCGATACCGTTACCATCCGTAATCTCACGGGTAGTGTGACCAAAATCAATACCCGCGCTACCACCATTGCTGACTGGGATCGCAAAGAGATCATCGTTCCAAACAAAGCATTCATCACCGAGCAGTTCATCAACTGGTCGCTATCGGATTCCGTGACGCGTGTGGTATTAACCGTCCCTGCCCCCGCCGAGGCCAACAGTGATGAAGTGGTGGGTATTCTGATGAGTGCCGCCAGACGCTGTTCACTGGTACTGGAGACCCCGGAACCCGAGGTCTATCTGGTCGATTTGCAGCAAGGTATTCAGATCTTTGAATTGAGGATGCACGCTGCAGAAATGGCGCACCGTATGCCGCTGCGCCATGAGATTCATCAGCTGATTCTGGCCGGTTTCCGCGAGCACGGCATCACCCTGCCATTCCCACCTTTCCAGGTGCGAATGGAAACATTGCGTCGCTCGCAAAATGGTTCAACAACGATGAGTTCAGTCAGTCGCGTACCGCGATCGCCAGGCGATCTCTGAGTACAGGCGCAGTAAGGAAAATGAGCCGGGGCGGCAGAACGTCGCCCCATAATGATCAGGCACGATCGACAGGAAAAGCCATCACTTCGCTGATGCTGCTTGCACCCAGTGCCAGCATAACCACGCGATCCACACCCAAAGCAACGCCCGCGCAATCAGGCATGCCGTGCTTCAGCGCTGCCAGTAGATTCTGATCGATCGGTTGCTGTGGCAAACCCCGGGCAGCACGCTTGCGGTTATCCTGCTCAAAGCGTTGTAACTGCTCATCGGCATCCGTTAGTTCATGGAAACCATTCGCCAGTTCGATACCCTTGTAATAGACCTCAAAACGTTCGGCTACCCGATGGTCTTCAGTGCTGATCTCGGCCAATGATGCCTGTGTCGCCGGGAAATGGTAAACGAAGGCCGGCTTATCGCGCCCGATGTGTGGCTCAACACCGAAGACAAACAGCATTTGCAGCAAAGTATCGCGGTCTTCTTCTTTAGCCGCCAACTCTTCCAGATCGATTTTTTTCGCCGCCTCGCGCAATTGCGTCTTATCGGCAGTAAGCGGATCGACCTCCAGATGGCGCAAGAATGCCTGCTGATAGGAGAGCGTTTCCGCATTTTCACAATCAAGAATCTGCTGAAGCAAGTCATCCACTTCATTCATCAGCCGGTACATGTCGTAATGGGGGCGATACCATTCGAGCATGGTAAATTCAGGATTATGGTGCCGCCCGGCTTCTTCATTGCGGAAACTGCGACCGAGTTGGTAAATCGGTCCACTGCCTGCGGCCAACAGACGTTTCATATGATATTCCGGACTGGTCATCATGTATAACGTCAGGCCGTCAGCAGCTCCCGGCCCTACAAAACGCGTCTGGAAAGGGAACAGGTTGATGTCTGTTACCGTCGCCTGGCTCATTGCTGGCGTTTCCACCTCTAATACGCCGCGATCGGCAAAAAAACGCCGTATCTCAGCCATTATCGCGGCGCGTTTCAACAAATTGGCGATGGGCGCACTTGGTTGCCAGCTTGCCGTTTCGCTCATGATCGATCACTCCGAAGTCAAACAGGGGATGCAGTCTACCCGTATCATCGCCAGCAAACAAATCTGTGCATTAAGGTACGGAATTCGCCTTAGTAATTTTCATAGAAAAATGCTAAAAGTCACATTTAAATCAGTAGGTTAATATTCACCCAACCAATTGATTAATACTGCTTACTTATTCATTTCGTCACAAAACTATCGACCACATCAAGTTTCAGTCTCGTCCCTTTGGCTATAATCAAATCCATATAAAGTGTATGAATTTTTCTGTCTTGCCACTCGCTTTAGTCATACAAGACATTACTTGCAGGTTTTAATTCCAACTTGCCGATACAAGACAATTTTTTAGCTTATAAAAATATTGGAGGAACGCAGTGCAAACCTTTAACGCCGATCTTGCCATTATAGGGGCAGGTGGGGCTGGTTTACGTGCAGCGATAGCCGCAGCGGAAGCCAACCCTCAATTAAAAATAGCGTTGATCTCGAAAGTATACCCGATGCGCAGCCACACGGTGGCCGCAGAAGGGGGATCAGCCGCAGTAACTCAGGATCACGATTCCTTCGAATATCATTTTCACGATACCGTTGCCGGTGGCGACTGGTTGTGTGAGCAGGATGTTGTCGATCATTTTGTCCATAACTGCCCAACAGAGATGACACTTCTTGAGCAATGGGGTTGCCCATGGAGCCGTAGGCCTGATGGTTCAGTCAACGTCCGCCGTTTTGGCGGGATGAAAATTGAACGTACCTGGTTCGCCGCTGACAAAACCGGCTTCCACATGCTGCACACCCTGTTTCAGACATCACTGAAATATCCACAGATCCAACGCTTTGATGAGCATTTTGTTCTGGATATCCTGGTGGATGACGGTCAGGTACGCGGATTGGTCGCGATAAATATGATGGAAGGCACCCGCGTTCAGATTCGCGCCAATGCCGTCGTCATGGCGACCGGCGGTGCCGGACGTGTTTATCGCTATAATACCAACGGCGGGATTGTGACCGGCGATGGTATGGGAATGGCGTTCCGACACGGTGTTGCCCTGCGTGATATGGAGTTTGTCCAGTATCACCCGACCGGTCTGCCGGGTTCAGGCATACTCATGACCGAAGGTTGCCGCGGTGAAGGCGGAATCATGGTCAACAAAGATGGCTACCGTTATCTGCAGGATTACGGCATGGGGCCAGAAACCCCACTGGGTGAGCCGAAAAACAAATATATGGAACTGGGTCCGCGAGACAAAGTGTCCCAGGCTTTCTGGCATGAATGGCAGGCCGGGCGCACGATCCCCACTCCGCGTGGTGACGTGGTTTACCTTGACTTGCGCCACCTCGGCGAGAAAAAACTGCTTGAGCGTCTGCCGTTTATCTGTGAACTGGCCAAAGCCTATGTCGGCGTTGACCCGGTGAAAGAACCGATCCCTGTACGCCCCACTGCGCACTACACCATGGGCGGCATTGAAACCAATCAGCAATGCGAAACCCATATTAAAGGATTGTTCGCCGTGGGCGAGTGTTCCTCCGTGGGGCTGCATGGTGCCAACCGCCTCGGTTCAAACTCACTGGCAGAGCTGGTGGTATTTGGCCGCGTAGCCGGTGAACAGGCGGCAGCTCGCGCCGTTGAAGCCGTCTCGGTGAACTCCGCACTGCTGGATGCACAGGCCAATGATATAGAAAATCAGTTGCACACCCTGATGAACCAGAAAGGCACTGAGAAATGGTCTGACATTCGTGATGAGATGGGGCTTTCCATGGAAGAAGGCTGTGGTATCTACCGCACCCCAGAATTGATGCAGAAAACCATGGATAAACTGGCGGAACTGAAAGACCGCTTCAAACGCGTAAAAATCACGGATACCTCAAGCGTATTCAATACCGATCTGCTCTATACCATCGAACTGGGGCATGGCCTGGATGTTGCCGAATGTATGGCGCATTCTGCCTTCAACCGCAGGGAATCACGCGGAGCCCACCAGCGTTTGGATGAGGGTTGTACGGAGCGTGATGACGTCAATTTCCTCAAGCATACCCTGGCCTTCCATAATCCTGACGGTGCACCGCGTCTTGAATACGGCGATGTGAAGATCACTACCCTACCGCCGGCCAAACGTATGTACGGTGGCGAGGCTGAAGCACAAGATAAAAAGGATAAGGAGCAAGCCAATGGCTGAGATGAAAACCCTCAAAATGGAGGTCATGCGCTATAACCCTGAAAGTGATAGCGAACCTCATTTAGAGATGTTTGATGTGCCCTACGATGAGCAGACCTCATTGCTGGATGCGCTGGGTTACATCAAAGACAATCTGGCTCCTGACCTGTCTTATCGCTGGTCATGCCGTATGGCGATTTGTGGTTCTTGCGGCATGATGGTTAACAAGGTGCCAAAGCTGGCCTGTAAGACTTTCTTGCGGGAATACACCGAAGGCTTGCGTGTTGAAGCGCTGGGCAATTTCCCGATCGAGCGCGATCTGGTGGTCGATATGACCCATTTCATCGAGAGCCTCGAAGCAATTAAGCCTTATATCATCGGGAACAACCGCAAACCTGAGCAAGGGCCGAACGTGCAAACCCCAGCGCAGATGGCCAAATACCATCAGTTCTCGGGCTGCATCAACTGCGGATTGTGTTATGCCGCATGCCCGCAGTTTGGCCTGAATCCAGAGTTCATCGGCCCGGCAGCAATTACCCTGGCGCATCGCTACAATCTCGATAACCGTGACCATGGTAAAAAAGAGCGCATGCCGCAGCTCAATGGACCAAATGGGGTTTGGAGCTGTACGTTCGTTGGCTACTGCTCTGAAGTGTGTCCGAAGCATGTCGATCCAGCCGCAGCAATCCAACAGGGCAAAGTCGAAAGCTCGAAGGATTTCATGATCGCGATGCTGAAGCCGCAATAAGGGAGGGCAGAAAAATATGACAACCAAACGTAAACCCTATGTCAGGGAAATGGCACCCAGTTGGTGGCAAAAACTCGGTTTCTATCGTTTTTATATGCTTCGTGAAGGCACCGCCGTTCCCGCGGTGTGGTTCAGTATTGTGCTGATTCACGGTATTTTTTCGTTGAAAGCGGGGCCTGCTGGCTGGGACAGCTTCGTTAGCTTCCTGCAAAACCCGTTAGTCCTGCTCATCAACGTGATAGCCCTGGCAGCAGCGGTACTTCATACCAAAACCTGGTTTGAGTTGGCGCCAAAGGCCACCATCGTCATCGTGAAAGATGAAAAGATGGGACCCGGCCCCATTATCACCACCTTGTGGGTGGTTGCTATTGCCGCCACCCTTATCATTCTGGCCGTCGCCTTACTCTAATAAATAGGAGAACATCATGAATCCGACTCCAAAGCGCTCTGATGAACCTATTTTCTGGGGACTTTTCGGCGCGGGCGGTATGTGGACCGCTATTGTTGCACCAGCAATTATCTTGCTGATAGGTATTCTATTGCCACTCGGCGCATTCCCTGGTGATGCATTGAGCTATGAACGCGTTTTAGCTTTCTGCCAAAGCTTCATTGGCCGCGTTTTCTTGCTGCTGATGGTCATTCTGCCGTTGTGGTGTGGCTTACACCGCATGCATCATGCAATGCATGATCTGAAAATTCACATTCCCGCCGGGAAGTGGGTCTTCTATGGTCTGGCCGCGATTTTAAGCATTGTGGGCGCTATCGGGATTATTACGCTTTAATCCCTGCGCTTTTATTCATAAGTTTTATCTACACATAAGGGCTCCTGTATTCAGGGGCCTTTTTTAGTTCTCCTCTCTTTTGCTCTCTGAAACATCTGTTTTCTCGTGTACGCCTTCTCCTTTTTTGCCTTTTTTACCTACACTTAGACCATGTCGTATATCAAGGAGCCTCTATGCGTATCTGGTCAAGATTGTGTGTCATGATGACAGCCCTGCTTTCCGTAGCCTGTAGTGTTAAGCCACCACCTGACGTTGAAGTGGTGAACAACTTCGAAGTAAAACGTTATCTGGGCATTTGGTATGAAATTGCCCGGCTGGATCACCGTTTCGAGCGCGGACTGGATCACGTAACGGCGAATTACAGCACAAGGGACGATGGCGGAATACGGGTGATTAACCGTGGCTTCAACGTTAAGAAACAGGAGTGGGAACAGAGTGAAGGTAAAGGATACTTTATTGGCTCTCCGGCTCAGGCGTCGTTAAAAGTCTCTTTCTTCGGCCCTTTCTATGGCGGCTATAACGTCATTGAATTAGATAAAGAATATCGCTATGCCCTGGTGTGTGGTCCGAATAAAGACTATTTGTGGATTTTATCCCGCACGCCAACCCTGGACGAAGGCACTCGTGAAAAATTGCTGGAGACGGCAAGAAAATATGGATTTGATACCGACAAGCTTATTTGGGTAAACCAGTCATAAGATAACGCCGCTAACTGTGATGGTGCATTAGCGGCGTAAATCTCCAACGGGGGATTTAGTGACTGGAAAATTTAAGGCCAATGATACCCGCCACAATTAAGCCCAGACTCATGATACGCCAGATATTAGTGGACTCACCAAGCAGAATCATCCCCATCACCGCCGCCCCTACCGCTCCAATACCTGTCCAAACGGCATAGGCGGTACCCGCGGGTAAGGTTTTCATGGCATGGGCCAGCAGAACCATACTGACAACCATCGCAGCAATGGTTATGAGTGAAGGGGTTAATCGGGTAAAACCATGGGTATATTTCAGGCCAATAGCCCAGACTACTTCAAGCAATCCCGCAACCAGCAAAATTATCCAAGACATAATAAATAGAGTCCATTCGATGGGGTCGTCCCCGGATTCTGGAAGCGTGCACTGGTCGTCCCGTGCAGCAATAAAGCAGTGATAAGGGTACGGTCACAGAGGTTTACGTGCCCGTACCTGAGAATAGCATTAACTACATAATAGTATTAACTATAGACGGCAAAAGTTTCATCACCAAACAGCCTATCGTCCTGAAAGGATGATTTTATTGAGCGCTGCGCTGAATGGCCTTGCCACCCGCCGAAACGTCTTCCCCAACGCCGCGAGTAGTATTACAAGCGGTCAATGAGGACAGAATCATCAGCGAAAAGAGAGCAATAATACTTTTCTTCAACATAAGAATTTCCTTCTTTCTGAGAAAATAGAAGTGGTGCCTTCTTAGTCTAGTAAAGATTACCGGAAACATTTATCTGTCGATGCTTTTTCGGACTATTTAACGGTAGGAGAATAATTATGCTTTCGTCAAGCCGAATGAAATCAGCTGGCACCGCGAGAAATCACCCCACCCAAATGCTGAATGTCTTCACCAAAGCCGCGAGCAGTATTACAACCACTCAGCGAAAGCAGCATCAACATGGAAACAACGATCAGGATCGCCTTTTTCAACATTGTAAACTCGGGAGATAATCCAGAAAAAGCACAGAGAAACCGCTGGCGACAGGGTAGTGACAGCGGCTCCTGCCGGGTGATTATTTTACGCGGGAAACGTATTCACCTGAACGCGTATCAACGCGGACAACTTCGCCAATCTGCACGAACAATGGAACTTTGACAACGGCACCGGTGCTCAGGGTAGCAGGCTTACCGCCGGTACCGGCAGTATCACCTTTCAGGCCTGGATCGGTATCAGTGACTTCCGCTTCGATGAAGTTCGGCGGCTGAACAGCGATAGGACGGCCATTCCACAAAGTGATGATACATTCCGCATTATCCTGCAGCCATTTTGTCGCGTCAGAAACGGTTTTTTCTTCAACCTGATGCTGTTCGAAAGTCTCAGGATGCATAAAATGGTAGAACTCACCGTCGTTGTAGAGGTAGTTCATATTGGTATCTACAACATCTGCACCTTCGCAAGCGTCAGTAGATTTAAAGGTTTTCTCTACACGGGAACCGGTCAACAGACGACGCATCTTCACGCGTGCGAAAGCCTGGCCTTTGCCCGGTTTTACAAACTCACTGGATTCGATTGCATAAGGCTCGCCCTCGAACATGATTTTAAGACCGGGACGGAAATCGTTGCTAGAATAAGTCGCCATGATGGCCCTCTAATTTAAACTGGTATTAGCCAAAAAATGGCAAGCATTGTAACCCTAAACACCCCATTTAGAGAAGATTGGTTGTATCAACTGGGTGATGTTATTACCGACCCAGATGAATTACTGCATCTTCTGTCACTGAATCAACATCCTGTACTGCCTGAAGGCCGTGATGCGCGCCGACTTTTCCCGCTGCGTGTGCCTCGTGCTTTTGCCGCACGCATGAAGCCCGGTGATGCCAATGACCCACTATTGCTACAGGTATTAACGGTACGGGAGGAGTTTATCGCGGCACCGGGCTTCACGACTGACCCGCTTGATGAACAACAGAGTATCGTGCCCGGATTGCTGCATAAGTACCGCAATCGGGCCCTGCTGCTGGTTAAAGGCGGTTGTGCGGTGAATTGCCGGTATTGCTTCCGTCGCCATTTCCCTTATCAGGAAAACCAAGGTAATAAAACCAACTGGCGGCTCGCTCTGGATTACATCGCACAGCATCCTGAACTGGACGAGATCATTTTCTCCGGCGGTGATCCGCTCATGGCGAAAGATCACGAGATCGACTGGTTGATCGGCCAGATCGAACTGATTCCGCACATCAAACGTTTAAGGATCCACAGTCGCTTACCGGTCGTGATCCCTGCGAGGATCACGCCTGAACTCTGCCAGAGATTCTCTGATAGCCGACTGCAAATATTGCTGGTAACACACATCAACCATCCCAATGAGATTGATGTGTCATTATGCAAGAGTATGGCAAAACTTCGCGCGGCGGGCGTTACTCTGCTTAATCAGAGCGTTCTGCTGCGTGGCATCAATGACGATGCTGATGTCTTGGCTGCACTCAGTAATGCCCTGTTTGATACCGGTATATTGCCGTACTACCTTCATGTTCTGGATAAAGTACAGGGGGCAGCCCACTTCATGGTCGATGATGATGAAGCGCGGGCCTTGATAAAAGCGTTATTGTCTAAAGTTTCCGGATATCTTGTGCCAAAACTGGCCAGGGAAATCGGTGGTGAGGCAAGTAAGACCCCGCTGGATTTACGACTTAGACAACAATGAATAACTCGTAAAACCAAGAGGGACGCTGATAATTGGCGTCCCTCTTTTTATATTCATGATCTGGCTGTCGCTATGGACACTTGTAGACTTGCCCAATCATTTTGCTGTCTGCTGGAATAAAGCTCGACCAGAAGTTTTCGGTCGGGCTGGTTGCACCATAAATAACGTTTCCGCCCATTGCGGCGGCTTTATTACGCAGATCGTTGGCAGCACCACGCATTGAGCTGCCATCACCGCCGGTACCAGAGAACCAGTTGCTTTGTGCACCCGTCACTTCACCAAGCAAACGGCACTCGCTGCCCGGCTGAGCGTCTGTAAATTTGACCTGTTGGCCAGAGGTATCCAACTGCTGAGTTGTGCTGCAACCCGCCAGCAACAACGCGGCTGAAAGTCCCAGTAACACATTAATCCGCATCTCTTTCCCCATTTGATGTTGAGAATCACGCAAAGCTTATCAGAAAGCCGGGTATTCTCTTAGGCATCCGTTGCCACGTTTGCCTTTTATTAAGCCAAGTGACCCGCAGATAATTGCACATCGACAGTATTCAGTTTACAACCAAACCCGCCCAACGGTAATTAATATACATCGGCAACGACATTAAGTGGCATACAAATAAAAACCCCCAGCCTGTTAAGCCGGGGGTTTTTACACACAAAGACAGTGTGGGGGATGATTACATCATGCCGCCCATACCACCCATGCCGCCCATACCAGCGCCGCCCATATCGCCTTTATCATCTTTCGGCAGGTCAGTGATCATACATTCAGTAGTGATCATCAGACCTGCTACAGACGCTGCATATTGCAGGGCTGAACGGGTAACTTTGGTTGGATCCAGAATACCCATGGCGATCATGTCGCCGTATTCTTCGGTAGTCGCGTTGTAGCCGTAGTTACCGTTGCCTGCTTTCACTGCATTCGCAACAACAGAAGGTTCTTCACCACAGTTTTCAACGATCTGACGCAGTGGGGACTCCATTGCACGCAGAGCGACTTTGATGCCCACGTCCTGATCGGCGTTATCACCTTTCAGGCCTGATTCTGCAACAACATTTGCAGCGCGAATCAGGGCAACACCACCACCAGCAACCACGCCTTCTTCTACTGCTGCACGGGTAGCGTGCAGAGCGTCTTCAACGCGTGCTTTCTTCTCTTTCATTTCAACTTCAGTTGCTGCGCCAACTTTGATAACGGCTACGCCGCCTGCCAGTTTAGCCACACGTTCCTGCAGTTTTTCACGATCATAATCTGAGGTCGCTTCTTCGATCTGCTGACGGATCTGGGTAACACGACCCTGAATGGTCGCTTCATCGCCAACACCGTCAATAATGATGGTGGTGTCTTTATTGATAACAACGCGTTTTGCCTGACCCAGATCTTCCAGAGTCGCTTTTTCCAGCTCCAGACCAATCTCTTCAGAGATAACGGTTGCAGCGGTCAAGGTTGCAATGTCTTGCAGCATGGCTTTACGACGATCGCCGAAGCCAGGCGCTTTAACAGCAGCAACTTTCACGATGCCACGCATGGTGTTAACAACCAGGGTAGCCAGCGCTTCGCCTTCAACATCTTCAGCGATGATCAGCAGAGGTTTGCCTGCTTTGGCAACAGCTTCCAGAACCGGCAGCATTTCGCGGATGTTGGAGATTTTCTTGTCAGCCAGAAGGATGTATGGCGTTTCAAGTTCAATAGAACCTGTTTCTGGTTTGTTGATGAAGTACGGGGACAGGTAGCCACGGTCAAACTGCATACCTTCAACCACGTCCAGCTCATCTTGCAGACCGGTGCCTTCTTCTACAGTGATAACGCCTTCTTTACCGACTTTTTCCATCGCTTCTGCAATCAGTTTACCCACGGTGTCATCGGAGTTTGCAGAAATGGTACCTACCTGAGCGATAGCTTTGAAATCAGAGCACGGTACAGACAGTTTTTTCAGTTCTTCAACGGCAGCGATAACTGCTTTGTCGATACCACGTTTCAGGTCCATCGGGTTCATACCCGCAGCGACCGCTTTCAAACCTTCAGTGATGATAGACTGAGCCAGAACAGTTGCAGTGGTGGTACCGTCACCTGCCGCGTCATTCGCTTTAGAGGCAACTTCTTTCACCATCTGCGCACCCATGTTTTCGAACTTGTCTTCCAGTTCGATCTCACGAGCTACTGATACGCCATCTTTAGTAATCGTTGGCGCACCAAAAGATTTGTCGAGTACTACGTTACGGCCTTTCGGGCCCAGGGTAACTTTTACTGCATCAGCCAGCACATTTACGCCGCGTAGCATTTTTACACGAGCGTCATTACCGAATTTTACGTCTTTAGCTGCCATTGTACTTTCCCTTAAATTCGTTCAGTTCAGATAATTGCGCGCGGAATTACGCTTCAACAATCGCCAGGATGTCGCTTTCGGACATGATCAACACTTCTTCATGGTCGATCTTCTCAGCCTTCACTCCGTAGCCATCGTTGAAAATAACGATGTCACCAACTTTCACATCCAGTGGCTTGATTTCGCCGTTGTCCAGGATGCGACCATTGCCGACGGCCAGTACTTCACCACGGGTAGATTTGCCCGCTGCGGAGCCAGTCAGAACGATGCCGCCAGCAGATTTAGATTCAACTTCTTTACGCTTGACGATAACGCGGTCATGCAATGGGCGAATTTTCATTGATAGCTCTCCTATGAGAAAGTCCATATCTGATTCAGGATTGGATGCCTGGTATGCCGTCATACCGGCCTCGTGGTTTTCTAGATGGGGGCATAACACTCCCCTTCAAGGGAGCAAATGAAAAAAATTTGTTTTTTATTTGCTTCCCAAATACTCGTGGTAAGTCCCCGTAAGCAGGAGATATGCCACGTCGGAGAGGTTTTGAACCCCCTCCTGTGGTGGTGCAGTATTACCGCCACTTGTCGTCTTTAAAAGAATTATCGTCGCGGTCGGGCCTATCCAGCCGGTCATGCTGTTCGTCTTTACGCTGGTATTCACCTTCAAACGTGTTGCCATTCGCCGCCCCGCCGCCGGGTCGGTAAATGTTCAGGTGCGGCATCAACTTCAGCGTCAGGCGTTTTTGCACCGGTGGCAGCAACAGCAGCAATCCCAGGAAATCGGTAAAGAAGCCGGGAATCAACAGTAGGAAACCAGCCAGTACCAGCGAAACACTTTTCACCATTTCGGCTGCCGGGCTTTCCCCACTGGCCATTTTCTGCTGCATCTGAAGGAATGTTTTCACTCCCTGATTACGCACCAATGACACACCGATGCACGAGGTAAAAACTACCAGCAGCAACGTAATCGCCACGCCAAAAACAGCCGCGACCTTGATAAACAAAGATATTTCAATGTAAGCCAATAGAAATATTAACAGTAACGGTAACCAGCGCACCGCTCACTCCTTTTAGCAGACATCCCGGTTCGACGACGTTTTTTCACCGTGATGTAAAATTAAGGGGTCAGAATGCCTGGGGCATCAAGACCGACTACAAACAAATTGGGGCAGCATTCGGCATTTTCAACCAGAAGCGAGGGTTTTATTCTGCACGACGGTGAATTGTGAAAGGAATCACAGATATCAAATCCAATTCATCCCTGTCGTTACATATAGTGATCTGGGGACGTGCATTTAGATGAAAGCAGCATATGATCGGGAAAGCAACAAGGACGATGGTTGATACGTTTGCAATTATTGTGATTGGCAACATGATTTTTCCAACCAAAATTTCATTACGGCACTAAAAAAGAAGGTTCTAATGTCAAATACTATTCGTATCGAGGAAGACCTGCTCGGAACTCGTGAAGTCCCTGCAGATGCCTATTATGGTATTCACACTCTGCGTGCGATTGAAAACTTTTACATCAGCAACACTAAAATCAGTGATGTTCCGGAATTTGTCCGTGGCATGGTCATGGTGAAGAAGGCGGCCGCATTAGCTAACAAAGAACTTCAAACCATTCCCCGTGCCATTGCTGATATCATCATCAAAGCCTGCGATGAAGTACTCGACAATGGAAAATGTATGGATCAGTTCCCGATTGACGTCTTTCAAGGCGGCGCAGGAACGTCCCTAAACATGAACACCAACGAGGTATTGGCGAATATCGGCCTTGAATTGATGGGACATCAGAAAGGTGAATATCAATTCCTTAACCCTAACGATCACCTGAATAAATGTCAGTCCACCAATGATGCCTATCCGAGCGGTTTCCGTATCGCCGTTTACGCATCCATCCTGAAGCTGATTGATGCTATCAGTGAACTGGGTGATGGCTTTGAACGCAAGGCCAAGGAGTTTGAAACTGTCCTGAAAATGGGTCGTACCCAATTGCAAGATGCAGTTCCAATGACCCTCGGTCAGGAATTCCACGCATTTAATGTGCTCTTGAGGGAAGAGACCAGAAACCTGCTTCGTAATGCCGAGTTACTGCTGGAAGTTAACCTGGGTGCGACGGCAATTGGTACCCGACTGAATACACCGGATGGATATCAGGTGCTGGCCGTTCAGTATCTGGCTGAAGTCAGTAATCTGCCCTGTGTTCCGGCTGAGGATCTCATCGAAGCGACGTCAGACTGTGGTGCCTATGTCATGGTGCATAGCGCCCTGAAACGCCTCGCTGTGAAGATGTCCAAGATTTGTAATGACTTACGCCTTCTCTCTTCTGGGCCGCGTGCCGGTCTGAATGAGATAAATCTGCCAGAATTGCAGGCAGGTTCTTCTATCATGCCAGCCAAAGTTAACCCGGTTATCCCTGAAGTAGTAAACCAGGTTTGCTTTAAAGTGATCGGCAATGACATGTGCGTGACGATGGCGGCTGAAGCAGGGCAATTGCAGCTCAACGTGATGGAACCTGTCATTGGTCAGGCCATGTTTGAGTCTATTCATACTCTCACCAACGCCTGTTACAATCTGCTGGAAAAATGCATTAACGGCATCACAGCAAATAAAGAAGTCTGTGAGTTCTATGTATTCAATTCTATCGGTATAGTCACGTATCTAAATCCATTTATCGGGCATCATAATGGGGACATTGTCGGTAAGATATGCGCAGAAACCGGCAAGAGTGTACGTGAAGTCGTTCTTGAACGCGGTTTACTGACAGAAGCTGAGCTAGACGACATATTCTCAGTTCAAAACCTGATGCATCCTGCTTACAAGGCAAAGCGTTACACGGATGAAAGTGAACAATAATAGAGTAGCTCTTTTATAGCACTGGAAAGCACGTTAATCCCCAAGATAACGTGCTTTTTTTATACATACAAAAAACAAAAAATTAACATATGGGCTTTATTTTTTTAAGGATAATTACTATGTCGAGCGGGGTTAGATCATGATATTAATAGAATTAATCATTGTATTACTGGCGATATTCCTGGGTGCACGCCTGGGCAGTATTGGCATCGGTTTCGCCGGGGGACTGGGTGTATTGGTTCTCGCCGCGATCGGCGTCAAGCCAGGGAATATTCCTTTTGATGTTATTTCAATCATCATGGCTGTTATTGCCGCCATCTCTGCCATGCAGGTCGCTGGCGGTATGGATTATCTGGTACAGCAGACTGAAAAACTGCTGAGGAAGAATCCCAAACACATCACCATCCTTGCGCCAATTGTGACATATTTCCTGACCATTTTTGCTGGTACCGGGAATATCTCCCTCTCCGCGCTTCCTGTTATTGCCGAGGTTGCCAAAGAACAAGGAATAAAACCTTGCCGTCCGCTCTCGACGGCTGTCGTTTCTGCGCAAATCGCTATTACCGCCTCACCTATTTCCGCTGCGGTAGTTTATATGTCATCAGTCATGGAAGGTCAGGGTGTGAGCTATCTGCACCTGTTGATGGTCGTTATCCCATCAACCTTCTGCGCAATTATTCTGATGTCCCTGCTGGTAAGCTGGCTGTTCAACTCCAAGCTTTCAGACGATCCCGTTTATCTGAAGCGTCTTGAAGAAGGCCTTGTCACATTGCGTGGCGATACCATCGTCAACATCAAGCCACGTGCAAAACTGTCAGTGTTGTTGTTCCTGCTCGGGGTTCTGAGCGTTGTGTGTTATGCCATCATCAACAGTCCGAGCGTTGGACTGGTTGCTACTCCAATCATGAATACCACCAGCGCAATCCTGATCATCATGCTTAGCGTGGCGACCTTGATTACCCTGATGTGTACCATTGAAACCGATGCAGTCCTCAACTCCAGTACGTTCAAAGCGGGTATGAGCGCCTGTATCTGTATCCTTGGTGTAGCCTGGTTGGGTGATACTTTTGTTCAGGCAAATATTGACTGGATCAAAGAGACTGCAGGTACGGTGATTCAAAGCCATCCATGGTTGTTGGCAGTGATTTTCTTCTTCTGCTCTGCGCTCCTTTATTCACAAGCAGCAACGGCTAAAGCGTTGATGCCTATGGCGCTGGCACTGAATGTCACCCCATTGACGGCTGTCGCCTCTTTTGCTGCCGTTTCTGGTCTGTTCATCCTGCCAACCTACCCAACCCTGGTTGCAGCTGTACAAATGGATGACACGGGCACAACCCGCATTGGTCGTTTTGTCTTCAACCATCCGTTCTTTATCCCCGGCACAATGGGTGTGGTCTTCGCAGTCATATTCGGTTTTCTGTTGGGCAGTATCATTCTTTAACACAATTACCAGGGGGAGAAATCCCCCTGTTCTCTGTCCTCCTGCCATAAAGCCCGCCAAACTGACGATCACTTCTTCTGAACCCGCCGCCTTCGCGTTATAGTGCCCTCTACTGGAGTATTTTTGCACATTGACCGAGGTTTACATGCCCGACACGGATGCAATCGTAGTGCTCTGCACTGCCCCAGATGAAGACAGCGCACAAGATTTGGCAGCAGTCGTTTTAGGGGAAAAACTGGCTGCCTGTGCAACTTTTCTGCCCGGTGCTACCTCTCTCTACTATTGGGAAGGTAAACTTCAGCAAGAGTATGAAGTGCAAATGCTGTTTAAAAGTGACAGCCACCATCAAGAAGCACTGCTGACTTGTTTAAAACAACATCACCCTTACGAGACCCCGGAACTCCTGGTTTTACCGGTAAGGGCAGGAGATAAAGAATACCTCTCATGGATCACCGCTTCGTTAAAATAATCCTGTTAGTTCTCGGTACCCTGCTGTTCTCTCAGGGAGCTCAGGCATCCTTGTTCAATCAAGGTACACAAACACAATTTGTGACAGCGGATCAGGCATTCAGCTTTGATTTCCGCCAACAGGGTTCTGCACTTAAACTCGATTGGCAAATTCGTCCTGGGTATTATCTCTACCGTCAACAACTCCACATCACGCCCAACCAGGCCAGTATTGGAAAGATTCAGCTTCCTCAAGGGTTGTCGCATAAAGATGAATTTTTTGGCGAAGTAGAGATTTACAAGCAACAGCTCAGTATTACTGTTCCCCTTATTCAGGCAGATTCTCAGTCAAGCATCACCGTCACGTATCAGGGATGCGCTGAAGCTGGTTTTTGTTACCCTCCTGAAACGCGGGTGATTCCTCTCACCGCCTTGGTTACAGAACAGAGCTCTCCTGAGACGACCAGCCCAGTATCCGCGGAACAGAGCTCTGCTCAAGAAAGCAAACCCGCAGGAATGCCATTTTCTCCCCTGTGGGCGCTATTAATCGGTATTGGTATCGCCTTCACGCCCTGTGTATTACCCATGTACCCGCTGATCTCAGGTATTATTCTGGGCAAGGAAAAACCGCACAGCAGTCGTCGTATACTTTTGCTCTCCGTCGTCTATGTGCAAGGTATGGCGCTGACGTATACATTGATGGGCTTGGTCGTGGCTGCCGCCGGTTTGCAGTTTCAAGCAGCATTACAACACCCTTATGTCCTGATTGGATTGTCAGTACTTTTTGTTGCCCTCGCTATGTCTATGTTTGGCATGTATAGCTTGCAGCTCCCCTCCTCCTTACAGACACGTTTGGCTTTGTGGAGTAATAAACAACAGGGCGGCTCACTGTTTGGTGTGTTCATTATGGGCGCATTGGCTGGCTTGATATGTTCACCCTGCACAACCGCGCCATTGAGCGCCATTCTGTTGTACATCGCCCAAAGTGGAAACATGTGGGCGGGCGGCGGAACGCTTTATCTGTACGCATTAGGCATGGGGATACCGCTCGTTTTGGTTACTCTCTTTGGTAACCGCTTACTGCCGCGAAGCGGTCCGTGGATGACATACGTTAAAGAAGCCTTCGGATTTATCATTTTGGCGCTGCCCGTGTTTTTGCTTGAACGGATAGTAGGTGATATCTGGGGACTACGGCTGTGGAGTGCGTTAGGTATTGGTTTCTTTGGCTGGGCATTCATTCTCAGCCTGAGGAGCTCACGGGGCAGCGTCCGGGTATTACAGTTACTGTTATTGGCCGCGCTGCTTGTGGCTGCCAGACCTTTGCAGGACTGGGCTTTTGGTTCTGCTCTCCCTCAGCAGTCTTCATCGCAGCATTCACTTGGTTTTCAGCGAATTGAAAACCTTGACCAACTTAACGATGCACTACGTCAGGCAAAGGGGAAACGCGTGATGCTCGATCTCTATGCCGACTGGTGTGTCGCCTGTAAAGAATTTGAGAAGTACACGTTCAGCGATAAAGCCGTTCAAACTGCGCTTTCCGACACAGTGCTGTTACAGGCCGATGTCACAGCCAATACGCCACAGCATGCCGAATTGCTGAAACATTTACAGGTGCTGGGATTACCTACGATCCTTTTCTTTGGCGATAACGCAAAAGAAATGCCACACTCACGAGTCACCGGATTTATGGATGCCTCTGAGTTTCAGCAACATTTGCAGAAAATGCAGCCGTAAACGACACTATTTGTCAGAGTCAGATAAATGAGAGGAAGCAAACGTGCAACGTGAACAAGTGCTGGATCATGCACTGAATATTTTAGAACAGCGCGGATTGGCAACCACAACTCTGGAAATGGTCGCTGAACATACCGATAAATCAGTCAACGATTTACGCCGATTTTGGCCCGATCGCGAAGCTTTGCTTTATGATTGCCTACGCCATCACGGTCAGCAAATTGATACCTGGCGACGCCAGCTAATTCTCGATGAAACCCTCTCACCTCAACAGAAGCTGTTGGCTCGTTATGAGGTGCTTGAGGATCAGGTTAAACAATTACGCTATCCGGGGTGTTTGTTTATTGCTGCATGCAGTTTTTTTCCTGATACGTCACATCCTATTCATCAATTGGCAGAACAGCAGAAGCAGGCGTCACTGCAATATACGCTGGAATTGCTGCAAGAATTGGATGCCGATGATGCGGGCATGGTCGCGGAACAAATGGAACTCATTCAGGAAGGTTGCCTGAGTAAGTTGTTGGTAAAACGACAATTACATGATGTGGCGGTTGCCCGCAGACTGGCCGAAGACATTCTGCAAGTTTCACAGTGTCGTAAGAATGGCGCGCTGGGGTAAATTCCCCCATCAGTTCAGTAAAATGACAGCACTACGACAGGTTTTGCCTGAAAAGTCAGCAGTCAGACAGTTTTAGGGGAGTTTCCAGCATAAAGCCGTTGACGTTCGTCAGCCAATACGGTTTAATGCGCCCCGTTGCCCGGATAGCTCAGTCGGTAGAGCAGGGGATTGAAAATCCCCGTGTCCTTGGTTCGATTCCGAGTCCGGGCACCATCATTTCGAACCCTCGCCTAGGCGAGGGTTTTTGCTTTATAGCTCAATAAGATTTTGTTTTACCTGCATTTCATCTTATTCAAAGTGAACATCTCCGCCCGCAAATCTACATGCTGTCAGTTGCCACCACCTACGTCGCCTCCGACTATCTTGAGCATATCGCCCGGGAACAACACAAAGAAAAACCGACCAGACCCGTGGTAACAATCATGATGATGGAATACAACCTATCGCGCATTAACGTATTTCCTCACTGAGGTGAGATGACCAGAGCGAGAATGGGCAGAATGATGATATTCAGTCAAGCACGACGGTAAGCTCCTGCTTCGCGTTCTGCATTGAGACAATTGTTCGGAAATTTTTAATATTCTCCGACGTAAAAAAGAGTTCCCGCGTTAATCCTTCATATTCTTCCATATTACGAACATTAAAGATAAGTAAGAAATCAAAATCCCCCGTAACATAATAAACATGCTGCACCTGTGGGCATTGAATAAAGCGCTTTTTAAGTTTTTCTAATAAATCCAAGCGTTCATTAATCAAACTGACTTCAGAAATGATGGTGATTGGGCGGCCTACCTTATGAGCGTCAACAACTGTCACGTTGTTTTTTATAATCCCTTCTCTTTCCATAGCAGCGATACGACGATTGATAGCTGAGGCCGACAGGCTAATTTCAGATGATAATTCACGTTGAGATATGCGGCTATCTTTCTGTAATAGCGTTAAAATTTTTTTATCAAACACATCCAGTTTCATACCAACCAATCCTTAGCATCTTCACCAGACGCAACGTTGTTGCATTATTTTCTCATATTAGCACTTTTGTTGCGTTTATCGCGCAAAAATTAGCGAATTTTAGGCGTTAACAATGACTATTATCGATTCATGAAAGAAATAAGTAGGAATGGATATGAAAAAACAAATCAATACAAACAACGCACCTGTAGCGATCGGACCATATTCTCAGGCGATATCGTTAGATAAGTTGGTGTTTACCTCAGGCCAATTACCGTTAGATCCTCACAGTATGACTATTGTTGAAGGAAAAATTACTGAGCAGGCTCGCGCCTCATTAGCCAATTTAAAAGCAATTTTAGAAGAGTGCGGAGCATCAATCGATTCTGTAGTAAAAACAACCTGCTTTTTAGCTGATATTAACGACTTTGCTGCCTTTAATGCGGTGTATACCGACGTGTTTGGCAGTGAACTTGCTCCAGCACGTTCCTGTGTTGAAGTCGCCAGATTACCTAAAGATGCATTAGTTGAAGTTGAAGCCATTGCTTATATCAAGAACTAACTATCATTATAAATAATAAGGGACTTTCATGCTTAGCAAGATCTTATATCATTTCAATTTACGGAAAAAAGACTATAAGCAAGGGACTGATTTGTCCTTTTTAAATCAAAATGTTGGCAATGAAGTTAAATCATTTCACAGCAAATTTAATAATTATCAGCCAACGCAGTTAAGAGAACTTAACTATTTAAGCCAAAAATTGAGCGTGGCTTCAATTAGTGTAAAAGATGAATCCAAACGTTTTGGATTAAATGCCTTCAAAGGGTTAGGTGGTTCGTTTGCCATTGGTAAATATTTAGCCAGAAAATTAAATCGCGACATTAACTCATTAAGCTTTGCTGAACTCTCCTCGGCAGAAATAAAAGCACAAATCGGCGATATTACTTTTGTTACCGCTACTGATGGCAACCATGGTCGTGGCGTAGCCTGGGCAACCGAGCAGCTAGGCATAAAAGCTATAGTTTTCATGCCAAAAGGCTCATCTGAAATCCGTGCGCAGAATATCCGCAATCACGGCGCGCAATGCACCATCACTGACCTGAATTATGACGATACCGTCCGCCTCGCAAATAAAATGGCTGAGCAAAATGGCTGGGTCTTATTACAAGATACCGCTTGGGATGGCTACGAAGATATCCCAACATGGATTATGCAAGGCTATATAACACTAGCGCTGGAGTCTGTTGAACAGCTAAAACAACTGCCAACACATATTGTGTTACAGGCTGGAGTTGGCTCATTTGCCGGTGCCATTATGGGGTATTTCGTTGAGTTAATGAGCGATAACATCCCAACCATGATTGTTGTTGAACCCCATAAAGCAAACTGTCTTTACCAATCTGCCGTTGCAAACGATGGTGAACCACACAGCGTTGACGGCCCGATGAACACCATCATGGCAGGTTTAGCCTGCGGTGAACCCAATACCATCAGTTGGCCTGTTCTGCGTGATTATACGGATATCTTTATTTCAGCAGATGACCAGCTTGCCGCAAACGGAATGCGTATTGCCGCGGCTCCTCGCCCAGAGACAGATGAACCTTTTATTTCTGGTGAATCCGGCGCGATTGGCCTTGGCTTAGTGTATGAATTAATGACTCAACCAGAACACCAAACGCTTTGCAAAAAACTTAACCTGAATAACAAATCACACATATTACTTATTAGTACCGAGGGCGACACTTCACCGGACATCTATGAAGAAATTGTCTGGTTGGGTAGGAGTGAATAATTTTTAGAAACAGTAAAAGAGCTGTGACTGTATGGTTTTCTTAAGCAATTTCAACCGGCTTTAGAAAATCCAGTCTGTAGTTTGCAATGCTGTCAAATGACAATAAGAGGTACACCATGGAATTCTTACAAACAATTAATAATATCTTTTGGGGATGGCTCGTTGCCGGTTTGCTGCTGGGCACTGGCATTTTTTTTGCTTTCCGCCTTTCGTTTCCTCAAATTCGTTATTTTCCTCAATTATTCAATGCATTAACCAACAATAAAAAATCAGTAGATAAAAAAGGCGTATCGGGTTTTGGCGCCCTGTGTGCGGCATTAAGTAGCCAGGTCGGAACAGGAAGTTTAGTGGGTGTAGCAACAGCGTTGGCTTCCGGTGGGCCAGGTGCCATTTTTTGGATGTGGATGACGGCTATTTTAGGGATGGGGATCAGTTTCAGTGAAGCGATACTCGCTATTTTATTCCGTGAAAGTAATGGCGATGGAACATATCGTGGAGGCCCGGCATATTACATATCTCGGGGCTTAAATTGCAAACCGTTAGCCATTGCATTTTCAATCAGCATGATTATCGGCATGGGCTTTTTTTACGCCATGGTTCAAGGTAACTCAGTAATATTAGCCACAAAAGGGGTAATTGATGTTCATCCCTCACTGATAGGTTTTGTTCTCGTCGCCTTGGTTTCTGTTATTATTTTTGGCGGTGTTAAACGCATTAGTGATTTTGCTTCATTTTTCGTTCCTTTTTTATCAGTGGGTTATATTTGTTTATCGCTATTCATCATATCAACTAATGTCGAAAAACTGCCTGAGATATTAGCATTAATTATAAAACAAGCCTTCAATTTCGATTCAGCGGCTGGGGGTGCCGCCGGATATACAATTTATATGGCTTTTCGATATGGCGTTGCCCGCGGACTGTTTTCTAATGATGCCGGTAACGGGACGACACCGAGTATGCATGCGACCGCAATTGTGAACCATCCAGTAACACAAGGCTTTACCGCCATGTTTGGCACCTTCTTTACCACAATAATTGTCTGTAGTTGTACAGCATTTACCATTCTTCTTACGGGTTCTTTAAGTAGCGGAAAAACTGGGGTTGAACTGACTCAATTTGCGTTTAATCTTGGTGTAGGCGATTGGGGAAAACATGTTGTTTTCATTGCAATGGTGCTTTTTGGCTTTAAATCAATCATTGCAGATATCTATTATGGTGAAGTTAATCTTCGGTGGATTATCGACAATAAGGTTATTACCCAGCTTTATCGTCTGCTTTGTTGCTCACTTGTGATTATTTGCGGAATGATCCCCGTCGCAACAATTTGGGAACTTGTCGATTTTGCTGCTGCTATGTTGATTATCTTTAACGTGCCTGCCCTACTGCTTCTTTCAAAATACGTCATTTTCGCACTTCGTGATTATGTGCAGCAAAAAAAGAGTGGCATTAAAGATCCAAAATGGGATTACGAGACTGATGTCAAAACTCGTGTGATGAGTAAACAGATCAAGGAGTTGTCATGATTAAAACATATAAAGCCAATCAACACGTTTAATGATTACCTTATTTTAATTCGATCAGACACCTGAAATTTTAGTCAACGGTGCTAATATTTTACTTAATGTTATTCTTAAAAAATCGCAACTCGTTAAGAAGGATAGATAAAATGAGCCAAGAGCAATTAAAAAAGCAAATGATAGAATGGCGACATCATCTACACGAAAATCCAGAAAGTGCATTTGAAGAAACGGGAACAGCTGATTTTGTTGCTGACAAATTAACTGCAATGGGCCTGGAAGTTCATCGCAATATTGGTAAAACAGGCGTGGTAGGAATATTAAAATGTGGTGATGGTGCTGATGTTATCGGTCTTCGTGCAGATATGGATTGTATCCAATTAACCGAAACCAGTAATTTATCTTATGCATCAAAAACACCCAATAGAATGCACGCTTGTGGTCATGACGGCCATACCTCCGTTTTACTGGGTGCCGCTAAGCTCCTGGCAGAAAGAAAAAACTTTAATGGCACGGTTTGTTTTGTATTCCAACCTTCAGAAGAGCCTGGATGGGGAGCCAAAGCAATGATTGCTGATGGAGTCATTGAGCGATTTAATATTAAAGAAATCTATGGCATGCACAATATGCCTGGTATTAAAAAGGGAACTATTGCCACTCGCGTTGGTGGCATTATGGGAAGTGAAGATAATTTTGTTATTCGCATCAAAGGATTCGGTACGCATGCCTCTCGTCCGCATATGGGAAAAGATCCGTTGGTGATTGCGGCAGAAATAATTTTGTGCTTACAAACTATTGTTTCCCGTAATATTGATCCTAGTATACCCATTGTTATCTCCTGTACCGAGTTACATGCCGATGGTGTACGAAATGCTATTCCAACACACGTTGAAATCAAAGGGGACACTCGTAGCTACGATCCTGAAGCACAAAAGCTCATTGAAGAACGCATGCGTTCTATTTGTGAACATATTTGCGCAATGAACAATGCTGAATGTGAATTCGAATATACTCATGAATTTGCGCCAACGGTTAATTGGGCCGAATGCGTTGATGTCGCTCTTGAGGCTGCACAAAATATAGTCGGTAAAGATAATGTTGACCGTAATGTGCCAGCAATGATGGCATCAGAAGATTTTGGGACTTTCTTACAAAAAGTACCAGGATGCTTTGTATTTATCGGTAATGGCGTTGAGGAAGATGGCGCAGGTTATATACCCTTGCATAATTCGTTATATGACTTTAATGATGAAATATTAATGGTTGGCGCAGAATTCTTTACTGAAATAGTGCGTATTCGGTTACCAGAATAGGCGTAATTGGTTATGAACGTCTGGACCTCCGTATAGCCGGAGGTCTGGGCATGATGGCTTTCTGCCCATCTCTGACTGTCGAACCATTATTCTGCTCATCTTGCCAATTCGGCTCGTCCGCATCTATCCTTTGAATAGACCGGCCGATGATGGCACCTATCGTACTGATCTTGCGCTGCTGTTCGCACGGAGGAAGCATATCTTTAATTGGCCAAATCATTGCCTGCCTAGAAAATACCCCAAAGGCTGAAGGAAAATGATATGAGCACAAATTATGAAGTGTTGTTCAATAACAGCTATGACCGCATTACTGCGGCGGATCAAGGGGAAACGTTCTTCTCCCATTTCTATTCGCTGTTTATCGAAAGCACTCTGGAGCTTAATGACCTGCCGAGCCCTCAAATGCATGAGGAACGGCAGAAAATAATCTATAAATCATTTTTCTACATGCTGTCTGTCGCTACCACCTACATCGCCTCCGACTACCTTGAACATGTCGCCAGGGAACAAAATGAGCAAGGCCTCAATCTACCTGCTTCCGTTTTTGCCTACTGGCGCCGGGCGGTGTTGCAAACCGTACGCGATCTGGATCCTTTGTGTGATGAGGAGATACTCACGGCGTGGGCGATTTTTATGGCTCCCGGGCTGGAATTCATGCGGCGCCAGGCAGAACTGCATCATGATGCCAATTAAAGGGAGGTCATGATGAAAAATAACCTTTTGTTATCCGCATTGGATTCCACCCAGACTGCACTGATGGTGTATGACCAGGAAGAGCGGTTGTGCTACTGGAATAGTAAGGTGGAAGAATACTACCCCGGAATAAAAGGGCATCTTCAGCAAGGTATTTCATTGAAGGACGTCATCGATTCCGTTATCAACTCCAACCCTACCTCTCCACACCTGCAAAATAAGTCACAACTGGCTGAAGCAACGCTCAATAACTATCGGCTAGAGAGCTATCATGAAGTGTGTAACCTGCCAGAGCGCACTCTTTATCTGCAACATCACCGTATACCTGATGGCGGTATTGTCAGCCTGCATACCGATATCACCCATTATGCCAGGATCGCCAACTCCTGGCAGATGCTGCATAACGATTTCATTTTGGCGGCAGAAACGTCTCATATTGGCGTGTGGGATTGGGAATGTGCCCAGGATCGCTTACAGGTTAACGATGCGCTGTTACTGCTACTCGGCGTGGGTCGCGAGAGTAATGTATTTACCTCAGCCCTTTGGCAACAGGTGGTTCATCCCGATGATTTACCGCAGGTGCTGCATTGCCTTCATCAGGCCAACAGCGCGGTTTTGCCCATGTTTGACTGTGAAGTTCGCGTCAAACACCGTGGCGGCGACTACCGCTGGGCGTTGATTCAGGGGCAAATCATCAGTCTTGGCATACAAGGCGAGGTACAGCGGGCAATCGGTACTTTGCAGGATATCACTGAGCGCAAAGAGGCCGAAGTCTCATCCCAGCAGTCCGTCGAGCTTGCCCATGCGGCCAATAAGGCCAAGAGTGAATTCCTCGCCAATATGAGCCATGAAATACGGACGCCGATGAACGGTATTCTGGGGATGACCCAGTTGTGTCTGGAGACCAACCTGAGCAGTGAACAACGCGACTACATTAATATGGTGTATTCCTCCGCACGGGCGTTGCTGAAGATCATTGATGATATCCTGGATTTTTCAAAAATTGAGGCGGGGAAAATCGCCCTGGAGCCAGAGGACTTCACTCTGCGGACCTTGATTCATGAAATCACCCGGCCCCTGATGTCCAAATTCTCAGAAAAGGGGCCTGAGTTGATTGTGGATATCGATCCAGATGTCCCATTGACGCTCCACACAGATGCGCTTCGTTTGCGGCAGATCCTCACCAATCTGATTGGCAATGCGCTTAAATTCACGCATGAAGGCGAAGTGGTGCTTCGCATCGTCCCCTCGCTTTCACCACCCGGCATGCTGACGTTCAGTATTACCGATACCGGCATCGGTATTGCTGAGGATAAACAGGCGATCATCTTCGAGTCCTTCAGTCAGGCGGACAGTTCGACCACGCGCAAGTATGGTGGGACTGGCTTGGGGCTGACTATCTCTGCCCGGCTGGTGGGGATGATGGGGGGGAAATTGCAAGTATCCAGCCGACCGGGGCACGGGAGTTGCTTTTACTTTTCCCTGCCACTCAGCACTGGTTCTGATCTGAGCTCTTTACGCCCGATAACCGCATTGCCTGCAGCACTGAAAGGCCTGGACATTTTGGCGGTGGATGACAACGAAACCAACCTGCGACTGCTGTTTGATATGTTGCGCAATATGGGGTTCAAGCCTCGCACAGTAAACTCTGGCCGGGCGGCATTGGAGTTACTGGGTACGGGTCAGCGCTTTCCCTTGATTCTGCTGGATTCACAAATGCCGGAGATGGATGGCATGGCGTTAGCGCTGGAGATTATGTCCACGCCCAGCCTGCGCCAATGCAAATTGATCATGCTCAGTTCCATGGGCAATCGGATTGACACCGCCGTACTGAAAAAAGTCGGTGTATCGAGTTTCCTGACCAAACCGATTGATGCCGCCGAACTGCAAGAGGCCATCATACGCACTCTGATATTGGAAGAGACCAACAAACCCCTGCCAGTAATAACGGAGTCGGTGCCGGAAGTGGGCAGCCGTTCTCACATTCTGGTTGCCGAAGATAATCTCATCAATCAACAATTGGCGATCAACTTCATCCGCAAGCTGGGCCATACTTCAGAGGTCGTGGGCAATGGCAAACTGGCGCTACAGAAATTGGAGCAAGGCCATTATGACGTGGTTCTGATGGATCTGCAGATGCCTGAAATGGATGGGATTGAGGCCGTACAGCATATTCGTGCCAATGAAAAAGAGCGACAAGGGCGACACCAACCCATCATTGCCATGACCGCACACGCCATGAAAGGCGATAAGGAAATGTGTTTGGCCCACGGATTTGACGGTTATATCAGTAAACCCATTTTACTGGAAAATCTGGCCATTGAAATTCAGCGAGTACGGAACATCAGCCTGGAAATACCAGAGCTCCCGCTTTTCGACTACACCCAAGCCTTGGCGCAGTTGGACAACGATAAAACGTTATTTAACCAACTGGCGATGATATTTATCGATGAGTTGCCTTCTCTCTTGGCATTACTGCACGCCGCCATAGAAAAACAGGACTTTGAAGCTATCCGGCGTAGCGCCCATCAGCTAAAAGGTGAATGCCTCCACTTTGTTTGTACACCGCTGGAATACAGATTGAGCCAGATAGAACAGGCTGCCACGGCAAGCAATCTGCCTGGAATTATGGCGCAAAACATCGGCCTGGATGAACTGTGTGAACAGTTACGGGCCTCGCTCGTCACGGTAAAAGAAGCCGAGTGAAAGGTTTATGGACCTTTATTGGGTAAATGTTTGGTTAATCTAAGAATGTTATACCCATCTTCCGTTTTATAATTGATGTCGTCCATCATGGACTGAATCAATATCAGCCCCATTCCACCTTCTGGCCAGGTGGATTGGAGAAGTGGGTCGGGCAAAAGATTCGATGAGCGCGGCCATTGACGCAGGATCTTGTCTGGGATCGCGACCCCCGCATCAGACAACGTTAACGTCAGATGGCAACCGTCATGGCCAAGAGTTACAATAATCTCCTGATTTTCATCATATTTCACCGCATGTTTGACGATATTGGTAAATGCTTCACATGAAGCCAGATCTACCTGATAAACCAGAGAGGGATCAAGCGCAAAGGGAGCAACAAAGTCATAGAGCGCATTGCTCAGTGCCGCCAGACTGTCCAGCGATGCCGGTAAACATAGTGTGGTGCTGACACTTGTCATACGCCCTCCCCCCATGGATCGTAGCTTGTTTCAACGAGTCATTACTTGCAGCGTTGACGCACGATCGTTACCAATAGTAAAGATTCTGTCCATCCGCGTCAGCTTGAACATATGCTGAATATTGCTGTTCAGTGAGCAAAGCGCCAGTTCGCTATCGCCATTACCATTGATGGTTTTGAGTATTGACACCAGGGCGCCAAGACAACTGCTGTCAATAAAGTCGACGTGGCTAAAATCCAGCAGGATATCGTTTTTTCCTTGCTGAATAAAAGACAGTATCTCCTGCTTAAACACACCTGCTACCGAAGCATCGAGGCGACGTACCAGCGGAACAATAATTTCGATCCCATTTTCAGACTGAATATCAAAGTTCATTATAACTCCTTAAGCGTAATCTTGCGGTTGATATGCCTTTCGCACCTGTAGCAGCAGGCGATTTGCCTATTCATTCAACTAGTTCAGAAGTTCAATTAGTTCATACGTTCAATCGCCATCAGGGATATATCATCGTTAAAAGAACGGGTGGTTTTTATATCCTGTTCCTGCCGGTTTTCGGGTTCACGACTGCGCCAGATATTCAGCGCATTCTCCACACGATCAAATACCTGACTTTTAGGTAATATCCGATACTCGCCTAACAATTGCTGTAATCGTTGTTCACCGTAAAGTTCCTGCTGGTCATTTTCGCACTCAATAATCCCGTCACTGTACAGATAGAGACGGTCACCGATGTCGAGGGAGAAATGACAGTCTTCGTACTCTGCGTCAGAAAATAGCCCTACAGGCATTCCCCCAAGTCCGACAGTACATAGCTCACCTGCGGCGCGAATAATAAAAGGCGTCGGATGCCCAGCCTGACAGAGAATCCCCTGACCATTAGTCGTATTTATCACACCATAAATCAGCGTGTAATAGCTGAAGACCTCGTCATTATCCATGCAAAACCGCTGATTCAGTTCCCTCACCACCTGATGGGGTGCGACCGGAAAGCATTCTCCTGCTGCATTTTGGCTCACCAACAACTGGTTGCTAATACGGCCAGTCATAAACTCCCGCGCGACGGCCAAAGAAAGCATAGCTGCACTGACGCCATGGCCTGCTACATCAACACTGAAAAATGCGATATGCCGTTCGTCCAGCGAGAAGTAATTCAGTAGGTCCCCGGAAACATACGCCGAGGGAAGAAACATCCAATCGGCCTCAAACCCTTCCAGAACCAGGTTATGGGCTGGCAGAACGCTATGCTGCAGTTTTGCTGCAGCCTGCAAATCGGATTCGATTTGCCGATAAGCATAGGAAATTTTTTCGTTGCGTGCTGCCAACGTATTCTCAAGCAACAGTACGCGCTCGGCGGCGTGCAATCGCGCGCGAAGTTGACTCTGATTAACCGGCTTGGATAAAAAATCGTCGGCCCCGGCATCCATGCCCGTCAGCATATCCTCAAGAGATTGCCGTGCCGTCACCAGGATGACATAGATATAATGACCAAAGTCGCGGCTGCGGATAGCCCGACACAAGTCAACGCCGTTCATCACCGGCATTTCCCAGTCGCTGATCACGATATGCACGGGTTGTTGTTCCAACTGGCGCAACGCATGCTCTCCATCTTCCGCCTCGCAGACCTTGAATCCCCATTTCGTCAACGACGTTGCCATCAAATACCGATAGCTTTTTGAGTCATCTACAATCAGTACCGTCACCTCCATCGCCTCGGATGGATGACTATGGATAAACTGTTCCATAAGAGATCCTTTGCCTCAGGAAGAAACGAGGGGTTATATCAAGAACGTATCCCCCAAATTTCCGTGGCGTAACCTTTGATCGTGCGATCGCTGGAGAAACTGCCCATGCTGGAAATGTTCAACAGCGCTCGTCGATGCCATTCCAGTTGCTGAGAAAAGTCAGCCTGTGCCTGGTTCTGGGCAATACGATAACTGTCAAAATCCAGTAAATGACAATAGTGATCGGCTTCGGTGAGCATGTGATATATAGGTCTGAAAACAGAGGTGTCCGGATTAAATCGGCCAGATATCAACGCGTCGACCGCAGCGTTAATCGCTGGGTTGTGGTTTTGATATACCCGGTTATGCGCACCGTTATGCCGATAGGTATTGATTTCATCTGCATCGGCGCCAAACAGGTAAAAATTTTCTTCTCCGACGGCATCGCGAATCTCAATATTCGCGCCGTCCAGGGTTCCAATGGTCAGGGCGCCATTCATGGCAAATTTCATATTACTGGTACCGGAAGCCTCTGTACCGGCGGTAGATATTTGCTCAGAAAGATCGGTGGCGGGAATAATATGCTCGGCCAGTGAGACTTTATAATCCTCAAGAAACAGAACGCTGAGCTGCCCCTTTGCCCGCGGATCGCTGTTGACCTTTTGTGCCACTTCGTTAATAAGTTGAATGATCAACTTTGCCATGGCGTAGCCCGGTGCGGCCTTACCTGCAAATAAATGCACTTTGGGCGTTTGGTTATGACCTGACTCCACAATCTCTAAATACAGATGTATGACATGCAGAATATTCAGCAATTGTCGTTTGTACTCATGGATGCGCTTCACCTGGCAGTCAAACATAGCCAATGGATCAAGCTGAATCCCTTGTTGGAATGCAATATGACGGCAAAGTGCCTGCTTGTTACTGAGCTTAACGGCCTGGATTTCCTCCACGACGCTGCTGTCCTTTGCCAATTTTTGCAGCCGCTGCAACTTGTCGAGATCGGTGACCCAGCCATTGCCTAACTGGTGGGTCAAAAACTGGGCCAGGCTGGGGTTTGCTTGCTGGAGCCATCGGCGGGGCGTGACGCCGTTGGTCTGATTGGTGAATTTTTCAGGCGTAATAAAATAAAAGTCAGGAACAAGCGTTTGTTTAATCAGTTCCGAGTGCAACCTGGCAACTCCATTGACCTTATGACTACCAACGATTGCGAGGTTAGCCATACGAACTTTTTTCTCTGCCCCTTCTTCAAACAATGACAATGAAGCCAGCAGATGGGGTTTATCGGGCCATTTCCTAGCAACTTCAGAAAGAAAGCGATGATTGATTTCGTAGATAATTTGCAGGTGGCGCGGCAATAGCTTTTCAAATAAAGCCACGGGCCAGGTTTCCAGCGCTTCAGGCATTAATGTGTGGTTGGTGAACGCACAGGTTTTTTGCGTAATGTCCCACGCCGCGGGCCAATCCAGACGATGCTCATCCACCAGAATGCGCATCATTTCAACGATCGCCAACGCGGGATGGGTGTCGTTAAGCTGGATGGCAACGAATTCAGGCAGTGCCGTAATGTCTGAGGAGAGTTGTGCATAATCATTAAAAATATCGCGCAATGTACAGGCAACAAGAAAATACTCTTGCGTCAAACGTAGTTCTTTACCCGATTGGATCTCATCCGCTGGATAAAGTATTTTCGAGATATTCTCCGAGGCTATTTTTTGACTGACCGCGCGAAGATAATCACCACGATTAAAGATATGTACATCAAAAGAATCAGAAGCACCCGCGCTGTATAACCTCAGTGTATTTACCGTTTTCCCTCCGTAGCCAGTCACCAGATAATCGTGAGGTATACCAACAATGACTTTCCAATCCATCCACATAGGATTGTAATTCGCTTCATTGTCCTCATTCTCTTCTATATTGCCACCAATGGGGATTAATATTAATTGCGAGTGATGCTCAATCAACCATGGGGAATGTGTGGAGTGCCAATCATCGGGTTGTTCAACTTGCTTATTGTGCTGTATAGCTTGTTTAAATAAACCATATTCATATTTGATGCCGTGCCCCGAGGCAGCGATATCCAGCGTAGCCATGGAATCTATAAAACAAGCTGCCAGGCGACCTAAACCACCATTGCCCAAAGCCGCATCTGGCTCTTCTGCTGTAATCTTTTCAAAATCAAACCCCAGTTCGCTGACCGCTTGCCTGGCGTATTCCAGCAATCCGATATTTGTGAGGTTATTACGCAGAGACTGACCGAGCAAGAATTCCATGGATAAATAATAGAGGCGCTTGGATTTTTCTTTTTTCTGTAATTTCCGCGTATTGAAGAACCCATCAAGCTGATAATCCCTTATCGTGAGTGCCAATGCATTGAAAATGTCGGCATTCGTTGCGGCTTCAACCTCCAGACATAAACTGTACTTTAGTTTACTGATGACATTTTTCTTTATTTCATCGACACTGAGCATCTTGTTACTCGTTAATTCTGTATTCATTTCAGCTCCTAATACGTTCCTGCATCAGAGATTTTTCATCAATACCAGAGGATCAATAGCGAGCAAAGCACTATGCCAAGTGTAGACGGACTCTTACCATATGGTGAATTTTGTTAAGGATTTACGGCATAACCGATTAGCAGATTTTTTACTTTTCATCACCCGGATCATCGTCTGACAGCACGCAACTCAGGGCACGATCCGCCTACTGCAATTCAATGTCCAAACTGTTCAACAGACTCATGGCCTCAGGCAGTTCGAACTTGGCACGGCGAATATCGTTATTAAATATATCAATACGATAATATTCAGCACCGACGAAATTAGCCTCCACCAGCGTGGTATTACGGAATAACGCATCCGATAGATCGCTATAACCGAAATCTGCCGACGTGAGATCCGCCTCGCTGAAATCGACATCGTGCACCTTACAACGACTCATCACCATTCCAGACATACTCAATCCAAAGAAAGTACTGTCGTGTAAGATACATTGTTGAAAATTAAGTGGATCGCTAATCGCTATTTGTGGCCATTTCACCAGAGTCCAATCTACTTCAATCAATTTGCAGCCAATGAAGACCACGCCATTAAGACGACTGCCCTTTAGGTTTATTCCACTGAGATCACAATCGATAAACTCGCATTGGTCAAACTTGCATTCTTGCCACTTTGATAGGCTGAAGTCACAATGGTCGAAACTGCAGCCATAAAATTCAATCTTGCTGAGCACAAGTGAAGGCATTGTTAATTCATGAAAATGTTGATTGGCATAATCACGTTGTTCAAAATGAGTCATTGGCATACCTTTTCCCCTCTCTACAGCCAAGATTTATCTATTCGCAGGTAATAAAGGTGATCACATCATGCTCACCTGCCAGATAGGTTCCCTGAAATACGCGTCCATGCAGGTAGTCCACGTGTAAATCCTTGAGTAGCACCAGTTCGAAATAACCGGCTGATGGATCGATCCGTACCAACTCTGCATCCAGAAAATCAAAGTAGCGTCGAGCCTGAGGATACAGGGCTTTAAAAAGACTCTCTTTGGCCGAGAATGCCACCGTTAATTGATGGGCAAAAGAACCCGAACTGGCGGTGAGGAGACTTTTCTCCTGCTCATTGATAATCATGCCCCATAAGGCTTCAGCGCGCTCTTGCGAAAGGTATGTTTCAATATCCACACCGACCCCACTCGAGGACGAGAGACCGCTATGCGCAGCACAAAGTGCCGTGTTTTCATTATGACTGATAGAACCGCGAATTCTTTCTGGCCACTGTGGCGCGCGATCTTCCCCAGACTGAAGTTCAAACTTCTCCAGCCCCAACTCCGTTAGAACCTGTTCGGCAAGATATCTGCCAGCCAGGAACTCCGCCTGTCTTTTCGGTACTGCTCTATTCAGAGATGCCGGTAAAACAATATCGAATCGCGCAAATAACTCTGGATGATAGGTTTTCACATTAAATCGGCTTCGGGCAATCAGCCCTGGGTAGATCTCGCTTTTTGTGCCCGCGACGGGAATCGAGATCCATTCGAAATTTTCAATGAAAGGAGTGCCCACAGATTTACTCCAGATTAGGAAGTCAGGGGAAGTTTAATCTTTTCGGCAGGGGAACAGCAATGATGGGAGACTTTCTGGCTATCTCTAGCAAGAGGGTACCGTACTCAATAGTACGATACCCCCTAAACTCATCTGTCGTTATTAAGATTGTTCAGCGCTAACAGGGGAACTGGCGAGAAACTCAACCTCATAGGCCCGCGCTTTTTCAACATCAAACTGACCTTCCCATTTGGCAATGACCAGTACAGCAAGGGCATTCCCCACCACATTCAAGGCTGTACGGGCCATATCCAATATCCGGTCGACACCCGCAATGAATGCCAGTCCTTCCAAAGGTATGCCCACACTTCCCAGCGTGGCCAGCAGGACGACAAAAGAGACTCCCGGCACACCAGCAATACCTTTCGATGTCACCATCAGCGTCAGAACCAGGATAATTTCCTGTCCCAGAGATAAATCAATGCCATAAAGTTGAGCAATGAATATCGCTGCGATGCTCTGATAAAGCGTCGAACCATCTAAATTGAATGAATAACCTGTCGGTACCACAAAACTCGTGATCGCCTTAGGAGCACCATACGCCTCCATTTTCTCAATAATTCGGGGCAATACGGTTTCTGAGCTGGCTGTAGAATAGGCAAGAATCAACTCGTCTTTCAGGATACGAATGAGTGTCCAGATCCTCAGTTGGCACATACGCGCAATAATGCCGAGTACAATCAGAGCAAAAAAGAGAATTGCTGCGTACACCAGCACAACCAGTTTGGCGAGAGGTATCAACGAAGCAAAACCGAAATTCGCCACGGTTACTGAAATCAGTCCAAACACCCCGATAGGGGCATAACGCATAATCATATGCGTGACCTTAAACATACTTTCAGAAACAGCTTTGAAGACTTTGAGCAATGGCTCTTTGGTTTCTTTGGGAAGAGATGACAAACCCAACCCAAACAGCACCGAGAAGAAGATAATCGGCAGCATGTCGCCCCTGGCCATCGAAGCAAACACGTTTGCCGGAATCAACGACAGAATCGTTCCGACCAGGCTATGCGTACCACTTTGTACTATTTCTGTCGTTTTTTCATACTGAGAGATATCAACAGCCGAAAGTGTCGACATGTCGATCCCGGTTCCGGGTTGAAAAACATTAGCCAATGTTATTCCCACTACAATCGCAACCGTAGTGACCACTTCAAAATAGATAATGGTTTTCAATCCAATGCGGCCTAACTTCTTCGCATCCCCTACCCCAGCAATACCGACAATCAGTGTCGAAATCACGATGGGCACAACAATCATCTTAATCAACCGGATAAAGATATCCCCAGCCGGACTAAGAATGTTACCAACCAGCCACTCTCTTGATTCAGCTTGGTTATGTAAAATGGCACCAACAATAATACCTAGAAATAGCGCAATAAGAATTTGCCATGCGAGGCTGATCTTTATACTTTTCATAGCGAAAAAAGTCCTCAAGATAATCTTTCACAGAACCTGAACGATGCTGTTAAGAGAATACTTAATCATTACATACGGGCTATAGTTAATAAGATGCACGTTGCAACTTCCCGTCAGTCGCACGCTAATTTTATCAGTATCATTTCAAACCGCTTCTCTGCAAGCCTTCTTTTCTGCTGACTTTTCATCCAATCCGGGCATATACAAAATTTATGCATAACTATAGTTGCCATAAGTTAATGTTATTAAAAAATAATTATTTTTATGTGTTCCGTTGAATATCTCATATAGGAATAGAAGACCAGAAAAAAAAGTGACTCTTTTGCATAATAATTGAACGATGGGGCATGAATAAAATGTATATTTTATGTTATTCAAATGTTTTGTTGTCAGCCGAAATTTTACAACCTTTCTCGTGGCAACGTATTATTCGTCGGAGAGAGATAATTGGAACAATAAGAACGCGAATTGAAATTAATATAGAATATCAGTCAATAATTGGAAATTATTATTAGCTAAATCTGATTCATTAAGAACGTTATAGAACAATCAAATTATCCCTATTTATGACCATTTACTACATGCCGTAATTCACTCTCAAGAATTCTTTCCTTAAAATTTTCCCAAAAACACCTTTCCCATCTTTATGCTGATTTTTCTGTTCAAGATGCTCATTTGCATAACTCAAGCACTTTGCCATGCTCAACGTGTGCGCAGAAGTGGTTAATTTATGTGAAATAAACATACCCTCATCGCTGTTGCGTGATCTGCCGCCCAAAAAAGAAACAAAGAATCAGTGCAGACTACTATTAACCTTTGGTTGACATATTATTAACAACTTCAAGGAGAGCACACATGAGCCAAGTACATAAACACTCTATTCCTGCAAACATTGCAGAGCATGCCCTGATTAACCCTGAACAGTACCAGCACTACTACCAACAGTCAGTACAAGATCCTGAGACATTTTGGTCAGAACACGGAAAAATTGTTGACTGGATCAAGCCCTTCACCAAGGTTAAAAACACGTCTTTTGAACCAGGAAATATCAGTATTCGCTGGTTTGAAGACGGCACGCTGAACCTCGCAGCCAACTGTCTCGATCGGCATCTGGCAGAGCGTGGCGATCAGGTTGCCATCATTTGGGAAGGCGATGATCCCCAGCAGAGTAAGAACGTTACCTATAGAGAACTCCATCACGACGTCTGCCAGTTTTCCAATGTCCTGAAGAAGTTGGGCGTGAAGAAAGGGGACGTCGTTGCGATTTATATGCCAATGGTGCCAGAGGCAGCCGTCGCTATGTTGGCGTGCGCACGCATTGGTGCCATACATTCGGTTATCTTTGGCGGATTTTCACCCGAAGCCGTCGCCGGACGTATCGTCGACTGCAACGCAAAATTGGTGATTACTGCTGATGAAGGCCTGAGGGCTGGCCGCACCATCCCATTAAAGAAAAACGTCGACGAAGCACTTAACAATCCCAACGTTAAAAGCATCACCAATGTCGTGGTATTCAAACGCACGGGTAAAGAAGGTTTCTGGCAGGAAGGCCGCGACCTATGGTGGCATGATCTGATTGAAGGTGAGTCAGCGGAATGCCCAGCAGAAGAGATGAATGCCGAAGATCCCCTCTTTATTCTTTATACCTCAGGCTCAACTGGCAAACCCAAAGGGGTGTTACATACCACGGGCGGTTACCTGGTATATGTCGCTATGACATTCAAGTATGTGTTTGATTACCATCCCGGTGATATCTATTGGTGTACTGCCGATGTTGGCTGGGTTACGGGGCATAGTTACTTGCTTTATGGTCCGCTGGCGTGTGGCGCAATTACGCTAATGTTTGAAGGGGTGCCAAATTATCCGGCGGCCAATCGTCTCGCTCAAGTAGTTGATAAGCATAAAGTGAACATTCTTTATACTGCACCTACGGCGATTCGCGCCCTGATGGCCGAAGGTAACAAAGCCATTGAAGGGACCTCGCGTGAATCATTGCGCATTATGGGTTCTGTCGGCGAGCCAATTAATCCGGAAGCATGGGAGTGGTATTACAACGTGATTGGCAACGGTAAGTGCCCAATCGTTGATACCTGGTGGCAGACAGAGACGGGTGGGTTCATGATCACGCCGCTGCCCGGAGCCACTGCGCTGAAGGCCGGTTCCGCCACGCGCCCATTCTTTGGTGTACAACCGGCTTTGGTCGACAATCTGGGCGAGCCGCAGGAAGGTGTAAGCGAGGGAAATCTGGTTATTACCGATTCCTGGCCAGGTCAGGCACGTACACTATTTGGCGATCATGACCGCTTTGAACAAACTTACTTCTCAACGTTTAAAGGCATGTATTTCAGCGGAGATGGTGCACGACGTGATGAAGATGGCTACTACTGGATAACTGGCCGTGTCGATGACGTGCTAAATATATCTGGCCATCGCCTGGGTACAGCAGAAATTGAATCAGCTCTCGTTTCACATCCAAAAATCGCAGAAGCTGCCGTAGTTGGGATCCCACATAATATTAAAGGACAGGCGATTTACGCTTATATCACGCTCAACCATGGTGAAGAACCCTCACCTGAACTTTATACCGAAGTACGTAACTGGGTACGGAAAGAAATAGGATCAATAGCAACACCGGATATTCTGCACTGGACAGATTCTCTGCCCAAAACTCGCTCAGGAAAAATTATGCGTCGAATTCTACGCAAAATTGCTGCTGGCGATACCTCGAATCTTGGAGATACCTCGACTCTTGCCGATCCAGGCGTCGTTGAGAAGTTGTTGGAAGAAAAACAATCAATGAAAGTAACGTCATAATTTACGCCGCCTGAGCGCGGCGCTATCAATCAATGCCTCACAGGAGACTCTTCGATGAATGACGATATTTATCAAAGGATTGACAAAGATCCGCGTTTCAGGGAATTGGTGCAAAAGCGAGGGCGCTTTGCTTGGCTGCTTTCTCTGATCACTCTGGCTTTATACGTTAGCTTTATTCTGCTGATTGCCTTTTATCCTCAATGGCTGGGTACACCTATTTCTGTGGGTTCAAGTATTACCCGGGGAATACCCGTTGGTGTTGGCCTTATTGTGATCTCTTTTGTGTTGACGGGTATTTATGTCTTTCGCGCGAACGGAGAATTTGATCGTCTTACTAATGAGATTGTCCGTGAGGTGAATAAATGAGGAACCAGAGATTAATACTACTGGCATTGTTTGCCTTTCCCTCATTGACTATGGCTGCTGCCATAGGCGGGGATGTTCAGCGTCAACCGTTGAATATAGAGGCAATAATCATGTTTATCCTGTTTGTGGGTGCGACACTCTATATTACTTATTGGGCGTCCAAGCGTACCCGCTCAAGGCAGGATTACTATACTGCTGGTGGTAGGATAACGGGTTTCCAAAACGGTCTGGCGATCGCAGGTGACTTTATGTCTGCGGCATCCTTCCTGGGTATTTCTGCACTGGTTTATACCTCAGGTTATGACGGTTTGATTTACTCCATTGGTTTCTTGATAGGTTGGCCAATCATTCTATTCCTGATTGCCGAACGTCTGCGAAATCTGGGTAAATATACTTTCGCAGATGTTGCCTCATATAGATTAAAGCAGAAACCTATCCGTACATTATCCGCCTGTGGTTCTCTGGTCGTCGTTGCTCTCTATTTGATCGCACAAATGGTCGGTGCCGGTAAACTCATCCAGTTACTGTTTGGGCTCAATTACCATATTGCCGTAATCCTGGTCGGGATCCTTATGGTGCTTTATGTACTCTTCGGTGGGATGTTAGCCACAACTTGGGTACAGATCATCAAAGCCGTGTTATTACTTGCCGGCGCAAGTTTTATGGCATTGATGGTTATGAAATCGGTGAATTTCAATTTCAATACGTTATTCACTGAAGCGATAAAAGTTCATTCGAAAGGGATTGCAATCATGAGCCCTGGAGGGTTGGTGTCCGATCCTATATCAGCACTCTCATTGGGATTGGCGCTGATGTTCGGTACCGCCGGATTGCCGCATATTCTGATGCGCTTCTTTACTGTCAATGATGCAAAAGAAGCTCGTAAAAGCGTTTTCTACGCAACAGGTTTTATCGGTTACTTTTATATCCTGACCTTTATCATCGGTTTTGGTGCGATCCTGTTAGTCAGTGCAAATCCGGCATTTAAGGATGCATCTGGAGCATTGCTGGGTGGTAACAATATGGCCGCAGTACATTTGTCCAATGCTGTCGGCGGTAGTTTCTTCCTTGGTTTTATCTCCGCCGTTGCTTTCGCTACTATTCTTGCCGTCGTTGCCGGTCTGACCCTTGCAGGTGCTTCTGCTGTTTCTCATGACCTTTATGCCAGCGTCATGAAAGATGGTAAAGCGACAGAAAGGGATGAACTACGGGTTTCCAAAATCACCGTAATAATCCTCGGTATTGTCGCCATCGGATTGGGGATTCTTTTTGAGAAGCAGAATATCGCCTTCATGGTGGGTCTGGCATTCTCTATCGCAGCCAGCTGTAATTTCCCAATCATTATTCTTTCTATGTATTGGGCAAAACTGACTACCCGCGGTGCCATGGTTGGTGGTTGGTTAGGACTGATAACGGCTGTCGTGCTGATGATTCTCGGACCTACTATCTGGGTACAAATATTGGGTCACGCTAAACCAATATATCCGTATGAGTACCCCGCGCTCTTCTCAATGATTGTGGCTTTCGTAGGAACATGGTTCTTTTCAATCACCGACAATTCATTGGTTGGACAACAGGAAAGACTGCGTTTCTTTTCACAATTCGTTCGTTCACAAACTGGCGTTGGGATCTCCCAAAGCTCACAGCATTAAATGCCTACTCTGTAAAAAGGCTCCTTCGGGAGCCTTTCTCATTTATGGCTTCAACCAGTGATCCAGCCAGAGAAATACCATATCCTGTTGCTCTTTATAAAATACATGCCCCAGTTCCGGCCAAATGCATGTCACTAAACGAGCATCAGCATTCTGCGACGTCCACACTGCATGCATAAGCTTCTTCTACTGACTTCTGCTCAAATATCCCAAAGTAGTGAAACCCGTGTAGCACTAAAGTAAAAAACCCCAGTCTTTCGACTGAGGTTCTTTACTTTGTTTGATGCCTGGCAGTTTACGCCGGGCTCCTGCCCTGCGCCCTTCGGGTCAGCGCCATGCGCTGCTCAAATCCGTTCCCGACGGATTTGTCCTACTCTCTGCCCGAAAAGGCAATTACCGGGTTGCAGCAAATAACAAAGCCCCGTACTTGCGTACAGGGCTTTGTTATTTGTTTGATGCCTGGCAGTTCCCTACTCTCGCATGGGGAGACCCCACACTACCATCGGCGCTACGGCGTTTCACTTCTGAGTTCGGCATGGGGTCAGGTGGGACCACCGCGCTACTGCCGCCAGGCAAATT
>NZ_QOVA01000019.1 GCF_003332275.1 Edaphovirga cremea | reverse complement strand
CCGGCGGACGGGTCGGCTTTAGCCCACATCCATGTGGGCGGACGCCTCTCACCGCCATCCTGGCGGTTCGCCCCTGCCTGCGTTCTTCGCTCAGCGAGTCATGACGCTCTGGGAAGGTCAACGGAAAAAGCAACGTCAAAAAATAAGACAACCCATGAGTTGATAATTTCTTGAGGAAATCTTGATATTTTAATTTTGATTATTTCTTTTGTCTTTTACCTTTTACCTTTTGTCTTTGACTTTCCCCCGAGCATCATGAATTGCTGAGGGCGGAATGGAGGCAGGGATGAGCCGCCAGGACGGCGGCGAAAGGCGTCCGGCTACAGGGACTGTAGCCTAAAGCCGGCCCGTCCGCCGGAATGACAACCGAGGGGACCCGCAACGCGGGCAATTTATGCTGCGGAAAACGCGGGTGCAGGGGACGCGTTTACGTCCCCTGCTTAGATGCCGATCTTCACACTAAAAGAACAACATCATAGCGTAGGCATCTAACCAACAAAGCTATCTTTTGACGTTCACGCAAATCAATCTGATATCAACCGAAACCTGCTCCGAGCCTGCTTCACAACAGAAGAAAGAAAACCCAATCCAAAGCAATCAACCAACAAAGCTATCTTTTGATATTAAAATTTTAATAAAAAAACCGCCCTCTACTCGGCAGTAGAAATAAAAAAGCGCGGTCGCAGGTGTGCGCTGACACACCTGCCATCCCCCTTATTCCTCATCATCATGCTCTTCAATATCTTCGCTGGTCACCGGACACTCAAAATCATCAGGCTTAATAACCAACAAATCACACTTCAAATGATCAATGACATGTTCGGATGTGTTGCCGATAAATGCCGCAGAAATTCCCGTGCGACCAATCGTACCCAATACCACCACGCCAGCCTGCAAATGCTCAGCTAAATCCGGAATCACCTCTTCAGGCAAGCCTTTTTCAACGTGGGTAAACTGTTCTCCCAATTGGAACTGCTGCCGCAATTTTTTCATCGCGATTAAATGCTGGCCGCGAATGGCGTCGTTATACACGCTGGGATCAAAATCCGGCAGTTCGATGGCAATATTGATGGGGGTAACAGGATAGGCACCCACCAGATGAACTTCAGTCTGGTTGACGCGTTTGGCAAGATCGATGGTCTCACTCACCAGCTTGATGTTCAACGGATCGTGATAAGGCTCTTCACTGGAAAGGTTAACCGCAACTATCGCTTTACCCCCTTCTGGCCAAGGCTGGTCTTTTACCATCCATACCGGGCAAGGGCACTTGCGTAACAAATGCCAATCGGTCGGGGTGAAAATCACAGATTCAAGACGGTCGTGTTGATGGGTCATCTTCAGCAAAAGATCGTGTCTGGCCGAGACCACTTCCTGAATAATCGCCTCAAAAGGCCGGTTATTCCAGACGACTTTGATCTCAATAGGAATGCCATCATTGAGGTACGCGTGACACTGCTCACCTATCCACGCCGCACGCTGACTAATCACACCCTGACGCATTACTGTCCGTTCCTCAGGTGAAGTGATCGTCATCTCATAAGAAAAATCATAAATAGAAAGGAAGGCCTTAATCCGCCCACCGTTTTTTTTCACCAGGTATACCGCGCGACGCAGGGCCGGTTGGTCATCCTGATTCGGGTCAATAGCCACCAGAATATTCTGATACTTCGCCATAGGGCCTCCTTACAGCTGTAAATCAACAGTCTGCTACTAACAGAGTAAACCAACATTGCGGAATAGGAGAAGTGTGACGGATCAATAAATCGATCTATTTATTGATCCGTTTTACAGAAAGGAAATCGATTAGGCCACGATGCGCGGATTGCCCGCCAGTTGCGCCAGCGCGTCGGCATCTTCGATAGTAATGTATTTGCCTTTCACGCTCAGGATTTCGCTTTTCTGGAAGCGGCCCAACAGACGACTGATGGTCTCGACGGTCAATCCCAGATAGTTACCGATGTCACCACGCGTCATGGTCAGGCGGAACTCACGCGGCGAGAAACCACGCTGTGCGAAACGGCGCGAAAGGTTATAGATGAAGGCTGCCAGACGCTCTTCAGCATTTTTCTTCGACAGCAACAGGATCATCTCCTGATCGCCCTTAATCTCACCGCTCATCAGGCGCATCATCTGCTGGCGCAGTTTGGTCATCTTGCCAGAGAGGTCATCAAGCGTTTCATAAGGGATCTCGCAAACCATCGATGTTTCAAGCGCTTGCGCAAAGCTCGGGTGCTCAAGAGTGCCAATGGCATCGAATCCGACCAAATCGCCTGCCAAATGGAAACCGGTGATCTGCTCATCACCCTGTTCAGTGATGGTATAGCTCTTGATGGTCCCGGAACGGATGGCATACAGGGATTTAAGTTCATCCCCTGCCTTGAACAGAGCCTGACCTTTCTGGATGGGCTTTTTCCTTTCGATAATGTTGTCGAGCTGATCGAGCTCGTGCTCATTAAGCGTGAAAGGAATGCAGAGCTGGCTGATGCTGCAATCCTGACAATGGATCGCACAACCGCCAGATTGAATGCGTCGGATGATTCTCTGTTTTTCCGGGATCATAATTTTTGCTCTGGCAATAATTGATATTGGTCAATTTTAACATCTTTTAATGCCGGTGATAAGTACGGCAATTGAACGAATTGGGCGGAATTTTAAAGAAAAATTGCAGAAACCCATATCCATATGAAGTATAAGACTTAATTATTCTGTGGAAATATAAACTCCCGCGTTGCCAATCAAAAGGTAAGCGTATTTCTTACCGGGAATTGGCAGGGCGGGAGTAAAAAACAACCTATGACTGCTTAAGTGCGACGGCGACGCCTTGACTTTGTTCAGGTTGCTTCACCACGCGCGGTACTCTGGCTGGTTGGTCGACTTTAATAATTAACGTCAATACCGCTGCCACCAGATACAACACGGTGTACACCCAAACCACACCCACAATGTCAAAGAACGGTAACACGATGGAGGCAATTGCTGGGGCGACGAAGTTGCTCAGGCCCGCGGAGAGGTTGTAGATAGAAATTGCTGCGCCCTTGTGTTTTGGCTCAAGGACCGGGAATACGGCGGTCATGGGCACAAAGGCCGCGACGGTGATGCCCAGCATGACCGAAGGGATCAGCGCAATCCAGAAGTTGTGACCGAAGGTAACCGGTAAATAGTAGAATGCGAGGCTGGATAGGGCGCAACCGATACAGCCAAACCAGCGAACCTGCCGGATCCAACCAATGTATTCGCCCAGGATCCCCCACATGATGTTGGTGAAAATGGTCACGAAGAAGAAGACCGCCCAGAGTTGCAGCCACTCTGACATGGTAAAGCCAAGGCGACCGACGTAAAGCATCGGCATGATCACCGCGAAGCCAAATAGCGAGATCGTATTGATAATACGGATGATACAGGCCAGGAGAATATTACGGTTGGTAAAAAGAATGGTTACCGCACGGCTCAGTTCAGTGAATTTCTCTTTGGTCGTGAGATTGGCTTTTTCGTTGACCACGCCAACGTGACGCAGCATCGTCATCGCCATGATCCCACCCGCACAGACCCAGGCGATGGCAAACCACAAGGTGCCGGTTTCACCCATGATAGGAATACTGAAACTCGGCAGATAACTGCCGACGCAGCCAATCCCAATCGAGTACATGGCCCAGAACCAGCCCATTGCGGAAGAGAGTTGCTGCTTGGGAACCGTCTGAACCACCAGCATAACGAAAGAGTAGATGAACAGGGGATAGGCCAGGCCACGGATACCGTAAAACAGCAGCATCATCGTGTAGTTTTTCATGCCCAGACCCAGCGTCATAAACAGAATATGCATGACCACCCACAGGATAAAACCAATACGCATCGCTTTTTGCGGCGTAATGATTTCGGCCACCACGCCTGAACTCCAGGCAGCCAGTGCGGCAGCCAGGCCGTAAATGGTGAAGACCAACGCCGACTCTGCCGGGGTGAAACCGAGATCGGTAATATGCTTGGAGAGGAAAGCCATCTCGAAACCATCGCCACTCATGAATATGGCGATAGCGATATAGCCCCACAGCAGGGTCTTGGGCAGACCAAACCAATGCGTCTTACTTTCCTGCATTGCAAACTCCTTAACGCGATAACATCAGATTTGTAGGGTGTGCGGGGTCAGAGTCTGCCCCGCATTATCAGCGTCGAACCATTAACCAATAAGCTGGCGTGCGGCGACTTGTTGTTGGTACATCAACCGGAAGGTAGCAAGGCGTCTATGCAACACGTCCTGCCGTTCAATATCCGGCGTATAGATCTGATTGATTTCTGGTTTGTGACAAACGTCGGCCTCCACAGCCCCTGTCGCCAATTGACCCAGTCTGGCTGCGCCCAGTGCGCCACCCGCTTCGCCACCGCGGTGGGTCATTACCGGCATGGCGAGTGCATCGGACATCAGTTGCGCCCACCACGGACTACGTGCGCCACCGCCAATCAGCGAGCATTGGGCGATATGGGTGCCCGCCTGCTGTAAGACCTGCAAGCCATCGGCCATACCAAACGTGACGCCTTCCAGAACGGCATAACCCAGCGCCGCTCGATGGGTCGAATGCGTCAGGCCGTGGAACGCGCCAGTTGCCACGGGATCGTTATGTGGCGTGCGTTCACCGGACAAATAGGGCAAAAACAGCGGTGCCAATTTCTGCTCGGCGGCATTCATTTGCGAGATTTCAGATAGCAGGGTGGTTTCGTTGGTGCCGAGCAATTGACACAACCAACGCAGCCCGCTGGCGGCGGTCAGCATCACGCTCATCTGATGCCAGCGCCCGGGTAAGGCGTGGCAGAAAGCGTGTACCGCGGATTGCGGATTGGGGCGGAAACGGTCATTCACCGCAAAAAGGACTCCCGAGGTTCCGAGAGAGATAAACGCATCGCCGGCATTGACCGCACCGATGCCAACCGCGCTGGCTGCGTTATCACCGCCACCTCCGGCAATCACCACGTTGTCTTTCAGCCCCCACTGGCGGGCAATGTCAGACTTGAGGTAGCCACCGGGTTCAGAACCTTCGACCAGCGACGGCATGTTGTCGCGACTCAGCCCGCAGGCGTCCAGAATTTCGTCAGACCAATCGCGCTTTTCCACATCCAGCCACAGCGTTCCGGCTGAGTCCGACATGTCGGAGATTTTTTCCCCACTCATCATCCAACGCAGATAATCCTTCGGCAGGAGCACAGTCGCCGTGCGGGCAAAAATATCCGGTTCATAACGGGCGACCCACAGCAGTTTCGGTGCCGTAAAGCCCGGCATCGCCAAATTCCCGGCAATGCGGTGCAAACCGGGCGCTTGCTGGGTCAACACATCACACTCGGCAGCACTGCGGGTGTCATTCCACAGGATTGCCGGGCGCAGGACCTGGCCGTCCTGACTGAGCAGCACTGCGCCATGCATCTGGCCCGACAGGCCAATCGATTTCACCTCCGGCCAACGGGAAGCCAGTTTATTACGCAGTCGCGCCATGACTTTTTGCGTCGCCTGCCACCAGTGCGCCGGATCCTGTTCAGACCAGTGCGGGTGCGGGCGCTGCACGGTCAGTGCTTCGCCTTCACTCGCCAGAATTACGCCCTGATCGTCAATCACGACGGCTTTGATTTCGGAAGTGCCTAGATCGAGTCCGAGATACATGGTTCGCTCCTTATTACACCGCAGCGGCTTGCAATTGATGAGCTTTTGCCCAGGTATCGATACGATTTATGGTCTTACGCAACAACTGTTCGAATTCTGTTTTTTGCGCCAGCGGGCCGAACAATTTGCTGTCTTGCGCATACACCGCAATCGGGTCGGCGGATTCGAACATGGCGTGCACGGCGGCTTCGTCAAGAATGCCGTCCTGATAGGTATAAGGCAGTTCGCCCTCATGCCAGCGTTGCATGAATACGAAGAAAAGAGCGGGCAGAACGGCCGTTGCTTCAGGTGGTTGATTACGCGCGTAGCACTCCATCAGCGTTGGGGTGATAAATCCGGGGATTTTGGAGAACCCGTCAGCCGCCACGCGCTGGTTGGTATCACAAATGTAGGGGTTGCTGAAACGATCGAGAACCACGTCGCGGTAGTCTGCCAGGTCAAGCGGGCTGGGCGTCAGGGAAGGAATAACGTCCTGCGTGACATAGTCGTACGCCATTTTACAGATATCGGCAGTGTCGGTACTTTCATGGATGAAGCTTTGTCCAATCAACGTACCGGCCCAGGCGATGCAGCTATGGCTGGCATTAAGAATGCGGATTTTTGCTTCTTCATACGGCAGCACGGATTCCACCATTTCGACGCCAACTTTTTCCAGCGCCGGGCGCCCGGCAATGAAATCATCTTCAATAACCCACTGAATAAAAGCTTCGCCCATAACTGGCACACTATCGTTGAAATTGAGCTGTTGCTTAACGCGGCCAGCGATATCGGCGGCAGGGCGTGGAGTGATGCGATCCACCATGGTATTTGGGGAGGTGGTGTTGGCCTTCATCCAGGTGAGCAACTCGGTTTCACCGCGCAGGGTCAGGAATTCGATCATGCCGTTGCGAAAACGCTCGCCGTTATGACGCAGGTTATCGCAGTTCAGTAACGTGACGGGTTGGGCATTCTCGTGGAAACGCTGATGCAGGACGCGAGCGAGCGTGCCGTAAATAGTCTTCGCCGCACCTTTCAGATCGGCCTGGATATCGGCATTACTCACATCAAGATTGAAATGGGTATCAAGGTAATAACCCCCTTCGGTCACGGTAAACGCGATGACCTTGGTTTCAGGTTTTACCCCTTGTTTCACCAGCGCATTCAGCTCGGCATCCCAGGGGATAATGGTCTGGATAGAGGTGATTTTTTCGTAATTGCGCTCACCGGATGGCGTCACAGTTTCCAGAACATATTCACCGTGCTGCGCGTCAAGCGCGGTAAGAAGTGCATTTGCATCATCACGGATATTACCGAGCGCAATCGTCCAATCGCCTTCACCTTGCTTGAGTAAACGGTGCAGATACCACGCCTGATGAGCGCGATGGAAAGAACCGGCACCAATATGCATCCAGATATTACGTTGAACTGTCATGTTATATTCTCCGATTAATGTCATTTGGGCATTAGCTCTTTTTTAGGGCTTTTGCTCGATTGATTAAGATTAAATGAACATTAGCCCTGCGTTTGGGCTTTAGCTCACAAAATTGGAAGGGTGATAGATCAAGGGCATTCGATGAGGTCTTTTTGCGGTAAAATGCCGCCAGCGAAATTGAGAGGTGAATCATGGCCAGGAACGACAGGAAATTGGATCAGGCGGCGCGTGCCGCGTGGATGTATTACGTTGCTGGCAAAACGCAGCATGAGATTGCAGATATTCTCGGCACGTCGCGCCAGGTTGCGCAGCGACTGGTGGCGCTGGCGGCGGAAAACGGTCTGGTCAATGTGAATATTACCCATCCGATTGCGCGATGCATGGCATTGGCCGGGAAACTGCAAGAAAGATTCGGGCTCTCTTTATGTCAGGTGGTTCCCTCACAGGGGATGGACAACGCCTCTATTAACCAGATGATCGCGGTCACGGGCGCAGAAGTGATGAGTCAGTTTATCCGCCAGGAAGAGCCGCAAATCATTGCTGTTGGTTCGGGGCGGACTCTGCGTGCGGCAATCGAAGAACTGACGGAGATCGAAAGGCCGCAGCATAGTTGCGTGTCCTTGATAGGTGCCATTGCCGCAGACGGCTCCTGTACCCGCTATGATGTTCCGTTGTGGATGGCTGAAAAAACGCAGGGCCGCTATTTTATTCTGCCTGCGCCGCTGTTTGCCGATAGCGCACAGGATCGGGCGCTCTGGTGTAATCATCGTATCTACCGAACCGTAACGGAAAAGGCGAACCAGGCCGATGTGACGTTTGTGGGAATTGGTCAAATCGATCAGCATTGCCCACTTTATGCTGACGGTTTTATCACCCGAGACGAAGTGAACGCCTTGGTTAATGAGGGGGCGGTGGCTGAAATGATTGGGCACTTTATTAATCGGCAGGGGGCGCGGGTGAGCAGTGAGTTGGACAATCGCCTGACCAGCGTGAAACTGACGGCGCAGTCGCAGACGCCGATCATCGCTTTCGCCGGAGGTAAGGATAAATACCAGGCCATAGAGGCGGTATTGGCCGGTAAATGGATCTCCGGCCTGGTGACCGATGAAGAAACGGCAATGATGCTGCTTAATCTCAGCGACAGTACCTCACACTGAATTCAGGTGAAAAGTGAGCCCTGTTGCTGGGTAAGAAAACCTTCATGGGTCAGCAACCACTCCTTGCGGGCGACGCCGCCAGCATAACCGGTCAACGCACCTTTAGCGCCAATCACCCGGTGACAGGGAACGACGACGCTGATGGGATTGGAGCCGTTAGCCATGCCGACCGCCCGTGAGGCGGTGGGTTTGCCCAGCCTTTCGGCCAGCGTGCCGTAGGTGATGATTTCACCGCACGGGATCAGGCGTAGTTGCTGCCAGACCTGCCGCTGAAAGTCGGTGCCAGCGGTGGCTACTGGCAATGTATCGATAATCGCCAACTCTCCAGCGAAATAGCGCTGCAACTTCTCGGTCAATCCAAACGGGTTATTCGCGGAATTCAACGTAAAACCTGCTTTGCCATAATGCAATCCCAGCAGTCTCATCAGCCGATGTTCGAATTCCGTCCACTCAACGCCCCGCAAATTTCCCTGTTCGTCACTGATTATCTGCAGTTCACCCAATGGGGTGTTGGTCTTATCTATAAGCAATGTCAGCATCTTATTACTCTCATCATTGGCTGAATCCAGGTTATCACAACGTTATGCGTTTGCTAACGGCTGTGATTTTGCCCGTTTGAGGAACAGCATGGATAAATGCCACATTCCCATTTTGCCACTTTTTATCTGCCTCGAAGTGAGTTGAGAACCATCTCACACTTCCTTTCACTGATACTGCACATCCGACGCAAAAAAAGAAACAACGTTTCATAATCAACCAGCGTTACGAACATTCATCAGCTAAAAACATTCATCATCGTCAAGAACAGTGAAACAGAAAGCGAATACTTTTGACACCATTCTGGGAGAGAGCATGAAGAAGTATGCGTTAGTCGGCACTGGTGGCCGGTCTGGACTCTATCTAACCTCTATCGCGCGTGACTACAAGCAGGAAGGGCGCTTTGTTGCCTTTTGCGACAGCAATAGCACGCGTATGAATTATGCCAATCAGTTAATTACCGAATTAGGTCATCAGGAAGTGCCCGCTTATGCAGCGGCTGATTTTGACCGGATGATCGCGGACACCCGACCTGACGTGGTTATCGTGACCTCCATTGATCGCACGCACCATCACTATATTATCCGGGCGATGGAGTTGGGATGCGACGTCATCAGTGAAAAACCGATGACCATCGATGCCGAGAAATGTCAGGAGATCATTGATGCGGTTCAGCGTACCGGCAAACATTTACGGGTCACGTTTAATTATCGCTACGCGCCACACCACAGCAAAATCCGCGAGTTGATCGCCACTGGCGTGATCGGTGAAGTATTCTCGGTGCACTTTGAATGGCTGCTGAACACCCAACACGGTGCGGATTATTTCCGCCGCTGGCACCGCGACAAACGTAACAGTGGCGGATTGTTGGTACATAAATCCACCCATCACTTTGACCTGGTCAACTTCTGGCTGCAAACCGAACCAGAAACGGTGTACGCACAAGGCGATCTGCGTTTCTATGGCAAGTCCAATGCCGAACAGCGTGGCGTCAGCGAATTCTACTCGCGCTCGCACCAGAGTACCGCCGCCAAAGACGATCCTTTTGCGCTGCATATGGCTGAGAATCCGCAACTTAAGGCGTTGTACCTGAATGCGGAACATGAAGATGGTTATTATCGCGACAAGAGCGTTTTCGATGATGGTATCAATATAGAAGACACGCTCGGCGTCATGGTGCGATATCGCAATAAGGCGATCATGACCTATTCGCTGAATGCGTATTTGCCGACCGAAGGGCTGAATGTGGTCTTTAACGGCAGCAAAGGACGTATCGAAATGAAAGTGATCGAAAAATCCTATGTGAATGGCGGCGGTGAAAAAGCAGACGAAGGTGCGCTGGAATTCTGTGAAATAAAAGTATTCCCCATGTTCGATAACGCTTACGTCGTACCGGTGAATTATCGGGCGGGTGGGCATGGCGGTGGTGATGAAGTGATGCTCAATGATCTGTTTGGTCATCCTGAACCAGACCCGTTACATCGCGCTGCCGATTATAAGGACGGTGCACTGTCAATATTGACCGGTATAGCGGCAAACCGTTCATTAAATACCGAACTGCCCGTCAGGATAAAAGATCTGCCGGTAACATTGCCTACCTTATCCTGATAGTTAACTGTGTGTCGTTTTTCCCCTCATATATACGGGGGGAAGCAAGATTTTATTCAACTGCAATACCTCTGTATCAGAGCCTTTATTTACACCTCTGGTGTTATTACTCTATGTTAAAAGGGCCTTAAAATGACCAGCAAGCTGAATATTCTTAACCGCACGATTTTATTCGCCAGTTTAATGATGCCACTGGTTTCTTACGCTGAAACCACACCTGCACCTGCTGAAATTCGTATTTCATGGTGGGGTGGGAATATGCGCCATGAAGCCACGTTGGCCGCCATTGACGCCTTTCAGAAATTACACCCGGAAATTAAGGTCAAAGCGGAATACTCTGGTTATGACGGTTATCTTTCCCGCCTCTCAACGCAGATTGCCGGGCAGCAAGAGCCTGACGTTATGCGTATCGACTGGAACTGGTTGCCGCAGTTGTCCAAAACCGGCGAGGGTTTTTATGATCTGAAGCCGTTATCCAAAAAATTGGGATTGGAGAATTACGGTGAAAAATACCTGAACATGGCGACTGTCGCGGGAAAACTGCAAGGCATTCCTATTTCCATGACCAGTCGGGTATTTCTTTATAACCAGAATACTTGGCAAAAGGTAGGGATAAGTTACCCGACCAATTGGGATCAACTGTTCGAGGCGGGAAAAGTATTCCAGCAAAAGCTGGGGGATAAATATTATCTTCTGGGCGTAGCATTAGGTGCTGCCGATGCACTGGATATTCTGTCGCTTGGTCGTGCGTATATGACGCAAAAATACGGCACTGATATTATTGACATAAAAGAGAATAAACTGGGTTGGGACGAAAAACAGATTCTGGAGCTTTTTACCTTTTATAAGAAGCTGGTTGATTCCCATGTGATTCCCGATCAGCGTTATTTCTCTTCGCACGGGCGCGCCAATATTTATGAAATAAAACCGTGGATAAATGGCGAATTAGCCGGAATGTATTTGTGGGATTCTTCTATTTATACCTATGCAAATAATGTGGTTGCCGGAACAGTGATGGAGCCAGGTCCTTTTATCCAAATGGCCAATGAAAAGGATTCGGGCATTACCACGAAACCCTCCTCACTTTTCTCCATCAGTAAAGAGACGAAATTCCCTGAGCAGTCCGCGATGTTGTTGGAATTCATGTTGAATCAAGAGGCGGGAATCAAAGCGTTGGGGTTGCAGAATGGTATGCCGACCAACCAAAAAGCGGATAAAATCCTGACGGACGCCGGAATCATTACCCAAGACAATCTGCTGGCAAAATCCTGGCGAGCCGCGATGGCACAACCGGTAAGCAAAGCCCCGGTTTCCGCGTTTATGGAGAACCAGGAGTTGGTTCAGCTTTGGACGAACAGCCTGCAAAAAATCGATTACGGTAAAGATTCTGTTGAGAATGTGGCGGCGGATTTTGAGCGCAGCGCAAATCGGATATTGCGGCGAGCAATGAAGTAGGGGGATCGTGAGCGCGATCCTGGGGCGCTTTTAGAGTCAATGTCGAAGGATTGTTTTGTTGATTGAATGCTTCGGCTTGGTTTTCTTTCTTCTGCTATGAGGCTTCCAAGCAGGACCGTAAGCGCGGGCCTGCACCCGTTTTAAAAACAGGTTCGGAGCAGGTTTCGGTTGAGTTTAAATTGGTATTTATCTTGGTGAGTAGAGTCAACGTCAAAAGATAGCTCTGTTGGTTAGATGCTTAAGCTATGATTTTGTTCTTTTAGTGTGAAGATCGGCATCTAAGATACCGTCTTGTCACCTTAGTTGGCAAGACGGTATCTTGAACGCCAAACATAATACTTAAAGAACAATGACATAGCCAAAGCGTTCAACCAACAAAGCCATCTTTTGAAAGTCAGAAACATCAATCTGATATCAACCGAAACCTGCTCCGAGCCCGCTTTAAAAACCCGCCACCTTGAGAAATCAAGTCCGACATGACAACCGAGGGGACCCGCAACGCGGGCAATTTATGCTAAAGCCAGACAAATCGTCTGGCTCCCATTTAAACAAAAAAACAATTATTGCCCGGTAGGTGCGGTGCCAGCCGCTGGCTGCCCCATCCCACGATTACGATGATGCTCGGCCATTTTCTCTGTGCGTTTCTGGTAATTTTGCTCAAACTGCGTTTTCTGTTCTGGCGTCAGCAGATTGTACATTTTGTTTTCGGCACGTACGCGCTCAAGCATGCGTTCGTTTTGTGCTTTGCTGATGGCATCAATCTCTGCTTTTGCTTTCGACTCATCAAAACTGTCAGCCGTTACCAGTGCATGCAGATTGCTATGGTGTTGCATCATCTGGGTGCGCTGTTCCTCACTATGGCGAGGCTTCATAATATCGCGCATCTGCTGACGCTGTTGCTCTGTCAGATTCAAACCCGCAAATGGATTACCCATTGGGCCTTTATGATGCATCATTTTGCCTTGCGTTTGCGCTGGGGCAGCAGGTGTTGCTGTCGTGTCAGCCGCGTAAGCAAAAGAGAATGAACCCAGAGCCAAAGTAGAAGCCAAAGCCAGTGCAGTAAGTTTACGCATAATAAATTCCTCGTTCGTTAACAGACGGATCATCCGTTTGTGTTCACGCGTTAATAAGGCGTGCTGTGTTGACGAAACCAAGTCTACTCTCGCCAATGAATAGTAATGAGAGTTACTGTAAATCTATTAAAATGCAAAACACGATTTTTAGCCGAAGGTGAAGAGAATAAGGAGGGATTGTCTGGAAACTGTGTGTAATCGTTAAGATAGCGCTTAATTTGAACAACTGTGGCGAATAATGGATTTCGCGTAAATATTACCATGTTGAATGGTTCGTAGCCACAACTGCGTCCTTTTAGAACGTGCTAGCGTCGTTTTTTGCCTGCCTGATTGGCCTGTGCTGACTATATTCAACATAGCCTTAACGTGATTGTCCCATTAGGGGTGACCCAGTGGTGATAATAAAATGATAAACACAGTTGATGGGGTTGGTATGAATACGGTCTTGAACATAGCTGAATTAAAGGATTACCCAAGCAGCGAAAGCAATGTTGTCTATGTCAGTGGCTACTATGTCGAAAATGATGGTGGCGCGGGTATTTACTCCTGGAATGCGAACAGCGATGCACCGGAGAATGGTGGCACTATAATCGCCTCAACGCTGGTCGACCCAGGTCGCTGGTTTTTACAACATCAAGGATCGGTGGATTTTAAAAATTTCGGGGTAATGGATGACGAAGAGCCCGCGGATTTTGCCCTTGTTGCCATGGTAAATGATTTCTATATCAAGAATATCATTGCCACCAATCCTCTCAAATTTACAGAACGGCATATTTTTAGACGCTCTGGGCTTACTTTGGATTTCAATCATAATACGGTCAAAACCACCAGGATTGAGCCTGCGGCCCCGAATGATCCTTTTTCTGCCGTCATGTTTTTTCAAGGAAACGTAACCGACCATAGTGTGCAGGTCACGCTGACCGAAAAAATAATAGATGGTGTGGATGTTTTTCAGGTCGATGATTCCAATCAATTTAGTGTTGGCGAATGGTATACGCTGGAAGTTAATACCTTGCCAGGGGGCACCTATAATCGTGAGCTACAAAAACTCGTAGAAATTATTTCTATTATTGATGCTACACATATTCGGGTGAATTATCGGAATGCGTGGGAACTGGCAGCAGGTCGGGTGATTAGCTGGACAAAAGTGGAACCCGTACAGCATCTGACGGTAAAAAATATGCAGTTCTTTGGCGCTGGCGACACGGCAATTACCGGTAGCCATCCTCTGGCTTTCGAGTACGCTATTTATGCCAATGTGGCAAATATCCATGCGACAGGCACATTCTGGCCAGCCATTATCCGCCGTTGGGGAACGCACTATATTACCGATCAATGTTCTCTTACCAATCCATATGGCATTACGCTGGGCGGCAGTGGCTATTTGACGCAGCAACTTAACTGTCTTTATGGCCATGTTCGTGATTGCCATACCGTTAATGCCAGACATCTGAATGACTTTACCAGCGCCGCATATTGTATGGTTGAAAACTGTCACGCTGAGGGCGAAGATCAAGGCCCCTTTGTCACGCATGGGCAATATGAGCATGACCTGGTCTATAGCGGCAACTCGGGGATGATGACGTTTGCCAATTCTGGTGCGCCATGGGGCTCGTCGGCAAAGCGTATTACGGTGCGTAAACACGTCTGCCCTTATTTTGCCGCATTTACCAAAATCACCGATTTGACGTTGGAAGACGTGACCGTGCTGATACCTTCGGCTGGAACTTTCCTTGGTGAGTTTCGGGTTAATGCCGATGGGTTGAACATGAAAGGCTGTTCAACCAATGGTGCTTTGCGAATTTATCAGGCTTCACAGCTATCAAAACGCAAAAATATTATTCAAAACTCAAGTTTTCAATGGGATGAGCGCGTCGTCCCAATAACTGCCGTGAATGTCACGGGGGCAATCACCTTTGTCGATAGCCAGTTTATCAATATCAATGGTCAAAGTTTTGATGGTCCGGGCTCGGTCGACTTTATCCGCTGTAGCTTTGCGGGCGATGTACTGAAAGCCCTGCCAGAAATCGCCGCTGTTCGTCTGCGGATCGCGGAGTGCGATTATACCGGCAGTGGCTTGTCCCTGAAAAACCTCAACCAAAAGAATGTATTACTGACAAACTCAACGTTGACTCAAGGCGGTTTGAACTTTACTAATTTTAATGCGGCTATTGGGCGGGCTTCTTTTATTTTTACCAACAATGTTCTCAACGATACGACGCTTACCGCTGTGCCTATCGCAGCAAATAATGTCAAATGGGATAATAATGTTTTTTTTGATGTAGTAACTGTATGATTTTTAACTACAATAAATAGCGGAATAAAACAGATACCCTGAAAAAACATCTGTTTCGTTTATATGAATGGATTAATGCGTGCGCATTCCGGCGGAATACATCAACAATTTAAATACACTCGCAACGATAAACAATCCAAAAACGCTCGCGCCCCAGATAATAGCCATCCAGCCCAATCGTTTCCATAGGGGCTGGCGCGAGGCAGTTTGACTGTCCAATTTTTTAATCAGGGTCATGTTAATAAGACTCATGGTTTTACTCCGTAAATTTTTCACTCAGTGGTACCCCTGATCGTGGGTTACCTTGCCGCGAAATACGTAGTAGCTCCAGAAGGTGTAAACCAAAATGATCGGAATAATGAACAGGGCGCCAACCAGCATAAAGCCGAGGCTTTGTGGCGGCGCTGCGGCCTGCCACAAAGAAATTGCAGGTGGGATCAGATTCGGCCAGATGCTGATACCTAATCCGCTATACCCCAGAAAAACCAGCGCCAGCGTTAACAGGAAGGGCGAATGGTGCGCATTGCGTTTCACTCCGCGGATAATTCCCCAGGAAACAATTATTACCAGAATAGGGACTGGCAAAAACAGCAACAGATTTGGCAGGCTGAACCAGCGGTGGGCGATTTCCGGATGAGCCATTGGTGTCCAGATGCTGACAATCACCAGCACGGCCAACAGCGTCAGTAGCAGCGGGGTGGTCAGATCGTGCATCACTTTTTGCAACGATCCGCCGGTCTTCATTACCAGCCAGGTGCAACCCAGCAAGGCGTAGGCCACGACCAAGCCAAATCCGCAAAACAGCGAAAACGGGGTGAGCCAATCGAACGCACCACCCGCATAGCGGCGGCCAACAACTGGCATTCCGTCGATAAATGCCCCGAGAACCACCCCCTGACTGAACGTGGCAAACAGCGAACCCCAGATAAAGGCTTTGTCCCAGATATGCTGTTTCTCCGGGGTGGCCTTGAAGCGGAACTCAAAGGCCACGCCCCGAAAGATCAGGCCAAAAAGCATCAGTGTCAGAGGAATTGCCAGGGCATCGAGTATCACAGCGTACGCCAGTGGGAAGGCACCGAACAGCGCCGCGCCACCGAATACCAGCCAGGTTTCATTGCCGTCCCAGACGGGGGCAACGGTATTCATCATCACATCGCGATCCCGGCTGTTTTTCACCAGCGGAAACAGCATGCCGATACCCAGATCAAAACCATCCATTACCACGTACATCATGATGGCGAACACGATAATCACAAACCAAATCAGCGGAAGATCGATACCCATCATCAACTCCTCGTATCCAGAGGTTCAGCACCCTCTTGCAGATTTTCTTTGACCGCAGACAGTGGACGCGCAGCGGTGTGCAGGGTTCCCGGTCCGCCATGATTATTGGTTTCGCCTTCATGCGGTACCGGCCCTTTGCGGATCAGTCGCATCATATAGGCGTAACCCACGCCAAATACGGAACAGTAAACGAGCAGGAAAGCCAGCAGACTGACACTCATGTGCAGTTCGCCATGGGCGGAAGCGGCATCTTTGGTGCGCATCACCCCGTAAACTATCCAAGGCTGGCGGCCGATCTCGGTAGTGAACCATCCGGCAAGAATCGCTATCAGTCCGGATGGACCCATCCACAAAACGAAATGCAAGAAAGGGCGGCATTGATACAACCGGCCACGCCAGCGCAACCACAGACTCCAGATACCGGAAAGAATCATCAGCATCCCCAGCGCCACCATGATCCGGAATGACCAGAACACAATGGTGGAATTTGGCCGATCCTCAGGCGCAAAAAATTTGAGGGCGGGGATCTGCTTCGTCAGGCTATGCGTCAGGATCAGGCTGCCGAGGTAGGGGATTTCAAGCGCATAGCGTGTTTCTTCGCGTTTCATATCCGGCAGGCCAAACAGGATCAGCGGCGTGGCCTCGCTGCCTGTGTTTTCCCAGTGCCCTTCAATGGCCGCGATTTTTGCTGGCTGATATTCAAGCGTATTGAGGCCATGGGCATCGCCAATAACCGCCTGAATCGGTGCAATAATCAATGCCATCCACATCGCCATTGACAGCATGGTGCGCACAGCCTGTGAATCGCGTCCGCGCAGCAGATGCCAGGCGGCGGATGCGCCAACGAAAAATGCAGAGGAGAGGAACGCCGCGGTAGCCATATGCGCCAATCGGTAGGGGAACGAAGGATTGAAGATGACCTTTAACCAATCGACAGGCACGACTTGTCCATTGACGATCTCAAACCCTTGCGGCGTATGCATCCAACTGTTTGAGGCCAGAATCCAGAACGTCGACATCAGCGTGCCCAGCGCCACCATACAGGTCGCGAAAAAATGCAGGCCGGGGCCGACGCGATTCCAGCCAAACAGCATCACACCAAGAAAACCGGCTTCGAGGAAAAACGCGGTCAGCACTTCATAAGTGAGCAATGGCCCGGTGATACTGCCAGCGAATTCGGAAAACTGGCTCCAATTGGTGCCGAACTGATACGCCATCACCAACCCGGATACCACGCCCATACCAAAGTTGACGGCGAAAATTTTCGACCAGAAATGGTACAGATCGCGATAGGCATCCTGGTGGGTCTTCAGCCATAACCCTTCCAGTACCGCCAGAAAACTGGCGAGCCCGATAGTGATGGCAGGAAAAATAATGTGAAAGGACACGGTAAAGGCGAACTGTATTCTGGCCAGTTCCAGCGCATCTAAGCCAAACATGGCAACCCCATTGATAACATTTTCATACCTCCTGAAACGAGTCTGTCGGGGGGCGAAATTAATGACGTTCCCGACTTGGCGCCCAGTTAAACACAAGGTAAAGTGACTATAATAGTCACAATAATGTGAAAATTACCTATAACAGTTGCCAATGACACGATATGAAAAACTGGCGCAGACGCTGCGCCGCCAGATCCAGTCGCAGGTATGGTTGCCGGGTGACAAACTGCCTTCGCTGCGGGAAAGCTGCAAGCAATCCGGTCTCAGTCTGATGACGGTGCTACAGGCGTATCAATTGCTGGAAAGTCAGGGGGAGATCGTTGCCCGCCCCCAGTCTGGCTATTACGTTGCCGCCAGACCTTCACCCCTTCCACACGCCAGCGGCGAAAAAAAACTGCATTTCACCGAACAGGTGGATATCAACGATTCTATTTTTGAAATTCTTCAGGCGACCAAAGATCCGCACATTATCCCTTTTGGCTCTGCCTTCCCCGATCCGACCCTGTTTCCGCAGCAGCGCCTGGCACGCTCGTTGGCAAGTGCGGTGCGCAAAATGTCGCCGCATGCGGCGATGGCGAATTTACCGCCGGGTAACGACGATTTAAGGCGGAGTATTGCCCAGCGTTATGCGCAGTGCGCAATGGAGGTTGCGCCCGATGAAATCGTGATTACTTCGGGGGCGATGGAGTCCCTCAGTTTGAGTTTGCAGGCGGTGACCGAACCGGGAGACTGGATTGCCATCGAGTCGCCTGCGTTTTACGGCGTGCTGCAAGCTATCGAGCGCAGGAAACTGAAGGCGGTAGCAATCCCCACTGATGTTCGTGACGGGATGGATCTCGATTCCTTGCAGCAGGCGCTGGATCAATATCCCATCAAAGCCTGTTGGTTGATGCCAAATTTCCAGAACCCGTTGGGTTGTACCATGCCCAAAGAGCGCAAGCAGCAACTGGTCACGATGTTGCAGCACAAGCAGGTCGCCCTGATCGAAGATGATGTCTATAGCGAGCTCTTTTTTGGCGGCGATCGCCCCATGCCCGCCAAGGCTTTCCCGGGGAGCAACACTATTCTGCACTGTTCGTCATTTTCCAAGTGTCTCGCGCCGGGCTTTCGCGTGGGATGGGTAGCGGCGGGGCAGTACGCCGGAAAAATTCAGCGGCTGCAACTTATGAGTACGCTTTCAGCCAGCGTACCGACGCAGTTGGCGCTGGCAGATTTCATGCAGCAGGGCGGATACGATACGCATTTGCGCCGCTTGCGGCGTCAACTGGAGCAGCGGCAACTTGCGATGCACCGCGCTATTGTGGACAGTTTCCCGGCTGGCGTGACCGTCAGCCAACCGCAGGGCGGCTATTTTCTCTGGCTGGATCTTGGCGACACCGTGCTCGCCAGCAAAGTGTATCAGCGGGCATTGGCGAAAGGGATCAGCGTGGCACCCGGTAACATGTTTTCAGCCAGTGAACAGTTCAATCACTGTATGCGAATTAATAGCTCGTTCGAATGGAATGAAAGTAGCCAGCAGGCGATTGCCGTGCTGGCTACGTTGGTAAGGGAGTGTGCGGGAGAAGGGTGACCCGTCACCCGCATTCCTGAACCCTATTGATCAGCAATCCGTGGTGGAGAATTTGCATGCAGCGCGCCAAAACAGGGCGTGCTGGTGCACCAGATTAATGCTTTTCCGCACCAAAAAGGGGCGATTCCCGACCTTTTCGTCGGGCAAAAAGACCTCTCATCTCACAATTCTGACAATCGATGAAATATTTTTCCGCTGCATAGCCATTCCGCATGAGGTGCCTGCCTAAAGGGCTGCTCAGACAATTATTCAGTTTTTATGCAATTAAAGTGAATAACGACAGGTTTTAAGTCATTGTTTTTTCATGAGGAGGATCGTTTTATTCACTTTTTCTACTGGCTGGCATGAAGCGTGCAATCTAGTATCATCTGGGTGAGTATCAATTATTTAACACTTATACAACAATTTTAACCTAATTCCGGCGGTCGTTCTGTGTCACTCATGAAGAGGAAAATGGTTCCTTTAATGCGCAGCAAAACGACGGGTCACCGCCTGACAGAGCTAAAACGTTGCTACCAATTTTGAGGTCGATATGGAACAACAAGTAACCCGTCACTCTTTTGACGATTGGATGGTCCCCGTGTACTCCCCGGCAAGTTTTATTCCGGTTCGTGGCGAAGGTTCGCGCTTATGGGACCAACAGGGGAAAGAGTATCTGGATTTCGCGGGTGGAATCGCGGTCAATGCGCTTGGCCACGCCCATCCGGAGGTCAAAAAGACGCTGATTGAGCAGGCGGGCAAACTCTGGCATGTCGGCAACGGCTATACCAACGAGCCAGTTCTGCGGTTGGCGAAGCAACTGATTGACGCAACGTTTGCGCAGAAAGTCTTTTTCTGCAATTCAGGGGCTGAAGCCAATGAAGCCGCGTTGAAATTGGCGCGCAAAGTGGCGCGCGATAGCGCGGGTGAAAGCAAGAACCAGATTCTGGCATTCAACAACGCATTTCATGGTCGCACATTGTTTACCGTCAGCGCAGGCGGGCAACCTAAATATTCCCAGGATTTTGCTCCGCTGCCCGCCGGTATCCACCACGTGCCGTTCAACGATTTGGCCGCTGCCGAGGCGTTTATCAGTGAGCAGACGTGTGCGGTTATCGTCGAGCCGATTCAAGGTGAGGGTGGCGTTGTGCCTGCCGACCGGGCATTTTTGCAAGGCTTGCGTGAATTGTGCGATCGCTATCAGGCACTGTTGATATTCGATGAAGTGCAGACTGGCGTTGGCCGCACGGGACACCTCTATGCCTATCAAGATTATGGTGTGGTGCCTGATGTATTGACCACCGCCAAAGCGTTGGGAGGTGGTTTCCCGATCGGTGCAATGCTGACGCTGGATAAATACGCGAAAACGATGCAACCGGGAACCCATGGCACGACCTATGGCGGAAATCCACTGGCGACGGCGGTGGCCGGGAAAGTGTTTTCGCTCATTAATACCCCGACTGTGTTGCAAGGCGTTGGCGAGCGCCACCAGTGGTTTATCGACGGTCTGACGCGGATTAACGAACGTTATCCGCTGTTCGCGGAAATTCGCGGTAAAGGGCTGCTGATTGGGGTCGAATTGAGCGCCAATTACGCCGGTAAAGCTAAACAGTTGACCAATCTGGCCGCAGAAGAGGGGTTGATCGCCCTGATAGCCGGTCCCGACGTTGTGCGCTTTGCCCCGGCGCTGATCATTGATCGAGCCGATGTCGAAGAAGGGCTGGCCCGATTTGAGCGCGCAGTCTCACGTTTATGTGCCTGATTTACCGGGCCAACCAAAGCAGCACAAGATGTAGAGGTAATGCACCATGATGTTAATACGCCCGGTACAACATAAAGATCTCGCGGATATTCTGGTGCTTGCCGGTAAAACCGGCATCGGTATGACGTCATTGCCGAAGGATGAAAAACACCTGGCCGCCCGTATCGAGCGGGCTATTGCTACGTGGGAAGGTCATCTTGAACGCGGGGAACAAGGCTATCTGTTTGTGTTGGAAGACAGCGAGCAGCAAAAGGTTGTGGGCGTCAGTGCGATTGAAGTGGCCGTTGGGTTGAGCGAGCCCTGGTATAACTTTCGTGTCGGTACACTGGTTCATGCCTCAAAGGCATTGAACGTCTACAAGCCCGTGCCGACGCTCTATCTGAGTAACGATCATACGGGTTACAGCGAGTTGTGTACGCTGTTCCTCGATCAGGATTATCGGCACAACAAAAATGGTCAGTTACTGTCGAAAGTCCGCTTTCTGTTTATCGCCACCTTCAGGCAATATTTTGCCAGGAAAGTGATTGCCGAAATGCGCGGCGTCTCGGATGAAAACGGGCTTTCCCCGTTCTGGGAAGGCGTAGGGCGGCACTTCTTCGGCATGGATTTTGCCCAGGCTGATTTTCTGACCGGGACCGGGCAGAAATCCTTTATTGCAGAACTGATGCCAAAGCACCCTTTATATGTCGACTTTCTGACGCCGGAAGCGCGTGCGGTGATCGGCACTGTCCATCCGCAAACCGCACCGGCCAGAGCGGTACTGGAATCGGAAGGACTGCATTATCAAGGCTACGTCGACATTTTTGATGCGGGTCCAACGCTTGAGGCAGATATCGATGACATCCGTGCGGTGAAACAGAGTCGCCGCCTAAAAGTTGTCATTGGTGAATCGGCATCCGATGCCCCGTGCTATCTGGTAGCCAATGAAAATTACGTCAACTATCGGGCGTTGCTGGTTCACGGCGGCGTAACCGAAGGCAGTTTAACACTGGATCGCCACAGCGCCGAGGCGCTGGGTGTGGCGGCAGGCGACACCGTTCGCGCTATCACTCTTTTCCAACAGGAGCATGCATCATGACCCATCGCGCACTTTTTATTCAGGGACAATGGCTAATTGGACAGGGCGCACAGCGACTGAAGCACGATCCGGTCAGCGCAGAGCTGATTTGGCAGGGTACCGACGCCAATTCCCAGGATGTGGCAAATGCCTGTCAGGCAGCGCGGGATGCCTTTCCTGACTGGGCGCGTCAGTCGCTGGATCAGCGTCTGGTGATTGTGCAGCGCTTCGCCGATCTGCTGACGGAAAATAAAACCCGTCTGGCTGAGGTGATCAGCCGTGAAACCAGCAAACCGCGCTGGGAGACACTGACCGAAGTGCAAGCGATGATCGGGAAAGTGGCGATTTCGCTAGAGGCATATCAAACCCGCACCGGAACCAAACAGACGGCGATGCCCGACGGGCAAGCGGTATTGCGCCACCGTCCCCATGGCGTGCTGGCAGTGTTTGGCCCGTATAATTTTCCGGGACATCTGCCAAATGGTCATATCGTTCCGGCCCTTTTGGCCGGTAATACTCTGGTGTTCAAACCCAGTGAACTGACGCCGTGGACGGCGGAAGAAACGGTTAAGTTGTGGCAGCAGGCGGGTTTGCCTGCCGGGGTGCTGAATCTGGTTCAAGGCGGACGTGAAACCGGTGAGGCGTTGGCCTTGGCAAAACAGATCGACGGGCTGCTGTTTACCGGCAGTGCCGGAACCGGATATCAATTGCATCGGCAATTGGCGGGGCAGCCTGAAAAGATTCTGGCGTTGGAAATGGGTGGCAACAATGCGCTGATCGTTGAGCCCGTGGATGAGGTGGATGCCGCGGTAAATCTGGCCATCCAGTCGGCGTTTATTTCTGCGGGACAGCGTTGCACCTGTGCGCGGCGGTTGCTGGTCAAACGCGGTGCCAAAGGTGATGCGTTTATTGCGCGTCTGGTGGCAGTCGCCGCCACGTTGCGAATCGGCAAGTGGGATGATGAGCCGCAGCCATTTATGGGCGGGGTGATCTCCGATCGCGCCGCGCAACTGATGCTGGATGCGCAGCAACATCTGCTGTCATTGGGTGCCACGCTGCTGTTGACCATGAGCCGTCCGGATGAACGCTCGACGCTGCTGACGCCGGGGATCGTGGATGTCAGCGGCATTGACATCCCTGACGAAGAGTATTTCGGCCCGCTGTTGAGCGTGATTCGCTATGACGATTTCGCTGAGGCCATCGCCATCGCCAACAACACCCGCTTTGGGCTGGCCTGCGGCTTGCTTTCCCCTGATCGGGCGCAGTTTGACCAATTGCTTTTGCAAGCGAGAGCCGGGATTGTGAACTGGAATAAGCCGTTGACCGGGGCATCCAGCGCCGCACCGTTTGGTGGTGTGGGGGCGTCAGGCAACCATCGCGCCAGTGCCTATTACGCAGCGGATTATTGCGCGTGGCCGATGGCATCGCTGGAAAGCGATCAACTGACGCTGCCGGAAACGTTATCACCGGGCCTCCATTTTACCGCGAGCCCCCATTGAACCGGAGTTAACCATGTCTGGATGTGAAGTGAATTTTGACGGGCTGGTCGGTTTGACCCACCATTACGCCGGATTGTCATTCGGCAATGAAGCCTCGACACAGCACAAAAACAGCGTCTCGAACCCCAAGCTGGCGGCAAAGCAGGGGTTGCTGAAGATGAAGGCGTTGGCCGATCTGGGGTTTATGCAGGGCGTGCTGCCTCCCCATGAGCGTCCGCATTTACCCACGCTGCGGCAACTCGGATTCTCCGGAAATGATGCGCAGATACTGGAACAGGCGGCACGGACGACTCCGCGGCTGTTATCTTCGCTGAGTTCCGCCTCGGCGATGTGGGTCGCGAACGCGGCAACGGTATCGCCTTCCGCTGACAGCGCCGATGGCCGCGTGCACTTCACGGTTGCCAATCTCAACAATAAATTCCACCGGGCCATCGAACCGGAAACGACCGGTTTGGCCTTGCAGGCCACCTTTGCGGATGCGCAGTACTTCACCCACCATCAGGCGCTGCCACAGGTGGCGCTTTTTGGTGATGAGGGGGCGGCAAACCACAATCGTCTGGCGGCGGAGCATGGTGGGCCGGGCGTGCAGGTTTTTGTTTATGGCAGGCAGGGGCTGAATGATGCGCCGCAACCCGCGCGTTATCCGGCCCGACAAACTCTGGAAGCCAGCCAGGCGGTGGCGCGCCTGCATAAATTGTATGCGGAGCGCACGGTCTTCGTACAACAAAATCCGGCGGTGATCGATCAGGGCGTTTTTCATAATGATGTTATTGCGGTGAGCAATGGCAATGTCCTGTTTCACCATCAGCATGCCTTTCTGAATTCTCCAAAGGTGATGGATGAACTGCGCCGCAAACTGGCCGTTTTGGGGACAGAATTCATCGCCATTGAAGTGCCGGACAATCGGGTTTCTGTGGCTGATGCGGTACGGACCTATCTGTTCAACAGTCAGTTACTGACGCGCAGCAATGGTAAAATGACCATCGTGGTTCCGGAAGAAGCCCGCCAGCATCGGGGTGTCTGGGGTTATCTGAATGAACTGGTGGAGAGTGGCGGTCCCATTAATCGCATCAAAGTCTTTGATTTGCGGGAAAGTATGCGCAACGGCGGGGGGCCGGCGTGCCTGCGGTTGCGTGTGGCATTGACCGAACGTGAACTGGCGGCGGTCAATCCACAAGTGATGATGAATGATTCCCTCTTTGCGACGCTGAATGAGTGGGTCGATAAACATTATCGCGACCGTTTGACGCTGCAAGATCTGGGTGATCCGCAACTTTTGCTTGAGGGGCGAAGTGCGTTGGATGAACTGACGCAGATCCTGGCGCTTGGCAGTATTTATCCCTTTCAGCGTTGATACCAGGAGAGGATGCCCTGCCCATGTTTGATTTTTTATCTTTGACGTTGGGCGGTACGCCGCCCGCAGAACCTCACGGCCAGATTGCGCATCTTGAATGGCAATGGCTTGATGACGGCGTATTGGAACTGTCACCGCGCCGATCTTGCGAGCGGGCGGTGGTATTATCGGCGGGTATCCACGGTAATGAAACCGCACCGATCGAAATCCTCAACCGGCTGGTGAGCGAATTATTGAGCGAAGGGTCGGTGCTGGCCGTTCGGTTGCTGGTGATCCTCGGTAATCCCCCCGCCATGCGCACTAACACGCGCTACCTGCACAGCGACATGAACCGCATGTTTGGCGGTCGCCATGGATTGTTTATCGCCAGCGGTGAAACCGAGCGCGCGTGGCATCTCGAACAGCACATGGCCGCCTTTTTCCAGCGGGCAACGGCAGTGGGAGCAACCTCCCGATTCCACTTTGATCTGCACACCGCCATCCGGGGTTCACACTATCTGCGTTTTGGTTTGCTCCCCAGCCTGCCCGAGTCACGCACGCCGTCAATGCTGGCCTGGCTGGAAAGTGCGGGGCTGGAAGCATTGGTCTTTCACCAGTCACCGGGAGGCACTTTTACCCATTTCAGTGGTGAAGTTTTCCATGCGGCGAGCTGTACGCTTGAGCTGGGCAAAGCACTGCCGTTTGGCAGCAATGATCTCAGCCAATTCCTTGCGGCGGAACAGGCATTACGGGCACTGATTAGCGGTGGGACGCTTCCTGAGCGTTCACTTCCGGCCATCAAGCGTTTCCGCGTGGTGCGGGATTTGATTAAACACCACAACGATTTCAGGTTGAATGTCGCCGAGGATGCCTTGAATTTTACCTCCTTCGGGTACGGTGATTTGCTGGCAGAGGAGAGCGGGCAACGCTATGTGGTGGAGCACGAGCGGGAATGGCTGCTGTTTCCCAATGCGAAGGTGGCCAATGGATTGCGCGCCGGACTGATGCTGGTGGAAGAGAGTGATCGGGAAGCCAGGGGGTTAATTGGATGCTAACAGTTAATTGGATGCTAACAGGTAATGGGATGCCAGCAGACTGCCTATGGTAACCGGCAGTCTGTTTCCTCTGGGTTAATTAATCGGATGAAGAGGGTGGAATTCCCATTCGTAATAAGACGTTGCTGTGTGCGCTTGTTCCCGTCTCAGGTGATGCGGCTCCCGGCGCATTGCCCGCAAGAGTGGGTAATTGCTCTCGGTTATGCCCGGAGAGCACGTTATTGATCGAGACATTGCGCCCTGAGCTCATTGGATCGCTGGCGGGCAATACCGATGGCAGTGACGTTGCCCGTCTCAATGACGATCCACCCGGGCCTTGTCTACCGGTGAAGAGTCTATTTGAAGCGGTCACCGATTCCTGAGTGCCGAAACTGCTGTCCTGAGTGATATCAATGTCATCTGCGCGTCGTTGCCGCACCCGTTGCGTTTCTGTCGCGCGCCGCTGCTGATCACTGTCGGAATCAGAGTGTGAGCGGCTCCTGCGTCGATTTCCCGTATTTTCCGGGACGGCCTCATCTATCTCCTCATCGGGTAACGCCGACGTTCTTCTCGATGAAGCAGAACTACCACTACCCTTCGCGGGTCTCAGTTTCCCGTAGGCAAGGGTACCCAGGCCGAGCAAGACATTGCTTAAACCCGCCACCGACGAGAGCCAGGAGCCGATAGTATTCATCTTGGAGTCCCCTTTACTGTCACCTGCCAGTGCCATCACCGCGCCAATCAGACTTATTACCGCCAACCCAATACTGATCAGTTTGATTATTGGCCCAACCGGTTTAAAGAACACCAGAAACAACCCCATCGCACTGCTAATCACGCCGTTATAATCGCGGGTAAGTTTCTCCATTGATACAAAACCACTGGGATCAAGTAAATTCACCGGATCGCCCTGGCAGTAGAGATAAGGATTTATGCCGCCACCGCTAAAGGGGGAGCGGATATCGGCAGACAGAAACAGCCCCAACTCTGGCAGATAGACCCTGGCACCGTTCCCCAAAAAATAACCGCCCGTCTGGGGATCGCGAAGTTCACCGTTGAAACCCGAGCGACTGATACCGCTACTTTCACCGTAGGGTGAATAGGCGGAACAACTGAGCGTTGGTGAACCCACCGGGAAACTGGTGGTGACAGCGCCGCTGTAGTTGCAGCCGAGGATAAGCATCTGCTCCTCGGATTGTTCGGCGTAGGATTTTCCGGCATGGCGCAAATAGCGGTAGATTGTTTTGCCATCATGGTCGAAAAGGACGCTATCACCACTGTAATAACGCGCTTTTTCATCCCCAATCACCCAACGTTCATACGGGTCATAAGCATAATGGCTGTCACCACACTGTCGCAAACGCCCCGTCGCTGAGTAGTCAAGTTCACGGGTCTTATCACCGCTGGTAATGGTTTTTATCTCGCCATTGGCGTTGTAGGTCACAGAAACCTGTGCCGGATAGGCTCGATCTCCCGACGTCATCGTATGCGAAATGGTGGTCAGTTGCCTGCCATGGTAAGTATAGGTTGCGGTATCTTCACGGCCATCGGCAAAAACGGAGGTACAGCAGCGGATATTACTGAGCTCATCATACGAGAAGGTCTGTTGAACGAGCGGAAGATTTTGCTCGTTGCGTGACAGCATCTCTTGGGGAGCACCTACGTGGGTGTAATAGACTTCAAGACGCCCTTGCTGATCGTAGTGAAAACTCTCTATTAGCGTTCCCACTCCTCCGTGCACAGTGGTTTTTTCAATGATCCGGTTTTCCACATCATAGACATTTGACAACGTCACCGTTTCATTTGCATGGGTGATACATCGAGAGATTTCACGGCTGAATTCATCATAGGCAAATGTGGTGATCTGATGGACATTGTCACCTTCGCTGATGGTTTCACACATCGGTCTGCCGAATGGGTCGTACTCGGTGTTGGCCTTGATCCCCTGCTGGGCGCTACTGAGCAGTCGTCCCTCTGCGTCGTAGGCAAGGTTGCGTGTGCTCATTTCCCCTGTAGCCAGCATCATGTCCGCGCTGATTGGCACGCCAGCCAACGTTTGCTGCGTCAACTGCGTCTGTGCGGACGGAAATCCTGCAACATTTTGATTTATATGTTTAATTTTTCCATCAGCATGGTATTGATAATCATAGGTCGCATTGTTGTTTGTTGCCTGCAACAAGGTGCCGATCGCGCATCCCGCGTCCTGCTGTTTTGCATAGGTAAAGGCGGAAAGCAGTTCACCAGTCGTACGATCACCGCCCTGATACGCGGTCACCTTCAGCGGTTTTTCATCCAATTCGGCGAGATAGCTGAATTCAATCAGGCTGCCGTCGTTTTTGCTCAGCGTGGTGGGGCGTACACCACCCCCAGCATATGAGTATTGCACCGTTATGGAATCGGTGGTGCTAGCGACTATCCTCCCCAGTCCGTCAAAGATCTGGCTGCCCAACACAGTGGGTGTCGTTCCCAACAGAGTGATAGCGGTCATCAGGGGCGAAGCAGTGAATGGGGCATAATCGATCTGAAAGTTGTTGTTGCCCGCATCGGTCATGAAAATAGCGCGATCAAACGTGTCATAACAGTGAACGGAAAGGGTGCGATTCAGCGGCGAGACTATCTTTGTTTTACGACCAAACCCGTCAAATTTGTAGGCGTGAGTAGCATAAGTTAGCCCGTCAATCGTCAAATCCTCAACGCGCTCCGGCTGTTTGAACAGATTCAAGGTAGTGCGTTTGGCCGAGAGTTGTGCAGTGACCTGAAGCGGATTTTCGCTGTCATCACGACGTATTTTCTGCTGCGTCAATTGTAAATTAAGGGGATCCAGTTTCTGGATATCGATTATTCCGTCAGAGTGGTGGGTTTCGCAACGCGCTCCCCAACCGTCATAGATAAATGCCTGACTTTTTGTGGCAAACAGCGTTCCGTCTGAATGATAGTCGTAGCGGATATCATCAGTAAGTTGCCCAAGAATGTTGTAATGGCATGCCCGGGTTTGATAGAAAAGTTGGTTTTCCGCTTGTTCCTCACCCTGCAATATCCGCCCTTTACCGTCATAGATGAAATGCGACATCACCCCGTGACTGTCGGTTAACGCCATACGCGGGGCGTCAACTTCAGGAGGCAAGAGATACTGGTAAGATTCGGTTTGCATATACGCCGAACCGACTGCACTGCGAAAGGCTATTTTGCGTCCCAATGCATCGTAATCAGTCTGATCACACACGCCCAGGCGGTTGGTCTGTGACACGGTCAGCCCGGTGTAGACCGATTGACTCTCTGAGGTCTTCAACTGACATTGATCAAAGCCTATCAGGGTTTGATCGGTCACCAATACGCCGTCTGCAATAAGATAGTCATAGATTTCACGGGTAGTGTGAGTGACTGAATCGGTTGCCAGAGTGGAGGTTTTTGTGACAGAACTGATTTTTTCCTTCAATTTACCGCGCAGACAAGGAAGTGCGTTTTCACTATCCGGACAATAGTCCACGCGAATTTGCGTGGTAATCATTTCATTGTCATAAGCTACGCAATCGGTGGTGGTTTCACTTTGCGGCACCACCATGTAGTTATGGTCTGGGTGCTCAACCGGTATCGACTGGTAGGTATAGTCACGCGTTTTCTGCAATCCATCGGCGGCACTGAGGGTTTGTGATCGCATGTAGCGCTCGAAAAATCCGCTGGGATCAGCGGGAGACCTCTCTTCACCCTGGCGTGGATAATAGTCGTAATGCGTGGTGATGCCGTCTACGCCGGTCTGCGAACACAGATTGCCATACTCATTGGTTTCATGAATCTCCGTAAACTCACGGCTGAGTTCAGGTTGCGAGAGATAACTGACCACTGTTTTGACCACGCTGGGAAACTGTAAATTGGCGGGTTGTTGAGCAAAGGGAAGTGAGTTGCCTTGTTGGTCAAATTGTTCGTTATATTGGGTGACATATTGCAGGCAGGTGTCGTCGCACAGCGTAGTGACATTGGTCAGTAAGTGGTATTTATTATGATTATAAGTCACACTTTTTAGACAAACATCTGGCTCATCAATGCCGTAGATCTCCTCACAGGTCCAGTAATCGTAGGGGCGTTGGGATAAATAGATATTTTCCTGGCCGAAGTGATAACGGGTGTCCGCGTTATACCCGGTAAAGTTATTCACCGAATAACGGTATTTTTTGATGACTTCGGGTTGTTGGTAACCCGCACGCTCTGAAATCAGACTGACAACCGGAATACTATTATCGCTATCGAGAGTAAAGCCACTGGAAATATAATCGATCTCTTCGACGCCCCCCAACGGTGAGGTTATTTTGCTAATGGCAAAATACTCCTGCGACGTTGCCGATTTTGGCGACAGCGATTTATATTCGAATTTCGTACCGTGTGTCTCTTTGGCTCCCAATGAATCATAAGGTTGGGTGACTTTGGTCAGTAACCCGTTTATCTGGGTAAAACTGATGCAGGCGTATTTGCCCTGATCACCTTTGACTTTGGCGGAAAGTGCTACCCCTGCGCTATCATAATCAATACTGAAGACTTCTACACCCTGACTATCGGTAATGCTTTTCAACTTCTGCGCATGCCAATAGGAAAACGTGAAACTTTCGCCACTTTCCAGCGTGTAAGTTTGGGTTTGATAGGGGACATCCGTATTTGGCCGATAGAGGGTTTCAGTGGTGCCATTAATACTGTAAATCTTCAGCGTCGTGGCATCGATGCATTTAACGACCACGTTCTTAATTTTCTGATCGCTGAACGAGACAATACCCCCCGGTAAATAGCGGTCTGTTGCTGACTGATAACGTGTGCCGTCGGCAAGCGTCAGAGTATCCGGCGAGGCCAGGGTATCCAACTGACAGCAACCGCTAATCGACCATCCCATGCCGAATCCACTATTGGTTTTATTCAACATGGAAAAGGAGAGCAGAATATCGCGTTTTAATGACGTCTCAGAGACCGGGTTCAGGGTGGCTAAATGAATCTGGGCATTATACTGCCCAGTTCTTATATCCATACTGCCAGTCAATGAAGAGGAAAAATTAAACGCGTTGGAATAAATATCATTCATAATATTCCCTTCATTGTATTTAATTACGCGTTACGAAGTTGTGCCGCAACAAAATCATCACTATGGGTGAGTACATACTCATGCGTGCAGCCATAATTATCGTTAAAGGCATAGGTGGTGCTGCCATAAATTTGACCAGATTTTGAAAATATGTCCGTTGTTGCGCGGGTAATTCTTATCCAATCCGGCGTATTTGTTCCCTGACGGAAGGTAAGCGTTTCGCCAATGCTGATAGGGAGCGTAAATAAACCCTCAACCTCAGCTTGTGTTATCGAACTTTTGATATAAGTGAAAGTGTAACTGCCATATTGTGAATCAAGATAAATAATGCCGTATTCGTTCTCGCTATAACCGTCAGTTTTTTTCATGACCGGGGTATCGATAATATGCAAATCCTCAGGAAAACGCCAGTAATAGGTCTCGACTTCAGCATAGGAATTACCCGCGCCCTCTTTACGCCAGGTCTCTTCTTTATCGCCTTCCTCTGGGGTGGAAGTGTTATTACTCATCATCGCCACATCAACGACATAAGGGGTAACGCATTGTATTTCTACAGTTTGAAATCCTTCGGTGGAGATTTCTGCCTCAGTGGTACGATACGTATTATCAGGATGGCCTCCTTCAGGATCGCTTTCATCGAGACGTATTTTTGCCGCGAGTTGCAACCCTGGTGATGCCTGGGTACTGGTTAAATAGAAAGTATAATAGTTTGAGTCAGTGCCAAGTTGTGTTTCATCCGCAACGTTCTCCATGAGTGTTTGGTAGCGATTATCGCCGGACCATTTGCCTTGCTCATACTTATTGTCTTTGACTTGTGTCAATATGCAACCTACAGGAGCCGCATTAATATCGCTGCTGATATCATAAATGACGACGGAATCCAATTCTGCCTTGGACAAAGGTACAGGCTGGAATTGATCGTTATATTTTTTTACGGTTAATACAAAAGGAAGTTGTTGTTTACCATTGCTGTAAAGGAGTTTATTATTTTGTGGTTTAAATGAAAATTCAGACAAATAAGACATGGGAATTCCTTATTGTATTGTAGGGTGACAAAGTAAATTGAGTGACTATTTTCCGTCGAACTTTCTCGACGTGACGAAATATACACCCGCAATTACAGGGGATAAAAGGGTTTAATGTTAATTGTTATTATAAGGGTTGGTTTTTATTGGCTGGAGTTGGTGCAGTTCTCTTTATTTCTTATCGAGCTTTGGCGGTTATGACCGCCGCAATAAAAACTATTACGGCGACTGAATAGATATTGTTTCAGGAGAGGGTTTTCTGCTGGCTTCCCCATTCCAGTAACGCAGTGATTAACGGTTGCAGAATACCTTGCAGTTGCGCGGCGTTATCTGGCTGGTAATCAAAAGGAATTTCTTCCTGCATATAATTTTTCTGTGCCAGCTCAAGCTGGATGGCGTGTTGTTCCAATGTCGGTTTGCCATATTCACGGGTGATGTAGCCACCTTTGAAACGCCCGTTGACGACATAGCTGAAGGTATTTTGCGCTGCACAGGATGCGATAATTTGAGCTTCCAATTGGGGATCGCAACTTGTCCCGCCATTTGTACCGATATTGAGATCGGGTAAACGCCCGTCGAATAATCTTGGAATCAGCGAGGCAATGGAATGCGCGTCAAACAGCAGGACATAACCAAACTCCGCCCGCAGTCGATCCAGTTCACGTTGTAATTGCTGATGGTACGGATGCCATATTTCCCGCAAATATTGCTGCCGTTGTTGCGGTGTCGGTGTCTGGCCTGTTTTAAATACCGGTCGGCCATCAAATAATGTCTCTGGGAACAGGCCAGTCGTTGCCGTGGTATATAATGGTTGATCGTCAGCAGGGCGGTTGAGATCGATAACCAGGCGTGAATAATTGCCCTTCAACATACTTGCGCCCATTTTGCGCGCAAAATCATACAAACGCGGGATATGCCAATCGGTATCAGAGAGCACGGCGGCTTCTGGCGTCAATGCATTTTCAACTTCGGGCGTCAGCGTCACGCCCGCATGGGGAATACTGATCAACAGCGGCAGCGTGCCACTGACAAAACTGAAAGGTTCAGGCAGCGTCATAAGCGAACTTCTCCGAGATAGATGACTGTGCAGGGCAGTTGACCGCCCAACCAGTAAACCAGTTCCGCCGGGCGTGCCAGCGGCCAATGAACAAAATCCGCAGTTTTGCCGATTTCCAGCGTGCCGTGAGTCTTCTCAATCCCCAGTGCGCGGGCGGCGTGATGGGTAATTCCTGCCAGGGCCTCTTCAGGCGTCAGACGAAAAAGTGTACACGCCATATTTAGCATCAAGCGCAGGGATAACGCGGGCGAGGTACCTGGATTGGCATCGCTGGCAATGGCCATCGGCACGTTATGCTGTCGAAACAGATCAACCGGGGGAGCCTGGGTTTCACGCAGCAGGTAATACGCACCGGGCAGCAGGACGGCAATCGTACCCTGTCGTGCCATCTCGATAACATCGCTTTCGCCGGCATATTCCAGATGATCAGCAGAGAGCGCCTGATGTTGCGCGGCCAATTTGCTGCCGCCGAGGGATGAAAGTTGTTCGGCATGCAGTTTGACGGGCAGTCCAAGCCGATGCGCGGCATCGAAGACTTTTTCCACCTGTTGCGGGGAAAAAGCCAGATGTTCACAAAATGCGTCCACAGCGTCGGCCAGGCCAGCCGAGGCTACCTGAGGCAGCAATGAATCACAGATCACAGCAATATAGTCATCCGCGCGACCTTTGAATTCGGGCGGCAGGGCATGTGCCGCCAGACAGGTGGTTTTCACAGTGACGGGCAATTCTTCACCCAACTGTCGTGCAACCCGCAGCATCTTCATTTCGCTGTCGATCGTCAGGCCATAACCGGATTTTATTTCAACGGTGGTTACGCCCTCAGCCAGTAAAGGTGCCAGGCGACATTTTGCCGAGGCCAGAAGTTGCGCCTCTGTCGCTGCACGGGTGGCATTGACGGTTGAGAGGATGCCACCGCCATTGGCGGCGATTTCTGCATAACTCACACCGTTCAGGCGCTGCTCAAACTCCGCACTGCGATCGCCGCCAAAAACCAGATGGGTATGGCAGTCAATAAATCCGGGGGTAATGATGCCGCCACCAAAATCGGTGCGCGTTGCCAGCGGGAATTCTGGGCACAAGCCACGTTCACCTATCCAGACAATCTTGCCGTCTTTAACGGCGATCGCCCCGTCTTCAATCAAGTGGTAGTGGCCGCCACGCATGGTGACCAGATCCGCGCCATACCACAGGCTATCGCATTGCTGTTCTGCTGCCATCATGACTCCACTTATGAATTTCGTGTATCGCCGTGACTTTTGAAACGGCCAAAGAGTTGATAGCGCGAACCGGGATAGAGTAATCGCGCAGAGGTCACCACCCGCGTACCGTGCCAGGTGCGACGGCGGATCAACAGGCAGGGCTCATGCGCGGCCAATGCCAGTAATTCCCGCTGTTCGTCGGTAGGGCTCACCGCTTCGACCACGTGTTCGCCTGCGGTAAGCGGTGCCGCCTGACTCAGATAGTGATGCGGGGTTAGCAGGGTGAAATCCTGTTGCAGATAATCAGGCGCAGCCTGCGGATTGACAAAACGATCCTCAAGTTGCACCGGAATATCGTTTTCATAATGCACAATCTGTGAATAAAACACCGTCTGCCCGGGTTGGATGCCCAACGCCAATGCCTGTTCGCTGTCTGCCGCACGGGAGATCATGCGCAACACTTTGCTGCTGTGGCGATGACCGCGCTCTGCAATCTCTTCGGCGATGTTATGCACTTCCAGCATCGCGGTATAGGCTTTTGCCTCCGCCACAAACGTGCCAACGCCTTGCATACGCAGCAGAAAGCCTTCACTGGTCAGTTCCCGCAGTGCGCGATTGATGGTCATGCGACTGACGCCCAATTCATTCACCAGTTCGCTTTCCGACGGCACCCGCTGATGTGGCTGCCACATGCCGGAACGAATCTGGTTGACGATGGCCTGTTTAACCCTTTGATAAATTGGTGCGGGCGAGTCACTCATCGCCGCCGCCAATTGTGACAGCACCTGTTGTTCAGCCACAGGATCCCCCTCAGAAGACGATAGGTGCCGAACGGGATAAGCCGCGCAGCATAAAATTTTGAGCTGAAAAAACAGCCTTTGACATTTACTGTTCTATTCGGCGTATGTATATGTATATACAAGCTGAGGCGCAGAAATACCAGCCCCGCAGAATTATATTGTCCATCATTCACACACACTGTTCAGGAAAGGGTTTATGCCAGCGTATTTTGCCAAACGCGCGTTACTGCCGCAGGGATGGGCTGAAAATGTCAGGCTGGACGTGGATCAGCAGGGAATACTGATTGCCGTAACCTCCGGTGAGTCCGCTGAGGGCTGCATCGTGTTGCAGGGGGCCGTGGTGCCTGGAATGCCCAATCTGCATTCACACGCTTTCCAGCGGTTGATGGCCGGGCTGGCAGAAGTGGCCGGCGATCCGCAGGACAGTTTCTGGACCTGGCGCGATCTGATGTATCGGTTGGTGCAGCGCCTGACGCCGCCGCAGGTGGGGGTGATTGCCCGGCAGTTGTATATCGAAATGCTGAAAGGGGGCTATACCCAGGTGGCAGAGTTCCACTATCTCCACCATCAGGCAGACGGTCAGCCTTATCAAGATCGTGGGGAGATGACCGCGCATATCAGTCATGCGGCGCAACAGGCCGGTATTGGTTTGACGATGCTGCCTGTGCTCTACAGCTATAGCGGTTTTGGCAGCCAGCCTGCACTCGCCGGGCAGAAACGATTCATTCAGGATAGCGACAGCTATCTTTTGCAGCAGCAGATTATCGCCGGGCAAATTGCGGCGTCACCGCTGCAAAATCAAGGGCTGTGTTTCCATTCGCTGCGCGCAGTCAATCTGCAACAGATCGAGCAGGTATTGTCTGCCAGTTCGGCCAATCTGCCCGTGCATATCCATATTGCCGAGCAGCAAAAAGAGGTGAGTGACAGCCTTGCCTGGTGTGGTGAGCGGCCAGTGGGTTGGTTGCTGAACCATGTCGATGTGGATGCGCGTTGGTGTCTGGTCCATGCCACGCATCTGGATGACAGTGAGCGGGATCGACTGGCCGCCAGCGGTGCGGTCGCCGGATTATGCCCAACCACCGAGGCCAATCTTGGCGATGGGATTTTCCCCGCGGTGGAATACATTGCGCAACAGGGGCGCTGGGGGATCGGTTCTGACAGCCACGTTTCGCTGAATGTGGTTGAAGAGTTGCGCTGGCTGGAATACACGCAGCGGTTGCGCGATCGGCGTCGCAACAGGATGGTTACCGCGCAACAGCCCGCGGTCGGTGAAGTACTTTATCGCCAGGCATTGGCCGGTGGGGCGCAGGCGTGTGGCGCGCAGATAGGTAGCCTGCGTGTGGGGTATCGTGCCGATTGGCTGGTTCTTGATGGCAATGATCCCTATCTGGCGGCAGCCAGTACCGACCAGTTGCTCAACCGCTGGCTGTTTGCCGGTGGTCCCCAGCAGATTAAAGACGTTTATGTTGCTGGCAAGGCTGTAATCGTCGCCGGACAGCATGCGCAACAGCAAGACGCCGCCAATGATTTCTTCCAGTTATTGAAAACCCTGCAGGAGACCTTCTGATGCTACCGGTTCGTTTTGCCATTGATTCGCTGCCCGTCAGCCGTTGGCGCAATGGCGGCGGCGAAACAAGGGAGATCGTCAGTTGGCCGCAAGGTGCTGCTCAGTTTGACTGGCGTGCAAGCATCGCAACCATCGCGCAGGATGGGCCGTTTTCTGCCTTTGCGGGAATTGATCGTTCCATCACCTTGATCGCTGGGGACAGTGTGCGGCTATGGGGCGAGGGCGGGGAAGATTTTATCCTGACGACAGGAAAACCGTTGGCATTCGCCGGAGAATTGGCGCTACACGCCACCATCGGCCACGGCCCGAGTCAGGACTTCAACATTATGACCCGCCGTACCTCACTGATTGCGCAGGTAAATTCCGTGGTGCAGTCACAAACACTGCCCATTGGGCACAGCGGTGTGGTTCTGGTCATCCGCGGTGAAGGCTTGCTGGAGGATGAAATTCTACGTGAAGGCGAAGGATGCTGGTGGTCAGCGTTATCCGCGCCACGTGTGCTTACGCCCCAGCGACGCGATAGCCTGATTCTTTGGGCAGATATCAAGCTTGGGGCAGATATCAAGGCGCGATAAGCCATGTCAGAGCACCGTGCTTGTATATACAGGCATATACAGAATGTGACCGACACGTGATTCTTAAAATTTCCCCCCGATTCAGATTGAATGGATTATGGACATTCATTTAGCTCACAACTATATGTTAGACATAGAGCGCCGCTGGCAACGGGCGCAAAATTGCAGATCGCGACAGGAATCCAGCTGAAAAAACCGCCTGAAATCGATTCGAATTTTCCAACCCGGAAGATTTTCGCCCGGGTTTATCTATGACTTAACTTGTCTATACAGGAATATATCATGTCGACAGACCTGACTCTCTGCCGCCTCCATCCCGGCCACGTTGAACTGGCGACGCTGCGCGATATCTACCGTGGCGGTGTGCGTTTGGAATTGGTGGCGTCCGCCCGCGAGGCCATTATTGCTGCACAGGAAACCGTGGCAAATATCGTGAAGCAAGGGAATGTGGTTTACGGCATCAATACCGGTTTTGGCAAGCTGGCGCAAACGCGTATTCCGGCGGAAAGACTGGCGGAATTGCAGCGCAATCTGGTGCTGTCGCACAGCGTCGGGGTTGGCAAGGATCTGGCGGATAACGTTGTCCGTCTGGTGGTGGCAACGAAAATTATCAGCCTGGCTCGCGGCCATTCCGGGATCCGTTTGCAGGTGATTGAGGCGTTAATCGCGCTGTTCAATGCGGGCGTAATGCCCTGTATACCAGAAAAAGGATCCGTCGGTGCGTCAGGCGATTTGGCACCGTTGGCCCATTTGTCGCTGATGCTGATTGGCGAAGGGGATGTCACCGTCAACGGGCAGCGACTGGCAGCGACCGAAGGGTTAGCCGTGGCCGGATTACAGCCTATCGAGTTGGGGCCAAAAGAGGGATTGGCGCTGCTGAATGGCACGCAGGTGTCAACATCGCTGGCCCTGAAAGGATTGTTTGAGGCAGAGAATGTGTTTGCCGCCGCTATTGTGGCGGGGACACTGTCGCTGGAGGCGATCAAAGGCTCAGTCAAACCTTTCGACGATCGCATCCATCAGGCACGTGGTCAACGCGGGCAGATTGCCGTCGCGCAAGCAGTACGCGCGTTACTGGAGGGTAGTGACATTGTCACTTCTCATCAAGGCTGTAGCCGGGTGCAAGACCCGTATTCCATACGCTGCGTCCCGCAAGTGATGGGCGCCTGTCTGGATAACCTGCATTACGCCGCGCGGGTGCTGCAAATTGAAGCCAATGCGGCGTCAGATAATCCGCTGGTATTTACAGACAGCGGAGAGGTGATCTCCGGTGGCAATTTCCATGCTGAACCGGTGGCGTTTGCTGCGGATATCATCGCGCTCGCCGTGGCGGAAATTGGGGCGATTTCAGAGCGTCGCCTGGCGCTGCTGCTGGACGCCGGACTTTCAGGCTTGCCGCCGTTTTTAGTCAATGACGGCGGGGTGAACTCCGGCTTTATGATTGCCCAGGTCACCGCGGCCGCGTTGGCGTCTGAGAATAAATCCCTGGCGCATCCGGCCAGTGTCGACAGTTTGCCCACGTCAGCCAATCAGGAAGATCATGTGTCCATGGCGACATTTGCTGCACGTCGCCTCGGTGATATGTGCTTCAACACGGCGGTGGTGGTGGGTATTGAAGCCATGGCTGCGGCACAGGGGGTGGATTTTATCCGCCCGCTGCGCAGCTCGGAACTGCTGGAACAGGAAATGACGCGGGTGCGCGAGAAAGTTGCTTTTCTGGCACAAGACCGCCTGATGTCCGGTGATATTGAGAACATGCGCCTGTGGGCCAGCCGTGAGGAGTGGCCGCAGGCCATACTCGCGATGTTGCCGAGCCAGAAGCTTGGTTTGTAATGGACTGTTTTTCATGATTTTTCCTCCTGAACGCAAAGGAAACTAATAATGAATTCCGTGTTGAAAAATGCCGTAGCCCGCGAGGTTCGCGCCCCTACCGGAACAGAATTGCACTGCCAGAACTGGCTGATCGAGGCTGCGTATCGGATGATCCAGAATAACCTCGATCCTGACGTGGCAGAGCGCCCGCAGGATCTGGTGGTTTACGGCGGGATTGGCAAGGCGGCGCGGAATTGGGACTGTTTCGAGGCCATTTTATCCAGCCTGCGCAGCCTGAAAGAAGATGAAACCCTACTGGTTCAGTCCGGAAAACCAGTGGGGATTTTCCGCACTCATCTGGATGCACCGCGTGTATTGATCGCCAACTCCAATCTGGTACCCCATTGGGCCAACTGGGAACATTTCCATGCGTTGGATAAGGCCGGGTTGATGATGTATGGGCAGATGACGGCCGGTTCCTGGATTTACATCGGCGCTCAGGGCATCGTGCAAGGTACCTATGAAACCTTCGTTGAGGCGGGCAGGCAGCACTATAACGGCAATCTGCGTGGCAAATGGATCCTCACTGCCGGTTTGGGCGGCATGGGCGGTGCGCAGCCTTTGGCTGGCGTGCTGGCCGGTGCCTGCGTACTGGCCATTGAGTGCCAGGAGTCACGCATTGATTTCCGTTTGCGTACCCGTTATCTGGATTATAAAGCCCATGACATTGACGAAGCCCTGACCATGATCGAGAAAGCCTGCGCTGAAAAACAGGCTATCTCTGTGGGGCTGGTGGGCAATGCCGCCGAAATCCTGCCTTTGTTGGTGGAACGGGCCAAAGAAGGCGGCCTGCGACCGGATATCGTAACCGATCAGACCTCTGCCCACGATCCAATCAACGGTTATCTTCCTCTTGGTTGGGATCTGGATCGCTGGGAAAACACGCGTAAAAGTGATCCTGCCGCCGTGGATCGGGCTGCCAGGGAGTCGATGGCGATTCACGTTCAGGCCATGCTGGATTTTCATGCAATGGGCATTCCGACGGTGGATTACGGCAACAATATCCGTCAGATGGCGCTGGACGAAGGGGTGAAAAATGCCTTTGATTTCCCCGGTTTTGTACCCGCATACATCCGTCCGCTGTTCTGCGAGGGCAAAGGCCCGTTCCGCTGGGTGGCGCTGTCCGGCGATCCGGACGATATCTATAAAACCGACGCCAAACTGAGAGAGTTGTTCCCGGATAATGCACCGTTGAATAACTGGCTGAATATGGCGCAAGAGCGTATCGCCTTTCAGGGACTTCCGGCACGTATCTGCTGGCTGGGTCTGGGGGAACGGCATATTGCCGGATTGGCGTTTAACGAAATGGTGCGCAACGGTGAGTTGAAAGCGCCGATTGTTATTGGCCGCGACCATCTGGATTGCGGTTCGGTGGCGTCACCCAACCGCGAGACTGAAGCCATGAAAGACGGTTCCGATGCGGTTTCTGACTGGCCATTGCTGAATGCGTTGCTTAATACCGCTGGCGGCGCGACTTGGGTGAGTATCCACCACGGTGGCGGCGTTGGAATGGGGTTCTCGCAACATGCGGGTGTTGTGATTGTTTGCGATGGCAGCGAGCAGGCGGATCAGCGACTGGCGCGGGTATTGTGGAACGATCCGGCAACCGGTGTTATGCGTCATGCTGATGCCGGCTATGAATCAGCCGCGGCGTGTGCAACAGAACACAATCTGAATCTGCCCATGCTCCCGCATAACAAATAAAACAGCGTCTCCCTCGTTAATACGAGGGGACTCTAAGCATCTATTACCGATAACATTAATTTTCGGGCATAATTATCCTAATCTGGCAAAAATGGATCTTCCCAATCGTATTTTTTGCCAGAGTGGGTGTTCTCCTCATGATATATATTGTTCATGCAGCGTCCGTTGCAAATATACTATGAGGTGTTTTTTATGTTAAATAATAATGAACTGACATTAGTGCCAGCACAAATAGGTTTTAGTGGTCTATATTTGGATGGTAATGCCACCCAACTTGGTGGTGTAAGAAGTGTTTATTCAAACGGCGTGATGACCGGCGTATTTTATCTGGGCTGGACCTATTATAACCCTGATTCGACTGACACGACGACGGCAGATCAGGTAGTAAGTTATCTTAAGACGGCAGGGAATATCGACTGGCGCTTTGGTGATAAAAGTGGCGATAAAGGATCGCTGGCCGATGCCGGTTGGACTGTCGGTGTGACTGATAACGGTTATGCACATGATATTGTTCAACAGACAGGGCCTGCGGCTGAATCACCAGAAGTTTCATTGGTGAATTTGTCGGGAATAATTCCTTTTTATATTCTCCCCGTGCTCGGATATGCCAATACCAGCCCGATCTACTGTAAACTCACTGACGGTACCGCGAGTACAATGGCAACAGGCAACCAAAGCACGCAACTGGCTGGTCAGGTATGGCAACACAACAGTGACTCATTTGCCTTTTCCACCATCGTAGACAATGGCGGTTCCAATGGCTGCGTATTGCGGGAATTGCGTTGGAGTGATTATTATATCTCTGAAAGCCAGAATTATTCTTTAATTAAAACCAATAACATCATCCCATCGACATCAACATGGATTAATACCGCTTACCTGCCTTTTGATGCCGCCAAAGGTGGGTCTGGGCGAAATATTTTCCTTATCTACAATGCGCCAACGGATACCACGTTGTCACAACGCTCGGTATTTGTGTTGGATAAACTTACGCCGACCTATGATTTGGCCGCGTTGAATGAGGAAGAATATGCCTGTAACCAGGAATATACCTTCCTACTGAGTAATAAGGCGCTTACCTCTTCACAATATCCTCAGGGATACGAACTGGAGAATTTCGATTGGGATCCCAAGTCCATTTCCGGTATTCCTATTGCCACCCAATATAAAAAAGGATTTATCGATCCCAATGGGTCAGAAACCAATCCAGCGTCTGTCTTCCAGTATATTCAAAATGACATTCCCGTAGATTATGCGCATACCGGAGATTATATACCGGGCATTCGGGTGTTGGATAATTTTGGCACTGTGATTGATTTCGTCATTAATCTGGATGGTGGCGGCGACGATAAATACACCTGGACCATTGAGAGCGCGGCACCCGTGTTTTTACCCTGACTGAGAGTCATCTGATCCTTTGCCCTGCATCAACCGATGCAGGGCAAAGCGAAACTCACGCTTGATTCATCACCCGTTCAATCAACTGCAATATCTGCCGATGGGAAAAAACCTCAATACCGTGCTGACGCAGTAGCTCAGTCGTGACACCGTAACCTTTCAGTATTTTCCCGCCAAAAGAACCATCATAGATCGTCTCACTACCACATGAGGGACTGCTATCCGTCAGCAAGGCATAGCGGCAACCATTTTTCTCTGCCATTTCCAGTGCCAGATAAGCGCCCAGAATATAGCGTTCAGTGACATCCTGACCGCTGGATTCCATCACGCGTGCGCCCTCGGTCAAAACAGAGCGACCGGAAGATCTGACAGCAATTTCTGCCGGTGGACGCGGTGTTGCGAAGCCTGCGGCAAGTTCCGGGCAGCAGATCACCAGACGATTTTGCTCGCGCCATTGCTGCAACGTTTGATCGATAAGGATTTTCTCTGATCCGTTATAGCGGACAGGGAAGCCGGACAGGCAGGCACTGATGAGTATTTTTGACATGAAACGAGCTGATTTATAAAGACGAATCCGCAGCATACGCTATCGCGCGCAGATTTCAAAAAGGCACGAAGACATGCATTTGCCACTACAGGAAAAGCGTAAGGCGGAAATCGATCCGGCCCGCTTCCTTTTTCCTGCCACGCTATACTGAAAGGATTGCTAGGGTTGAAGGAGACAGATCATGTCCCGCGTCCAGGCCGTCGACCATCTCGTTATCACCGTCAGTGATTTCACTGCATCAAACGCGTTCTACAGCGCATTTTTTGACTTTCTCGGTTTCAAGGTCATGGATGAGTTCGAGGGAGCAAAAGGCTGGAGTAACGGTTCTACCCGCTTTTGGATCTATGCCGCTGATGATGAAGGGATAAAACATCCTTACCGCTTGGGTGACATCGGTTTCCATCATTATGCTTTCTCGCTGAATGACCGAAAGGATGTCGATGAACTCCAGACCTTCCTTATTCAGAATCATGTCAGGGTCGTCGATCCTGCCGACGAATACTACCCTGACTATTACGCTGTTTTTTTCCTTGATCCCGATGGATTGAAGCTGGAAGGCATGCATTATGGTTGAGGGTGCTACGCTTTAAATGCAGACTCGAATTCCAATGTATTAAGGAGAACATCATGTCATTCAATGTCGGTGATTCCGTCCAGCCGGTGATCGGTGGGCAACGTATGCGGGTGGTCAGCGTAGAAGGCGATACGGTGGAGTGCCAGTGGACCAATCTGGATCAGGAACAGACGCGCACATTCAACAGCAGCGAGCTCGCACTGTACAAAGAGGATGATGATTTCGGTGTATGCTGATCGGTTGAAACGCTGCCGCCGGAAGGGCCGACGGCAGGAGTGCTCAGGCCGCACCAAACGCCAAGCCCTTTAATTTACCGACAATAGGCTTTTAATTTACTGACAACAGATAGTGGTAATTGATCTTCGATTGCGCCCAGCGGGAGGTGAATATTTCATCATCGAAATTGATCTGCTCAATTTCCTGGCTGGCGGTAATCTTTTTGCGTAATTCAGGCAATACTTCATCAAAAAGATAGCGGGTTAACTTATGGCTTTCATTCACCGTGCCGCTAAAACGGATCGAGACAAATTCCCCACCGGCTACTGATAAATGCTGGCCGCTGTCATGCAGTCCGGTACTCGCATTCTCCGCCAACATATAGCGCAGGCTATTTTGCTCGCCGTTTTGCGTGTCACCGGTCATTACGGTGATGATCGGGCTTTTGCGCACATCGGTTTTAGAAAATACTTCGCACATCATTTGGTCGCGGATGGCCTGATAATTGGGGCGACTGTTACCTTCGATACTTTTATCCACCAGCGTCACATCATTACGCAGGCGCTTCAGATGCATCTCTGGCAAGTTGACGCACTCAACATCCAGATTAAAACTATCGTTAAAACTGAAACGCGGCGTCAAGAGATCAAACTGCCAGTCGGGTGAGAGGCGATACTGGAGTGGCGTGGTGGCAAAGCGCTTTTTAAAGGCGCGGGTAAACGTCTGCTGAGAATCAAAACTGTATTGCGTCGCGATATCAATAATGGATTCATGGCTGGTTTTCAGTGCGATTGCACACTTGGCCAGGCGGCGGTTGCGCATATAAGTCGCGATATTTATCCCGGTCATGTCGCGGAATTTACGTTGCAGGTGCCACTTGGAGTAACCTGATTTCAGCGACACCATGTCGATACGCGGTGCCGTGTCCAGATGTACCTCGATCCAATTGACCAATTCATCAATCAAATCGTGGTCTTTATTATATTCCGTCATATCAGGCGCTCTCAATTCGCAGATGAATGCAGGATGAATAGTTCACGTCCGTAATCTATTCATCTGACCGACCCGTGTCAAACTTTTATTAATGATCGTTAATAAAATGTGCTTATTGCCTCAGGAAGAAAGAATGTCCCTTGACAGCAAACGGGGAATAGTAACAGTCGATACCTTTCACAAATGAATGAAAAGCCGCTTTTAGCCCTCCGGTCAGCAACATCTGATCGACCAGGGCTTTATGCCTGTTGAATAATTAAGGTGAATAGGCCCTATCCCATGGCTGACCGATAATACCCGTTGAATCGGGCAGGTACTGGATTGCCTTTCAATCGCATGTCGCCATCAACCGGGCGTCAATCCCTATTTGGATGTCTGGAACGACAGCGCAGAGTGGCTTTTGCAACCAGATATTGTATGACAGTGACGATTCTGGCGGAAAAAGGGGATCGCGCTAATACTTGTGAGTGGCCGCTAAATGCTTAAAAAAGTATTGCCTTTATAATATTATTTACTGTATAAATAAACAGTTGTTATGGCGGTGCAGTCCGACGTGCTTTTTCTTGATTAAAAAACTACTTGAGTAAAAGGGTATTTATGCAGAAGGTTCTTTTGCAAAAAAACAGCCTCAGGCAAAACACGGTCGGCGTGTTGTGCGGTTGGCGCCGGTAAGGCATCAATCACACTGATCTCTCAAATCATCAGACACATGGAACACACTATGGCTATAAAAATTGTTGAAAAAGATCCCATCAATGTCGTTGGCGTGCGCGTTGTCGGCCCATATCCACAGACAATTCCTCAGGGTTTTGAACAACTCTATGCGTGGCGTTCACGTCATCAGGTTGTGCCGGGTGACTGGCTGGCCCTGTATTGGGACGATCCCTCACAGGTGCCACCACAAGAGTTGCGTGCCGATGTCGTGTTTGGTGTCGCCGAAGGATTTGAGATGCCGGTTGACCAAAAAGTGCTGGTCAGTGAGCAGACGATCCCCGGTGGGTTATATGCGGTGTATTACGCCAAAATTAAAACCGATCAGTTCACCCAGACCTGGCATGACTTTTACCAGGAATTGGCTGCGAGTGAGTATCAACCGACGATGGGCGCATGTTATGAACGTTACCTGAATGATGGATCATCAGGTGAACATGAAATTGAAATCTATCAGTCCGTCGAGCCGAAATAAGCGCGACCAGAAATAGCCACTTTTTGGTGCGAGTTGATGGCGTAATAACGCCATCAACGCTAGTGAGTGAAAATACGATAGCGTGAAAACACAATAGCGTTTAAACGCTATAAAGTTAAAAACGCTTACCCGGCAGAAAGGGGGGATTCGATGCAGTGCGTTGAAGTTGAAGAATCGCCTCCTGATGATAAACACTCTCGGCAGTGACGCGAAAGCCACATTTCGCCGCCAGCTTCAGCGACGATGTATGTTCTGGCGAAATGATACAGCAGGTGGTGGTGATGTTCTGCTCGTCGGCCCAGTTCAGAACCGCCTTTGCCGCTTCGTAGGCGTAACCTTTGCCATGAAACTCAGGTGATAAAGCCCAGCCCATTTCAGGCATGCCCGCCAGTGAAGGTGTAATTTCGCGGCGGTAATCCGCCAGTCCGATTTCACCGATAAAAGCGCCACTGCCAGACTCAAAGATGGCCCAGTAACCAAAACCCAATAGTTGCCAATGTCCGGCATAACGCAGCAAACGGCTCCAACTCGCCTCATAACTTGACGGGGTACCACCGATGTATTTTACCACATCCGGATTTGCCCACAGGGCCGCGACGTGGTCGATGTCCTGTGCGGTATGGGCTTGCAATCTCAGGCGGTTGGTTTGCAGAACTGGAGCACGAGTCAGCATGATTTTCCTATTGTTTATGGGGTAGGATCACTGGTTTTCGTAAAAAACGGTTATTACTCTTCTCTGCGCGTTGACGCGCGGGTAGCGTATTACACACGATTTACCTGTCAGGGTTTCATCAGTAATTGCTGTCGTTTGTTGTAAAACCGGCGATAGGCAAGATAGCAGGCGATTATCGTTGATAAACTGGCGGTTGAAAGCAGCATAAAGGTGACCATTATTTGGTACTTGATGGCTTTTACCGGATCAATGCCGGCAAATATCAACCCGGACATCATCCCCGGCAAGCTCACCAGTCCTACTGTTTTTGCTGAGTCGACGGTAGGAATCAACGATGAACGTATGCTGTCACGAATGATCCCGCGTGAGGCATATTTCACCGAGGCACCCAGGCTGAGCATTTCGAGTATTTTCTGCTGCTGGTCTTTAAAACGCTGATTGAGATTGTTGTAGCACAGACCCACCGCGATCATGGCATTACCGGCGATCATGCCGGAGATGGGAATTACCTGCATCGGGGTAAACTCGATCGAACCGCTGAGGATCAGCACGGTCAGGGTAAGCACCGTACCTGACGAAATCGCAATAAAAGAGATCACAAAAGCATGGTCGATATTCTTACTGCGTTTGCGGGCATTCAGTGCGGCGTTAAAGCAGATAAACAGCACCATCAGGATCGTCAGTAAGCCATTGTCGACATCGAAAATATACTTCAGGACATAGCCAACAATAATGAGTTGGACGATGGCGCGGGCGATGCTCCAGATAATGTCTTTTTCGAGACCGAGTTTCTCTCTCTTACTGATGAGTATCGCAATGACGACCAGAACCAGCGCCAGCATGAGAGACTGGTTGGTAATGTTATGCTGGTTCATGAATAGCTCTCCACCGCATGATTTTTCATGACAATGACTTCATCGGCATGACTGATTTCGTTTTGATCGTGTGTGACCCAAAGCACTGCGACACCCTGGTGATCGACCAACTCCCGGATCATCTGGTTAACGTTCTTTTTGTTGTCTTCGTCCAAAGCACTGGTGATCTCATCGAGCAGGAGAATACGTGGCGTAAACTGCAGGTTGCGCAGAAGGGCGATCCGCTGTTTCTCCCCACCGGAAAGCTCATTGATGCTTTTGTTGAGAATCTCATGGGGCAGCAGAAGCCGGGTCAGACCCTCTTTCAATTTGGTCTCATCTACCTTCTGGTGGCGGATCTGGTAAGGCAACGCCAGGTTATCGTATACCGTCTCACCGAACAGAACCGGTGTCTGGAAACAGTAAGAAACCTGCTGGCGATAGTGTTCCGGAGCGATCGCATCGATATCTTTGCCATCAAGCAGAATGCTGCCGCTGGTGGGGCTGATCAGTGAAGAGATCACTTTGAGCAGGGTACTTTTACCGCAACCTGACGGGCCAGTGATTAAGGTGAATTCTGCTTTTCTCAGGCTCAGCGAGACTTCATTCAGGATCGACGTGCCGTTAATTTCATAACTCACGTCGCGTAAGCGCAATATTTCGGGTTCTGTCGTCATCATCACTCCCTAAATCAGTCGAATTATGGTGTTGGAATAATAGGCTTTTTTGGCAGTGAGGGGAATTCGAACCGATTCGGCCATAAGAGAAAGGCGACTCCTGCGAATCGCCGTGATATGGCCAAAACCGTCAAAATGACCAAATTACATGCCGTAGCGTTCAATGCGTTCTGGCTGGCGACGCATGATCACTTCCCCATGGCGAATAGACAGGTGGGCTTTAGCCTGGCGTCGTACTGCCTCATAATCATTTTCTGCATCCAGAATCACCAGATTGGCAGGGCGTCCGACGGCGATGCCATAACGCTCACCCAAATGCATCGCTTTCGCGCTGTTATCTGTGACGAGATCAAGACAGCGTTGCAGATCCTGATAACCCATCATATGGCAGATATGCAATCCGGCATCCAGCACGCGCAGAATGTTGCCATTACCCAGCGGATACCACGGGTCCTTGATCGAATCCTGGCCAAAGCAGACATTCATGCCCGCGCGATCCAGTTCGGCCACGCGTGTGACGCCACGGCGTTTGGGGAAGGTATCGAATCGACCTTGCAGATGAATACTTTCGGTCGGACAGGAGATAAAGCTGATCCCCGAGAGTTTCAGCAAGCGGAACAGTTTCGAGCAATAGGCATTATCGTAAGATCCCATGGCGACGGTATGGCTCGCAGTGACGCGAGCGCCCATGCCACGGACTCGGGCCTCTTCAGCCAGAACCTCAAGAAAGCGGGAGTGCGGATCATCCGTTTCGTCACAGTGTACATCGACGAGGCAGCCAGTGCGTTCAGCAAGATCCATCAGGAACTTGATTGAACTGACGCCCTGAACGCGGGTATTTTCAAAATGAGGAATGCCGCCCACGACATCTGCCCCCATTTCGATCGCCTGTTCCATCAGTTTGCGGCCATTGGGATAGGACTCGATTCCTTCCTGCGGAAAGGCCACTATTTGTAAATCAATCAGGGATCGCGCCTCTTCCTTCACTTCCAGCATGGCTTTCAACGCGGCGAGCGTTGGGTCGGTCACATCCACATGGGTTCGTACATGCTGAATACCGTGATCCCGCAGCATCCCAATCGTTGTATGGGCGCGTTTTTTGGTATCTTCGTGAGAAATGGTCTCTTTGCGCTGGCTCCAGCGCTCAATCCCTTCAAATAGGGTTCCGCTCATATTCCATTCTGGTTCACCGGCGGTGAGCGTAGCATCCAGGTGAATATGCGGCTCGACCAAAGGAGGAATCACCAATTGACCGGCTGCATCAATAGCACCTTCCACTTGCAGGGCGTTTGATGATTGCTGCTCGATGGCCGCAATCACACCATCTTTGATATCCAGTGTGAAAGTTCCGTTTTGCTGACGGAGAACGGCATTGATAATTTTCATAACAACTCCTGATGTTAAGCCTGTGACTTGCGCCAGATAAGCAAAGGATAACCCTACAGCAGTATCACCGCCATGATGCCCTTAAAGGGGTCGCGAGAAGGAAGGTGTTGGCGATACCGATCTGTTGAATGACGGCAGCCCATTGGGTTCCGCTTTTAGTTTTTTTAACAAAAATAAATGACTATTTTATGTCAAAGAACGTCAAAAACCCGCCATTTATAAACTCACGTTAAATTATGTTTCCTGAGTTTTTCTCTTCTCACCAAAAAATAAAGACAAAGTGCATTATAAATGTTAATTTTTTATTAAAATATTTCGTCTTGGTGATGATTTTTTTATTTATGTTGCCTTGATTTTTAGGAGGGGTTAATTATCACCCAGATTCATCATGAGAATCATTATATGCTTCGAAAATATCTTTTTTTCATCAATTCCTATGAGATGTGCTATCTTACTGTATGAATTTTAATGTTTTTATTTTTTGCAGATTTGCACGGCGCTGAATGCATGATGCCTGACAGAGAATTTATCTATGATAATCCCTTGTATTTACTTTCTAAAAAGGGAAATTCTATGAGACAACAACACCATCCGCATGCATTCAGTACTGATAACGAGATTAATGATGAAGACAATATTGCATTCTCTTTTAATGTGTTATTTCTTCAGGAAATGGAACGGCGTCTATTCTTTTGTCTCAAATCGAAACCCGGTGAGATCATTGACAGAGATACTTTAATCACTCAACTCTGGCCAGGGTGCGACAAATGTACTCATGATGAAAATCTGATTCAACTGATCTGTAAATTGAGGCGTTCACTTAAAATGGCCGGTTTTGCCGATGCAATAACGACAATAAGAAATAAAGGTTATAAATACAACATTGACCATGACCGGGAAAACTCGTTTGCATAAGCGACTGCCGCGTTAGTGACGTAACACTAAACTGACGCAGGGAGTTCATCTCATCCTAAGCCAAATACGGTTTCATGGTTACGTGAAATCGTATTATTCTCCCCCTGGCACTTTGCTCCGCCATTTCCCGCAGATAGACAATTCCTCCACGCGGCACTCTTTTTTTGACCATACTTAGAACCTATCCCCTCAAAACATTCATTTCCTGCATGCCGCTTGAGGTATGACGGGTAATTTATAAGGAGAGGTATGTTTACACACCGGTTAGTTTTCCCCGCCAGCGTTTTACGAGGCCGGGGGGCCATTCTTCACTTGGGAAGGATGTGTGGCAGGCTAGGGCAACGCGCCATATTGATAGGCGGTAAACGGGCAATCGCGTTTGTCGAGCCCCAGGTCATCGAACAACTCAGCGAAAGTATGATGTGGTATGCCGGAAGTGAATGGTATGGCGGAGAGTGCAGCGAACAACATATTTATCGTTTGGCAGATATTGTTCAACGCCAGGGGATTGAAGTCATTATCGCCACCGGGGGAGGAAGGGCATTGGATACCGCCAAAGCCGCTGGGGTGGTGAGTAATATTCCCGTGGTGACCCTGCCAACGGTGGCGGCAACGTGTTCAGCCATTACCCCGATTGCATTTCGGTATCATGACGATGGTGTTTTCCGGGATATGTTTCATCTTGCCAGCGGCCCTGCGGCGGCGGTCATTGACGCTGATTTGCTGGCCCGCTCACCCTTGATCAGTTTTTCTGCCGGGTTGGGGGACACTTTGGCGAAGTGGTATGAGTACCGGGCGATCAGTGATATCAACAAGTTGCAGGGGCTGGCGGGTGTCGTACGCACTAATAGCGAACTCTGTTTTACGCTGATAGAAAACTTTGCTGCGGATGCCTGCCTGGCGTTAGAGCAGGGTAAGGCCAATGCTGCGCTGGAGCAGGTGCTGGATGCCATTTTTCTGTATGCCGGATTGACCTCCATTATGAGTAATGGCGGTCATACGGCTGCCGCACATGCTTTATATGATGGTTTTACTGCGATCCCCAAAACACGGCAAATTCCTCACGGATTGTTAGTGGGGTTTGGCAATCTCTGTTTGCTGGCGTTGGAAGGCCGTGATGATCAACAGTTACTGGCCGCGTTAGCGCTGGCCCGCGCGTGTTCGATACCGTTGACGTTAGATGAGGTCGCGGATGATCTGACACCAGACGAGCGCCGAGCGATCATCAGCCGGGCATTGGTGGCACCGGACATGAAGAATATGCCATTCAGTGTTACGGAGGAGATGATGGAGGGGGCGATTGCGAGGATCACCGCTTTAGCGGGGGAAATTGCTCCCTTCGGGAGGGAGTAGCTTTTTAAAACGGGTTTATTGATGTTCTTGAACGTCAAAAGATAGCTTTGCTGGTTAGATGCCTACGCTATGATGTTGTTCTGTTAGTGTGAAGATCGGCATCTAAGCAGGGCCGTAAGCGCGGCCCTGCACCGCGCTTTTCCGCGGCATTTCTCGCCGGCTGCGCCGGTGCCTTCGCTCATCTCTCCGGCGGACGGGTCGGCTTTAGCCCACATCCATGTGGGCGGACGCCTCTCACCGCCATCCTGGCGGTTCGCCCCTGCCTGCGTCCTTCGCTCAGCGAGTCATGACGCTCTGGGAAGGTCAACGTCAAAGGCTACTGATAAAAAAATAATGATTAACTGATAAAATCGTGATGTTTTAATTTTAGTTTTATTTATGTATTTCTTTTGTCTTTGTCTTTGTCTTTGACCTCCCCCGAGCATCATGAATTGCTGAGGGCGGAATGTAGGCAGGGATGAGCCGCCAGGACGGCGGCGAAAGGCGTCCGGCTACAGGGACTGTAGCCTAAAGCCGACCCGTCCGCCGGAATGACAACCGAGGGGACCCGCAACGCGGGCAATTAATGCTGCGGAAAGCGCGGGTGCAGGGGACACGCTTTTGTCCCCTGCTTGATTGCCGATCTTCACATTGAAAGAAAAAAAACCCAAGCCAAAGCAATCAACCAACAAAGCTATCTTTTGACCTTCACAGACATTGAAATACAAAGTTCATCTTGAAGTTGACCTTCCCCCCGAGCATCATAAATTGCTGAGGGCGGAATGGAGGCAGGGATGAGCCGTCAGGACGGCGGCGAAAGGCGTCCGGCTACAGGGACTGTAGCCTAAAGCCGACCCGTCCGCCGGAATGACAACCGAGGGCACCCGCAACGCGGGCAATTTATGCTGCGGAAAGCGCGGGTGCAGGGGACACGCTTTTGTCCCCTGCTTGATTGCCGATCTTCACATTGAAAGAAAAAAAACCCAAGCCAAAGCAATCAACCAACAAAGCTATCTTTTGACCTTCACAGACATTGAAATACAAAGTTCATCTTGAAGTTGACCTTCCCCCCGAGCATCATAAATTGCTGAGGGCGGAATGGAGGCAGGGATGAGCCGTCAGGACGGCGGCGAAAGGCGTCCGGCTACAGGGACTGTAGCCTAAAGCCGACCCGTCCGCCGCAATGACAACCGAGGGGACCCGCAACGCGGGCAATTAATGCTGCGGAAAGCGCGGGTGCAGGGGACACGCTTTTGTCCCCTGCTTGATTGCCGATCTTCACATTGAAAGAAAAAAAAACCAAGCCAAAGCAATCAACCAACAAAGCTATCTTTTGACCTCCACGTACATCAATCTAATATCAACCAAAACCTGCTCCGAACTCGTTTTTAAAAAGGATGCAAGGGTGCGCTTACACCTCTTGAATGCCAAGTTTAATGCTTAAAAGTCAGATTACACCTCATTGCTTAAGGCATGGTTAGGCGGCAAGCTGCCCCAGTCTTTTAGGTCTAATGAGTTAAAAAAGGAGTGAATTATGCAGGTAACCCAACGCGTCATGCTGGCTTTGGCGGTCAGTAGCGCCCTGATGGCAAGTGCGGCACATGCCGATCTACTGGGCTCATTGAAAAGCGCGGCGACTGAGCAGTTGAACCAGTCATCATCGGGTAGCGGCAGTAATTCATTGGCGTCTCTGGGGGCTTTGCTGAATGGCAGTGACACCACGCTTAAAGCGAAAAGCGCCACCAATGCGGCGGGGATTTTACAGTACTGCGTGAAAAATAATGTTCTGTCCGCAGGCAATGCGGATGCAGTCAAAGATAAGCTATTGACCAAATTGGGCATTACCAGCCCGAGCGGGGCGGAAAGTCAGGATTATCAGGATGGATTGGGTGGTATTTTGCATACCGGACAGGGTAAAAATCTTGATTTGAACAATCTCGGTACGGCAACCGATCAACTCAAAGAGAAGATTACGACCAAAGCCTGCGACGTGGTTCTGAAACAGTCAACATCACTGCTGTAAAATAGTGGCTGACGAAGCCAACTCGTCAGCCGCATACACCTTCGTGCTTAATCAGTTTTGCTGTCGTATTCACACAAGTCTTCAATGATGCATGAGCCGCAACGTGGTTTGCGGGCGATACAGGTGTAACGTCCATGCAGAATCAGCCAGTGATGACAATCCAGTTTGAATTCGGCGGGCACCACTTTCAACAATTTGTCTTCCACCTGATCCACCGTTTTTCCCGGCGCAAAATGGGTGCGGTTGCATACGCGGAAAATATGGGTGTCAACCGCAATCGTCGGCCAGCCGAATGCCGTATTCAATACGACGTTGGCGGTTTTGCGACCCACACCGGGCAGGGCTTCGAGCGCCGCACGATCTTCCGGAACTTCACCACCGTGCTTTTCCAGCAAAATGCGGCAGGTTTTGATCACATTCTCGGCTTTGGTGTTGAACAGCCCGATGGTCTTGATGTGCTGTTTTAGGCCATCAACACCGAGCTCCAGCAGGGATTCTGGCGTATTGGCGATGGGATAGAGTTTTGCTGTCGCTTTATTGACGCTCACATCAGTGGCCTGCGCCGACAGCAGAACGGAAATCAACAGCTCAAAAGGCATGGTGTAAACCAGTTCCGTTGTAGGATGAGGGTTATTATCGCGCAGCCGGGTAAGAATGCTGACGCGTTTCTCTTTATTCATAACGCCTTCTCTGCTCCATGCTGAGTAACGTCAAGAGATGCAGCGGTTGCCAGCACTTGACGGGCTTTCATCTTTTGATCAATCAGGTATTTACCGGCGAGCATCAATCCCAGGCCAATAAATGCGCCCGGTGGCAGCATCGCCAGAAGGAACGGGTTGTCGAGATGGACGACCTGAATACGCAGCACTTTCGCCCAACTGCCCAAGAGCATGTCCGCACCATTAAACAGTGTACCATTCCCCAAAATTTCGCGCAGGCAACCCAGAACAAACAGTGCGCAGGTGCCGCCGAGACCGATCGCCAAGCCATCCAGCGCGGCATAAGGTACTGGCGCTTTGGCAGCGTAGGCTTCTGGGCGGCCAATGACGATGCAGTTGGTCACAATCAGCGGGATGAATATCCCCAATGATTGATACAGGCCATACGCATAAGCATTTATCAGCATTTCCACGCAGCTTACGACCGATGCAATGATCATCACGTAAATAGGAATGCGGATCTCATGGGGGATCCAGCGGCGCATCAGGGAAATGGACGAATTGGTACACACGAGAACCAATGTGGTTGCCAGTCCCAGACCCAACGCATTGGTGGCGGTTGATGACACGGCCAGCAGCGGACAGAGCCCCAATAGCTGTACCAGCGATGAATTGTTTTTCCACAACCCTTCAACGATGACGCGTTTGGCTTCACTCATTACTCTCTCCACAGGCAGGTAAAGTGTCGATTTGTGATGGTAATGTTTCGAGATACAAACCGGTACGCTTCACCGCGTTCACTACTGCGCGCGGGGTGATGGTTGCACCGGTAAACTGATCGAACATTCCGCCATCTTTTTTTACCGCCCAGCGGCGATCGTCCGGGCCATTAATGGTTTGTCTGGCAAAAAGTTTTATCCAGTCTGAGATACGCAGTTCAATTTTGTCGCCCAACCCTGGTGTTTCATGGTGTTCGATCACGCGCGTACCCAATACGTTACCGTGGAAGTCCGCAGCAACCAACAGCTGGATCGACCCGGAATAGCCGTCCGGTGCGGTGGTTTCAACGGCTGCCGCGACAGGTACGCCGTCTTTCCGGGCCAGGTAAAGAAAGTGGGGAAGTCCATTGCCCAATGCCGAATCAGTGACAACGTAACATTCTTTCTGTAGATTGTTATTGTACAATTCTGGCGGCAATACCTGATCAAACAGCGCTTTCTGTTGCAGCGCGGCCTGGTGTTCGATGGTCGGTTTGGTCAGTGCATGCACCAACGCGGTCAAACCGGTGGTCAATGCCGCAAACAGCGCCAACGTGGTGCCGTGGCGTCGCATGGTACTTAGCATAACAATTCCTCAGCGATGCCCGTAGACTCTGGGTTGGGTATAGTGATCGATCAGCGGAACGGTAATATTCGCCAGCAAAACCGCGAAAGCAACACCATCAGGATAGCCGCCGTGGGCACGAATCAGCCATACCAGTAAACCAATCAGGGCACCAAAAATAAGGCGGCCTTTTGGCGTGGTTGATGCCGTGACGGGATCGGTGGTAATGAAGAACGCACCGAGCATGGTTGCGCCGGAGAACAGGTGAATCATGGGCGACGCATTGGTTGCTGGTGCCACTAACCAGGCCAGACCCGAGCAAAAGGCCAGCGTTACCAGAAAGCTGACCGGGATGTGCCAATGGATATTTTTGCGCCACAACAGGAATAAACCGCCCGCGAGAAAACCCAGATTAATCCACTGCCAGCCCAATCCCGCCAGTACGCCGGAAAACAGCGGTTGTGCCATCAACTGTTCAGCGCTGTGGCCTGAACGCAGACCGGTTTTGAAACCGTCCAGCGGTGTCGCCTGACTGACGCCGTCCACATTCAGTTGCAATTGATAGGCCGACAATCCTTCACTGGTGTGGCCGCTGAAAATACTCAGAAAGGTATCAACCAGAGAAAGAGGCTCAGCCTGAAGGGCATCAGGCGGTAACCAGGTGGTCATCTGAACCGGGAAAGAGATCAGCAGGACGACATAACCGATCATCGCGGGGTTGAAAGGGTTCTGTCCCAGTCCACCGTACAACTGCTTGGCGATGATAATGGCGAAAACGGTACCAATGACAATCAACCACCACGGTGCAAGTGGCGGCAGGCTGACGCCAAGCAATAACGCCGTCAGCAACGCGGAATTATCACCTAACCGGGTTAAAACGGGTTGCTTGCGTAGTGACAACGTCACGCCTTCGGCAATCACTGCGGTAACCATCGCCAGTGCCACCTGAATCAGGGTGCCATAACCAAAGAACCAAACTTGCGCCAACAGGCCGGGGATACAGGCGAGCATGACAAACAGCATAATGCTGCGGGTACTCTGTCGGTTGTGAGTAAAAGGGGAACTTGCAATTCTGAATGCCATTTAATCCTCGTCCGACATTGCTGCCTGAGCGGCCTTGCGCGCTTTTGCACGGGCAATAGCGGCGGCTACTGCCGCTTTACGCGGGTCGCTTTCTTGTGATGATAAGTATTCTGCACCTGCCGCAATGGCCGTTTCTTGCGGCTGATCGTTGGCGGAGTCTGGTTGTGTCAGGGATTGCGGTGTCAGTGATTGCGCCGCTTTACGCGCTTTTACTCTGGCAATTGCCGCGGCAACAGCGGCCTGACGCTCATCGACAGCAATGTCAGGCTCCACGGCATCGTTGGCGGCCTGCGCGATATCTTTCGGGGGCGCGGCATCTGCGTTGGTTGTCGCTTTCCTGGCTTTTGCCCGTGCGATGGCTGCGGCGAGCGCGGCTTTACGCGGATCTTCTTGGTGCGCAGACGTTTCAGCGTCGGCCTGAGCTTCTGAGACGCTCTCATTCTCTGTCGGTTGCGCCGCACGTCGATCGCGCGCTTGCGCCTTACGGGCTTCGCGTTCTGCAATCACGGCGCTGTTATCTGGCTGCTGGCCGTTGATCACTTCAATGGCTTCATCGGCTTTCCTGGTGCGAACGCGAGCCAGTGCGGCCTGAACTTGTCCATGCTGACTATCGGTGAGTTTAACCGCAGCCTGTTTGTGACGTTCTTCGCGGGCAACTTTCTCACGTTCCAATCGCGCCTGTCTGGCTTCAAAACGCGCCTTGGCTTCTGCCGCGCGTTGTCCTTCCAGATCGATCGCTTTGATTTCGGCTTTTTCCTGACGGTAATACTGCACCAGCGGGATGTTGCTGGGGCAGACATACGCGCAGGCACCGCACTCTATGCAATCGAACAGATTATGATTACGTGCTTTCTCATGTTCTTCACCCCGGCTGAACCAGTACAACTGCTGCGGCAACAGGCCGGCAGGACAGGCATCGGCGCATTGACTACAGCGGATACAGGCTTCTTCCGGCTCAGGTTGGCCCATCTCGCTGGCGGAAGGGGCAAGAATGCAGTTGCTGATTTTAACGATCGGCACATTCAGCGATGGCAGGGTAAAGCCCATCAATGGACCGCCCATCACCACCATGTGATCCGCAGACGGCTGGAAACCGGCATAGGCCAGCAAATGCTCCACCGGGGTACCGATCCGCGCCCACAGATTACCAGGCTGCTTCAGTGATTCCCCCGTCAGGGTGACCACTCGCTCAATCAGTGGCTCACCGTGAATAATGGCGCGCGTAATGGCGTAGACCGTTCCGACGTTCTGCATCAGCACACCAATCGAGGACGAGTGTTTACCATGCGGAACTTCCAGACCGGTCAAAATGCGGGTGAGTTGCTTGGCACCGCCAGACGGGTATTTGGTTGGCACCACTTTCAGCTCGAATTTGACGCCCGCTTCACCGTCTTGCTGCAACGCCCGTTTCAGCGCAGCGATAGCCTCGGGTTTGTTATCTTCAATACCAATAATCACCCGCTCAGGATTGAGCAGATGACAAAGAATTCGCGTACCGGTGATGATTTCCGCCGCATGCTCCTGCATCAGGCGGTCGTCCGCCGTAATGTAGGGTTCACACTCTGCGGCATTCAGGATCAGCGTTTTCACGCTCTGCAAGCCGCCTTGCAGTTTGCTTGCGGTTGGGAACCCCGCGCCACCCAAACCAGCAATACCGGCCAGATGAATGCGTTCGTTCAATTCTGCGGGTTCCATCTGGTGGTAATCGGCGACAGGATCGCGCTGGCACCAGCGATCGTCACCGTCTGGCTCAATGTGAACGCACAGCTCTTGCAACCCGGATGGATGCGCGGTGATATGCGGGGCAATCGCCACGATGGTACCCGACGTTGGCGCATGAACTGGCAGGGTGCGGCCACGGCCAATGGTCAGCGGCTGTCCTTTCAATACCCGATCACCGGCTTTGACGCACAGTTCACCTTCCGGCCCCAAATGCTGCTGGAGTGGAATAATGAATTTTTCCGCTAATGGCGCAATCCGCAACGGAACGCGGCTGGACTGTGTCTTCATTTCTGGGGGGTGAATTCCGCCCGCGAAATCCCAGATTTTGTCTTTTTTTAAGGCGGCAAACAGATTAAACATGTTGCTCCGCGTGAATAACCTGAACCGGAATGGCATTCAAATCCCATTTCCAGTTGGACGTAGTGATCTTGACGGGTTGCATCTCAATACAATCAGTCGGACAAGGGGCAACGCACAAATCGCAGCCGGTACAGAGATCGGCGAGCACGGTATGCACGGCGCGGGTGGCACCCACGATGGCATCGACCGGGCAGGCCTGAATACATTTGGTGCAGCCGATACAGTTGCTTTCATCGATATACGCCACTTTACGCACCGGATTTGCTACGGCAGCATCACCATCCAGCGGTTGCGGATCGATATTCAACAGGGCCGCGAGTTTCAGCATCGTCTGCTCGCCACCGGGCGCACATTTGTTGATGTGTTCGCCATTGGCTACGGCTTCGGCGTAGGGGCGACAGCCCGGATAACCACATTGCCCGCATTGGCTTTGCGGCAGCAGTTCATCCACCTGACTCGCGATCGGATCTTCATCAACTTCAAAACGGCGGGCAGCAAAACCCAGCACCAGTCCAAATACCAGTGCGAGGGCGCTCAGCGCCGCAACGGCAATCCATAACGACATCATTAGAATTTCACCAGCCCGGCAAAGCCCATAAAGGCGAGTGACATCAGCCCGGCAGTCACCAATGCAATGGACGAACCGCGGAAGGGTGCCGGAACGTCAGCCACGGCCAAACGTTCGCGAATGGCGGCAAACAGCACCATCACCAGAGAGAAGCCTGCGGCGGCAGAAAATCCATACACCGCGGACTGCATAAAGTTATGTGACTGGTTAATGTTCAGCAAGGCGACACCCAGTACGGCACAGTTGGTCGTGATCAGCGGCAGGAAGATCCCCAGCAGACGATAGAGCGATGGGCTGGTTTTACGCACCACCATTTCGGTGAACTGTACGACAACGGCGATCACCAATATAAAAGACAAGGTACGCAAATAGATCAGATCGAGCGGCAGCAGAATAAAGGCGTTGATCGCCCAGGCACTGATAGACGCCAGCGTCATCACAAAAGTGGTCGCCAGTCCCATGCCGATCGCTGATTCAAGTTTCTTGGACACGCCCATAAACGGGCACAGGCCAAGAAACTTAACCAGTACAAAATTGTTTACCAGAACAGTACCGACAAACAGGAGTAGGTATTCGCTCATTACATTGCCTGAATAAAAGAAAAGCCGCCTATTATCCAAAATTGACGGCCAGACTACAACTGAGTAAAAGCAGGGTTATACCCTTCGTACTTGAAGATGCAGGGGTGTCAGCTCATCGGGATTCGCTCACTTGCTGCCTGCCTGCATCGTCAATTACTTTGGGTTATTGTGTAAAAGTTCCTTTAACCCGCTTTGAACGTTTGAAATAGGGTACCAGTATTGCTGCAGCCAGCAGTGGCATAGCCAGCGCCCGCACGGCCAATTCGTCAGTGACGGGTGAAAAGGCAAAGGCTTTAATCGCCAGCAGCACGGTAACCAGCAGCCACAAAATATATATTTTGGGTAATTTAACGGAACGCTTGCAGAATATCCACAATAGCCAACCGCTGAAAATCCACATAATAATTGCGGTTAACACAGAGAAATACCATTGCATGGTGAACGCCTGCGAATTGGTCACCAGATATTCTCGCGATTCCGGCATAAATACCGCCATGAAATATAACACCAAAAGCAGCGTAGTGCTGAGCAGTGACAGGATCAGGTATGCCAGCGGGACTAATAACCAGCCGTTGATGCGGTGATAGTCGGAGTTCTGTGCCATATAACGCCTTATTCAGTGCGGGTACATCAATTGCGCGATAGCTTAACCTGAACGGCCTTATCAGTCATCCGAATCAACATGTTGTTACGTTTTTGTTACTGGCTGATTGTAACTTGAAGGGAGTGGCAATGCGATATGGCGATCGGGAGTGACCTTCGCCCAACCCGGTAAACAGGCATCCGGGGCTGAAGAGTGCCCCGGATGACAGTAGCGAAAATAGCGAATTCTACAAGGCGCTTATTTCGCGCAAAGTTTGTAATACACCTCGTTCCAGCGGATCTCATTCTTGAACGCTGGCAGGGTGGTATCGTTGTCAATCACCAGCATTTCGATACCGTGCATTTCGGCATACAGGCGCAGATAATCTACGCTCAGCGCCTTGCTGAATACGGTATGGTGCGCGCCGCCACCGAGGATCCAGGCTTCTGCGGCCGTCGCCAGCGTCGGCTGTGCTTTCCAGATTGCCCGTGCCACAGGCAGTTTTGGCAGTGGATGCGGCTGTTCAACCGTATCGACCACATTCACCAGGAGACGGAAACGGTCACCCATGTCAATCACGCTGGCATTGACCGCTGGCCCGGCGGGGGTGGAGAAGATCAGGCGAGCCGGATCGGCCTTGCCACCGATACCGAGATATTGCACGTCCAGCAATGGCTTACGTTCTTTGGCAATGCTCGGGCACACTTCCAGCATGTGCGAGCCAACGACCAGATCGTTCCCTTGCTTAAAGTTGTAGGTGTAGTCTTCCATAAAGGAAGTACCGCCTTCGAGACCGGAAGACATCACCTTCATGATGCGCAGCAACGCGGCCGTTTTCCAGTCACCTTCACCGCCGAAACCATAACCCTGCTGCATCAGGCGCTGTACCGCCAGCCCCGGCAATTGTTTCAGGCCATACAGGTTTTCAAAGTTGGTGGTAAAAGCGCGGAAATTCCCCTGTTCCAGGAAACGCTTCATCCCCAGTTCAATACGGGCGGCATCGATCAGGTTTTCACGTTTGCTGCCGTTGAGTTTCACCACGTCGGTGAATTCATACGTCGCTTCGTATTCTTCAATCAACGCATCGACGTCACCTTTACTGACTTCGTCAACCACGCTGACCAAATCACCAATACCGTAGGCATTGACTGAATAACCAAACCGGATTTGTGCATCCACTTTATCGCCGTCGGTCACCGCCACTTCGCGCATATTGTCACCGAAGCGCGCCACGCGCAGATGCTGGCTCTCCTGACGGGCGGCAGCCACACGCATCCATTGGGCAATGCGCTGATGGGCATCCGGATCCTGCCAGTGACCTGCGACCACGCTATGCTGCTGACGCATACGCGCACCGATGAAACCGAACTCACGGCCACCGTGTGCGGTCTGGTTCAGGTTCATAAAGTCCATATCCATGGTTTCCCAAGGAATTTCAGCGTTGAACTGGGTATGGAACTGCATCAGTGGTTTATTCAGGATGTTCAAACCCGCGATCCACATTTTGGCCGGTGAGAACGTGTGCAGCCAGGTCAGCAGGCCAATACACTGGGTGTTGTAGTTGGCTTCACGGCACAGGGTGGTAATTTCATCCGGAGAGGTCGCAAGGGGTTTCAGCACTAATTTGACCGGTAACTTTGCCTGCTGATTGAGGTCGTTAACCACTTTCTCAGCATTTTCTTTCACTTGTTGTAAGGTTTGCGGTCCATACAGATTCTGGCTACCGATAACAAACCAGACTTCAAGTTGTTTGAATGCGTCCATTTATCGCTCCTGATATACGTTTAGGGTCAGGGCTGACAGAGTCTGCCAGCCCGAAAAGAGAAGGGGGTTCAGACTGCCGCCACGTCGTCTTGCGCCGCCTTTTTGGCGAGCTCTTTTGCGGCATACTGCGGTTCCGCCACGCTGCACCACTGCTGATAACGTTCATACAGACGTTGAAACTGTTCGACCTGTTTTGGATCTGGCATCAGCGTGCGTTCGATTTTGCAAGCCATTTTTTGCTGGGCGGCGGGAACATCCGCAAACTCGCCGGCTGCGACGGCAGCAAAAATCGCGGCACCTAATGCGCAACACTGATCGGAAGCGACAATTTGCAACGGACGATTCATTACATCGGCGCAAACCTGCATGATGACGGGCGATTTACGGGCAATACCGCCGAGGGCGAGAACGTTTTCAACCGGGATATCCTGCTGCTCGAAACACTCCATGATGGCGCGCGCACCGAAGGCGGTAGCGGCAATGAAACCGCCAAACAGGGCAGCGGCATCGGTTCCCAGATTCAGATCGGTGATGACCCCTTTCAGCCGTTGGTTGGCATTGGGTGTGCGGCGGCCGTTAAACCAGTCGAGCACCAGCGGTAAGGTCTCCAGATGCGGGTTTGCGGCCCACGTCGCGGTCAGGGCGGGCAAAAGACCGGCTTCGATCTCTTTCAACTGCGTTTTCAATTCGGGATGGGCAGTGGCGGCCTGATGCAGAGGCCAACTCAACAGTCGGCTGAACCAGGCATACATATCGCCAAAGGCGGATTGCCCCGCTTCCATACCGATCATGTCAGGCACGACGCTGCCTTCCACCTGCCCGCAAATCCCGGCGATCGCCCGATCGCCAACGCGTTCTTTGTCAGCAATCAAGATGTCGCAGGTTGAGGTGCCGATCACTTTGACCAGCGTATAAGGTTGCGCGCCAGCACCCACTGCGCCCATGTGGCAGTCGAACGCACCACCGGAAAGCACCACCGTCGCCGGGATCCCCAGCCGTTCGGCCCATTCAGCCGTAATTGTGCCCACCGGTTTTTCAGCCGTGATGGTGTCATCAAACATCGGGTAATGCAGATCGTTGACCAGCAGCGGGTCGAGTGCCGCGAAGAAATCCCTGGGTGGCAATCCGCCCCAGGACGGGTGCCAGAGCATTTTATGGCCCGCGCTACAGCGGCCACGTTTCAAATCAGCCGGGGCGGTGGTGCCGGACAGCAGGGCGGGCACCCAGTCACAGAGTTCAACCCAGGAAACGGCAGCCTTGCGCACCTCATCATCCTGGCGTGAAACATGGAGAATTTTGGCCCAAAACCATTCCGACGAATAGACACCGCCGATATAGCGGGAATAGTCGGGGAAGGTACCGCTGCGGCAGAGGCGGTTAATCTCTTCCGCTTCTTCAATGGCCGTGTGATCTTTCCAGAGCACGAACATGGCATTCGGATTATTTGAAAACTCGGGTCGAAGCGCCAGTACGCGCCCCTCCTCGTCAATCGGAGCCGGTGTCGAACCAGTGGAGTCGACGCCAATCCCGACAATACGCTGCCGCTGGTTATCCGTCAGGCGTGATACCACGCTGCGGATCGCCTGTTCCATGGCTTCTATATAGTCGAGCGGGTGGTGGCGGAATTGATTCTGTGCAGCATTGCAAAACTGGCCGTCCTGCCAGCGCGGGTAATAGACCACGTCAGTTTCAATCTCGGTACCGAGCTGACAGTCGACCGCCAGCGCACGAACCGAATCGCTGCCAAAATCAAGGCCAAGAGCGATGGCACCTTGCGTCATTCTCAATACTCCTTTGGATCACCTGTTTATTGTTGATAACCATAGGAGTCTCCTGACCCAAGCGTGAGGAGTCATTAGCTGGAAGTATGCACTTTTCTGCTTCCTACAACGTTTCTGTGATGTCAGTCAAAAGTTAATGGTTGGCTAAATTTGCTAAATATATGTACATAATTGCTGTAATCTGTGTATGTGATAGCGCTCTACATTCTACTGATGAATAACCGTTAAAACTTGATCCGTCTTGCCAGCGATGATCTTGGGAAGTGCTCAGGAACAGGCACTGACTCAGGATCATCGCTGGATTTACCCTAATGATAACGTTTTCACGCTTTTGGCACCGACAGCGTGCACCAATAAAAGAGACCGGAGAACATCATGCATAAATTCACTAAGGCGCTTGCAGCAATCGGATTGGCAGCGGTTATGTCACAATCGGCTATGGCGGAGACCATGAAGCTGGGTTTTCTGGTAAAACAGCCAGAAGAACCCTGGTTTCAGACAGAATGGAAATTTGCTGACAAAGCCGGCAAGGACTTAGGGTTTGAAGTGATTAAAATCGCCGTTCCCGACGGTGAAAAAACGCTTAACGCCATAGACAGTCTCGCTGCCAGCGGCGCGAAAGGCTTTGTTATCTGTACCCCGGATCCTAAATTGGGTTCAGCGATTATGGCGAAAGCCCGCGGTTACGACATGAAAGTGATTGCCGTCGACGACCAATTCGTCAATGCGAAAGGCAAACCGATGGACACCGTTCCGCTGGTCATGATGGCCGCCACCAAAATTGGTGAGCGTCAGGGTAATGAACTGTGGAAAGAGATGAACAAACGCGGCTGGAAAGTGGCAGAGACCGGCGTAATGGCGATTACCGCCGACGAACTGGATACCGCGCGTCGCCGCACCTCGGGCTCCATGGACGCCCTGAAAGTGGATGGTTTCCCTGACAAACAAATCTTCAAAATCCCAACCAAATCCAACGATATCCCCGGCGCATTTGACGCCGCCAACTCGCTGTTGGTACAGCACCCTGAAGTGAAGAACTGGCTGATTGTCGGCATGAACGACAACACCGTACTGGGTGGCGTGCGTGCTACCGAAGGCCAGGGCTTTAAAGCGCCGAACGTGATCGGTATTGGTATCAACGGCGTCGACGCCGTCAGTGAACTTTCCAAAGCACAAGCTACCGGATTCTACGGTTCACTGCTGCCAAGCCCGGATATCCATGGTTACAAGAGCATCCAGATGCTGAACGAGTGGGTAACCAAGGGTGTTGAACCAGAAAAATTCACCGAAGTTACCGATGTCGTGCTGATCACCCGCGATAACTTCAAAGTTGAATTGGAGAAGAAAGGGTTGTTGTAAGGGATCTGGCGGGCAGGGAAATCCTGTCCGCTTTTGTTGATGCTCCGTATTGCGACTGACAGGTTAAGAACCATGAGGAAGCCACAATGACTGCTCAAGCACCCTATCTGGAATTCTGCTCCATTGGCAAACAGTTCCCCGGCGTGAAAGCGCTGGACGGGATCAGCTTCTCCTGCCATGCCGGACAGATCCATGCGTTGATGGGGGAAAATGGCGCAGGGAAGTCCACACTGCTCAAGATCCTCAGCGGCAACTACACGCCGACCAGTGGGGAGATCCGTATCAAAGGCCAAACGGTCAATTTTACCAAAACCACGGATGCACTGGATGCGGGCGTGGCGATCATCTATCAGGAACTGCATCTGGTACCTGAAATGACCGTGGCAGAAAATATCTACCTGGGGCAACTGCCGCATAAAGCGGGCATGGTGAACCGCAAACTGTTGCGCTACGAGGCCAGTCTGCAACTCAAACATTTGGGTCTGGATATCGATCCCGATACGCCGCTCAAATATCTGTCTATCGGCCAATGGCAGATGGTGGAAATTGCCAAGGCGTTGGCACGCAATGCAAAAGTCATTGCCTTCGATGAGCCGACCAGTTCGTTGTCTGCCCGTGAAATTGAGCAACTGTTCAGGGTGATCCGTGAATTACGCGCCGAGGGCCGGGTCATTATCTATGTTTCCCATCGCATGGAAGAAATTTTCGCGCTCAGTGACGCCATTACCGTATTCAAGGATGGGTGCTATGTCCGCACCTTTGAGGATATGGCGGAGGTCAATCACGACAAATTGGTGCAGGCGATGGTCGGGCGTCACCTCGGCGACGTGTATGGATATTCTCCGCGCCCCCATGGCGAGGTGCGGTTGCGCGTTGATAACGTCAAAGCCGATGGCGTGAAGTCGACGATCTCCCTCACGGTGCGGCAGGGCGAAATTGTGGGTCTGTTTGGGCTGGTGGGTGCAGGGCGCAGCGAACTGATGAAAGGTCTGTTTGGCGGCACGCGTATCACCTCAGGCACTGTCTCACTCGATGGGAAAGCATTGAACATTCGTTCGCCGATCGAGGCGATCCGTCAGGGCATCATGCTTTGCCCAGAGGATCGAAAGGCCGATGGCATTATTCCGGTTCACTCGGTGCGGGAAAATATCAACATCAGCGCACGACGCAAAAGCATCAAAGCCGGATGTTTGATTAATAACGCCTGGGAAGTGGAGAACGCCGACAAGCGTATTAATTCGCTTAATATCAAAACCCCTTCACCCCAGCAATTGATTATGAATCTGTCCGGTGGCAATCAGCAGAAGGCGATTCTGGGCCGTTGGTTATCCGAAGAGATGAAAGTGATCCTGCTTGATGAGCCAACGCGCGGCATCGATGTGGGTGCCAAACATGAAATTTACCATGTGATCTATGAGTTGGCGAAGCAGGGCATTGCCGTGCTGTTTGCCTCCAGCGATCTGCCGGAAGTGCTGGGTCTGGCTGACCGGATCATCGTAATGCGCGAAGGGGCCGTCTCGGGTGAGTTGAGCCACGACGAAGCCACGGAAGAAAAAGCGCTGACGCTGGCGATGCTGCGTACCCCTGATATTGCCCCTGAGTGTGTTTGAGTTGAGGAGTTAATTATGTCCAGTGTTTCCACGAATTCAGCCAAGCCGGAAAATACGCCGGTGAAGAAAAGCCGCGGTTATGGTTTGTCCCGCATCTGGGACAGCTATGGCATGCTGGTCGTGTTTGCGGTGCTTTTCATCGGCTGCTCAATTTTTGTGCCTAACTTCGCCAGCTTTATCAATATGAAGGGGCTGGGGCTGGCTATTTCGATGTCGGGGATGGTGGCCTGCGGGATGCTCTTCTGTCTGGCATCCGGTGATTTCGATCTGTCTGTGGCTTCGGTCATCGCCTGCGCGGGCGTCACGACTGCGGTGGTCATCAACATGACCGAAAGCATGTGGATGGGCGTGGGTGCCGGGCTGTTGCTCGGCATGTTGTCTGGTCTCGTCAACGGTTTTGTGATTGCCCGGCTGAAAATCAATGCGTTGATCACCACGCTTGCGACGATGCAGATCGTCCGCGGGCTGGCGTACATTATTTCTGACGGTAAAGCGGTCGGTATCGAAGATGAGCGTTTCTTTGCGCTGGGCTACACCAACTGGTTTGGTCTGCCAGCACCGATCTGGATTACCGTCATCTGCCTGATCCTGTTTGGCTTTTTGCTCAACAAAACCACCTTTGGCCGCAATACGCTGGCGATTGGCGGCAATGAGGAGGCTGCGCGTCTGGCAGGGGTTCCGGTGGTTCGCACCAAGATTATCATTTTCATTTTGTCAGGGCTGGTCTCTGCCGCTGCCGGTATTATTCTGGCGTCGCGAATGACCAGCGGCCAGCCAATGACCTCGATTGGTTATGAGCTGATAGTCATCTCTGCCTGCGTACTGGGCGGGGTTTCACTGAAAGGCGGTATCGGTAAAATCTCGTATGTGATTGCCGGTATTCTGATTCTGGGTACGGTTGAGAACGCGATGAACCTGCTGAATATCTCACCGTTCTCGCAATACGTCGTGCGTGGCTTGATCCTCCTGGCGGCGGTTATTTTTGACCGCTACAAACAGGCGGCAAAACGGACTGTTTAAGCTTTCTTTACCCAAAGTACTTCAGGGACGAAGGGGATATATGGACAAAAAGGTCGTCTTGTTCACAGTTCTGCGAGCCGTTCGGGCAGCTTTCTCGCTGCCCGATAGACTAAAAGCTATTAGCTAGCGCGATGATTTGGAGGAATGATGTATCACCGCATGATTCAGGAACCTCAGCCGAACCCACTGCTGCCAGGATATACCTTCAATGCGTATCTGGTTGCCGGACTGACGCCGATTATGGCCGATGGCCCGTTGGATTTTTTTATCGATCGTCCCAACGGCATGAAAGGCTACATTCTTAATCTGACCATCAAAGGTCAGGGCAAAGTCTTTGATGGCGAAAAAACTTTTTACTGTAATCCCGGTGACCTGCTGCTGTTTCCACCCAAAGCATCACATTATTATGGCCGTTCACCCAATAGCGACTGCTGGTATCACCGCTGGGTCTATTTCCGTCCGCGCGCCTATTGGGCTGACTGGCTGGAATGGCACAGCAAAACCCATGAAGTCGGGCGTCTTTCCCTGCCGGATAATCCCTTGTTGCTCGAATTTGATCGCCTCTTTGCCAATATCGAACAGACACAGAAATCGGGACGTCGGTTTTCGGAAGAGTTAGGGATGAATCTGCTGGAGCGGTTACTGTTGCGCGCGATGGAAGAGGATCCGCAGAGTCCACAGAAAATCATGGATCCGCGGGTGATTGAAGCCTGCCAATTTATCACCGGTAATTTGGCGGGTGAATTGCGTATCGATGAGGTTGCGCGTCACGTCTGTCTCTCACCATCAAGGCTGGCGCATCTGTTCCGTGAGCAGGTGGGCATCAATATTTTGCGCTGGCGTGAGGATCAGCGGGTCATTCGCGCCAAACTGCTGTTACAGACGACACAAGAGTCGATTGCAACCATTGGCCGCGTGGTGGGTTATGACGATCAGCTCTATTTCTCACGCGTTTTCCGTAAGCGCGTCGGCGTCAGCCCGAGTGATTTCCGTCGTCGCAGCATTGAAATCAACTATCCGGCGAAACCCTACCGCGAGCGTAACTGGCCGGAAAACGAGGGTGTGGGGTATCAGTTCTAACACCAGAAAGTCGATTAACAATTAATTTACCTCTTGTTCCAACCGGCGACCTGGTGTCAAATCGACGCAGTTTATCCGAAAAGAGGAAACCAAATGGCAGATAATATTCGTGTGGGTCTGGTGGGCTACGGTTACGCCAGCAAAACGTTTCATGCTCCGTTGCTGGTTGGAACATCGGGTCTTGAACTCGCTGCTGTTTCCAGCAGCGATGCAGCAAAAGTTCATGCCGATTGGCCCTCAGTGAACGTAGTTGATAATCCGCAAGCGCTGTTCAACGATCCCTCCATTGATTTAGTTATCATTCCTACCCCCAATGAAACGCACTTCCCCCTGGCGAAACAGGCGCTGGAAGCGGGTAAGCATGTGGTGGTCGACAAGCCTTTCACCGTCACACTCGACGAGGCGCGTGAACTGCAGCAACTGGCTGAACAAAGTGGCTTGCTGCTGTCGGTGTTCCATAACCGCCGCTGGGACAGTGACTTTTTGACGCTGAAAACACTGCTGAAAGAGGGCGCATTAGGGGATATTGTCTATTTCGAATCGCATTTTGATCGCTTTCGTCCTGAAGTGCGTGACCGCTGGCGTGAAGATGGCGCGCCAGGTAGCGGGATTTGGTACGATCTCGGACCGCATTTGATCGATCAGGTCTTACAGCTGTTTGGTTTGCCTGAAACGCTGGATGTGGATTTGGCAAAACTGCGGCCCGGTTCGAAATCGGTGGATTATTTCCATGCGGTGTTGGGTTATGGCAACAAACGTGTCGTGCTGCATAGCACCGTGTATGCCGCTGCGGAAACGGCACGCTATATTGTTCATGGCACCCAGGGCAGTTTTGTGAAATTTGGCGTGGATCCGCAGGAAGACCGCCTTAAGGCCGGGGAACGTTTGCCGCAGACCGATTGGGGCTACGACATGCGTGACGGGATTCTGACGCTACATTATGACGGTGTGATGGCCGAGAAAACCCTGTTGACGATACCCGGTAACTATCCGGCGTATTACGCGGCAGTGCGTGATGCCATCAGTGGACAGGGTGAGAATCCGGTACCGGCCTCTGAGGCGATTGTGGTAATGGAATTGATTGAGTTGGGATTGGCATCTGCCGAACAGAAACGTGCGTTGCCGGTAGTCTAAGCACACTAATAAAAGATCGTATTGATCGGATGGGATAAGTCGCAAGGAAAAGTCAGATGTCATGGTTACAACGTCTTCGCATTGATAAGTTTTTACTGATTCTGGTGTGTGTGGTGATTATTGCCTCGTTGTTTCCATGCGAGGGCAAGACGAAAGTATTCTTTGAATATTTGACGACTGCCGCCATTGCGCTGCTGTTCTTCATGCACGGTGCAAAGTTGTCGCGTCAGGCGATAATCGCGGGGATGGGGCACTGGAAATTGCATGTGGTGGTTTTCCTCAGTACGTTCGCCTTGTTCCCCTTGCTGGGATTGGGAATGAATGTGCTGGTGCCGGGCGTTCTGACCCCCACGGTCTATTTGGGCTTTTTGTATCTTTGCGCACTCCCGGCAACGGTTCAATCGGCCATTGCGTATACGTCCGTGGCAGGCGGGAATGTGGCGGCAGCTATTTGCAGCGCATCGGCCTCCAGTATTCTGGGGGTATTTCTCTCTCCGATCCTGGTCGGCGCGTTAATGCATACGCAAGGGGGTAATACGGATGTGTTACATGCCATCGGCTCTATTATTCTGCAATTGATGGTGCCGTTTATTGTCGGACATCTTTCCCGCCCGCTGATTGCCAAATGGGTGGAACGCCATAAGAAGTTAGTGAGTATCACTGACCGTTCTTCTATTTTGCTGGTGGTTTACGTCGCATTCAGCGAAGCGGTTGTGCAGGGGATCTGGAGTCAGATTGATGGTTGGTCATTTTTGGCGATTATTGTCTGTTCGATCGTTCTCTTAACGATTGTGCTGATTATTAATACCTACGCAGCGCGCTGGTTAGGTTTTAATACGGCGGATGAGATCACGATTGTTTTCTGTGGTTCCAAGAAGAGTCTGGCGAACGGCATTCCAATGGCCAACGTACTGTTTCCTCCCGCCGTCGTCGGCGCCATGGTGCTGCCGCTGATGATATTCCATCAGATTCAGTTAATGGTGTGTGCGGTACTGGCACAGCGTTATTCAAAACGCATCAAGAGGGAAACAGAACAAGCACAAGGGATGACAGAAGCGCAGTAAAAATATCCGGTAACGCGTCCAAGTAAAATGAAATGTGAAATGGCCAGTATTAAGTGTATCGCTACTTATGCTGGCCATTTGTTTAGGCTTCAATTCTGCAATTAACCGCGCACTTTTTCACGCAACGCCTGTTTCTCGTTATCGCTGATAAAAGCCATGGTCAACCCGTTGCGCTGCGCCTGACGGATCTCTTCCTGGGTCAGACCAGCCTGTGGGGCGGCCACACGGTATTCATGCCCGATTTCAATCCCCTGTACCGCAGGATCGTCCGTGTTGATGGACGCCAGAATACCGTGGCGCAAGAATGTCGCCAGTGGGTGTACGTCCAGCGACGCCACCGTGCTGGTTTGAATATTGGATGTCAGGCAGGACTCGATACCAATCTGGTGTATGGCAAGAAAGTCCATCAATTCAGGATCCTGAATGGCATTCACCCCATGACCAATACGTTCTGCGCCCAATTCCCGAATCGCCTGCCAGATACTGTCTGCACCCGCCGCTTCACCGGCATGGATAGTGATGCGCAGTCCGGCATCACGCGCACGATTGAAATGGCTGAGGAATTGACTGCCAGGAAAGCCCAGTTCATCACCGGCCAGATCCAGGGCAGTGATACCGTCACGATGCGCAAGCAGACCTTCAAGCTCCAGCAGGCAGGCTTCCTCACCAAAGGTACGACTAAGAATCCCTATCAGACGCGCTTCAATGCCAAAGTCACGGCATCCGTTGCGAACACCCTCGATAATGGCCTCAACCACACCCGCTATCGGTAATTGGTGTTTCATTGCCATGTAATAAGGGGAGAAGCGCAGTTCGACATAATGTAACCCTGCATTGGCGGCATCCTGAATATTCTCATAGGCAACGCGGCGGCAGGCATCCAGTGAGCCTAAAACGGCCACGCCCCAATCAAGTTTTTGCAGGAAACTGACCAAATCCGCTTCAGTATGAGTGACTTGTACGTGTGGACGTAGCGCTTCCAACTCTTGCGCAGGCAGCGTCATGTTGAACTGGCGTCCGAGATCCAAAATGGTTTGAGCGCGAATATTGCCGTCAAGGTGACGATGGATATCTGTAAGGGGAAGGCTGTTATCAATCATGGGGTGCACTCGTTATTGTTAAAGTAAAGTGCAGAACAGTATAAAAACAAAACGATGAAAACATCCATCTTGTTGCATAAAAAAGCGAGAAATCTCACAATTTAATTATGTGTGTACGCAACGAAAATCATTCCGTTGCGTACAGTTGCGCAAATTCAGCTCTTTTCGCCCGGATTTTGTGTAAGCGGATCAACAATATTACGCAAGCCAGCAATCAATTTCGCGACGCCACTTTCGATTTTACTACGCGGGCAGCCAACGTTGAGCCGCAAAAATCCGCGGCCTTCTTCGCCATAGGTGTAGCCTGGCATGATGGCGACTTTCTGGGTTTCAATCAGTTCTTGTTGTAATTGACGATCGTCAACGCCCAGCGGACGCAAATCAATCCATGCGAGGTAGGTCGCTTGCGGGGGTTGCCAATTCAATTGCGGAAATGCGGCATTCAGGCTGTCAGCAACGTAGAGCAGATTGGCGTGCAGGTATTCCCGCAGCGCATCAAACCAGGGTTCACCCTGACGGTATGCGGCAATATGCGCCACAATGGCCAACACCGCCGGAGAGGAAAGGCCATCCCGCGCTTTCAGGTGTCGGGTGTAGCTCTCACGCGTGACAGGGTCACTAATGAAGCCATAGGCTCCGGTAAGTGCAGGAATATTGAAAGATTTTGACGCCGATGTCAGTAGCGCCCAAGGAGACCGCGCAACCTGGCTCCAGGGAGTGTGCCGTTCACCCCAGGTCATATCCATATGAATTTCATCGCTGATAACCTTCACATCATATTGCGCGCACAGCGTGGCCATTTCAGTCAATTCATCCGCCTGCCATACTTTCCCCGTTGGATTCTGTGGGCTGCACAATAGCAGGACTTTGCATTTTGGCTGCGCCAGTAGCGATTCCAAGTGAACCATATCGCAATACCAGTCATTACCGCGTTTTTGCAGAGGGCAAGCGAGCAACTGCCGCTGATTGCCGTCAATTGTTTTATAAAACGCGTCGTATGCCGGTGTATGGGTAACCACATAATCGCCCGGTTCAGACCATAATCGAATCAGTTCTGCGACCATATAAATGACCGACGGTCCATACACGGCCATCTGGCTGTCGATCTGACACGAAAAACGCTGCACATACCAATGTTCAATAGCGCTGAGAAAATCCTGATGCTGCCAGCGACTGTAACCCAAAACGCCATGCTGAATGCGTTGGCTCAATGCATCAAGAACGCAGGGCGCGGTAGGGAAATCCATGTCGGAAATAGTGAAGGGCAGCAGGTCATCGGAACCAAAACGGTCAGCGATATAATCCCACTGGGTACACCAGGTTCCGTGGCGATCAACGGGCGTAGAGAAATCGAACATAAACCTATTCACTCATGTAAGGTAAGTGGGCAGATTTCTCTGCCCGTAACTCCCGGTTAAGACGCGTTCTGTCGTCTTATTCCTCATCAGGCATTGGCTTGCACCGCAGTGTCAGGGCGCTGGGCAATCAGTGCATCCAATTCGTCTTTCACCGACTGCACCTGTGGGCCGATGACAACTTGTACGTTGTGGGCGTTCAGGTGAACCACACCAATCGCCCGATGCGCTTTGAGGGCTGCATCGTCAACCAGACTCATATCCCGTACGGACAAACGCAAGCGGGTAATGCAGTTGTCGAGAGAAATGATATTCTCTGCGCCGCCGAGGGCAAGCAAAATGCCTGGGGCACTGTAGCCTGATTTACCGTGCTGGGTGCTGATCGGTTGGGTGGTCACGCTGTCTGATTCCCGTCCGGGCGTCTTGATATTGAAACGCATAATCGAGAAACGGAAGATAGCATAGTAAGCGGTAAACCAAATCGCTGCGACCACAGGAACCAGATACCACTTGGTCGCGGTGCCATGCAGAATACCAAATACCACGAAATCGATGATGTTACCGTCGGTATTGCCGATGGTAACGCCAAGTACTGACATAATGGTGAAGCCCAGACCGGTAAGAATGGCGTGGATAAAATAGAGGATGGGGGCGACGAACAGGAACAGGAATTCGATCGGTTCTGTCGTGCCACCAACCACGCAAGCAACCACGCCGGAAATCAATAATCCCTTAATCTTATGGCGATTTTCTGGCTTGGCACAATGGTACATCGCCAGTGCCGCGCCGGGCAGACCACCCAGGAATGCCGGCATTTTACCCTGCGAGAGGAAGCGGGTGGCACTTTCAGAAAAACCGTGGGTGGTTGGGCATGAGAGCTGTGCCTGGAAAATAGTCAGCGCGCCATTGACCTGCTGGCCGCAGACATCCAGGGTGCCACCTGCTTCGGTAAATCGGATCAGCGCCACCAGAATGTGGTGCAAGCCAAACGGCAGCAGCAGACGTTCCCCGGTACCAAATATCATCGGGCCAAAGATACCCGCGCCATTGATGATGCGTCCAAGGCCGTTGATTCCTGCCGCAAACCACGGCCAGATCAGCGGGATGACCAACCCAACGATCCCCAGAACCACCGTGGTGATAATGGGAACAAAGCGGGTGCCGCCGAAGAATGCCAATGCATCCGGCAGGCGAATGGTATTGAAACGCTCATGCAGCAGGTAAACGATAATCCCGACGATAACCGCGCCCAAAATCCCCGTATCGATGGATTGAATGCCCAGGATGTTCTGGATATTGTTGGCTTTCAACACCAGTGGATCAGTCGTCGGCAGGATCCCGTGTGTTGTGAGGTAAAAATTGGTCGCCAGATTCAGTACGGCAAAACCAACAAAACCCGAGAATGCCGCAACGCCTTTATTTTCGCGCGCCATGCCCAGCGGGATGGCAATGGCGAACATCACCGGCAGAAAACTGAAGGCGAAAGAGCCAACTTTGCTCATCCAGGTAAAGGTCAATTGAAAAACGGGATGATCAAGTACCGGCAAAAGGGTGATCACATCCCGACTGCTCAGCGAACTGCCGATGCCCAGCATAATGCCGCAGAAAGAGAGCAAGGCGACAGGTAACATGAAGGTTTTACCCAGGCTTTGAAAAAATTCCCAAAGCGTGATTTTTTGCTTATGGCTGGCGGGCATGACATCTCCTGGCAAAGATATGAAATAGTAATAAGAATTTTAGGTAAAATAAGATAAAACGTTTTACCAAATTAATATGCGCGCAGAATCACACTTCTGACGACACAGATGCGGTAAGGGTTGCGTGTCAGGTAAAACGTTTTACTGTATTTATCTACCGACTGCTAGCCTTTGATAAATGATGCCAAATTTCTCGCATGGGTCCCTAATGAATATGTTGCTGCAATGACACAGAAAAAAATCACCATTACCGATGTCGCTTTGCAGGCTGGCGTTTCCGTCACTACGGTCTCTCTGGTTCTGAGTGGCAAAGGGCGCATTTCCCCGGCAACGGCCGAACGGGTACATCAGACGATTGATGAGTTGGGGTACGTGCCAAATCGTCAGGCGGCGACGCTCCGCGGGGGAAGTTCGGGTGTCATCGGCTTGATCGTCAATGATATTTGCGATCCTTTTTATGCAGAAATGACCGCTGGCTTGAGCGAGGCGTTTGAGGCGCAGGGCAAGATTCTATTTCTAACCCAAAGCGGACGCGATGGAAAAGGGATGCAGCGCTGCTTTGATTCGTTGCTGGCGCAAGGTGTTGAGGGCGTGGTATTGGCTGGTGGAGCAGACTCGCTTCTCGGTCTGAAAGAAAAGGCAGATGAGCAGGGGATTCCGCTGGTGTGTGCCGCACGTTCTATTGGGTTGGAGGGGGTTGATTTGATCAGCCCCGACAATATGCTGGCGGCGAAAATGGCGACGGAATATCTGGTCAAGCGCGGGCACCGCCAAATTGCCTATCTTGGCGGACACAGCAGTTCCCTGACCCGTGCCGAGAGGTTGGGCGGTTTTTGCGCCATCTTGCTGCAGTACGGCTTACCTTTTCGCAGCGACTGGGTGATCGAGTGCGATTATCAGCAACGCGTGGTGGCGGATGCCACGGAGACGTTACTCAGCCATCAACCCAATATCAGCGCCATTATTTGCCATAACGCCTCGGTGGCTATCGGGGCCTATTTTGGCGTTTTGCGCTCGGGCAGGACTATCGGCAGCAAAGGTGTCGATACTTTTCTGGAGCAACAGGTCGCGCTGATTGGTTTTGGGGATGCGCCCGGAGCGGAACTTACGGAGCCTCCGCTGACGCTGATATCAAGTTCGGCGCGGGAAGTGGGTCACAGTGCGGCGGGCAGATTGCTGCAACGCATTGGTGGGGTGAGTTTGCAACAGCAGAACATTATTCTGACACCGCGTTTGATCGAGCGAGGATCAGCATGAGGGGGATTGCCCACGGAGTGGGGGGAGTTAATGTAATATGGCCGTAAGCGCGGCCCTGCACCCGTTTTAAAAACAAATTCGGAGCAGAATATTAGATTGATGTTTGTGAAGGTCAAAAGATAGCTTTGCTGGTTGAATGCTTCAGCTTGGTTTTCTTTCTTCTGCTGTGAAGCAGGCATTCAAGATACCGTCTTGTCACCTTAGTTGGCAAGACGGATTTCTGCATTGAATTTCATTCCTGACTTCAATACTCCATAGGCCAATTGCAAGAGTTTCCTCATTGCCGCGCAAATCCCTATTTTACC
>NZ_QOVA01000018.1 GCF_003332275.1 Edaphovirga cremea | reverse complement strand
TTTGTCGGTTGAGGCTTCGAGGCTCAAGTAGAAAAATACATTTATATCAACCGAAACCTGCTCCAAGCCTGCTTTTAAACAATAGTTCACGCATGACCCGAACCTAAAGCCGACCCGTCCGCCGGAGTGATGAGGGAAGGGACCGGCGCAGCCGGCGAGGAGTGCCGCGAAAAAGCCCGGGTTCAAAGGGTCGCGGCGACTGGCGACCCTTTGTCGGTTGAGGCTTCGAGGCTCAAGTAGAAAAATACATTTATATCAACCGAAACCTACTTCGAACCTGTTTTTAAAACCAGAAATATCAATTTTATATCAACACACCGCTTCACGCGGCACAAACACATGATTGTTGCCCTGCGCAATCAGTTTTGCCACCAACTCATAGCCACCATTGGGCATGCTGTGAGCGAATTCCCGTTCGCTGGTAAATACCGGCGTTGCCCAGTAAAGATTGACCTTATCGTCATAGATCGTTGGCATATCGACTTTGCTCGAAGGCGAACAAAGTGCCGATGACAACACGAAACCTTCATAGCCTTGCGGGGCCATAGGCGATTCGAGCGTGTGTCCTTCCCCGAGCCAACTGAGTTTATTCCACGGTAATTGCGCGAAACCAGATAGCGCGCTGGCCATCTGCACCGCATTATCTTCCGTGACGTACTGCGCCTCTACCGCAAACGCCATCTCCATGCGGCGATAGTCACCAGCATCGTCATTGAACATGATTTCCACCCACGGCATTGGGCGGATACTGACGCCCAACGTCAGGAAGTAATAGACCCCATTGTGTTCATGCTGGGAAATCGCCATCGGTGGCCAGGTGCCCTGATCGATGGCGTAATATTTCACCGAGGGACCAAAACGCTGCTCATAGCACTGCAAGAAATCAGCCTGGATTTTCGGCCACGGATTGTGATCCTCACTCTGCCACTCGCGCCAGAAATGCCGCGTTTGCTCGGCACGGGCATATTGCGTATTGGTGGAGGCTGAACCGAGCGGAAAAATCGCGCCATTGTCTTTGATGCAACCGGCGGCATAGCCCACCTGATGGTCGATATACAGGCTCCAGCCTGGAATTACCGCCAGCAAAAGCCCCTGATACCAAAGTGCGGCACCGTCATCACTTTCGTTCCAGATAATCAATACGTTGGCGGCCTGCAAAGGCGCTTCGCCTTCCAGATTACGGCAAAAAGGGGCTGCCAGCATTGGCGCAAGACCCTGTTCCATCGCCTGACGATCTTCTTGCAGCGGGGCGGGAGAAAGATTGCGCACCCAACAGGCGCGCATCATCGGGAACCGCTCGCGAAATTCTACTGTGGAATAGATATAAAAATAGACCACGCGATCGTCTTGCTCGACAACGGCGGTCAATGTCTTTTTATCATTACTGACTTCAGCGATCAGTTCGGGCTGGCGCATATGACCTCGATAATTCCGTGTTTTTCCTGCTTATCTTTAAAGTGTAGAACGTGATCGCAGACAAAAGCATGGGCAAAAGTCCCAAAAAGTGTGCCAAACGTGGTGAAACTGACTATTTTTTCAGCACTTTTATTCTATTACGCACGATTTGCGCGAGCACCGCACGTCGGGATCAACACATCGATCGTCAGCCGCGAATAACAGCAACAGCGGGGGTTTTTCGTCGTGCAGATTTTCCGGCTAAACTCGCCGCATTTACATTGAATGATGCGGCGCAAAGGTAGTGCCTGCGCCGCAATGTCTCATGCCTGTATTATTCCGCTGCAGTCTGGTTGCTGCCAATCCGGCTCAACTGCGGCCACAACCGCATCACAACGTCCACCAACAACTGGAGATCTTGCCGCGTTGCGCCATCGCGCGCCTGAACCGACATGCCCTGCACGGTGCAAACCAGATATTTTGCCAGCAACGCACTATTGGTGAACGCCTCCATCTCACCCTGCTGTTTACGCTGTTCGAAATAATCGCGCAGCGTACTTTCCTGCAGGTGATGGCGGGAGCGCAGCATATTGGCGATATCTTCTGAAGACGAAGACAGCGCGGACGACGTACAGACCATGAAACACCCAGACGGCGTTGAACAGTCGGTGAAAAGATCGGCCGATGAACGCAGATATTGTTCAATGGCCTGTGCCACCGACAAGTCAGTCTGCCGCAACGCGACAAAACTGTGTTCAGCAAAGGCGCTCAGGTAGTGCTCAACTGACGCACGAAAAATCCCCTCTTTATTACCAAATTCGGCATACAGCGTCGGTGCCTTGGCGCCTGTGGCTTCCACCAGATCGGCCAGCGAGGTGGCTTCATAACCATGTCGCCAGAATAAATTTAACGCCTTGCTCAATGCAGCTTCGCGATCAAATTGTTTTGGGCGTCCGCGACTTTTACGGGCTGACGTCGTGCATTCAGTGCTCATACACCCTCTCTTGATTGATACAGCAACTTCGCCGCACATTAAATTAACGATCATTATAAAAAATAGTTGCGCCACTGTCGAGAACAGCCTAACATTTAATTACTAATCGTTAACTAAATCACCACGGCAACACCCCATCCGCAAGATCTGGTCGTTGTGCAGGAATCCTTATCATGAAAAACTTCTCTGCAATGAAGAGTCAAACAACCAGTATGTACAGCTTGAAAATGGTCCTCGCTGCTGCAACCCTTCTCGCCTTGCCCCTTGCCAGCCAGGCACGGATACAGATTACCACGGCAGTCATGGATAGTCAGACTATAAACACCGGACACAGTACACCGTCAAGGCTCTCCAGCCTTGAACAACAACTGGCACATAAACCGGGTGACAGTGATGCTGTGGCGTACCGGATTATTTCTGCCTCAGGCAACAATCATCTCAATACCAACGGCGTCATCTACAACTGATTGACCCTCTCGGCATAAAGGCCGCCAGAGCGTCTTTGTGCTGACTGAAATCGTCACTCAGATAAATAATTAATGATCGTTAAAAAAATACTTGCACCACGGAAAAAATGAGATTAGTATTTAGTTATCGATCGTTAAGTAATTAGCGTCGCAAACATGAACACCACCCGGTTGGGTGACAACACATTTATCAATGGGAATAAGATCATGAAAAACTTGAAAATCGCTATCGCTGCAGTTGTTCTTTCTACCGCTTCATTCGCTACCTTGGCTGCTGAGCCAGTGACTTCCGCACCACTGAATGCCCAGAAAATCGGTGTGGTAAGCGCACATGCTTCCAACCTGAGCAGCCTGGAAAGCAAACTGGCCCAGAAAGCTGAAGCACAAGGCGCAACGTCATACCGCATCACCTCAGCATCAGGTAATGACCGTATGTTCGGTACCGCAGTAATTTATAATTAATTGTTACGCTGTATGTAGTATTAATGCGTGATATTAACGCGTGGCATTAATGCGCGGTATGAAGAAAAAGAGGCGGCGGTTGCCGCCTTTTTCTCATCTGAAAAATAGGATTCCATTATTCCAATTCTATTATTGTCATATAAAAATGCGCAGCAAAATTTATAGTTACAGTTAATTTCCGCTTATAGAATAATTGAAGCCAGACCAAACCCTACCGCGACGCAGACAACGGTAGTAATCAAACCTGGGATCATATAGCTATGGTTAAAAACATATTTGCCAATCTTGGTGCTACCGGTGGTATCAAAAGAGACCCCCGCAATCAATGTGGCATAACTTGGAATAAAGAAATAACCATTTACTGCTGGCCAGGAGGCAACCATGGCATACGGTGATAACCCCAGGCCAATGCCCAGAGGAATTAACAACCGGGTTGTGGCAGCCTGACTCAACGTTAATGCGGAAACGAAGAATAATCCGAGCGCAAACATCCACGGATTGGCAGTCACTATATCCTGCACATTTTCCTTGATGAACGGCATATTATTGGTCACCAGCGTATCGCCCATCCATGCCAGACCGAAAATACAGATCACCCCCATCATCCCGGCTTTAAATACCGAACCAGAAACAATCTTATCCAGGTCAGGTTTACAGATCAGCACCATAATAGCCGAAATAATGAACATAATAATTTCGATGGTGTGCGTCATCGACATTTTTACCGTTTTGCCCTCTACGATAAAATCAGGGCGCAAAAAAGGAATGGTTCCCATCAATACGATGGTCACTGCACCCAGAACGAATAATATTACTGAAAACCTGGCTTTTTTTGAGATTTCGGGAGCCGCAGTGGTTGATTGTCTGGGAGGGGCAATGAGACCTTGTTCCAAACGACGCAGATATTCCGGGTCATCACACAACTCTTTCCCCACCCGACAGGCGTAGCAACTGCCTGCAATAATACCGATCAGCGTTGCCGGAATACAGATAGCCATGATGCTGCCCATACCAACACCAAAAGGAGCCAGAAGAGCAATCAATGCGGCCATTGCTGCGCTGATAGGACTGGCGGTAATCGCTTGTTGGGAGGCAATAACTGAAATGGACATCGGTCTTTCTGGCCGGACACCTGATTCACGGGCCACTTCAGCAATCACCGGCAGAATGCTGAAAGCCACATTGCCGGTACCGGATAAAAACGTAAACAGATAAGCGACCATCGGTGCAACAAAGGAGATGCGGCTGGGGTTCTTACGCAAGATTTTTTCGGCTATTTTTACCAGGTAATCCATGCCTCCGGCTGCTTGCAGTGTTGATGCTGCAAGAACGACCGCCATAATAATCAGCATGACATCAACCGGCGGGGAAGATGGCGTCAGACCGAAGATAAATACCAGAATTCCTAGCCCAACACCGGCAGCCATACCAATGAATATCCCCCCCAGTCGGGCCCCCAGACATAATGTGAGCAATACAATAAGTAACTCAATAAAAAACATAATTTCTTCCTCTTTATAGAATGAAAGAAAGCCATTGATATATGCATCGATAAATGGATGCATATATCCTTATTTTTAATGATGATTTTTATAGGGCTATGATCATTGGATCTTATTTTTTCTCCATAGGGAAATGGCTTCTGACATCTTTTCGGGATTAGTTAATAAATGAGGATCTAATAGAAAATCTGCATCCTGTTGATTTAATATGCCCATTTGTAAAACAGCGTCCTTGACGGAAAGTTTGTTTTCAAAGGCAAACTGAGAAACACGGACACCGTCTTCATATCCCCAGATAGCGGCGATTACCGTAGATAATGCCAGAGTCTGGTGAGCATTCTGTTCGCAAACAGCTGTATTAGCTGTTATTCCCTTAATACAGCGTTGTGTAAAAGGCGGCAGTGCATTGGTTAATAACGTAAATGACTCAAACAGGTTTTTATACAGGGTCGGTGCCCAGACGTTTATTTCTAATTCTCCCTGTTCAAATCCCATGGTAATCGCAACATCATTACCACATATTTGTTGGGCCGCCTGGGACATGAGCTCAGGGAGTACCGGATTGATTTTGCCTGGCATTATTGATGAACCGGGGGTCACTGCGGGTAGCGTGATTTCTGCAAATCCCGACCTTGGCCCCGAAGACAACAGACGCAAATCTTTGGCGATTTTAGAGATGCCACACGCTGTCGTTTTTAGTGTAGCTGAAACCTGAGGGTAGAAATCATCATTTTGCATTCCATCAAAAAAGTCGCAGTCCGCACGAATATTCTCCTGTAAGTCTTCAGAGATATAGTGATAAAAAGCCTCCTGATAACCAGGGAATGTCCCTATTCCAGTACCCACGGCAGTAGCGCCGACAATTAAATTGAAACACGCATCCCGCAGAGCGTGGAGTTGGGCAATCTGGCGTTCGACAAAACGACTGTAGCCGCCGAACTCCTGACCTAACGTCATCGGGACGGCATCCTGCAGGCAGGTTCTGCCAACTTTTATCACGCCGGAAAAAGCCTGCTGCTTTTCTTTTAATGCTTCATGAAGTTCTTGCAGGGGTACGATGAGGGCATCGAGTGCCGGGGCAATGGCCAGTTTCATGGCTGACGGAATCATGTCATTGGTTGACTGACCCATATTGACATGGGTATTAGGATGAACCCGATCATAGCCTTTATGACCCGTCAACTTTTCATTGGCAATATGCGCAATGACTTCATTCATGTTCATATTAACGCAGGTATATCCACCACCCTGATACATATCCAGGGGGAATTGGGCCCTCCAGTCTTCCGTAAGAATTCTGTCAACGGCATAGACAATGCTTGTCATTATTTCTGGTTCCAGTGCACCAATGGCATGATTTGCCCTGGCGGCAGCTTTTTTCATCTGTGCCAGTCGCTGATGAAGATACGGATAATAAATTACCGGTATCCCGGAAATAGCGGAATTTTGCAATACTCGCGCCGTCTGAATACCATAATAAACAGAGTCAGGTAGATCCATCTCACCTAAACAGTCATGTTCGGTACGCATAATAGAGGACCCTTATTAGTTATCTTAGGATAATAATATTTTTTGGAATGATTTTATTTTTACCGCTTAATGGCTACTTTTTAAAATAGCCCGCCCTTACTGCCATCCCAATTAAATTGCAGATAATACGTCCGGCAGTAATTGAGCTGATATTGTTCAGATCTTTTGCTGGCGTAATCTCCACAATATCCATACCGACTACCCGACCTTTTTTTACCAACCCTTGTATCAGGGTACGTATTTGTGGGTAAGTAACACCACCCGGCGCAGGGCCATTAACTGCAGGCATAATAGTCGGATCCATACCATCAGCATCAATGGTGATATAATAATTACCGCCGGCAGGGATCATTTCCAGCACCGCATCCATGCCGATACGTTGTAATTCGATATCGGGAATAAGATGAGCACCATAGGCAATGGCATCTTCCACCTCTTGCGGACGGGCACTGCCCGCAGAGCGTAGACCTATCTGGTAAATCTGATCAATATGATCCATTTCAGCGGCACGACGAATAGGGCTGGAATACCCTTCCTGTACTCCATTTACTTCATCCCGCCAGTCAAGATGCGAGTCAATATGGATCAGGGTAATTGGGCCTTTGTCTTTCAGGGCGCGAAAAACCGGAATGGGGATACCATGATCGCCACCAAGAATAATCGGTAATATATTGGCATCCAGTAATTTTTTTACCGCCTGTTCGGCTAATTGATAATGCGCCAACATATTTCGTGGATTACCGGGAATATCGCCGCAATCGATTATTTTAATCGGTTGGTTATCCAGCAAAGGGCCACCCAATTCAAAATCATAACGCTCCAGTCCACGCAGTGCGCGCTGCCATGCTCGGCGAATGGCTGTCGGGGCATTCGTCTGATCATTAATAGTTTCCTCCATGGAATAAGGATCGCCAAAAGGAAGCCCTAGAATGGCAATATCCGCATCCAGGTTATCAAAATCAGTGACAACGGGGGCATCGAAAAAGCTGTAAAACTCTTTTCTTGGGGGAATGGTTAATGGATTCGACATGAGAATAACTCCGGTTGTGAATGTACCACTACCCTATCAATCCTAGGGAGAGAGTCATGCGAATTAAGTTTTTCTAAATTGGCGCTGCGATTATTTTCAACTTGTAAATTTGTGATAGCCCGCTCCTATCAAGCGCGTCATCTTCCATGTTATAGTTTTTGTTAATCAGGTGAATGCCTGAGGGTCACGGCCTGGATGCTCATGATTATTCCGCCAGATGTTAGGGAGGGTATGGTTGTTCAGTTGTTGGGGGCGAAAATGACAGCAGATAAAAACTTCATCTTTGTGAAATATATTAATATTTTTATTGCTGCGGCTGATGCCAGAAGTATGAAGGTTGCAGCGACTCAAATGGGTGTCACCCCGTCGGCGATTACGCAAAGTATTCGTCAGCTTGAGAAGCTTATCGACTGTATTTTGTTTGATCGACAAGAGCGTCCGTTAACCCTGACGCGTAAAGGCCGTTCTTTCTATCAGCATGCCGTGGAATTCAAAAAGAATATCAACATCAGCATGGACGGGATGATCCGTGCGATCAAGCAGGATAATGGATGCATCAAACTGCGGTTGCTTGACAGCTTAACTCCGATTATTTTCCCCATTAGCGAAAAGCTGATGAATGGATTCGATAATATTTCCTTCAGTACCGGTTTGTCATTGCACGGGGCTATTGCCTTACGTAATTATGATATTGATGTTGATATTAATATCGATGAGCATTACGCAAATGATGATATGGTTTTTTCTCTGCCGTTGATGAAAGAATATTTCATGCTGGTTGTACCGAAAGATTATCCGGGTAAAAATAAAACTCTGGGTGAGATTGCCAGTGAGCTGACATTTGTTGGTTACAGCGACAATACGCATATGAAATTACAGGTCAATAAATACCTCAAGCATAATAATATCAGCACGAACTCACACTGTAATTACGATACAAATGGCCTGCTATTTAAATATATGGCCAGAGGAAATTGCTGGTGTATTACTGCACCACTATGTCTGTATGAACACCATGAGCTTTCCCGCCATTTCTCATTTTACCCTCTCAAGCACTGGCCACCCTCACGGACTATTGGCGTTCATGTCCGAAAACAAGAGTCACATCATATCGCTCATATAATCAAAAAAATCGTGACCGATGAATTGAAACAGCGGGTCTATCCAGTATTGCAGGAAAATATCCCCTGGCTTAATGAGCAATATTTTCTGATAGTCGACTGAGATTGTTGCGCAAATTTCACTATCACATCTGATGGCTTATCCTTATATTTTTTAGCGTTAATGGCTCCTGGCGTCATATAGGAGCCATCGTTCATCGGGTATAACACCTCTCAGCCAGACTGAATCAGCGCACCGAGCTTTGCAATCCGCTATCTTGCTGATGACGTTCCAGCGCCAGTTCAATCAACGTAGTGATCAATTGCGGATAGCCCAGGCCGCTGGCCGCCCACAGTTTAGGGTACATACTGATGTTGGTGAAACCGGGTAGCGTATTGATTTCATTGATAACGACATCACCCTGTCTGGTCAGGAAAACATCAACACGCGCCATACCGGCGCACTCCAGTACCTGGAAGGCGCGGATCGCCACCTCACGGATACGATCGTTCAGTTCTGGCGATAAGTCTGCCGGAACCGCCACCGCTGCCCCCTGCTCATTAATGTATTTGGTATCGTAAGAGTAAAACTCATCGCTGAGAACGATTTCACCACACACGCTGGCCTGTGGCCGATCGTTGCCCAATACCGCGCATTCGATTTCACGCCCGACAATCGCGGATTCCACCAGCACCTTGTGATCGAAACTGAAAGCCAGGTCTACCGCGCGCAAATAGTCGGCCTCGTCATGCACCTTGCTCACGCCGACGGAAGAACCCTGATTGGCCGGTTTGATAAACAGCGGCAAACCCAGTTCGCCACTGACGCTGGCAAAAGTGTGGCGATGGCGATTGGATCGCGTCAGGGTAACAAAGGGAGCGACCAGCAATCCGGCATCGCGCAGCAAGCGTTTGGTGACGTCCTTGTCCATGCTGACGGCTGAACCCAAAACGCCTGCGCCCACAAAGGCCATATTCGCCATGCGCAACAGCCCCTGCAATGAGCCATCTTCACCCAATGTGCCGTGAACGATAGGGAAAATCACGTCCAGTTGCGTCAGCGCACTGGCGCTATGGCTTTCGATCAGTTGATGCTGCGTCTGCCCTGGGATCAGCGCGACATTTTGATTGGAGCGGTTAAGCGCAATCAGCGTGGGATCTTCTGCGTTCAGCAGATAATTGGAGGCATCATTGATATGCCATTGCCCCTGTTTGTCGATCCCCAGCAGCGTCACGTCGAACTTCTCTTTATCAATGGCATCCACAATGTTCTTTGCCGACTGCAAAGAGACTTCATGTTCTGCCGATTTACCGCCGAAAATGACCCCTACCCGAATTTTTGTCACGCGCTGTTCCTATCTGTTTCATTTAAGCCCGCGAAATAATGGATCCCGTGGGGCCCGCTGTAAAGAATGTTCTTAGAATAATTCACATTCAGAGGATCCCCGCACAGCAGACAGTTAATGCTCTTCACCGAGATCGCTGTTATGCGAGTGTTAGTGAACGTTTCCACGGCGCAAAAGTGCCTTTTTATCATCTATGCTTATTGTCTGGCCGCTGCTGCAAGCAGTAAGTCGTTGAAAATAACGCAGCGGGATACCGGCGTTTGGCCGATGTCAGCAATGAGAGACACGCCATCCGTCAACGTGAATCCGAACCAAGGAGCCATTCATGCCTTACCAGACCGTCAATCCGTTCAACAATAAGCTCATCAAAGAGTACCAGACTCATAATGACCAGCAGGTGGAGCAGGCACTGACAACGGCTCATGAGTTATACAAATCCGACTGGGCACAGGGTGATATCAAACCGCGTTTGCAGGTGCTGCGTAAGCTGTCTGAAATCATCTCCTCCCGCGTTGAGGAATTGGCAAAAATCGCCAGTGAAGAGATGGGCAAACTGATCCAGCAGAGCCGTGGCGAAGTGAAACTCTGCGCGGAAATCGCCAGATATTACGCTGACAATGCTGAGGAATTTCTGAAACCGGTGAAATATCCGTCGGATCTCGGTGAAGCCTGGGTCGAGAACAGCCCGGTGGGCGTTCTGGTTGCTGTCGAGCCGTGGAACTTCCCGTATTACCAACTGATGCGCGTACTGGCACCGAATCTGGCTGCGGGTAACTCAATTCTGGTGAAGCACGCCGGGATCGTGCCTCATTGTGCTGAAACCTTTGAAAAACTGGTGACCGAAGCCGGTGCGCCAAAAGGTGCCTACACCAACCTGTTTATCTCGCAGGATCAGGTGGCTGCATTGATTGACGACGACCGCGTGCAGGGCGTCGCGCTGACCGGCTCCGAAAAAGCCGGGAGTATTGTCGCTGCCCGCGCGGCTAGCAAGTTGAAGAAGTCCACGCTGGAACTTGGTGGCAACGATATTTTTGCCGTTCTCGAGGACAGCGATCTGGATAAAGCCGCCAAAATCGGGGCGCAGGCCCGACTCAATAATGCGGGTCAGGTATGTACTGCGGCCAAGCGTTTTATTGTGCATGAAAAAGTCGCCGACAAATTCCTGGAGAAATTTACTGCGCAGTTCAAAGCGGTGAAGATTGGCGACCCTATGGATGAGAGCACCACGCTCGGCCCACTCTCATCAGCCGACGCGCTGAAAGGTCTGGTCAAGCAAGTGGATGACGCGGTGAAACATGGCGCGAAAATCCATTATGGCGGCAAAGCCGTGGCCAATAATCCGGGCAACTTCTTTGAACCGACCATCCTGACGCATATTGAACGCAAAAATCCGGCCTATTTCGACGAGTTTTTCGGCCCCGTTGCCCAGGTCTATGTCGTCAAGAATGATGATGAACTGGTCAAGCTGGCCAATGATTCACACTATGGGCTGGGTGGCGCAATCTTTACGCCTGACATTGATCGGGCGAAGAAACTGGCGTCACGCATCGACACCGGTATGGTGTATATCAATTCACTGACGGACACGGCGCCAGAGCTGCCGTTTGGTGGGGTGAAACGCTCCGGCTATGGTCGCGAGTTGTCCGATCTGGGGATCAAGGAGTTTGTGAACCAGAAGCTGGTCGTTATCGCCAAAAGTTAACGGGGTATCACCACAGATCAACGGAGTATCGCGCCCGTCTGGCTTCTGCCAGCGGGCGCATTTCATTTTCTCTTTTGCGTTTCTCATTCACTTCATCTGAGATTTTCGCCCCAACCTGTTTAATCTCGCAGAACCGTCATTAAGCTCTTTCACACCGAAGAGAGCTGATTAATACTGTCAGCCGCGTTCAGCACGCCTCTTTGACTTGCCAGGAATATGGCTGGCAATAACACATTTACGTGGTTGATTTTTAAGGATAACAGATGATTACGCGCCTTTATAAAGACAAGAAAGTCTATCAGGCTGAAGCAGACGATAACCTGACTGAATGCGAACCAGGTTCTTATGCCATGTTTGCTGAGGAAGAAGGCTGGTGGGCCGTATTGATTGATGACGAAGGTGGCGTAGCACTGCATACCGATCCGCTGGAAAGTGCCCAAGACGCTCTCGATACTATTCTTGGTGCGTAAAGAATTCTTGGTGCTTAAAGGATTCCTGGTGCTTAAGGGATTCCCGGTGCTTGAGGGATTCCCGGTGCTTGAGGGATTCCTGGTACCTGAGAGATTCTTTGCGCCTGGGGCATAAACTCCGTATGAATCTGGCGTAATAGCCTAACCGGCTGGGGTTCCGGCTCCACGCCACTCCGCTATTCGTCAGATTTTGTGTATACTGGCCGGTACCTAAATCAAAACAGATTGCCTATGCCACAAGAAATTCATCTGACCATCGTCTGCGCCCTGAGCAAGTGGATCGAGAACCATCTTGGCCGCGTGATTCACCTTGAAGAATTGGCGAATTACTCCGGTTACTCTCTCTGGCACATGCAGAAACTGTTCAAAGAATCGACAGGCATTTCGCTTGGAAAATACATCAGGGAACGCCGTCTGGCGGGCGCTGTGTATCAACTGAGCGCCAGCGATACCTCGATTTTCGATATCGCTATGGATTTTGGTTTTGGCTCGCAGTCACATTTTACCTATATGTTCAGGAAGCGTTTCGACATCACGCCGCACGAGTTCCGGCAGAACCCCGGCATCGAATTGCACATATCGCCCCCGCTGCACCTGATCCATCAAAAACAGGCGTAAGCGTTCGCCCTGCCCCCTCCCTTTGCTAAAAAATTCCGTAAAAAAACGCGGCTGGGAAGAGCCGCGTTTTGGTACTGCCTGTTGTAAATACCGGACTGCGTGATTAGAACTGGTAAACTAGACCTAAAGCCACGATGTCATCAGTATTGATGCCGGTATTACGGGTAAAGTTGCTGTCATCCATCAGGTTGATTTTGTAATCAACATAGGTAGACATGTTTTTGTTGAAGTAGTAAGTCGCACCAACATCAACGTATTTCATCAGATCCTGATCGCCATAGCCTTCGATGTCTTTACCGCGTGATTGCAGGTAAGCCACGGACGGACGCAGGCCGAAATCGAACTGGTACTGTGCCACCAATTCAACGTTCTGTGCCTGGTTGGCAAATCCAGCCTGTTTTGAGCTGTCGCCGAAATCACCGAAACGGGTCATGTTGTAAGTCTGGGTATACATAGCCGCGATGTAAACGTTGTTGGCGTCATATTTCAGGCCACCGGTATACGCTTCTGCTTTATCCCCATGACCAAAATAGGCACCGCTGTTTTGATCGTTGGTACGATCAGAACTGCTCATGGCTGCCGCAGCACTTACGCCCCAGCCCAGATCGTAGGAGAGGGACAAACCATAACCGTCGCCATTCTGACCGTTGACACCACGACCACCACCGATTGCGCTTTCAGCCGCAGTATCATCGTTTTTGCCTTGATACTGGATAGCAAAGTTCAGGCCATCGACCAGGCCAAAGAAGTTGCTGTTACGATAGGTTGCAACGCCATTTGCACGCTGTGACAGGAAGTTGTCAGCGCCATAGGTGTCACCACCAAACTCAGGCAGAACGTCGGTCCATGCTGCCACGTCGTACAGCACGCCGTAGTTACGACCATAATCAAGGGAACCGTAGTCACCGAATTTCAAACCAGCGAAACCAACACGGGTAAAGGTATCAGCAGACCCTTCAGATTCAGCGTTGTTCAGTCCAACCTGGTATTCCCACTCACCGTAGCCGGTCAGTTGGTCAGCAATTTGGGTTTCGCCACGCAGGCCAAAACGCATGTATGACTGGTCGCCATCGGAACCTTTGTCATCGGAGAAGTAGTGCAGGCCGTCAATCTTGCCGAACAAATCCAATTTGTTGCCGTCTTTGTTATAAATTTCTGCTGCGCCTGCTGTTCCTGCGACTAATAAGGCTGGGATCATCAGAGAAAGTACGCGGAGTTTCATTTTTTGTATCCTCGAACGTTATGTCGGGCTCTGGCCACTGTAACAAAAAAATAACGAACCCGACAGGGCACAGCCATTCTCATTATAAGTTCAATTTTAATCCACAAGGAAAGTGATACTAAATAGCAGATAGTGTTTCATTCATATAATAAAGGATTTCATAATGTAAAAAATGGGAACTTTTCGCGCAAAAAAGAAATGAATAAATAGCATCATTTACCAATGCAAATATAAAAATCATTTAAAAACATCAAGTTAATTAAAATTAATTTTTTAGCACATAATGATAATTTGCACGCTAACGATGTAGTATAATAACCCCGCAATCATCATTATTTTCTGTATTAATTACCCCCATTCTCATTCATATTTTATTTGAATGACACCGGCCTTATGGCCGGTTTTTTATTGGCATTTTGTGCGATGGTACATGCGCGTTACTTTATATATAGTAAACTACTTATTTAGTTAATCAATAACAATCCCCCTCCCGACATAAAAAAATGCGCACCAAAAAGCGCACAAATAATCAAAAACCTGCCCACAAATTCTTCATCGTGTTTAAAAAAACGCTGTTTCGAATAAAAAATCCACCTTATTTGCGCTGTACGTGCCCAGACCACCCGCTCACACGCTTACGCCCGGGAAGACAATCAGAACAATCCTGCTGTCTTCGCGCACCGTAAAACGTAGAGTCGCTTCCTTATACGATTTGTGATTGCCCTTTAGACTTACGACAAGAAACTTCGCATAATCTCCCTTAAGCAACCCATTCAGGTTACAGTTCGATTTGGGTAAAGTTATAATGGACACACCATGCCATTTCGCGGCTTTCCGCTATTTGCATTAAAGGACTCGCATGCCACAAGCAGATCACCAGTACGATGACCTCGCCAAAGCCAGAACGTTGCTCGCAACCCGCCGTTTCATCAAGCTTGATGAATGGCTGATGCTCCAAATGCGCGGCTGGCAGTACCAAACAGATGCCAACAGTCAGTATGGCTATGTCATGAACGTGAGCAGCCTGTTTGGCGGGGTTGAGCTTTCTCAGATCAAGAGACTGGAGATCCTCAACGACTGGGCCCAGCAGTGCCCGGAAAGCTATCACGCCCAGGTGCTGCTGGGCATGTTCTGGCATGAGCAGGCATGGTACATCCGCAGTGCACCTGCGGGTCAGGAGGTGGAGGATCATCAGTGGCTGGGCGCGCAATTATGCTGCGACTACGCGGTACTGGCATTCTTGCAGGCGATCGCGCTGCATCCGCGTCCGACCCACGCTTACCGCCACATGATGAATCTCAGCGGCGGTTTCGGTGAACCTTACTGGCTGCGTGCGCTGTTTGCCGGTGAAATACCCAAACCCCTCAGTGAACAATTTGATATTCAGAACAGTGAAGTCTGGCATCAGGGCGTAGCGCATTTGCAGGCGCTGGGCGCTGAAGCCGCACTCTATTGGCCGCAGCAACTTCCCAAGGTATTGATCAACAGCCGTCGCGATGGCGAAGAGGCATTGGATTACTGGTTGCGCATGGCGATGTCGGTTCGCCACAGTGATGTTGGCACGCTTGAATCCTATCTGGTGTTTCATTCACCACAATGGGGCGGCAGTCACGCACAGGTCGAACAGATTATTGAAAGCGCCTTGTGCAGCGAGTTCGATGAACGCGACCGCAATCAGTTTCGCGCCAATGCCCTGCTTGATGCGCTGGCAGGGGACGTCGCCGAGCGCGACACCCCACGCGCAACCGCCTTGCAGCAACGGCTGGCGGCGTTGCTTTCACAGCCGCTGCCATGGGAAACACGCATCGCGCTGCTGGATGCGGCTGGAACCTGCGTTGCCTACTGGCATGACGACGACGACGCGGGTCTGGCGGTCTATGACGATTTGCTGAACGTTTCGCCGCAGGCGCTGCCCGGTCGCTACGCCACGCTGTTTATCTCCCGGGTGATATTGGCCAATGGGCACGATGATCAACGCAATGTGCTGGGGCGAATGCTTGCCCGCGCGGCGTCAACTACCCAGAGCGCCTTGCAGGCCGCGCTGGCGGCCTGTGCCTGCCAGTTCGGGTTGTATGGCCTGCCGCAGAATGAAGAGTTGGCACACACGCTGATGGATCACGCCTGGGTTCTGACCATAAACGGTGCCGATCCCGCTGAAACAGAAAAAGATCTGGTGACCATCGCGCACGATATGGCGATCCATGAAGACATCGAGGCCGCCCATTTTATGCTGCTGCAAATGGCGCATCGTGGCAGCGCCTGGCACAGTTACGAACTGTTCTTTTTTCATCGCGATGCCTGGCACGAAGATGTACCGCAAGCATTGCAAGATCCGCAGGCTGCGTTGCAGTGGGTCGGCCATGCGGCGAATTCGGGCCATGTCCCGGCGATGTTTGCGTATGCCAATGCGTTGCGCGAAGGAGTTAGCGCGCCAGCAGATTATCCGCTGGCAATGGAATGGTATCGCCGGGCCATTGATAACGGCTATTTGACCGCGCGTTATTGGCGGGCAACCTGCGCCCTGGAAGAGGGGCCGGAGGAAGAAAAACGCCTCGCCGTCGCCGAGTGGTTACCTGAAATATTGCAGGACAGCGCAAGTGATACCCGTGCCGAAGCCGCCTATTCACTGGGTATGGCCTGGCTGATGGGATTGGGTACCGAAAAGAATCGCTATCACGCCCATCAGTTATTCAGCTTTGCCCTGGAGATGAATCCGCAGTTTGACGCCGCGCAGCGTGCCGTAAGTGAATTGACCGGTTCGCTACGCAGTCGCATGGCATTGTGGCAGGACAAACGTAAAGTCAACGGTGAAGATCTGCTGGCCGCCTATCGCGTTTAGTTGGTTCTCGCGCGCATAATCAGTTTTATCGCGCGAATAGCTATTTGCACTCTCTTTCAGCCATCCACACCGCTGTGGATGGCTGAAAAAAAATCCCTGATGGTTCCTGTTTTTCCCATTCCTTTCCCTTTATCCATTTCTACAGAATGTCTAATTTGTGACTTTGATCACTGAGATAACTAAAACGCCCATGCAACAAGACGAAAGGTGATGCTTTCGGTTTTCTGCTGCCCAATCGGCTGTCAGGAGAGCAATCACCTGCCCTGATCCAAATTTGTGACCTTTTGCATGATGCTTCTTTACCTTTCGCTTTATCTTAAAACGAAAGGTTTTTTGTCCCTTTTTGGCCAAAAAATGGCCTGTAAGCGCGATCACAATTTCACTCCCTAACCTTTGCTGTAATTAAGTCGAAAGAGAGCGAAAGCCATCATTCACTTTTGGCGTCGGGCATCATCCCCCGATTCCGCCACCTGGAGCATAACGACGATGACCATGGATACCGTAAAACGCCGCGAGCAGATCATCGATTTGCTGTGTCACGAAGGCAGCGTGCGTGTTGAACACCTCAGCACGCTGTTTGCCGTATCCGCCGTCACCATTCGTAATGATCTGCGTTATCTGGAACAGAAAGGCTGCGCGCTGCGCTCTTACGGCGGTGCGATGCTCAATCAGCAGTTTGCCTTTGACCGTCCGCTGCGTGACAAGGGCCGCATGAACCGCGATGTGAAATCGCGCATTGCTGCCGTTGCCGCCAGTTTTGTCAAAGACGGCAATGCGCTGATTCTGGATTCCGGATCTACCACCACCCAAATTGTGCCGCACCTGCAAGGGAAGCGCGATCTGGTGGTGATGACCAATGCGTTGAATATCGCCTATGAACTGGCGGGATTTGATCAGGTTGAGGTGATGGTGCTTGGCGGGAGTGTGCGTCAGAACTCCTATTCGCTCTACGGTCCGGCAGCAGAACAGCAATTGCGGCAATTTCGTTTCGATACCCTCTTCCTTGGCGTGGACGGTTTCGATCTGACGGCGGGCATCACCACGCCACATCCCGGTGAAGCCCACCTCAACCGGGTGATGTGCGAGGTGTCGCGCGAGATTATCGCCGTCGCCGATGCCAGTAAATTCGGCCGCAAGAGCTTCTGCATGATCCGTGAGGCAGGACAGATTGATCGCCTGATCACGGACAGTCGGATCCCCGACAACTATCAGCGGGCATTAACCGAACTCGGCGTTGAGGTCATCATCGCCGACGACTGACCTTTCAGGTCAATCTGCCCGCATGGGAGACACCATGCAGTCTTTACAACACCTCATCCGACGCCACAAGGCAGGCGACGCGGCAGGGATCTATTCGGTCTGTTCCGCCCATCCCTGGGTACTGGAAAGTGCCCTGCGCGTGGCGCTGGAAACCGACAGCGCCGTCCTGATTGAAGCCACCTCCAATCAGGTCAATCAGTTCGGCGGCTACACCGGGATGCAACCGGCGCAATTCCGTGATGCCGTGTGGGCGCAGGCTGATACCCTTGGCCTGCCAAGGGACAGAGTCTGGCTGGGCGGCGATCATTTGGGTCCCAATGCGTGGCAGGATCGCCCGGCGCAAGAGGCCATGCAACTGGCCGAAACCCTGATTGATGATTACGTCGCCGCCGGTTTTCGCAAAATTCACCTCGACTGTTCGATGTCCTGTCAGGGCGATCCGATCCCGCTGGGTGATGATGACGTCGCAGCACGCGCCGCCAGACTGTGCCAGATCGCCGAGCGCAGTTGGCAGCGTACCGGGGGCGAACCGCCGGTCTATGTGATTGGCACCGAAGTGCCGGTTCCAGGTGGGGCGCAGGAAACGCTGGATGACGTTCAGGTCACACACCCCGACGCGGCGGCGCGAACGTTGCAGGTTCACCATGCCGCGTGGCAGCAGGCCGGTCTTGAGCACGTCTGGCCGCGGGTCATTGCGCTGGTGGTCCAGCCCGGCGTTGAATTCGATCACCACCGCGTGGTGCATTATCAGCCTGAGAAAGCGGCCGCACTCAGCCGGTTTATCACCTCACAGCCACACATGGTGTATGAGGCACATTCCACCGATTACCAGACGCCACTCGCTTACCGCCAACTGGTACGCGACCACTTTGCCATTCTCAAGGTCGGCCCGGCGTTGACCTTCGCGCTGCGTGAAGCGTTGTTTGCCCTCGATCATATCGATCGCCAATGGAATGGCGAACTGAAGGCGGCACATCTGTGCGACACGCTGGAACAGGTGATGCATGAGCAACCGGAACAGTGGCGTCGTTACTACCACGGTACACCCCACCAGCAATTTATCGATCGGCAATACAGCCTCAGCGACCGGGTGCGTTACTACTGGCCGCAGCCGCAGGTACAGCAGGCCGTCGACACCATGGTGAGCAATCTGCGTCAACGGCCCGTACCGCTGGCGCTGCTCAGTCAGTATCTGCCCGAACAGGCGCGGGCAGTCAGTGCGGGACGGCTGAACCACGATCCACATGACTGGGTGCTGGACAAGATCCGCGGCGTCCTCCTGACCTACGCCCACGCCTGTCAGCCTCAACCCCAAGGAGCATTAGCATGAGTGAACTGTTTTCTTATCGCGACGCTGAGTTGCATGAACGTCAGGCGCAGCACACGGCACGAGAAATCTGGCAGCAACCGCGGCTGTGGCGACAGCTTCACCGTGAGCTGACCGACAGCGCCGCGCAGTGGCAGCCTTTTTTGGCTCCGCTGCTGGCGAACCCCGATGTGCAGATTGTGCTGTGCGGCGCCGGTTCCTCGGCATTCGCCGGGCGCGCCATCGCGCCATGGCTGCGTGAAGAGTGCGGGCTGGACGTCGCGGCGTATGGCACGACCGACATTGTCGCTTCCCCGTTGCAATATCTCGACCCGTCGCGCCCCACGCTGCTCGTCTCCTATGGCCGTTCTGGCAACAGCCCGGAGAGCGTGGCGGCAGTCGAGCTGGCCGATCAGTTGCTGCCCCGGTGCAGCCATTTGATGCTGACCTGTAACCCGGACGGCGCGCTGGCCCGCTATGCCGCAGGCCGCGCTCATGTCTGCTCGCTGGTCATGCCGCAGGGCTCGCACGATCAGAGTTTTGCCATGACCTCCAGTTTCAGTTGCATGACGCTGGCGACGGCTCTGCTGCTGGGGCCGCTGGCGCTGAACGACAGTCTGCGCCCTCTGGAACAGATGGCGGAACTCTGCGAGCAGGCGCGCATAGCCTGGCAGCCGCAGGTGAAGTCGCTGGCGAACAGCGGTTTTAAACGGATGATGTGTCTCGGCGGCAGCTGTTTTACCGGCGTCGCAGAAGAAGGCGCGCTGAAGATGCTGGAACTGACGGCCGGGCGCATTGCCACCCGTTTCGACTCCTCGCTCGGCCTGCGCCACGGCCCCAAATTCATGATCGACCAGCACACGCTGGTGGTAATGATGCTTTCCGCCGAACCCTATGGCCGTCGTTACGATCTGGATCTGTGGCGCGAGTTGCGCCATGACGGGCGGGCGCAGGAGATCGTTGCGCTGAGCGGTCTGCCCGGTGAGGGATTCACCGACCTTGGCAGCGAACTGGATGACATCTGGTTGCTGTTCCCCTACCTGATGTTCTTGCAAATGCTGGCTTTCGAAACATCGCTGGCGCTGGGAATGACGCCCGACAATCCATGCCCTACCGGGGAAGTCAACAGAGTGGTGAAAGGGGTCGACATCTACCCGTTTTCTGCGCCGCTCGCCTCTCATAAAAACAGATAACAGGAGTGAAGCATGTCGACACCCAATATTTTAATGACCCGGATTGATAACCGGTTGGTCCACGGCCAGGTTGGCGTGACCTGGACCAACACGCTCGGCGCCAATCTGGTGCTGGTCGCCAATGACGAGGCCGCCAGCGACCCCGTGCAGCAGAACCTGATGGATATGGTCGTCGCTGACGGCGTCCAGACCCGCTATTTCACCTTGCAGAAAACCATTGATGTCATTCATAAGGCCGCCGACAGACAGAAGATCTTTATCGTCTGCAAGACGCCGCAGGACGTACTGACGCTGATAAAAGGTGGAGTCCCAATCAACTTCATCAATGTCGGAAACATGCATTTCAGCGAGGGCAAACGTCAGATCCATAAAACGGTGTCGGTGGACGAGCAGGACGAAAGTACATTCCGCGAGCTGATTCAGCTCGGCATCCCCTGCGAAGTCCGCCGGGTACCCGATGAATCCGCTGAATCCATCAGCCGGTTGCTGGCATAACGGAGGTCATCATGTTTACAGACGCATTGCTGATTGGTCTGCTGGCAGGCATTGCCGGTGTTGACCTGTTCAATGGGCTGACGCACATCCACCGGCCTATCGTGATTGGCCCCCTGGTAGGGCTGATTCTCGGCGATCTCCAGACCGGTTTACTGGTCGGCGGCACGCTGGAACTGGTCTGGATGGGCATGGTACCGCTCGCAGGCGCACAGCCGCCCAACGTGGTTATCGGCGGCGTGATTGGTACCGCTTTTGCCATCCTGACCCATGCCGATCCCAAGGTGGCCATTGGCGTGGCCGTGCCCTTTTCGATTGCCGTACAGGGTTGTATCACGCTGCTGTTTACCGCCTTTTCACCGATGATGCACCGCTGCGATCGGATGGTGCAAGAGCTGAACTGGCGCGGTATTGAGCGGGTGAATTATCTCGGCATCACTATTCTATTCTGCTTCTACTTTATCGTGGCTTTCCTGCCGGTCTATTTCGGTGCCGACGCAGCCAGCGCCATGGTGCAAAAAGCGCCGCAGTGGCTGTTGGACGGGCTGGCCGTTGCGGGCGGCATGATGCCGGCCATTGGCTTCTCGCTGCTGATGAAAATCATGATGAAAAAAACCTATGTGGCCTATTTCATCCTCGGTTTTATTTCCGTCACGTTTCTCAATATGCCGATCATTGCCGTCGCACTCGGTGCGTTTGCTATCGCGTTGATCGACTTTTTCAACCGTTCCCGCACCGAACAGGACAGCGTTCGCCCCGCACCGGCCAGCAAGGCCCAGGAGATGGAAGATGGCATTTAACGATACCCAGGACGTGATGTCCGCAAAAGCCGAAGCGCGTATGGCGCAGGCGCTGGCAACCAGTCAGGTTGAGCAGGATGACTATCAGGATGCGGCACCCGGCGCAGAGCTGACCCGGGGTGACATCAACCGCATGGCGTGGCGCTCGCTGCTGTTGCAGGCGTCATTCAACTATGAGCGTATGCAGGCAGGCGGCTGGTTGTACACGCTGATCCCCGGCTTGCGCAAGATCCACAAGAATCCGCAGGACTTGTCGAACTCCATGAAAATGCATATGGAATTCATCAACGTCCATCCGTTTGATGTCACCTTCCTTTCCGGGCTGGTGCTGGCGATGGAGCGCAGCAAAGAGAAGATCTCCACCATCCGCGCCATCAAAGTCGCCCTGATGGGGCCGTTGGGTGGGATTGGTGACGCCATGTTCTGGCTGACCTTACTGCCGATCTGCGCCGGGATCGGCGCGTCGCTCGCCCTGCAAGGCAGTCTGTTCGGGCCGATCGTGTTTCTGCTGCTGTTTAACGTCGTGCACTTTGGCCTGCGTTTCGGGCTGGCGCATTACGGCTACCGGGCGGGCACCAGCGCCATGGCGCTATTGAAGACCCACACGCGGAACATTTCCCATGCGGCGTCGATAGTCGGGATGACGGTCATTGGTGCGCTGGTCGCATCCTATGTTCACTTCTCAACGCCGCTGGTGATGCACGCCGGTAAAGCCACCATCGCCCTGCAAAAAGACGTGCTCGATAAGCTGATGCCCAATCTGCTGCCGCTGTGCTTCACGCTGCTGGTGTTCTACCTGATGAAACGCGGCTTCTCGCCGGTCAAGCTGATCGGTCTGACGGTGGTGATCGGTATTGTCGGTAAATTCACCGGAGCGCTCTAGGAGGCGGCATGTTAGGCATTGTAATCACCGGGCATGGCCGCTTCGCCAGCGGATTGCTTGAGGCTATCGAACAGGTTGTCGGCCAGCAAACGCAGTGCTGCGCCGTGGATTTTCCCGAGGGGATGACTACTGAAACGCTGTTCACCCGGTTGCAGCACGCCTGCACCACCTGCGACAGCGGTGAAGGCGTGGTGGTACTCAGCGATCTGCTGGGCGGTTCCCCTTTCCGGCAGTCGGCATTGCTGGCGCAGCACGAGCCGGATTATGAGGTGATCACCGGCACCAATTTGCAGTTGGCCGCAGAAATGATGCTGGAAAGGGATGGCATGACCGTGGTTGATTTTCGCGATATGGCGCTGGAATGTGGACGCCGTGGGCTGACCAGCCTGTGGCATGAACAGCAGAAACAACGTGCCGGGCACGTCCATCTGGATGGCATTTAAGGGGTTATTATGTATTTGATTTCAAACCGGGAAATGCTGAAGAAAGCCCAGCGCGAAGGGTACGCGGTTCCGGCATTCAACGTTCACAATCTCGAAACCGTGCAGGTGGTGGTGGAAACGGCGGCAGCGCTGGCTTCGCCGGTAATTCTGGCGGGTACGCCCGGCACGTTCAGTTATGCCGGAACCGACTATCTGGTCTCCATCTGCCAGGAGGCCGCGCACCGGCATAATCTGCCGCTGGCGCTGCATCTGGATCATCATGAAGAGCTCGAGGATATCCGCGCAAAAGTCGTGGCTGGCGTGCGTTCGGTGATGATTGACGGTTCGCACCTGCCTTTCGAAGAGAATATTAGGAAAGTCGCCGCCGTCGTGCGTCTGTGTCATCGCTACGATGTCAGCGTTGAGGCAGAATTGGGTCGCCTTGGTGGACAAGAAGACGATCTGAGCGTGGCGGCTGGAGACAGCTTCTTTACCGATCCCGCCGCCGCCCGCGAGTTTGTGGTTCGCACGGGTATCGATTCGCTGGCGGTGGCGATTGGTTCGGCGCATGGGCTTTATCAGGGCGAACCGCATCTGGATTTCCAGCGGCTGGCGCAGATCCGCGCCCAGGTTGATATCCCGCTGGTGCTGCACGGCGCCTCGGGAATTCCTGAACAGATGGTGCATCAGGCGATTGAACTGGGGGTGTGTAAGGTCAACGTCGCCACCGATTTGAAAATTGCCTTTGCCGATGCGGTGAAACGCTATTTTATCGAGCACCCGGATGCCAACGATCCGCGTAAATATATCGTACCCGGCAAAGAGGCAATGAGAGAGGTGGTGGAAGAAAAGATCAGGATCTGCGGCAGCGCCGGACGCCTGTGATTTTTTAAGTACCCTCCCCCCTTCCCAACAAATCTGAGGAGGCCCTTGCCTCCTCTTTTGATTCTGACAATAGATATAACCTGTCATTGTCAGAAGTTCACCATTTCACGTAGCGACCAAAAATAACCAGCATGAATACGAGGAATATGGGTACAGGCCATATAGGGCCATCAGGGAAAAAATGCACCAAGACGACTGCGAACAAGAGTGTTAGTAATGCGGGGCCGTACATCGAAAATAATGACTTGAACAATCTCTTAAAAAATCTTCTGATAAAATTCATCATGGTTATCGAATCATCCTGGTGATAATTTCAGCAATATCACTATGCGATGCCCACTGTGCTTTCAGCGCACCAGCCCGCTCAAATAATGGTTCTATCAGGAAATACATCATTTCTAATTTTTGTGCGTATAACGCGGCGTAATAAACCGGATAGGTAAAATGAAGTCGATGGGCGCTATCTGCTGCCTTCTGAACAACACCATATAGGCCAGCTACCGTTAACGTAATGCCAGCCGTATTTCCTGCTAAGACACTCAGATCAAGTTTAAGATTCATGCCAACAGCGACGGATGTAGCGGTAGCTAAAACGAATCCTGCTTTGGTTAGATAGCTGGCGGCGATGTGGATATTTACCGCCATGAGAATTTTTTTTATGTGATCTATTTGATCGGATGTTTTGTATTTAAATATTTCTTCGAAATAGATTTTAAGCATGTCATAGACGAAGTTGCCATGTTTAAGAAGGTGGATAACGCCATTTTTGAATCGAATATCTTCGATCTTTTGTTGCTGACAGACGTCCTGATATTCATCAGTAAAGCAGGATGTGTAAAACAACGCGCGTTTTGCGCCTGCTCCTATTGTGTCAATCTGATTGGATACCGCTTTTCCGACGCCCGTTAATGCGTGGTCGAGCTTCAGTGCGAGGATTTTATTAGACTGCAAATAACGTATGACTTCATTGCTGTAGTACATAACTGCTCCATGCTAATAGCGTGTCTCCATGACGAACCGCTGGTCTTACGTACAGATAGCCGAACGTCAAAATTATACGTCACGGAAATTTCGGCGTTTCCGGCGTGGAACCCCATATTAATGGGCTCTCACGCCATCAAACCTCAATATCAGTCATCGCCCCAAATCTTCACGCTGGCCATATCCGAAGAATTGACCGTATGTCCGGAGAACGTAATTTTACTGACGCAGCGACGATTATCGTTATCACTATTGATATCGATCCAATCGGTGGTGGAACCTTCTTTTATATCTGCCGGGACACTCAGATTCTGGCTGGTGCCGCCTCCCACTTTGAAATAGGCCGTTGCGCCATCGATATGCACATCGCCGTGCCCGACTTCAAGCTGGATGCGCTTCACCACCCGGCACACCGGCAGTTTGAGCGTTAAGTCGTTGGTATCGTTGCGCGGAAAGGCGATCACTCCCAGCGCCTTGTGGTCGTTGGCATATGCCGAGGAGATCATTGCCAGCCCGGCCAACACGCATAAAGCCCCACGATAATATTTCATCAAAAATACCCTCAGAATGTTAGAAAACGCTATGGCGAAGAGAGTCGCTAAAAGAAACGACCAATAAAACATTAAAATTTCCGCCTGCCATTTAATTATTACACTCTGAATAAGCTCATGACCAGAATATTATTCATGCCATATAAATAATGAATTATTTAATAATATTTATTTGGTGAATAATTCTATTGCCAATAGCGTTAAACGCCAGACATGACTTTTGCTGCCTGCCTTGTTCGCTCAAGACCTGCATAGTACCCCGGCCTCACTCGTGGCGTACCATCGGTTACTCAAGGATCAGATAAAACTTTAGCATGTTGTGATTGTCATCAAATTTAAATAGTATTGTCATCCGTACTTAATTATCTGAGCCAATACGGAAAACTGGCTTCAGTACAGGGAGAGCACATGGACTCGATGGTATTTTTCGCCGTTTTGGGTGCAGCAATACTTCACGCCAGTTGGAATGCATTGGTGAAGATTGGCGGCGATCGTTTTATTGCGCTCTCAGTTATCGTTATTTTTTCTGGGGTTATTTCGCTGGCGGGTATATTTTTTGTCGATTTGCCTTCCATTAACGCACTTCCGTGGTTGTTATTATCCGTTGGCTTCCATACCGGTTATTGTCTGTTCTTAAGCAAGGCTTATGAACTAGCTGATTTCAGCCAAATTTATCCTATTTCCCGCGGCGTGGCGCCTCTGCTGAGTGCGCTGCTTTCGTGGCTGATTCTGGCGGAAATTCCGCAGCCGGTGGCCTTGCTGGGGGCGATAATTTTGATTGGCGGCGTGCTCATGATGGCCTTTGACGGACGCAGAAGCAGCAATAAAATGCCCGGCAAAGCCATAGTCTGCGCGTTGATCACGGCCACTTTCACCGCCTGCTACACGCTCTCTGACGGTGCCGGAGGCCGCGCCACGACCGATCCCATCAGTTATATTCTTTGGCTGTTCATGCTCAATGGCCTGATGATGTTCATTCTGCTGTGGCTGCGTCACCGGCGGATTATTTTCCGTGAAATCCGTAAGAGTTGGCGGCCAGGTATTATGGGCGGAGCAATGCAACTTTTGGCCTATGGCGTAGTGATTTGGGCCATGAAAACGACACCCATCGCCCTCGTCGCCGCACTACGCGAAACCAGCGTACTTTTTGCCATGGTGATATCCGTGTGGATGTTAAAAGAGAGACCCAGCCGACTGCGCATTGCCGCCAGCGCCGTTATTATGACCGGCGTTTTAGTGACCAAATCTGGCTAATATATTCTGCTGCATTAATTTTACTTAATGCAGCAGAATATAAAACATCCGACAAAAATATTATTCGAAAATAGGCGTTAACTTAAAACTATTTTAAAAGGATTTAACTTCTTTACCTTTCGCGTAAAGACTCTTTGACCTTATTCAACGGCTTAATCATATAATCCAATACGCTTTTCTGACCGGTCTTGATCTCCACGCTCGCCACCATGCCCGGCACAATCGGGAATTCACGGCCACTTTTATTGGTCAGCGTCGCACGGTCGGTGCGGACATAGACGCGGTAGTAAAATTGATCGCGCTTTACCTCGTCCTGCAAGGTATCCGGGGAAACGGTCTCCACTTTACCGTTGAGATTGCCATAAATCGATGAGTCGTAGGCGCTGATCTTAACCGTGGCCGCCAAACCGGGGCGAATATAAGCGATATCGCGTGGATTAATGCGCGTTTCAATTAACAGTTGATCTTCGATGGGAACAATTTCCATCAGTTTGCCACCGGGCTGCAAGACGCCGCCCACCGTAGTCACCTGAATATCTTTTACGATGCCGTGAACCGGTGAAAACAGCTCAGAGCGGGTCACTTGATCCTCTTTACCGGCCATCACCTGCATTTCAGCATCCAGATCGCCATTATTCTTGACCTGCTCTTCACGCGCCCGCACCGCATACTGGTTTTTGGCCTCATCAATTTTGCCGCGAATATCACTGGCCTGACGACGCAGGCGAATCACCTCGACCTGCCCCGCCGCGCCTTTTGCCACCAACGGTTCAGTCATGGAGAGCTCCTGATTCACCAGTTTCAGCGATTGTTGCAAATTGCTTACCGTTTCATCCCGATTCTGCCGCCGCGACTGATAAAGCTGGCGTTCGCGCGCCACGACGTCAGGCGCTTTCATGACATCTGCGCTGAATTGCAAATCGGCTCCCGTCAGCTCCGCGCGCAGGCGTTCCGATGACGCCTTCAGCGTCAGCACGCGCGACGCCGCTTCTCCGTAATTAGACTGGAAGCGGGTGGGATCCAGACGCGCCAGAATTTGCCCTTTGTCGACGATCGAACCTTCCTGGACCAGTAACTCTTTAATCACCCCGCCGTCGAAAGTCTCGATCTGCTGGGCACGACTGGATGGCGTCACTTTGCCCGTGCCCACCGTCACTTCATCAAGAATGGCAAAATAGGCCCAGATGAAAAAAACGATCAGTCCAACCAGAGACAACCAAATGATGCCGGAAACGCGCCGATGCTGGCGGTCAAAGTCATCCTGCAAAAGTGAATTGGACATGCCGCTGCTCCTTATGCCGCGCCCTGACGGGAAGTGTTTTCGGGTTTCGGCAATGCGCTGGCCAAAATCTGGTCGCGCGGCCCGTCGGCCAGCACGCGACCGTTGTCCATCACCACAATCCGATCGACGAGTTTCAACAACGCCGGACGATGGGTCACCAGAACCAGCGTGCGCCCGGTCAGCCAACCGTGCATCTGGCGGATGACGTACTCTTCCAATTGTTCGTCCATCGACGCGGTCGGCTCGTCCATCAGCACAATCTGTGGATTGCGCAAAATCATACGGCTGATCAAGACCATCTGCCGCTGCCCGCCGGACAGTCCGCGCCCGCCTTCGTTGATAATGCGATCGAGGCTGGCGGCATCCTGCTGAACCATGCTCAGCGCGCCGCTGATCCGCAGCGCCTGAAGCATCTCCTGATCGTTGGCATGGGGATTTCCCAGCATCAGATTCTGCCGCAGGCTGCCAAAAAACAGCCGCGAATCCTGCGACAGATAGCCGAGCTGCCGACGTACATCCGCAGGTTCAATGTGGCTGATATCCACGCCATCAATAATCACTTTGCCTTTGCTGGCGGAAGCCTGACCGGAGAGCAGTTTCAATAGCGTGGATTTTCCTGCCCCGACTTTGCCGAGAATCGCCACCCGTTCACCGGGCTTGATCTCCAGCTTGCCAACGCCAATCACATTCGGCCCCTGTTCGGGATCATAGCTGTACTGCAAATTATGTAATTGATAGTGGCCGCATAGCGCCGGACAGTGCGCCAGATCCTCATCATCCGGGCGATCGAGGGGCTTTTTCAGCAACTCGTCCAATCCTTTCATTGCGCTCTTGGCGTGCTGCCAGCGTGAGAACACCATCGTGAGCTGCATCAACGGCGCAATGGTACGGGAAGAGAGCAGACTGCTGGCGACCAGCGTACCGGTAGTGATATCCCCACTCAGTACCAGATAAGTCCCGAAAACCAGCATTCCGGCATAGGTAAGCTGCTGAACCGTGGACGCCCAGCCCGTCAGCCGCGCGCCCCACAGCCGTTGTTTCATGCCGATGGCCGCGCCCACTTCATGCGTTTGCTCCCACTGGCGCTGGAAATAGGGTTCGGCCTGCAACGCCTTGATGTCCTCAATGCCTTCAATCGCCTCGACCAGCACCGCATTGCGCAGCGCCCCTTCGCGCATGCCCTCTTTCGCCAGCCTGGCCATCGGGATCTGGATCAGCAGGCCAGGAATAACAATCAGCGGGATCGCCAGCAGCGGAATGATCACCAGAGGCCCGCCGATAAACGCCATGATCACCAGAAACAGCAGGACAAATGGCATATCCGCCGCTGCGCCAACGGTGGTTGAGGTCAGCAGTTCACGCACCTGATCGATCTCGCGCAATTGCGAAATAAACGATCCGGTCGACTTTGGCCGCGCCTCATTTTTGATGTTCATCGCCCGCACAAAGAACATCGACGAGACGTTGAGGTCGATGCGTTTTCCCATCAGATCGGAGACTTGCGTGCGCATCAGGCGGATACCGTACTCCACCGCCGCCGCCAGCAGCACGCCAAAGAACAGCACCCACAGCGTAGGGAAGGATTGCGCCGGGATCACCCGATCATAAATTTGCATCGAGAACAGAATTCCGGCCAGCGCCAGCACATTGCCGACCACCGATGCCAGCGAGATTTCGGCGATTTTGCGCCCCGCGCCGCGAAAGTTATGCCAGAACCAGTGCTTGCGGTAAGGCTGCACAAATTCGTCGATACGCTTATCGCGCCCACGGGCAGCAATCCCGACCAGCACCACGTTGCCGTCGCTCTGCCCGAGCAGTTCAGCCAAATCAGCTTTGCGCGTCAGATCACCACCGTCATTGAGCCAATAGATCGCCTGGCCCTCATCATCCAGCCCTTCGATCACCGCGATGCTGCCCTGTTCGAGTGTAACGATCACCGGCAGCACTTGCGTCCTCCAGCGCACCCGATCCCGCTTCACAATGCTGACTTGCAGACCCACCAGCCCGCTCATTCTTTCCAGTTGGCGCGCCCAGCCCAGTTGCTCAAACCAGCGCATCTGCTGACGCAAAAACAGTGGATCGACCGGCTTACCGAAAGCCGCCGCCGCCCTGACCATTGCGCTGATCCAGACATCGGTCGTAATGGGTACCCTTTGTTGTTCCGTCATATAACCCCTGTCTGTTTAAACTTTTTATTACCAATCGCCCCACCATCAATGCTTAGGACGTAGCGAGCAAAGCCAGTCCGGGTGCACCCAGCGCGCAAAAACCGGAGCGTACACGTAGTACGTGAGGATTTTGAGCACTGCGTAAGCCCGGAATGGCGAAGCGCAGTAGTCCCCACTATCTTTTTAAAGGGAAGGGAGGGAATCTCCGGCTTGCTCTTGCCGATCAATGCTTAACATATCGAGCAAATTATCGACCGCGGCGGCGTACTGCACCGTGGCGTCCCAACCGTCGTACAGCGCGCTCAGGCGCATGGTATCGGCCTGAAAAACGTCCTGTTCGACGCTCAGCAAATCATTCAGGCTGCGCTTGCTGAGTTTGTATTCGTCCTGATAGACGCTGCGGGTGTGGGTGGCGCTGAGCAATTGATCGTCACCTGCCCGCTGCCGCTGTTGGGCACCGATCATGTCGGCGTAGGAGGTGGAGGCTTTCTGATTGATATCCAGCTTGGCTTTTTCCACTTCGGCCTGAGCGGCGGCGCGCTCCCCTTGGGCGGATCGTACTTTGGCGCTGACGGCACCGCCTTGATAAACCGGCGCATCGACCGCCAGTTGTAACTGGTCATCCCAGTAAGAAGGCCCGTTGTCGTTTTCGTAGCGGGTGCGGCCAGCCTGGACTTTGATGGTTGGCCAATGCTGCGCTTCGCTTTGGCGCACGCGTTCAATGGCTGCTTTCTGTCTGGCCTGTGCGCTGCGCACCAATGCACTGTTTTCATAGGGGATTTTGTTCAGCGTGATAGTCTGTTTCAACAAGCTTTCGGGCAGATCTGGCAGATTGTCGGACACCACGCCGGTCAGCACGGTCAATTGCGCCTGCGCCGATCGCTGCTGCGCCCGGTACTGTTCCAGTGTGGCGCGCATACCGGCAATGCGGGTCTGCGCCTGTAGTACGTCCGACTGCGAACTCAACCCGGCGTTGGCGCGCAGTTCAGCGGTTCCGCGCACCCGTTCGAGTGAGTCAATATTGTCCCGCGCCGCCAGGGTGAGCGCCTGATAACGTTTCACCTGCAAATAGGCGCTCAGCGTACTCAGTGCGACATCGGTCATGGTGCTGAACAAGGCATAACGATACGATTCTGATAACTGCTCCTGTTCATCAATACTGCCGCCGGTTTTACCAAAGTCATACAACAACTGGCTCAGTTGGATGCCGCCAGACGCGTTGCTATCCAGGCTACCTGCCGAGTCAGTCTGGCGGGATTTCCCAGCCGTTCCTTGCAGTGAAATTTGTGGATACCAGGCACTTTTTGCCACATCAAGATCCCCGCCGCCGACGCGGATTTGCGCCGCAGCCTGGGCTATTTGCGGATTACGCGCAAAGGCGCGCAAAATCGCTTCCCGCAGGCTCAGGCTGTTGCGCATCTCTTGCGTCGGTGCGGCCTGCCAGTTGAATTCCGGTTGTTTATCTGCGGCTTGCACCATCGTCCCCAACGCGAGCAGAATGACTCCCCCCAAGCTGCCGGGCACTATCCCGGCACGCTGCCTACCTGTTTGCTTCGCCATTACCGACACCACACGTTTTCCGAGACTTTTATTGGACGCTTCCCTGCCCTCATTCACGGCATGCCATACCGCGTATTCGCCTTTCCCACCGTCCTTATGCAGTTGCATGGCCGGGGTATGGTAAAGAAAGAAAAACCCCCGGCAGCCTGAGGCGACCGGGGGCTATCTGCTACACCAGATGTACCTGGATTCCGTGCTGAACCAGCACATCGCCCAGCGTATTGGCGCTGTCCAGCGACGAGTTGTGATAAACATCGAAGGTCAAACCATCGATTTCACGCTGGCCCGTCGTGCTCCACGTACTCTCGTTGTTGCCCGTTAATGTCACCTGATTTCCATCAGCGCCTTTGATGATCAGATCGTCTTCCGGTTTGTCCGTTATCGTCAGCGCCTCATGTAAATTCAGCACCAGACTATTGGTCCCGGTTTTACCCAGATCGAAGATTTCGATGTTCTCCACTTTCAGGCCAAGGGAGGTGAGATCCAGCGTCTGGTGCGTCCCCGCCAGCATCAGTGTGTCGAGCCCAGCGCCGCCATCGATATGCAGGAAGTCGGTGGTGAAGGCTTCGATGACATCATTGCCGCTGCCGCCGATCGCCACACCGTCCACTACGCCCGCATCCAGTTGCACCGTAATGCCGCCAATGCTGTAGACGGTGTCGGTGATTTCGGTTCCGCTGGCCGTCGCGTCTGGCGCAGTGATTTCCGGCTGAACCAGCGGTGCCGTCAGCGTGCTTTCAGCAGGGGTAGTCTGCTGGCTGCTGAGATCGCTCTCGGTAAACGCCGACGTCACCACCGAACTTTCGCTGACATCACTTCTAACCTCGGCAATAGTGTGGGCGACCTGCGCGTGCTGAACTACGGAAGCGGTGTCAGCCGTCATCAGACTCTCGGTGGACAGCATTTCGCTGGTTGCCAGCGTTTGTGCCGGCAGCGGCGAACCGGCCCCCAGACCCACGCTGACCGAGACGCCATTCCCTGCCAGATCGGTAACCGAAGCGGCTATCAGCGTCGACAACAGATTGAGCAAATTCAGGTTACTGAGGAAGTTACCTACAAATTTCACGCTCCAGTCGCCGTTGGCCTGCACGGTTCCCAGCAAGGTATTGCCCAGCAAGGTGACGCTGACTTTCGCGCCCTGCTGAACATTCAGACTGCTGCCAGAAACGACCAGACCATTGACCGGCAGCAGCAACAGGTTGCCGAGACTGGTCACCGGATTGATTCCCAACAGCGGCAGGGCGTGGGTTTTGACGCTGAAATCCACTTGCTGCGAGCTGGAGTTACCGACCAGATCGGTGACTTTCACGCCAATTTTCGATACGCCATCGAGCACGCCAGTCAGATCCAACGACGGAATCGACACGTTCCATCCGCCACTGCCGTTCACCTGCGTGGTGTAGGTGTGCGTGCCCAGCGTGACCTGAATGGTTCCGCCCGCCGCATTAAGTGCCGTACCGCTCACCGTCTGGGCTGAACCCGCCTCGCTGAGATTCAGCCAGCCGTCCGTTGCGAAGAAGTTACCCAGAGAGAGTGACGGCAGGTTATGGATCCCGACATCCACACCCAGACTGGCTCCCGCCGTATGGCCTGCGGCATTGGTCAGCGATGCGCCGACCGTCAGATTGCCATCAGTCAGCGCCGCGAGCGTCAGCGGTGGAACCGACAAACTCCAGGTACCATCAGATTGCACCGTGGCATTCAGAACCTGCGAACCCAAAGTGACCCTGACCGTCGAACCTTGCGCATTGGTTGAGGTACCGCTGATGGTTTGATTGAGCAACGCATCGGCTGCATTCAACAGACCATCACCGAAGATCGGATTCAGCGTCAGCGTCGGCAAGGCGTTGGCGATGACGTTGAACGAGCCTTGTTGCGTTGTCGAGTTGCCCGCCGGATCGGTCACCGCCGCCGAGACGGTGAAATTACCGTCCAGTAACGATTTCAGATCCAGCGTCGGTACGGACAGGCTCCACACCCCGCCGCCGCCCACGGTTGCCGTGTAGCTGTGGCTGCCCAGCGTCACGGCGATCTGGGTACCGGTAGGAACGTTATTCGCCACCCCGCTGATGGTTTGTGCCGTCAGCAGATCCACCACGCTCAGAATGCCGTCGCCAAAGATCGGATTCAGTACCAGAGAAGGCAGAGAATGGATGTCGACCACCACGCCCGCGCTGGCACCGGCTTTATTACCCACCGGATCGGTGATCGACGCGCTGACGGTCAGGTTGCCATCCAGCAACGTGCCCAGCAGATCGGCTGAAACCGCCGCAGTGAATTTCCCGTTGGCACCCACGGTTGCCGTCAGATTGCTGTTACCCACGCTGATGTTCACCACCGTGCCAGCAACCGCATTGGTCACCGTGCCGCTGATGGTTTGGGTCAGCAGGGCCTCAGCCGCGTTGAGGTATCCATCACCGCCAAACAGCGGATCAAGCACCAGCGTCGGCAAATTGTGAATGATCACATTGGCACTGACGCTGGCGCTGGCCACGTTGCCGGTGTTGCTGGTGTTGCTGGTTACCGCAACGCCGACATTCAGTGGCCCATCCAGCAGCGCCGCCAGATCGGCAGGCTGCAAGGTGACGCTGAATGCGCCATTGGCTGCCGTTGTTGCCAGGAATGTTTTTCCACCCAGCGTCACGCTGACTTGCGTTCCCGCTGCAACGTTGCCAATCACACCGCCGATAACCTGGGTGGTGAGCGCATCCGCCGCATTGAGCAAACCATCGCCAAACAGCGGATTAAGCTGGATGGTCGGCAGGCTGACATCCACCAACACCCCACCAAACGCGAAATTGGTGTTACCTGCCGGGTCAGTCACCGTGGCGCTGACGGTCAGATTACCGCTGACCAGCGTACCGAGAATGTCCGGTGCAACTTGCGCAGTGAAGTGCCCGCTGGGATCCACAATGGCAGTGATCGTACTGTCGCCAATGCCGATACTGACTATGGTGCCCGCGAGAGCATTCCTCACCGTGCCGGTAATGGTTTGATTCAACAGCAGATCGGTCGCGTTCAGGATGCCGTCACCAAAGATCGGATTCAGCGAGATCTGTGGCAGGTCATGCACGTAGACCCCCACGCCGACGTTGGTGCTGACGATATTACCGGCGGCATCTTTGACCGATACGCCCAGATTGAGATTGCCATCCAGCAGCGCCCCGAGATCCAGTGGCGGAATGTCGAGATTCCACACCCCACCGGCCTGCACCGTGGTGGTGTAGGTTTTGGTGCCGAGCGTGACGGTAACCTGGGCACCCGGCGCGACATTCTGAATCACCCCGCCGACGGTTTGGGTCAGCAAGGCTTCGGTCGCATTCAGCAGTCCATCGCCACCAAAGATCGGATTCAGGGCACCGATAATTGGCAGGTTATGCGTCAGCACGTTCAGATCCACCAACTGGCTGACCTGATTGCCGTTGCCGTCAGTTAACGACACATCCAACTGCAACAAACCGTTGTTGAGCAGCGCCAGCAAATTCGGTGGCACAACCAGACTCCACACGCCGCCAGTACCCACATCTGCGGTCAATTCCGTGCCCGCCACATTCACTTTCACCTGCGCACCGACACCGGCGTTTTGCGCGATACCGGTGATGGTCTGACTGACCAGTGACTCTGCGGCGTTCAGGAATCCATCACCAAACAGCGGATTGACCACCAGACCCAAGGCCGTATTCAACGCGATGTTCAGCGTCAGGTTGGCACTGGTTTCATTGCCTGCGGTATCGGCAACGGTAACGCCGACGACCAGCGGCCCGTCGGCCAGCGCCTGCAAATCATCAGGCAGCAGATTGACGCTCCAGGTGCCGTTTGGCTGAACCACCGCCGTCAACACTTTCACGCCAAGATTGACCGTAATGGTTTGCCCTTCCGCGCCCGGTGCACTGCCGGTCAACACCTGTCCGAGTATCGCCTCAGCCAGATTCAGGACGTTGTTGCCCGCCAGCACGTCAATCGACAGCAACGGTGCCACGGTATCAATCACGATCGGCAGGGTTTGCTGCACGCTGTTGCCCGCGGCATCACTGAGGCTGGCGACGATCTGATGTGCGCCCTGTGTCAGCGCTTGCAGATCGGTCGCCGGAATTCCGACGCTCCAGATCCCCCCTGCCTGAACGGTGGCAAAATAGTTTTTACCCTCCAGGGTCACCGTAACGGTACGGCCAATATCCTCCGTGGAGGCCACCCCGCTGACCAATTGGGTAACTTTGGACTCCAGATTGTTCACCGTATTGTCGACGGCAAAGTTATTCAGCGTCAGCGTGGGCAGTTCGCGATCGACCAGCACACTGACGTTGGCGTTGGCAGGCGTCCCTACGCCTGCCAGTTGCGCCGTGACCGACACCGTGCCGTCAGCAAACAGTGCTGCTGGCAAGGTGGTCGTCCAGGTGTTGCCGATGATAGGCAGGCTGATACCGGTTGGTAGCCCATTCACCAGCAAGACGATGGTTTGCAGACCCGGCGTTGCGCCCGTCACCGTACCGCTGACGGCCACCGTTAGCCCGGTATCAGAGGCGTTGATAATGTTATCGCCGCTGATCGGATCGATGGTGAGGGACGTCGCTGGCGGTGTGACATTCAATGTGATGCCCTGACTGTCGGTGTCGGTGTTGCCAGCGCGATCCGTCACGGAGACAGACAGCGTCGGGCTCCCGGTCAATTGCGCCAATTGCAGCGGTGTCACCGCCACGCTCCAGGTGCCATTGCCCTGCACTTGCGCAGTCAACGTCAGTGTTCCCAGCGTAATATTGACGTTCTGTCCGACCTGCACGTTCGTTGTCGTCCCGCTGATCAACTGCGTCAGATTGGCTTCGGCAAAGTTCAGGATATTGTCACCGGCAAAATCATTCAGGGTGACAGTTGGCAGATTATGGACTGCCACATCAACCTGAACGCTGGTGCCCGCACTGTTGCCTGCTCGATCCGTGACGTCTACGCCGATGCTCTGGCTGCCATCAGTCAGCGCGGAAAGAATCCCGCCCGTTACCGGCAGACTCCAGTTGCCCTGCGTATCGACGGTGGCCTCGTAACTGTTGCTTCCGAGCGTAATAGTCACCACCTGACCAGCACCAATCAGCCCCGTCGTTCCCTGCAATGTCGTTCCTGCAGCGGCCTCGACTGCGTTCAGGAAGCCATCGGTAAATGGCAACGCGATCGTCGGTGTCGGCAGCGTCAACAGACTGTCGAAATTAAGCGACGCCGTTCCCGTATTCCCCGCGATATCGGTGGCTGTCACATTAATGCTGTGCTGACCGTCGGTCAGATAGGCCAGCGCCCCGGCAGGCAGCGCCAGGCTCCAACTGCCGTCAGGCGCAACTATGGCGGTATATTGAATTCCCCCTACGTCGATCGACAGCTTCACATCCTGATTGTTGCCAATGATCCCTGTGACGCCGCTTATCACTGTTGGCGCATTGACCTCGGCAATGTTCAGCAGGCCATCAACAAATGGCAGGGTAATTTGTGGGATTGGCAGTTGCTGCAAGGAGGTAAACGGCAGATCGACGCTCTCCTCATTGCCCGCCCGATCGGTAACCGTCACGGTGAACTGATGGTCGGTACCGATCAGGGCGCGCAGTTGAATGTCGGTCAAGGCCAGAGTCCAACTGCCGTTATCCAGCACGGTTGCCGCGATTGGCGTTTGCCCATCGATCGACACCGTCACTTGCTGTCCAGCGCCAGTGATGCCTGTGACACCACTCAGGGTCTGCCCGGCCAACGCTTCCAGGAAATTCAGAACACCGTCGCCAAATGGCAGGTTGATGGCCGGATCCGGCAGGTTATTGATTAGCACCTCCAGGCTACCGGTCGTGCCAGCCGTATTCCCCACGCTGTCCGTGACGGTTACCGTGACCGGCCAGACGCCATCCGCTAACGTCGTCAGCACAGAAGCTGGTAATTCCAGCGACCAGTCGCCGTTCACCTCGACCGTGGCCTGATAACCCGTACCATTGATATTCACGGAAACGCGTTGCCCTGCACCGGTAGCGCCGGTAATCCCGCTCAGAACACCGCCTGCCAGCGCTTCGGCGGCGTTGATAATGCCGTCAGTGAAGGCCAGATTGATCTGCGGCGCGGGCAAGTTATCAACAATGGCGCTGAAGGCCAGCGTGTTGGTATCTTCATTGCCTGCACGATCGGTTACCGTCACGCTAATCGTATGACTGCCATCACCCAGCGCCAACAATTGCAGTGGCGTCAGCGTGGCCTGCCAGTTTCCATCCAGACCCACCGTTGGGGCAATGGTCAGATCGCCAATAGTCAAGGTCATCGTCTGACCTGCACCCGTGATACCGGTGGTGCCGGTAAGTATCTGATTAACCCCGGCTTCCAGCGCATTGAGCAGTCCATCACCAAACGGCTGATTAATAGTGACGGTCGGCAAGTTATTGATCAGTACATCCAGATTGGCGCTGGCCGATCCCAGATTTCCGGCCGCATCGACGGCATTGACGCTGACTTGCAGTGCGCCATCCGGCAAAACACTCAACTCGCCCGCTGGAATATTGACGCTCCACACCCCACCGGCCGCGACGGTACCCGTAAACGTCAAGTCACCAATATGGACCTCGACCGCTGTACCCAACGCGAGATTACTGGTGCCGCTAATGACGCCAGCGGCCAGCGCCTCGGCCTCGTTCAGCAGGCCATCCGCAAACAGCGTGCCAAACTGCAACACGGGCAGCACGTTGATTGCCACAGCGAGATCGAGCACCTGTTCAGTGGTGTTGCCTGCCGTATCGGTCACACTCACCCCAACCTGCACAGGATCATCACTCAGCAACAACAGATCGCCGCTCGGGATAGTCAGACTCCACTCGCCACTGTTATTGGCAGTAGCGGTGTACGCTTTGTCATTCAGCGTGACGGTGACCGTCAAACCCGCTTCGCACGTCCCACCGACAACCAGACCCAACAGGGCTTCCGCCAAGTTAAGAATGCCGTCGCCTGCCAGCACATCAACTTCCAGCAGCGGTGCCACGGTATCCACCTGCACATTATGGGTCGCATTGGCCGGGTTCTGCGCAACATCATCCACCGTCGCGGTAATGGTGTTTTGCCCCTGTGGCAATTGGCCGACATCACCAGAAGGTACCGTTACGCTCCAACTGCCATTTGCCTGGACTTCGCCGGTGTAGGTTTTATTGTTCAGGGTCACAGTAACGGTTTGACCTTCAGCCACGCGCTGCGTGCTGCCGCTGATCGTGACTGCACTCTCGCTCTCCTGCGCATTGATGATGTCGTCACCTGCCACGACACCGATGGTTAATTGTGGTTGATCGGCAGGCGCGGCAATGACCATCACTTGATGATTGGCAGACGCCGGATTGCCGCTGGCGTCGCTGGCATTGGCCGCGATCGTCTGTGCACCGTCCGGCAATGCCGAAACCGCATCGGCAGGCACGCTCAGGCTCCAACCACCGCCAGTCACCAACGTGGCCGTATAATCCAGCCCGTTAAGTGTCACGGTGACGGTTCTGCCAACTTCCAGCCCGGTTGAGGTACCGCTGATGGTGAGCGGTTGCGACGATTCCTGCGCATTGATGTAATCATCGCCCGAGACGACACCAATCGACAGCGTCGGCAAGTTTGCCGCATTGGCGTCAATGATAAAGTCATGGATTTGCGTTGTGGCGTTGCCCGCCTGATCAATCAGCGTGGCTGAAAGCTGATAGCCGCCATCCGCCAGTGATTGCAGCACGTTGCCCGGTAAGGTGAAGCTCCAGTCGCCATTTGGCTGAACCAGTGCCTGATAGGTACCGCCGTTGAACGTGATCTCAACATTCTGACCAGCTTCAGTGACAGAAGCGGTGCCATTGATTATCACCGGTTGCAGAATCTCAGCCGCATTGATCACATCATCACCGGCAATCACTCCAATCGACAGCGTCGGCGCGATCAGATCGACCGTGATCTGAATCGAGCTATTGCCTACGTTACCTGCCGCATCGGTCGCCACGACGTTAATGGATTGAGCTCCGGCTGGTAATACCTGGAGCGCTTCAGTTGGAACAGTGACCTGCCACTGACCGTTGGCATCCACTGTCGCCTCATATTCCTGCCCGTTGAGTGTGACCACGACAGCCTGGCCCACCCCGGTGACACCGGTTGATCCCGTAATCTGTTCATCCTGCTGTGATTCATTCATGTTCAGATAGCTGTCGCCAAAAGGTATGTTGATGACAGGTACAGGGACGCCGTTGATTACCGAATCAAAAGTCAGATCGGTCGAAGCGAGATTTCCGGCGACATCCGTCAGCGTGGCCGTCAACGTATGTTCGCCATCGCCAAGACCTGCCAGCGCTCCCGCCGGAACGGCTACGCTCCAGGTGCCGTTATCCTGCACCACGCCAGTGTAGCTTTGGCCGTTCAGAGTGACGGTGACCGTGCGACCGACTTCGGAGAGCGAGGCCGTTCCGGTAATGGCGATGGCCGCCGCCGCTTCCGCCGCGTTGATCACCCCGTCGCCGGTGACCGGATTGACGATCAGCGTCGGGGCGATGGTGTCGACATTGACCGAACTGTCGAGAGTGTTGCTATTTCCTGCGGCATCGGTGACCGTCACTTCAACCGGATTATCGCCCTGCGACAGCGCCTGCAATACATCTGCCGGAATGCTCACCGTCCAGTTGCCGTTGCTGTCCACCGTGCCGCTGTAGTCCTGACCGCCGATAGTCACCGTGACCGTCTGACCGTCGCCAGTTACGCCGGTGCTGCCGCTGAGGGTTTGCGGCGTCTGCGTTTCTTCACCGTTCAAAATTCCGTCGCCAAACGGCGGATTGAGTGTCGCTTCCGGCAGGTCGGTGATAAATACGCCAAGCTGTGCCGAGCCGTTGACCACGGTGCCGCCTTCGTCCGTTGCTGTCGCGGTAACAGTCAGTTGACCGTCCGGCAGCAGCGCCAGATCCGCCGCCGGAATGGTCGCCGTCCAGCGACCATCGTCACCGACAGTTGCGGTGTAGGTTTTGCCGTTCAGCGTCACCGTGACCATCGCACCTTCGGCGACATTCGCCGAGGTGCCGGAGACCGACAGATCGCTGCCCGCCTCCAGCGCATTCAGCCGGTTGTCGCCGGAGATCGGATCGAGCGACAGGCCACCCAGATCGGTATTCACTGTCAAAGTTTCGCTGGCCGTAGCCGGATTGCCCGCAGTATCAGTGACCGTTGCGCTGATGGTGGTGTCGCCATTAGCCAGCAACGCCAGATCGGCAGCCGGCACGTTGATGCTCCAGTTGCCGCTGGCCTGTACTTCGGCTGAATACGTTTTGCCGTTCAGCGTGATCAACACGAACTGCCCGGCTTCGACATTGGTGGTGCTGCCGCTCAGCGGTTGCGCGGTCTGCTGCTCCGCACCGTTAAGCAGATTGTCGCCCGCGAAAGCGTTGAGGGTCAGGGTTGGCAGAGAGGCAGGATCGGCATCGAGAGTGACGTTTTGTGTCACCTCGGTGCTATTACCCGCTGCGTCTGATAGCGTTGCGGTCAGCGGATAGCTGCCGTTCGCCACACCCGCCAGCGCACCGGCCGGAACGCTGACGCCCCAGGTGCCGTTATCCTGCACCACGCCGGTGTAACTCTGGCCGTTCAATGTAACGGTGACCGTGCGACCGGCTTCCGTAATCGACGCTGAGCCGGTGATGGCGATCGCCGCCGCCGCTTCCGCCGCGTTGATCACCCCGTCACCAGTCACCGGATTGATGAGCAGCGTCGGGGCGATGGTGTCGACATTGACCGAGCTGTCGAGGGTATTGGTATTTCCTGCGGCGTCTGTCACCACCACCGAGAGCGCGTTATCGCCCTGCGGCAGTGCCTGCAATACATCTGCCGGTACTGTCACCGTCCAGTTGCCGTTGCTGTCCACCGTGCCGCTGTAGTCCTGACCACCGATATTTACCGTCACCGTCTGGCCGTCACCGCTTACGCCGGTGCTGCCGCTGAGGGTTTGCGGCGTCTGCGTTTCTTCACCGTTCAAAATGCCGTCGCCAAACGGTGGGTTGAGTGTCGCCTCCGGCAGTTCGCTGATAAATACCCCAAGCTGTGCCGAGCCATTGACCACGGTGCCGCCTTCATCGGTGGCGGTGGCCGTCACGGTCAGTTGACCGTCCGGTAGCAGCGCCAGATCCGCGGCTGGAATGGTGGCCGTCCAGCGACCATCGTCACCGACAGTCGCGGTGTAGGTTTTGCCGTTCAGCGTCACCGTGACCATCGCGCCTTCGGCGACATTCACTGACGTACCCGACACCGACAGATCGCTGCCCGCTTCCAGCGCGTTCAGCCGATTGTCTCCGGAGATCGGATCAAGCGACAGGCCGCCCAGCTCGGTATCCACCGTCAGGGTTTCGCTGGCAGTGGCCGGATTGCCCGCAGTATCAGTGACCGTTGCGCTGATGGTGGTGTCGCCGTTGACCAGCAGCGCCAAATCGGCGGCGGGCACGTTGATCGTCCAGTTGCCGCTGGCCTGCACTTCGGCTGAATACGTTTTGCCGTTAAGCGTGATCAGCACGAACTGTCCGGCTTCAACGTTGGTCGTGCTGCCGCTCAGCGGCTGGGCGGTCTGTTGCTCTGCGCCGTTAAGCAGATTGTCACCCGCGAACGCGTTGAGGGTCAGGGTTGGCAGAGAGGCAGGATCGACATCCAACAACACATTCTGGCTGACAGAAGTCTCATTGCCCGCCGTGTCACTCAAAGTCGCGGTCAATGGATAGCTGCCGTTCTCCGCACCTGCCAGTGCTCCCGCCGGAACGGTTACGCTCCAGGTGCCGTTATCCTGCACCACGCCGGTGTAGCTTTGGCCGTTCAGGGTGACGGTCACCGTGCGACCGGCTTCGGAGATCGAGGCCGAGCCAGTGATGGCAATGGCCGCCGCCGCTTCGGCCGCGTTGATCACCCCGTCGCCGGTCACCGGATTGATGAGCAGCGTCGGGGCAACGGTGTCGACATTGACCGAGCTGTCGAGGGTGTTGCTATTCCCTGCCGCGTCCGTCACCACCACCGAGAGCGGGTTATCGCCCTGCGGCAGTGCCTGCAATACATCTGCCGGTACTGTCACCGTCCAGTTGCCGTTGCTGTCCACCGTACCGCTGTAGTCCTGACCGCCGATAGTCACCGTGACAGTCTGGCCGTCGCCAGTTACACCGGTGTTGCCGCTGAGGGTTTGCGCCGTCTGCGTTTCTTCACTATTCAGGATGCCGTCGCCAAACGGTGGATTGAGTGTCGCCTCCGGCAGGTCGGTGATAAATACGCCGAGCTGTGCCGAGCCATTGACCACGGTGCCGCCTTCGTCGGTGGCGGTAGCCGTCACGGTTAACTGCCCGTCCGGCAGCAGCGCCAGATCCGCCGCCGGAATGGTCGCCGTCCAGCGACCGTCATCACCGACAGTCGCGGTATAGGTTTTGCCGTTCAGCGTCACCGTCACCATCGCACCTTCGGCGACATTCACCGAGGTGCCGGAGACCGGCAGATCGCTGCCTGCTTCCAGCGCATTGAGTCGATTGTCGCCGGAGATCGGATCGAGCGACAGCCCGCCCAGATCGGTATTCACCGTCAGGACTTCGCTGGCAGTGGCCGGATTGCCCGCAGTATCAGTGACCGTTGCGCTGATGGTGGTGTCGCCGTTGACCAGCAGCGCCAGATCGGCGGCGGGCACGTTGATGCTCCAGTTGCCGCTGGCCTGCACTTCGGCTGAATACGTTTTGCCGTTAAGCGTGATCAACACGAACTGTCCGGCTTCGACGTTGGTCGTGCTGCCGCTCAGCGGTTGCGCGTTCTGCTGCTCCGCACCGTTAAGCAGATTGTCACCCGCGAAAGCGTTGAGGGTCAGGGTTGGAAGGGACGCCGGATCTGCGTCGAGAGTCACGGTTTGCGTCACTTCGGTGCTATTACCCGCCGAGTCTGAAAGCGTTGCGGTCAATGGATAGCTGCCATTCTCCACACCCGACAATGCACCGACTGGCACGCTGACGCTCCAGGTGCCGTTATCCTGCACCACGCCGGTGTAACTTTGGCCGTTCAGGGTGACGGTCACCGTGCGACCGGCTTCCGAGAGGGACGCCGTTCCGGTGATGGCGATCGCCGCCGCCGCTTCCGCCGCGTTGATCACCCCGTCGCCGGTGACCGGATTGACGATCAGCGTCGGGGCGATCGTGTCGACATTGACCGAGCTGTCGAGGGTGTTGCTATTCCCTGCCGCGTCCGTCACCACCACCGAGAGCGGGTTATCGCCCTGCGGCAGCGACTGCAACACGTCCGCCGGAATGCTCACCGTCCAGTTGCCGTTGCTGTCCACCGTGCCGCTGTAGTCCTGACCGCCGATAGTCACCGTGACGGTCTGACTGTCGCCACTTACGCCGGTGCTGCCGCTGAGGGTTTGCGACGTCTGCGTTTCTTCACCGTTCAAAATGCCGTCGCCGAACGGTGGGTTGAGTGTCGCCTCCGGCAGCTCGCTGATAAATACCCCGAGCTGCGCCGAGCCGTTGACCACCGTGCCGCCTTCATCGGTGGCAGTGGCCGTGACGGTCAGTTGACCATCTGGCAACAGCGCCAGATCGGCAGTTGGAATGGTCACCGTCCAGCGACCATCGTCACCGACAGTCGCGGTGTAGGTTTTACCGTTCAGCGTCACCGTGACCACCGCGCCTTCGGCGACATTCGCCGAGGTGCCGGAGACCGACAGCTCGCTGCCCGCTTCCAGCGCATTCAGTCGGTTGTCGCCGGAGATCGGATCGAGCGACAGCCCGCCCAAATCGGTATTGACCGTCAGGGTTTCGCTGGCTGCCGCCGGATTGCCGGAAGCGTCGGTGACCGTTGCGCTGATGGTGGTGTCGCCGTTGACCAGCAGCGCCAGATCGGCAGCCGGAACAGAGATGCTCCAGTTGCCGCTGGCCTGTACTTCGGCGCTGTAGGTTTTGCCGTTCAGCGTGATCAACACAAACTGCCCGGCTTCGACGTTGGTGGTGCTGCCGCTCAGCGGTTGCGCGGTCTGTTGCTCTGCACCATTAAGCAGATTGTCGCCCGCAAAGGCGTTGAGCGTCAGGGTTGGCAGGAAGGCCGGATCGACATCCAGCACCACATTCTGGCTGACAGAAGTCTCATTGCCCGCCGTGTCACTCAAAGTCGCAGTCAATGGATAGCTGCCATTCTCCACACCCGACAATGCACCGGCTGGCACGCTGACGCTCCAGGTGCCGTTATCCTGCACCACGCCGGTGTAGCTTTGGCCGTTCAGGGTGACAGTCACCGTGCGACCGGCTTCGGAGAGGGACGCCGTTCCGGTGATGGCGATCGCCGCCGCCGCTTCCGCCGCGTTGATCACCCCGTCGCCGGTGACCGGATTGACGATCAGCGTCGGGGCGATGGTGTCGACATTGACCGAACTGTCGAGGGTATTGCTATTTCCTGCGGCATCGGTGACCGTCACTTCAACCGGGTTATCGCCCTGCGGCAGTGCCTGCAGCACATCCGCCGGAATGCTCACCGTCCAGTTGCCATTGCTGTCCACCGTGCCGCTGTAGTCCTGACCGCCGATATTCACGGTCACTGTCTGGCCGTCGCCACTTACGCCAGTGCTGCCGCTGAGGGTTTGCGACGTCTGGGTTTCGTCACCGTTCAAAATGCCGTCGCCAAACGGTGGGTTGAGTGTCGCCTCCGGCAACTCGCTGATAAATACACCAAGCTGTGCCGAGCCGTTAACCTCCGTGCCGCCTTCATCCGTTGCTGTCGCGGTAACAGGCAGTTGCCCATCTGGCAACAGCGCCAGATCCGCGGCTGGAATGGTCGCCGTCCAGCGACCGTCATCACCGACAGTCGCGGTGTAGGTTTTACCGTTCAGCGTCACCGTGACCGTCGCACCTTCGGCGACATTCGCTGACGTCCCGGAGACCGACAGCTCGCTGCCTGCTTCCAGCGCATTCAGCCGATTGTCGCCGGAGATCGGATCGAGAGACAGCCCGCCCAGCTCGGTATTCACCGTCAGGGTTTCGCTGGCAGTGGCCGGATTACCCGCAGTATCAGTGACCGTTGCGCTGATGGTGGTATCGCCATTGACCAGCAGCGCCAGATCGGCGGCAGGCACGTTGATGCTCCAGTTGCCGCTGGCCTGCACTTCGGCTGAATACGTTTTGCCGTTAAGCGTGATCAACACGAACTGTCCGGCTTCGACATTGGTCGTGCTACCGCTCAGTGGTTGCGCGGTCTGTTGCTCCGCGCCGTTAAGCAGATTGTCGCCCGCGAAGGCGTTCAGCGTCAGCGTTGGCAGAGAGGCTGGATCGGCATCGAGAGTGACGTTTTGTGTCACCTCGGTGCTGTTGCCTGCCGCATCCGACAACGTCGCGGTCAATGGATAACTGCCATTCTCCGCACCCGCCAATGCACCGGCCGGAACGCTGACGCTCCAGGTGCCGTTATCCTGCACCACGCCGGTGTAGCTTTGGCCGTTCAGGGTGACGGTAACAGTGCGACCGGCTTCGGAGAGCGAGGCCGAGCCGGTGATGGCGATCGCGCCTGCCGCTTCCGCCGCGTTGATCACCCCATCGCCGGTCACCGGATTGACGATCAGCGTCGGGGCAACGGTGTCGACATTGACCACGGCAGGCAGCGTGTCTCTGTTGCCTGCCGCGTCCGTCACCACCACCGAGAGCGGGTTATCGCCCTGCGGCAGCGCCTGCAACACATCGGCCGGTACGCTGATCGTCCAGTTGCCGTCGCCGTCCACTGTGCCGCTGTAGTCCTGACCGCCGATATTGACGGTGACTGTCTGGCCGTCGCCAGTTACACCGGTGCTGCCGCTGAGGGTTTGCGACGTCTGCGTTTCGTCCCCGTTCAGGATGCCGTCGCCAAACGGCGGATTGAGTGTCGCTTCCGGCAGGTCGGTGATAAATACGCCAAGCTGTGCCGAGCCGTTGACCGTCGTGCCGCCTTCGTCCGTTGCTGTCGCGGTAACGGTCAGTTGACCGTCCGGCAACAGCGCCAGATCGGCAGCCGGAATGGTCGCCGTCCAGCGACCATCGTCACCGACAATCGCGGTGTAGGTTTTACCGTTCAGCGTCACCGTGACCGTCGCGCCTTCGGCGACATTCGCCGAGGTGCCGGAGACCGACAGCTCGCTGCCCGCTTCCAGCGCATTCAGTCGGTTATCACCGGAGATGGGATCGAGTGACAGCCCGCCCAGATCGGTATTGACCGTCAGGGTTTCGCTGGCTGTCGCCGGATTGCCGGAAGCGTCGGTGACCGTTGCGCTGATGGTGGTGTCGCCGTTGACCAGCAGCGCCAAATCGGCAGCGGGCACGTTGATCGTCCAGTTGCCGCTGGCCTGCACTTCGGCTGAATACGTTTTGCCGTTAAGCGTGATCAGCACGAACTGTCCGGCTTCGACGTTTGTCGTGCTGCCGCTCAGCGGTTGCGCGGTCTGCTGCTCCGCACCGTTAAGCAGATTGTCGCCCGCGAAGGCGTTCAGCGTCAGGGTTGGCAGGGACGCCGGATCGGCATCGAGAGTGACGTTTTGTGTCACCTCGGTACTGTTACCCGCCGAGTCTAAAAGCGTTGCAGTCAGCGGATAGCTGCCATTCTCCGCACCCGCCAATGCACCGGCCGGAACGCTGACGCTCCAGGTGCCGTTATCCTGCACCACGCCGGTGTAGCTTTGGCCGTTCAGGGTGACGGTAACAGTGCGACCGGCTTCGGAGAGCGAGGCCGAGCCGGTGATGGCGATCGCGCCTGCCGCTTCCGCCGCGTTGATCACCCCATCGCCGGTCACCGGATTGACGATCAGCGTCGGGGCAACGGTGTCGACATTGACCACGGCAGGCAGCGTGTCTCTGTTGCCTGCCGCGTCCGTCACCACCACCGAGAGCGGGTTATCGCCCTGCGGCAGCGCCTGCAACACATCGGCCGGTACGCTGATCGTCCAGTTGCCGTCGCCGTCCACTGTGCCGCTGTAGTCCTGACCGCCGATATTGACGGTGACTGTCTGGCCGTCGCCAGTTACACCGGTGCTGCCGCTGAGGGTTTGCGACGTCTGCGTTTCGTCCCCGTTCAGGATGCCGTCGCCAAACGGCGGATTGAGTGTCGCTTCCGGCAGGTCGGTGATAAATACGCCAAGCTGTGCCGAGCCGTTGACCGTCGTGCCGCCTTCGTCCGTTGCTGTCGCGGTAACGGTCAGTTGACCGTCCGGCAACAGCGCCAGATCGGCAGCCGGAATGGTCGCCGTCCAGCGACCATCGTCACCGACAATCGCGGTGTAGGTTTTACCGTTCAGCGTCACCGTGACCGTCGCGCCTTCGGCGACATTCGCCGAGGTGCCGGAGACCGACAGCTCGCTGCCCGCTTCCAGCGCATTCAGTCGGTTATCACCGGAGATGGGATCGAGTGACAGCCCGCCCAGATCGGTATTGACCGTCAGGGTTTCGCTGGCTGTCGCCGGATTGCCGGAAGCGTCGGTGACCGTTGCGCTGATGGTGGTGTCGCCGTTGACCAGCAGCGCCAGATCGGCGGCGGGCACGTTGATGCTCCAGTTGCCGCTGGCTTGCACTTCCGCCGAATACGTTTTGCCGTTAAGGGTGATCAACACGAACTGCCCGGTCTCGACGTTTGTCGTGCTGCCGCTCAACGGTTGCTGCACTTGACGCTCTGCGGCATCCAGCACGTTATCACCGGTAAACGCATCAAGAGTCAGTGTTGGCAATGTTTCGACTGTGGTATCGACAGTAAAATCATGAGTGATTTGCGTTGAATTTCCTGCGGAATCCGTCAGCGTCGCCGTCAGCGAATAACCGCCATTTCCCAGACCACTCAGCACCCCTGCCGGAATAGTCAGGCTCCAATTTCCGTCTGCACCTACCGTTGCGGTGTAATTCGCGCCGTTCATAGTAACGGTAACGGTTTTGCCCGCTTCAGAAACGGATGCCGTTCCACTGATAATCTGGGGCTGACCCGTCTCTGCCGCATCGAGAATATCGTCCCCGGCCACCGGATTGATGGTCAGGATTGGTGGCGTCGTGTCTACCACCATGGTTACGCTCTGTTCTGCGCTCTCGCCAGACTCATTGGTCACCGTCACGGTGATCACATAGGTGCCATCGGCCAACGTTTGCAGATCCGCAGCGGACAGATTCAGACTCCATGCACCCTCGGCGTCCACGGTAGTGGTGTAGGTTTTTCCGTTGAGTGTAATTTGAATCGTACGCCCGGCCTCAACGCCGTCGGTAGTCCCGCTAAGTACCTGTTGTAGTTGGGATTCAGCGGCATTGAGGATGTTATCGCCAGCGAAGGGGCGAATCGTGATAGTCGGAGCAGACGGCTCTTCAGGTTGTCCGGGGGTCTCGGTATTACTCCCGCTCCCACCGCCACTGTTGTGTGAGGCGATGGTAACGCCTGCGCCGAGGGCGACAAAACCCAGTATGGCGGCCAAAGCGGCTGGCGAGAAAGAGTTGCTGTCAAAGACCAGGGCACCGACGTTATCAATGGTTTCATATTGTGGGATCAGAGCTACAGGCTCTGCGGGTGGCGCGCCTAACGCAGCAAATACCGCATGTTCAGGCGCGTGGGTACCATCATCAAAAACCAGCTCACTATGACGACCTTCAGCATCAGTCAGAAAAAAGCTTCTGTAGCGAACGGTAGTACCGTCTTTCATGTGCAGAACCAAATCGTTTCCGATGCGCTCGTAATTAAGCACCAAATCGCGGGTGCCATGGATCCGCACAATACTCAATTGATTCAATGATATAGTTTGATTTCCGTCTGCGACTTGTGAAATGACGTTGCCAGAATTGCGCGCGAGAATATCTACTTTGCTGCTGAGTTGAGCCATGTGTTACCCCTTGAACCAAATCATCTTTAAAAATTCCATGCCGAGAGTTATCCCTTCTTAAAATGAAAGGGCACGGCAGGAACAATCAGAAAAAATCATGTATTGCGGTGACTTACTTTTCTTCGACCTGGCGGGTAACGACAAAATACGTGCAGCTAAACTCTCTTTTTTTACCCTGAAAAATGTAGGCTTAACGCAAAACTGACCCATCGTTTCAGTTCAGGGGTTCAATAGATATAAATAGCGTTTTGATTAATTGCCGCAAAAAAAAGTAATCAAAACGAGAAAAAATATTAATTAGTAAAACTAATTATATAAAAATAACTAACCAAAAAAAGACATCATGATAATGGGGATGTAGTTAATTTTATTATTTTCAAGATCTTAATTCTCAAGTGACCGCATGAATTAAGAGTGTTAATGAAAAACACGAGGAATAGTTAAATTATCTAAAGTTAAAAAACTTCAGCACTATTTATCTTTTATGCAAGCTCTGTCGCTATGTGCCAGAGGTCAAAAAGGTGGCGAAAAGAAGATCTATAAATCAGATGAATGGGAATAACCCGAGATGTCGCTTTCTGCTAGGATACAAACCATGATGGCTCAATCCCGGCCAAATGTTGCAATGTGGCTGGAACGCCACGCCATAACGGAATCATGCTCAAAATCCTGAGCGCAGTGCTTACCCTAATGATTCTTTTCGATCCGGTTAACGGATTATGATAAAACGAAACTCATTTCGATCTATCTTCCCCAAGATATGGAAACATGCAGAGCAGATGACCACCACATTGTGTAATGAACAGGATCAACCCGGCGTACCGCAGCAGATGGCAACCCGCCTGGTTTTTTTTATTGCCGGACTGGGTATGGCGGCCTGGGCGCCGTTGGTACCGTTCGTTAAACAGCGCTTGTTGATCGATGATGGTGCCCTGGGTTTACTGCTGCTGTGCATTGGTGCCGGATCGATGCTGGCAATGCCGCTAACCGGCATCCTGACAGGCAAACTGGGGTGCAGGACGGTGATACTGGTCGCTGCCGCGTTTATCTGCCTGGATCTGCCCCTGCTGGTTCTGATGGACAGTACCTACGGTATGGCGTTGGCTCTGCTGTTCTTCGGCGCTTCGATTGGTATGCTTGACGTGGCGATGAACATTCAGGCGGTTGGCGTTGAAAAAGCCAGCGGCCGCGCGATGATGTCGGGTTTCCATGGTTTTTTCAGCGTGGGCAGCATCGCGGGGGCATTGGGTGTCAGCGCACTATTGTGGGCTGGATTCTCGGCGCTCAGTGCTATCATTTCCACCGTCGTCCTGATTGTGTTACTGACCCTGCTCGCCAGTCGGCATTTATGGCGCGATCGTAACGAACATCAGGAAGGTCCGATGCTGGTATTGCCGCGCGGTTGGGTCGTATTCCTGGGGTTCCTGTGCTTCGTGATGTTTCTGGCCGAGGGTTCTATGCTTGACTGGAGCGCCCTGTTTCTGATCTCCTCACATGGTTTCGTTACCGAACAGGCCGGAATTGGTTATGCGGCGTTCTCCATTGCCATGACGCTGGGCCGGTTGAACGGCGATCGCATAGTCAATGCCCTGGGCCGTTATCGCGTGCTGTTGTTGGGAAGCCTCTGCGCCAGCGCCGGTATTGTGTTGGCTATCAGCATTAATAATGCCATGGTTGCCATTCTGGGATTTGTGATGGTCGGAATTGGCGCGTCGAATCTGGTTCCGATTGTTTTCAGTGCCGCAGGCAACCAGACCGCGATGCCCGCCAATCTGGCGATTGCTTCCGTGACCACGCTTGGGTACGCAGGTATTCTCGCCGGACCGGCGCTGATCGGTTTTATTGCCCAACTCAGTTCCCTGCCGATTGCTTTCGGTTGTGTGGCGGCATTGCTGTTAGTGGTGACGGCCAGTGCCCGCACCGTTACGCGATAATGAAGGAATAATCGATTAACGTTATGAATAAATATTTATCGCTGACGTCATCCAGTATCACGCGATTTTTCTGGCTGTTTATCTTGCTGTTGAGCATGGCGCTCGGGCTGTATGGCTACAATTATACCAATGCCTATCTGAGTGATAAAAAGTACGCGGTCACCAATATTGCCAGCCGCTTTCAGCAGCGGATCGACACTTATCGCTTCAATACGTATCAGATTTACGACAACTTCACCGGCACACAATTGACCGATGGAGAAGCGGGAGGCGTGCAGGAAATTCGCCTGCGGCCGGATGTCTACTACATACAAAAAGCGCGTAAAAAAACCGATGCGGTGATCTTCGGCAGCCACGACAGTTCGACGCTGGATTTGACGCTGAAAATATCGAATTATCTCGATATGCAGTGGGGGGCCAAAAACCAGAATTTCTCCATGTATTATCTGAATGGTCAGGACAATAGCCTGATACTGATCACCACCCAACCGTTGCAAGAACTGACTTCGCGCTTCAAAGAGAGCTACCTGACGGTGTCGGCAGAATCGCGCCGTGCCGAGATGTTGCAGCAGGCCAATACGCTTGATGAGCGCGAAACATTCTCTGAGTTGAGAAAGTCTCGTTTTGCCAACGACTACTATTTCTCGCTTCGCACCACTTTTAATAATCCCGGTCACCTGGCTACCGTTATCGCGTTCGATCTACCGGTTAACGATCTCATTCCGGTGAACATGGCGCGGGCCAACTTCTCTCTGGTGGAAGATTCCACCCCTATCAATGAAGGTGATTTGATAGACGGTGACAGCAACGAAACCCTCGTCAGTCGTATCGGCTGGCAGTTGCAGTTTTCTGCGCCACTGGATAACTCGCCGTTGCGGATAGTCTATCAGGTGCCGTTATTGAGCCTGACGCTGGATCTGGTACGCAATAACTTCTGGCTGGTGCTGATCAATTTAGCCTTGCTGGTCATGGCGATGGCGGGTATCTATTTTTTGCGTCATCAATTTATTCGCCCCAGCGAAAACATGGCGGCAAAACTGGAAGCGGAACATGCGCTGAACCAGGAGATCATTACCAATATGCCCGTCGGATTATTGGTATATAACTTCGCCACCAATTCGGTCATCGCCAGCAATAAAATAGCCGATCACCTTCTCCCCCACCTTAGCCTGCAAAAAATTGCCCATATGGCTGAACAGCATCAGGGGGTGATTCAGGCGACGGTGAATAACGAAGTGTACGAAATTCGTATGTTCCGCAGTAAATTCAGCCCCGACACCCATTTGTTCATGCTGCACGATCAGGACAAGGAAGTGATGGTGAACAAAAAGTTGCAGCAGGCACGCCGTGAATTCGACAAGAATTTACAGGCGCGGAAATTGATGCTGCATAATCTGGGCATTGAATTGAATCAGCCGCTCAACACCCTGAATTCGCTGGCACAAAAGATCCAGCAAACCAGCGATCCCCACGAGCAAAGCCGTTTGATCGAAAGTTTAGTGGTCGAATCCCAGTCAGCCTTGACGCTGATTGACAGCATCACGCTGTTGACGCGAATTGAAACCCAGGATTGGCAGCCAGAACATCAGCCGTTTGTTTTGCATACCCTGATCGATGAGTTGTTGTTGGAGGCGCTACCCGCAATCAATCGTAAAGGTTTGTCGCTGTTCAACCACTATCAAATTGATCTTGAACAGCATTATGTTGGGGACGCGCAGGCGCTGAAGAAAGTGCTGTCACTGCTGCTGGATTACGCTATTGTCACTACGTCATTTGGTAAAATTTCTCTGATTGTGGAGAATGATTCCCAGAATCCGGAGCAATTGCTTATTCATATTAATGATACCGGCAGCGGTATTTCAAAAGAAGAGATCAGCAACCTCAATTATCCTTTCCTGAACCAGACATTGGTTGACCGTTTTAGCCATGGATCTGGCCTGACATTTTTCTTATGTAATCAACTGTGTAAGAAATTGAACGGTCAATTGGAGATCCGCAGCAAAGTCGATATAGGTACACGCTATACCGTGAAGTTGCCTGTAGAATTACTGCCAAAAGAGTCACAGGAAAGCGAAAAACTGCTGGATGACGTGACAGTCCTGCTGGATATTACATCTGATGAGGTTCAGTCGATTGTCACCCGTTTGCTTAATGCTTACGGCGCGATATGCATTACTGGCGATGAGCGGCAAGTTAATCGCGATTATGACGTGATGCTGACGGATAATCCACAGAACTGCGATCGTTATACCCTGCTGCTGGCCAGTGATGAGCCAGGGTTTCAGCAACTGGAGAAGCATTACATCCGCGTCAATTACAATATTGGTAGTGCGGTAATTGACGCTATATTGCTGTTGATCGAGCAGCAAATAGCTGCAACGGTTGACGGTTCATCTTCTGAAGGACTCCGCATCGATGATATCGATCTCTACAAAAAACAGTTGGCGGGGAGCGATTACTTCGCACTGTTTGTCGAGACAGTACCGGAAGATCTGGAGAAACTGTATAATGAAAGCCAACAACAGGATTTTAAGTCACTTTCTCAGACTGCGCATCGCCTCAAAGGGGTGTTCGCCATGCTGAATCTGACACCTGGCAAACTTTTTTGTGAAACCTTAGAACAGCATATTATCGCAACGGATATGCTGATGATCGAAAATGACATACGTCAGATTGATCACTTTATCACCAGACTGCTGCAGCAAGGTAGCCAAGAAAATGAATAACTTAAATGTAATTATTGCCGATGACCATCCTATTGTTCTGTTTGGCATCCGAAAGTCACTTGAGCAGATCGAGTGGGTGAATGTCGTGGGTGAGTTTGAAGATTCTACCGCCCTGATTAACAATCTGGCCAAACTCGACGCCAATGTATTGATCACCGATCTTTCCATGCCCGGTGAAAAATATGGCGATGGCATTACGTTGATCAAATATATCAAACGTCATTACCCACAACTCTCGATCATTGTTCTTACCATGAACAATAACCCGGCGATTTTGAGCTCTGTATTGGATCTCGATATTGAAGGTATCGTGCTGAAACAGGGTGCACCTACCGATCTGCCAAAAGCGCTGGCCGCTCTACAGAAAGGCAAAAAATTCACGCCTGATAGCGTAGCGCGTTTGCTGGAAAAGATCAGCGCCAATGGTTACGGGGACAAACGCCTGTCGCCAAAAGAGAGTGAGGTTCTGCGCCTGTTCGCCGAAGGTTTCCTGGTTACCGAAATTGCCAAGAAATTGAACCGCAGTATAAAAACCATCAGCAGCCAGAAAAAATCAGCAATGATGAAGCTGGGTGTTGATAACGACATTGCTCTGCTTAACTACCTTTCGTCGGTCAGTATGACGCCAATAGATAAAGATTAAGCGACGGGTTACGTAAGTGTGACGCCTATCAAGAGGGTGCGGCAGATACCGCACCCTCTTTCTTTTTGATTTACAAGACAGTTTTTGATTTACAGACAGGTTATTCAGTATCCCGCGTTTCACGAACCCGCTCACTGTAATAGGTCAGCGTTGTTCTGAGCGTATCCAGTGTTACCGGTTTCGACAGACAATTGTCCATGCCCGCTTCGATACAGCGCTGCTTTTCTTCCGCCAACGCATTCGCCGTTACCCCAATCACTGGCAAGACACATCCCATCTGCCGCAGTCGCTGGGTCAACAGGTAGCCATCCATTCTCGGCATATTCACATCGGTCAGCACAATATCAATCTGATTATTATTAAATGCATCCAATGCATCAAGGCCATCATGCGCAGTGATAATCTGGTAGCCCAACGAGCCCAGTTGGTCGGCCAGTAAACGACGGTTAATAGGATGATCGTCCACGACCAGCAAGGTTATCTCACTATTCTCACGCTGGGTTTTCCGGTTAAGAACCGGCAATTGCAGCATGGTCAAACTGCTGCTGTCTTCCAGCAGATAGATCCTGTTGAGCAAAATAATAATATCGAGCGGCGTCGATGTACTGTGCACCCAATAACCCGGGGAGGTTTCAATAGCCGGGCCAATGTGATCGATGGAAAAATGGATTTGTGCGCACAGCGTATCGTTGTGGATCACCGGAAAGTCCGATATCAGCACATCCCCGCTGTAAGTTTCCTGTTCAGGATAGTAACGCTCAACGGTCGCACCTCGCGCAGTCAGTAACTCACTGAGATAATTTTCAAGCTGGCTGTTATGAATTTCAAGCAGCAGACGTTTGCCCTGCCACAACGTCGCAGAAGGTTTTTCGGCATACTTCGCCTCATACAACGGAATGCGTACGGTAAACAGACTGCCAAGACCGGGTTCTGATTCCACAGCGATATCGCCGTCCATCAAATTGATCAGCTTTTCGCAAATCGCCAGCCCCAACCCGGTACCCTGAAAATGCCGCTGCACCCCACTCCCAACCTGAAAGAAAGGATCAAAGAGACGCGAAATTTCACGCGCCGGAATACCAACGCCGGTATCGCGCACGCGAAACTCCAGATAGTCATTACAGGTTCTGGCGTGCAGCACGATACATCCGGTATCGGTGAATTTTATGGCGTTATTCAACAGGTTCGACAGGACCTGCTGTAAGCGCACCGGATCGCCTGAAATGAACTCGGGAACATCATGCTCGATAAAGCAGTAAAGGCCGATGCGTTTCTTCACCACCAGCGGTAGATAGTTGCCCGTAATGTGGTTAATGACTTCACGGCAGGAAAATTCACGCGGCTCTATTTTTAATTGCTCGGATTCAATTTTCGAGAAGTCGAGAATATCGCTGATGATTTTGAGCAACAGGCTGGACGAATTATTCATCGCATTCACCAACCGATCGACGCCCTGCGGTAAACCAATCGTCTGCAATAAATCGAGGTTACCGATGATGCCATACAGCGGAGTGCGGAGTTCATGGCTGACCGTCGCCAGAAACATGGATTTTGATTGGCTGGCCTGCTCGGCTGCCGTCGCCATCTCCTGCAACGACTCCTCCATCTTCACCCGCGCACTGACATCCACCAGCACGCAAATCGCCACGTCTTCATTGCGGTAACGTGAATGTACAAAACTGAGCTGTATATTGTTGTTATTACTGGTAATAACATCTACAAAATTCACCTGCTGATCGCAGATAATCCGCGTGATGCGCTGGCGATCTTCGTGCGTCAGCATGCTGATGTAGTTATGCGCCAGCTCATTACTGAGCAGATTAACCCCATCGCTGATGCGCAGAATCGAAATCCCCACTGGCGCAGAGGCGACGATTTTGTGGTTGAATTGTTCATTCTCCTCAAGCCTGAAAGCGTTCTCTTCGGCGGGCAGGAACATTTTCCGCTCAAACAGCCAGGCCAGGGTAAACAGCACCACCCCAGAGAAAATATTGAGCAGAATGGCATTCAGAATCAATATCCTGAAGCCTTCAACCAGCGTTTTTACCGGCAACGAATAGACAATACTCAGCGAAGAAGGCGTCAGATTCTTTTTCAGAATCAGATCGTTATAGTTGTTTACGTAACCAAAAAATGCATTGTCCTCGGGGTAGCGCCCGAGCAGTGACATATAACGCTCACCTTCACTGAACCGCAGTAAAGGTTCGTTATTATGGTCAAGCAGCGTCACCCCGATAGGCAACGCACTCGGCGTAACAAAGTCTTCCAGACGTAGCGTCTGCTCAATACCGATCAGTGCTTCAAGCTTGTTGCCAACATACAACGGAGCCAGCACGTACAGATAACCTACGTCGGGACGTGGCCCAGGACTGATCCAAAACAGTTTGCTGTCTTTGTCCGGGGTTTTGGAGTTACGGAATTGAAGGATGCGCTCATGCAGTGATTTCAATACGTTGCCGCGATCCATCGGCGCATTGCCAACGCCGAAATCAGCCATGCACAGGCTTTCACCACTGATAAAAAAGACCCGGTTCAGATCATACGCCGCGGAAAAATTGTCTTTCCAGTAGTGAATGGTATTACTCAGCGATTCGAGGGAGCTGCGATAATTGTCGTTCAACTGGGAACAGTCAGATTCTGTGTAGAGCGGGAAAAATTCGGGTTGCTTGTTTTTGCTGGTGAAAACACCGTTGAGGATATCCAGCCCGTTGACCGCACCATTCAGGCGGTTCTCGGCAATGTATTTGATATCACGAATTATTTCCGTCGAATGTCTGAAGTAGCCCTGCGCCTGATCAAAATTGAGATTATATTCCTGACGAATATCCGACTCTTTTTCGTGAAAGATATTAAGAATATAAAAGGTGGTCAGCAACGCGCCCAATGACCATAGCATTAGGGCCAATACCCGGAATAAGTAACGGGAGATTTTCAACGTTGTGCGAAATGAGGCCAGATATTTCAATGGAATACCATTAGAGAGTCAGGATAGAACCAGCGATGGAGCGATGCGGATACACTACCGACACCGCATAAAAAAAGCCAGCCTGATTGGCTGGCTTCCATACCCGTCATATCTGCAACTCGCATTATTCAGGGTATATACACATCTAACAGAATCGATTACTCATCGTCAGACGGGATTTCGTCATCCGCTTCATCAATCGCGTCAACATCACCTTCTTCAATGATTTCGCCTTCAACCGCTTCCACGCTGTCCAGCTCTTCATCTTCTACCGGTTCTGCGACACGTTGCAGACCAACCACATGTTCATCTTCCGCGGTACGGATCAGCGTAACACCCTGGGTATTACGGCCAACCACGCTCACTTCAGACACGCGGGTACGAACCAGCGTACCGGCATCAGTGATCATCATGATCTGGTCGGTGGCCTCTACCTGAACTGCACCCACGACCGGCCCATTACGCTCACTCACTTTAATGGAGATTACGCCTTGGGTAGCACGGGATTTGGTCGGGTATTCGTCGACGGCGGTACGTTTGCCAAAACCGTTTTGCGTCACGGTCAGGATTTCGCCTTCACCACGAGGAATGATCAGGGAAACCACCCGATCGCCCGCGCCCAGCTTGATACCACGAACGCCCGCAGCGGTACGGCCCATACGACGCACACCTTTCACTCTGACAGTACCGTCTGCCAGGGTTTCCTCTTCTTCTTCCAGGAAACGCACCACTTTACCCGCGGCAGAGAAAAGCATGACTTCGTTGGTGCCATCGGTCAGATCGACGCCGATCAGTTCATCACCGTCGTTCAGATTCACCGCAATGATACCGGCGCTGCGTGGACGGCTGAAATCGGTCAGGGCGGTTTTCTTCACGGTACCGCTGGCGGTCGCCATAAAGACGTTCAGACCGTCTTCGTATTCACGAACCGGCAGGATCGCCGTAATACGCTCGTTCGCTTCCAATGGCAGCAGGTTGACGATCGGACGCCCGCGCGCGCCACGGCTGGCTTCTGGCAGTTGATACACCTTCATCCAGTACAGACGGCCACGGTTGGAGAAGCACAGAATAGTGTCATGGGTGTTGGCGACCAGGAGGCGATCAATGAAGTCCTCTTCTTTGATACGCGCAGCAGATTTGCCTTTGCCACCACGACGCTGGGCTTCATAGTCGGTCAGCGGCTGGTATTTCACGTAGCCCTGATGCGACAGCGTAACCACAACGTCTTCACGGCTGATCAGATCTTCGATATTGATGTCAGAGGTGTTGGCCGTGATTTCGGTGCGACGTGCATCGTTATACTGATCCTTGATGGCATTCAGCTCTTCACGGATAACTTCCATCAGACGATCCGGGTTCTGCAAAATGAACAGCAACTCGGCGATCTGCGTCAGCAGTTCTTTGTACTCATCCAGCAGTTTTTCGTGCTCAAGGCCAGTCAGTTTCTGCAAACGCAGATCCAGAATGGCTTGTGCCTGCTGCTCGGTCAGGTGATAGCGGCCTTCATGGATACCGAACTGTGCTTCCAGCCACTCAGGACGGGCAGCATCATCACCGGCGCGTTCGAGCATGGCAGACACGTTGCCCAGTTCCCACGATTGCTCAACCAGCCCGGCTTTCGCTTCGGCAGGCGTAGACGCACGGCGGATCAGTTCAATGATCGGATCGATATTTGCCAGCGCAATGGCCAGTGCCTCAAGGATATGGGCACGATCGCGCGCTTTACGCAGTTCGAAAATGGTTCTGCGGGTGACCACTTCACGGCGGTGGCGCACAAATGCAGACAAAATGTCTTTCAGGTTGAGGATCTTGGGTTGTCCCTGATGCAGGGCAACCATATTGATACCAAACGACGTCTGCAACTGGGTCAGGGAATAGAGGTTGTTGAGAACCACTTCGCCCACGGCATCACGTTTGATCTCGATTACAATGCGCATGCCGTCTTTATCGGACTCATCACGCAGCGCGCTGATACCTTCAACGCGTTTCTCTTTCACCAGCTCGGCGATCTTCTCGATCAGCCGCGCCTTGTTCACCTGATACGGGATCTCGTGAACAAGAATGGTTTCGCGCCCGGTCTTGGCATCGGTCTCGACTTCTGCGCGTGCGCGGATGTAGATCTTGCCGCGCCCGGTACGGTAGGCTTCCTCGATTCCACGACGACCATTGATGATCGCCGCCGTCGGGAAGTCCGGCCCCGGAATGTGCTCCATCAGCCCTTCAACACTGATGTTTTCGTCATCAATGTAAGCCAGACATCCGTTGATCACTTCGGAAAGGTTGTGCGGAGGAATGTTGGTCGCCATACCGACGGCAATACCGGATGAACCGTTAACCAGCAGGTTCGGTATTCTCGTTGGCATTACTGCCGGAATCTGTTCTGTGCCATCGTAGTTAGGCACAAAATCCACGGTCTCTTTCTCAAGATCCGCCAGCAGTTCGTGCGCGATTTTCGACATACGCACTTCGGTATAACGCATTGCTGCTGCGGAGTCGCCGTCAATCGAACCGAAGTTACCCTGACCATCCACCAGCATATAACGCAGGGAAAAAGGCTGCGCCATGCGTACAATGGTGTCGTATACCGCAGTGTCGCCGTGCGGGTGGTATTTACCGATTACGTCACCGACCACACGGGCCGATTTCTTGTAGGCTTTATTCCAGTCGTTACCCAGAACATTCATTGCGAAAAGTACGCGTCGGTGCACCGGTTTCAGTCCATCGCGTACATCAGGAAGCGCACGTCCGACGATAACGGACATTGCGTAATCCAGGTACGAGTTTTTCAACTCTTCTTCGATGTTGACCGGTGTGATTTCTCTGGCAAGGTCGCTCATGGAGCTGCTATCCCTCTACTGATTATTCATCTGCCCGCTGCCTGGTTAGGCAAAGGTGCAAAACTATACCACAAACGGCACATTCGTGGGAATCAACTGCATTATTCGCAGCGGCTTATGGTCATTTTTTGCCCGTTCCGTCCTACCTTGCCGACTTCTCGCCGGGATATTCCCCATAGTTCACAAAACTGCGCCAAATCTGTCGGAATATGTATAATCTTGCATATCGTGATGAAGGAGTCGTAAACGCTCATGAAGGCAGAACCAAAGGCAGCACAAAACGTCGACCAGCAGGAAATCGCCAAGTTTGAAGCCGTGGCCTCCCGTTGGTGGGATCTGGAAGGGGAATTCAAGCCCCTGCACCGCATCAACCCCTTGCGTCTGAATTATATTCTTGAGCGCGGGGATGGAATTTTTGGCAAGAAAGTACTGGACGTTGGCTGCGGCGGTGGAATTCTGGCTGAAAGCATGGCGCGTGAAGGTGCAGAGGTAACGGGTCTCGACATGGGCACCGAGCCGTTGCAGGTTGCGCGTCTGCACGCACTTGAGAGCGGCGTGAAGGTCCATTACATTCAGGAAACGGTTGAAGGGCATGCTGAAACCCATGCGCATCAGTATGACGTCGTAACCTGTATGGAGATGCTGGAACACGTACCGGATCCATCCTCGGTGGTCATCGCCTGCGCACGTCTGGTCAAACCCGGCGGTCACGTCTTTTTCTCAACCATCAATCGCAATAACAAATCCTGGCTGATGGCAGTGATTGGTGCAGAATATATTCTCAATATGGTGCCCAAAGGGACCCATGACCGGAAGAAATTCATCAAGCCTTCCGAGTTGCTCCACTGGGTGGATCACACGCCGCTGGTAGAACGCCATATCATTGGGTTGCATTACAACCCGCTGACCAATCAATTCAAACTCGGGCCGAACGTTGATGTGAATTACATGGTGCATACCCAGTTTGCCGACTAGTCATTATGGACGCATTTCAGCTCCCCGAACCGGTTCGGGGAGTCAGTTTCACGCGGTGAAAAAGTCAATTTTCGAATTATCCTGAATAAATAGGCAGTTGGCCGCGCCAAACGTCTAAAAGTGCTTTTTAGAATAGTTAACTGAATCAATATAGCGTTTTTTTCTAACGTTTAATAAACCGGCAGTTGATCAACTTTTGAAAAAATATACCAATTTGGTACAGAACTTATTGACAGGCCCGCCACCCCAGCAACGATGGGAGCTGCGCCCTTGCTCCAGGATTTCACCCCCAACTTATCCACAAATCACCCCCTTTTTGTTCACTTGCAAATGACGCTTCAAGCCACTATCTTGTTATCGAAATATCACACACCCACAATATATTGTGTTTAGATCCTGACCAACGCACTATAATTCGTTGACGCTCCAGCTCATCGGACGCAGCCTGGTGTTGATCGGTTTCTAAACCTTTAAGGTAAAACGTCCCATGAACCAAAGTCTGCTTGTTACTAAACGTGATGGCCGCAAAGAGCGTATCAATCTTGATAAAATCCACCGGGTTATCGACTGGGCCGCAGAAGGGTTACATAACGTCTCAGTTTCCCAAGTAGAATTACGTTCCCATATTCAGTTTTATGATGGCATCAAGACTGCCGATATCCATGAAACCATTATCAAAGCCGCGGCGGATTTGATCTCCCGCGACGCGCCGGACTATCAGTATCTCGCTGCGCGTCTGGCCATTTTCCATCTGCGTAAAAAAGCCTACAGCCAGTTCGAACCGCCAGCCCTGTTGGCGCATGTCAGCCGTATGGTTGCAATGGGCAAATACGATAAACATCTGCTGGAAGACTACACGTCCGAAGAGTTCGAGCAGATGGACACTTTTATCGATCATAGCCGTGACATGAATTTTTCCTACGCCGCAGTCAAGCAGTTGGAAGGCAAATATCTGGTGCAGAATCGGGTCACCGGTGAGATTTACGAAAGCGCACAGTTCCTTTATATGCTGGTTGCCGCGTGCCTGTTTTCTGCCTACCCGCGTGATACGCGCCTTGATTACATCAAGCGCTTTTATGATGCGGTATCGACCTTCAAGATTTCACTGCCAACGCCGATCATGTCAGGCGTTCGTACACCGACGCGTCAGTTCAGCTCCTGCGTGCTGATCGAGTGCGGCGACAGTCTGGACTCCATCAACGCGACGTCCAGCGCCATTGTGAAATATGTTTCACAACGTGCGGGTATCGGTATCAACGCCGGGCGCATCCGCGCGCTGGGTAGCCCAATCCGTGGCGGCGAAGCTTTCCACACTGGTTGTATCCCGTTCTACAAACACTTCCAGACCGCAGTGAAATCCTGCTCCCAGGGCGGTGTGCGTGGCGGTGCTGCAACGCTGTTCTATCCGATGTGGCATCTGGAAGTTGAAAGCCTGTTGGTCCTGAAGAACAACCGTGGTGTTGAAGGCAACCGCGTGCGCCATATGGATTACGGGGTGCAGCTCAACAAATTGATGTATCAGCGTCTGGTGAAAAACGAAGACATCACGCTGTTCAGCCCGTCTGACGTGCCTGGATTGTATGATGCGTTCTTCGCCGATCAGGAAGAGTTTGAACGCCTGTATACCCAGTATGAAAAAGACAGCAGCATCCGCCAGCAGCGCGTGAAAGCGGTTGAGCTGTTCTCGTTGATGATGCAGGAACGTGCGTCCACTGGCCGTATCTACATTCAGAACGTTGACCACTGCAATACGCACAGTCCGTTCGATCCTGCCATTGCGCCGGTTCGTCAGTCCAACCTGTGTCTGGAAATCGCACTGCCGACCAAACCACTGCTGGATGTGAACGACGAGAATGGCGAAATTGCGCTGTGTACGCTGTCCGCCTTCAACCTGGGTGCCATCGATAGCCTGGATGATTTGGAAGAGCTGGCTACGCTTGCCGTGCGTGCGCTCGATGCACTGCTCGATTATCAGGACTACCCAATCCCGGCGGCACAACGCGGCGCAATGGGTCGTCGCACGCTCGGTATCGGTGTCATCAACTACGCCTACTATCTGGCGAAAAACGGCGTGCGTTATTCCGATGGCAGCGCCAACAATCTTACGCACAGAACGTTTGAGGCGATTCAGTACTATCTGTTGAAAGCCTCCAACGAACTGGCGAAAGAGCAAGGCGCATGCCCGTGGTTCAACGAAACCACCTATGCCCAGGGTATTTTGCCGATCGATACCTACAAGAAAGACCTGGACGCGATCTGCAATGAACCGCTGCATTACGACTGGGAAGCGCTGCGTCAGGAGATCAAGACATCAGGGCTGCGTAACTCAACGCTGTCTGCGCTGATGCCGTCTGAAACGTCCTCGCAGATTTCCAATGCTACCAACGGCATCGAACCGCCACGCGGCTACATCAGCGTGAAAGCCTCGAAAGACGGCATTTTGCGTCAGGTAGTGCCGGAATATGAGCGCCTGAAAGGTGCCTATGAACTGCTGTGGGATATGCCGAACAATGACGGTTACCTGTATCTGGTCGGCATAATGCAGAAGTTTATCGATCAGGCGATTTCGTCCAACACCAACTACGATCCGTCGCGCTTCCCGGCAGGGAAAGTCCCGATGAAGCAATTGCTCAAAGATCTGCTGACTGCCTACAAATTCGGCGTGAAGACGTTGTACTATCAAAACACCCGTGACGGTGCCGATGATGTACAAGAAGATATGATTGCCGAATCGGTTGACGATGATTGTGAAGGCGGTGCCTGTAAGATCTAATCCGCCGGTGCCAGTTGAAATAGTCTGGCACCATGGATCTCACTTTTTATCTGGGGCGGCTGTCTGGCCGCTCCTGCAGGGTATGTAAATGGCTTACACTACATTTTCTCAGAACAAAAACGACCAACTGCTCGAACCGATGTTTTTCGGTCAATGCGTTAACGTTGCCCGGTTCGACCAGCAAAAACACGAAATTTTCGAGAAGCTGATCGAAAAGCAGCTATCGTTTTTCTGGCGACCAGAAGAAGTTGACGTTTCCCGCGATCGTATCGATTTCCAAGCGCTGCCGGAACACGAGAAACACATTTTCCTCAGCAACCTGAAGTATCAGACACTGCTGGACTCCATTCAGGGCCGCAGCCCGAACGTGGCGCTGCTGCCGTTGATCTCCATTCCAGAGCTGGAAACCTGGATCGAAACCTGGTCATTTTCCGAGACCATCCACTCACGCTCTTACACGCATATTATCCGTAATATCGTGAACGATCCGGCGTTGGTGTTTGATGATATCGTGACCAATGAAGAGATCCTGAAACGTGCGAAAGATATTTCGGGCTACTACGACGATCTGATTGCCATGACCGGCTATTACCATCTGCTCGGTGAAGGTCAGCATCAGGTAAATGGTCAAACCGTGACGGTGAGCCTGCGTGAATTGAAGAAGCAGCTCTATCTGTGCCTGATGAGTGTCAACGCGCTGGAAGCCATCCGTTTTTACGTCAGTTTTGCCTGTTCTTTTGCGTTCGCCGAGCGCGAACTGATGGAAGGCAACGCCAAGATTATCAAACTGATTGCGCGCGATGAGGCACTGCATCTGACCGGTACCCAGCACATCATTAATCTGATGCGTTCCGGCGCAGACGATCCTGAGATGGCTGACATTGCCAAAGAGTGCCAGCAGCAGAGTTACGATCTTTTTGTGCTGGCTGCGCAGCAAGAGAAGGAGTGGGCGGATTATCTGTTCCGCGATGGTTCAATGATTGGTTTGAACCGCGATATTCTCTGCCAGTATGTGGAATATATTACCAACATCCGTATGCAGGCTGTAGGGCTGGATCTGCCATTCAAAACCCGTTCCAACCCGATTCCATGGATCAACGCCTGGCTGGTGTCTGACAATGTTCAGGTCGCGCCACAGGAAGTGGAAGTCAGCTCTTATCTGGTTGGTCAGATTGACTCTGAAGTCAATGCTGATGACCTGAGCGATTTCCAGCTGTAATTATGGATTACCCAATTATTACGCTGCGTACGTGCGGTACGCAGCTCTCCTGCAATGAATCCCCCCGTTCCGTGCTCGATGTCCTGGAAAGCCATAATGTTGTTGTTGAATACCAGTGCCGCGAGGGTTACTGCGGTTCTTGCCGCATGCGACTGCTGAAGGGCAGCGTGGTTTATCATCAGAAGCCGTTGGCGTTTATTCAGGATGGGGAGATTTTGCCATGCTGTTGTAGTCCGGATGGGGATATTGAGATTGGGCTCATGGGCGTGAGCCAGGCGCCTTCTTAGGTCGCGTTAAGCCACAGGCTGGCGGTTGCTTGGTTCAGAACAGGTTTTAGTTGATATTAGATTGATATTTCTGACTTTCAAAAGATAGATTTGTTGGTTGATTGCTTTGGCTTGGGTTTTCTTTCTTTCAGTGTGAAGATCGGCAATCAAGCAGGGGACAAAAGCGTGTCCCCTGCACCCGCGCTTTCCGCAGCACTTATTGCCCGCGTTGCGGGTGCCCTCGGTTGTCATTCCGGCGGACGGGTCGGCTTTAGTTTGGGTCATGCGTGAACTATTGTTTAAAAGCAGGCTTGGAGCAGGTTTCGGTTGATATAAATGTATTTTTCTACTTGAGCCTCGAAGCCTCAACCGACAAAGGGTCGCCAGTCGCCGCGACCCTTTGAACCCGGGCTTTTCCGCTACACTTCTCGTCGGCTGCGCCGATACCTTCGCTCATCTCTCCGGCGGACGGGTCGGCTTTAGCCACCAGTCCCTGGCGGCGGACGCCTCTCCGCGCCATCCATGGCGCTTCGCCCCTGCCTGCGTTCTTCGCTCAGCGAGTCATGACGCTCTGTGAAGGTCAACGGAAACAACAACAGATAAAAAAATGATAATGAATTGAGAAAATCTTGATGTTTTCATTTTCTCTTTTGATTATGTCTTTTGTCTTTTGTCTTTTGTCTTTGTTTTTGACCTTCCCCCGAGCATCATGAATTGCTGAGGGCGGAATGGAGGCAGGGATGAGCCGCCAGGACGGCGGCGAAAGGCGTCCGGCTACAGGGACTGTAGCCTAAAGCCGGCCCGTCCGCCGGAATGACAACCGAAGGTACCCACGCAGTGGGCAATTTATGCTGCGGAAAGCGCGGGTGCAGGGGGCGCGCTTTCGCCCCCTACTTGATTGCCGATCTTCACATTGAAAGAAAGAAAACCCAAGCCAAAGCAATCAACCAACAAAGCTATTTTTTGATATTGAATCTGAATTCCACCCTAAACGTCAAAAACATCTAATAGTGACCACTCTAGAGTGTAAAAGGGACACGTTGCCCCCTCAACCACCAAAAAGCGCCTGCGCCGCCGCGCAAAAAAAAACTTATATAGTCTCAACCCGCTCCAACCACGGATACTCCCCAACCGGCGGCCAGCCGTTCAAATACCGCCTTAACATATCCATCGCCACCATCGCGATAGTTTCCTGCCGCAAGCGGTCACCGTGGCGTTTTGCCGTGTAACGGATCGTCTGCCCGAACGTACCGGCTGGCGTGTGCAGAACCAGACTCAACAGCTCGCCGCATTGCGGACCTATCGCCAGAGCAAGCTGGGTGCCCGTGCGCTCTGCCAACATATGTGAACGCGCCAACAGGCTCTCCAGATTATCCTCACACTCATCAGGCAATAACTCCCCACCCGCCAGCGGAACCGACGCGGCTTGCAATTGCCAGTAGAGCAATCCCGCAGTGAAACGCTCACTGATCGCCAGACGCAAATTCTGGCTTAGCAAACGCTCGGCCAAACGAGCCGGTAATCCACCTACGCCTTCAAAAATGGTGCTCTCACCAGCGACTTCCCTTACCCGCTCCCACGCCTGCTCCATCGCCGCACGCTGTGTGGCGGGGCCGGTCAGCTTAAGCTCAATAATCGGCGATGAAGAACGGTACCCCATCACGACGCCAGCAGGTAAAGGCAAAGCATCCAACTCATTGGCCAAGTCACTCTCAGAACGGCCAAATGTGGTTAAACGCAAACATAACGGCGCTTCCACCGCAGGGAATTGCCTGCGCAAACGCGGCACGATCTGCTGCTCAACCATCACTTTAAATTCGGACGGAACCCCCGGCGTAAAAAACATCTGGCAGCGGTTCAATTTAAACGTGAAACCGCAGGCCGTGCCCACCGGGTTATCCAACATTTCAGCATTGGCCGGGATATGTGCCTGCTTGCGGTTGGTCGGCGACATAACGCGTTTACGTTCAGCGAAAAATGCCTCCATGCGGGCAATCCACTCAGGATTTTCAACCAGCTCAACACCACATGCCCTGGCCGCAGCCAATGCACTCAGGTCGTCACTGGTTGGACCCAATCCACCGTTCACGATCAAGACATCAGCAATATGGCTGCGCTCGGTAAGAACGTCGATCAATGCAGCAAGATCATCCCCTACGGTCTCGCGGCTGCTCATCGGCAGACCCTGCTCGAAAAGGTAATTGGCTAACCAGGCGGAATTGGTATCTGTAATCTGACCATGCAAAACTTCATCCCCGGTACTGAGCATTTCCACCCTAAGCATTTTTCTCTCCAACTCGTTTGTCTTCTGACACTTTAGAAATCCCTCAAGCCAAATACAATCTTTTAAACGTCACGACATGCTGTTTCAGTATAAATATCACCGTTTTGCGATCCTGACCGCGGGTTAAGCGTAAAGTAAAGATTACAGGCGTTGTAACGTCAGTTTGACGAGCCCACAGCGATCCTCTACCCTGCTGCCAGTCAAAATCCTGAATAGTTTTTCATATGCAGAGGGAAAGGTGAAAAATCGTACTTTTGGCAGTGTTTTCATTGTGGCCGGAACCACAATTGGCGCAGGAATGCTGGCGATGCCGCTGGCAGCAGCGGGCGTCGGTTTTGGTGTAACGTTGCTCTTACTTTGTGGGCTTTGGCTATTGATGTGCTACACCGCATTGCTGCTCGTTGAGGTGTATCAGCATCAACCCGCAGATACGGGTTTAAGTACGCTGGCAAAGCGTTATCTTGGCACCCAGGGTCAATGGATCACCGGTTTTAGCATGATGTTTTTGATGTATGCGCTGACCGCCGCCTACATCAGCGGTGCTGGCGAATTACTGACTGCCAGCCTTAGCCAATGGACCGGCAAACCCTTCCCTCTTACGCTCGGCGTTTTACTCTTCACGCTGGTTGCGGGCAGTGTCGTGTGCATTGGCACGCACACCGTTGATCTCTTTAACCGTATTCTCTTCAGCGCCAAGATTTTAATGTTGCTGATTATGCTTTTCGTCATGATGCCGCACATAGATAAAACCAATCTGATTACGTTGCCTCTTGAGCAGGGACTCGCGCTGTCGGCCATCCCGGTGATTTTCACCTCATTTGGTTTTCACGGCAGCGTACCCAGCATCGTTAAATATATGGGTGGCGACATTCGCAAGCTGCGCTGGGTATTTATCATTGGCAGTGCAATTCCGCTGGTGGCCTATATTTTCTGGCAGTTGGCGACGCTGGGCAGCCTGAGTTCCGCCACCTTCTTTGGTATTCTGGCGCAACAGTCTGGTCTGAATGGCTTATTGTTGGCCGTGCGTGATGTCGTTGCCAGTCCGCGCGTTGAACTCGCCGTACATTTATTCGCGGATTTGGCGCTGGCGACATCTTTCCTTGGCGTTGCTCTGGGGTTATTCGATTATCTGGCCGATCTGTTTAAACGTCAGGACAGCGTGCGCGGTCGGATGCAGACCGGCGTTCTGACGTTTGCCCCGCCGTTAATTTTTGCGCTGTTTTATCCGCAAGGGTTTGTGATGGCGTTGGGCTTTGCCGCCATCGCGTTGGCGATACTTGCTCTCTTGCTGCCCGCATTGCTGGTCTGGCAGACAAGAAAAGAGCATCCACGCCAATATCGCGTTCGGGGCGGTTCATTGGCGCTGGCAACGGTATTCACCTGTGGACTTGCGGTGATTCTGATTCAGGCGGGTATTGTCAGCGGTTTACTGCCAGAAGTGGGATAAACAGGGACTGAGGCGCGATTCTGAACAGCGCCTCAGTCTATAACGCATGTGAATTAGAAATTCAGTGCAGCACCAATGTAGGGGCCGTCGGCCAGCACATTGTTTTTATCGCCATCTTTGCCAGCCATTTCGATATAACGATAACCTGCATCGACCGTCAGTAAAGGAATGACGTTCCAGCGCAAGCCCGCATTGGCTTCCACATAGTCATTGACCCCACTGGAGAGGGAGTCAGGCGCATAATAGCCTTCACCAAATACGGTAAAATGGCTGCCCAATGGCAATTGCAAACCGCCGCCTACCGCCAGTGCATACCCTTCACTGCCGTCACTCGGATTCAGATAGAGCGCTTTGCCGCCCACGGTTGCCAGAATCGGACCAAGCGGAACATTCAGCCCCAGTCCCAATCCCGCAATATCACCGTCGTTATCGCTATGGGCCCAATTGGCGCTGACCGCCAGACCCGGAGTGGTGGTACCAAAACCCACTGCCAGATTGGTGTAATGCTCACCCGCTTCACCGGTGAAATTAACTGCATTTGCAGACGCACTGACCAATGCCATCGCCGCTGCCAATGCAATCAGAGTCTTGTTCATTATTGTTGATCCTTTTTTAGCCACCAGAATTGATGCTTAACCTGCGCGGCTGAGTGTACCCCTTTTCAACGGTTTTTAATGCTCTAAAAAGAGTCCAAAAATGTTCCGAATTTCAAGTAAATGTAAAAATATTCGCTTTGAAGATACATCGCATGAAAATCGATTAAATCGATAAGTCAGGGCTATTTGCCTGAGATCAACAACTCAGTTACAACTGTGAGATAGAGTCTCAACAGTGCCAAAGAGCATAATTCCTCCTGAATAAAGAATCTCTAATCGCAAGCGTTCTCCACAGAATCGGTTTGGTTCTGTTTCATGTAAATGTGCAATTAAGGAGCAATGAATGACCAAGAAAGGACTTACGACCGCAGCAGGTGCACCGGTCGTTGATAACAACAACGTGGTAACCGCCGGGCCGCGTGGCCCTATGTTATTACAGGATGTCTGGTTTCTTGAAAAGCTGGCTCATTTTGATCGCGAAGTTATTCCGGAGCGACGCATGCATGCCAAAGGTTCTGGCGCATACGGCACTTTTACCGTTACCCACGACATCACCCGGTTCACACGCGCTAAAATCTTCGCCGAAATTGGCAAGCAAACCGAGATGTTTGTTCGTTTCTCTACCGTAGCAGGCGAGCGCGGCGCGGCGGATGCCGAACGGGATATCCGCGGTTTCGCCATGAAGTTTTACACCGAAGAAGGAAACTGGGATCTGGTGGGTAATGATACCCCGGTCTTCTATCTGCGTGATGCGCTCAAATTCCCGGATTTGAACCATGTGGTGAAACGCGACCCACGCACCAACCTGCGTAACCCGACCTATAAATGGGATTTCTTCTCGCACCTTCCCGAATCCCTGCATCAGTTGACCATCGATTTCAGCGATCGCGGACTGCCCAAGTCATACCGTAACATGCACGGTTTTGGCAGCCATACATTCAGTTTTATCAACAGCGATAACGAACGTTTCTGGGTCAAGTTCCATTTCCGTACCCATCAGGGCATCGAAAATCTGATGGATGACGAAGCGGAAAAATTAATCGGTCAGGATCGTGAGAGTTCACAGCGCGATCTATTTGATTCGATTGAGAAAGGTGATTTCCCGCGCTGGACGCTCTCCGTGCAAATTATGCCAGAAAACGAAGCCTCACAAGTGCCTTACAACCCATTCGATGTGACCAAAGTCTGGCCGCATGGCGATTATCCGCTGATCGAAGTGGGCTATTTTGAACTGAATCGTAACCCTGCTAACTATTTTACAGAAGTTGAACAGGTGGCGATGAACCCTGCCAACGTGGTTCCCGGCATCAGTTTCTCGCCAGATAAAATGTTGCAGGGGCGGCTGTTCTCCTATGGCGATGCCCAGCGCTACCGTTTAGGCGTAAACCACTACCAGATCCCGGTGAATGCGCCAAAATGCCCGTTCCACAATTATCACCGTGATGGCGCAATGCGTATCGATGGCAACAGCGGTAATGGCGTAACTTATGAGCCAAACAGCACTGGTCGTTATCAGGAACAACCTGATTTCCGCGAGCCGCCACTGACGTTGGAAGGATCGGCTGATCACTGGAACCAACGTGAGGATGGTGATTACTTCAGCCAGCCTCGCGCCCTGTTCAGATTACTGAGCGAAGAAGAACATCAGCGTATGTTCACGCGTATTGCCGGGGAGTTGTCACAGGTTCCTCAAGAGATCCAACGCAGGCAAATCGCCCTCTTCACCCAGGTAGATCCTGAATACGGTGCAGGTGTGGCAAAAGCATTGGGTATCGCATAAGCCGCTTATCCCTCTTCCCTTGCCGGAAGAGGGATATTTCACGTCCCCGCAAGGTGATTATTGAAACCACTCTTTCACTTGCTGCCGGGGAATCTTGATACCACCTTTTTTCAGCGCTTCGGGTAGCGAATAGAAACGATCGGGGCAGTGAAACCGCGGCAGTTTATCGGCCAGCCACAGCGGCAAATCGTTCATATCCAGTGCCTCATCCGCATCCAGCACCGCCACTGGACGATGACCAAATTCCGCATCTTCCCTCGGGATAACAAATACCTGATGGATCAAGGGATGGCGTAATAATACCCGCTCAATATCCTCCGGTTGTATGCCCTCCCCGCCACTGAAAAACAGATTATCCAGCCGACCAAGAATGCGTAATTCCCCGCCGTCAAAAACACCGCGGTCGCGGGTATGGAACCAGCCTTGATCATCCGTCAAACTGGCTATCTGTCCGTTGCGCCAATAACCCAGCGCCGCACTCTGCGAGCGAACCCAGACCTCCTCCTCAACCAGGCGAACCTCGCGGCCAGGCAATGGGAAGCCGACGCCCGCTGACTCATCCGCCCGTTTTGCACAGACCGTTGAGGCCATTTCAGTCATGCCATAACCGCACCAGCAGCAGATGCCCTGCGCCTCGGCCAGACCGGTCAGCTCAACAGGGATCATTGCGCCGCCGAGAAGAACCTGCTTGAGCGCCAAAGTCTGACCAGACTGCTGGAGCAGACGCCAAAGTTGTGTGGGAACCAACGAGGCATGAGTGCAATCCCGGAGTGCCTCCTCCAGTGGGTGCATGTTCCGCACTACCAGTCCGGCTCCGGCATACAGCCAACGCCAGACGATACCCTGGCCTGAGACGTGAAACAGCGGTAATGAGAGCAGCCAGCGATCACCCGGCTGATAATCCATCACCGCCAATACGCCCGCAGCACTGGCAAGGTGTGCCGTGCTGGTGTGTACCGCCGCTTTGGGTAAACCACTCGAACCGGACGTTAGCGTCATGGTCGCGATTCGCTGGGGCTGCCAGTCCGCCCCCTGACTGGCAGGCAACGGGGAAAACTGTAACCGGCGCAGTGATGGCAAAACAGCAGTATCGTAATCATCAAAAGCAAAATCGATGTTCAAATCCGGCAGCAGTTTCGCCAATAATTCAGCCGGCAACTGAGGATTAACGGGTAACAACCGCACACCACATTGCACCAGCGCCAGATAAGCCAGCAGCATCCTTTCGCCATGGGGTGCGCGCAACACTACGCCGCAACCGGGCGTAACACCCTGGCGTGCAAAACCTGCGGCCAAACCCTCTACTTTTTGCTGTACCTGACGCCAGGTAAGCACCTGTCGATCGAGGTATAGCGCCGGTTGTTCAGGTCTGGATTGCGCCCAGTGGCACCATGGCCAGTCCGTGATTGCAGCCATATCAGACACGGTGCCACACCACGTCAAGCTGTTCAGCGGCAAGCAGTGTCAGGGGGCTTTGCGGCCAACTGCGCACCACTTGCGCCTGCATCAAATCCAGCGTGTCAAGACCGGGCACCGTATTGGGCGTCAGCCAGGCGGCCATCCGCGCCAACTGCGTTAACCCAAGACTCGACTCAATCGACGAACTGATAACCGCCACCAATCCCGCTGCATGCGCCTGCTCGATTAATTGCTGGCAACGCGCCAGACTGCCCGTCAGTGTGGGTTTTATCACTATTGCAGCCAGTCCCGGTTCAGCCTGTACCACAAAACCGCTTTCGCGCACGCTCTCATCCCAGGCGATGGCAATGCCTGTTTCTTTGGCAAAATCCCGTGACTCTTCGCGGGTCTTGCAGGGCTCTTCAAGAAACGCTATGCGACCACGCAACGCAGGATTGACGTATTTGGCAAAACCGTCCGCTTTACTGCGCGTCCAACTGCGGTTGGCATCCAGCCGCAAGGTCAGGTCGGGCATCGCCTCAAGCAAAACATTGACGACCATACCGTCGCGAACGGCCTCATACAGCCCCACTTTAACCTTGGCAACTTTCTCGCCCGGCAGTGCGCTGAGCATGTCAAACAGCTCGTCCGGATCGCCGGTACACAGCGGCGCTTTGCGATAGTCCGCTTGCTGCGGGAGTCGTTGCTGCAATTCGGCCACCGCGCAACTGAAACCAAATGCCACCGAAGGCAGGGATTCATCCAACTCATCTCGTCCACTCGTCCAGCATTCAGCATTGGCAATCGCCACTGCCTGCGCCTGTTCAAGCGTTTCAAGACTGAATTGCGGTAAAGGGGCTATTTCGCCCCAACCTTGCAACGCACCGTCGACCAGATGGATCAACAGGCCATCACGGGTTTTCAACCGCTGATTACGCAGTATCACCCCGGCATCCATCGGCACGCTGTAGCGATAGATCGTTGCGCTACGCATTAGGGATTACGCTTGAATTTACTGAAGTCAGGCTGGCGCTTCTCATTGAAAGCATTGCGCCCTTCCTGTCCTTCTTCAGTCATGTAGAACAGCATGGTGGCGTTGCCCGCCAGTTCCTGCAAACCGGACTGGCCATCGCAATCCGCATTCAGTGCTGCTTTCAGACAACGCAGTGCCATTGGGCTGTTTTCCAGCATTTCGCGACACCAGCGCACAGTCTCTTTTTCCAGATCTGCCAGCGGTACCACGGTATTCACCAGCCCCATATCCAATGCCTGTTTGGCATCGTACTGGCGGCAAAGGAACCAGATTTCACGCGCCTTTTTCTGACCAACAATACGCGCCATGTAAGATGCGCCCCATCCACCGTCAAAAGAGCCGACTTTCGGACCGGTCTGGCCGAAAATTGCATTATCGGCAGCAATGGTCAGATCGCACATCAGATGCAAAACATGTCCGCCACCAATGGAATATCCCGCAACCATTGCGACCACAGGTTTTGGACAGGTGCGGATCTGACGTTGGAAATCCAGCACATTCAGGTGATGAACGCCGCTGTTGTCTTTATAACCGCCGTAATCACCGCGCACTTTTTGATCGCCGCCAGAACAGAAGGCTTTTTCACCTTCTCCCGTCAGAATGATCACCCCAATATTGTCGTCATAGCGCGCGTCCGACATCGCCTGAATCATCTCTTTCACCGTCAGCGGACGGAATGCATTGCGCACCTGTGGTCGGTTGATGGTGATTTTGGCAATGCCATCGGCAGATTTATGGTAGCGGATATCCTCAAAACCTTCGGAACAGTCCTGCCATTCCACATCTGCATAGAGTTGTTCTTCGTTCGGGTAAAGCATAATGTGCTTCCTTTATCGGGGTGACGAAATGAATGAAATCAACTGGCTGGCAAACCCGGCTGGATTTGCGCGATGCGCGTTATGACCGGCATTTGCGATACTGCGCAGAGGCAAAGCAAAGTGCTGAGCCAGTTGTTGAAATTTGTTGTCGTGCTCACCGCACAGCCAGACCAAAGGCAGTGCAGTTTTCTGTAGGATCGGCCACAGAAAAGGCTGTTTGGACAGCGACGTCGCCATCAGCATCGAGGCTATGGCTTTCCCACTGTTCCGCCCGCGTAACGCGACCAGCGTCTGTCGCTGCTGCGCTGTCAGATCGGCAAAAACGGGTTGCTGATACCACTGCTCAAGCGTGTCCCCTAACGGAAACGCGCGAAAACGTTCAGCCCACAGGGAATCATGGTTCAGGCGTGCCTCCCGTTCAGCCTCTTCAGTCAGCCCGGGATGTCCACCCTCTATGATTACCCCCTGCAAACCCGAATTCCCCCCTTGGGAAGCGAAGTACATCGCGATGCGGCTCCCCAGCGAATAACCAATCAGCCAGTAACGCTCGATGCCCTGCTGTTGCAGTGTTTCACGTAACTGAACGCAGGTATCCTCAAAATTCGGGGTAATCTGGGACACGGAATCTCCGTGCCCCGGCAAATCAATGGTCATGCAGGGCCACTGCTGGCAGTAAGGCAGAACGGGCTGCCAGTCCTCACCGCTACCCAATAACCCATGCAGGAAAACCAGCCAGGGTTTACCGGTCTCATTCGTTGAGTGAATTTGACATGCCAAACTCATTGCAACGCCATCTTTTGGACTAATGATCTGAGCGTTTCAGCGCCTTCGCTTGACGCAACGTTCAGTTCAATTAGCGTTGCTCCCGCCTGTCGCCAGCCCTCGTTCACGGCAGTTGTCAGTTGTTCCCAGTTGGTCGGCGCGGCATAGCGCAAACCAAACATCGCTGCTGCATGGCTGAATTCAACGTCTTGCGGCATACAGTAAAAACGCTCGCGCTCTTGCGCCGGGGTCGGCAAGAGAGAAAAAATTTGCCCGCCATTATTATTCACAACGAGTATTACCATCGGAGCCGGGCAATGCCTCATCAATGCCAGCGCATTGAGATCGTACAGGGCAGAAATATCGCCCAATATAAACAGCGTGGGTATGGCACGGGCGCGTTGCACCCCTGCCGCCGTCGAAATCAGCCCATCAATCCCACTCGCACCGCGATTGCTGTAAACCGGATAGCCAACAGGAAGCTGCGCCAAGGCATCAATCAGACGCACGATGAGGCTGTTACCGACAAACAACTGCCCCTGCTTTGGCAGCAACTCCGCCAATCGATGCGCCAGACTGGCCTCACCAAAATGGTTTTTCAACGTATCATTCGCTAATACCCAGGCGTTTCCGGCAAAGTCACTGAGCGCTTCAGCCCAAGGCGCGCTGGGTTGCGACGGATGTTGTTGCAACCAGGCAGTAATATCTGACTGTAAGCGCCTTCCACGGTGATGAGCCGGATCAAGGCGCCCGGGAAGTTCATCAACCAGCCAATATTCTTGCGGCTGGCACTGGGACTGCCACTGCAACAGACGCTTACCCGTCAGGCTCCCGCCAAACTGAATCACGAGTTGTGCCTGATTGAGTATTTCAGCCACTTGCGGGTTTGCCAGCCATAAGTCGGCACACGGTAAAGGTTGGCCGGTTTGCGAGAGAACATCACCGATCAATGGCCAACCCAGTTCATCCGCCCACTGCGCCAGCTTACTCCCGGCTTCCGCTGACATCCTGCCCGCAATCACGACCCCGCGCTTTTGCCGCCAGGTGAACCAGTCATGTTGTTCGGCAAAATGTTGTGGCTGCGCCTGGGTTAACCAGGGCTTCTGCGAATGCCACCAATCACCCAGCGCGTCTGACCATTCATGATGCTGTTGCTCATCACCGCCATACAGCGGCTCGGCAAAGGGGCAATTGATATGCAATGCCCCATAAGTCAGCTCTGACATGGTGTTATCCACTGCGGATACCAGCCACCGGGCCGGAATATCCACCGTAGGACGCGGTAAATCGAGACTGTGGCGAGGGTGGGAAGCAAACATGCCGGGTTGGCGAATGGCTTGGTTGGCACCGCAATCGATCAATTCTGGCGGACGATCGGCTGTCAATAAGACTAGCCTCTCACCGGTCAGCCCCGCCTCGATCAACGCAGGATAAAGATTGGCCACAGCCGTACCGGAAGTGACAATCACGGCAACTGGCTGACGGCTGGCTTTTGCCAGGCCCAACGCCAAGTGCCCCAACCCCCGCTCATCGAAATGCGTATGACAAATCAGGGCGTTGTTTGCGCCCGCCGCCAGGGTCAAGGGTGTTGAGCGGGAACCGGGGGCGATACATATGTGCTGAACGCCATGGCGCGTCAATGCTTCGAGTAACAGGGCAGCCCAGCGGCGGTTAAATACACTGATTGACATGATTCGCCCACTCTTCAGTACGGTTGGCAGAAATAAGAAAAGCGATGTCTAGCCGTCGCATTTCATTTAAGTATATTGATGCTGCTTTGACCTGACACTATAAAAAGTGTTATCAGTCATCAGCGCGCTCCAAAAGCGTGCGTAATCCTGCGGCTTTGTTCTCGATCTCCTGCCACTCTTGCTCTGGATCTGACCCGGCAACAATTCCCGCACCGGCATAAAGATGTAACTGATTGCCAGTCACGCAGGCTGAACGCAGGGCGACCGTGAATTCAGATCGAACGGCAGAAAGATAGCCTGCCGAGCCCGCATACCAGTCCCTGGAAAAAGGTTCGCAGGACAGAATAAAGTCGCGCGCCTCTTTGCGCGGCAGACCCGCCACAGCGGCGGTAGGCTGTAGGCGCATCAGGCAGTCGGCATCGTCCGTACGACGCAGACTGGCATTGATCACCCGGCGCAGATGCTGCACCTTGCGCAATCGCAGGATCTCGGCAGGCATAACATCCAACGCCTCAACCAGCCCTTGTAAACGTTGGCAAATATCATCAACCACCAACAGATTTTCCCGCTGGTTCTTGCTGTCATGCAATAGCCACTCGGCTAACTCATGCGCCTGCAAATCATCATCAGCATTTGCGGCAGTTCCTGCCAGCGCTTCGGTTAACAATTGCCGCGTCTCTCGCAAAAAGAGTCGCTCCGGGCTGGATCCCAGAAAAGCGTAGTGCGGATTTAGCGCCAGCATGAAATGATAGCAATGGTGGTTAACGGCCCGGCTCGAAGCCATAAAATTAGCCGCATTGAGCGGAGATTCCAGCGTCAGGACGGTTTTGCGCGCCAGAACAACTTTCTCGAATTGTTGTTGTGCTATCGCATCCAGTGCCAATTCAATTCGTTGGCGCCAGCCATTATAGTCTGGCAAGTGGTGACTGTGGATAACGGCGGGATGATGCGCAAGCAAAGGCTTTCGGGCGTTCAACTCATCAATAAACAGCAGCGCCTGATGGGCATCATCACGCAGCGAATTTTCACTGAACAAGGTCAGCGTAATGGTTACCTGTCCATCACGTCGGCATAGCATCAAGCGGGGTAAGAACAGATAGCAGGATCTCGGCTGCCCCTCGACCACTACCGAATCGAAAGCATTTAGCCCCCAGATACGGAAGGTATCGTCCAGAACCGCTGAGTACCTCGAAATAAAGTCATTAGCCTGTTTGATGTCATCAAAGACTTTTATCTGGCCGCAAGCTGCGACCTCTTCATTTCCTTCGCGCTGGTGCCAAAAAAACTTGGGGAACAGCGACTGGGTGGCCAGCCATTCCAGCATATTGTCGCTGACCATCGCCGGTGAACTCACCGTGAACTGCCGCAGTCCAGCTGTAGCGGGCATATCTGTGCACAACAATTGCCTGACTTCCCGCAATAAGCCTGAAATGTACTTCACCCACACCTCAATAACCAAAACTAGTGTGGGGAATTATACGTCGCCAGATTAATAAGAAAAGAAGCGAGAAACATTTCTTAGATTTCAGTGGACTCAATCACGAAGATTGACAAAATATTTGTGCAGACTGGAGATATTGGCAGGAAAAGCTAACCGCCACAACGGTTGTCGCGGCGGCTTTGCAGCACGTTAGCGGATTAACGGCGCAAAAGCAGGCCGACAATCAAACCCGCTGTCGCACCAATGCCTACGCTGTGCCACGGTTTTTCACGCACGTAACCATCAGCTTTGCAGGCGACGTGTTTGGCTTTGATGTAGTAAGTATCAGAGGCATGGCTCAGGCGCGTTTTGACCTGATGCAAGGCATGCTCGGCACGGCCTTTTATCTCTAAATAGGCCTGATCAGATTTGTCACCGGATGACTTGAGCACTTCTTCCAGCGTATCGGACAGCATCTTCAAATCATCATCGAGCGTCGTTTGTTGTGGTTGCGGTTCCGTATGGTCGGACATGGCTGTCTCCCTAAGTGGTTAAACGTGGTGTCCCGTTAACCATAGTCAATATTCCGTCGCTCTGCTCTTTATCCGCCCTAAACCTGATCTATCCCCTCCTTTTTAAGAACCTTCCGAGCCGATTTCACTTTTTGCAGCCTACTGTTGTCGCCGTTTTCGTTTATTCATCCCGTCGTTTTAACAGATAGGTGTGACGATCAGCGCAAAGGTTTTACGGATTCCGCCAGAGCTGGTTTGCTGATCGACGCCTTGCCAAATTTGGCAGCCAGCCAAAGCCCGCTGTTTTTCATTGCATAACCGAAGATCAGACCCAATAGCAACGAGGCCAGCACCAACCGCCAATTCCCATCAGCCGCGAACGTTGCACAGGCGCCAATAAAGGTGCCGGGTACAAAAGCCAGCCATTGCTGACGCGCCTGGATACACATCATGAATGCGATCACCCCGGTGATCATATAGCCGCCGATCGCCCATTCCGGGCGTATCGCACTGCCAGCAATGATCACCATCGCCCAAAAAATACCACTGCAACACGTCAGCGTGCTGATTAGCAACCCGCGTAACCCGCCTTGCGGACAGGCAAAATAGGCCGTACAGCCGAGAAAACCAGCCCAGCTCAATAAACCCAGGCTCACCGCAACCCATCCCCATACGCCTGAAAGGAGACCGGTAGTCATCGCGATCATCAAAAGTACGTTCATCAGTCTGACCTGTAAAAATGAAAGCGCGCAGTGTACCCCTTGCAGAGAAAATTTAAACAACACGGATCACAATTTATGATTGACGATTTCATTCACATTCATAAAAACGAGATATAAATCACATTTAAAAGCAACTTTGCTGATTTTTTGCGCTTAAAATTCTTCCACGCATAATAAATATCATCCGGCATAGCCGGAGGTTTTTCATATGCGCCTATAAGGCTCTCTTGCCAGCCGCGCCCTAACAGGCGCATCGCGATCTGACATTTGCATCTATGGATTACTTACGGCCCGTAAACGGGCTACCCGG
>NZ_QOVA01000017.1 GCF_003332275.1 Edaphovirga cremea | reverse complement strand
TCTTGTTGAACGTTTGCAGTTGCCAGACCGCAAACTGTTTTAACAAATCAAAAGGGGTTTTTATAACTGGCTCAAAGCTGAAAGCTTTACGGAACCTCCAGCCTAGCTGGAGGTTTTCTGTGCACAACAAAAGGGGCAAACCTGAGTTTGCCCCTTTTGCATAAAAATGTGGATGCTCTACATTTTCGTCCCCCAGTGTGATAAAGCGTGAGCAATTATCGGAAGATGGGACGAACAACATCCATATGTATCTATTTGGCGAATTCTTCACTTTAATTATTCACCTTACAGATAAGGTGGTGCCTCACTCAACGTTTCGCCCGATGTTTGATAAAGCGCTTACGCGACTGTTATCGGTGTGGTGGACGATAGGCACCGTTCTTTGGCGTCATTCTGGCTTTATGAAGCACTTATTCCGCTAATGCGGGGCTGTCATAAAAAATTGAATGAGCAACTGCATATAATAATGCACGTACTGTGCCACATTGCAGATAAATAATTCAATTAATTGATTAATAAAGATAATATTTTTTCACGCTGTTTTTCTGACAAATTCATCAGCAAAATTCAGTGTGAAAATTCAGCACCCTGTCGCTGAATCCCGACACTAGAATGCATCAGGAATAATAGCTATATTAATCAACACATTAAATGTCGCTTTTTAGCGACACCCTAACTGCGTAATGTCGGGATTTTACGACACTTCACTTTTAACGCGGACAGCGCGCAGTATTAAACCTAAAATGACAAGCGAACTCAGCAAATGGCTTGGGACAGTGTGAAGATCATAAACACGCTGTGAATACCTCCCTGTACGCTCGGATCGCGCCCTCCATGGCGCTCACGGTTTATTCTTCTTCACCCCGTCCCCGCCTTCAGACATTTGCAAAAAAACATTCTTCCGCAATACCTCGGCGCGCGCAGTACCCGCAGTGGACATTCAGTTCATGAGGAGTACGAGCACTGCCCAATTCCAAGAGGGCAAGTTGAAAACGCCGTCAGGTTGCAGTACCCGCAGTGGACATTCAGTCCATGAGGAGTACGAGCACTGCCCAATCCCAAGATGACAAGTTTTAGCCCAACTGCTTCCTCGCATTACGGAACATACGCATCCAGGGGCTATCCTCTCCCCACGTTTCAGGATGCCAGGAATTACTGACGGTACGGAAGACGCGTTCTGGATGCGGCATCATGACGGTGACGCGGCCGGAGCTGTTGGTGACGGCGGTGATACCGTTTGGCGATCCGTTCGGGTTGGCGGGATAGCGTTCGGTGACGTGGCCGTTGTTATCTACGAAGCGCAGGGCAACCAGATTATGGTGTTCGATTGCAGCCAAATGCGTAGCGTCGCGCACTTCGGCGAGCCCTTCACCGTGAGACACAGCGATTGGCATACGCGATCCGGCCATACCTTGCATGAACATTGAGGAACTGGCGGTCACTTCGACCAGACTGAAACGCGCTTCGAAACGTTCGGACTGGTTACGCACAAAGCGCGGCCAGTGCTCGGCACCAGGAATCAGCTCTTTGAGGTTGGACATCATCTGGCAACCATTACAGACGCCCAGCGCCAGCGTCTGTGGCCGATTGAAGAACTCTTCAAACTCATCACGCACGCGGTTGTTGAACAGAATGGATTTCGCCCAACCTTCACCGGCACCCAGCACGTCACCGTAGGAGAACCCACCGCAGGCAACCAATGCCTGGAACTGTTGCAGATCACGACGACCGGCAAGCAGATCGCTCATGTGGATATCTACCGCATCGAAACCGGCGCGATGGAAGGCTGCCGCCATTTCCACATGGGAGTTAACGCCCTGTTCACGTAGTACTGCGACTTTCGGACGGGCTTGCTTAAGGATGTATGGCGCAGCGATATCTTCATCAGGGGCAAAACTGAGGCTGACATTCAAGCCTGGATCGCTGTTATCTTTTTTGGCTTCATGCTCCTGATCGGCACACTCTGGATTGTCGCGCAGGCGCTGCATTTGCCAGGTGGTTTCTGCCCACCACAGGCGCAATGTGCTGCGGCTTTCGCTGAATACCGTTTTGTCGCCACGAGAGATAACAAAGCGATCGCTATCTGCCACTGTTCCTAAATAGTGAACGCAATTTCCAAGTCCGTTTTTAGCCAGAAGTTGTTCTATCTCTTGGCGCTGTTCAGCACGTACCTGAATAACCGCACCCAGCTCTTCATTAAATAATGCGGCCAGATCGTCCTTACCCAAGGCGCTGATATCTGCTTTCAGGCCACAATGCCCGGCAAACGCCATCTCGGCCAATGTCACCAGCAGACCACCGTCTGAACGGTCGTGATACGCCAGCAGTTTTTCATCTGCCACCAGTTGCTGCATCGCCTTGAAGAACCCGGCCAGTTGCTCGGCGCTACGCACATCGGCAGGCTTATCACCTAGCTGACGATAAACCTGCGCCAACGCCGTGGCACCAAGTGCATTGTTACCGGCACCCAAGTCGATCAGCAACAGCGCCGTTTCACCTTTATCAGTACGCAATTGCGGTGTAACGGTATGACGAACATCTTCCACACGGGCAAAGGCGGTAATTACCAACGAGAGAGGCGACGTCATTTCACGTTGCTCGGTGCCTTCCTGCCAGCGGGTCTTCATTGACATCGAATCTTTTCCCACCGGAATGGTCAGACCCAACGCCGGACATAACTCTTCACCCACGGCACGGACGGCATCGTACAGACCCGCGTCCTCACCCGGATGCCCAGCAGCGGACATCCAGTTGGCAGAGAGTTTGATTCGCTTCATGTCGCCAATCTGGGTAGCCGCAATGTTGGTCAGTGCCTCACCCACGGCCAGACGCGCCGAGGCGGCAAAGTCGAGCAGCGCGACCGGAGCACGTTCGCCCAAAGACATCGCCTCACCGTAATAGCTGTCCAGACTTGCCGTCGTTACCGCGCAATCTGCCACCGGAATCTGCCACGGGCCGACCATCTGATCGCGCGCGACCATACCGGTGACCGTGCGGTCGCCAATAGTTATCAGGAAGGTTTTCTCTGCCACGGCGGGCAGGTGCAGAACACGGTTGACTGCATCAGCAATCTGAATCTCTTCACGTTGCAGCGCTTCGCCTTTTGCTTGCAGACGTTGAACATCACGCAGCATTTTTGGCGTTTTGCCTAACAACACATCGAGTGGCATGTCGATCGGTTGATTGTCGAAGTGTGAATCATTCAGCGTCAGGTGCAGCTCTTCTGTCGCTTCGCCAATCACCGCATACGGCGCGCGTTCACGACGGCAGATTTCATCAAACAGTGCCAGTTGCTGCGGCGCAACAGCGAGTACATAGCGCTCCTGCGATTCGTTACACCACACTTCCAGCGGGCTCATACCCGGTTCGTCATTGAGAATATCACGCAGTTCAAACCGGCCACCGCGGCCACCATCACTGACCAATTCAGGCATCGCGTTCGACAAGCCACCCGCACCGACGTCATGAATGAACAGAATTGGGTTGGCTTCACCCAACTGCCAGCAGCGGTCGATCACTTCCTGACAGCGTCGTTCCATTTCCGGATTGTCACGCTGTACCGATGCAAAATCGAGATCGGCATCTGACTGGCCAGAGGCCATAGAAGAGGCCGCGCCACCGCCAAGCCCGATGTTCATTGCTGGGCCACCCAGAACGATCAGTTTGGCACCTACAACGATTTCACCTTTTTGTACGTGGTCGGCACGAATATTCCCAATGCCGCCCGCCAGCATGATTGGCTTGTGGTAGCCGCGCAGTTCAACGCCGTTATGACTATTGACCTGCTCTTCATAAGTACGGAAATACCCCAGTAGCGCCGGACGACCAAACTCATTATTGAACGCAGCGCCGCCCAGCGGCCCGTCGGTCATGATGTCCAGTGCGGTAACGATGCGATCTGGCTTGCCAAAATTCTCTTCCCACGGCTGTTCAAATCCAGGAATACGCAGGTTGGAGACGGAAAAACCGACCAGTCCGGCTTTGGGCTTGGCACCGCGCCCGGTGGCACCTTCATCACGGATTTCACCGCCTGAGCCCGTCGCTGCACCCGGCCACGGAGAGATTGCCGTCGGGTGGTTATGGGTTTCCACTTTCATCAGGATATGCGCGTCCTCCTGATGGTAGTCATACACGCCCTCGCCTGCATCGGCAAAGAAGCGGCCTACCTTCGAGCCTTCCATCACAGCGGCGTTGTCTTTATAAGCCGACAACACGAAATCCGGCGTTTTCTCGAAGGTATTTTTGATCATCTTGAACAGCGACTTTGGCTGCTCCTGACCGTCGATAATCCAGTCAGCATTGAATATTTTATGGCGGCAATGCTCAGAGTTTGCCTGCGCGAACATATACAGTTCGATATCCGTTGGGTTGCGCCCCAGCGTGGTAAAGGCATCCTGCAGGTAATCAACCTCGTCCGGCGCCAACGCCAGACCCAGTTTCAGGTTGGCTTTCTCCAGCGCATCACGCCCTTCCCCCAGAACGTCAACGTGCTGGACCGGCGCAGGTTGATGGTGGGCAAAAAGCTGCCCGGCCTGTTGCAGTTCGCTGAATACCGTCTCCATCATGCGATCGTGGAGCAATCCTGCCAGTGCGTGCCACTGCTCTTCGGTAAAGGTCGGTGCCTGGATATAAAACGCCAGACCGCGCTCAAGGCGCAATACCTGGGACAGACCGCAGTTATGCGCAATGTCTGTCGCTTTGGAAGACCAGGGGGAAATAGTGCCCGGACGCGGCGTGACCAGCAGAAGACGGCCTTGCGGTGCATGTTCGGCGAGAGAGGGACCGTATTTGAGCAGTCGTTGCAATTTGGCGCTTTCATCGGCGCTCAGCGGCGCACTGACATCAGCAAAGTGAACATATTCGGCGTAGATATCGCTCACTGGGAGGTGGGCGTCCTGGCAACGGGACAGCAGTTTGTTAATGCGAAAAGCTGACAAAGCGGGCGAACCACGCAGTATTTCCATAATCTAAGTTCTCTCGTCTTCGAAGACACTGACTACAGTGCTTCATTGGGCGCAACAGGGGGAAAACGCGGCTCATTATAGAGAATCCTCAGCCCGGACGAAACCGTTTGCGTGGCTATTATTCATATTAGATCACCGATCCCGCCTTTTAGCAGCGAATGCCAATAAAGTTGCACGCTGGCGCTTTGTTAAGCAAAATGCCTCAGCACTGGGAATTTAACCATTAAGTAAAGTTAACTTTACGATAAATTATAATAGCGCCTTAGAGAGATAACTATTTGAAGCGCCTTAAAATTAATTACTTTCTGATCGGGGGCGTTGCCTTGCTTCTGGCGCTTGCCCTGTGGCCAAATATTTCCTGGCACAGCGGACGTGGCGACCAGCTTGAGCAAATAAAGTCCCGAGGTGAACTGCGGATCAGTACGTTGAATTCGCCATTAACTTATTACACCAGCCAGGAAGGGCCCGGTGGATTGGATTACGAGTTGGCGAAACGCTTTGCGCAATACCTTGGCGTTAAACTGGTCGTCAATCCCCATCACAGTATTAATGAACTGTTTGACGATTTGGACGATAACAAAGCGGATCTGCTGGCTGCGGGGTTAATCTATAACCGTGAGCGCCTAAGCCGTTTCCGTACCGGTCCTGCGTACTATTCAGTCTCACAGCAGTTGGTGTATCGACAGGGGACAACGCGCCCGAAAACATTTGCCGATTTGAAAGGACGGCTGGCTGTCGCCTCGGGTTCGGCACACATCACTTCACTCAAGCAGTTGAAAGAGACCAAATACCCGAATCTCAGTTGGGAATCGTCCACCGATCTCTCCTCCAAAGAACTGCTGGAACAGGTGGCGGACGACAAACTGGATTACACCATTGGTGATTCCGTCACGATCGGCTTGCTCCAGCGTATTCATCCGCAATTGACGGTCGCATTTGATGTCACTGATGAAGAACCCGTCACCTGGTATCTCAACCGTTCGGAAGATGACAGCCTGTATGCGGCGATGCTGGATTTCTTCAGCCAAATGGTAGAAGACGGTTCACTGGCGCGACTGGAGGAGAAATATCTCGGGCATGTTGGCGGGTTTGATTATGTCGATACCCGCACTTTCCTGGCTGCCATCGACAATACTTTGCCAGTATTGCAGCCGCTGTTTGAAAAATATGCGCAGAAGATCGATTGGAAACTACTGGCGGCAATCTCTTATCAAGAGTCGCACTGGAACCCAACCGCGACATCACCTACCGGCGTACGTGGCCTGATGATGCTGACCAAAGCGACGGCATCGGGACTCGGTGTGGACGATCGTCTGGATCCGGAGCAAAGCGTACAGGGCGGCGCGGTCTATCTTGAGCGGTTGATGGAGAAAGTTCCAGACAGCATTCCCGAGGACGAGAAAATCTGGTTTGCTCTGGCGGCGTATAATATGGGTTACGGGCATATGCTGGATGCCAGAAAATTGACCAAAAACCAGCAAGGTAATCCAGACAGTTGGGTTGATGTGAAACAACGTTTACCGATGCTCAGCCAGCGGCGATATTATCCCCAGACCACTTATGGCTATGCCCGCGGGCAGGAAGCCTATAATTATGTGGAAAATATTCGCCGTTATCAGGTCAGCCTGGTGGGTTACTTGATTGAGAAAGAAAGGAAGGCGGCGCAGCAGGCCGCTTTGCAAGCACAACTCGGCAGCGCCTACCCCGCTGTTGATCCGCACGAGGCTCTTATCGAATAAACCGGCTTATTCGCCGCTTCCACCTTCTGTACGCTGCGCGAGCTTCGTCGCTTTATGCTGTGCGCGACGTTGTTTGAAAAAAGCACTGAGCATCGCCGAGCATTCCGTCGCCAAAACACCAGAAACAATTTCCACCTGATGATTCATCCCCGGATGACGCAGGATATCAATCAATGAACCGGCCGCGCCGGTTTTTACATCGTCCGCGCCATAGACCAGTCGGCCAATGCGGCTGTGAACCATCGCTCCCGCGCACATCACGCAGGGTTCAAGCGTGACATACAGTGTCGCATTCAGCAGGCGATAGTTCTGCAATACTTGCCCGCCCTGTCGCAGCGCCATGATTTCAGCGTGCGCAGTAGGATCATGCCGCCCAATTGGCCGGTTCCAGCCTTCGCCGATCGCCTTTCCATCCAGGACCAGCAGCGCCCCAACAGGAACCTCGCCTTCATCCTGTGCACGTTGTGCCAGGATCAGCGCTTGCTGCATCCAGTATTCATCTTGATTATCTATCGCCACTCTAACCTCATAAAACCTAGTGCGGCGGGCATTATACATGGTCAGACCGGCACTGCCAGCTTGGCTCACCGTACGACAGAAACTGACGATCACTCCAACTGCTGAAGTTCGCCCTGCTTACTGACGCGGAAACGATGCTCGCAGAAAAATAGCAGCGGGTTATCTTGTTTGCTGTCGCTGTAACCACTGTAAAGTTTCAGCGGCGAGCCCAAGCGTTGTTCCAGTTCTGACACCTTCTGCATTCCCAGACAACGTAAGGGGAGCACCCAGCCACCATTGCGTCGTGCCATGCGACTGCCCACCAACCGCACGCGGTGCAGGAATGCAGAATCCGTATAAACCTGCTCAACCAGACGCTGTGGTGAACCGGTAATCAGCCAGACTTCTGCATCATGCTTGTCGAGATATTCACGTAAACGCATTTGTACAACCGGAAATGCGGTCACCTGCCTTCTAAACCAGGTAACGAAACGCAATTCGAGATCTTTCAGATGCGCTTCGCTGTGGCCAAAGGTGATGGACCACAACAACAGGCTCATCGGCCAGCGCGCGGTTCGTCCCCACAGCAGCATGCCCATGCCGATAACCGGCAAAAGCGGTACCACCAGCAACAGATTCTGCGGCATCCGCCACAACAAAAAGCGCATGAAGCTGCCAAACATGTCTTGCTCATGCAGTGTCCCATCTAAGTCAAAAAATACGACCCGTCGGTTTGGCTCCACACTCAAACGTCTACTCCTAGGGATGGTTGAATCCCATTATCAAAACAAATCCAGCTATCACCGTAATCAATAAACCAAGCAGGTACAACCTAACCTTATCCGATATGTTAGTAAGTGCCAGCGGAAATCCCGCAATTCAATAGGTACCACGGTTGCGACTTAATATTAGCAATCTACGTCCATACATCACTCAGGAATTATTAATTCAATAATCATTAATTATATGGGAATATTTTATTCAAAAACGCAGGATTTTTTGCTATTTTATCAACTAGAAGGCTCCAAGTGCGATATGACGTGATTAACTAAGACATCTCCTCGCAATCGCAGATAGAAGGAGCACATATGTCCTATTTACCAGGAATACGTTATGAGTAGCCTACTTCGAATACGACAAATCTATCATTCGCTGTCACAAAATGACCGCAGGCTGGCTGACTTTCTTTTGTCGCAGCCCGATGAAGCCCGCCATCTCAGTTCGCAAAAGTTGGCGGAGTTGTCTGGTGTCAGCCAATCAAGCGTGGTGAAATTCGCCCAGAAACTGGGTTACAAAGGTTTCCCGGCACTCAAACTGGCGTTAAGTGAATCGATGGCCAGTGCCGAAGTGCCGGTACCGATCACCCTCCATAACCATATTCTGAGCAGCGACAATCTAAAGACCATTGGTGAAAAGCTGCTGACAGAAAAACAATCAGCGCTACGTGCCACGCTGGACATCAACAGCGAAGAACGCATGCAACAGGCGCTTGAGATGCTGTTGGCTGCACGCCGTATTATGTTGATTGGCATCGGTGCATCGGGGTTGGTGGCGAAGGATTTTTCGTACAAGTTACAGAAAATTGGCATGATGGCGATGGCCGAAACGGATACGCATGTCCAGTTAGCGACGGTACAAGCGCTCTCCACAGAGGATTTACTGGTCGCGATATCTTTCAGCGGTGAACGTCGCGAAATAAACCTCTGCGCAGAAGTGGCACAGCGCGTAGGAACCAAGGTATTGGCGTTGACCAGTTTTTTACCCAGCTCGTTGCAGCAATGCGCCGATCACAGTCTGTACACCGTAGCAGAACAGCCTGCGACACGGGGAGCGGCCATCTCTTCAAGCACAGCACAGTATGCACTTACTGACTTATTGTTCGTGGCATTGATCCAGCAGGATACCGATCGCGCCTCAGAATATATTCGCCAAAGCGAAGCCCTGGTAAAAAAACTGGTGTAATCGCCATAGGTAGAGAAGATACCCCTAAGGGTATAGTGAAGATATCATTATGAACGATAACAACAATATGGCCTCTTTAAAAGGGCACATGCAGTTCGTTCAGGATAAACTTGCCTCTATCTCATCCAAAGGTGAAATGTCTTTCGCTGATCGAATCATGTTTAATAACATGGATTCATACCTTAGCGACCTGAAAGCAGAGCAACGAGCAGAGGATACGCGCCACTCACAAGCTTTCATCTGGCAAGGATCCTCATAAAGTTCCTTATGCTATTAAAGGTTCATTGAACATGAGGCTTGCTGAGTTATCCCCTGGCTCTACTTGCCCTCGTCAGTGCGGGAATGTTTTTGGCTGAAACCTGCCATACAAATGCGAAATATTCTCAATTTATCCACTCACTAATCCTGACGATAGATCAAATAATGAGCAAAACTCACTATCGCCACTAAATTCATTAGTTCGCTAGTCATACCCCAAAATAGGTATATGGTGGACTTACCCGCATCCCCTGCGGAGATGAACGAGATATTCCCATTGTTCCCTTTAGTCCACGATAATGTGGGCGTTTTTTTGGCTGAAATCTACCTCGCAGACTCACCGCTATGCTGATGCTTCACCGTGGTGACTCGGTCAGTGACGTCGCCAAAACGCTTTGCTGTGCGCGTTCATCCTTGGGCCGTTGGATTAACTGGTTCACACTTTATGGGCTTGAAGGTCTGAAACCATTGCCCCAGGGCGCGCACGACGCTGGCCATTTGAGCATATCTGTACGCTGTTACGTCAGTTGATTAGGCATTGACCGGCAGATTTTGGTTATCAGCGCTCTCGCTGGAGTACTAAGCTGTTAGCGATAAAAATCAATGAGATAACAGGTTGTATTTTGCATGCTTCAGCGGTTCGCCGCTGCCGGACTTGTCTGGCGAAGAGCAGCACCGACGCTACGAATTCGTGACCCGAATAAAGAAGAGAAGATGGACGCTATCGCAGAAGCTCTCACCGACTGTAGCGTCGAACATCCGGTATTTTACGAGGATGAAGTCGATATCCATCTCAACCCCAAAATAGGGGCCGACTGGCAACAACGCGGTCAACAAAAGCGTGTTGTCACGCCTGGGCAAAACGAAAAATATTATCTGGCCGGTGCGTTGCACAGCGGCACGGGAAAAGTGAGTTACGTCGGCGGGAGCAGTAAAGAGTTTATGTGCAAGCTCTGAAGCGCTCAAAAAATCGGCGTTATTGGGCTTTTCGGGGTTCTGTGTTACAGTGCGCGGCATTGAAATTCCTTATCCTATGACCCATTGCGAGACAGGCTCGCACATGAGGGTTTTTAGGGTGACGATTTTCGGTCTTTGTTGCGGTTTTGTGTTACGCAAGTGAGTGTATCAGTGTTTTTATACTGTACAAATCCACAGAAAGTTAATCAGAGCAAGAAATACAAAAACCACATAACCAGTTGATTATAGAAGATAAAATAGGTAAGTGATTGAAGTGGCTTTATTAATTACAAAACGCTGTATCAACTGTGACATGTGCGAGCCGGAGTGTCCCAATCAGGCGATCACGATGGGAATGGAATTCTACGAAATCAATGCCGAGCGTTGCACTGAGTGTGTGGGTCACTACGAAACGCCAACCTGTCAGAAAGTCTGCCCGATAGACAACACTATTGTTCTCGATCCCCAGCATATCGAGAGCAACGAGCAATTGTGGGACAAATTTGTGCTGCTGCATCACGCCGAACAGCTTTAACTGCCAGCGTGGTGCAGTGAATCGCCCTCACCTTCGTACAATCACTCTTTGGATAACATCAGTTTTCAATAATGACCGTCGCACAGGCATAGCGCCGCTCATCCGCCAACGTGACGTGCACTGACGTGACACCCAATTGCGCAGCCATCTCAGCAGCGCGTTGGTGGAAAACCAGCCCCGGCTTGCCCAACACGTCGTTGACCACTTCAAATTGCTCAAAAGCCAGACCGTTTCGGATACCAGTTCCAAGAGCCTTTGCTGCCGCCTCTTTGACAGCAAAGCGCTTGGCAAGGAATCGCACCGGCTGCTGATGCTGTAAATAAACGGCCCACTCATTTTCGTTCAAAATACGCCGGGCAAGGCGGTCACCACTTTTGGCGACGACCGCTTCAATACGGCTGATTTCAACGATATCGGTTCCCAGCCCCAGAATTGCCATTAGCGACGCGCTTCCCGCATCAGCACTTTCATGTCGCTCACGGCGGTTGCCAAACCGCTCATCACGGCCTGACCGATGATTGCGTGCCCGATATTCAGTTCATGCATCTCTGGCAGTGCTGCTATTGGTTGGACATTGTGGTAATGCAAGCCGTGACCAGCATTGACCTTCAGTCCTTTACCCGCAGCATAGGTTGCAGCATGTTTGATGCGTTCCAGTTCCGCCTGTTGCTCAAGCGGCGTTTCTGCATCCGCATAGGCACCGGTATGGATTTCGATATAAGGCGCACCAACCGCCACCGCGGCATCAATCTGGCGTGGATCCGCATCAATAAACAGCGAGACAAGAATACCCGCCTGAGTCAGACGCTCGACCGCCAAAATCATTTTATCCTGCTGTCCTGCCACATCCAGACCCCCTTCTGTCGTTACTTCCTGACGCTTTTCAGGAACCAGGCAACAAAAATGGGGTTTCAATTCGCAGGCGATATCGATCATTTCATCAGTGACCGCCATCTCAAGATTCATTCGGGTATTTATGGTCTGGCGTAAAATTCGCACATCACGATCGGTAATATGGCGACGGTCTTCACGCAAGTGTACGGTAATGCCATCGGCTCCCGCCTGTTCCGCGATGAATGCAGCCTGTACGGGATCGGGATAGGCCGTCCCGCGCGCGTTACGTAAAGTGGCAATATGATCGATATTCACGCCCAACAATAAATCAGCCATGACAGCCCTCAGTCTCTGTTTTCAGTACAGGCAGTTTACACCGCCTACATGGCTGAGGTGTATCACTGAGATAAAATTACTGCGAAGTTTCGTCGTCGGCGACAGGTGGTTTCTTGACCAGAAATTGTCGGAAGAGTTCTCGGCTCTTGAGCGGCTTCCCGCCCAGATAGGGTTTCAGGGCGATGCGGGTAAAGCGTTTGGCGGCGCGCAGCGTGATGGCGTCGGGGAATTCCCGTGAAGCCAGCGCTTTGAGATCGCGGCCGGTAAAACTGCTGTTATCCACCACCAGACTGGCGATAAACCCCCGTTCTTCCCGGTAGCGATACGTCATGGTATCAGCCACGGGTTCACCACTTCCCGCACAGTGCAGGAAATCAACGCCATACCCCAAATGAGCCAGCAGAGCCAATTCGAATTGGCGCAGCGCCAGCTCCGGGGAGCCATTGGCAGCCGCCAGCGCCTGAATGCAATTCAGGTAATCGAAAAACAGCGAGGAGAAATTACTTTCGTGCTCAAGCACGCGCGATACGAGTTCGTTGACATACAGCCCGCTATAAAGCATCAGGCCGGTCAATGGCAATGCGAGGGAAACAGGTTCAGCGCTGCGCAGCGTTTTGACTTCACCGCGACCACTCCAGCGAACCAGTAAAGGCGTGAAAGGCTGTAAACAGCCTTTCAGATTGGAACGGCGACCACGCGCACCTTTTGCCAGTATGCGCACCCGCCCATGCCCTTCAGTGAATAAATCCAGCATAAGGCTGGTTTCACTGTAAGGACGCCCATGCAAGACAAACGCACGCTGCCAGCCTTCCATAGGCGTAAACCTTATAGATCGTCTACGTAACCCAGGCTACGCAACGCTCGTTCGTCATCAGCCCAGCCGGATTTGACCTTCACCCACAGTTCGAGATGCACTTTCGCTTCAAACATGTTTTCCATGTCCTGACGTGCCTCAATACCGATGGTTTTGATCTTCGAGCCTTTGTTGCCGATAACCATCTTTTTCTGGCCTTCACGCTCAACCAGAATCAGACCATTGATGTCATAGCCACCGCGTTCATTGGTAACAAAACGTTCAATTTCAACGGTTACCGAATAAGGCAATTCTTCGCCCAGAAAACGCATCAGCTTTTCACGGATGATCTCTGACGCCATAAAGCGCTGAGAACGGTCGGTGATGTAATCTTCAGGGAAGTGATGAACCGCTTCCGGCATATGCTTGCGCACAATGCTGGCGATGGTATCCACATTCATGCCTGATTCGGCAGAAATAGGCACCACATCCAGGAAGTTCATTTGCTCACTGAGGAACTGCATATGGGGCAGCAGCTTAGTCTTGTCCTGAACGTTGTCGACTTTGTTGATCGCCAACAGCACCGGACTTTTAAGGTCACGCAGTTTGTTGACGACCATTTCATCATCAGCCGTCCAGTGCGTACCCTCAACCACAAAAATAACCAGTTCTACATCGCCAATTGAGCTGCTGGCCGCGCGGTTCATTAACCGGTTGATTGCCCGCTTCTCTTCGATGTGCAGCCCTGGGGTATCCACGTAGATCGCCTGATAAGGGCCTTCCGTATGGATGCCCATAATGCGGTGACGTGTGGTTTGCGGTTTACGCGAGGTGATGGAGATCTTTTGCCCCAGCAACTGATTGAGCAACGTGGATTTGCCCACGTTCGGACGCCCAACTATCGCAATAAACCCACAATAACTTTTTTCTTCGCTCATTCAAGCTCCAGCTGTTTCAGCGCTTCTTCCGCTGCCGCCTGCTCGGCTTTACGGCGGCTTGATCCGGTTCCAACCACCGGTTCGTTCAAGCCACTTACCTGGCAGTGGATGGTAAACTCCTGATCGTGCGCTTCACCGCGAACCTGCACAACCAGATAAGAAGGCAACGGCAGATGACGACCCTGCAAAAACTCCTGCAAACGGGTTTTGGGATCTTTCTGCTTATCACCGGGACTGATTTCATCCAGACGACTACGGTACCAATTGAGAATCAGTCTTTCGACGCTTTGGATATCACTGTCCAAAAACACGCCGCCAATGAGTGCCTCCACCGTGTCCGCGAGAATAGATTCGCGGCGGAAACCACCACTTTTCAATTCACCAGGGCCTAAGCGCAAACATTCGCCAAGATCAAATTCGCGGGCCATTTCGGCCAACGTATTACCGCGTACCAACGTCGCACGCATTCGACTCATATCACCTTCATCCACTTTGGGAAAACGGTGATAGAGCGCATTGGCAATCACAAAACTGAGAATAGAGTCGCCCAGAAACTCCAAACGCTCATTATGTTTGCTGCTGGCGCTGCGGTGAGTCAATGCTTGCAGCAATAGCTCCTGCTGCTGAAAAGTGTAGCCCAGCTTTCGCTGCAGCCTGTTTATTACGATGGGGTTCATGAGTTACCAATAGATCAAGAATGCGTCAATAACTTCAGCATACGGAACAGGTCTGCTTCGCTTGACGCAAAACCAAAGCTGTTTCGTTTGCAGTGGCTCCCGATCTTGGACAGGGAGCCAACTTTTATCGCTTAAGCGGTTATTCTACAACGTGTGGAATTATAATGCTGCGACTATTGACATCATTAATGAATTCCACCGATACGGCTCAACCGTACGCCTGTCGGCCATTGTCCCTCTTGCTTCTCAAAGCTCATCCAAATGAAGGTTGCCCTGCCCACCAGATTTCTCTCCGGCACGAAGCCCCAATAACGGCTGTCAGCACTATTATCGCGGTTATCGCCCATCATGAAGTAATGGCCAGGAGGAACAACCCAAACGCCAAGAGGCTGTCCAGGCTGTTGATAATACATACCTAATTGATCCTGCGTGACAGGAACAGCCAGAATATTGTGGGTCACGGTTCCCAGCGTTTCTTTACGTTCACGCAAACGGACGCCGCCATCAGGGACGTTATCTGTTACTGGGATCTGGAAGAAACCACTGCTGGCCTCAGTGCCCAATGAACGGCCAAACGTTTGAACGAAATCGCTAGCCGTACCGTCGCTGTAAGTGACGGCCAAGGCTTTATCGCAAGCTTGATCGCTATTACAGGCTGGCTGTACCGTTACCCGCTTGGTAATCGGATCATAACTGACCCGATCGCCCGGCAGACCAATCGCGCGCTTAATATAATCCAGACGCGGATCGAGTGGATATTTGAATACCACAACATCGCCACGTTTAGGATGCCCCGTCGGGATCAGTGTCGTCTGGGTGATCGGATCTTTTATACCGTAAGCAAATTTTTCCACCAGAATAAAATCACCGATCAGCAGCGTTGGCATCATTGAGCCCGATGGGATTTGGAACGGCTCATAAATAAATGAGCGCACAATGAAAACCACCGCCAGAACCGGGAATATCGACGCACAAGTCTCAATCCAGCCCGGTTGCTTCACAACCCTCACCAGACTCTTGTCATCCAGCGTACCGCCATTCTGCGCTTCGAGCACGGCCGCTTTGTTACGACGTGCCGGCCCCCATTTGAAACGTTCGAAACACCAGATAATACCTGTGAGCAGCGTTGCAATCGCCAGCCCCAGCGCAAACATATTAGCCATGCAGACTCCTTACCACTTATTTGCTGTCTTTACCGACGTGCAGAATGGCCAGGAACGCTTCTTGCGGCAGCTCCACGTTACCCACCTGCTTCATGCGTTTCTTACCGTCTTTCTGTTTCTGCAGCAGTTTCTTCTTACGGCTGACGTCACCGCCATAACACTTGGCGAGCACGTTTTTACGTAGCTGCTTGACCGTTGCACGGGCAATAATGTGATTGCCGATCGCCGCCTGAATTGCAATATCAAATTGCTGGCGTGGGATCAGTTCTTTCATCTTCTCAACCAGATCGCGACCACGATACTGAGAGTTTTCACGATGGGTGATCAATGCCAGCGCATCCACGCGTTCGCCATTAATCAACACATCCACGCGTACCATGTCAGATGTCTGAAAGCGCTTGAAATTATAATCCAGCGACGCGTAACCCCGCGACGTGGATTTGAGACGATCAAAGAAATCGAGGACGACTTCCGCCATCGGGATTTCGTACGTCAGCGCAACCTGATTGCCGTGATAAACCATATTGGTCTGAACACCACGCTTTTCGATACACAGGGTAATTACGTTACCGAGATATTCCTGTGGCATCAGCATATGACATTCAGCGATAGGCTCACGCAGCTCTTCGATATTGTTCAATGGCGGCAGCTTGGATGGGCTGTCGACGTAAACCGTCTCTTTACTGGTGGTTTCTACTTCATAAACGACGGTCGGCGCCGTGGTTATCAGTTCCAGATCGTACTCGCGCTCAAGACGCTCCTGGATAATTTCCATGTGCAGCAACCCAAGGAAGCCACAACGGAAACCAAATCCCAGCGCGGTTGAACTTTCTGGTTCATAGAATAATGAGGCATCGTTCAGGCTGAGTTTACCCAACGCGTCACGGAAGTTTTCATAATCATCAGAGCTGATTGGGAACAGGCCGGCATAAACCTGCGGCTTCACTTTCTTAAAGCCTGGCAGCGCTTTATCTGCTGGCTGACGCATCAACGTCAGGGTGTCGCCCACCGGCGCACCAAGAATATCTTTGATCGCGCAAACCAACCAGCCTACTTCGCCGCAGTTCAGCACGTCTTTATCGACACGTTTTGGTGTAAAAATGCCCAGACGATCGGCGTTATAAGACAGGCCGGTACTCATGACCTTAACTTTATCGCCTTTGCGCAGACTGCCATTCTTGATGCGAATCAGCGAGACGACGCCTAAATAGTTATCGAACCACGAGTCGATGATCAGCGCTTGCAGAGGCCCGTCAGGATCACCCTCTGGCGGTGGTATATCACGCACCAAACGCTCAAGAACATCAGGCACACCGACGCCCGTTTTCGCTGAGCAGCGCACGGCATCGGTCGCATCGATACCCACGATGTCTTCAATTTCTTCCGCCACGCGATCGGGATCGGCCGCTGGCAAGTCGATTTTGTTCAACACCGGTACCACTTCGAGATCCATCTCCATTGCGGTATAGCAGTTGGCCAATGTTTGCGCTTCAACGCCCTGCCCGGCATCAACGACCAGCAATGCACCTTCGCATGCCGCCAATGAGCGCGATACTTCATAAGAGAAATCGACGTGGCCAGGAGTATCAATAAAGTTGAGGTGATAGGTTTCACCGTCTTTCGCTTTGTAATCCAGCGTAACGCTCTGCGCTTTAATGGTAATACCACGCTCGCGCTCAAGATCCATCGAATCCAGCACCTGCGCAGCCATTTCACGTTCGGTCAGGCCGCCGCAAATCTGGATAATACGGTCAGACAGCGTCGACTTACCGTGGTCAATGTGGGCAATAATGGAGAAATTTCGTATATGCTTCATTATAAATGTTTTTCTGCCTTGGTATTTCTGAATCATTCGCCTATGGACACAGGGATGGACATAAACGACGGTTTATAGGTTGGCTGTCTTTTGCCTAAGAGGCAGCATTCTACATGTCAGTGCCCTGAAAACCTAGTCATGAGACGCTAATGCTAACGATTATGAATGCTTCATAAAGAAATGGTTCTTAGTTATGGGAAATAAGATGTTAGCAGGTACTTCTGCTCAACGGATTCACAGCACAAACGAATGAAGCCATTCTGGTATTTGCAAGAGACTGTCGCTCAGCAACTGTCCTGACATCGATAGTAAACCTTACAAATTGTATGGACTTCATCATATTACCTCCTGCTATGAAAGTGAGGTATCAACATGTATGCGCGCACGGCCATACATTAATTTTCTTAATCTGGCTCGCACTCCTGATGCAATGTCCCTGCTTTAGGACAATACCCATTTACACAAATGTAACATTTAACTAGAAAGAGTATTACTCCGCCATGCCCGATCCTGGCATGACAATAAAACATACGCGGAGGAAGGGTGTTTTTTTACTTTGAAATTAATAGGTTCTGGTTACAAGGGTATTTTATTATGATCGACGAAGGACGATTCTTGAGTCACCATGGTTTTGCTAAAACCAACTCGTGGATAGTAATAGTTATTTCTGTATTTCTCATGCTGGCTGGCGCAGTAATGCTGCTACTGCTATTGCTGGCCGACAAACCTGATGAGCAGGTTGTGCAATTGACACTCCTGGCGGGGATGAGCTGTATTGTGTCAGGAATCCTCTTCATATTCCTGCGGCAATATATCAAGCCCTCGCAAGTCTATGAGTTGCATGAAAATGGGGTTTTGGTGATTAATCAGCACGACCATAAAGATCGCTTTATTCCCTTCGAAAAAATCTCGGATATTTATCTTTATCGTGCCGGAAAATATGCAGGCAGACTTAAGCATGCAATGGCTTTCCGAACTGATATCTATAACCAATGGAACAAAATTTCTCCAAATGTATCTGGCGCGAAACGTTTGATTAAAGCCATCATCGATCAACAGTTGCTTCAGCGTGGCCCTGCGTCATTAAATCGATTGGCAAATGATGGGCATGTCAGCTTCTTCTACCGCACAGAGGGTCGTCTAAAATGTTTGTTAATGCGTAATTTTTTCATGATGAATGAAAAACAGTTGCGGCTTAGCGCGCTTTCACTGACCACGGAAAACGTGGCGATTTCAATTGAAGAAATTCATACGATCAAAGGGGGTGAATCTGAACAGACAATCCGATTGCTGGATGTCCAAGGCAAGGTATTATTTTCAATCCCTTACCTTTCATTGTTTAGTGCAGACCTGTTTATTGCATTGATAGAGCATATGATCGAAAGTCGAATTCCGATCAGAACGTGACTATTTAAAAAGTGACTATTCAGTTTCTGCATGCACTCGAAATGCATCGGGTGGTAGTCCAATCTGTAATATTACAGGCTGATAATCATTACCTTCGCCCAAACGTTTCGCCAGAGTGCGGGCAATCAGGAAACCCAGCGCACCACCAACAACGGCACCCAACAGCGCCAGACCATCAGAATTGAATCCCCACTGCATGGCACCACCACCGAAGATAACTCCGACCAGCGGCGTCATATAAACCAACAACGCTGAACGCAACAAACTGCCTTCAGTGATACCCAGTTCCACTTTCTGGCCGGGCTCAAGGGGTTGATCAATATCGACACGTAACTGATGGCGCGCGTCAGGACCGAGTTTGTTCAGGACACGGGTACCACAACTGGAGCGGGAGCTACATCCACCACAGCCAGATTGAGGTTCACAGCGCAAAAGCGCCACCCCTTTCTGCCACGAGACTACCGTGGCCCATTCCTTCATCATCGTCGGCCCCTCACTTTATTGCGCAGCTTTGAACACAACGCTATCGGCAATACGTTTTGCAGTTGACGGTGGCAACTCACCGACTACGGTGATCTCTTTGCCATCACGAATTTCTGTCTGTACCGTCCTGCGTCCCTGTCGAACAAATTGTTCAGAAGTAGGGGACTGAGTAGGGTTTATATTCACAGAAAAACTGAACAGACCGTCAGTATATAAACGTGATTCTATCGGAACCGCCAGGTTTGGCAAGTTACGGCGACTGCGCGAGACCTCTTTTACTCCGCCCGGAAGCCAGTTGGGCTGCCAGTTTAAACTCACGTCATCGGAAGGCGGGATCGTCAGTAACGGTGGCAAATTGGCTTTTTCCAAACCTTGCAAAACGCCCTTGACCTCGTCACCCACAACAAAAGAGATGACCCGGAACTGTTCGAGTGTTTCACCATCGCGATCGAGCAAGTCTACTCTTAACGGTAACTTGGTGGCTTCATCCATCCAGACAATGTAGCTGTAGCGCGTTCCATCCCGGGCAACCACACGAATTACCTCACAAGGACGGTCTGAGATACGGGTGCGGCCTACAGAGATGAAATCATAATACTTCGCAAGCTGAGCGAAATCTGAAAAGACGATAGAAGGCAAAGAGTCGACAATATGTTGACCACTGAGAGTAAAGGGTTCAAGCCCTGGCTCAAAGTAACTGATATCACTGCCGCGCTGGACAATTTCGCGTCGCGGACCGTCCATTTGCAATAATTGTGCGAGGGGTTGCTTACCAGAAATCACATGGCGATAACGTAGAGATTCAATCCCCTGTTTGGTGATACTGATAAAGGCGAGCTCATAATTGAGAGACTGACTGGCGCTGTTCATCTGTTGCAACAACGCCCCGGACGCAGGTGTTTGCGCCGGGGCGAGAGACGGATAAACCAGGCTGCCTGTCAGCACACAGACGGCAAACCAAAATTGCTTCATTACTGCGATTGCATTCCTAAAGTCTGAGTTCCTGGGACCTGAACGGCAGCTTGCTGTGGATTGGTAATATCCAGTTGCAACTGATCAGAATGCAGGCGACGTTGGAGTTCGTAATCCTGCAGAATCGCATTGATACGTTTACGCTGTTCTTGAACCTGTTGCTGACCACCGTTGGCGGAAACATTTTCCGACGGGACACCCAGACTCACAGGTGAAGCTTTGCCCATCATAGGCAATGTATTGAAAACGGGTGTTTCTGGCGAAGCACCACTGGCATCAGGCTGATTATATTGTTGAACACCAACAATTACGGCCAACGATACGCAAGCGGCAACTCCCACTTGGGTAATCTGGCTCGCCCATGGGCGAACTTTTTGCCAGAAAGGCATTCTCTGCCAGGTATGAGGCTGAGGTTGTGATTCAGGTATAGCTTGGGGAACCAGGCGTGCTGGCTCATTCTCAAGGGCAGCGGCGACACGATCAGCAATATCAAAATGCATCACCGTGGTACCAATATCACCCCGAAGCGTATCACGAATCAGATGATAGCTCTGCCAGCTGTTCTGAAGCGCTTTATCGTTCGATAACGAGCTAAGGAGCTCAGAATCTAGCGTTTCACCATCCATCAGAGCGGAAAGCTGTTCTTTCTGCATGCCTAAGTACCCTTCCTGTGTCCGCTATCGCTAACGCTGAATCAGCGGTTGAACTTTATTATCAATAGCTTCCCGAGCCCGGAAAATACGCGATCTTACTGTACCCACCGGACAATCCATGATGGTGGCTATCTCTTCATAGCTAAGTCCATCTAACTCCCTGAGGGTGATCGCCATTCGGAGATCTTCAGGAAGTGACTCAATAGTTCGGAAAACTATTTGTCGTAACTCTTCAGACAACATTAAGTTCTCAGGGTTCGAAATTTCTTTTAATGCGCCTGCGCTTTCATAATTTTCAGCATCATTTGCATCAACGTCACTGGATGGTGGACGTCGCCCCTGAGCCACCAGATAATTTTTGGCTGTATTTACGGCTATACGATACAACCATGTGTAAAAAGCACTATCGCCGCGAAATGATTCAAGCGCACGATAAGCTTTGATAAAGGATTCCTGCACCACATCAGGCACATCGCCCTGAGGTACATAGCGGGAAACGAGACTCGCCACTTTATGCTGATAACGAATCACCAGCAAATTGAACGATTTTTGATCTCCCTTCTGGACCCGCTCTACCAGAACCTGATCCGCTAACTGCTCGCTCATCCGAGGTAATTTCTCCCCAAATCCGTCTCCACGCGTGAAATAGTACTGCCAGCTTTCATTTTATTTTCCTGAGCAAGCACCTGCTTGGAGTTCATGTGGACGGTTAAGTTCCACATTGCCATTGTTTTTTCTGTTGATGTCTCATGTCCGTGGCATTTGCCCGGGCAATTAGGCTAACATGAATTTCCTTCTTCTTCTGCACACATCATACGTTATGCAACCATCATCTGAACATGTCAGCGATGTATTGATCATCGGGAGTGGTGCTGCAGGGCTGTCTTTGGCGTTACGCCTTGCCGCACACTGTAAAGTTACTGTACTCAGCAAAGGACCTTTGACCGAAGGCTCCACGTATTACGCACAAGGCGGGATCGCCGCTGTTTTTGATGAAACGGACAGTATTGCCTCTCACGTCGATGACACATTGGTTGCCGGAGCGGGCCTATGCGATAAAGACGCCGTGGAATTCATAGCCAGAAACGCCCGCACTTGCGTGCAATGGCTCATCGATCAAGGCGTACTTTTCGATACAGAAACGAATGCCAAAGGCCAGGAACAATACCACCTCACGCGTGAAGGCGGCCATAGTCACCGGCGGATTCTGCATACTGCTGATGCAACAGGTAAAGAAGTAGAGACTACGCTGGTAGCGAAAGCAAGTGCGCATCCGAATATTTGTGTGATGGAGCGACACAATGCCGTGGATTTGATCACCTCAAGCAAATTGGGTTTTGCAGGCACGCGCCGGGTCGTTGGGGCTTATGTCTGGAACCGCAAGCGTGAGCATGTCGAAACGTTCCGTGCGAAAGCCGTTATCCTGGCAACGGGCGGTGCAGCGAAAGTTTATCAATACACAACCAACCCTGATGTAGCTTCCGGCGACGGCATTGCCATGGCCTGGCGTGCTGGCTGTCGGGTTGCCAATCTGGAATTCAACCAGTTTCACCCAACCTGTCTCTTCCATCCACAGGCCAGGAACTTCTTGCTGACCGAAGCATTGCGCGGTGAAGGCGCGTATTTGAAAAGACCTGACGGTTCACGCTTCATGCCTGATTTTGATGAGCGTGGCGAATTGGCACCGCGTGACATCGTCGCTCGCGCAATTGACCATGAAATGAAGCGGTTGGGTGCGGATTGCATGTATCTGGACATCAGCCATAAACCTGCCGAGTTTATCACCCAGCATTTCCCGATGATTTACGAGAAATTGTTGTCATTGGGTATCGACCTCACCAAAGAAGCGATTCCCATTGTTCCAGCGGCACATTACACCTGCGGCGGCGTGATGGTGGACCAACACGGGCGCACCGATCTCGACGGGCTCTATGCCATTGGCGAAGTGAGTTATACCGGTCTGCATGGTGCAAACCGGATGGCTTCCAACTCGTTGCTGGAGTGTCTGGTTTACGGTTGGTCGGCAGCGGAAGATATTATCAAGCGCCTGCCGCACGTAAAACATTCGGCCAGCCTGCCCTTATGGGACGAAAGCCGGGTCGATAACTCTGATGAGCAAGTTGTTATCCAGCATAACTGGCATGAGTTGCGCCTGTTTATGTGGGACTACGTCGGTATTGTCCGTACCACGAAGCGTCTTGAGCGTGCTTTACGGCGTATCAACATGCTGCAGCAGGAGATCGATGAGTATTACGCCAATTTCCGCATTTCAAATAATTTGCTGGAATTGCGTAATCTGGCGCAGGTAGCCGAATTGATCGTTCGCAGTGCGATGGCGCGTAAAGAGAGCCGGGGTTTACACTTCACGCTTGACTACCCGAATCTACTGGATAACCCGCAACCTACCATTTTGCAGCCGTAATCTCTGGAGCTGGTGCGAACATTCGCGCCAGCTTTTTTAGTTATTGAGAGGAAGACTGTTCAATAGAACAGATAGAAATCACCGATCAATTTGCAAAACTCTTCGCTATAACTCCCCTCCGACTTGCGAATACTCAGCGCCTGAATCTCTGGTTCAATTTTCTGCCGTGACAGCGCCAACAACATACGGTGCAGCGGTTTATCGTCGCGATCGCGGATATTCACTCTTATTGCTGTAAACCAACCTGAAGCATGCGCATTCGATTCAAAATTCTCGCCAATGGCGTAAGGCAAAACCACACAGAACATTCCCGCATCAGCCAGAAGATCCTGCGCACAGCGCAGCAAAGTGTCGTGAGTCAGCGTTTGCGTGTATCGAGCGGTATTGCGCGCCTCGTCCCTGCAGGCAACGGCAGATTCAAAATAAGGTGGATTACTGACAATCAGATCGTAAGCCTGCGGGTGCTGTTGCGCAAACTCACTGATATCCTGTGCAAAAACCGAAATACGATCCGCCCAAGGTGAAGACTGCGCATTTTCCCGCGCCTGCGAAGCGGCATCAGGTTCGAGTTCGACGGCATCAATGGCGATAAGTCCATGACTGCGCTGCGCCAGCATCAGCGCTATCAGGCCGCTGCCGCTGCCAATATCCAGCGCTCGGGATACGTTGCCGACTGGAGCCCATGCCCCCAACAGCACACCGTCCGTGCCGACTTTCATCGCACAGCGATCGTGTGCAACGAAAAATTGCTTAAAGGTGAAGCCATTGCGTCGTAGTTCCGGGCGATTCCCAGCGTCTCTTTTCACTTTAGTCACGGTCATTGCATGCCTGTTATTCAAATCCCGCGTAGCATAGGGCAATCTTATTTCGAGGAAAAGCTATCGTTACCGCTTAAATAGGTGAAGATCGCGTCTAACACGTCTATAATCGGCGCCCCAAGTAGAGGTAGACAATGACAGCAACCAATTTTTCCGAACTCGATCTCGATGAACGCCTAATCAACGCGCTGCGTGATAAAGGCTATGAACGCCCAACTGCCATTCAGGCCGAGGCAATCCCGCCTGCAATGGATGGACGCGATGTATTGGGTTCGGCGCCGACAGGCACGGGTAAAACCGCCGCCTTCCTTTTGCCGGCGTTACAGCATCTGCTGGATTTCCCGCGTAAAAAATCGGGCCCGCCCCGTATTCTTATTCTGACCCCGACGCGTGAACTGGCAATGCAGGTTGCAGAACAGGCTCGCGAACTTGCTGCCCATACGTCGCTGGATATCGCGACAATTACCGGCGGCGTGGCCTATATGAATCATGCTGAAGTGTTCAGCGAGAATCAGGATATCGTGGTTGCAACCACCGGACGTTTGCTGCAATACATCAAAGAAGAAAACTTTGATTGTCGTGCAGTTGAAACGCTGATTCTTGATGAAGCCGACCGTATGTTGGACATGGGCTTTGCCCAAGATATCGAAACTATTTCCGGTGAAACCCGCTGGCGTAACCAGACGTTGCTGTTTTCCGCAACGCTCGAAGGTGACGCGATTCGTGACTTTGCCGAACGCCTGCTGAAAGAGCCGGTGGAAATTGAGGCCGATCCTTCCCGTCGCGAACGCAAAAAAATCCTGCAGTGGTATTATCGCGTTGATGATGTGAAGCATAAAACCGCGCTGCTTTGCCATTTGCTCAAGCAGCCTGAGACGTTGAAATCCATCGTTTTTGTCCGTAAACGCGAGCGAGTCCATGAGTTGGTTGGCTGGTTGCGTGAAGCGGGTATTACCGCCTGTTATCTTGAAGGCGAAATGGTACAGGCGAAACGCACCGAAGCTGTAAAACGCATGGTCGAAGATCGGGTGAATGTCCTGGTGGCTACAGATATTGCTGCACGAGGGCTGGATATCAACGATATCAGCCACGTGTTCAACTTCGACATGCCACTGACGGCAGACACCTATTTACACCGCATTGGCCGTACTGGCCGTGCAGGACGTAAAGGCACTGCGATTTCACTGGTAGAAGCACACGATCATTTGCTGTTAGGCAAAATCGGGCGCTATCTCAATGAGCCGCTCAAGGCGCGGGTTATTGATGAATTCCGTCCTAAAACCAAAGCACCTAGTGAAAAACTTGCCGGTAAGCCGTCCAAGAAAGTCCTGGCCAAGCGTCAGGAAGTGAAAAAAGGCAGCAAAGAGAAAGTGAAGGTTAAAGTTCGTCAGCGTGATGCCAAAAACGTGGGCAAACGCCGCAAACCAAAAATTGAAGCCGAGTAATATATTCTCTACAGATCGTAAAAACCGCCTGCAAAAGCGGTTTTTTTATGCCCGCAAATCACCATAAAAAAAGAGGAGCGCTCGCTCCTCTTTTCAATTCATTGTGATAGCAGTGAAAAATTACAAGCTTTCAGTGAAAGTACGGGTAATCACATCACGCTGTTGTTCTGGAGTCAGTGAGTTGAAACGCACGGCATAACCAGAAACACGGATAGTCAGTTGCGGATATTTTTCTGGGTTCTTAACAGCATCTTCCAACGTTTCACGACGCAGAACGTTAACATTCAGGTGTTGACCACCTTCTACGCGCACAGTCGGCTGAAGTTCCATAGGAACTTCACGGTATTCAATCTGACCCAGTTCGTTCACAGGTACAATTTGGTCTTCTGCGTAATCCGCTTTGGCACAAACACAACGTGCTTCGTCTTTTTCGTCATCTAACAACCAGAAAGAGTTCAACAGGGCTTCGTTATTTGCTTTGGTAATTTGGATACCAGTAATCATTTGGTGCCTCCGTATGCAGGTGAATGCTGCAAGTAGAATCGTAATGTTTTGCTTTACCGTAATTGGTAAAACCAATGTTGCCTTGATGTTCTGTATACCAGTATGAGATGGGCAATTCTTTGATATAAATCAACGAAATCGATGTGGTCATTTTCAGCATATCGCCAAATTTTTGTTTTACATCAAATTTTCCCAATCCGTTAGATATGATTATTTTTGTAAATTTTCAACTTTTTTTTAATTTTAGATTAAAAAACGAACACCCACGCGCATCGATGTTTGGGGTTTAACTGCGTGTCCCGACAAGGTAATCTATGCAAATTAATCATGAGTAAAAACAAAGGAGAGCGTTGATGTCTACCTCGCTTACCTGGCATGACGTCATTGGTCAGGAAAAAAAACAACCCTACTTTCTCGACACGCTCGCTTTTGTTGCAAAGGAGCGGGAGTCTGGTAAGACCATTTATCCTCCACAGAAAGATGTTTTCAATGCGTTTCGCTACACGGAGCTGCATCAGGTAAAAGTGGTGATACTGGGGCAAGATCCTTATCACGGGCCGAATCAGGCCCACGGTCTGTCATTTTCTGTACGTCCCGGCATCCCTGCGCCGCCTTCCCTGGTCAATATGTTCAAGGAACTGGGCAGCGATATTCCCGGCTTTATCCGTCCGAATCATGGTTGTTTGCAGAGTTGGGCAGATCAAGGCGTATTGTTACTCAATACCGTTTTGACCGTTGAGGCAGGGAATGCGCATTCACATGCAAATCTGGGATGGGAGCGTTTTACCGATCGGGTTATTGCTGCATTGAATGAAAATCGCGAGGGCGTTATTTTCCTGCTGTGGGGTTCCCATGCGCAGAAAAAAGGCAGCATTATCGATCCCACGCGCCACCATGTTCTCAAAGCGCCCCATCCTTCACCGCTCTCAGCACACCGCGGTTTCCTGGGCTGTAAACACTTTTCAAAAACCAATGCATTGTTGCAGCAGCAAGGTTTGCCAACTATCGATTGGATGCCGCATCTGCCGGATGCAGAATAACAGACAGCAAAAAGGCCTGAGCTCAGTAAATTACTTAACTCAGGCCTTGCTGGCGAAATACGTGAACCGGTCACATTGATCCGCGCGTTCGCGCGAATGCCTCTGCGTTATGCTTTAGCTTTGGAGACCGCCACCATCGCTGGACGCAACAGACGACCATTCAGCGTATAGCCTTTTTGCATAACCATCATGACGTGATTTGGTTCATGCTGATCCGACTCCATCATGGTCATTGCCTGATGAACCTCCGGATTGAAAGGTACGTTGGTATCGCCGACAACATTGATACCAAATTTACGTACTGCATCCAGCAGGGACTTCAGCGTCAATTCCACGCCTTCAATCATCGCAACCAGTTCAGTGTTGGATTTGTCGCCCTGAGCCAGCGCGCGTTCCAGATTGTCGACAACGGGCAACAGCTCAGCTGCAAATTTTTCCAGAGCAAATTTGTGCGCTTTCTCAATATCCAGTTCAGTACGGCGACGGATATTCTCTACTTCGGCTTTCGCCCGCAGCAGACTGTCGCGCTCGCGCTGTTGAAGCTCTTTCAACTGCGTTTCCAATTCAGCAATGCGCTCGTCGCGCGGATCAACGACGTCTGCCGCCTCGGTCACCGCGTCCGCATGCAGCTCTTGCTCTTTATCCATTTCATTCGAGACTTGCTCGTTAGGCGTCTTCTGTTCTTTACTACTCATGAATTTCTCCGCGTTTTAGCATTAATCTTGCTAGTTCGCTTATTATGGGGATCAAAACCGGGGATTCAAGAGAGCCGGTCACAATGTGAGGGCAAAAATCCCCACTGAGGAACAACACGACAATGAATAAAAAATTCAAGTGCATTGGGATTGTAGGCCATCCGCGCCATCCTTCTGCGTTGGCGACGCACGAAATGCTCTATCATTGGCTTTGTGGCAAAGGCTATGAAGTGATTGTTGAACAGCAGGTTGCCCATGATTTGGCATTGGAAAATGCCTCTATTGGCACGCTGGCCGAAATCGGGCAAAAAGCCGATCTCGCCGTCGTCGTGGGTGGTGATGGCAATATGCTGGGTGCTGCACGGGTGCTCGCGCGATATGACATTAAAGTCATCGGGGTCAACCGCGGCAATCTCGGTTTCCTTACTGACCTCGATCCCGATAATGCGCTGCAACAGCTTTCCGATGTACTTGAAGGTGAATATCTCAGCGAACAACGGTTCTTGCTGGAAGCCCAGGTATGCCGCGAAGGGGATCAGTGCAGAATGACCACGGCTATCAATGAAGTGGTTCTTCACCCTGGCAAAGTCGCGCATATGATTGAGTTCGAAGTCTATATTGATGAACGTTTTGCCTTTTCACAGCGTTCGGATGGGCTGATTATCTCCACGCCGACGGGGTCTACCGCCTACTCTCTTTCCGGCGGTGGCCCTATTCTTACTCCCAGTCTTGATGCCATCGCACTGGTTCCCATGTTTCCACATACTTTGTCGGCGCGACCGCTGGTTATTAACAGCAGCAGCACCATCCGGCTTAAGTTCTCGCAGATCACCAATGACCTCGAAATCAGTTGCGATAGCCAGATTGCACTGCCTATCCATGAAGGCGAAGAGGTGTTTATCCGTCGCTGCGACTTCCAACTAAATCTCATTCATCCAAAAGACTACAGCTATTTCAATACATTAAGTACAAAACTTGGCTGGTCAAAAAAATTATTCTAAAAAGTGCGCCAGCTACTTTACTGTATATAAAACCAGTTTATACTGTATGTAATTACAGTCATGCTGTTATATACAGGAAGGTGATCATGCTGGCGCAATTAACTATCAGTAATTTTGCAATCGTCCGGGAGTTGGAGATCGACTTTCAGGCGGGTATGACCGCCATAACCGGCGAGACCGGAGCGGGTAAATCCATTGCTATTGATGCGCTTGGCCTGTGCCTTGGAAGCCGCGCGGATGGCAATATGGTTCGTGCTGGTGCTTCACGCGCAGATATCTGTGCACGGTTTGCCCTTGCAGATACCCCTTCAGCCCGGCAATGGCTTTCCGACAACCAGCTTGATGATGGCAGCGAATGCCTGCTAAGACGCGCCATCGGCACAGATGGCCGCTCACGCGGGTTTATCAATGGTACGCCAGTGCCGCTCTCACAACTGCGTGAGCTCGGCCAGCATCTGATTCAGATCCATGGCCAGCATGCACATCAATTACTCCTTAAACCTGAACATCAGAAGCAACTGCTTGACGCCTATGCTGATGAGCCACAACTTTTGGCAGAAATGCAGCAATCCTATCAACGCTGGCACCAAAGCTGCCGCGCGCTGGCTCAGCATCAGCAGTTGGTAACTGAGCGTGAATCACGTCGTCAGCTTTTGCAGTACCAGTTGAAGGAGCTCAATGAGTTCTCTCCTCAGGCCGGTGAATACGAGCAGATTGATAGCGAATATAAACGTCTGGCTAACAGCGGGCAGTTGTTGTCCCTCAGTCAACAAGCGCTTTACCTATTATCGGATGGGGAGGATCAAAATATCCTCAGCCTGATGCATAGCACCAAACATCAATTGGCCGAACTGGCAGAACTTGATGAAAAGATTGGTGAGCTGCTGGGGATGCTGGAGGAAGCCACTATCCAGATCAGCGAAACCAGTGATGAGTTGCGTCATTACAGCGAACGTATGGATCTTGATCCCAATCGTCTCCATGAGTTGGAGCAACGCCTTTCCCGCCAGATATCGCTGGCGCGTAAACATCACGTTGCGCCCGAAGAACTGCCAGCACTGCACGGTCAATTGCTTGAAGAGCAGCAGGCTCTCAACGAGCAGGAAAGTGACCATGCTCAACTCAGCGAAGATGTGAGCCGCCATCACCGCCAGGCGTTGGATATCGCTGCTCAGTTACATGCCAAACGCCAGCATTATGCCGATGAATTAACGCAACTGATTACCCAAAGCATGAATGCCCTGTCGATGCCGCACGGTAAATTTATGATTGATGTGCAGCATGAACCTGAATTCCTCAATACCCAAGGCGCGGATCGTGTTGAGTTCCGGGTGACAACCAACCCCGGACAACCCATGCAATCGCTGGTTAAAGTCGCCTCTGGGGGAGAACTGTCGCGTATCGCGTTAGCCATTCAGGTTATTACCGCAAGAAAAATGGAAACGCCAGCGCTGATTTTCGACGAAGTAGACGTGGGTATCAGCGGACCAACAGCAGCCATTGTAGGCAAGTTATTGCGGCAGTTGGGTGAATCAACACAGGTGATGTGCGTTACCCATTTACCTCAGGTTGCAGGCTGCGGTCATCAACATTATTTTGTCAGTAAACAAACAGATGGCGAAGTAACAGAGACTCAGATGGACCGGCTGGATAAACGAGCTCGTTTACAAGAGTTGGCACGTTTGTTAGGGGGTAGCGAAGTGACCCGAAATACCTTGGCAAATGCAAAAGAACTGCTGGCTGCATAAAAAAGTTCAACTTTTTTATTTCCTTGAGGTCATACAGGAGCCCTGTAAAGGTTTCCAACTGATGAAAGGTCTATTATCATCGGCATCCTATGCCCTAAAGGAATGTGATTACTATGCGCTGTAAAACGCTGACTGCTGCCGCTGTGGTTCTTGTTATGCTTACCGCAGGCTGTTCCACTCTGGAAAAGGTGGTTTATCGGCCTGACATTAACCAGGGTAACTACCTGGCGCCTGCTGACGTAGCTAAAATTCATACCGGAATGACCAAGCAACAGGTCGCCTATATTCTGGGCACCCCAATGATGCAGGATCCTTTTGGTAACAATACCTGGTTCTATGTGTTCCGTCAGGAACCAGGCCATGCAAGTGTCTCACAACAGACCCTGACGCTGACCTTTGATTCGAACAACGTTTTGACCAATCTTGATAATAAACCCAAGCTGGATGGTCAAAAGTAGTCACGAAAAAATGAGTCACACAGCCCGCACATTCAGATTCTGTGAGTGTGTGTAGCCGTTGCAGTTGAATAATTAATAAAGAAGATAAGGCGTGGTAAGCGCCTTATTTTTTTGAACGTTCTGCACGCTGACGGCGCAGTTCTTTCGGATCGGCAATCAATGGGCGATAAATTTCTATCCGATCCCCATCCTTGACCCGATCGGTGAGTTTCACAGGCCGACTGTAGATACCCACTTTATTAAGCGACAAATCAATATCCGCACGCATTTCCAACAGTGACGACGCCTTTATCGCCTCTTCAACCGTACAGCCTTCTTCCAGCTTAACGGTTCTTAAATACTGTCGTTCCGGCAGCGCGTAAACCACTTCTACGCGGATTTCAGACACTATAGACCTCTTTCGCGCGCTGGGTAAAAGCCTGAACCATACTGCCTGCCAGTTCTTTAAAGACTTTACCGAAGGCCAGTTCAATGAGCTTATTGGTAAATTCAAAATCCAGATGCAACTCGACCTTGCAAGCCTCGGCACTGAGCGGGGTAAATTGCCATCCACCATTCAACTTGCGGAAAGGACCATCGACCAGTTGCATATTGATACTCTGGTTATCAGTCAATCTGTTACGGGTAGTGAATGTCTTGCTGATCCCGGCTTTAGCAACATCAACAGCAGCGGTCATTTCATTTTCTGATGCATCAATCACCCGGCTTCCCGTACATCCCGGTAGAAAATCCGGATAGGAATTCACATCGTTGACCAACTGATACATTTGCTCTGCACTGAAGGGGACTAGTGCAGACCGACTAATCTGAGGCATATCATTTCCTGAGAGACATAAAACGTACGTATAATACCATTTATCTGCCTGCAGACAAAAAAACCACTTCATACTGCTTATGGAGCAAAAATTGTAAGGTGCTCGCGGCCAAGGGATTTCATTCGTCACCGCTTCCAGTATAATGATCAATACTATGACAAAGAAAAAAGCCTACAAACCCGGTTCTGCCACCATCGCGCAAAACAAACGTGCCCGCCATGAATTCTTCATCGAAGAAGAGTTTGAAGCGGGTCTTGCATTGCAAGGATGGGAAGTTAAATCACTGCGTGCAGGCAAGGCCAACATCAGTGACAGCTATGTGGTGCTGAGAGATGGTGAAGCTTATCTTTTCGGTGCGACCATAACTCCACTCAATGTTGCGTCTTCACATGTTGTCTGTGAGCCAATGCGCACGCGTAAACTCTTACTTAACAAACGTGAACTGGATTCGCTGTTTGGCCGTATCAATCGCGAAGGCTACACGGTCGTTGCATTGTCGTTGTACTGGAAGAACGCCTGGACCAAAATCAAAATTGGTGTTGCGAAAGGTAAGAAGGACCACGACAAACGCGACGATATCAAAGATCGTGAATGGAAATTAGACAAAGCACGTATCATGAAGAACGCAAATCGCTAAGCTACTGGCCTAGCATGCATATTTTCTGATATACTGCACAATAGTACTTGGGGCTGATTCTGGATTCGACGGGATTTGCGAAACCCAAGGAGCATGCCGAGGGGCGGTTGGCCTCGTTAAAAGCCGCAAAAAAATAGTCGCAAACGACGAAAACTACGCACTAGCAGCTTAATAACCTGCTTAGAGCCCTCTCTCCCTAGCTTCCGCTCTTAAGACGGGGATCAAGAGAGGTCAAACCTAAAAGAGATCGCGTGGACACCTTGCCTGGGGTGAAAGCGTTAAACCCAATCAGGATAGTTTGTTAGTGGCGTGTCCATCCGCAGCTAACCGGCGAATGTAAAGATTGGACTAAGCATGTAGTGCCGACGGCGTAGTAATTTCGGACGGGGGTTCAAATCCCCCCAGCTCCACCAAAATCTTCAATCGATGATTACCAGAGTCATCCGATAAAGTCTAAAGAGCCCGCATGGCACAAGCCCTGCGGGCTTTTTTGTGCCTGCAATTTGTCTTGGGAAGTCTGAAGCAAACTAATTAAATCCGAAACTTTTAGGCACCTTGTTAGGCACCTCATAAAGCATTATTGTTTTTGAGGTGCCTAAAACTATGGAAACCCGGCAATGGCAAGACAAACCAAACCTTTATCCGTCAAGGAAATCGAATCCGCCAAACCCAAGGAAGCGGACTACGTTCTCTATGATGGTGATGGCCTTGAGCTACTAATCAAATCCAGCGGCAGTAAAATCTGGCAGTTTCGCTACATTCGTCCTGTCACCAAGAAGCGCGCAAAAAAGAGTATTGGCCCCTACCCGTCGGTTACGCTTGCCGATGCCCGTAAATACCGAACTGAGTCACGCAGCCTTTTGGCAAAGGAAATCGATCCGCAGGAGCATCAGCAAGAACAACTACGCAGCACCCTAGAAGCGAAAACCAATACATTCAAACTCGTAGCCGAACGTTGGTGGAATGTGAAGAAAACCAGCGTAACAGAGGACTATGCGGAAGATATCTGGCGCTCGCTTGAAAGAGATGTGTTCCCAGCGATTGGCGATATGAGCATCACTGATATTAAAGCACATACTCTAGTCCAAGCAATTCAACCTGTTCAGGCTCGTGGAGCATTGGAAACTGTCCGTCGCCTGTGCCAACGCATCAATGAGGTCATGGTTTATGCTCAAAACACGGGCCTGATTGATGCTGTCCCCAGCGTCAATATTGGCAAGGCATTCGAGAGGCCTCAGAAAAAGAACATGCCAAGCATCCGTCCAGATCAGCTACCGCAACTCATGCAGACTATGCGTACCGCCAACATTATCCTACCAACACGGTGCCTGTTCATGTGGCAACTTCTTACTATCACCCGCCCTGCCGAAGCGGCTGAAGCTCGCTGGGACGAGATAAACCTGGAAGCACGAGAATGGAAAATCCCCGCATCACGCATGAAAATGAACCGTGATCACACTATTCCATTGTCAGATGAAGCAATTGCGATATTGGAGATGATGAAGCCGTTAAGTGGCAATCGAGAATTTATCTTTCCCAGCCGCATCAAACCGACCCAGCCAATGAACAGTCAAACGGTGAATGCAGCGCTAAAACGTGCAGGTTTTGGTGGTGTCCTCGTTTCACATGGTCTGCGCTCAATTGCCAGTACGGCCCTTAATGAGCAAGGATTTCCGCCTGATGTTATTGAGGCAGCACTTGCCCATGTGGATAAGAATGAAGTGCGTCGAGCCTATAACCGCAGTGATTATCTCGAGCAGCGTCGCCCGATGATGCAGTGGTGGGCGGACTTTGTGAAGGCTGCAGACAACGGCAGTATATTTGAAGATGGGGTAAAAGGAATGCGGTTAGTTGGATGAAGCCTATGAACGAAGATATGATCTGACGTGTTTACTAAGATGAGTGAATCCTTACTTGGTGTACCAGATGCGAACATAGCCATACGCTGGTGTAATCAGTTCTTAGCCGCTTCAACACAGAAACTCTCACTGAACTGCTGGATGGGGGATGGGGGATGGGGGATGGGAAAATTGTGGACTACATGCATAGACTCTGCCGAACATCATTTTATTATTTCACAATAACCTATTGAAACAATGGTGAACTAGCAGTAATTTTGCATGAATAAATTAATGAAAGCAGCCTAGAATAATTTTAGACTTACGGGAGCTAGGCATCCTTAGAATTTTTACTTGTAGGCGTTTAGATGATTGAATCCCTTGATTTTGTGAGTGTAGACGAAATGTTTGAATTCTTCTCTCCGTGGGGAGAGAGTTCAAACTTGGAAGGCTTCATTTTTAGAGGACATAGTCAAGAATCGTATGAATTGATTCCGACAGCATTGAGATTAGACAATATTGATTGGTTTTGGAAAACATGTGGATTAGGTAGACCTATTGAACCTCAGCATAATTGGCAATCATGGCAAGTTAAGGGCGAGTACTCGGTCCTAAGAGCTTTTTATCGTTTAGCAGATCAAAGAGGATTAGGTGTTCCGGTTTCTGAAAGAATGAGAGTTAATCTAGCTCAACAATTTGATTTTCATGGCCTTAACACCCCTTACGAAAGTGATGTATGGATCCCCAAAGACTTATTAGAAACTGCCGCACTAACGCAACATTATGGTATACCAACACGATTACTTGATTGGACATATGACATATTTGTAGCACTATTTTTTGCACTAAGAGGTGCGATCGAGAAAGAAGGTAAGTTAGAAATATGGGCGCTTAACAAAGAACACATATCTTTTTTAAAAGCAACAGTTAATAGAGTCAACATCGATTTCGTCACACCTCATTATGCAAACAATCCCAATTTGAATGCGCAGAAAGGCCTATTTACTTATTGGCCAATCCAATTACCTTCAATGATTAATGAGATGCGACTTTTGCAGAATGGCCTGGTCAATTTAGTAGATCGCAGACCGCTTGATACTCTAGTCGCCGACACATACAAAAAAGAAGAAAACATCGTATTATTCAAACGGTTCACTCTACCATGCTCACAAGCAAAAAAAGGATGTAATATTTTGTCTAAACTGGGTTACGACGCAGCCAGAATTTTCCCTGGATACAAAGGTGTAGCTGAGCATCTATTAAATCAGTATAGATTAAACTAGCAAGACTCAGTGTGCTGTTAATCACATTGAGGAACCATTCAATTTACATGTATTGTTAATAGGCGAAATATGGGTAACACACTGTTATTTGGAAATGGAATTAATCGACTTTCGACGAATGCAATTAGTTGGAATGACTTATTAGATAAAATAAAAGGTACTAGTATTTTCTCAAGCGGAGAACTACCGAACACCATGGTGTATGAAAGGATTTTCATGGAAAAACACACCTCTGCAAAACGAGAAAAAGTAGATGAGCTTGAAATTAAGGAAGTAATAGCCAAAGAATTACAACTACAAGAATCCAATGAAATACTTGAGACCTTAGCAACGTTAGAGATTGAAAATTACTTAACAACAAATTACGACTATGCTTTCGAAAAGGCTCTTGGACTTACACCTAAAAAATTAAGTACTGAGGATATTTATAGTTTAAGGAGAAAGAGAAAATATGATTCAATAGAAGGAACGAAATTCCTTTGGAACATACATGGTGAAATAGGACAGCCTAAATCGATTATGCTTGGGTTAGATCACTATTGCGGGTCAGTAAGTAAAATAGATTCTTATGTCAAAGGCACATATAAGCATAAGATTGATGGGGAGGAATGTAATGTTGACCCCATGCTGAAAAAACTTGAGAATTCATCTTTTTGTTTTACATCTTGGGTTGATCTCTTCTTTTCTACTAACGTGCACATTATTGGTTTTTCTTTGGATTACACTGAGATTGACATTTGGTGGTTACTTAATAAGCGGGCTCGTTTTTCTTCTAACGGGTTAGTTAATAACAAAATTTATTTCTACACCAACGAAATACCTACTGAAAAAGCAGGGCTTTTAAAATCATTTAATGTGGAAGTTGTTACTCTTAATTTATCTAACAATGACTACAAAAAAATGTATAGTTCTGCAATCAATAAAATGAATATTAATTTGAAAGATTCGATGGCAGCATAAATGTAGCAAGTCCAGTCCCCCCTACAACTTGACTGGACCCATCTACTTCTAACTTCTACTTTTGCTCACAACTGACATTCAGTTTGAATTGCTAATAACATTGAAAATAACTAATAGTCATCTCACAACTTAAAACGTGCTTCAACAGCCACATTAGACATCCGATTTCGTATTTCTTAAGGTAAGATCAATTATAATCACATCAATTGCAGCAACACTAGGAAAATTACTGGCAATAGAATTCCAATATAATTTAAGCGCATCTTCCAAACCAGAAAGTGTAGCTCTCCATCCCCCAATCTGCCAGTGAACTTGGCTAGATTTTCCCTGCCAAACTAAAAGCATGACTCCACAGCCTGCCGTTTCCTCTCGTAAGTAATCACCTGCAAGTTGATTGCGTAACCGCTCACATAGCTCTGGGCCGGACCAGTTATCGAGCAATTTCAGTTCAATAGGCACTGGCGAGGGGATATGTGGATTTTGAGTCCAGATATCTGGTCTTTGTCTATTCGGAAGTTCGTTTTCCTGAGCGCAGCTATAGCGGCCTGAAGAATTATTATTCAACCAACCCGCCACAAGGTTCCGCATCTCGTTTTCACCTTCAACTCTTTGCCAAGTCCTGTATGGGCTATCATTTCCGACTTCGATCCATGACTTGAGATCAATCAGGCGGTTAACAGTAAGATCAAAGAGCTGTCGATGTGTTGTTGGCGTACTCATCTGGTTCCTAGCAAACTCTCGCATTTGCTGTGCCGACCATGGTTCTAAATCTGCATCCTCTTCAGCTCGTTTATAAGCTAACTTACTCATCCAAGATCGAGATTCAATAACTGGATGTTCTCCAGATAGTTCTATAAGGGCAAAATAGGTTTCTTTTCCTGGAATTGCAGCCAACCTGTTAAAAAGAGCATTACGGCCATCTTGCGCATCATCCCTCAGCCCCGGAGAATACACCCCCTTACCGGCCCGTTCTATATCATCCTCTGCTCTAATATACCGATGCATGAGAATATATAACGCTTTAAGCTGTTTGACACTGAAGGAGTCGCCATTACCATAAGCTGTATTCCTAGAAAAACGAGCCCCCATTAATTTTGTTATAAATAACTGTGCTTCTTTTGAAGCCTCTTCTGACTGGAGGTCTGACAACCAACTATCAACGGCAAGAATCGCTTCTTCCGCATTAAGATCAACCCAAAGTGCATACCAAGTCGCTAACTGCTCTTTTACAGCACTTTGCAAAATTTTCGATTCAACTAGCTTTAATATAACGTTAGAATCAACATTTCCATTTTGCAAAATACAAATACAGTAACGAAGCAGGTCAGAGTTGAAAATTTCGTTTTGCCCCATCCAGTCAATTAATGCTGGAGCCATGTACGGATGTATCCATGGTGCATGAGCCGCAAGTTTATACAAAATATAATGCATAGACTTGTCGACTGCAGTATGCGTAAGTTCCCAGTTTAATTCTGTGAGGATTGCTTCCAGTACCAATTCAGGAAAAGCATGATGCAATTGTTCCAGCCATTTTGGCAGTCCATTCAACTCCCAGATAGTATACCGAAGTACATGAAGCACCTCAGCTTCATTCAGGCATGCTGGAAAAGCATCATTTTCACTTGCTTCAATTTCCAGACCGGCTATAGCAAATATTAATTGATAGGGAACGGAGGTTGTGTCGCTTCCCTCTGATCTAATAGAAGGGACGTATTTCCTCCAATGTGATGTTGCAGCATCCCGATATGCTCGTGCGACATCTTCACCAAATTCAGGAATCAACCGTTCCCAATTTGAACCATCAGAACGATTACCGTTACCTTCAATTTCACACAATAGCCAATACTGATCATTACTGAAATCGCCTGGTTTAAGTCCTGGAGGATTTCGAATAACATCCGGTTTTGCTTTTAAGCGAGTAATCCACTCTATCCGGTTGCGATTGCGCCCTTCTTTTTCTTTTGCCCACTCTTCCCGGCGCTGTGCTTCTTTTTCTTCCCGTTCGATAGCTTTTAGCGACCTCTGCGGGTTTAAAAAAGTATCAAGGTACTCTTTAATTTCGGCTCGCTCTTCTGCTATACATTTGAGTTTATGTAACCAGTCTGCAGGTTTATCAGCCAAATTATAAAGCCTAATGGCAAGAGAAACCGCTACAAACTTGTCATCTAGAAAATCTTGCATCACAATAAAATTCAGCACGTCTTCGAATCGGTCAGGCCCGAATTTCCAAAAGTGACCAAGCCACTGCACAGAGTAATCATCAATAAGCCGTTCAGATTCCTTTGTTTCGATTCTGCTGCGCGCTTCCTCAATACTTTTCCAGAACAGCGCATCATTTAGTTCCTTCCAAACAGGGACAATTTCATGAAGTTTGTTTTTGTACTCGTCGAAATCATCACTTCGCCAGAATCGAACTGCCGGTACTTTTAACATAACAGCAAGGGCATCCGATGAAAGTGCTGCTTCTAAATGTGTAGAAACCAATCGCTCAACAGCATGTGTTGCTGGGCCTAAAAGCCATACGAACTCTTTCGAGGCATGGCACTCCCCTCTCTCAATGTAAGGTTCTCGGTCAAGATAACCGTTCAGGCCACTAATTATTGTTTCCAACGGTTTTAGCGCAGTTGCATCATTCGGAAAACGATCAATGAAAAAATGCAAAGCTTGCTTTAATCCAGATGTTTCATACGGCTTATAAGCTTCCACTTTTTCTAACGATACCAACAAGAAATTAGCAGAGGCAGCATCAGGGTTAGCATTTCCCAGTACTTCAGCTAGCAATTTTCGAGGTAAAACTTCAGGTAAACGAATTAGCTCGTTCCATAGATGGTTTATTTGGTTCCTCTCTCCACATGTCATCACAGCACGTGTAGCCGCGATCCGAGCATAAATATCGCGGGCTGGATCAATTGCGATTTCTGAAAGAATCGGCACACACTCCGTCATACCACCTTGCCAAACTAATCTTCCTAAGAAGAAAATAGCATCATCATTATTTCGATGATCCACAATCAAATTGAGGGTATCATTCATTAAATCTGGCTGGGCTATGCGGGCAATAGCATTATTATCACGTGCCGAATGATCATCTTTGCCTTCAGCAATACGTCTAACAACATCTGTGAGAATCATTTGCCGTTCAGTTAAAGGTAAGCGAGCTGCATCCCCTCCCTCAACCACGATCTCAGGCGATATTTTCAATACTTTTTGACGTAATTCACTATCGAACAAGATTAACCAAGGCAATATCGGTCGCAAGCGAGGAGTTATAACTAATTGACCATATTGTTCGCGAATAAATAGGGACTCTGTTGCTCGACGAGAATGACCATCATTTAGTTGACGACTAAACCATTCTGCTGCGAGGAGCTCTCGCACTTCTCGGTGCCGAAATCGTACCATGCCATATATGACATCATTGAAGATACCACGTTCAAGTAGTGCTCTAACCTCTGATGGGTTCCAATCACCTAAAACAACTTCCGCATCAATGCCTTCGCCAGGAAAGGTGGCGTCTGGAATTCGAATTCCAGGCTCACCAGTCATAATAACCGCGGCGGCAAGTAAACGTACGCCTGATAATGCATTCTCTCGATTGAGTGGTTGTCGTTGTGAACGACTTGGATCAATCTCGCTTAAACGAAGATCAATATTGTGCTGTAGTAACTCGAGCCGCCCATCAAGCTTTTGTTCGGTTTTCCACTTAGCCAAAATACTCTCAAGATCAAATGGCCGCGCAGCCATAGTTGTCAGATTTGCACGATGAAGTTCAATAATCAGCTTTTCTACTTGTGGTGTTTCACGATGTTCGGCAAAGATACGAATGCCACACTCTTCCAGTGGTTCGAGTATGAATACTTGCAGAGCGCTACTTACTTCAACTACCTCATCATTATCGATTTCATTAGAATCACTTTCTTCAGTGACCGTAGTATCAGCCAACAACTTTTCGAAGGGTAAATATTGCTCTAACAGTTCCCGATCAGTTCGTGCACGCCATGCATATGGACGACTAGAAACGAAAATGTGCGCACGCTGTTGCGCTGATTTGATCTTCAATGAAAAACGCCTAATTGCTTTCTCAAAAGCTCGAGGATTTTCAAGGCGAGCTTCATCGACCGAGTCAAGGAAAAACCATGCTTCCTCGTGAGATTTCAGCCAGTTTTCAAAGGATTCTGCGCAACCGACTTCAAAGGCATTTTCGAAACCATCTTCTATATCTTCTATTCTGATGAAGAATGCTGCTCGACCTGATTGCTGGATATGCTTTGCCCGAGATTCCATCTCGAAGGTTTTTCCTGCTCCTGCTTCCGCCAAAATGACGCAGCGATATTCTTCTTCAAGCGTTTGCCACTCAGTGCGTTTCTGTGTACTCCAAAACGAGTGCAATTCGCTTTCATCTGAGTCAACCTTTGACTTAGGTACTAAAGAAAAATATCGTGCAAGCGGGACAGGCTGGTACATCATTTCAAAACACCTCGAGAGTCTATATTCTGATACGCTCTTATTTTCAGCGAACTAAGGATTAACTCGGCAATGGAATTATCCTTAGGATAAGGTATTGCGTATCTATCCTTGGGCGACACTATGGAATGACCTGTATTTCGTTTTCAGCAAACCATTTGCTCTCCTCGATTCGAGCCATTGCTGCAGTTGGATCGGAAGACCAAAGCACTAAGGCGAGCGATTCTTGCGCCCTGCTACAAGTCACGTACAGCAACCGTAAAGTCCGGTCGATGGTTGTCTCCTTACCGGCCTCTGCATTCTGTTTATCCTTTGGACTTAACTCCGTACCACCAAAAATCTTGTCGTACTTAATGAGGGTCCCCCCAGCAAGAGCATCATCCATTACAACCATGACGTGCTTAAACTCAGAGCCTTTGACTACCTGATGGGTTGCAAGATCTGAAAGCCCTGCGAGGTAATTCCGATAGCGCTTAAGTTGATTCCATGGCGCTGTAAACAGTGCACACCATCCGCGACGCATTCTGGCTTGCTTTGACTCATCCACACCTCGTCCGGGAATCAAAGGAGCTGGCGACTTGTCGGCATAAGCCTCCTGAAGGCGATGATCTACTTCAAATAATTTTGCATTTAAGACTGGTGCTAATACCTCAGCGACCGTTGACTCAGGGTTGGCGCAAGCCATTGCAAATATCGCTATCGCCTTGAGCATTTCATCAGTACGTTCAGCTCTTGCTTCAGAGTCCTCTGGCATATTGTCTAAACCGCTATAACGTCGAAAAACTTCGGTTGCCTTGAACTCATTCACATTTCCTTCATTACTCACGCAGGCTTCTAAATGCCCAAGCTCATTAAGCAAAATTTGTACTGTTGAAGGCCCCTTATTGTCCCCACTGCCAGATGGAGCTGCAGCGTGGGGATCCAGTAGGGTCATTGCCTCATACACCTCAAGAAACGAGCCACGAGTGGCGACGAGCTTATGCTCAAGCGCAAGCATCTGATATTGCTCTTGATTCCAAGCTATTGAACCACTAACTTCAAACATCCGCTCGGCACACCAGCGTTCGCTAAGCACTTTATCTTCTGGACTTCGTGATGTATCCCCCAAGAAGAGCCGAACCATTCCACCAGCCTTTTCTGTTCGGGGATGTTGTGCTGAACCCTTTACTGGTTGCGTCCTGCCTTCCAGTTCAGTTTCCCAGATTTTATTAATCAGTGTGACAATCCGTCGCTGACTACGATGATTCATTTGTAACTCAGGCGTTGCCCAGTTTTCCGGAACAATGCTTGGAAGATCGGCATGACCATCCATATAAATTCGTTGTCGATGATCTCCCAGCAGACCAAGAGTCAAATCTCTCTCCCGCTTTTTGGCAAGTATCATCAAGGAGTCCAGTACACCTTTCATCGTGTCCTGCGACTCATCAATAAGTATGATTGGATGTCGATCTTTGAGAATGGATTGGAGTGTTGGCTTGTTTCGAAGCAACCAAGCTGTCGCATCGAGTACGTAATTGTGCGGTAGTGCACCAGATCCATACGTATTGCGATCGGGATGGTAGATGAATACTTCAGTTGTCCGAAGAATCTCGATTTCATTCGTGATTTCGTCAAGGTCACGCTGTTTTGCTGCAGTAATACCCTTCGGTTTCGCTTGTGCCTCTGCAGTCTCTTTAGCGAGTTGAGCTTCTTTTACTGCTATAAGGGACTCACGAATGTCATCGTTGAACCCATTAATTAACTCCCAACAAAATGAATGGATGGTAGATACACTGACTAAGCTATTGTCCCCAAGACGTCCGTTGATTACAGAGACAGCATTCTTTGTGTACGTTACCACTCTAATCGAACGCCCATACATCTTCAGGGACCGTGCCAATTGTCCCCCCTTCTCATGCTCGGTCACACCAGTAAGGCGACGTAAAACTTCCACCAATGTTCGTGTTTTACCAGAACCAGCCCCCGCAAAAAGGAAGTAGTTACGAGGTGGAATGTCTGTAAGGTAGCCGCAAATCTCTTCTACTACCCCTGCATCGCGATCATTGCCGTCAAGGATTGGTGAGCTAGTCATGGCATCACCTCCTTGCTTGGCTCCAGCTGTGTCTGGAGCCATTCCAATGCATCCTCGATATATTTAGGACAGACAATCGGCTCTTCCGCAGCGACCATTTCAAAGATGCTTGCGGCAAAGTCTCCTTTATTAAATGATCCATGCATTAATTTGTGCAGAGCCGCGAGCAGTTCTGGAATATTATCATTTTCAGCAACCTGTCTTGCTACTGAGCCCAGCGCGCCTTTCGGCGGTGTGATTTGCTTGCCTTCGTCATCGACTTTTTCATTCATCAACTCCTTAAACCAAGGAATATTCCTTAGGATAAGAGAATCCTCAAAAGTACTTGGCCACTGACTATCGGCTTCGGCTACAGGCAATTGCCATGCGAAACGCACAGAACATTCGGCAATTTCGTTCCAGACAAGATGCTCATCTTTCGGGTTCTTGAAATCTTCAAGCTGCTGCAGCTTAGGATGCCATCCACGAAGAGTCGGGTTTCCGCATTGCAGCCCAGGCTGTCCTGTATTAGCCACAGCAACCAAGGTTGTAGTTGGTTCACCATTTTTTTTAGGTTTACCAAGTTTTTCTTCAACAGGATCGATATCAGTAATAATTACAGTAGGAATACGGAGTCTTTCAACGAGAGACCTTAGCCGATGAGCATGGCTACCACCAATATCAAGGAAGGACAGATAGCGGCTGTTGAGTATTGCAAAATCTCTTTCAATGAAAAGAGGCAACAGCATACGCTCAGCAACCCCCTCGACAAAGATTGCAGCATTGGCGAATAAAAGATCTGTGTGTTGAACGCGAAAATAACGCTCAGCAAATTGACGGGTCGTTTTATCATCACCAAAAACTTGCCCAAGATTGACCACCTCAGTGGTAGGCATGGTTTGTTCTTCACTCTTAGCAATGCGGCGAACATATCGTAGCCGGTCAAAATTCTCAGCATGTGCTAGATGACTAGAATGAGTACTGATAATCAATTGGCTTTTAAGTCCTGACTCATCGCTACCGTTAGGGCTGATTAACTTATGTGCCTTGCCAGGAAATATACGTTGTACTTGGACGTGCAAATGAGCCTCGGGCTCCTCAATCATAACCAGGTGAACAGGTACTGGAGCGCCCTTTTCAGGATTTAGGCGAGCAGCCTTGAAAGAAACAAGTTGGTAACTGAGCGATTGTAAATTCTGATAACCGAGACCAATGGAATATTCCGGGAGAAGCTCTTCTAACGAATCCTTCTGCATGCTGTATTGAACAGCGGTTCCATGGTCAAGTAAATCAGCTGTCTGTATGCGCGTGCGGAAACGAATCTCTTGGGGATCATGCAAGCCAGGGTACCCAAGCTCTTTAACCTCTTCTACCGAAGGTCCGATAGCCTCATGGATCTTTTTATCTAGTTCCTGCTGCGCCTCAGCAACAGCTTTTATGAGGTCAGCTCGGTGCCCATGACCTGTTGCAGCCACATTTAGGTGCTGTCGAGCAAATTTGAGGAGCTAATTGGAGAACAAACCTATGCGATGGGGGCCAGAAGCAGATCGGGAATCGGCTTCCTCACTACCAAGGCCACGCTGTGCAGCTACAAAGTCTACTCGTATAAGTTTCTGCAGGTTTTTTCGATCAATTGGGCTAGAGTCAGCATCAAGTGTCTGGCTAACATAGGTCTTTATTCCGTTCAAAGGATTGTTATCAGCATCCAACTTATAAGCTCGAACTTGGCCCAGCAGGGATGCTTCGCGGAGCCAAAAATCCAGTAGATCAATAGGCCAGGCAAGAGAATTCTTCCCCATACCCTTCACAGGCATTCTCGCCATGTGATACTTCCATGCTAACTGTTTCAAATCCTCAATGTTCGTAGCTGGTTCCAGACGTAATCGGACACCTACTGCGCCGCCTTTCCAGCTGAATTTTGATAGAAACGAAGAGACATAGTGGAACATACCGGCCTTAGCATCGAACCATAGGTCCAGCGTTGGCATCGCCGAAAGTAAGGTTCCAAGTTGCTCTTCCCATTCATCTTCGGATGCGCCAGACGTAGATGGATCTTCCTCTAATGCGTCCCAAGCTCTTCCAAGTTCCCGCAATTTTGGCCATTGTGAAATACTGATGTCGAAAGCACCAAATGGTGAGCCATCAGCAAGGAAGTGGCGCAGCGCTGCCAGAATTGATGTTTTGCCGCTATTGTTAGCGCCGACGAGGATAGTAGTCTTTGGGTCAACGTCCATTTGGACCTTGCCAAGTCGGCGGAATTGGGAAAGCTCAAGAAATCTTAGTGATATCTGTCCAGATAATGGCGTGGTGGTAGCTACTTCTGACATTTTGGCTCCTCTCAATCCTTATAGGGATGCGCCAACCTGTAGCAGCTTAGCGCCACGCCGGAAGCTCGAATCCTTCTAACTTGATGCATATTAACTACAAATCATTGAGTTGAGTAAGAATCGACACGGCAAGTTATATTACCGCCTCGCTAAAAAATGCCCACTAGTAAATGCGCTTGAGATGACGCTTATCACACTACTTTTGCCCTCTGCTACCGCCGCATATAGCAGTTGTTGCGACGCGAAAGGCTTCACATTAATCACAAGCGCCTGTAACCGCATACGCCGCCGTTCAGGGAGTATGTGTCACCCACAGTACCCGACACATCATCATGACACACCATTATTAACTGAGCGTTGAATTCAATCCTGGGAGCAGGTCATATTGGACTGCCCCCGAGCCTGTAGACAAATCTGACCTATATTTTGAGCATAGGAGGAGTCTATGGGCACACCACGTTTTACCCCTGAATTTAAGGAAGAAGTTGTCCGCCAGATCACTGAGAGGGGCTATTCCGTTGCCGACGTTTCGGAACGCCTCGGTGTGTCAGCGCACAGTCTTTATAAATGGGTCCGTTCAGTAAAGCCTGATAATAACGGGCATCAGGCTCAGGATTTACTGGATGCCAGAACGGAAATTCTCAGGCTGAAAGCGCAGCTTAAGCGTACTGAGGAAGAACGGGATATTCTGAAAAAGGCAGCGCGGTACTTTGCAAGGGAGCCCGACTAAAGTACCGCTTCATCAACGATCACCGCGCTATCTGGTCGATCGCTGCGATGTGTCGGGTTCTAAACGTTGCCCGTGCTGGATTTTACGTCTGGCTTCATTGTCCTGTTTCTGCGGGAGAAAAGGATAACCAGCGATTGCTGGAATTAATCCGAGACTCTTATGCATTGAGCGGCGGTGTTTACGGTTACCGCAGGGTTCACGGCGATTTGCGTGAAATCGGTGAAGCATGCAGCAGAAACCGGGTAGCCAAGATCATGAAACAAAACAGGATACGGGCTGTGCATGGCTACAAGATACCGCGTGGAGGCAGAGGACGACCGTCACTAATAGCCCCTAATCGGGTGCAGCGGGAGTTCACTGTTGCAAAGCCAAACCAGGTCTGGGTAACCGATATTACCTATATCCGCACCTGGCAAGGTTGGCTCTATCTGGCTGTGGTTATCGATCTCTTTGCCAGAAACGTAGTGGGCTGGTCGATGAAATCCACACTGTCACGTGAGCTTGCGCTAGATGCACTGCTAATGGCCGTCTGGCGACGTAAACCTGTAGAAAGCGTTATTGTGCACAGCGATCAGGGCAGCCAGTATGGTAGCGATGACTGGCAGCGGTTCTGCCGGGCCAATAATCTGTCACCAAGTATGAGTCGTCGTGGCAACTGCTGGGGTAATGCAGTGGCAGAATCGTTCTTCAGTTCGCTAAAAAAAGAACGTGTCAGAAAGCGAACATATAAAACCCGGGACTTGGCCCGGGCGGATATATTCGATTACATTGAAGTGTTCTACAACCGTACCCGGCGCCACAGTCATCTAGGTGGCGTCAGTCCTGAGGCCTTCGAAAAGGCCTCGCCGTGAGGACAGGAACTGTCTATGGAATCGAGGGCACTCCAGATCACTCAACATTCTGACACAACCAATAAACCTCTTTCGTTTTATCTGAAATATAACGACTGCTCCGCAAATAAGATAAATGAGTACAAACAAAGCAACGCACCATAGCGATTTACCTATTTGTGCCTCAAAGCGTGCGCATCTTTCTTTTAGCTTTTAAGCAAAAATTGGCTCAGGCCGGTTTTTTTAATGTGTAAATGCCAGTTTTCTTATAAATCATCTCTTGCGTTACTCTCTTACTTACTTTAGGATTTGCTTAAGTTAGCAAATCCTAAAGTAAAGAGCCATGGCAGAAACCGAACTCACCCTGTTGCAAGAAAGTGCCTCCCAGGCAACAAAACTTCTCAAGTCGATGAGTAACCCTAATCGGCTATTGATCCTTTGTATGCTTATTGACTCACCCGGCACTTCGGCAGGCGACCTTGGTAAGTTGACGGGATTAAGTTCTTCAGCAACCTCACAGCATCTGGCTAGGATGAAAGACGAAGGTCTGATTGAATGTTCCAGAGATGCGCAAAGGATGAACTACTTCATCAAAAACGAATCCGTTAAAAAAATCATCTCAACTTTAAAGGACATTTATTGCCCTGAGGATTTCAAATGACTGTAAAATCAGTGAGCCCGCCAGAAGCACAAGCGCTAATGAAGAATGGAGCCGTGCTTATTGATATCCGTGAACCTGCGGAATTTTTGCGGGAACATGTTCCTGACGCCATATCAGTTCCTCTATCAGATATCATCGCAGGTAAAAGCATTGTGGGCTTATCGGTGCAACACCCAGTCATCTTTTATTGTCTGGTGGGTTCGCGCACAAGCCAAAATGCTGATGCCCTCATCAAAGCCGCAAGCCCAGCTTCAACGTTATTGTTATCCGGAGGGATTAGCGCCTGGAAAAGCGCAAACTTCCCTACAGTCGAAGACAAAAAACAACCTCTCCCCTTAATGCGGCAAGTGCAGATCGTCGCAGGAACGCTAATCCTGATCGGCATCCTGCTGGGATATACCCTAGATACAAGCTTATTTTTATTATCTGGATTTGTAGGCGCAGGCTTACTCTTTGCGGGTGTCAGCGGCTGGTGTGGAATGGCGCTTTTGCTTGCAAAAATGCCTTGGAACAAGCTTAAGAATTAAAGATGGGTCTGCGTTTAGGTTATCACCACATAAGACCCACAAGCGCAGAAAAAGCCCGCATTCCAATAAGTTGCGAGCTTTGTGTGTCTGTAATTTTACGATTCCTTCCCGTTCTCTGATGAGGTTGAATCACTCTTTGCGGAAATGTTCAACGTTGACCGACTGGAGATCCTTTCCCACTTTTCCACTAATAGTCACCAAATCATTGGGGGTCACTTCCTCGCCATTCCACGTATCCTTGGCAAGCTTAATATCAATGGTGCCTGTCTTGTCACGAAACTGATAATGATCATCAGCAATCTTTTTAATGATATTCCCTTTAAGGGTTACCCAGGCACCCTCACGTAACTCTTTGAGATGCGAAATAGTGATGTTGTGAGTATCTTCCATTCCTTTGTAGCCACTGTCTTGCTTATGAGGTGGCGGCGGAGTCTCGTCACCCTTAAACCCCTCGCCCGTTTCTGCAAATGCGGGCAGGCTCAATAGCGCGACGAATATAGCGATGGTTAGCTTTCTCATTAGTGAACTCCTTTTAGAGTTAACTGCAGGTGTTTTGTTGAGGTACAAGGATTGCAAATCAGGTGGCAACTTCACCTATTCAGCATGGCATAAAGGCAAGAATTCGCTTGGGTGACACGGCAATCCGTCTCTCCGAAAGTGACGTTTATTGCGATGCTATCCCGTCACGAGAAATTAAACCGCAGCAAGTCATTGTTCAACTGTTGAAAAATAAACAAAACACTCAACAGTAGAGTGATTTCTGACCGACACGTTCATTTGAAGAACGGCACTCATGATTGAATCTTTGGTAGAAGCGCAGCGAAATCTTTATCAAAACAATCGCAAACTTAATACCAATCCCCAACAAGAGTCAGAGATCTGATAAAGACCTGCGTAGTCGTGCTACGCTTTAAGTCACATTAGTCAAATGAGGGAACAGCAATGACTCAAATTTTCACACTGACATTGGCACCATCGTTGGACAGTGCGACGACAACAGCAAAAATATATCCTGAAGGTAAACTTCGTTGCACATCACCCATCTTCGAGCCCGGCGGCGGCGGTATTAACGTTGCGCGCGCGATTGTTCATCTGGGTGGTCAGGCTACGGCTCTGTTTCCCATCGGTGGCCCAACCGGAGCGCATCTTGCCGAGTTACTGAAAGAAGATGGCATTACTATTAGTACGCTGGAAACTCAAGATTGGACGCGGCAGAATCTGCATGTGCATACAGACAGTACTGGTGAACAGTATCGTTTCGTTATGCCGGGAGCCAGACTTACCAGCGAGGAATTTTCCCGCATAGAACAACTCGTAGAGAAAATTCCTTCAGGTTCACTGCTGGTAATCAGCGGAAGCTTGCCGCCTGGAACTGATGTCTCTTCGTTAACCAGTTTAATTCAAAAAGCGCAGAAGTCCGGTTTAAAGTGCATTCTCGACAGTTCAGGCAAAGCGCTTAGTGCGGGTTTGGAGCTGGGTGGTCTGGCGTTGGTTAAACCGAACCAGAATGAGCTGGCCGCATTAGTTGGGTATGATCTGGATGAACCTGATGCAGTCGTCGACGCCGCCAGGTCAATCATTTCTCAAGGCGGGGCTGAGCGCGTCGTGGTTTCTCTTGGGCCACAGGGTGCTCTGGCCGTCGATAAATACGAAAGTTTCCAGGTCGTTCCGCCTCCAGTGAAAAAAATGAGTACGGTAGGTGCGGGTGACAGTATGGTGGGTGCAATGACGCTTAAGTTATCCACAGGCGCAGATTTACGCGATATCGTCCGTTATGGCGTTGCAGCCGGCAGTGCCGCCACATTGAATTTGGGCACCCGCCTGTGTTCCAATGAAGATACGCAACGGTTTTATAACTATTTATGTAGAAACAACAAATAGTTATGTAGAAACAGCACATAGCGATCTTACTATCGCGGATTGCTGATAAAAATTAATCAATGCCCCAACGTTGCCCAAGCCCGTGAAAGCGGGCTATATCATTATTTAACAAAAGTTTGTCTACAGCACTGCCACTTTCCCCTGAAACAGATAAACTACATGCACTGAGCCTGACTCGGTACGCTTCGTTTATCTGGCCCGGAGTCACAAAAGAATAATGATATGGATTACTCTCGCCGCATTGATTGTGGTTTTTCTCATCGGCTATCGCGTTATGACAGCCGATACCAGAAAAGCCAATGATTCACTGGCTAGCCTATTGAAAATCAAGCCGATGTGTATTGAGTCAATGCTCCTTGAAATGGGTAAACGACAGAGCCAAATGTTTGTGCGATCCATCAGTGGTGGTTATGCAGAGCAGATTCGTAAAGCGGCCTATGTGGTATTTATCTACCAAACGTTCATCAAGGATTCATCGGAAGAAAATATCGCTCGTTGGCGTGAGATCCTTGTCCGCGCGCATTTGTCTCCAGAACTGGAGAGTGAGCACGCGGAATTAGCCCTATTCTACTTTGCAGAACTGGATCTGGAACCCTTCGAATTGGCGCAGTTTCGTCGTCATTACAACGAAACTTACAATCGAATACATCTGGTTTAGCATCATTACCCTACGCGCGAACGCTTATTTAAAAACGTTTTCAAGATAGCTCGACAGCAGTTGGCGTGAACTGAAACCATGTGGAATGCCATAATGCAATGCACCTTCACTCTGTGGGTCGGCAGGGAATTGGGTATAGGTTGGACTGACGCGACTGGGTGACGTCGGTGTGGCAAAACGGATACTGCGCTCTTTGAGCGAGGGATCAATCACCAGAGCTGTTCGACCTAAACGCGCCTCGCGGTTGACGTAAACATAATAGCCTCCGCGCCGATAACCATATGATTTGTCATCTACGTAGTCCCGTTCAAACCCTGATCCTTCCAATACTCTTGCTACTTCATCCGGCCGTAAATACATCGTTTCTCCTCACATCTATAATTGCAAAACGACCTTACCGCAATGGCTCAGGCATACAACGCATTTATCCGCCACGTAGCTGAATTTCGGAATTATCTAAAACGATTATGGCGCAGATCCGCCATTTCGCCTGTCAGTTCGATTAATTTTCATGCGATCTAACAACGTGAGGTTTGGCCATATGACTCGAAGATTATGTGGTAAGACACAATCTCAGCATGAACAATACAGCGGGGGACAAATCAGAGGGATGATAGGATAATCTTTAGAGATTAAAGGATTATGATCTATTTATGAATTACAGAAGGCTATCAGCAATAAATAATTCCCAGGCCGCGACTAATCCGCAGATCATTACGGTGTCAAAAATCACTTCGAATAAGTAGCGATTTAACATGATCATCTCAGCCATAAAATAACGCCCGCAATGCGGGCGTCAGTCATCATCTGGCAACGTTACTCGTGCGGTAACATCATCTGATTTTCAGTGCCATTATGCAGCAGGTTTTGCTGCTACTTTCTTATGGCTGGCTTTTTTGTGCGTTTTTTTAGCTGCCTGCGCCTTTTGAGTTGCTGCTTTCTTCACATGTTTTTTGTGATGAACAACTTTAGCGGGAGCCTGGGTTGCTGTTGCAGCCGGTGCAGTTGTGGTCGTTGCCGCTTCAGCAGCGAATGCAACAGAGGATAAACCCAGGGTAGCGGCAACAATCATGGCGACGATCTTTTTCATGTTTTATTCCTCAGCGTTGTTTATTTAACCCCGATTGGGGCCGTTGAGATGCATCCTAAGGTAAACCCTTTTTTCATTCAGTGAGTGAATGGTTTCGCTAAGTAACCGAATGTACAAATGTCGTTTGCGGAAAAAAGAAGCTGAGATTAAAGCGTGTCACGGCGATTTTAACCAACATCAAGTTGCTGGCAGAATACGTAAACAGCGGCAATAATCTCGAAAAACTCACCCATCGCCAAAATGGTCTATGCTTAATAGACATCTATCAATAGGGAGAGACAAATGTTTAAGAAATCCGAAAAAGTAGAAAGAGATATTGATCAGGATGTGACCCTTCTGGCGGATACCCTTGATGAGGTACTGCAATCATCGTCCTCCAAGTCCAAGGATGAACTCGAAAAAATCCGCAACAAAGCCGAGGGGATATTACGTGATGCTCGAGCCCGTTTCAGTGGCACAAACAGTTTGACTCAACATGCCCGTGATGTTGCCAGTCATGCTGATGAATATGTCAAAGACAAACCTTGGCAAGGCGTCGTTATTGGCGCTGCCGTCGGTATTGTCATTGGTGTTTTGTTAGCTCGACGCTAACACAGTTCTCAAGTCAGTGAACTGATATCCCTACATAAATACACTTGCGCGTTTTTTATATCGGGACATTTTTGTCCCGATAGCCCTACCCAATGTCACCTGCCGCAATCACCTCAGACAATTTCTACTCGCGCTTTCAGCACTCGCCAATTATTTTTTCCAACACTATTTTGTCCGCGATCCCCGGTTAATGCGGGTTAAGGGCACTCCTCATTATGAAGAAGACACTCCAAGTAAAAACGCTACATATTGCGTGGTTGAAAAATAAAACCACAACATCTAGTATTTGAATCGTTAGCGAATCTCTTTTGCATCGCCAATATAGAGCTCTAGGCGCTGAAGCCGACGCCACAGCCAACGGGCAAGATACTACTTCTCTTAGCCATAAGGGTAAATGCGAATCATGAGTATTATTATTTACAGTAAGCCAGACTGTGTTCAATGTAACGCCACCTGCCGCGCATTCGATAAACACGGTATCAATTATCAACTGATTGATCTGACTGAAGATGAACGTGCATTGGATAAAGTCAGAGCAATGGGTTATCAACAGGTTCCCGTTATCATCGCGGGCGATCAGCACTGGTGCGGATTTCGCCCAGACAAGATCAGCGAACTGCAACAACTTCAGAGCTCCTATTAAGGACCCGCCATGAATCCGCTGGTTTATTTCTCCAGTAGCTCGGAAAACACCCATCGGTTTGTTGGCAAGCTTGGATTCCCTGCTCTGCGTATCCCGATCGTTGGTCAGAGAGAAAAACTTGTTGTGGAACGGCCTTACATTTTGCTGGTGCCAAGTTATGGCGGCGGTAGCGCAAAAGGAGCCGTCCCACTCCAGGTGATCCGGTTTCTCAATAATCCGCTCAACCGCTCACTGATTCGCGGCGTTATCGCTGCGGGTAACACTAATTTTGGCGAAGCGTACTGTATCGCCGGTAAGATCGTCGCCCAAAAATGTCAGGTTCCTTGCCTGTACCGTTTTGAATTACTGGGTACGCCGGAAGACGTCGTCAATGTGCAAAGAGGAGTAACTGAATTTTGGCAACAACAGAACTCGCGATGAACGAATCTTCGACCAGTACGACGGACTTCCATGCGCTCAATGCGATGCTTAATCTGTTTGATGCTGACGGCAATATTCAGTTCACCCAGGATCGATTGGCTGCACGCCAGTATTTTCTGCAGCACGTGAATCAAAATACGGTATTTTTCCATAACCTGGCGGAAAAACTGCGCTATCTGGTGGAAGAACACTATTACGATGCAGTTGTACTCGATCAATACAATTTTGCTGATATCAAGCAGCTATTTAAACAAGCTTACGCCTACAAATTCCGCTTCGAGACTTTTCTTGGTGCGTTTAAATATTATACCAGCTATACCCTAAAAACATTTGACGGTAAACGTTACCTGGAACGCTATGAAGATCGTATTTGCATGGTGGCATTGACTCTGGCGCAAGGTGATATTCAACTCGCCCGGCATTTTGTGGATGAAATAATTTCCGGCCGTTTTCAACCCGCTACCCCCACTTTTCTCAATTGTGGCAAAAAACAACGTGGTGAATTGGTTTCTTGTTTCCTGCTGCGTATTGAAGACAACATGGAGTCGATTGGGCGTTCAATAAACTCAGCGCTGCAACTGTCAAAACGCGGCGGAGGTGTTGCCTTTACGCTGACAAATATTCGTGAAGTGGGTGCCCCGATTAAACGGATTGAAAATCAGTCATCCGGCGTTATCCCGGTGATGAAAATGCTGGAAGACGCGTTTTCCTATGCCAATCAACTGGGTGCCCGACAGGGTGCTGGCGCCGTATACTTGCACGCCCACCATCCTGATATTCTCAAATTCCTTGATACCAAGCGTGAGAATGCTGATGAAAAAATCCGCATCAAAACCCTTTCGCTCGGCGTCGTTATCCCCGATATCACTTTCGAATTGGCGAAAAACAACGAGGAGATGTATCTATTTTCACCTTACGATATCCAGCAGGTTTATGGCGTTCCCATGTCAGAAATAAGCATTACTGAGAAATACCGTGAGATGGTGAATGACAAAAAGATTCGCAAATCGAAAATCAATGCACGCGAATTCTTCCAGATTCTGGCGGAGATCCAATTTGAGTCGGGTTATCCGTACATGATGTTTGAAGATACGGTTAACCGCACCAACCCTATTCATGGAAGAATTACCATGAGTAATCTTTGTTCAGAAATCTTACAGGTCAACTCGGCAACTGAATACGATGAAAATCTTTCTTACAGAAAAATAGGGAACGATATTTCCTGTAATCTGGGATCGTTGAATATTGCCAAAACCATGGACTCCCCTGATTTTGGCCATTCTGTTGCAATGGCGATTAGGGCGTTAACTGCCGTCTCAGATATGAGCAATATCCGCTGCGTACCTTCCATTGAAAAAGGAAATCATGAGTCGCATGCTATCGGATTGGGGCAGATGAATCTGCATGGGTATCTGGCTCGAGAGCATATCTATTATGGTTCTGCTGAGGGATTGGACTTTACGAATATCTATTTCTATACCGTTACCTATCATGCTTTACGTGCATCAAATCTCCTGGCAATTGAACGAAATCAGTCGTTCAAGGGATTTGCCGATTCAGCTTATGCCAGCGGGGTTTATTTTCAGAAATATCTGGAAAATACCTGGCTACCAAAAACAGAAAAAATTCGACAACTTTTTGAACAGGCAAGTATTGCAATTCCTGATGTTCAGGACTGGGAAACGCTAAAAGATTCAATTATGGCTTATGGTTTATATAACCAGAACCTGCAGGCTGTGCCTCCTACCGGGTCGATTTCTTACATCAATAACTCTACGTCGAGTATTCATCCTATTGTTTCCCGGATCGAGATTCGTAAAGAGGGGAAAATTGGACGTGTTTATTATCCTGCGCCTTACATGACCAATGACAATTTGGATTTTTATCAGGACGCTTACGAAATTGGCCCGGAAAAAATCATCGATACCTATGCTGAGGCCACGCAACATGTCGATCAGGGATTATCACTGACCCTATTCTTTCGAGATACGGCCACTACGCGTGACATTAACAAAGCGCAAATATATGCCTGGCGTAAAGGGATCAAGACGATCTACTACATTCGTCTGCGGCAAATGGCGTTGGAAGGCACAGAAATTCAGGGCTGCGTATCTTGTGCACTTTAAGTGTTAATAGACGTTCATCGAAAGAATAAGGAAAAAACATGTATACGTTGAATAAACAGTCAGGTCAAAGAAATATAACCAAAGCAATAAATTGGAATAAAATCGAAGATGATAAAGATCTGGAAGTCTGGAACCGTTTGACATCTAACTTTTGGTTGCCTGAGAAAGTTCCACTGTCGAACGATATCCCCTCATGGGCGACACTGAATGAGCAGGAGAAAAAGCTCACTATCCGCGTTTTTACTGGCTTGACTCTCCTGGATACTATTCAAAATACCGTGGGTGCCCCAGCATTAATGAGAGATTCAGTCACCCCCCATGAAGAAGCTGTTTATTCCAATATCAGTTTTATGGAAGCGGTACACGCTCGCTCCTACAGTTCGGTTTTTTCTACCCTGTGTATGACTTCAGATGTTGATGATGCTTATCGCTGGAGTGAGGAGAATACATCTTTGCAAAAAAAATCCGAGATTATTCTTTCTTACTATCAAGAAAATGATCCATTGATGAAAAAAGTTGCCAGTGTTTTTTTGGAGTCATTTCTCTTTTATTCCGGATTTTATTTGCCAATGTATTGGTCAAGTAGAGCGAAGCTGACAAACACTGCGGATTTAATCCGTTTGATCATCCGGGATGAAGCCGTACATGGCTACTATATCGGCTATAAATTTCAAAAGGCATTGCAGAAAAGCAGTGTAGATCGGCAAAAGCAGGTCAAAACACAAACATTTGATCTGCTGCAAGATCTGTATGATAACGAGATACGCTATACTGAAGAACTCTATGATGGCTTAGGCTGGAGTGAGGATGTAAAAAAATTTCTTCATTATAATGCGAATAAAGCGCTGATGAATCTTGGCTATGAAGCATTATTTCCAGCCAGCATGGCGAATGTGAATCCTGCAATTCTGTCAGCACTATCGCCTAATGCTGATGAAAACCATGATTTTTTCTCCGGATCAGGCTCATCCTATGTTATAGGCACTGCAGTTAATACTGAAGACGAAGACTGGGACTTTTAATTCATGCCTAGGAGCATCGTATACTATCGCGATGCTCTTTTGGGTAGCGCTGAAGATTCAATATAAAAGCCTCTCCATTCTTAATACTGTTATTAAACTGGTAGTTAAGTGTGTGTCATATTCCCTGGCGTAAAGGTTTTACGCTAAAATTAAGAGCTAAGTTACATACTACTGATGACTATTTATGATATTTTCACTCATAAATGAAATTACTTTTTTCCATTCATTCGCTTCGTCAGACTTGTAATGAAAATAGTCATTTAATATAAATTTTCCTTCATCACACTTTATATAACGAATATTGTCAGGTGAGAACATTTTCATTGCACTCCACGGGACCAAGCTGATAAAATTTCCTTCACTAACTAATTTCATTCTTGTCGCTATATCATAATCGCGATAAATAACCGTGGGTCTCGATGTATATTTCATTAATTGTGGCAAAATATTATTACGTAATCCTGGATTATGTGCTGTGGTGCTTTGGATCCAGGGAATTTCATTAATAAGTTGAACTAAAGGAATGTTTTCGTACTTACGCGCAACTGCAAAGACCATTTCAAAACAGGGTAAATCATGACGAATAATGTCATCATTGCGAATGTTTTTAAATGTAATAATAGCACCATACTTAGATTTATCGCCTTGAAAAATAAAATCATGGGATACAACTTGCTCATAAATCACCTTAATCGTCGGTATTTTCTCCAATATAGAACTGAAATTGGAGAGTACAAATTCCGGGTAATCTTTGTCTATGCAGATAGTGTAACTTTTTTTACCCGATGGTTTGGAAACATCTTTCTCAATGTTATTTATTTTTTCATATATAGGTAATAATTTCTGGTAAAGAATTTGGCCAAACTCAGTTAACTCCAGGCTTTGGTCTCGGCGTTCAAACAGTGGGCAACCTAACTTGTCTTCTATTGCAGCTATACTTTTACTCAAGGGGGATGCGGTGATAAAAAGCGTTTCCGATGCACGTTTAATACTTTTTTGTTGTGCAACCGCTATAAAATGTTTCATTTTTTTAGATGTAAACATCTGGTTATCCTCAGTTCTATTTATATATATTTATTAACATACAACCACAACGTTAAATTAATTTAATGAAATATTTTCATTACACAACTAATATCATCATCAAATCAAAAAATGATCGCGTTAAAAATTATAGTTAATCGGGAAGCATTGATTTTGCAAATGTAAATATAGCGTTCTATTATTCTCCTTCACTTACAGGAAAACATCATTTATAAAATAATTGCAAATCAAAAAAACTCACAATAAAAAGTCAAAACTCATTAAGTATCCTTTAAAAATCGCTGTTAAAATTGCGTATAATCTGAACATTAGTGATTAAAAAACATGCAACCTGACCCTATTATTTCGCATACCGACAATTCTAGTTTAACACCCGACAACTTGAGTCTTGCGCCTCAATTATGACTTACCCATAAGCAAAATTTGCATGTGACATGTTCGTTAGCAGGGTAATACTATTATTGCTCGCTTTTGAATCATATCTTGCCGCAATAATTTACCTACATTGCTCATGAACAATGCGAGCAATCAACATAATCATGGCGAGGTATTTCTATTTAACAGGAAAAAAAATGTTTGACGCCTTACGTTCACTGAGCACTGCCCTGACGAATCTGTTGGGCGCACATTTATTGTCGTTTTACGATGCCTTTATATCCGGAACCATGGCACTTCTTCATGCAGCCTATCTTGATATAAGTGGGCGCAGAAGATTGCTCAATGCAGCAATTTGTGCACTGCTGGCTTATTTCATCCGGGATCTCATTTTACTTATGTCATGGAATATCAATTGGGCCAATATTTTCAGCGTTGTCCTTGGATTTCTTGGAACTGATTATATTGCAATATTATTCAATTTTGGACTCGATAAGCTTGGTGTAAAAAAATGAAATATGAAGAAACAAAATTTTCCAATAAAAGCCGTCAGTATCTTCAAGGGATTCATCCTGAACTGATTCGGGTCATGGAACTGGCGTTAAATTATAGCCATGTTCCTTTTGCCATTACCGAAGGATTGCGAAGCATCGAAAGGCAACGTTCACTCGTTGCGGAAGGAAAAAGCCAGACAATGAACAGTCGGCATTTAACCGGGCATGCCGTCGATGTTGTCGCTTTACCTGCAGGAGTTGTATCTTGGGAAGGGGCATTTTATCAAAATATCGCTGATGCTGTCGCACAAGCTGCGCAGGAATGTCTGGTCGCTGTGGAATGGGGCGGAAACTGGAATACGTTGAAAGATGGCGCTCATTTCCAACTTAGCCAACATGATTATCCCGCATAACCTGCCACTCATTTATAGAGTTTCATGGTCACATTTTGGCGTTAGTGACATATGAAGGAACATTCTCATCGTCTCACAGGGAAAATACAGGCAAGGTAGATTCAGTTATATTTGCTAACTGCCATTAGGGCTTATTGCTATTGGATTTGTCCTATTGAGTTTATTTTTAAAATGAGGCGAGGTATTTGTATGATTAACAGCCTTGGGACGAATCAGACCATCGCCTCTGATATTATGGAATGCATCCAGACACGACTGGTCAATATTGAGCAGATGTATCAGGTGAAGATTTTGTATGTTTGCAAGTCCGGAAGTCGCACCAGGGGCTTTGAAAGCGCTCAACCCCCACTCTGCTGGAGTGACTTAGTTACCCATAGGTTTATCGAAGCCAGGATCATTTTGTTGCCCCATTACTTGCCGCGCTTTCTGGATACTTTTCCTACAAGCGCGGCCATTACCCAGTCCATTAGCCTCTCTGCGAAATCCAATAGCCTTTATGCCAAGATGGAAATAGGTGTCATGACATTTTATCTGATATGAGAGGATATTCACCCAGACAAGCGAGCCGCTTAAGAAAATGCACCTCTAGTGAGATCTCCCTGAATCTGCAAACCCTTCTCTTTCTCACCCGTATATAATCCTGCCAGAAGCAAATGAAATCAGGGGAAATAGCTTATAACTGATGCATGATTCAGGACTAATAGCCTAACCAGAGCAGCAGCCAAATATGGCATAATTATGTTCTGAACAACAAGCCCAGTGGCTTGATATAGGACATTGAGGGTTGTCACAGAATCTCTTTGTGTTAGGGTATAAGGCGTTTAATTTTTTGATCGGGACACATTTGATAATTTGAATCCACTAAGGAAATTACAAATTGCATGGCAATTAAAATCGAAATAAAGAACCTATATAAGGTATTTGGGGAGCACCCGGATCGTGCTTTCAAGCTGATAGATTCAGGCATGGGGAAGGACAAGATATTTGAAAAAACAGGTCTGTCATTGGGTGTCAACAATGCCAGTCTGGCCATTGAAGAAGGCGAGATTTTTGTCATCATGGGACTATCCGGCTCGGGTAAATCCACCATGGTACGCCTTCTCAATCGTCTGATAGAACCTACTCGAGGTGAAGTGCTGATCGATGGTATTGATATAGCCAAAATATCGGACAGTGAGTTACGTCAGGTACGCCGAAATAAGATCAGTATGGTATTCCAATCGTTCGCACTGATGCCGCATTTATCAGTATTGAATAATACTGCGTTTGGTATGGAATTAGCCGGGATCCCACTGCAAGAACGTACTGAAAAAGCACTGGATGCGTTGAAACAGGTTGGGTTGGAGAATTATGCCAACTCCTATCCTGATGAACTCTCTGGGGGTATGCGCCAACGTGTTGGATTAGCACGAGCATTGGCAAACGATCCGGACATCCTTTTAATGGATGAAGCTTTCTCTGCGCTCGATCCACTTATTCGCGCTGAAATGCAGGATGAGTTGGTAAAATTACAGTCGCAGCATCAGCGTACTATTGTGTTTATTTCGCACGATCTCGACGAAGCAATGCGTATTGGCGATCGTATCGCCATCATGCAAGGCGGTGAAGTTATTCAGGTCGGTACGCCGGACGAAATATTAACGAATCCAGCCAATGATTACGTACGTACCTTCTTCCGTGGCGTCGATATCAGTCATGTATTTAGTGCGAAAGATATTGCCCGCCGCCGCCCCGTCAGCATGATTCGCAAAACCCCCGGTTTTGGTCCTCGCTCCGCATTGAAGCTGTTGCAAGATGAAGACCGCGATTATGGCTATGTTCTCGAACGCGGGCAGAAGTTTATTGGTGTCGTATCAATCGACTCTCTCAAACAGGCCCTGGCTGATGGGCAACCCCTGGAATCAGCCTTACTCGAAGCGCCGGCTTCCGTTCCTGCAGATATGCCGCTCAGCGAACTGATCTCCTACGTGGCACAAGCACCCTGTGCTGTTCCCGTGGTCAGCGAAGAGAATAACTATATCGGCATAATTTCCAAGGCCATGTTGCTTCAGGCTTTAGATAAAGAGGGTTCCGCGAATGCTTAATCAGACAATGACGACGGAGGCTGCAGAGCCTGCCATTCAACATGCCCAAGCGGCACAGGCCGCGACAAATGATACGTCCAGCGATCCCTGGGCCAGCGCCAGTCAGCCAGCAGATGCGCCAGGCACTGCCCCAGCGGCTGACAGCAGTGACCCGTGGTCAACAGGGTCGGCAGATGCCACCAGCAGCGCCCCAACGGGTGTAGATTCTGCGTCAAGCGGTGGTGAGGTCTGGTCTACTCCTGGAACAGATTCCGGCCATGACGTCGCAAGTCAGGCTGCATCACAAAGTTCCGATTGGCTAAGTGGTGGCGTCCCGGTTCAGCCGGAACATTTCAATCTGATGGACCCGTTCCAAAAAACCTGGGTTCCGTTTGATCATTGGGTGACACAGGCCATTGATTGGCTGGTATTACATTTCCGCCCGCTGTTTCAGGGCATTCGTGTACCGGTCGATTTTATTCTCAGCGGATTCCAGCACATGTTGCAGGGAATGCCTGCCCCCGTTGCCATTCTGATGTTTGCACTCATTGCGTGGCAGTTTTCCAGTTTGGGAATGGGTGTCGCTACGCTACTTGCCCTGGTTGCGATCGGTGCGATTGGTGCCTGGTCACAGGCTATGGTCACGCTGGCCCTGGTTCTGACCTCGCTATTTTTCTGCGTATTGATCGGCCTGCCCATGGGCATCTGGCTGGCAAGAAGCAAAGGAGCAGCAAAGATTATCAGACCGCTGCTTGATGCCATGCAGACTACCCCAGCCTTTGTCTATCTGGTGCCAATCGTCATGTTGTTTGGTATCGGTAATGTACCGGGTGTCGTCGTAACCATCATCTTTGCGTTACCCCCAATTGTTCGCCTGACTATTTTGGGTATTAATCAAGTACCTGAGGATCTGGTCGAAGCGGCAGAATCATTTGGTGCCAGTCCGCGTCAATTATTGTTCAAGGTGCAATTGCCTCTGGCAATGCCAACCATTATGGCTGGTGTCAACCAAACGCTGATGCTCGCCCTATCGATGGTCGTCATCGCCTCCATGATCGCTGTTGGCGGTCTGGGCCAGATGGTGCTGCGCGGTATTGGTCGACTTGATATGGGTCTCGCCTCCGTCGGTGGGGTAGGTATCGTTATTCTGGCTATTATCCTCGATCGCCTGACGCAATCGCTTGGACGTGACCGCCGCAGTAAAGGCAATAGCCGCTGGTTTGCCACCGGTCCAATTGGCTTATTGACCAAACCTTTTGTAAAAAAAACCTGATCCCCTCGATCCCGGCATTGCTGCCGGGATCGATCGCACATTGTTAATCCCGACGTTAAAGACCGCCAAGGTCACCATAAATAATAACCAGAGGAAAACTTATGCGCTCGACAGGTATCTGGGCTCTCCCACTCATCACCCTTTTTTGTTTTCCGGCTTTTGCCGCCGATCTGCCAGGCAAAGGTGTCGTCGTCAAACCACTGCAAAGCACCATTGCCGAAGAGAGTTTTCAGACTGAATTGGTAAACAGGGCTCTGCAAAAGCTGGGCTATGACGTCCAGCAAACAGCTGAAGTCGAATATAACATCGCGTACACCACCATTGCCGCTGGGGACGCAACCTTCATGGCGGTCAACTGGGATCCTCTGCAAGCAGACATGTACAACAGCATTGGCGGGGACAATAGGTTCTATCGTCAGGGCACGTTCATTGCCAACGCAGCCCAAGGTTACATGATTGACAAAAAGACCGCCGACCAATACCACATCAAAGACATTTCCCAGTTGAAAGATCCCACACTGGCAAAACTTTTTGATGCCGATGGTGACGGCAAGGCCGATATGGCCGGGGCGAATCCTGGCTGGGTAAGCGGGAGCGTCATTGATACCCAAATCAAGGCTTACGGGCTCAGCAATACCGTGACGCAGAATCAGGGGAACTATTCAGCGATCATCGCTGACACCCTGACCCGCTTCAAGCAGGGTAAACCCGTGCTTTACTACACCTGGACACCCTATTGGGTAAGCAACGAAATGGTGCCAGGCCGGGATGTCGTCTGGCTGACCGTACCTTTCTCTGCAAATCCCGGTTCACAGAAAGATCTCAATACCGCCCTGCCGAACGGTACGAATTATGGTTTCACCGTCAACAATGAACACATCGTTGCCAATAAGCAGTGGGCGGCTGAAAACCCCGCTGCGGCAAAACTGTTCGCCATCATGAAACTCCCGCTGGCCGATGTTAATGCGCAAAACCTGCGTATGCATAAGGGTGAATCTTCTTCAGACGACATCCAACGTCATGTTGACGGCTGGATCCGTGCGCACCAGGCCACATTTGATGGCTGGATCAGCACCGCTGCCGCAGCAGCACAGTAACGCAGAGCCAATATTTGCGATATCACACATAATCAAAAGGTATTCATATGCGTAAGACCGGAATTTGGGCTATCGCCCTCACAACCATGATCACCATGCCCGCCTTCGCCGCCGACTTACCGGGTAAAGGTGTTACCGTTCAACCGATCCAAAGCACCATCAGCGAAGAGACGTTCCAGACCGAACTGGTTAACAAAGCGCTGGAAAAGCTCGGTTACAACGTTCAGGCAACCCGCGAAGTGGATTACAACGTTGCCTATACCTCACTTGCCTCGGGTGACGCCACGTTTCTTGCCGTTAACTGGCAGCCACTGCACAACGAAATGTACAAAGCCGCCGGTGGCGACAAGGTATTTTACCGCGAAGGCACCTATGTCGGTGGTGCCGCTCAGGGCTACCTGATCGACAAAAAGACCGCCGATCACTATAAGATCACCAATATTGAGCAGTTGAAAGATCCGAAGATCGCCAAATTGTTCGACAGCAATAATGATGGTAAAGCCGACCTGACCGGTTGTACGCCTGGCTGGGGTTGTGAAGCGGCAATCAATGCACAGTTGAAGGCTTACAAACTGGATTCGATGGTGGAACATAACCAGGGCAACTATGCGGCGATGATTGCCGATACCATTACGCGTTACAAAGAAGGCAAACCGATCCTGTATTACACCTGGACGCCTTATTGGGTTAGCGATGTGTTAGTGCCAGGGCGTGATGTTGTTTGGCTGCAAGTGCCGTTCTCCGTTATTCCTGGAGAAAAAAATGCCAATACAGAATTACCTAACGGTAAGAACTATGGTTTCCCGGTAAGCACAATGCATATCGTGGCGAATAAGAAATGGACCGATCAGAATCCAGCGGCAGCCAAACTGTTCGCCATCATGAAATTGCCATTGAAAGATATCAATGCGCAGAACTCACGCATGCACAGCGGCGAAAGTTCTGAAGCGGATATCGCGCGTCAAACTGACGGTTGGATCAAAGCCCATCAGGCAATCTTTGATGGTTGGGTAAAAGAAGCCGCTGCTGCTGCCAAATAAGTAGCGCAGGCTATTCTTTCTCCGGCAAAGAACCGAAAGGCATGGAAATCATGCCTTTTCTGTTTTTCACCCGGTAGGGTAATCTCAGTGGCCCAATCTTTCAGCTCCACGGCCCTTGATATGAAATTATATATTGGTTTGCCAATTACTGCTGATGGATACTAGGCTCCTAATATTCACCCTCAGAATAATTACATGAACATAGATACAAAAACTCCCAGCCTTAGCCCGGCCCTGACGCTACTGATGGCCGTGGCAACGGGTCTCGCTGTCGCCAGCAATTACTACGCTCAACCCTTGCTCGAAACTATCGCCCAGGCGTTTGATCTGTCCGTCAATCAGGCTGGCTTTATCGTCACCGCAGCACAACTCGGCTATGCCTGCGGTTTGATGTTTCTTGTTCCGCTCGGAGATATGTTTGAGCGCCGGGCCATGATCGTTGTGATGACACTATTAGCGGCGGGGGCATGCTGATTACCGCCATGGCACCGACGCTATCGTTGATGATTCTGGGAACCGCCCTGACGGGACTGTTTTCGGTCGTTGCACAGATACTGGTACCACTGGCCGCATCCATGGCTGAACCGGAAAGACGCGGTAAAGTCATAGGTATGATCATGAGCGGTCTGCTGCTGGGGATTCTGCTGGCGAGAACTGTGTCGGGGGCTCTGGCAAGTTTAGGCGGATGGCGGACGATCTACTGGGTGGCGAGCGTATTGATGATTCTAATGGCTCTCACATTGTGGCGTTACCTGCCCCGTTACAAGCAAGACACCCAACTCAACTACCCGCAATTGCTGGGTTCTATTTTCACGCTGTTCTTCCACACACCCATGCTGAGAACCCGTGCGTTGGTAGGGATGTTCGGTTTCGCCAACTTCAGCATATTGTGGACCTCCATGGCATTCCTGCTCGCCAGTCCCCCATTCAATTACTCTGAAGGCGTGATCGGCCTGTTTGGCCTGGTCGGCGCAGCGGGTGCTTTTGCAGCCACCAGAGCGGGCCAGTTGGCTGATAGAGGCAAAGCCAGACAGACCACGATGGCCGGATTGATTCTGCTACTTTTGTCGTGGCTTGCCATCGGCTTTGGTCAGCACTCGTTGATAGCGTTGATCGTCGGGATTATTGTGCTCGATCTGGCCGTACAAGGCGTGCATATCACTAACCAGAGCGTGATCTACAAAACGATGCCGGAAGCGCGTAATCGACTGACCGCGGGTTACATGACCAGTTATTTTATTGGTGGTGCATTTGGCTCATTGATTTCAGCCTCTGTGTATCAACATGCGGGATGGAATGGCGTCGCCATTGCCGGTGCGGTGACCTGTATCCTCAATTTGCTGATCTGGTGGAACGGCAGAAAATATGGTTAGTCTGATTAGCTTGCGAATAATCATTTGTGGAATTTATTTAAGTAGCCGGGTATAAAGAGTACTAACAGTCTGGTAATGTTTGTCATATAAATTATTCACTGTATGACTTAAAAAAGGGCGTTATGCCCCGTGTAAAAGATGCAAAGCCAGACTGCTCACGACACCTGCACCACGACATCCCGCGCGACTTTCGCTGAGGGTATTTTCGACAGCCTTCCTATTGTGATTGGTTATCTGCCCGTTGCTTTCGCTTTTGGTCTCAGCGCCGTGAAACTGGGGTTTACTCCCCTGGAGAGCGTACTGTTTTCCTGCATTATCTACGCCGGTGCCAGCCAATTTGTGATCACCGCGCTGCTGAGCGCGGGAACGTCGTTGTGGATTGCCGCCTTAACGGTAATGGCAATGGATATCCGCCATATCCTTTATGGTCCAGCCTTGCGAACGCGCATCTTGTCACGGCTCAACCCGCGTAAAACCGCGATATGGGCTTTCGGTCTAACCGATGAAGTTTTCGCTGCGGCGACTACCAAACTGGTTCGCGATCAACGCCGCTGGACTGAAAACTGGATGATCAGTATTGCCCTTACCTCCTGGCTCTCATGGATAGCAGGAACGGTGGTTGGCGCGGTATTCGGTAATGGTCCACTGGATGATTATCCGGCCATTGAGGCGTCGCTCACTTTTATGTTGCCGGCCCTGTTTCTGAGCTTTGTTCTCGCCGCGTTCAAGCGTCAGCAAAGCCTGATTTTTGCCGTTGCGATCGGTGCATCGCTGGTAGGCGTTCTGCTGTTTTCAATACCGGTCGCCATTCTTGCTGGCATTGGAGGGGGATGTCTCGCCGCCCTGCTGCAACCACGCCCAGCAGAACTTAAGGAGATCAAACATGAGCAATGAAGTCATTTTGATTAGTTTGGTCGTAGGTCTGGCGAACTATCTATTCCGCTATGTCCCCCTGCGTTTAGGCAACTCACGCTACAGCGGCCCGCCTAAGCGAAACAGAACAGCGATGCTGCTCGACAGTATTGGCATTGCCTCTATTTGTGCCTTACTCGTGGTGTCCACGACTCCTGAAGTGTTGCGCCACCACGAGAAGTTTATCCCTACATTGATCGGTTTTGCGGTACTGGCCGCCGTCTTTTACAAAACCCAGAGCATTATCATTTCCACGTTGACCAGTGCGTTCTGTTTTGGCCTTGCGTTCAAGCTGCTGACGAGTTGAAAGCCGCTTTTGTCGCCAAAATGTGGTCGCAACAGCAAAATGGCAAAAGCAATGACGTAAAATCTGACAATGACACTAATTGCTACATCTTTCACTTAACATGGCGTTTACTTTATTAATCACCATCGTTACTATGCCGCTTGTAACTATCGAGGTTCTTCAAAATGGACAGTTCGTTTACTCCCATCGAACAAATGCTAAATTTCCGTGCTTCCCGTCAGAAAGACTTTCCTTATCAGGAAATTCTATTGACCCGTCTCTGTATGCATATGCAGAGCAAGTTGCTGGAAAACCGCAATAAGATGCTGAAGGCGCAAGGGATAAACGAGACCCTGTTTATGGCGTTGATTACACTCGATTCACAGGCCGATCACAGTATTCAGCCGTCTGAACTCAGCACTGCGCTGGGCTCGTCCCGCACCAATGCAACACGCATTGCGGACGAACTGGAAAAAAGGGGTTGGATTGAACGCCGTGAGAGTGATCATGATCGTCGTTGTCTGCACTTGCACCTGACCCCGTCTGGCGAAGATTTTCTTAAACAACTGCTGCCACCGCAGCATAAATGTCTGCATTTCTTATGGTCTACACTTGATGCGAATGAACAGAAACAGTTGGAAGCCCTGACGCGTAAACTGTTGGTTCGCCTTGATCAAATGGAAGTGTCAGAAAACTCCCTGTAAAATTTGCCCAGGTAGCTAATTATCATGCAATCTCCACATTGCTGGAGGCTTACGCCCCTGTTTGTCGTATTGTTCATGGCAGGCTGCGCCTCCAGTGACAATATTGCACCGCAATCGACGCTACTGGACACCCAGCAGTTGCAGTTGGCTCAACCGAAAGTCAGCTCTCTGGCTATCAGTACGCAGTGGTGGCGCAGCCTCAATGACCCGCAACTCGATGCATTGATGACGCGCACTCTGCAAAATTCGCCGTCACTCAAGCAGGCTGCTGCGCGGGTACGCGAAGCACAGAGCGTAGCAGGTGAAGCGAGTGCGGCTAATGGCCCCTATCTCGATCTTAACGGCAGTTCGCGTCGCGAACGCATGTCTCAAAACACCCTGCAACCGTTTATCCAGTCCTATCCTGATAAGCCGTTATATGAAACCACCAACGATCTCGGTTTGAATCTCAGTTATGAATTCGATTGGTGGGGAAAATACCGCAATCAGGTCAATGCAGCCAAAGCGCAAATCGACTCGGCCCGGGCAGAGCAAGCCCAGGCTGCGCTCAATCTCGCCAGTTCTGTTGCTTCGACCTATTACCAATTGCAAAGTAATTATGCGTTACAAGCCGTGCTGCAAACCGAAGTTGATAACAACCAGCATTTGGCCGATCTACGCAAACGCCAGTACGAAGCCGGTGTATATGGCGTAGATATCCCTCAACAAACCCAGGCCCAGGCCGATAGTGTTAAACAGCAGATTCTGCAACTTCAATCGCAGATAGATCAGCACAAGCATCAACTGGCTGCGCTGGCAGGTCAGGGACCCGATGCCATGGCGTACTTGAAACCCGTTGTATTGCCCGCCGATAACAGTCTGGCTGCGCAACATGAACTGACGCTTGAATTGCTGGGGAAACGCCCTGACATCGTGGCGCAAAAACAGTTGGTGGAATCCTATTCGCAACAGGTTAAAGCGGCACGCAAAGAGTTCTATCCAAGCCTGTCGATTAGTGGATTTGCAGGATTCAGCACCACTAATTTCCAGGGAACCAATCCCACGCTGCTGGAAGCTGCCAGTAAAGCCTGGAATGTGGCACCGGCCATATCGATGCCGATATTCCATGCGGGTGCACTGCGCAGCAAACTGGGTGAGCAGTCGGCGCTGTATGACGAAGCCGTGGAATCGTATAACCAAACGATTCTGAATGCAGTGCAGGAAGCAGCAGATGCCATCACCATTGCCAAAAGCAGTGGCGAGCAATTGCAGCAAGCCGCATCCGCTGAAAAGTCGATGCAGGATGTCTACCGCGTCGCCAAGGCTCGTTATCAGGCAGGGGTCATTGGGCGTGATGAGTTATTGGTCAGCCAAACACAGTTGTTACAACAACAACAGGCTGAGTTAAACGCCCGCAGCAATGTTTTGCAGGCAAAGATAGGTTTGATCCGTGCCCTGGGCGGTGGCTATGAAGCCCCGGCAACGGAATCAAAATCATGATAAGTAGACAAGCGTGGAGAGTACCATGAGTGCAAGCGTGGAGAATCAAAGCCCGCAGCAACCTAAAAATAAGAAGAAGTCACGCAAACGTGCACTGCTTCTTTTGACCGGCATTTTTATTATTGTAGGGGTGGCTTATCTAATCTATTGGTTCCTGGTGTTACGTCACCATCAGGAAACCGACGACGCATACGTTGCCGGAAACCAGGTTCAAATCATGTCGCAGGTTTCAGGGAGCGTAACCAGCGTAAATTTCGACAATACAGACTTCGTGCGTAAAGGCGATGTGCTGCTGACTCTTGATCCGACCGATGCTGAACAGGCGTTTGAACGCTCGAAAACCGCCTTGGCGAATAGCGTTCGTCAGACACATCAGTTGCTGATCAACAGTAAGCAGTACCAGGCAAATATCGCCCTGCGCAAAACTGAATTAAGTAAAGCGCAAAACGATTTGAAACGCCGTGAGGTGCTGGGCTCCGTGGATGCCATTGGCCGTGAGGAACTCCAACACTCGCGGGATGCAGTGGAAAGCGCCAAAGCCTCTCTGGAAGTGGCGGCTCAGCAATACAATGCCAATCAGGCCATGGTGCTGAATACTCCGCTGGATAAACAACCTGCAATCCAACAATCTGCGGCACAAATGCGTGATGCCTGGCTGGCCTTGCAGCGCACTAAAGTAGTTGCCCCGCTGGATGGCTTTGTCTCACGCCGTTCCGTTCAGGTCGGTGCACAAATCTCGTCAGGAACGTCGCTAATGGCGCTTGTTACCGCTAACCACATTTGGATAGATGCCAACTTCAAAGAGACCCAACTGGCAAATATGCGTATTGGCCAGACGGCCACGGTAGTCAGTGATATGTATGGCGATAATGTGGTTTACAAGGGCAAAGTGGCAGGTCTGGATATGGGTACCGGTAGCGCGTTCTCCCTGCTCCCTGCCCAGAATGCGACGGGGAACTGGATTAAAGTGGTACAGCGCCTGCCAGTCCGTATTGAGATTGATGCCCAGCAGGTTGCCGATCATCCGCTGCGCATCGGTCTTTCGGCTCTGGTGAAAGTGGACACGACCAATCTCGATGGTTTGGTATTGGCAAATACAGTGCGCAAGGATCCATTGTATGAGACCAATGCCCTGACGCTGGATTTAGCGCCAGTTAACCAGCTGATCGCTGACGTTATCCAGGCGAACGCAGGGTGAGTGCTCAAGAGGATCGCGTGGTCAAGAAGCCGCTTGAGGGTGCGCCACTTGCCTGGATGACTGTGGCGTTGGCGCTGGCAACCTTCATGCAGGTGCTCGACTCAACCATCGCAAACGTGGCGATCCCCACTATTGCAGGTAACCTGGGGGCTTCAAACTCGCAGGGAACCTGGGTGATCACTTCGTTTGGGGTCGCAAACGCCATCTCTATTCCGATCACTGGCTGGTTGGCCAAGCGTATCGGGGAAGTACGGCTGTTCCTGTGGTCTACAGTACTGTTTGCCATTGCCTCCTGGCTGTGTGGTATCTCCAACAGTCTGGAAATGCTGATATTTTTCCGCGTTATTCAAGGCGTGGTGGCAGGTCCGCTGATCCCGTTATCGCAAAGTTTATTGCTGAATAACTATCCACCAGCCAAGCGAAGTATTGCCTTGGCCCTTTGGTCAATGACGGTAATCGTCGCGCCAATCTGTGGGCCAATTCTTGGCGGGTACATCAGCGATAACTACCATTGGGGCTGGATTTTCTTCATCAACGTTCCCATTGCTGCCGTCGTGGTTATGCTGGCATTGCAAACCCTGCGTGGACGCGAAACCAAGACCGAGATCAGACCTATCGATACCATTGGACTGGTGTTGCTGGTTGTAGGTATCGGGAGTTTGCAGATCATGCTGGATCGGGGCAAGGAACTGGATTGGTTCAACTCTGGCGAGATTATAGTCTTGGCGGTGGTGGCGGCGGTGACGCTGTCATTCCTGATTGTTTGGGAACTGACAGATGACCACCCCATTGTCGATCTTTCGCTATTTAAATCGCGGAATTTTACCATTGGGTGCCTGTGTATCAGCCTCGCTTACATGCTGTATTTCGGTGCGATCGTTTTGCTGCCGCAACTGCTACAGGAGGTCTATGGGTATACCGCAACCTGGGCGGGACTCGCCTCAGCTCCGATCGGGATCATCCCGGTGATCCTGTCGCCAATCATTGGTCGTTTTGCCCATAAGCTGGACATGCGACGGCTGGTTACCTTCAGCTTTATCATGTATGCGGTGTGCTTCTATTGGCGCGCATGGACGTTTGAACCCGGTATGGATTTCGGCGCGTCAGCCTGGCCACAGTTCATACAGGGCTTCGCGATCGCTTGCTTCTTTATGCCTCTGACCACCATTACGCTTTCGGGTCTGCCACCTGAGCGTTTGGCTGCGGCATCGAGTTTGTCAAACTTTACCCGAACGCTGGCGGGATCGATTGGTACATCAATCACCACCACCATGTGGACCAGCCGGGAAGCTCTGCATCATGCACAACTGACAGAATCGGTGAACCCGTTCAATCCTATTGCGCAGGAAACCTACCGGCAACTGGAACAGTTAGGAATGAGTCAGCAGCAGGCGTCAGGCTATCTTGCTCAACAGATAACCAACCAGGGACTGATTATCTCTGCCAATGAGATATTCTGGGCTGCAGCGGGCGTCTTCCTGCTCATGCTGGTGTTGGTGTGGTTTGCCCGTCCACCATTTAGTACCGGTGGCGGTGGCGGTGCCCACTAGCGAAATGCCGCTGCAGGAAAATCGTCGTAAAAAAACCGGGTGCCTTTCAGCGCCCGGTTTCATTTATCCAGCAGGGTCAGACGGCGACTAGGCCTGATTCTGACGCCACCATTCACCCAGTAAAATACCTGTCGCTACGGAAACGTTCAGACTTTCCACTTTGCCTGTTCCGCCGATCGAAATACTTAAATCACCTTGCTGCCATGCGCTGTCAGTCAGACCATCACGCTCCTGACCCAACACCAGTACCATTTTTGCTGGCAGTTGTGCCTTTGCCAGAGGGGTACCTTTATGGCTGGACGTGGTCACAATGGTGTAACCGGCGCGACGGAAGGTATCCAATACGCTGAGGAAGTCATCTGCGTTAATGGCCTTGATATGTTCCGCGCCACCCTCTGCGGTACGAACTGCAGCACCGGACTCAAGCAACGCCGGATCCTGAACTAACAGGCCGTTAATGCCAAAGTGGGCACAGGTACGCATGATGCCACCCAGGTTGTGCGGATTACCGACATCTTCCAATGCCAATACACAATCTTTTGCGGGGGCATTTTCCAGATAGGTTTCAGCCTGCAATCCCTGACGTTTTTTGATCAGGAAGCAAACGCCACCGTGATGCTCAGTGCCCGAAGCCTTGGTCAGTTCTTCTTCTTCCACGACATGGTAGGCTTTGCGATTTGCGGCCATCCAACGCAGCGCTTCACGAAAACGTGGCGTAACGGACTGTACAAACCATGCGCGAACTATCGAGTCCGGGCGGCTGGTAAAAAGCGCCTGACAGGCATTCTCACCATACACGCGGGTCTCTTCCGCACGTTGGCGACGCAACTGTTCAGGATCGATAAAGCTTTTACCCGTAATGCCACCATGATCAGGCACAGCTTCATCATTGGGAGCACGTGAAACCGTTTTCCATGGTGAATATGGCCCCTCCCGGTCATCTGAACGCGCTGGGCGATCGTCAGAACGTGAAGGATTGCGCGGACGATTATTGTCGCTGCGACGGCTGTCGGTGTTGCGTGAGTCACTGCCGCGGCGCTCATTACGTCGGGAATCATCCGGACGGGCACTGTCCCGACGGTTATTCTCACCAGGACGACCTTTTCCCGCGGGACGCTTGTTGTTACTACGATTATCGCCATCGTCGTCGCTGCGGACGTACATCACTTTGACTTTGCCGTTCTTGCCACTGAATGAATCGTTCATATCTCTTCTCCACCTACCTACGCGCTGGGCGCGAAGATTACCTGAAGTGGGTCTCGTAAGCCACTTGCTTCGCGCTAAAAGCTAAAAACTATCGCATTCATTGAGCAAACCATTTTGTTCATTTCATCACTACTACCCATACTTAATAACACCAGAGCAACAACCCGCCTTTTATCAGAGCAAATGGGTCACCGGTTGCTTGTTGACGCTTATTAATCTTGGTAATCGAGGCTCATATATGAATACGGTATGTACATCTTGTCAGGCAACAAATCGACTGCCTGAAGATCGAATCGACGACGGTGCCAAATGTGGCCGTTGCGGTCATTCACTGTTTGACGGTGAAGTTACTCACGCTACGGTGGCCACTCTGGATAAATTACTCCAGGACGATCTGCCCGTTGTCATCGACTTCTGGGCACCCTGGTGCGGTCCGTGTGTGAATTTCGCCCCAATTTTTGAAGATGTCGCTGAAGAACGAGCAGGCAAAATTCGTTTTGTAAAAGTAAATACTGAGGCCGAACTAGAACTTAGTACACGTTTTCGCATCCGAAGCATTCCAACCATTATGGTGTTCCATAAAGGCAATATGGTCGATATGCTGAGCGGAGCCGTCCCTAAAGCGTCGTTTGATAACTGGCTCAATGAGTTAGTTTAAACCATTAATCTGCTTTAAGCCTCTGCTAATCGCCCGTGAGAGTTTATATATCACGGGCGATTTGTTGGTATCGCTTCCTGTCTGGGTTGATTAGAATAACGCTCTTTGCCTTTCGGAATGGTTATGCCAGACAACGCCGTGCTACGCCTGCGCCAACAGCGCCTGGCTCTCTCTACCCGCCCTTTCAACGCGCGCGGCAGTCGAACATTACGCTGTCAGACATGCTTGCTGCCGGTCAGGAATTGCATTTGTGATTCCATACAACCGCAGCAGGCCACCAGCCGTTTTTGTCTGGTCATGTTTGACACCGAACCATTGAAACCGAGTAATACAGGACGGCTGATTGCTGACATTCTGCCAGACACGCAGGCATTTCTTTGGTCACGCACGGAAGTCGATCCAAATTTGATCGACGCCATAAACGATCCTGCTCGCCAGCCTTATGTCGTGTTTCCTGAGTCCTACGCGGAACCAGGGCGGCAAGTATTCAATCAGATTCCAAACGGCAGCAAACCCCCGTTGTTTATCATGCTGGATGGTACGTGGTCCGAGGCGAGCAAAATGTTTCGCAAAAGCCCCTACCTCAATCACTTTCCGCTGTTTTCCCTCAACGTCGACACCCTCTCGCGTTATCAGTTGCGCGAAGCATCGCGTGCTGAACAACACTGTACTGCGGAAGTGGCAGCGGCGTTGCTGCAACAGGTCGGCGATCGCTCGGCATCCCTCCAATTGACCCAGCATTTCCATCTGTTCCGCGAAAAGTATCTGGCGGGAAAACCTCATCGTCCGGTGGAGGCCGTCACAGCAGAACAGCAATAAAACGCGTAAACTCAGCTATTGATAATAATCATTTACCCAAAGTCCGAAGGGTATGGAGCTGGGAGCTGCAGATGAGCCAACGTGGATTAGAAGCCCTGTTACGTCCAAATTCGATAGCCGTTATCGGGGCATCCGAAAAAACGGGGCGAGCAGGCAATCTGATGATGCGCAACCTGATGGCCGGAGGATTTAGCGGCCCAATAATGCCGGTGACGCCTCGCTACAAAGCTGTTTGCGGTGTTCTTGCATACCCTGATGTTGGCAGCTTACCCTTTACACCGGATTTGGCCGTGCTTTGTGTCCGCGCGGAACGTAATCTGCTTTTACTCGAAGAGCTCGGAGCGCGAGGCTGTAAAACCGCTATCGTTCTGTCGTCACTTCCGCAGCAACTTGCTGAACTCAAGGCCTGCGCGCAACGTTTCCATATGCGCCTTCTGGGACCCAATAGTCTTGGCCTGCTGGCACCCTGGCAAGGGCTGAATGCCAGTTTCTCGCCCGTCCCCATTCAGAAAGGTAAATTGGCATTTATCTCGCAATCTGCAGCCGTGGCCAATACCATTCTTGACTGGGCACAGCAGCGTTCCGTTGGCTTTTCCTACTTTATTTCATTGGGCGACACCCTGGATATTGATGTCGACGATCTTCTCGATTTCCTGGCACGCGATGGGAAAACCAGTGCTATCCTGCTTTACCTTGAACATCTCAACGATGCCCGTCGATTCATGTCTGCATCACGGAGTGCCTCCCGTAATAAGCCTATTCTGGTGATCAAAAGTGGCCGCACACCTTTGGCTCAGCAATTGCTCAATAGCGAGCAAGGCCTTGATGCTGCGTATGATGCCGCCATTCAGCGTGCTGGCCTGTTACGCGTACAAGACACGCATGAACTGTTTTCCGCCGTCGAAACCCTGAGCCATATGCACCCGCTGCGGGGCGATAAACTGTTGATTGTCAGCAACGGCGCAGCACCTGCGGCCATGTCCCTGGATGAATTGGTTCGCAGGAACGGTAAGCTGGCCACGCTTTCTGCCGAAACGACTTCAGCGCTGCAAACCGCGTTGTCTGACGTGATCCATGTCAGAAATCCACTCGACTTACGCGACGATGCCACGCCAGAACGCTATAAGGCCGCACTGGGTCCCCTACTGGATAGCAATGATTATGATGCGCTGCTGATCATCCACGCCCCCAGCGCAGCAGCTCTGGCGACTGATGCTGCCAAAACAATTATCCATGCCGTTCATCAGCATCCGCGCGGTAAAAGGATCACGCTTCTTACCAACTGGTGTGGCGAATATTCATCTCAGGAGGCTCGCCGTCTCTTTACGGAGGCTGGAATCCCTACCTATCGCACGCCTGAAGGGGCAGTCACCGCGTTCATGCATATGGTGGAGTACCGACGCAACCAGAAACAGTTGATGGAAACCCCGGCCCTTCCCGCCGAGTTGCATGCCGATACCGCCCATGCGCACAAATTGATTCATCAGGCGCTGGCCGAGGGCGCGACGCATCTTGATACCCACGAGGTTCGGGCAATCTTACAGGCATATGGATTGAATACCCTGCCGACCTGGATCGCGAATGACAGCGCGGAAGCTGTCCATATTGCCGAAGAAATTGGCTACCCTGTTGCATTGAAATTACGTTCACCGGATATTGCACATAAATCCGAGATTCAGGGCGTCATGCTCTATCTGCGAACGGCAACAGAAGTGCAGAGAGCCGCAGAAGCCATATTCGATCGCGTCAAACGAACTTATCCCCAGGCGCGTATTCATGGTTTGCTGGTACAAAGCATGGCAAACCGTGCCGGTGCGCAGGAATTACGTATTGCCGTTGAACAGGATGCCGTGTTTGGACCGTTGATTATGCTCGGTGAAGGGGGTGTCGAATGGCGGCCAGAAAGCCAAGCAGCCGTGGCGTTGCCACCACTTAACATGACGCTGGCCCGCTATCTGATCATGCAGGCGGTAAAAGGCGGAAAAATTCGCGGCAGGAGTGCGTTACGTCCTTTGGATATTCCCGCACTCAGCCATGTGCTTGTGCAAGTCTCCAATCTGATTCTCGACTGCCCGGAAATAATCCGACTTGATATTCATCCTCTCTTGGCATCTGGCAGCGAGTTCAGTTTGCTCGATGTCTCTATGCAAATAGCACCATTCAGCGGTGACCCGCAGGCGAGGCTCTCTATTCGCCCATACCCGCAACAACTGGAAGAGAAGATCACGCTGAAAGATGGTTCCGAATGCCTTTTCCGCCCTATTCTGCCCGAGGATGAACCCCAACTTAAAGCGTTCATTGCCAAAGTGACCAAAGAAGATCTCTACTATCGCTATTTCAGTGAGATCAACGAGTTTACTCATGAGGATTTGGCGAACATGACGCAAATCGACTACGATCGAGAAATGGCCTTTGTGGCGATCAGGCGTCAGGGGAATACCAGTGAGATTATTGGTGTGACCCGAGCCATTTCTGACCCCGATAACATCGATGCCGAGTTTGCGGTCCTGGTTCGCTCCGATCTGAAAGGGTTGGGGTTGGGTCGAAGATTGCTGGAGAAAATGATTGGCTACACCACCGCTCATGGACTGATACGTTTAACGGGGATCACGATGCCCAATAATCGCGGCATGATTGCCCTGGCAAAAAAACTTGGGTTTGAAATAGATGTCCAACTGGAAGACGGTATCGTCAACCTGATGCGACCTCTCAATCAGCCACCGAATACGTGACAAATACCACTAACTGAAGGTCAGCAAAGGCAATTTGAGGCAAAACTTCCGCACAATCGTGGCCAGTAATGGTATTATCGACCGATTCAACGGTTAATTTATTTTCGCCGATGGCGCTATCGCCACCACATGAAGAGAGAAGAAACGCACTGTGATGTTGTCAAAATTTAAACGAAATAAACATCAACAACACCTTGCACAACTGCCTAAACTCCCCCAAACGGTTGGTGATGTCCAGACGCTGTTTTCCCCGGAGGATTTCCGTACAGCGCTGTTGGCAGCCATTGGCCGTGCCGAGCGCCGCATCTATGTTGTCGCACTGTATCTGGAACATGATGACGCAGGCCGTGATGTGCTTTCTGCCTTATATTCCGCCCAACAACAGCGCCCTGAACTTGAGATCTGCGTGCTGGTTGACTGGCACCGCGCTCAACGCGGGCGCATTGGTGCAGCGGCAGAGAACACCAATGCGGATTGGTATTGTGATATGGCAGCCAAGCATTCACAGCAATCAATACCCGTTTATGGTGTGCCGGTAAATACCCGGGAAGCTTTGGGTGTTTTGCATCTCAAAGGGTTTATCGTTGATGATACCGTGATTTATACCGGTGCCAGCGTGAATGATGTTTACCTGCATCAGCATGACAAATATCGATACGATCGTTACCAGCTAATCCGTAATACGCCGCTGGTAGAAACGATGGTCGGCTACATAAAAAAGCATATCCTGACAGCGGGTGCGGTTCAGCGACTCGATCGTAGCGATCGCCCAAAAAGCCCCGAGATCAAAAACGAAACTCGTCAATTTCGCCAAGCGCTCCGCAGTGCGGGTTACCATTTTGATGGTAATGCCTCCAATGAACAGTTGGCTGTTACACCGTTGGTAGGTTTGGGGAAACAGAGTGTTCTAAATAAGACCATTTATCACCTGATGGCCTGTGCTGAAGAAAAACTGACTCTCTGCACACCTTATTTCAATCTGCCAGCATTACTGGTGCGCAATATAATTTCATTGTTGCGTCAGGGTAAGCAGGTCGAAATTATTGTCGGCGATAAAACTGCCAACGACTTCTATATTCCTGAAGACCAGCCATTCAAGATAATAGGTGCGCTCCCTTACCTTTATGAAATTAACTTACGTCGTTTTCTCAGCCGGTTGCAGCGTTTTGTCGACAGCGGTCAGCTTATTGTCCGACTGTGGAAAGATGGCGATAACAGCTACCATTTAAAAGGGATCTGGGTTGACAGCGAGTGGCAATTAATTACAGGCAATAACCTTAATCCTCGCGCATGGCGTCTCGATCTTGAAAATGCCATTCTGATCCATGACCCTCAGCAAGAGATGCAAGAGCAGCGGGCCAGAGAGTTGGAAACTATTCGCCGCCATACATTGGTAGTGAACCATTATCTCGAATTAGAAAGCATCCAACAGTACCCTGTTAAAGTTCGCAAGCTGATACGCCGTCTGCGACGTATCCGTATTGACCGGTTGATCAGCAGGATCCTGTAGTTCGCTATACTAAGAAAGCCCGACACTTTACGGGGAGTGATTCAACTCCACGGGCTTTTGTATTATGGGATAGCTCTATGTTTGTCAGAACTGCTCTGCGCACAACACTTATTACGATATTATTCCTGACCTGCTCTGGCTGTACACATTTGGCCCAAGACCGTTGGACAGGCAAAGACAAAGCTCAGCACTTTGTTGGATCCGCGGTATTGGCTGCGGCTGGTACTGCCTATGCTGAACGACAAAATATGTCATCCGCACAAAGTCGATCCTTTGGTTTGCTGTTTGCCATCAGCCTTGGGGCAGGTAAAGAGTTATGGGATAGTCGCCAAGATGGAACTGGGTGGAGTTGGAAAGATTTTGCCTGGAATGTTGCTGGTGCAGCAACGGGTTATGGACTTTATCAAGCGGCGAAATAGTAGGGGTGCCGGTGATCAGCCAGGCACCCGTTATTAATTGTCAGAGCTGAATCTCTTTTCCTTTCGAGTGCAGCATCAATGAGACAATAAACGCTAATAGTGCCATACCTGATACATACCAGAAGAAGACATTTTCTATTCCCCATGATTTGAACGAGAGAGCAACAAATTCTGCAGAACCACCGAATATGGCGTTGGCCACTGCATATGACAATCCCACGCCTAATGCCCTAACCTGTGCGGGAAACATCTCCGCCTTAAGTAATCCACTGATAGCGGTATAAAAACTGACAATCAGCAGTGCCCCAATAATCAATGCAAACGCCAGATACGGACTCGTTACATCCTTCAGCGTATAAAGAATTGGCATGGTCAAAAACGTCGCCAAACCGCCAAACAATAACATTGAATTTCGTCGGCCAATTTTGTCGGAGAGTGCACCAACAATAGGCTGCATCAACATAAAGACAAAGAGGGCCAGAGTCATAATCACGCTGGCTGTTCTGGTATCCATCCCCGCAGTATTAACCAGATATTTTTGCATGTAGGTCGTAAAGGTGTAAAAACACAATGACCCCCCTGCGGTAAACCCCAGCACCATAATAAAGGCCCGGCGATGTTTCCACAGCCCTGCAAGCGATCCCGCATCTTTATGTTCGCGAGTTTTCTTATCTGAGGTTTCATTCAGAGAACGACGCAAGTAAAGTGCAACGATCGCCAATATGGCTCCCATAGCAAAAGGTATACGCCATCCCCATGCCTTTAATTCTCCGTCAGTAAGAATTTGTTGCAATCCAACCACTACCAATAATGCCAGTAATTGACCGCCTATCAAGGTGACATATTGGAATGAGGCATAGAATCCCCTTCTTCCTGCTATTGCGACCTCACTCATATAAGTCGCACTGGTACCATATTCTCCACCGACAGATAGCCCTTGAAACAGTCTCGCAAGCAATAATAGAACCGGAGCCCAATAGCCGATCGTGGCATATCCCGGTAAGCAGGCAATCACCAATGAACCGAAACACATCATGCATACGGAGATCATCATTGAGTTTTTGCGGCCATGCTTGTCCGCAATATATCCAAATAACCAACCACCAATAGGGCGCATAAGAAATCCGGCGGCAAATACACCGGCAGTCTGCAATAGTTGTGTTGTGGTATTTCCATGTGGAAAAAATGTTGCCGCGAAATAGAGTGAGCAGAATGAGTACACATAAAAATCAAACCACTCCACCAGATTTCCTGACGATGCACCTACAATAGCAAAGATCCGCTTTTTCTTGTCTATTACCTCAGCTGATGCATCAAATTCCGGAGCAGGTGTAGAAATTGTCATCTATTTTTATCTCCCATAAGCCAACTATTCAGATACCAAGATCGCTCATTAATTTAAGCAGCAGTTTTGATAGTACGCGAAATAGACAACCAAACATTGGCTCATGGGAAGATAAGTTTGTGATGAAGTGCGGAATATTCAGAAATAACTCTGCAACAATATTGAAAAAATTATTGGTCGCTACAAAATAGAAACTCTTCGTTATTATTAAAATTCTGATATATATAATCCGTTCCTGCCAGATAAATGGATACTTGGAGTAGTGAATACCCATAAAGCAAAAAACCCCAGTCTTTCGACTGAGGTTCTTTACTTTGTTTGATGCCTGGCAGTTTACGCCGGGCTCCTGCCCTGCGCCCTTCGGGTCAGCGCCATGCGCTGCTCAAATCCGTTCCCGAC
>NZ_QOVA01000016.1 GCF_003332275.1 Edaphovirga cremea | reverse complement strand
TCCGTTGACCTTCCCAGAGCGTCATGACTCGCTGAGCGAAGAACGCAGGCAGGGGCGAACCGCCAGGATGGCGGTGAGAGGCGTCCGCCCACATGGATGTGGGCTAAAGCCGACCCGTCCGCCGGAGAGATGAGTGAAGGCACCGACGCAGTCGGCGAGAAATGCCGCGGAAAAGCCCGGGTTCAAAGGGTCGCGGCGACTGGCGGCCCTTTGTCGGTTGAGGCTTCAAGGCTCAAGTAGAAAAATACATTTATATCAACCGAAACCTGCTCCAAGCCTGCTTTTAAACAATAGTTCACGCATGACCCGAACCTAAAGCCGACCCGTCCGCCGGAGTGATGAGTGAAGGGACCGGCGCAGCCGGCGAGGAGTGCCGCGAAAAAGCCCGGGTTCAAAGGGCCGCGGCGATTGGCGGCCCTTTGTCGGTTGAGGCGAAAACGCTCAAGTAGAATAGCGATCGTAAACCAACCGAAACCTGCACTGAACCTGTTTTAAAACAATAGTTCACGCATGACCCGAACCTAAAGCCGTCCCAGCCAGCCGGAATGACAACCGAAGGACCTACGCAGTGGGCAATTCATGCTGCGTGAAGCACGGATGCAAGGGGCGCGCTTCGCCCCTTGCTTAGTCCTCATTTAAATTCATCTTCATAATATTACGATGCTTATTACCCTCTTCACGCTCAAGCTCGAACGGCTCACCAGCAGGGATCTGATGCTCATCCAGGAAAGCATCAATGCGCTGGAAATCTTCCGCCAGCAACTGGGTAGAGAACACGGTTTCGTTGGACTGAATATGGCGTTCGCTGCGTGTACCGACAATGGCCGAGGCAACCGCGTCTTTATTCAGCACATAATGCACCGCGACATTCGACAATGAGCAACCACGCTGTTCGCCAATCTGCTTCAGCAGTTGCAGCAACTGCTGATAACCTTCCCAACCCACAGAATCATCAATCACCAAACGGTATTTGACCAGTGAACGGTTATCCAGTTTTTCAGGCATCGGTTTACCAAGCCATGACTCGGAGAGGAAACCGCCAGCCAAAGAGCCGTAACAGAGTAGTTTCACGTCATTGCGCAGGCAAAAATCTACCATCGCCCGCTCTGGACGACGATCCAGTACTGAGTATTGGGTCTGGTTACTGACCAAAGGATATCCGGCATCCACCAGCGCCTGAAGATGCGGTGTGTCGAAATTGGTGGTACCCAGATTGGCAATCAGCCCTTTTTCCTGCAATCGAACCAAGTGCCCGGCAATATCTATGCATCCTGGGATGTTGTAATCCCACCAGTGAAACTGCACCAGATCCAAACGCTCTTTATTCAAACGTTTCAGGCTGCGGGTGATGATCCGCTCAACATACTGATAATCGACCTGATCAAGCATGGAGAGATCCGGTACAAATTTGGTGTGTACCTGAACATCATCTTTCCCACTGTTATTTCTGCGTTCCAGAATAAATTTACCAATTAACTCTTCGACGCCGGTATAAATGTCAGCGCAATCGAACGTGGTGAATCCACGATCGGCCAATTGATGGAACGCTCTCAAAACCGGATCAAAGTCCAGCGTACCCTGAAGTTTGTGCCCTTCGGAAAGCTGCCATCCGCCGTTGATAATGCGGCATGGGCTATAGTCTGGTGTCAGTTTTACTCGTTTATCAACCATGATTCTCGTCCTGTTAATATTCTTCCGTTATTATTCTTTTATTCATCCAATGCGGCATTCAGCGGTACCACCGTGCAATCACTGTGACTGAATACCCTGATTCCGGTCCGGGCTATTTTGAACCGGGCACCGCAGTAGGGGTCTGGGCAGGCGATCAACGCATCCGTAGTCATCCAGTCATTCGCATGGGTCATTCGTTGCTTCGCAGGTATCAGCGGCAAAAGTGCCGCCAGCGAGTAAAGAGAAAATCGTCCACCTTGTGGGAAAATCAGGTTTTCACCTTCCACATCAAAACCTTGCCCGGTATGGTGCGAACAGACGTAAGGTCGATCACCTGGAACTACTTCTATATGCAAGTCATAGAGTTCAAAACTGTCATTCATAACTTACTCCACTTTCTGGGTATCATTCTCGGGAACATTGCCAGGCATAAAGAAATGGGCCGCAACAGCGAGGAGTACTGTAATTTGAACATCCCGTGTCCGCCAGAAAACTGAATCCATGTGGAAGGCAAGATAATCTCCCTGATACCAAAAGTATTTAAATGCCTTTCTACATTAACGCAAACCGGGCTACATGCAAGCCCCCGCCAGTCTACTCCTCTCCACTGCGATCATTTTCGGCGATGCCCGCCTGTCGCCATTTCAACAAAGGTGACACCGTCACGCCATGCACGACAATACTTGCCGCGATCAGGGTAAATGCCATGTCCACCATTCTACTGGCATCGGCTCCCTGCAGGCCGTGAGTATAGGCATACGCGATGTAATTGATGCTGCCGATCCCACGAATACCCAACCAGCCAATCATCAGCTTTTGCGCATGGGGAGTGCGGGTTCCTACAGTTGACAGATAAACGGCAGTTGGACGTATGACGAAAAACAGAATTGCCGCCAGCAGCAAGCCCATCGGATCCCAATGCATGGAGAGCGTAATACCCAACACAATAACGATGGCCGCAGCAAAAAGTCGTTCAATCGTATCGCCGAAAGAGAGTGCATCGCCTACCACCAGTCCCATTGATTTTGCGGGTTCTTTACCGGCCAGGGTATGCCGCTGGTTTGGGTTGACCATGGTCTCGGCGGGAAGATAGCGGGCATCTTCATGCAGGTCTTCAAGGGGATGCTGACTCACGATGCGTACCTCGGCATACCGCAGTCCGACACCCGCAGCGAAAGCCGCAAGAAAACCTGATGCGTCAACGCTTTGCGCCGCCGCATAACTCAACGCGATAAGTGATAACGCGATGAAATCGTTCGGTGCAACGTCCTGATGTACAGTTCTCATCTTTGTGGCGATGTGTCCGATCACCCGACCCAGGCCAAACCCAATCAGCAACCCGCCCATCAGCGCCCAGACGACGTCGAACAGCGCCCAATGCCCCAGCAGCGAGAGCGAGAGATCTGTTTTTGTGGTCAGGAAAACCAACGCCAGCATAAGTATCGGCAGCGCTGAACCGTCGTTGAGTCCGGCTTCACTCGACAGAGCCAAACGCAGGCTGTCGTCGTCCCTGGCGTCATTCACCGAGATGAGACTCGCCAGCACCGGATCGGTAGGTGCCACGATGGCGGCAAACGCCAATGCCAGTGGCCACGACAAGTCAGTCAGATAATGTGCTGCCAGCGTCACCCCACCGACGGTAAGAAGCATCGCGGGAAACGCCAGTCGTAAACCCATGCGCCAACTCAAATGACGAAAAGGAAGCCTTAACTTGAGACCGGTAATAAACAGCGACGCCGCCATGGCTATTTCGGTCATTCTGCCCGTTAATTCTGCGTAGACCGCGACATCAATCCGCAGCAGATTCAACACCCAGGGGCCGCATATCACCCCTGCGATCAAATAAAACCCAAATACAGTGACCGGACCGCGGTGGATCCAGCCGGATGCCAGTGACATCAACAATAACAGCGCACCTACCGCTGCCGTCCATCCAAGAAAACTCATAGATTCCTCTTGTTTTTCAATATTAACGGGCGGAATCTTCAGTCATCACCAAAAGGTTAATACCAACGATTGGGATAGGTTTTAAGTATGGTCTACAGGGGAAAATTTGCATGATGGGAATTTAATTACGGCAAGATAACCTTTCGTACACCATTATTTTGCAATGACAGGGGATTATCGGATAAAAGAGAGTACTTCTTATCCATTTAAGCAACTCTTCTGTTTAGAAATAAAACGAGCCGATTAGTCATCGGCTCAACTCATTTTTACTTTATAAAAATGTAATAAAAATTAATAGTTGTCTTTATTTCGATAGAGTAATCATAAAAGCAGTAATACCGAAAGTAACATCCTCTTCTATATTTTTTAGCGCTGCATCATTATTTTCTTTGAATTTCCCACTTTGTTCAAAATCTTGACGAGCATCCCATCGAGTACTTCCGTCGGGTCTGAATCCAGGATTCATCCAATGGCCACCTTCAACAATGTAAACGAATTTTTCTCGCTTAGAAGCTTCTATGCACACCTCTTTAGCCGCTTTAGGTGTTAAAGCCATTACACTACTGCCGTTAAGCTTAAAGAAGTCTTCACCATTATTGTACAAAATAGCTGAAGTTATACTCATTATTTTTTCTCCCATACAATACGGCCATCATCAATCCAATGCGGATCATTTTTCCCACTAACTTGTGTTATTTCGCCCGTTCTGTCGTTGATAACAACATACTTACCTGGCATACCATAAACTGAAGCCGGATCATTTCTCCCTAAAAAATCAGGAGGTGTTTTATTAGGTCGACGCTGGTCTGACGAAATGCCATTCTGACCTTTACCGACTACGTCCTTGACATCCTGCTCTGTCCAACCGCGCTCACCCATTTGCACTTTAATTTTATCATCAAGAGTATAACTTGTCGGCTTGTTTTTATTCTCTTCTTTAACCTGATCTCTATTCTTTTCAGATTTATTCTTTTCATCCTCTGCCTTATTACGGCCTTCAATCGCCACTACAAGAGCATTTTGTGCTTCAATGATTCGTTTTTGGCCGTCGAGAATAAGTTGACGCATCTCTTCAACAATTTCCATTAAACCCTTTTGTATTGTCTGGGCAACTTGAAAGCCTGCATACGTGGGAGCCTCTACTGACTCTCCAGCTATCATTCCTCCACCTTGTGACAAAAGTTGGTTCAATGTGTCGCGAGTTTCTATCGTGAACGACAACTGAATCGTTCCATTATAAATCGACGTAACGAAGCGAACATCTTTTGTATAGGTTAACGGATGAGAGACAGGATCCACTATTACAAGTGCTTCTGGAGTGTTTTCTGCGTCTTTACGTGCCTTTTCTCTGTTGAGAATATCAAGCTCTGCCTGAGCCAGTATTTTTTCCTTTTCCGCTAATTCTCGTTCAGCAACTTCGAGCGGATGTCGAGCATCCCATTGCGCCTGACGTCTTTTGGCTTCCTCTTCTTGTTTTTTAATCTGTTCTACGGTGAGCACTGTTGTGATTGATACATAGATAGGTTGAAAACCGCTAGGCGTTGGAAAATGAATAAATGCATCTGACGTACTTGAGCCCGTTCCACGTTCAACAGGTTTAACCGGAGCGTTCTTTACTTCAGTAATACCAATTGCTGGAACTGAATTAACTAACGTTGTCGACTTTTCCATTTTAATATGCACTGGTGGCATACTTGGTACAATTTGCGCAGTAAATACATTTGTGCGTGTCGTGGGTACAGCATTCACAACAGGAACTGAAACGGGAAACGTCGGCGAACTGACTACGACGATTTTTTGCAATTCATCCTCGACAGTATCTTCCACCTGCATTTTTGCCAGGACTGACGGTTGAGTGGGTAGCTGTATCATCGGTACGTCGGTGACTGTCGTTGCTGGGAGTGCATTAACAATTCGCGCCATGAACTTCGGATCATCTGGTGCAATTTTACTGGGAATAAGCGAACCAACAACAACTCCTGCCATTCTTCCTAAATAAGGCGCGGCCTCAAGCGCCATAGTACCCAGAGTACTCAAACCTGCCTGAAGTGCGCTCGTAATAGTTTGAGATGTTAAGAGAGTAAATCCCCATCCTTCACCAATCAAAGTAATATTCATTGGCGCGGCTAGCACTGCGATAACTTGTGCTTCTGGATACACTGAAAGATTAACGCTAGATCCGTTTGAGTTTTGACCACTTCCATCGTGCTTTTCATTATCACTACGACTGTCATCTCCACCCCCCCCATTTACTGTTATCGTGTCATCATTCATAAAAACTCCTCTTTGATTATCAAAATAAAAACTAACAACCTGAAAAATATACATTTTTACGGCTTTTCCAATGTATGAAAACCACTCAACCAGGTCAATTGTATAAATGAGAATCAGAATCATTTATAAATGATAAGATAAGACTCACTGACTTCAGTCCAGCCACCATAACGCATGTGTCCACGTCTAAACCTCTTCCCCCGTCCGCGCCATCATCCCTGTAAAATTCGCTTGTCACTGGAGAAAAAGCAGGTAAAATTCGAGTAATCCATCCAGACGGATTGTTTAAGTGAGGAGTAACAATGAAAGCCGCAATTAATCGCCCGAAAGAACCTGAAACCGTGAAACGCAGCGTAGTTGAAGCGGCGTCGAAAATCATTGCTGACAAGGGCTTGCAGGGATTAACGCTGGATAATGTCGCGCAACTTGCTGGCGTGAGCAAAGGCGGCCTGCAATATCACTTCAGTTCCAAAACCGCGCTCATCAACGGATTATTTAACGATCTTATGCAGCGCTTTTCTGACGACATGGCTGACCTGATGCGACTGGACACGGAGCCTTATGGGCGAGCTACCCGTGCCTATTTGCGCGCCTGTACGGCAGGAAGTCGAGACAGTGAACACGTTACGTACCGGGCGCTGGTGGTTGCCATTCTGGCCGATCGCGGACTGCGCGAACGGTGGAATCACTTCGTCAACAATGATGTCCCGCAAGAAGATCTTACCGGCGAAGAACAGGACCGAATGATTATGTGTCGCATGGCGGTAGACGGCCTCTGGCTCTCTGACATTTGTGGCTACCAGCCACTGGAAACCGAGAGGAGAGAACGAATTATCAATAAGTTAAATGCGATGACATTGAAGGAAAAGGGTGTATGAATTATCTGCTGTTGTCCCTGACTATTTTGGCCGAAGTGATCGCTACCACGGCGTTGAAAGCGTCTGACAGTTTTACGCGTTGGTTACCCAGCGTTTTGCCCCTGATGTTGCTCACCCGAAAAATTGAATGCCGACGCCTGTCGAGTGGCATATTTACTGTTCATCGGCAGCCACATCCTGTCAGTATTTGCCTGGAGCTTTTGAAGTCTGGTGGTTTCCCGTATTGGAATTGCCGCTGGGCTGCATCGTTGGCAGTATTTCTATACTTGGGGCATGATGATGGGTTCGTCGATGCAGATGCGCATATTGGCTCTGGCATCTGATGCAACGGACGTGGCAATGTCTCTCTTTTCCCGTATCTATAATTGCGTGTAACCAGCTCAACGTCCCTGCTCCCACCTTCAGGTTCGGGCAGGTCAACCGTTTTGCCTATATTAAGGGCAACAGAAAACACCAGGGGTTCATAATGGATCGGTTAACCAGCATGTCGGTTTTTGTCGCAGTCATAGACAAAGGGAGTTTTGTGGCAGCGGCTGAAGCGATGAATATCTCACCGACGATGGTAGGCAAACACATCACCGCCCTGGAAAGCCTGCTCAAAACCAAGTTACTGGTGCGCACCACCCGCCGTCAGGGCCTCACCGAAGCCGGACATATCTTCTACCAACATAGCCGTCGCATCGTCGGTGATATGACCAACGTCGAGTCATTGATTCAGTCACTGAATTTTGCTCCCGTTGGCATGATCCGCGTCAGTGCCCCTTACGCCTTTGGCAATCATATTTTGGTACCGCTGGTGACCCGGTTTCTGAAGCAATATCCCGAAATCAAACTCGAGCTGGTTTTGGCCGATCGCAAGGTCAACATGATCGAAGAGGGATTTGATTTCACCTTCAGGATTGGTGACATCATGGATGAAGGGCTGGTCGCGCGGGCGTTACCGGACTATGAGCTGATGCTGGCCGCCACGCCTGACTATCTTGCCGAATATGGCACGCCCTCCACCCCGGAAGATCTGCAATATCACCACTGTCTGGGGTTCAATCAGCGTGAGAGCAATAAATTCTGGCAGTTGATCGGTGCCGAGGGCGAGGAAAATATTCCGGTGGTGCCGCGGCTGATGGTCAATTCAGGGGAGGGATCGAAACAGGCAGCGCTGGAAGGTTTTGGCATTGTCCTGCAATCGAAAATCACGTTGGAGCAGGAGATTAGGAATGGTCGACTGGTCAAGGTTCTCCCGCACTATCCCGTCCCTTCCCGGCCAATGCATATGCTCTATTTGCCGCAGAAAGTCCCGGCACTGAAGATTGAAGCCTTTTCCAGTTTTATCATGGAAAAGCTGTGGCCGCGACTGACTGCGCTGTCACTACTCTGACCGATTGCGCAAGGGCATGATTATCAGCCACTTGCGCAACCCGATCTTAGGCCTGGGCTGCCCGCAAAAAGCGTTCGATAGTCGCCTGTTGCAGCGGCGTGTAATTGCACTGCCCAACTTCGATTTTAGGTTTATTCCTACCGTGGAAATCACTGCCGCAGGTGACGAATGCATTTTTGCTGACCGCAAAATCGTAGAGCCGGTTGGCCAGTTCAGGTGAATGGTAGCTCGAAAACGCTTCCACGCCTTTTATGCCGATGGCAAACATCGCGGTGAGCACCTCCTCGTAGCTCTCTTTGATATTCGCACCGAGGTGGGCGACGACGGGTATACCACCATTAGAGGTGATTGCCTCCACCATTTCGGTCATCGGCGCGAAAGAGACTGGGACGTAACACACTTTGCCTGGCCCGAAAAAATCCCAGTAAAAATTAATCAGCGGCATATCCCCGCGTGCACCGCCTTCGCGATAAGGTAAAAGTAGCGGATGCCCATCATTGCGTTCATCGTCAAGAATGGCTTCACCCATTTGCTCTTCCTGCGGCATACGTCCACCCGAGAGTTTTTGCAGCACATCTTCGTCCAGATAAAAACCCAGTTTGCGCAGGCTTTCAATCTTTTGCGGTACCAGAGCAGATTGCACCGCGCTGAAATTACGATGAATCAGATCAAAATCGTCACTGGGTGTAAAACCATAGCCCAGCAGGTGGAAATTACGGCCTTCAAAGGTGCAATCAATCTCGATTCCGGTCAGCACGTTCAGGCTGTTGCTGCGATATGTTACCGATTCCAGCGCAGACGTCGCCGAATTATGGTCGGTGACCGCCAGCGTAGTGATGCCATTTTCGATGCAGCGAGCGATCAACTCACTTACCGGCAAGTCAGCGTCGTCGCTGTAATTTGAGTGCATGTGCAGATCGATTTTACTCATGGGATCCCTACTCCTGATAATGGATAAACCACGCGAATGTCAGTGTTGAAATTAGCATGAGCGGGCAAGGTTAAAAAGACCGTTATCAACGACGTTACCCGCATTACACACTGAGGGTTGTTTATGAAACCACCCCTTTTTTGCACCAATGACGACACAGTATGACAAACATGAAAGGGTTACATTTAACTGGAATCTACTACCGCAGGAAGATCAACCCGGTAGGGCTATCACCCCGCAATAAGCCTCCAGCGCCAATCTGCAAAACCGGTGGAAAAATATCAACCTGAGCGCTCATCTAAGTTTCATTCTTGTGATGTGCATTTTCTTCTCGTTCTTTCCATCGTGATACGGTGTTTTTAACCGTACCAACAAAAGGAGGTGGCATTGTGTTTCCAGAATATCGCGAATTGATCACAAAGCAAAAACAGGAAAATCCACGATTCTGTACATTGTTTCAGGAACACAACCGACTGGATCATGAAATAAAACGTCTTGAACAGTTGCCTGGCGCAGTGCACGACAAACACATCATAGAATTGAAAAGGGAGAAACTACGGTTAAAGGACTCGTTATACAAAATGCTAAAGCAGTGTGAAACGGAGAGCTGATTCAGCTAAACATATCAACCACGAATTTGGGCCAAAGCACGAGAGTGCTTTGGCCCTTTATTTTCCTGCAAGAGACGGTTTACTCTTTGAACAGTTTCTCTACGAAGGTGATGTAGGCAGGACGCCAGACATCCATTTCATGACCAAGCCCGGGGTACATCTGGTACGCGTATTTAATGCCCTTCTGATCGAGAATAGTCTTCAATCCCTCGACATCCTTCCCCGTGACAATGTCACGTTCACCCACCACGACACTCAACAGTTTAAGCTGTTTGTTAATCCGTTCAGGCTGATTCAACACCTCGGCAACGTGCTCGTTAGGAACGGTTGCGGTACTTACACCACTGAACGTCGCCAGCCAGCCAAACTGATCCAGATGGGTCATTCCCGTTACCAGCGCCTGATAACCACCTTGCGATAGCCCCGCCAGCGCCCTGCCGTCAGCGTCCTGACGGACGGTGAATGTCTGGCTGATATAGGGAATGATGTCTTGCATCAATTCGCGATCGGCGGCATCGGCATTGCGTGGATAAAATACTTTCCTGCGCATTTTCCGCGGAAAATCCTCTGGGATCGCGTTGGCGATATCGGTTTCCGTATCCGGCATCACCACTACCATCGGCTCGATTTTCTTTTCGGCCAGAAGATTGTCCATGACTTGCGGGACACGCATTTGCAACAACGCCGAGCCAGAGGTGTCGCCAAAACCATGGTAGAAATAGAGCACCGGCAAGGGCTTGCTTTCGGCGCTGTAGCCCGGCGGCGTCCACACATACATCTGCCGTTCGGCATTGAGCACGTTGGAATGGTACGTCAGGCTCAACACCTGCCCATGCGGCACCGGGCGCACGTCAAGCACGCCTCCCGGCACCAGAATCAGGCTGGTATTCACCTGCCGTTGCGGTTTGGGAAACGCCGTACCCGGATCGCTGCTGCGATAGCCATCAACATTGAAGAAATACTCATACAAATTCGGTGCCTGCGGCAGCGTGTGATACGACCATACGCCGATCTCATTCCTGGTCATCGGCGTGACGACATAACTGTCCTCGGTTGCGCCGGTCACAACTGAGACCGATTTAGCCGTTGGGGCGAACAGGCGGAAAACAATGCTTTTGTTAGAGTTGACGGAGGTTACAAACTCGCGCGTCGGCAGGCTGGGATCGGGCACTAACGGTAGATCTTTCGGGGGGGCGGACCAAACAGTCATCGGTGATAACAGCGCCGCGGTCAATACGCCGAAACAAAAGACGTTGTCAGACATTTGGTGACACTCCTCGATTTTCTCGGAAAATACTTATCTGAGCATAGTCTTAATTTTTTGAACACTTTATTAGCGACTTTAAATTATTCTCGCTTTTTGCCTATTATTCCTTCTTTTTTAACGAATTATCACAAAAAAGCCCCTATGCGAAGGCTAACGGGCGTTTTTTTACGGCGCAGGTAAAAGTTTTGCCGCATGGCCACATTGATGCTCAGGTCAAGACACGTTGGCAGTCTGATCCTCTGGGGTCACTTCATCATCATGCAGCCTCTGCTCGTCGTCCATATACCAGACCGTTCGTACCCACTCGTTGTTGGGGCTGTTGGTGAAAACAATGGCTTTATCTTCGTTTGGCGCAAAACGGTTAATGCATGTTTCACCCGCTTTTGGGTCAATCCATTGATTCCGATCTGAAGCGATATTCCAGTTCGCAGAGCAGTGAATGTACTTGCCAATAGTATGCAATTCATCCTCGGTAAAACTTTGCGGTGTTTGCCCAAGCCGCACCGCTTTTCCCTGTGCAATGGCTTCTTCACCGAGTGGGATAAGTTCTGGTGGGAGCTGCAACTCTTCATCACTTTGGCATATCGGGTTGAATAACACTCCGGCATCCTGAGCCGCATCCAGCATCACACGCAGGCTGACTTTAGCCCAGTCATTCGGCACAGCCGTTCGCTCCAGAAACACGGCAGACCCAACCTGCTTCTGGATAATTCCCGTCCGCTGTTGATAAGCGTTTACCCCCTCTACAGAACGGGTTTTAGTGGTCACTTTTCCATGCGGGAGCAGATATTGCAGCGCAGCGACAGAATAGAGTTTCTCTCGGGCCAACTCTGCCTTGCGAAACACCGTGGTTGCCGTTTCCAAAGTGTCGTCACTGACGACCTCAAAGGCGGGCATGGTGAGGAACAAATTTTCATTCTCCTGCCAGTCGGATCCTGCTGGATTATAACCTCCACCTATATCCGAATGGACGCCGGGTAAAGCAAATTCAGGCCACATGCCTTTAATACTGTTCAAACTGAAGTTGTAGCGACATTCATGCATGGCGGTTATCTGGAAAACTTTTTTGGCGACTGAGGGTCGCAACTCCAGCTTGACGTCCGCATTGCTTCTGCCATTGGTATCGAATAAATCCTTGATGCCGCCAATAGCCGCGACGGTATCAAAAAGACCGATGAAACGGACTTCACCGGAGGGTTTCCCGCCATAGAGATCACCGTCCAGCCCCTTGGCGATCGCATCCGCAATATCGGGATCCTGTTCCATGACACGGTTGGCAAAGTGCCTTGCCGCCGCCGCGCCGCGGCTGAAACCAAACACATCAAATTGAATTTTTGCGATACTAAAGTCAGGGCTGGGGTTACATTGCATAAATTCGGTAATGGCGTTGGTCATTGCGACCATTGCCTCATCCGTTTTTGTCACTACACCTTCAAAAATATCCAGCATGCTGCTTCCAAGCCCCATGCCAATCATCGAATCAGGTCTACCGGTCGCCGTTCCTATACCAGATAGATAGGTTTTTATCTGAGCCTCTATTTGATCTTCTGCCAGTTGTTGCTGGGACGTATAAAGAGAATTAAGCCAATGGATATTGGAAAAGTATCCCCGATAACTGTTTGTTGTTACGCTGTCACTATTGATTGTGAGATTTTCATTATTCTCCCCACCAGGAGACACTTTGCAACTCTGCGCCTGCCTCTGTTCAGCGTCTGACTCAGTAAACCCCCGCATTCGTAACGCGGTATTCTCCCTGTTGTTCCCGGTGCCGTCGAAAAAAATACCTATTGTTAATGTAATTTCGCGGACTGTTATGGCTTTATTTTCTTGAGAACGTGTTTCATAGTCTTGAGATTCTTTCATTCTGCGCCTCCTTGTTTTACCCCCCTGTTTTCCAGCTTTTTTGACTATTTCTTCGACTGAAGGGGGCGAGCGTGAGCACAGTAGTTCGCAGAATGACGGGACACAATGTGATAAATATTTAATATGAAACGTGTCGGGTTAAGGGTGGGTAGGATGACGCGGCCATGTTTTATCGCAGCAAGTATTTGTGAGCATGCCGCTTACAACCTGTAGTAATCGATGCGGGATACGACTAGTTAAAGTAACTTCCGTAATCTAATGTGAAGTCACCACCAAATATAATCCTTAAACACTATCCATCAAATAATAATATGTGGATATCAAGAAGGTATACAGACAATAAATGAATTTATTGTCTGTATACTCCCGCATTATCCTAAATAACCAAGAACAGAGGCGAGTTCTGCACCATTCCCTTTTGATATCGTATGAATCAGACTAGACTTAAACTCTTCTTGGAAATTATCTACCGCACCCTGATTTACTTTGGCCCACAATCTGAATGGATTTCCTTTGACTTTTCCATTTATCGTTAATTTTACACTACTATCTTTATAGAATTTCTTAAACATTTCTCTGACTAACCCATCGCGATTATCTTTCCCAGCACGGAATACTTCCACAACAGATTTTAAATCTAAAGGATCTGCGCCCTGAATTATATTCAGCGTTTGTAATATACTGCTTGTCTCTCTTAAAAAAACAGCTTTCGTATATGCAAAATCATTATGCCAATAGCCTGAATCAATCGGCAAATTATATAAAAACTCAAAAAGCAGTTGGTCAGGCGGAAGTCCACTCGGTAATAATACAACGTTTTGTTGCCCCTTAATTTTTGGGACATCAGCATCAAAGACTATAATGCTTTTTTTACTGAATTCAGGTATTTTTTTTGAAATAAGCTCTTTGTAATTATTGCACCCCAACGTGATTTCTTTTAATGGATTTATTACTTTATTTATTTTTCTATCAGTTATCAACGAAGAGAAGAAATCTGCGCCCTCCCTATCTTCAAAGTATACATTAATGACTGGCAGAGAAACCCCTTGCTCAATAGATATAGTTTCGACTCTTAAATCCGCGAATATCTGCGGCCATGAAAAATTATCTTTCCTCTGTATTTTGCCAAAAGTATCAGTCAAATAAATAGTCTTGTAATTATGACTATCTTTCTTAGCCAGACTAAAAACCTCTTCGATAATAGTGGGGGAATGTGAGGTCATTATTATTTGTAAATTATATTCTTTTGTTGCTTTCGATAAAATGCTTATAAACTCGACCTGAGCTGCTGGAAATAAACCGGCATCGGCCTCATCAATAAGTATAATGCCGCCATGATAATCCGGATACACTTCCTTTAATCTTTTAAAGGAATATATTGCTTGAATAATTTGCCCTACATTATCTTCCCCCACAGACACTGATTCTTGATCATAATAGTCTGAATGGACAACTAAAGAGTCAATTGTACCTGTAGTGGCAGTAACAATATTAGAACCATCCTTAATAAGAAGTTTATTACTTAATGATCGGATACCATCTTTATTACTATTTACATAATCAACGTTTCTAACTAAATATTTCGGTCTTGATGATATTGGTAGCAAACGCTCTAGACTTAAATAAATTAACGGGTGAGTCACGTTGCGGCTATGATTACCTCTAAGTATAGGTCGTGATTTTCTCCTATCAGTTGAGTCATATAATCCAAGTGATAATTCGTCGAGTATAGTTTCACTCGCCCCATCATAAACTGTTAACTCAATATCCATTGATCCGGGAATATCATATTTCTCTGAAAATCTGAAATGATCAGAAAATGACGACGCAAACTCTTTATCAATTAATGTTTTATATGAGCTTAAGTCCACTACAGGTTCTTTAGTATAATCTTTTCTAAAACTAAACGCTTGTGCTATCACACCGAGAATAGTAGATTTTGAAGTGCCATTTTTACCACAAATTATTGTAATTCGCTCCCCAAAATCAATACTGACATCTTGCAATCCTCTAAATTTTTTTATATTGATATTTCTCAGTTTGGTGATCTTATTTACCATTATAAATCCTTATAAATATAATAATTTCACTTGAAATAATAATCTTTGAATGAGTGTGATAATTTAAAGAAGTTGATACTATTGTTTATTAATTTGTAGCTGAAGCAATAAGATCCCCGCCTATTCTGTCCGATTCAAGTATTGTTTCTAATTCTGTTGTAATATCATTGATATAGCCGTGGAGTCTAGATGTTTCTAACATTATAGCTTTCTTTTGCATGCAGGTTAGTGCAACTTGCATATACACGATTCATTGCTTCCCTATAAATTCAACTTAACTCATAACCCTTAAATATCCAAAGTGGGTAATTTTTCACTCATGCACACAAGTTGTCAGTAGCCCCCCTAAGGGTATTAGGAACAACGATTTTTGGAGAAAAAATCATCACCTCTTCCCCAACTCTTTTCTGCTGTGCAGTGTACTGCAATGAATATTCAATTTTATCAAAATCTTTATATATTTTTTTTATTTCTTCGGCATTATCGTATGATACCAACCAAAATGGGAACTTGGTTCTTTTCAGTTTCGACATAACAGATACATGATCATCATGATTATAAAAATTTCTATAAAGTCCTTGACCTTTAATATAATAAGGAGGGTCAAGATAAAGTAATGTTTTATTTTGATCTAAATATTCTACTTCGTCCAAAAAATCTAGAGTATCAAGATTACTGATTGAAATTCTCTGATTATAATCGGCAATACTTTCAATTCTTTTTATCAAATCAATACGATTAAAACGTACATCCATCTTCCATAATCCTTCTTGCGCTTTTCCTCCAATTACACCAGCTTTCAATATTCCTGATCTATTTGTTCTATTGAGAAAGAATGCAGCAAACCCAACTTCAAGCTGAGAAAACTGACATGGATTAGCAAGTATATTTCGATAAAAACTCCATGCATCCATATTCACCTGAGCATCATGTATCAATCGACAAAGATTTTCTGCATCATGTATCACGGAATGCCAGAAAGAATAGATAGCATAATCGATATCATTAATATGAATTTTTCGAACATATTCTTGAAGTAACAGCTCTAATGCAATACCAGCACCTCCGGCATAAGGCTCGACATATACACCATCATTCAAGTTGTTTATCTCTATAACATCTTTTATAAAGTAAGAGAGTTTCCCTTTCCCCCCTGGATACCGTAATGGTGTATAATATTTCATCTAAACCTCACTAATGTTTTTATAACTAAGAATAGCAAAAATAAGACATCCTTGTCTATGCCCATCTTAAATTACTAGCTCCACATAAGAGTTAATAATGTCTCAAAATTATCCCATTCAGTATTAACGGCCTCTTTAGAAAGAATCAAATGAGGATTATGAACATACTGTTGTAACGAACCATTAGCTTTAGTTATCTGACTTGAGTATGTTATTACTGCTGTACACTCGCTACCCGTTATTTTTTTATTATCTCTTAAGTAATGCGCACAAAAAATCACTTTATCATGTAATCCAGGATTTCTGTGGTTATCTTTAGAGGATATTTTTTTATCTTCAATAAAATAACTTACAGATAGATCAATGAAAATCCTAAGAAGAATTGATATTGCATTTGGTGTTGTATCAAATGATAGATGTGATTTTAACTCAGTAAATATACGTGAGCATTTTTTATTCCCTCTGAAGTTTAACTTAACATAAGAAGGTATTAAATTATTTCTATTAGCTTTCGGAGGTGTTGTATTTTTACCCTGATTTCCTTTAACATTATTAAATTTGTTATCATCATTTCCTTCAGAGAAGTTAGTATTACTCTCTTTATTATTATTATTTTTATTTTCAATATCACTATCAACACCATGGCTATTATGATCTTTATTTTTATCTCCCATATTATCTTCATTATATGGTTTACTTTGAATTTCCTCCTCGGAAAGAGCGGGTCTCTCATCAATTAAGCGCCAAGGTTTTCTAAGAGTAAGCTTTGATTCAGTAATCTTCTGTTCATGCATGAAAGTTACTCTGTCAACCTGACTACGTATTCTATTTACAGTAAAATAGGGTTTCCCTTTTTCATCCTCCTCTATCATCACACTTAGTATTTTTTCTAGCTGTTCTGCAAAACGGTCGTATGGTTGAAAACAATATAAAAGGCCATTGATGTTTTGAATATTAAAATAATCCCGAACCTTTAAATCACCAAAAAGTCGAGAAATGTTAGTAATTCGAATGATTTTTTTCTTTTCTAGAATTCGCTTATAATATTCAGAATTAAGTTCCATAAATGTAAATAACTGATTACCAAAAGATTGCTTACCCATCCTAGCAAGATGTCTTGCCTTCTCAGGAGCCGTCCACTCTACACGACCAATGCCATTGTTTTGCCCTGTATGTTTAAGGCTAACCCAGTGACTATATTCATCGTCATCAAAAAGAGCACAATTATCAATTACTTTGATGTCATTTCTTTGCGTTAGTTTAAGTTTTTCAAAGGCTTTTTTTACTTTTTCATTGGGGGCCATTTTAGGTAAAAGTAGCAACTTTAAAGCCGTTACACGTCTATTACCCTCTGCAACAACAAAGAAGCCATCTTCTTCCTGACTTGGGTAAACTAAAATATTCTCCGAGGGATCTAACCCTCTTAAAGCGATGTCTTTAGCCAGACGATATAGCCTATCGTATTGCAATTCTAGCAATTTTTCGATGGCATCACGTTGATTTTCAGCAGGAGTAGGAAATCGCGGATTATCAACATCAAGAAGCAATTTATTGATATTTATTGATTTTATTTGATTCATTACCACATCCTCTGTTGGTATGATTTAATCATGCTGACCCTATATTATGCATCATAAACTTCAATAACCAACAAAGAGTTAGTGATAAAAATTAATTCTGAGCAATCACAATCATTACTTGACGTTGTAGTTTCAGGATGTTCATCCATCGGATGCTTTAACGTGCAATCAAAACCCTGGCATTAATCTTGACTGGATATGAGAACATCTTCTCGTTAAAATTGCTCAGAGCACAACGCGTCAACACTTCCAAGTCCCAGCGCTCTGCGGTAATCTCCTTTCGTTCTAACTCAAGCTAAATTTGTGATATCCGAGCGCGCTCATCGGGAATTAATCGAGCCGATGGGGGGTCACCGTTCACACGCGATAACCATTTTTGCTGCGCTGTGTTCTTTTTACTTACTCCGTACTTACCCTTTATTCCTGTCCTAACAGACCGCGTAATGATGGTATCATGCCGTTTCCATTGGGTGTTGCAGCAATGCTACGGCCTCTATTGATTTACTATCCTTTAAATTTGTGACCCCACGGTTACCGACCTCCTCATATTTATCGGCAAGACTTAACGCACCGAAAGCACTTTTTAAGGTCAAACCCTCAAGGTCAACGGTTTTGGCAGCAATGTGTCATTACGTTGTGCCCGTTCCACGAATGGGTGAACTCCCCAAGTGTGGTGCGAAAATGCCGATCACTTTCTACACACTCTCATCCCCACGACCTAAGAATAAAACTCCGTCTGGGTGCCGTCTTCCAGCAAGAGTATTATCAGCACCGCTCCCGGGCAGATACGGTGTTCAAATAACAGCCACTTTGGCCTCATCTGCGATCGCAACCCCCGCTTACAAAAACGGCCAGTAATGACGCCTTTTTCTCTCTAAGACTCTTTTTTTGCGATAGCTAATTTTCCCCTGCATCGTAAGATGTATTTATGACGTGAATGGGAGTGAAAGAGATGCTGGGATTTTCAGGGATGTTGTTTGATTTGGACGGAACGCTGGTTAATTCGCTGGAGAAAGTGGAGGATTCGTGGAAAAACTGGTCGGTCAGCAAAGGATTGTGCCCACAGGAGGTTCTCGGCTATTTGCATGGTAAACCCGCGCAGGTTACGTTCCGGCATTTTCTAACAGGCGCAAGCGACGAAGAGATTCTCAGGGAGTGCAAAGCCCTTGAAGATTACGAAGTCGCAGATGCGGCGGGCATGACGGCGGTTGATGGCGCGATTGATTTGCTCAACACCCTGCAACGCCTCACCATTCCCTGGGCGATTGTGACGTCAGGATTGTCAAGAGTGGCAACGGCGAGAATCGCTGCTGCGGGATTACCCAGGCCAAATGCGCTCATAACCTGTGAAAACGTGACATTGGGTAAACCCCATCCGCAGGCTTTTCTACTGGGTGCACAACGGTTGAATTGTTCTCCGGCACGCTGTATTGCTTTTGAGGATTCCCTCTCCGGATTGGCGTCGGCCAAGGCTGCCGAGTGTACGGTTATAGAGTTGGTGACGGCGCAATCGGTGAAACACACGATTGCGTGTTATCTCTCGCTTAAAAATTATCTCCCCCTTGAAATCAGCACTGACGGTGATGGCTTTCGGTTGAATTACCGTGAGTGATTTGCATGCGTTCTCCGGGCGAGTGTTGCATACTCTTTGTCAATAATATCGCTGCAACATTGCGGCCAGTTAATCGATCAGCGAATGTTGATGAAGGAAATGGCTATGAATTTAATTGATTGGATTATTACCGGCATCGTCATTGGCTGCATCATCGGTGCGGTTATGCGGTTGTTCAAAAGCCGTAAAAAACCTTAAAAATAGAAGGATAAATATCCAGCAAGGGTGATGGCCAGTGAGTCACCGGCAATTTCTTTCGCTACTCTTATCGTGCGCTAGAACGCGCACGATAAGAGTATTACATCTGCTGGGTGCCTACAGCCCAATGTAAACATCAGCGTCTCATAAAGCCTTCATAAATCAGCCGCAAGCCAAATGCCCCCAGCGCAACACCGATAATCCCCCGCATGGCTTGCTGCACCTTGGTATATCCTCGCCTTACGGCAGGCAGGGAAAATGCGATACTTAGTAACGTGCGCCAAATGATCGACGCAATAACAATACCGAGCCACGCCAATACTTTTGCCCACAGCGGAGTCGCCGGTGTCAGGGTGACGGAAAATATACTGACGAAAAATAGCACCGTCTGGGGGTTGGAGAGATCGGTCAACAATCCGCGGCGGAAAAAAACATACCAGGGCGCAGAGGTCGTGGCAGATAACCTCCCCGTGTACATTTGTACCGAGTTGGGGTGACGGATCATGTTATAGGCGTACCAAATCAGATAAAGCCCGCCGAAGATTTTAATGCCTGAGAAGAACTGCCCACCTTCCGTAATCAGCGCCGCCATACCAAACAACCCCAGTCCGGAGTACAGCGCATCACCCAGCGCCACGCCCAGTCCGGTAAGGATCCCGGCGTTTTTTCCTGATGTCAGGCTGGTCTGCACAACCACCAGCAGATTTGCGCCGGGGTTAATGAACGTCAGGATAAACAATCCTATGGTAAGAATAATTGTGTGTATGGCATCCATTTCAATTTCCCTCGTTCTGTACTTCTGGCAACCTGACTTGTCGATTAAACTGGGTTATCTTGCGGATAACATTGCGCCAATACTAGTGCGTATATCGCAAATTTAACGCCATCGGGTGCAAAACTCGTTTAAAAGTAAGGGAAACAATGGATCAGCACAATAAAGAGGATTATTTTGCCAAGAAATATGGCATGACCCGCACGCATTCCGAAGTCATTGAAGCCTTGAAGATTGTACCGCCGGGTAAAGCGTTGGATCTCGGTTGCGGCAACGGCAGAAACTCTCTGTATATACGGTTGTGCGGGTTTGACGTGACGTCCTACGACAGAAATGAGGCCAGTCTGGAAAATCTGCGCAAGATGATTGCCAGCGAAGATATGTCAAACATTGATGTCCATACGTATGACATCAACCGCGCGGAGATCACTGGCCACTTCGGGCTGATCGTCTCGACCGTGACCTTTATGTTCCTCAATAGCGATCGCATCCCGGACATTATCGCCAATATGCAGGAACATACCCTTGCGGGTGGCTATAACCTGATTGTCTCCGTCGTCTCATCGGAAGATACTTCCTGTGATGTCCCCTTCTCTTTTGTCTTTTCACCCGGTGAATTGCAAAACTATTATACCGATTGGGAGATCCTCAAATACAACGAAAACCTCGGCGAACTACACAGAACCGATGCCGCAGGCAACCGCATCAAAGCGAGATTTGCTACCATGCTGGCAAGAAAAGCGGGATAGTTTCTTGTTGAGGCTTGAGCAAGTACCCGGTATTTGATTACCAGGAAGAAGAGTACCGTCGGCGGGACGGGGAAATCCCGCCTTCTTTTTCTCATGGAGACCTTACCGTGCAGCAGACTTCATTTACGGGTTTTACCCAAACGGGGCTCAATTTTTTGCAGCAGGTCGCGGTTGAAAACAGCAAAGAGTGGTTTGAATCCCAGCGCGGCGTGTACAACGAACATATTCTTGCACAGTTCCGTGCCTTGGTGGAGGCGCTGGCACCCACCATGCTGAATATTGATGACAGATTCGAAGTCCGCCCGGCGATTGGCAAGACCCTGTCGCGCATGAATCGTGATACCCGCTTTTCCAACGATAAATCAATTTACCGCAACCGCATGTGGCTGACGTTCAAACGTCCTTCAAAAGAGTGGACCGACGCACCGGTCTATTTCTTTGAGATCAAACCCTACGAATTGGCGTATGGACTGGGCTATTACTCCGCCAGCAAAGGCACCATGGATCGATTCCGTCACCTGATGCTGCGTCAGCCCAAAGAGTTCGCCAAAGCGGCGGCATGCTGTTGCTCCCCCTTTGAATTGGTGGGTGAAAGCTACAAGCGCCCGTTGGTCAAAGATCAGGATCCGGCGCTCGCTACCTGGTATAACCGCAAATCCTTCGCGGTAATGACCCTGGACACACAGGTCGAGACGCTTTTCACTCCCGATCTGGTCACGCGACTGGAGCGCGGTTTCAGCCAGCTAGCCCCGCTCTATCAGTTCCTGATGCACGTTGAAACGCTGAAACAGGTTCCGCTCGAAGATCTGTAATTTGTCCGTTGCAATCTTCCTCGCTGGAACGTTATAAGTGCTGAATCTGCCGCTGTTTGGCGGCAGAAATAGAAATTTTCGCCCTCCTCATAAATTTTTTGCATGAGAAAAATAAAACAACCAAGGAAGAACACATACCTAATGATAGAAACGCGTGCAACAGTAATACTTTAGGGTGGTCTCATAATGAATAACGATAGCGTACATACGAAAATACGTAATTTATTGGATTTACACGATATTAAATATCAGACCTTACATCATGAGTCTGTTGGGAAAAGTGATGAAGTAGCAAAGGCAAGAGGCACCAGGTTTGAGCAGGGAGCTAAAGCATTGTTATGTTTTAACGGAGAAAAATATTTACTAGCAATACTTCCAGCCAACAAAAAACTCGATTTTAAAGCTCTTGCTGCGGCAACTGGAGGAAAAAGAGTATCTTTAGCGGATAGAGGTAAAACCGAAGAGATCACGGGATGTGTAATTGGGTCAATACCACCTTTTACATTCAACCCATGTATAGAGTTAGTCGTTGATCCATCTATTCTTGAACTGGATGAAATCGCATTTAATGCAGGGAGATTGGACTGCTCGATAGTCATGAAAAGCATTGATTATGAAAAAATAATCAGAAAAAGCGGAACAAGATTATTACCTATAACAAAGGAATAACATGATGAAAGAGGAGAGAATGGTACCCCAGCGCGATACTACAGTCCTTCATATATCGCCAAGATAAAAGCATCTATCGACCTTGCTCTGGCAGCACTGTAATCTGTATTGAACCCCCTCCTCCCACATCAGGAGTAAAAATATGCCTTTACGCTGTGCCATCCTGGATGATTATCAACGCGTTGCCCTTTCATTGGCAGACTGGTCTGCGCTTACCGGACAAGTGGACGTGACCGCCTTCCAGCACCATTTCACCGACGAGGACGCGCTGGTTGAGGCATTGAAAGAGTTTGATATTGTGGTGATCATGCGTGAGCGAACGCCATTCACTGCCTCCCTGATGGCTCGACTTCCCGCCTTAAAATTACTCATCACCTCGGGAATGCGTAATGCGTCTATTGATCTCGCCGCCGCGAAAGCCCGTGGTATCACCGTATGCGGCACCGCCAGCAATTCAGATCCGGCCATTGAACTGACCTGGGCATTGATACTTGGCCTCGCCCGTCAGGTGGTGCCTGAAAACAGTGCGTTTCGCCACAACGGGCCATGGCAAAGCAGCCTCGGTGTGACGCTGGCGGGCAAAACGCTGGGGATAATCGGCCTTGGCAAGATTGGAACCCGCGTCGCGAATATCGCTCAGGCTTTTGGTATGAAGGTGATCGCCTGGAGCCAGAATTTGACGTCCGAACGTGCAAATGCAGCCGGAGTCACGCTCGCCAGTTCAAAACAGGCATTAATCAAAGACAGTGATTTTATCTCGGTTCATCTGGTTTTAAGCGAGCGAACAGCAGGACTGATCGGCAAGAGTGAGTTTGAGCTGATGAAGCCCAATGTTTTTGTTATCAACACCTCACGCGCGTCAATCATCGATCAGGCAGCAATGTTCGATGCCTTATCGTCGGGGCGCATTGCTGGCGCAGGGCTGGATGTTTTTGACGTTGAACCCTTACCTGCCACGCATATATTGCGCGCATTACCGAATGTGCTGGCGACACCGCATCTGGGGTATGTGACCGACACGAATTATCAGGTTTATTACTCAGAGGCGATTGAAGATATCCAGGCATTTTTGTCTGGCAAACCGATCAGGGTGCTGGAAAAAAGCCACGTTTAGAAAAAATTAATTTTTTTAAAATAAAAACCGAATAGATACCGCTTCTGATGTGTTTACCCAATGACAATCAGCGGAGGTATCATCATGAAACACGATTTCGCAACAATCCCTTCCACAACTACGATCCACTCAACAGCACGAATGCTAAACAAACGTGCTCTTCTGGCGCTCGGTAGCGCTCTGTTATTACTCTCGGGTGCCGTTCATGCCATGGGCGACGATTCAGATAAAACCCCAACGTGTCCCAAAGGCCAAATCTACGACACAAAAACCAAAACGTGCATGGTCGAAAAAGGCAGCATGATCTCAGAAGCCGATCGTACCCAATATGCCTACGCACTGGCAAAAGCGGGTCGCTATCAGGAAGCGATCGATGTTCTGAACACCTTGAAACAACCGAATACTGCCGAGGCGCTCAACTACCGTGGCTATGCCACCCGTAAAATGGGTCGCACCGACGAAGGGATCGGTTATTACCAAAAATCGATCGCCCTCAACCCCAACTACGCCAAGGTTCGCGAATATCTTGGTGAAGCTTATATGGTTAAGGGTCGTCCTGACTTAGCCAAAGCCCAACTTGCTGTCATTAAAACGATCTGCGGTACAGGCTGTGAAGAGTATGAGGATTTAGCCAATGCTATCGCGGGTCATCCTGAGCCTTAATGTAATTTGGGCAGCGAATATTCGGTAGGAAATCAGCCGGGTGAGCGTGTCTCCCGGCGTTTCCTGCCTAGGTAGCCCGCAAAATACTCGCTCATGACTTACTCTTATTCATATTCATGACGGGAGACAGCGAACATAGAAAAAAACGATATTCGCGGTGAGTTGGGGCAGTATCTGGCTCGCCTGTGGCGCTATGGCATGGTATTGGCCCGCAATCAGGACGTCGCCAACGATCTGGTTCAGGCTACCTGTGTCCGGGCTTTGGAGCGTGTCGAGCAATTTGACCACGGTACGCATCTCGATCGCTGGCTTTTTACTATCCTGCACTCGGTGTGGGTCAATGAGATCCGCTCGCAGCATATTCGCCAGGGTCAGGGTTTTGTCGATATTGACGATCTGCCACCTGCGTCTGAACGCAACGAATCGTTTGAAAGCATTTCTGCCAGGCAGATCATTGAGCGCGTCAACCAATTACCCGAAGCGCAACGTAACGCCGTGTTTTTGGTCTATGTCGAAGGTTTTACCTATCAGGAAGCGGCTGAAACGCTATCTGTGCCGATCGGCACTATTATGAGTCGCCTGACCACCGCGCGGCAATCACTGGCCAAAGATTCGGTGATAATGTCCGCCCGGCCACAGATCCAGGGAGAGAGTTCATGACCACACATCCTCTCAGTTTGCCGCTCTCCGATGATTGGTTGGTGGCGTATCTCGACAATGAACTGACGCTCGCACAGCGACAGCAAATCGATGAGTTGCTCGGTCACGATCCGCAACTGGCCTCGCGACTGGCGCACCTTGATAGTGCCAGTCTGTCGTTCAGTGCCGCATTCAGCGGTCTGCTGGCGCAGGCTCCGGTGGCTGAATTGACGGCAAGACTCAATGCACTGCCTATCAGGGAATCTTCAGCCTCAGCCAAGAGGTTCAGTCGACGTGCGCTGATCGCTGCCGCCGTCTCTTGTCTGGTAATTGGCGCGGCAGGCGGACACTTTTATCCGCTACTGTTGGGCCAGGAAGCTGATAACGATAATTGGCGTGAATTAGTCGCTCAGTATATGTCGCTCTACACCCGAGAAACATTTGATAACGTGGCGGACTCCACGCAATTGCAGCAGCGCCAATTGCAGGACGTAGGTAATAAGCTCGGATTATCCTTGGAACGCGATCGACTGCTCTTGCCCGGTGCAGAGCTGATGAACGCGCGGTTACTGAATTACGAGGATCGGTGGATTGCACAGATTTCTTACCTTGATGCACGTTATGGCCCCTTGGCACTGTGCATTTCAGTTGCCGACGACAGCGGTTCCCACGCCCCAGAAATTGAGCGCAGGCGCGGAATGAATGTGGTGTATTGGTCTGAGGCAGGGCACAACTTTATGTTGATTGGTCACAATCCCGCGGACGACATGCAGGCGCTGGCGCGAAGGGTTATTGAATCCTGATTGTTGAATTACCTGCAACTTCCCTGCAAATGAGCCCGACCGCAGTGAACGCGAGCACTTTTACACATTTTCATATGATATTCGTATATAAACTCAGCATCGACATAAATATCTACATAAACCCTTCATGTATAGCTCACCAATACCACCGGTATTGGTGAGCATTAATAACATTATTTACGCATAATGGAATTAGAGAGTACTATCGCCAATATCTTCAACAATTCTTAAAAAATCAACAGATTCATATGTATGTTCCGATACATCCACCCTCGGCTCCCGAGGAGCTCTTGGGAGAGGGCGGTCGCGTAAAACAGTAATCTGTTCCGCAGCGCTATCGGATACCAGGCCCTTAAGGAGTGGTTCACTATTAGCTAAATAGCGTAATCGCTTCTTTTTACTTGCGTGCGCAATACGTCCTTTGGAGTGTAACTCTGTTTTTTTGATATCCAACTTCCTAAAGCGCCCGTTTTTATAGACCGGTGTAATGTCAAGCCTACGTTTTCCCGGAGAGTACTCATTAATACCGGGTATGTAATATTTCTTGAGATCAACTCCAGCTACTTCCTCCAGATAGTTCTTGATAAATGTTTTGCTGGCATCATAAAGCGTTCTATTAGGGATTTCTTTCCCCGCCACCACACTTACTCCTGTTCTTGCTCCCCCCCCTGACGCAATTCCTCTTCCGGTAGCGTTGACCGACCCCGCTTCTGCACCTCCGGCTGCCGCTGCTTCTACACCTTCGGCTGCCCCTGCTCCTTCAACTGCCCGACGCGCATTTCTGGTAGCAACAGTACCAAAGAAAATATCCACCAGCACTTCAAGGATTAAATGACCAGTAGGATCAGTATTGTTAGCAGGATCACCCGTACAATAGGCATACCCATGTGGCCCCCCTGCATCAAATGGACTGGAGTTATCCCAACCCGTAAACCGTTTTATGATTGGGTTAAAGCTGCGATAGCCATTACCCAGTAGATAATGCCCTGTAACACTGGAACGCCTGGCTCCGGTATACCCTAAAGATATCGAATCCGCTTGTGTCGTCATGATGATTTTGCCTCTTGAATTTATGAAGTACGTTATGCGCCGTAATTATGTCCGCTATCACACTTTCCGATAACCGTAGGGGTCGTAGATGCGGTAGGTGACTTCACTTGCATCACTGATCTGGACAATCGAGCCCTGCTGATCGGATCCCAGCAGTTGTACCTGCGTGGAAGCGGAAGCAGAGTCAGTGACAGCACATGAGAGGGATTCCACATAGGTCGAAGCCACATCTCCTTTCACTTCATTAATCAACTGATTATCCAGATAGAACAACAGAGTAGCATCAGCGTCTGATGCAACTTTCTCAGATAACAGGAACCCATAGGCATCATAGTTGTACCCGCCTAACGTTTGCGCATCTTCCGACAGGCTCATCAATTGATTACGGCTGTTATATACCAGGGTGCGGCCCTGCTCATCCGTCGTTTGGTTACCGTTGGCATCATAGGTTAGTGTGATATCCCAGTCTGTAATCGGATCATTGCTTATCGATACAAGCTGTGTGCGGTCTGTAGGATCATAGCTATACGTGGCAACGTTGACGGTGTCAGTACCAGGATTTGCACTCGCAGTGACCGTTGAGGTTACCGTACTTATATTGCCAAGGAAGTCGAAAATAATTGTCTGTTCTTTCAGAACATATCCATCAGGAGCATCTGGCATCGCGTTCCCGGTACATTCATAGCTAGTCAACTGTTTTAGCACAGAGTAGTCATAGGTTTCGGTACGGTATGCTGCACCATCCTGCATCCAGGTCCGGGTGAGGATCTGATCATCCACTGAGTAGGCCAATGTCTGGGACTGACTACTTCCCAACGCGCTTAATGTGCGGGTCAGTTCACGGCCCTGATCATCGTAGCTGATGGTGGTAGTCTGATTAACGGCTCCAGATAATGTGTCTTGAGTGACCGTTTGGCTTGGCCTACCGGAGAGATCGTAGCTGTACTCAACCTCAACCAGAGATTGCGAACCCGACTGTAATTGATAGCCGATTTGCTGTCCCTGCCCGTTATAGGTGACGGTGTGCGTCTGCATTTGAACATCGGTCGTTACCAACACCAACCCGCACAACGAATAGGTGCTGGAGATCTGTTTGGTTCCCTGCTCACCGCTATCCAGGGCGTATGTCAGTGACGAGGACGTAGTTTCGCCTGATGGCAAATATTCATACGTCCAGTTAGAGTATTCACTTGCACCCTTGGTACTGTTGGCCGTGACGGGTTGCCCCGACGCTGGCGAATAGGTGTAGGTCATTGAGGCTTCATCTTCAGCACCAACCCCGTCACCTGTTTCCAACCCAATACTCATGGTTGCGTAGCCGAGTTCGGGCTGATAAGTGTATTTCAACCGATCGCCCGCTGGCGTATTAACGAAACTAGGGTGGGGCATTGCCGTATTTGCTGTGTATTCCAGGGTGGCTACACGTCCTCCCACGGACATTGTGGTTGTACGGGATAAACCATCAAACTCACGGGTACCGAAGGTATAACTGTCCCCATCTTTGGCCAGAGCAATACTCGTCGTCAGATTCTCTTTGCTATGTGGTGCATAGGTAGTTTGTACCTCAGTACCGTCAGGCAGCGTTTTAGTGAGGGGGCGACTAAATGCATCATAACTCGTCAATTCAACGTTATTCTGTGCGTCAGTGGTGCGAACAGACCGACCCAATCCGTCGTAATCAGTGGTGGTTGTGCTATATATTGAACCATCAAGATTGAGACGACTTTCGCTGACAGGAGAACCGGAGATGTTGTAAACCGTTTGAGTATACTGCTCTGTGCTCTTATCACTTAAGAGCCAATAGCCCTCAGACGTAAGCGTAGTAGGATCATGCGCATCAATTTCTTGATGGCTGTCTGGATAGGTAGTGCCACATTCTGCACCCCACACATCATATTGTGTGGTTGTGATGGTCGAAATAGAGGGAGCAGTCGCAGTGTCACCAGGCAAATAATCATAGTTGGTACTGCTCAGTTCATTACCCAAGCCATCATAGCTGATCTGCTGGGTCTGGAGAAATAATCCTACGCCTACGATACCATCAACATCTTGCTGCTTCTGGAAAAGTGTTTTGCCCGACCCGTTGAGATAAGTTCGGATTTGAAGCCCATTTGCATCAGTGGAGGTCCTGCGGAAATACGTGGCATTATCCTCATCATCATCATCGCTGTTGATATTGCCATACGCGAAACTCTGGGAGGCTTCAAATTCGGAGCCTTGGCACGCAGTTTTTTTCGTTACACGATCCAATCCATCATAGGTAATATCGATTGTTAGCGCTGGCGCACTCTCAGACTCAGTGATATTTGCCGTGTAAACCACCTTTCCGCTATAGATCTTTCGCTCATAGCAGTGCTTTGTCATCTCGCTGTCAACATTTGTCGACATTTCGATTTCGGTAAAGAACGTATTACTGTCTTCAGACAGGTAATAGTCAAAGCTGCTGGTCGTGGTTTTATCCCCTACCGGGGCTGCATTATACACCGTGTATACAATTGTATTCAGGCGGCCAAGGGTTAAGAGATCGTCTGTGTCGACATTGAAATATGTAATGTCATGCGCTTCGATGGCAACACCATTTTGAGAAGATTTTCTTTGTGTCCTTGCCAGATAGGTTCCTGTGCCGCCATAACACGACAGAGAAGCATAGGTGTAGTCCGTTTGAACTGTCGGAGCCAGCGGCAAAGAAGGATCATCCACGACTGCTGGGGTAATCAGCTTACTTTTTAAATGGCATTTGAAACCATTTGGATCAGCCGGGCAATTGCTTCCATCCCCACCAACGGGGTAGTAGGTGTAATCGGTTTTGACTCCCGACTTATCTGTTTTACTGAGCAAATTCCCCGTGGCAAAACCCGCATCATTACCGTTACTATCAAGGGTATCCCAAGTGAAATAGCTCACTTCATTGGCACTGACGCCGTTATAGGCCCATTCTTTCGTATAGGAGGTCGGTTTTTTATACGTGCCCTTCTGACCATCCACATTCTGTGTTTCATCAACATCATAGGTGTAGGTCTCAGTCACCGTGTGGTATTTAGACGTATCTTCATCCGCAAGATCGCCATCAAAACTGACAATTTTACTTACGATTGAATGGTAACGGTTATAGGTAGCCTTGGTGGTTTTGTTAACGGTATCACTGACACGCTCAGTATAAATAGTGGTATATGTAAAAGGAGTTTCACCCGCTTGAGGTGTATAGATGAGCAAGCTATCTTGCTCTTCAATGGTCGTGGTGATAATTGGGTAACCTAAATAGTTAGCCTCTCCCTGACGGAATTTATATTCCGCATAATAATCACTGCTTGGGTCATTCGGATCATCGCTACGCGTGTAGTACTGAATGGATGTTTGGAAAGTGTTGCCAGACCCTCCTGGCTGGGTGATCTCATTACTGTATTGGGCTGATTCATTCAGACCATGATTATCGGATACGCTTGAGATCGCCAGTGATAAAAGCTGGTCATTATATTCAAAATTAGCCGCGTAAGACTCGGGCCCATAAAAACTCGTCAGTAACCCGCCTTCTAATTCTAAAGTAAACGCTGACTCCTCAGGCAATCCAGGATAATTGGTAATAGTAATAATAGATTGCGTTGATGTTGTATCAATCTTACAGAGCAATACTCCGCTGTTGTCATAAATCTCCTCAAGAATAGGGGCGCCGTTGAAAGTAGTATAGGAGAAAGATAATTTCCGGCCTTTTTCGTTCGTCATCTCTGAAAGATAGGCGTTATTCATATTTTCAGTTTGCGGTTGATATAACTCCACTGCCCCAGACTTGTGTAATACGGTAAACTCCCCCGTTGACGAGTTATAGCTAACTCTTAGTCCGCCCAAAGCATATCCTTGCAGAGCAACATCACCATCAGTAGGTTCGATATAAAAGACTTCCCCGGACAATAAAGATAAATGTCCTTTCCCTGTTATGTCATCAGCACTGACAAAAGACGGAATGGATAACCCCCAACCTATGCCAAATCCTTCAGAGTCAGTTCCTGAGGACGGAGTTTGTGGGTCAAAAGAAAGTGTAAGTGGGAAATGTGGCCCATTATTGTTGTTACCTGAAATCTTACCAAATGATAATATTTTCGCAAAAAAACCTGTACGGGGATCGGGTTTACCCGATAAGAAACTACTTTCATTTCTAGCTGCTGAATATTGTGCCATGATATTTACCTATAAGGTTTCCAATGAATGCGATCATGTTTAATACAACTAATTCGTATTGTATTGATGCCTAAATATTGTTTAAACCAAAAAAGGTCTGAATGCGAATTCCATTAATACAGGAATAACATGCTCTTCATTCAGACCCTAATTTTCGCCTTCTGAAAATATCGATATCCGCCAATGCAGATATCGACGTAGATTTCTAAGCAGCAAGTGTTTTACTTGCTTTCCTTAGGGATTATAATGTCCATAATAAGCATTATCAACATACCAGCCAGAATAGCAATTATCCTCATTGGGATCGAAATGCACGTACAAAGTAAATGTAGTGCCAAAAGAATCATAAACTTCAAACCAGACTCTATTCCCATCCTGTCCCGGATAGTTAGTAATAGTGACATTATCGAAATGTTGTAAATATTGACCTGAGTCAGGGCCAGATATCTGGAACCAATCTTGGTATGCCTGTAAGATATTTGGTTGAGTTCCAATGACAATCCCCGATATGTCCTCCATGTTCCAACTATCATGGTCTACTAAATTAATTGAAGTAAATTTATTATTCAACCCTTCCCCGTATGCCAAATACTCGGGATCAGACCACACATAACCGTAGTAGTCCTTTGCAAAATAGTAATTACCTCCCGATTTTGAAGTTAGATTACTTAATTCATGAAGGCGCCCTGCAATTGTACTATTCGCATATAATAAATAGACGCTGCGCGGAGAATTGTAGCCATCTTTCTGTCCGGATGCTAGCATATAAAAATAGTCAGACCAATCACTATTAGGTGGGTTAGCTTTAAATGGCATGTGGTAATATTGTTCGTCATTGGTTGCGTCAGGATAATCCGCAATCGTCGGATGAACAGCATTAACATCCCTAATAATATATGATGGGGTATTTGTAACATAGTCAGAAATATATTTTATTTGACGAATCATAGGTTCGTAAGGGGTATCATTACCGACGGACTTAATTTCAAAAGCTGTTTTATCATGATCCCAAATAATAGTTTGCACAGCCAGTTCGTGAGTCATTTTGCCATATGTGCTTGAATCATTCGTGGCAGGACTTATCGCACTCAGCTCGCAAAAAATAGGGGTATCGGATGAGTCTTTGTTATTTTCAGGCGGCATCAGATACATATTCACACAGCCTGAAATCCCCGTAATGCCTGGAGGGGAGATAGGTTCAACAGCAGTTAATATAACGTCAACTTGAGTATCGTGATGATACCCATTATCGGAATAAGAAACGGTCCAACCCAGGCCACCCTTGTCAGTGGAGTCGGTCAGTGAAACCGCTGAGTCTTGGTTAGATCCAGATTTCCAGACAAGATTCCCAGGGGTTTGTAGATAATTTTCTATATCAGGACCAGTAGTCGTATCCGCTGAGTCTGTAATGTTATATGTATAGCCGAGAAAAACTGCCGCAGTCATTGCACCATTTGCAAATATCGTTCTTATATTAGTATCTGACGATAGATCTATGTCAATCGCCAAACCAGTAAGTTTCAAAGACGTTAGATCGTCAATACTACTACCGACTTCAAGAGATACTGATTTATCTTGACCAGGGTTTGTCTTTTTCATTTTAACATCTCCGAATTTTTACATATCAAAACAATGATTACATTAATAAATCAATGTCAGAACAGCCTTAATGCTTTCTGGCATCATTAGTCAGATAAAGGATTGCTATAGGAGTAACACCAGACAATCCAACCAACACTTATCAGTGTAATAAGAAAATAAATATCAGGCGGGCTGAAAAGGAACCCAAGACGGGCAGTAAATCAACACTGAGGATTTATAATTTCATGTGCGGAAGTGCAGAAGTACAAAAAATCAGATGTTCGAGAGGAAATAATCAGCGTGGGTCTTGCCTTGTATAAAAAACAACGGCCATCCGCGATGAATGGCCGTTGTTGTGGAAAGATCTCGATGTAGGATTATTAGTAAGTATTGAAATACTGCTGAATGATTTCCGGATTATCCGTTTTGGTCAGGGCCAGCATCAGCAAGATACGCGATTTTGCAGGATTGAGGGAGTTGGAGACCAGACCCGGTTGGTTGGAATCCGGTGGTACCACGCCGCTGCCGGTTCTGCTCGAACGCACAACAACGATGTCTTTGGCTTGCGCCTTACGAATACCGGCATCGCTGCGTTTTGACACCGAACCCGCACCCATCCCCGCGTAGACAATGCCTTTTACTTTATGCTGAATGGCTGCATCGTACATGTATTCCGGGTCATCCTGATAGCCAAAGATGATGTCCACGGCAGGCAGTGATTTCAGCCCGGTAACGTCAAAAACAGAACGCGTGGTGTGAATCTTGTCAACGCGGGTTTCAAAGTAAATTTTTCCGCCAACGATGGTGCCGAGATAGCCTTCTTCTACAGCCTTGAAGGTATCGAGTGAAGAGGCATTGCTTTTGGTGGTAAAGCGCGCGGAACCGATACGGTCGTTCAGTTCAACCATCACGCCGCGACCCCAGGAAGATTTATCCGCAGCCACCAGAACGGCGTTATACAGATTCATCGGGCCATCAGCACTCATTGAGGTTGCAGGGCGCATCGCTGCGGTGAAAACCACCGGTTTTTCGCTTTTGACGGTCAGGTTAAGAAAGTACGGTGATTCATCCAACGTGTCGGTACCGTGGGTGATGACCACACCATCGACGTCGCTGCGGGCCAGTAATTCATTTACCCGATTGGACAGTTTCAGCAAAACATCGCTGGTCATATTTTCACTGCCGATATTTGAAATCTGCTCGCCATCCACGCGGGCTATCGCTTTTAATTCTGGTACGGCAGACAACAGCGTTTCAATCCCAAGCGCCCCGGCTTTGTAGCCGGTTGTCTGCGTGTTCGATGCCGCAGAGCCCGCAATGGTTCCGCCCGTCGCCAGAATGACGATATGTGGCAGTTGATCGGCGGCCCACGAGAACGGTGTCGCAACAACCAACAGCACAACGATAAAGAACGATCTGATTTTATTCACTGGTTTACTTCCTTTCGTTAAATGGCACAAAGAAGAATGCAATTTTTAAACCAAACAAATGATTTACAACAATTTCTGATGGAACAATCGAGATCGCGACATTGTTGCACTGACGAAAGGCAGGTACGTCGACACGCTGCACAAAATTGGTGCAGACGCTTAAGGAAAAAACCGAGAGTGTGAGGTGAGAACAGGAAAAGAGATGACAGTAAAAATCCTATAATCCCAGAATCATATAATCCAGAAATCTTTTATCTCGCCTAAGGAGCCCTGCCACCCATAGAGCCTATGACTGTAACGCCGTAAGTTTTCAATGTTTAAAGCATGGAGGATATGTTCATGATTTCATAAAGTTCAACGATATTCTTCACGCCAAGTTTTTCATATAGCTTATGTTTATGCGAATAAACCGTTTTGGCGCTGATGGACAATTCAGTTGCTATCTCCTTGGCCCCCTTCCCCGCAATCAAGTGACTCAGGATATCAATTTCACGTTTGGTGAGCCGCTTTGAATAGTGCGTTTTACGCTCTGAATTAATCCGATCATCCCTATTCATCTGCGATTTATCAGTATTCGAAAAAAATAGATAACATTTGATTGCTTCTCTGACATGGCTTAAACGGTCAAACTTGTTAATCATGTAATCAGAATAGAGAAAAAACCCCATCGTGTAGTTTTTTCTATTGGCAATACTACTGTTCAAGACAGTAAAAATGCTGGCGTGCGGAGAGTCTCTTTTTAGCAACCTGACAGTGTTTAATATCATACCGTAGGTAAAACCATCAGTATCAATAATAATGTTCTTCGAATCGAAGCGTTGAAACTCGAGAATCATTTTTTCAGCTTTAGGATAGCATATACATCTTGATGTCTCGTTTTCTTCCATCAAAAGAGACTTCATCGCCTCGCAAAACATCTTGTCTTTACTTAAAATATGTATATTATTCATGTATGTCGTTCCATGACGACTCTCAAAGCGCCTCAGACAAAATAAAGATAATTTTGTATAACACTTTTGCTCAATCCCGGGGAAAATTGATACTATCAATACTTTTGCCTTCAAACAATTCAGAATCATCCTATTTATTGGCAAGAAAAATCTTATTTTTAAACTGATGTGTGATAAACCTCCAATTATTACAGCCTGATAATATCTCAATTATTTCTGTAAGCGTGTTGCTAAAAGTATTCGATTACACCCTCTTGCTTTCTGTGATCTCTGGCACGACTTATTGTGCATATGTCCACAATATATGTCGCTTAAAAATCAATTTTCATACTGATGCCTAATGGTTTCCTCTATCCTCGTACCTATACTGATAAAAATATATTTTCGGCTACGACTACCTCATTCCCAACAGCACTTTCACGCCTAAAGAAAGTATCACGCAGAAAAAGGATCTTCATTATGAGCAATACGCAAAGCAGTCCGGTCATTACCGACATGAAAGTGATTCCCGTTGCGGGTCATGACAGTATGCTGCTCAATATTGGCGGTGCGCACGGCGCATACTTCACCCGAAATATCGTGATTCTTACCGACAGCGCCGGGCATACCGGCGTAGGCGAAGCCCCCGGCGGAGAGGTTATTTATCAGACGCTGATCGATGCCATTCCGCAGGTATTGGGCAAACAAGTTGCCCGGATGAATCAACTGGTTCACGCGATTCACACCGGAAATCAATCAACCGATTTTGACTCTTTTGCCAAGGGAGCCTGGACGTTTGAATTGCGCGTCAACGCCGTCGCGGCACTGGAAGCCGCCCTGCTGGATCTGTTGGGTAAATTCCTCAGCGTGCCGGTTGTTGAACTCCTCGGGCCGGGCAAACAACGCGATAGCGTGACGGTTCTCGGTTATCTGTTCTATATCGGTGACCGTACGCAAACCGATCTGCCTTATCTCGGCGGTGAGCAGAACAAACACAGTTGGTACGATTTACGTCACCAGAAAGCGATGGATACCGCCGCGATTTTACGGCTGGCGCAAGCATCCCAAGATCGCTATGGCTTCAAGGATTTCAAACTCAAAGGCGGTGTTTTGCCCGGTGAGGATGAAATCGAAACCGTGACTGCGTTGGCAAAACAGTTCCCGGAGGCGCGCATCACCGTTGACCCCAATGGCGCATGGTTGCTGGATGAGGCCATCGCACTGTGCAAAAACATGAAAGGCATCCTGACTTACGCTGAAGATCCGTGCGGGGCGGAGCAGGGTTTCTCAGGTCGCGAAGTGATGGCCGAGTTCCGCCGGGCGACGGGTTTACCGGTAGCAACCAACATGATTGCCACCAACTGGCGCGAGATGAATCATGCAGTCATGCTGCAAGCGGTGGACATTCCTCTGGCCGATCCCCATTTCTGGACGATGCACGGTGCAGTTCGGGTCGCCCAGCTTTGTGATGAATGGGGTTTGACCTGGGGCTGTCATTCCAATAACCATTTTGATATTTCCCTGGCGATGTTCACGCATGTGGGTGCCGCTGCGCCAGGCAATCCGACGGCGATTGATACCCACTGGATTTGGCAGGAAGGCAACCAGCGTTTAACCAAAGAGCCGTTGCAAATAGTGAACGGCAAAATTGCGGTGCCTGATGCCCCGGGCTTTGGCGTCGAGATCGATATGGAGCAAGTGCTGAAAGCCCACGACTTGCATAAACGCCTGCCAACCGGAGCACGCAACGATGCCGCGGCGATGCAATATCTGGTACCCGGCTGGAAATTTGACCGCAAGCGCCCCTGTTTTGGGCGTAAATAGTTAACTTATCCAAGGGTATATTGATGACGTAAGGAATTGTCAGAGTGTGAGCAAAGGCGCAATCGATAGGGCGCATGCACATAAACCAATCCTGAAATAATGTTATTTTTGTATATTCGCCCGATGGTTTATTAACTGGACGCCCTTATACTTTTATCACGTTTTCTACGGGCATTAATGCTTATCCCCTTTCGCCTTAACCGGTTAGTTATTCACTATTCGTCATCAGCTAAACGCTATCTGAGGTATTTTTAAATGACACAAGATAAATCCTTACCCACGATTACGTCAATGAAAGTCATCCCCGTCGCCGGTCATGACAGTATGCTGCTCAACCTGAGCGGAGCACATGCCCCTTTCTTTACGCGTAACATCGTTATCCTGACTGATAATTGTGGTCACACCGGCGTAGGTGAAATCCCTGGCGGGGAGAAAATCAGGCAAACGCTGGAAGATGCAGTACCGCTGGTGGTTGGGAAAACCCTAGGGGAGTATAAAAATATTCTGACGAAAGTGCGCAATCAGTTTGCCGATCGTGACGCAAGCGGACGTGGTCAGCAAACCTTCGACCTTCGTACCACCATTCACGTTGTCACGGGTATCGAAGCCGGTTTGCTCGATCTGTTGGGTCAATTCCTCAACGTCACTGTTGCTTCCTTGCTGGGCGATGGACAACAGCGTGATGCTGTTGAAATGCTCGGTTATTTATTCTATATCGGCGATCGTAACAAAACCGATCTGCCTTATCAGAGTCAACCAAACGATCCGTGCGATTGGTATCGCCTCCGTCACGAAGAAGCATTGTGCGCCGATACGGTCGTGCGCCTTGCTGAAGCCGCCTATGAAAAATATGGCTTCAATGATTTTAAACTGAAAGGTGGCGTTCTGGCCGGAAGTGACGAGGCTGAAGCCGTGACTGCGCTGGCGAAACGTTTCCCGCAAGCCCGTATCACGCTGGATCCTAATGGTGCCTGGTCACTGGAAGAAGCCATCCGTTTAGGCAAGCAGCTCCGTGGCGTACTGGCCTACGCCGAAGATCCGTGTGGCGCAGAACAGGGGTTCTCCGGGCGGGAAGTCATGGCAGAATTCCGCCGTGCAACCGGCTTGCCGACGGCCACCAACATGATTGCCACCGACTGGCGCCAAATGGGTCATACCCTTTCATTACAATCTGTTGACATCCCTCTGGCAGATCCGCACTTCTGGACAATGCAAGGCTCAGTCCGTGTTGCACAGATGTGCCACGAATTTGGCCTGACCTGGGGTTCACATTCCAACAACCACTTTGATATTTCCCTGGCGATGTTCACCCACGTCGCCGCTGCCGCGCCGGGCAAAATCGCCGCCATTGATACCCACTGGATCTGGCAGGAAGGCAATCAGCGTTTAACCAAAGAACCGTTGCAGATTGTTGGCGGGATGGTCGAAGTACCGAAGAAACCTGGGCTGGGTATCGAGATCGATATGGATCAGGTGATGAAAGGTAATGAGCTGTATAAAAAGCATGGTCTGGGTGCCCGTGATGACGCGATGGGCATGCAATTCCTGATTCCAAACTGGACCTTCGATAACAAGCGTCCTTGTCTGGTCCGTTAAACCGCGATCTGTTGAATTCCGGTTGTGAACATCGCCCTGCTGATAATTTTATCGCAGGGCGAAACATTAATCGGTTACCGGATATCGGTTTTTATATCTTCCTGCTCCCTGTTGCAAAGAATGAAGATGACGCGGCACGCGCTGAATAATGCTACAGATAATGTATTTCTCAATGCGCGGAATATTGCAGCGACGATAGCTGTGGGTAGGAAAATTAATGTCAAAGAATAATTAACAGCGACTGATTTAATTATCAGCCCTTTTAAAACCCTCCCTCTTTGAACACTGAAAACCCCATTAAAACCCCCGCTCTCAACGTTATGGCTGAAAACCTCAGGCGGCTCATCGCGCATTATAAAAATGAAACGACTTTTCATTTTTATAATGCTGTGAATGTCTTTAAAAAACAAAACCCCACTGACTCAAAAGTTAAATCAAGGGTATTTTCAGCGGCTTTAACCATTATTTGAGTTTCGTGAACCAGCACACAGAGAGTTGGGCATATGCAACATAAATAACGCGTTATGCCGGATAGATTTGTTGGTTTGTCTAGTGAATAAACAATAGCGCCTCTCTATACTCTATCTTGTTCGAGGGAGTAAGTGTAATAGGCAGCGTGATCGCCACACAGGGATAACCTAATTTAATACTTTCATTCTGATGTTTATTTATTAAATCTTTTTACAGAATGAATGCAGCATATCGTCATAATTCAGGAGTTATTTATGGATACGGTAAGTACTGCCGCGGGCGCAATACAAAAAAGAACCAATAAACGCTATTGGATAGTGGTAATGCTGTTTATTGTCACCTCTTTTAACTATGGTGACCGGGCCACCCTCTCAATTGCTGGTTCTGCCATGTCAAAAGAGATTGGACTGGATGCAATCGGCATGGGATATGTGTTTTCAGCATTCTCCTGGGCATATGTTATCGGTCAAATCCCTGGTGGCTGGTTACTCGATCGCTTTGGCTCTAAACGCGTCTATTTCTGGAGTATCTTTATTTGGTCTTTGTTTACCCTGCTGCAAGGTTTTGTGGATATCTTCAGTGGTGCTGGCATCGTAATCTCCCTGTTTATTTTGCGATTCCTGGTGGGGTTAGCCGAAGCGCCTTCCTTCCCGGGGAATAGTCGAATAGTGGCAGCCTGGTTCCCGGCACAAGAACGTGGAACTGCCGTTTCAATTTTCAACTCGGCACAATACTTCGCTACCGTTATTTTCGCCCCAATAATGGGTTGGTTAACCCATGCGGTCGGTTGGTCGCACGTTTTCTTCTTTATGGGCGGACTGGGTATCATCATCAGCTTCATTTGGCTGAAGGTCATTCATGATCCGAAAGATTATCCCGGTATCAATCAGGCCGAACTCGAGTACATGGAAGCCGGTGGCGCACTGATCAATATCGATGTGAAGAATGAAAAACGCACTCCGGTGAAGGGCGAGAAGTGGAAGCAAATTAAACAACTGCTGTCGTCCCGTATGATGGTCGGTGTTTACCTCGGGCAGTACTGTATCAACGCATTAACGTACTTTTTCATTACCTGGTTCCCGGTGTATCTGGTGCAAGAAAGGGGGATGTCGATCCTCAAGGCCGGTTTCCTGGCATCTGTCCCAGCCATTTGCGGTTTCGCCGGGGGGGTTTTGGGCGGCATTATCTCTGACTACCTGATGCGTAAAACCAATTCCTTAACCTTTGCCCGTAAGACCCCGATTGTTATTGGCATGTTCTTGTCCATGTCGATGATCTTCTGTAACTACATTGACACTGAATGGATGGTGGTGGGTGTCATGGCATTTGCTTTCTTCGGCAAAGGATTGGGTGCCCTAGGTTGGGCGGTTATGGCCGATACTGCGCCGAAAGAGATTAGCGGTCTGAGCGGTGGTTTATTCAATACCTTTGGTAATATTTCCGGCATCGTCACCCCTATCGCGATCGGTTATATCATCGGTACCACCGGGTCGTTCAAAGGTGCCCTGGTGTATGTCGGTATCCACGCCTTGATCGCCGTGTGCAGCTACTTGTTTATCGTCGGTGATATCAAGCGTATCGTGCTGAAACCGGTCAATTGAGCCGCGACTGATAGCTGAAGTATTACGGCGCATTAAAAAATGCCAGTCAGGTAACACTGACTGGCATTTCAGACTGCTGACTAACCCCACCTTTTTTGTGGGGTTAGTTCAAATTGACTACCCGCAATTGCTCCTGAATGCGTACGGCTAGCTGATTTTTTACTGCGTTCTTACCTGGCTAATGAATATAATGTTGCTGATATTATGTATTTCAAGTGGGCGGTATAATTTCAAACCGCGTACTATTATCATGAATTCTTTGGCTATAGGGAGAAGTTATGGACATCAAGGAAACTCCGGATTTATGGGTCCTGTGCGAAAAGAGGCGCTTGAGGATCCCCGACATCAAGCAGTGTGTGCCGGAATGTGCGGAGGCAATAGAGAAGCAGATTTTGGAGGCCGGACTGGAAATTGACGGCCCGTGGCTTTTCATATCCCGCAATCTCCCAAAGGATAGTAAAACTTTCTTCGATTGGGAAATATGCCGCCCGATAAAGAGGCCCGAGCACTATGATGGCAAACTAGAGCTTGTCCATCTGGAGCCGATCATGGTGGCAAGTAAAGTGCATCAGGGATCATTGAGAACGCTTTTTACAAAGGGGTATGCGCCTCTTGTCGCCGAAATCGATATGTCTCACTATGCCTACTCTGGCGAAAGTAGGGAGATATATCATGATTGGAACGGTTCGGAGGCCCGATATAATAACATCGAAATTCAGTTTGGTTTAGTGCGTTGATTATCTCGAAACAGCAGCTTTGGCTATTCCGCCAATACGTCTGTTAATGAGCCAGACCGCACCTTCAGGGCAAAAGTTAACGTAAAATTCTGACCATTCTAATCCACTGATAACTCGCCCTGGCGTACTGCCTGGGCTATCAAGTTGTTGACGGTTTACGGGATTTTAATCTTGGATTCCTTGGAATATTGCTGATAGTAAATTGAGATGAGGTCATTAAATTTCAATTTAAACAATGAATTATCTTCTTAACTTACGTTTTCGTTCCGTTGGACCTCAAACCACAAAAGCCATTTTTCAAAGGGAAGCACATTGCTTCCCTCAGATTGAGATAGCGGATGACGATTTTGCCGTTAACGTAGATCGCCGACTTTCACGTGATCCATATCGTCAAACACCTGATTTTCACCCACCATACCCCAAATGAACGTATAGGCGCGAGTGCCAACGCCGGAGTGAATTGACCAGCTTGGTGAAATGACCGCCTGCTCGTTTTGCATCACGATATGCCGGGTTTCCTGCGGCTGACCCATCATATGGAATACGCAACTGTCCTCTTCCAAACCGAAATAGAAATAGACTTCCATGCGGCGTTCGTGTGTATGGCACGGCATGGTATTCCACAGATTACCCGGCGCTAATTCGGTCAGTCCCATGCTCAGTTGACAGGTTTCCAACACGTCTGGAATAAAGTATTTATTGATGGTACGACGGTTACTTGTGACGTTGTCACCCAACGTCACTGGCGAGACGTCCGCAGGCGTCACGTGTTTGGTTGGATAGGCAGTATGCGCTGGCGCGCAGTTATAGTAGAAACGAGCTGGGTTTTGCGGATCGTTACTCGCAAACACCACTTCTTTCGCCCCTTTCCCTACGTACAGGCCGTGACGGTGGCCGATCTCGAAGCAAGTACCATCTACGGTGATGGTGCCGGTACCACCGATATTGATCACACCGAGTTCACGGCGTTCAAGGAAATAGCTCACACCCAGTTGTTTGCCCACTTCGCCGCCCACGCTCACCGTGCGGGTAACCGGCATTACACCGCCCACAATGATGCGGTCGATGTGGCTGTAAGTCATTGTGTATTCATCGGCACTAAAGATGGTTTCGATGAGAAACTCTTTACGTAAACCGGCGGTGTCCAGAGTTTTTGCATGATCACTATGGATGCTTTGACGAATGTCCATTGCACTTCCTCACTGGTGATACGGATGCACTTTACTTTGCTAACATCCGTTTTCTATTAAGAAAAATTGAAAATCATCGTCATTATTTTATACAAAAACAACATTAAACGATAATTGACAGCATCTTATCATCTACATTAATGCAGTAATGCGATCTAAATTGAAATATCATTTCATTATACTTGAATTATTGTTTCCGAAAAGCAATAGTAACGTTCTAAGACATTGCTGGCACTTGCACCACAAAAGGAACAAGACCATCACGCGTAAAATTTAACGGTACTTTTGAGTAACTCAGATTACTCCTAATCGTCAATATGAATAAACCAGTAAAAAGAAAATCTTTTTACTGCCAACAATCACACCTTTTTTTCGCTACACCATTGCGCGTAAAAAGAGCTAGCGAAGAGGATTTGCTATGAAAATCAAAGCAACAATTGAACGTATTCCTGGCGGTATGATGCTCGTGCCGCTGTTACTTGGTGCGATTTTAAATACGTTCGCACCGGATACCGGCGCCTATTTCGGCTCCTTTACCAAAGGGATGATTAGCGGTACCGTTCCAATTCTTGCCGTATGGTTTTTCTGCATAGGCGCCTCCATCGATTTACGGGCGACCGGCACCGTTTTACGCAAGTCAGGGACGCTCGTGCTAACCAAAATTGCCGTCGCCTGGGCCGTGGCAATGATCGCCGCCTCATTCATTCCTGAGCAAGGGATCCAAACCGGGATGTTTGCCGGCTTATCTGTGCTGGCGATCGTTTCTGCCATGGATATGACCAATGGTGGCCTCTATGCCAGCCTGATGAATCAGTACGGAACCAAAGAAGAGTCTGGCGCGTTTGTATTGATGTCTCTGGAGTCTGGTCCGTTAATGACCATGGTGATTTTGGGTTCTGCCGGTCTGGCATCTTTTGAACCACACCATTTTGTCGGCGCTGTTCTGCCGTTCCTGATCGGTTTTGCCCTCGGTAACCTTGACCACGACCTGCGCGCATTCTTCAGCAAAGCGACACCAACGCTGATCCCTTTCTTCGGTTTCGCTCTGGGTAACACCATCAATCTGGGCGTCATCATGGATACCGGCCTGCTGGGTATTATGCTGGGTGTAGCCGTCATTATTGTGACCGGTATTCCATTGATTATTGCTGACAAAGTAATTGGCGGAGGAAATGGTACGGCAGGTATTGCGGCCTCATCCGCAGCGGGAGCCGCAGTTGCCAATCCGGTGATTATTGCCCAAATGAATCCGGCCTTTGAATCTGTCGCCGCATCGGCTACGGCGTTAGTTGCGGCCAGCGTCATTGTAACGGCAATTCTGGTACCGATTATTACCGCGCTGTACGCCAGGCACGTGGCAGGTAAGAAAGATTTAGTTCACCAGCCGGAGTAATTACCTTACTTCTTGGAATAAAAAATTTCTTAGAATAAAAAACCGCCGGGCGACAGAGTATCGCCCGGCGGTTTTTACGTTCATTGAATCACTGAAAATGAAAACCTGACACTGAATAGCCGGACTCGCGGCGACTTTCGCGTTTGAAATCACAGCTTCGCTCCCATTGGGCCGTCTTCGATATCAAACCCCGAAACAATCGGGGAAATTAATCCGCTCATAATTTTTTCTCCAATGCTGCCCGTTCTGTAGTGCTGATCAAGCCTTGATGGTGTAGTTAATCACATGCATTTAAGGTATACACATAAATGTCCAAAGCACCCTATCCCGCCCTTGACTCGTGTATAAATAAACAGTATTTGTAATCTCTACAACAAACAAGGATAGGAAGTCATGATCACAAGAGCTAACGCGTTGGCAGAAAGTATCAACGGGATATCCTTCAACCAAAGCCGTTCATACTGCACAGCAATACATGGAACAAAATATCTGACTGCTGATCGTATTCATAATTTTAAAGATCAGTGGGAAGCCTTTGCTACATCTCACCGGGCCTTTGAGGTTCGGAAAAATTCTATTTTCCATAAAAAGGACTGAGCAATGCAAATGACAACTGCGGGAATCAACTGGTTTTACACAATGGAAGGACAGGGGGAGCCTGTCCTGTTTCTGCACGGCGGACTTGATACCTGCGCCAATTATACCAATTTGCTGGCGGAACTGGCGGATGGGTTCCGCGTCATTGCCGTGGATCGACGCGGGCATGGCAGAACAGCGGATACGGATGCGCCTTTCGACTATGCCCTGATGGCGGAAGAGTTGGCTGCATTCGCCCGCGGGCTGGATCTGCCGCCGTTTCATGTCATCGGCTATAGCGATGGTGCAAACATTGGCCTGCACATGGCAAGCCGTTTTCCGGAAACGGTAAAGAGCCTCATCGCCATCTCGGGAAATTATAAGGGATTGTCCGGCATGTCCGAAGGATGTCTGGCAATGTTTGACGCGCTGTCTGTGGAGTTTGTGCAAGAGCATATGCCAGAAGTGCTTGAGCAGTATGCCGAATTGAATCCGCCCCCCACGCCGGAAACCTTTATTGCCAAAACAAAAAAGCTGTGGAACCAAGAAAGTGTTATCAGCCGGGAACTCCTGGCAAGCTTACGGGTACCCACACTCATTGTCGGCGGAGATCGGGATATGGTGTTGCCGGAACAGCTTGTGGAAATGAAAACGCTTATTCCGGATGCTTCCTTACTGATGTTGCCGTATTGCGGGCATTTTGTCTTTCAGGATTTCGCCTGGAGTTCCACTGCGGCTTCCGCTGTGCAACTGTTCAAGAAATTTCTGACGACGCGCTTCTCTGAACACAATACGGACTTTATCTGAGTAAGTGTAAGGGCTCGCATTTGAAAACGGTTGGGCTCGCAATCAGCGGCGACTTTCGCGCTTATCGGGGCGGCGTGCCAACCTAGATTTAGAAAAAGGGCCTTCAGGATTCACCGAAACATCATATAGCGCCAAAGTGCTTTCTCGCTGTCTTGTCGGGTATGTAGAACCAGCCACACATCAATGACCTGTTCCTTGACACCGTAAAGCGTACGATAGCCGTTTGGCTCCAGAAACTCTCTCGCATCAAAACCAAGTTCAGCAAGCTGAATATTCTGGCGATAACGCAAAGGATCATTTTCCAGATGTTCCACAATATCGTCCAAAAGAGCATCGACAAAGTGAGCTGCCGCCTCTGCACCCACTGTAGTAATTTTTAAAGACTCGATATCTGACAAACACATTTCAGCGGCACGAGCGAACTGTATTACGTAGGGTGGTTTCATTTCCCTTCAGCTCTGGCTGCCTTCATCCGCGACCTCACATCCTCAACGGAAGAGACCCGGCCTTCTGCAATATCTTGTTTATTTAGCATCAATAAATATCCTACAGGAATGAAGCGTTGCAGGGGTCGTGGCTCTGCCACTTAAGTTATTTGGGACACGCTGCCCGATCCGCATCGACGGCAATAGCAGAAGCGCCACAACGGCTCCGCAGCCAACGCGTCAAGGAAGCAGGAAATCCTTATAGTGGCTCTTGTCGAGCTGATATTTCTTCATTCGCAGGTAAAGCTTTTTGCGCGGCACATCCAGATAGGTCGCCACATCATTGATTCGCCCCTGATGCAGATTCAGTGCCTCCTCGATAATCTTGCGCTCGTAGCTTTCAATGCGCTCGTCCAGCGACTGCGCCTGAGTCAGGCTGAGCGCCGCACCCTGCGGGATCTGTGGCAATAGCCCCACGGCATAGAGCTCTGCGGCATTGGCCAGTTCCCGTACATTCCCCGGCCAGGGGCGACGCATCAGGCTGGTCAGGAATTTCTGGCTAAGCTGTGGCTGACAGCGGTTAAGGCGACGGCAGGCCGCCAGCAGATAGTGGCGAAATATTTCCGGGATATCCTGGGTGCGCAAGCTGAGTGGTACCATCTCAATCTGGGTCAACGACAGCAGATAATACAGCTCAGGCACCAGCCGCTGCGCCACCGCCAGCGCCGCCGGACTCTGTTCATCAATGGCAATCAGCCGAAAGCTGCGCTGGTCGCTCTGTTGCAGTTGTGCCAGCGCCAACTGGGTGCTGAACGGTAGATGTGCGATGTTTTTCAGTACCAGGCTGCCCCCCTGTACCCGCTCCAACAACTGACCAAGCTGTAGTCCGTTATCGGGCAATAATTCTTGCACCACCAGCGGTGCCTGATGGCGTTCACCGAGACGATGCAGGTAATCCGCGGCACGCCGACGACCGGTTCCAATCTCGCCGAAAAACATTACCGGCAGATCCACTTCTGCCAGTTTTTGCAGCCGGATGCGCAGATCCATCATCCATTGGCTATCTCCCAACAGGTTTTCGCCCAGCGTCTGCTTCTGCCAATTGCGCCTTTCGATGAGCGCCCGGCGCTGCTGCAATGCCGCCTCTGCCCGCGCCAGCAGTTTTTCAGCAGCAACCGGCTTCTCTAAAAAGTCGAAGGCACCGCGCTTCACCGCATCCACCGCCATCGGGACGTCACCGTGACCAGTGATTAACAAAACCGGGAGAGTCGGATCGCACTGTAGCAAATTATCCAACAGCGTCAGGCCCGAGTCGCCCGGCAGCAATACGTCACTCACCACCACACCGGGCCAGTCCGTCGGGATCAATTTCGCCACACCGTTGGCGTCGGCCAGCGCCTGAACCTGATAGCCCTCCTGACTCATCAGGTCGCAGTAAGCTTCCAGAACGTCCGGGTCATCATCAATCAATAAAATCTGTGTCTGCTGCGTTAACATAGCGGTTGTTTCCGTAGTACAAGAATAACCAGCGCGTGCCTGTCCAGCGTTGAGGCAATAGACAGCGCTCCCGAGCACTGCATCATGATTGAGCAGCTAATCGACAGGCCAATCCCCAGATTCACCGACTTGCTGCTGGTAAAGGGTTGCAGCAGATGATCGGCCAGTTGCAGCGGCCAGCCGCAGCCGTTGTCGCTCAAGTACAGGCTGACTTCATCGTGCTGTTGCATATCCACCTGAAGTTGCAAGCGCGGCGGCTCTCCCTCTGCCATTGCCTCCAGCGCATTGGTGAACAGATTAACCCACACCTGCTGTAGCAATACTTCCTCCCCCAGCACCCATACCTCACCTTCTGATAACCGCAGTTCGGCCCTGCGCGGGCGGTGTACCGACTCCAATAACCCCCAGGCTTCCCGGACGCAATTCATTATCTCCACCGGTTGCAACACGTCGGTTCCCGTACTGCGGCGACCAAACTGGCGCAACCGGCGCACAATGGCGGCGGTGCGCTCAATCAAACGCCGCATCTTTTCCAGATAGAGTCTGGCCGCGTCCCTGTCGTCACGTTCCAGCGCACGATTCAAACTGAACAGATAGGTTCCCAGCGCGTTCAGCGGCTGGTTGATTTCATGCCCCAGCGTGGTAAGTGTCTGCCCCACTACCGCCAGCTTTGCCGCCTGAATCAGCTCATTCTGCATGGTACGCAGCTCCTGCTCGGCTTGCGCCCGCTCCAGCACCTCCTGCTGCAACAGCACATTCCGCTCCTGCAATTCTGCGCTCTTTTTCTCTACCTCCGCCGAAAAGCGCTGGAGCAGACGGGCGATTCTGCCCAGTTCATCGCTTCCGCCCACCGGGATCGCGACGCCCGCTTCCCCCTGGCTTAGCCGCGTTACCGCCTCGTTCAGGCGGATGAAGCGCCCAAGCAGACGCGGACGGATATAGAAGAAATTAACGCCGAGAAACAGCAGCAACGCAGTCAGCATGGCAAGCACGATCAGCAGGCCGCTGATATGGGTGCTTTTCTCGATCACCTGATGCAGCATTTGCAACTGTTGCTGACTGCCGCCAATCTGCGACTCCACCTGCTGGCGGAACAGTTGCAGCATCCGGTCTTTATCGGCGATCTGCTGTTCCAGTTTCTGCTGTTGCCGATCGCGCTCGATCAGCAGAAAAGGTAACCGATCCGGCAACAGGCCGTAGCCCAGCAATTCATCCATAATCTGCCGCACACTGATGCTGGAAGAATGAGGCGTCAGCACGCTCATGTTTTCATCCAGCAATCCCTTCAGGTAGCTAAGATAGTTATAGTGATCCCGTTGGTTGGTCTGGTTGCCGTTCAGGATTTGCTCCTGCAGGTCATTCACTATCTGGTTTTCCAGCGAAATGATGTTGTAGACCCGCCGCTGTTCATCCTGAATGACACGCAGCGCATCCTGGAGTGCCGGGCGTTTATCACGATCGTTCTCTTTTACCAGCGCTTCCAGCAGTGCTGACTGCTGCATTCCCACCTCCTGCAACAACGCTTTCAACTCGCTATTGAGGTCATCGTGTAGCCAGTTGATATGTACCGAGATGATGCGCAGGCGCTCAACCAGTTGAAAACGTTGGTTCAGACTGTCGTCCAACTGGGGCAGTAGCTGCTCAGCCACCCGCACCTGTTTGAGGATAATGTCACCAATACGGTTATCGAGCGTGGCGGCAAGGCTGCGCAGATGACTCAACCGGATATCCAGCCGTTTTCGCGCCTGTTGCTGCTCGGCGACGACTGAAGCCTGAATCAGGGCGTTGTATTCGTTCATCAGCAGATTCAGGTTCTCCTCAACCTGCAACGCGGCATTCACCTTGGGAAAGTAATCGGTCACGCCAAAGGTGATCTGCGCCCGCTGCTGATACCAGGCGTAAAAACCCACACCACCCACAAACAGCGTCAACAGGGCGCTGAAGGCAAACGCCCATTGCAGCCTGGCACTTATCGATGATTCCCTCATTTGCGCCCCGCCCCGCTTTGGCTGGTACTGGCAGTACCAACGCCCATCTTGCCAAGCGCGGTGTACAGCTGGCGCTGGCGCAGGTGAAAATAGTTCTGCCAGTCAATCAACTCCAGATTGTTATTGCTGTAGGCCTGCGTGCGAACGCCAAAGCTTTGCAGGTAGGCGGCGTCCAGCGACTGCGCCTCGCTAACGGGGATATCTGTCAGCAGCCTCCTTAATTCAGGCAATGAATGACCGATCTGCTGTTCCGCCTGATGCAGGCTGCGCCAGCCTTCCTGCAATTGCGCCAGACGGTTGGAAATAGCCATATCAAACAGTGAACGCACCAGGCTCTGGCGCCGGATCATCAGCCCATAATCAATCGGCGGCAGCGACAGCAATTGGTGCTGGCGTGCGGCAAGCGGATGGTCCACCGGCAGACGAATAATGGGATATTTACCGGTTTCAACCTCCCCCAGCGCCTGCTGTCCGCGCTCGCTGAGCAAGTAGCGGATAAATGCCTGTGCATGGGCAATATTGCGGCTCTTGGCGTTGACCGCGATATAGGTCGGCGAGACGGTAAAATCAGGAAAATAATGGAAACGCAGATCGGGGTTCGCCAGCAGCACATTGGCATAGCTATCAAGCACCGGTCCCACTGCCGCCAGATCGGCCTGCACTTTTTCCGCGACGCCGAAGCTGCGCGAAGAGAGCGTACCGAGATTGCCCGCAATTTCCAGCAGGAGACGCCAGCCGGACTCCCAGCCGCGTCGTTGCAGCAGGGTTTCTATCATGATGTGATTGGTGTCGGATCGTGACGGACTGCTGAGAATGACCATACCGCGCAAACGCGGATCCGCCATCCCTTCCCAGTCCTCGGGTGCGCTGATCCCCTGCCCATCGAGATAGTGCTGGTTGATCAGCATTCCGTAGCCTGAGACGGAGAACGCCACAACGTGGCCGCGCAACTGCCCGGGTACCCATTGTTGCTCCGGTGCGTCGGGAGCAATCACCGCAGCCAGCAACCCCTTCTCCTGCAGATGGGTGAACAAAATCGGCGAGGAGCTGAGGATCAGATCGACTGAATCCTCCGGGGATGCCGACAACAGTTGCTCAAGAGACGTGCTGGTACGATTGACAGTACGGGTCGGTACCGATTCTGGAAAAGTTCGCCATACGGAGATAACGTGCGTTGTTGCTTCCAGGGAGTAGGTGGTGCCAATCACCAGTTCCTGAGCCGTGGAGGCAAAGCTCAGAAAAAGCAGCAACAATGTCGTCCTCATCACTACTCTCCCGCGCTTCTCTATTTTGCTTGCCTGACGCCGCAGCATTGCCAGCGGCTCTCCATTACCTCACCCTTGAGAAACATCACTCATAAGAAAATGGTCTCTTCAATGATTACGGGCATATATGAGTTAATGTGTGATTGATATCAAAAAAGCAATAATTTCAATTCAGATTAGGGAAAGTTATTTTGGGTCATAAAGACTAAATTATATGTGATGAGAATTAGATTCCTGACAATTATACCCAAAAGGGGCAAAACTGACGCAGTCATCTGAGGCATTTTGTGTCAAAAACAACCCAAAACCGGGTAATCCCCCAGCATGGTTTTATAAAGAATAAGCGCTATAGTGCTCGGGAGAAATAAGCACCAGGGAAAATCTCATCATTATTTCACTGCCGTCGCCTTAAACACAGAAACAGCAGGGAGTAATTTTTCGCGGATCACACCTCAGACAATAAATATCATTACCTGACCAATATATGCAGTGTTTACCCATGACATCTCATTGACAGGAGTAAAGATTATGATAAAACGTCATTCCACCCTCTTATTATCCCTCACCCTGATATTTTCTGCGGCCAACAGCGCCTATGCGCAGGAACAGTTGATCGTCTATACCTCCATGAAAGAGTCGCTGATCGGCGAGCTCAAAGAGGGATTTAAGCAACAGCACCCCGAGATCGCCATGGACTACCAATCTGCCGGTGCTGGCAAACTGATGGCGAAGATTGCCGCCGAGAAAGAATCAGGCACGATCATGGCGGACATTATCTGGACCAGCGAAGTCCCTGACTTCTACAACATGAAGAAGAACGGGATGCTGGAACCCTACATCTCCCCCGAAGTCGCCAATATCGTCAACCCTATCCCCGACTACGACGGCTCTTTTACCCCAGTCCGCCTTGGAACGCTCGGCATCGCCTACAACACCCGCTTTGTCAAACAGCCTCCCGCCACCTGGCAGGATATACTCGGGCCTGAATTCAAAGGTGCTTATGGCGTCGCCAGCCCGGCGCTCTCCGGTACGTCTTACATGAGCGTCGCCTTGCTCAAGTCGCTTTACGGCTGGGAATACTTTGAAAAAATGAAGGAGAATAAGGGCAAGGTCGGTAAAGGCTCAGGGCAAGTGGTCGATGATACCGCCTCTGGCGATCTCCTGGCATCATTGGCGGTGGATTATATTACCAACGACAAAATCGCCAAGGGCGCCACGCTCAAGCTGGTCTATCCGCAGGAAATGCTGGTTATTCCCAGCCCGGTCGCCATTATGAAAGGCAGTAAGAATATCAACGCAGCACAAAAGTTTATTGATTTTATTCTCTCGGAACAGGGGCAGAATATTATTGTGCAGGAAGGAACGCTGCCGGTAAGAAAAGGAATCAGTATCCCCGAGAAATTTGCCATGCCGTCGGCGGAAGAAGCGATCGCCCGCGCTATTCCAATCGATTATGAATCCCTGATCAGTAATAAAGAAGAAACGGTCAAGCAATTTGGTCGGATCCTACAGGGAAGATAATTTCCTTATATCTTCCGCTCCTGAAGCTGTAGCCCAACAATAAACGAACGATCCCGCGCTACAGCTTCGGGTAATAAGGGAATGAGTTTTGCGCTCGTTCACTACTGATGATGGGACGCGATTATGGCAACGATCATTTTTGAAAACATCAGCAAAAAATTTGGCACCAACCAGGTACTGCAAAATCTCAACCTGACGGTCGAACACGGTGAATGCTTTACCTTGTTTGGCCCTTCAGGTTGCGGAAAAACAGTTCTGCTGCGCCTGCTCGCCGGTTTCGACGTACCGGACAGCGGGCGGATCCTGATCGACGGCAGGGTCGTAACCGACGCCGCCAACCATACCGACATTCCCCCCGATCAGCGCGATCTCGGCGTGGTATTTCAGGATTATGCCGTCTGGCCCCACATGACGGTATTCGACAATATTGGCTACCCGCTGAAACTCGCAGGCAAAAGCAAAGCGGAGATCCACCAGAGCGTGATGGAAACCGTTGCGCTGGTGAACCTCACCGGTCTGGAGCAGCGCCTCCCCTCGCAACTCTCTGGCGGGCAGCAACAGCGCGTCGCGCTGGCAAGGGCGCTGATCGCCCGCCCCACGCTAATGCTGCTCGATGAACCGCTGAACAACCTTGATGCCAATCTGCGCGAGGAGATGCGGTTCGAAATCAAGGAGCTACAGAAAAAGCTGGGCATTACCATCCTGTACGTTACCCACGATCAGGAGATTGGACTCGCGATCTCCGATCGGCTGGCCATCATGGACAAACAGGGTAGCATCCGCCAGATCGGTACCCCGTGGGAAATTTATGAGCAACCGGAAAACGAGCAGGTCTTCCGCTTTATGGGATTGGCAAACTTTCTGCCAGTGACCCATCACGTCGATCGCCACCAAATTGGCGAGGGGCAGCAGATACTCAACTGGCCGGGGCTGCCTGCGGAGTCGGGGAAAGTTGGCTGCCGACCGTCGGATATCATCCTCAGCCGCGATGGCGATGGACTGACGGGAAAAATCGTGCGCGCCAGCTTTCTGGGGCCGGTGATGGACTACATGATCGATATCGACGGCACCACGCTGCGAACCGAGATTTCCACCCACGAAGCCCTGTCAAATCAGTTGATGTTCGCTGAACAGGAGACGTGCCAGGTGACGTTTCACGAGTTGCACTGGTTCGCCAACGACGTATCACTGAGGGGGTAATGATGTCTACAGTCGCCAGGAATAAAAGTCGTTTCGGCGTAGCCAATATTATTTTAGCCATCTCCATCGGCATTCTGATTATCGTGGTTGCTGTGCCGGTGCTGCTGATTTTTATCAACTCATTCTGGGTTGACGGCAAGTTCAATGTCTCAGACGTGCTGCGTATCCTATCTGAGCCAGAAACCTACGAGGCGCTGCTCAACTCGCTGTTTATCGCGGCTGGCGTCACGGTGATGAGTACCTGCATCGGTACCTTCTTCGCCTGGCTGGTGACCCGCACCGACCTGCCCTATAAAGGTTTCATGAAGGTGATGTTCCTTGTGCCTTTCATGCTGCCCTCTTTTATCGGTGCACTGGCCTGGAAAATGCTGCTGTCGCCGCGCGCAGGCTATATCAACCGCTTTTTCATGGATAACTTCGGGCTTGAGGACGCCCTCTTCAATATCTACAGCTATGGCGGCATTATGGCGGTGGAGACCATGTATCTGTTTCCCTTCGTCTTTATTCAGGTATGCGGTGCCCTTGAACGCATGGATCCGACACTGGAAGAGTCCGCACGTATCTCGGGTGCCAGTCTGTTGACCATCACCCGAAAAATCACCATCCCACTGGTGATGCCCAGCATTATCTCCGGCGCGCTGCTGATTATGCTCTACTCCATGGCGCACTTCGGGACCGTCGCGGTGCTCGGCGTTGAAAACGGCATCTTCAATATTCCCACGCTGATTTACGAACGCATTCACCAGAGCGGCGGCAGTTTCGAGGCCATCCGTACCGGCACCGTGCTCGCGACCGTACTGGTCATCAGCGCCGCCTGCATTATCTGGTTGCAGAACCGTATCCTGAACAAGGGGCGTTTCCAGATCATTGCCGGCAAGAGTTTCCGTCCGGTTGAGGTAAAACTGCGTGGATTGAGAAAACCGCTGCTGGTGATTTGCCTGCTGTACATCGCCTTTACCATCGTGTTGCCGACCGCCACCATCTTCCTGGTCGGTGGACTGCGTACCTACGGTCTGCCGATGACCATGGAAAACCTGACGATGGCTAACTATAAGTTCATTCTGTTTGACTGGCAGCTCACGCAGGACGCCATTCGCAACAGTATCCTTCTGGGTCTGGCCGCCGCGGTGATTACCATGTTTGCCGGGGTAATGATCTCCTACGTGATTGTCAAAATGCGCGTGCGGGGCAAAGGCTTCCTGGAGTTCCTCGGCATGCTGCCCTTCTCTGTCCCCGGTTCGGTTATTGCCCTGGGGGTAATTCTGGCGTGGAGCGGTAAATTCGGTATCAACCTGTACAACACCGTCTGGATTATTCTGGTCGCCTATATCGCCCGCTACATGGCGTTCTCACTGAAGGCTAACTCGGCGGCGCTGGAGCAGGTGCATGATTCGCTGGTCGAGGCTGCACGCGCCTGCGGCGCGTCGATGTGGCAGTCGCTGCGGGACATCGTGCTGCCGCTGGTGAAACCCGGCATGGTGGCCGCGTTCTTCCTGATTTTCCTGCCAGCCCTGCGCGAACTGACCGTTTCCGTCATGCTCTACGGCCCCTCCACCCGCACCATCGGGGTGGCGATCTATACCCTGAATGAGGATGGGGAAACCGTTTACTCGGCAGCATTGGCGGGCATCGCCCTGATTATTATCGTCGCCGGACAGACGCTGATCCGCCGTTACACCAATACCAAGAAATAACGGTTCAGGAGAACATAATGAGTTACGTACAGCTAAGCCACGTGATGAAGAAGTTTGGTAACGTTGTTGCCATTGAAGACCTGAACCTGTCGATTGAACGCGGTGAGTGTTTCTCGATGCTCGGCCCCTCCGGCTGCGGAAAAACCACCACGCTGCGGATGATCGCCGGATTTGAGGATCTGGACGGCGGTGAAATCCGCGTTGGCGAACGAATTCTTTCCTCGCAGGCGAAAAATTTCTACCTGCCGCCGGAGAAGCGCAACTTCGGTATGGTATTTCAGGCCTTTGCCGTCTGGCCGCATATGTCAGTATTCAACAACGTTGCGTTTCCATTGCAGATTGGCAAGCTTGGCAAACAGGAAATTGAACGGCGCACCCGCGAGGCGCTCAAACACACTAACCTGCTTGGCGTCGCCGACAAAAGCCCTGACGATCTCTCTGGTGGGGGTAAACAGCGCGTGGCACTGGCGCGGGCGCTGGCAATCAACCCGGACGTCATGCTGCTTGATGAACCGCTGTCCAGCCTGGATCCCCATTTGCGTGAAGAGATGCGTTTTGAGATTAAAGCCTTGCAGCGCAAGTTTGGTTTTTCAATCATCTATGTTACCCATGACCAGTCAGAAGCCATGGCGCTTTCCGACAGGATCATGGTGATGAAGCAAGGGGTTATCCAGCAGATAGACACACCGCTGAATATCTACAATCAACCGGCCAACCAGTTTGTGTTCAGCTTTATTGGCCTCTCCAATCAGTTGCAGGTCAGTTGCGACAGTCAGGGTATCCGTTTCCCGGACGTTGAGGGGAGCTATGCGATCCATCCCGCCCCACCTGCGGAGTTGCAGTCACAAGGAAAAGCGGTTCTGGCCTGCCGCCCTTCGGAGATCGATTTTGTCACTCAGGGCGGCGTACCGGGTCACGTCAAGCGGCGCTCCTATCTGGGGGAAGTGATCGACTACAACATTCTGGTGGGTAATCAGGAGTTGCGCATTCAAAAGGGGCGCCGTTCAAACGGACCACAAGAAGGAGAAAACTGCCAGTTGTCCTTTAGCAAATTGCAGTGGTACCAGCAGGAAAAGCACACCGAAAATGGCGGTGGATAATCATTTGTCAGCAAGATGCTTTGAAGCCAGAGGTGACAAACACGGGCGGTTGCATACCGCCCTGACTATTGATTGTGCGTTTTTTCTCAAATTAGTGGGCGCTGTTCATTGCTTTAAAAAACGGTTGATCGGTAAGTTTTTCAATCATTATAAAGCTAATTGCTTTGATATCCGGCTTCTTTTTGGTGTCTGACGGTCAGGATGACCACGCGGTCTGTGAACTCATCGTGGCGATAGAGCATCACATAGCCACTGCTGCCGAACTCGATCACCAGTTCCTGATATTCCAGTGGAAGATGCTCAACAGGTCGCCCGATATCAGGCAGGCTTTCCAACTGACGAATGCCGCGGATCATGATTTCCGCGGCTTTTTTTGCCGCCAGCGCGTTTTTCTTTTTAAGGAAGTCCTGCAAACGCTGCAAGTCCAGACGCGCGCGCCTTGACACAATCACTTGTGACATGCAGGAGCGTCCTGTTCATTTCCAGAACCCCAGGACTCCAGCCACGTAACAGTCTCTTCTGCCGTGATGTGCTCCCCTGTTTCCTGGTACTCCTGCCAAGCCTCAAGAGCCTCTTTGCGGTACAGGCTGCGTTTCTCTTCCCGATCAACGTATTCCGCGATGGCTTCCAGCATTAGTGCATGAGTTGAACTGTGGCGATCGTCGGCCAGCGTTTTCAGCCGATCCTTTATGTCTTGCTCAATGCGCAGCGTGGTAGTTTGCCTCGGTGTATTAGCCATATCAGGCTCCGGTTAATATCAGTGGTGTCACCGATGATATTAACCGGAGCAGGCTTTGCTGTCACGTAACTGCTAAAGGTTAGGTCCCCCTTCGCAACCGGATCAACCGCTCTGCCACTAGGCTCCGGCATCTGGGAACTACGCGTCGGCAGAATTATCTAGGGTAAGGCAAGTGGATAGGATATGATGTAATTATCTGAAATTAATCACTATTATTTCCCGTGAGTGCAATTGACTCGCCCTGACGCAAGGAAAAGGTGTCATTTTGAATCTACGTCAACTCAACTATTTTAGAAAGCTCGCCGCAACTGAACACTATACTGAAGCTGCCGCCTGTCTGTTCATTACGCAGCCCTCGCTGAGCCACGCTATCTCTGAACTGGAAAAAGAGTTGGGCGTTGTGTTGTTTGAAAAATATGGCCGCAATGTGCGTTTGACGAAACACGGGAAACTATTTCTGCCGTTTGTAGAAAATGCCCTGAGTGAATTGGATAAAGGAAAAAAAACGCTGCAACAATTCAGTACCGGCAGCGGTGGGAATATAGATTTGGCCTTTATTTACACCATGGGTGAGCAAGTGGTGCCGCAATTAATCGATAACTTCTGCCAGCACGGGGGACATGAAGATATCACCTTCTCTTTTTATCAGGGCACCACGCTGTCTATTGTCCAGGATTTACGGGAAGAGAAGTTTGATCTTGCCATCTGTTCGCACGTCCCCGATCAGCCTGACGTCGAATTCATCCCCATCACCAGCCAGGAAATGGTGTTGGTGACATCCTGCGATCATCCGCTGGCGCAGCAAAAACGCCGCAGTCTGGATCTCGCTGAGGCGGCTGACTATCCTTTTGTCTATTTCTCCAGGAAAAGCGGCCTGCGCCAGTTGATCGATTCGCTGTTTTTACAAAAACAGATCGTCCCGAAAGTGGCGTGTTACGTCGAAGAGGATACGGCGATGGTCGGGCTGGTCAGTATCAATTACGGTATTGCCATTATGCCGAGGATCAGTGCGCTGTCACGCGCCAATGTGAATGTCATGACTATCAACAACATCGGTCAAAAGCGCTATGTCTATCTCGCCACGCTTAAGGAGCGCAGCCTTTCCCCAGCGGTCAGCGCCTTCAAGGATTTCATTATTTCGTTCAGTAAGACCACGTTGTTGAAGTAGTGGGTAAAAAGAGGCTTACCATTTCCTGAAGAAAATGCTCAATAGCGTGGAGCATCGTCAGGTGAAAAACCTCAATAGCGTGACGGGCCATCAATCCAGTTTTAGGGTTCAAGCCCGGTTATTTTTGCGCGGCGAAATTCTGGTGATAGGGGCTCAGGTGGCAGCCTCTTGATCAGGTCGTTTGTTGCAGAAATGGGAGTGACCATAGATTCCGTTTTCTGAGGCATCCCCTTGACCAAGTCCCTTGAACAGGAGATTTGATCAAAAGACAGGTTAATGCACACCTTTGCGTTTTATGTCGTTGCATTCGGGAAAGCCTCCCTCACACTGCTGATTGCCGCCAGAATACGCCAGCCCTAGCTGTAGGTGCTTAGCGTGCATTTTCGTTCCATTGGCCCTCATACCCCATTATGGCATAGCGTTATCCGGTTGATAGTAACTCCTCTGCACCATCGAGATTATCACGCTGAATAGCTCACCTTTGGCCTGGTCTGCCGTAATGGCGCTACAAGTGGTGGCATAGGATAATCCTTCAGCAGAACCTAGCATGGCCCATAACGCAGCGTCATGAATGCTTTTATCATGGCAGAACGGGGCAAATATCTTGCGGCATTTCTCAGTAAAAATGACGGCATAATCATTCCTGATTTTCTCTAATTCAGGGGTACCGGCCAGCGCGGCTATTACACTTGGCATTTCACGCCCTTGAAGCAGTACACATTCAATGTAGGAAGTTGCAATAACAGACGCTAACAGCTCAAGCTCTGGCTTGGTTTTTTGGATGGCATCATCCATAAGTGCAGTCTGCCGATTATCAAACTCTTGATACAGCGAGGCAAAAAGCCCGGAGCGGTTGGTGAAGTGGTCATAAACCACCGGTTTGGTGACACCGGACTGTTCTGCCAGATGACCAAGAGTCAGCGCTTCCGTCCCTTCCTCATGAATGATTTTCCAGGCAGTTTCCACTAGCTGTTCATAACGCTGTTCTCTCGATAATCGAATCCGCGAATGTGGCTTGGACATCATATCAGTGTTTACCCGTTGACAGAGTTATATACTAAAGGTAACTTACCGATGGTAACTTACTGTTGGTATATAGATTACGTCTTGTATCCGTCCCTGACAATAGGAATGCCCAAAATGCACGCGCTAATCGTTCTCTCCCATCCCATCGACACGTCATTGACCCATAGCGTTGTTGCAGCAATTTCTGAAGGGATAACCAAAGCCGATCCAGCCAATACCTTTGAAATTGCCGATCTCACCCAAGAAGGTTTCAACCCGGTTTTCTCTGCCTCCGATATCGAGACTTTCCAACGAATCAGTAAAGTTCCAGCAGATATTCTGGCAGAACAGACGCGTATCGATGGTGCCAACACCTTGGTTTTAGTGTTCCCGATCTACTGGTGGACAATGCCTGCTTTGCTCAAGGGATGGATAGATCGTGTTTTTTCGAATGGCTGGGCTTATGAAGAGACAGCGGATGGCAGCGTTGTAAAGAAACTGGGGCATTTGCCTGTACATCTTGTTGCTCTGGGGGCGGCGACTAAAGGTGTCTATGAGCGGCACGGGTTTTCTGACGCGTTTAACGTGCAGATAGCGCACGGTATCTTTGATTATTGCGGCGCTCCGGTTGTGACATCTGAAATGTTACTGATGCCTGAACTGGGAGAGCCGAACGCTTGCCTCGACGCCGCGCGTAACATTGGGCGCAGCATCTTTCAGCCAGCTTGAGATTGTACGCCAGAACTGCCGAAAATTTGTCCATTGGATAAGACCTGAAACGAGCAATGATCTTGGAGCGAAGGGCTGGCAGACAGCACGAGCATGAGGTCGGACAGGCGCAGTCTGGCTACGGGTTGCGCCTATCCGACGTTATTAGCACTGATTTGTAGGATCCCTCAGCTGCAGGGTGAGTTTGCTGATATGGGAATTTTATCCAGCCACTTTCTTGGCCAGAAGAGCCTGCAACGTGTAGATGTTGGCATTTTTATTGAACTGCTTACTAAATGGCTGAGGCAATCCAGAGACCCAGATCTTTAGCTCCGCGTCGAGATCTAAACTCCCGGCTGTTTCAATAGAAAAATTAGTAATCGCTTTGTAAGGTACTGAGCGATACTCCACTTTCTTACCGGTCAGGCCTTGCTTATCAATTAGAATCAGTCGGCGATTGGTCAAAACAACCAGATCGCGAATTAACTTATAGGCCAGCTCACAAACTTCGTCTTCGCCTAATATATGACCAAACTCGCTTTGAGCTTCAGAGGCATTAATTTCGCCAGCATTACCCATCAGCGCACTAAAAATACCCATTATTTTTCCTTAAACAGGATACTTACAAGAGGAAAACCATACTAATTGAGAGGGAATAAAAAATCATCCTCCCATTTGAAAAACTTGTTTATCCAATATAGTAATTAGATGAAAAAATGGCGATCTCCCTAAAATCAACGTCCATTTCAAATCGGGGGAATGTAAAAAGAGTCAAAAAAATCCCCCGGCATAACCGAGGGACTTATATATAAGAGCCAGCGTTACCCGGCCCTTCTTGTTGAGGCTGATGACTTACGCTAACTACTTGTCCAGCAGGGTCAGAATGCTGCGCAGTTTGGCAACATCAATCTGGCCCGGCGCAGATGCCTGACGCGCGGCACCAAAGGTCATGGCTGAGCCAAACACCTGCCCGGCGAGACGGCTGATGACACCCGTACCGCCCATCGACATGGTGATCAACGGTTGCGTGGCATATTCCTGCTTCATCACCCAGGTCGCTTCCAGCAGCGTGAGCACATCCAGCGGAGACTGCGGCATGACGGCGATTTTCGGCAGATCGGCACCCAGTTCCTGCATACGGCGCAGGCGGTAGATGATCTCTTCTTTCGCCGGTGTTTTATGGAAATCATGATTACTCATGATGACCTTCACCCCAGACTGATGCGCATGCGCCAACAACGCCGGGATTTGCACTTCATCGCTAAACAGTTCCACATCTATCATATCCACCAGCCCGGTGGCTACAACGGTTGCATTCAACAGGAAGTAGGCATCTTTACTGATGGCGCGCTCGCCGCCCTCTTCCCTGGAACGGAAGGTAAAAAGCAACGGAGCCTCAGGCAATATGCCGCGAATTTCTTGCAGCGCCTGTTTGACTGCGGCCAGATCCTCAACATCATTGAAGTGGTCAACCCGCCATTCAATCACGTCAGCATCAATGCGGGACAACTCCTGCGCGGCAGCCTGAATTTCGCTGAGGGTCTTGCCCACCAGTGACACACAGATGCGCGGTGCACCTTCACCAAAGGTGATATTTTTGACCGTGACGGTATTCATCATTTTACTGTTCCTTGAATTCAGACTTATGCATTGGCGCTGTTTACATTCGCACCGGCAGTACGCGGACCAAACTGACGATAACCAATCAGCAGGGCGATCGCAAAACCAGCCGCCGCGATACCGACATCAAACCACATAATGCTGGCGATACTCACCTGGGACAACTTCGCCGTGATCAGCGGGATGGTAAACGTCGCCAGACTGCCTGCGGTATAGAAAATCCCCGTCGCCTTGCCTTTGCCGCTTGGGAAACTCATCGCCATGATCGTCAATCCCAACTGCATGACACCGCCCGCCGCCGAGAAACCAATCACAAACGAGAACGCCATGACCATCATGGGTGATGGGAACAGGCAAACCACCAGCAGCGCGCAGAAGGAGATAAACGTATAAAGCATCAGCAAGAATACCGAGCTTACCGCCTTTTTCACCAGTGCTGCCGTGACAAACACGCAGACCAGCGAGCCAACGGTGTAAATACTCAGCAATTTGATCGACGACTCATAAGGCATTCCGACGACAAACTGACCGAACTGCGCCAGCCATTGACTGACCAGATAGAACGTCGCCATCGATATATAGCCGTACAGGGTAAAACAGACGCCATCGAAGAGGGTACTTTCACGCTCATTGGCCTTTTCCCCGCCCGCTCCGTTGGCAGCGACGGCCACCGCACGATGATCGGGAAATTGGCGCTTCCTCAGGTAAACCGCGTTAATCGCCATAATTACAGCCGCAATCACGAATGACCAGCCAAACCAACCGTCAAACCAGATAATGATACTGATGATGAAAGGCAGCATGAACTGACCACCGGAGACAAACGCCTTGATCAGGATGTTTGCCGTACTCGGTGACTGGGGAAATGACTCCATCAGCGCCGGATAGGTTCCGGAATCGAGGAAGCTGTTGGCCATTCCGGCCATAATGCCAAAGGCATAAGCCACATAAATGCTCCCGCTGGAAATCATCCCAAGCAAGAAGATCATGTAACACATCATTCCCAGGTAAACAAAAGGCTTACGACCAAACTTATCAGACAGCATGCCGGAGACCAGCAACACCACCATGCGTCCAATCCCGTATGACGAAATTACAATAGAAACACCAGCGGCATCGGTCTGCCACTGGTCTTGTAAGTGCGCCATATTCAGGGTGACCAGCAATACTCCCATTCCGTGAACCAAATAGTTCACATAGAGGCCCGCAGCCGTTGGGATATAGTTATTTTTCATGGCTTCACCGTGGTTTAAAACAGAATGTTTTTAATAAAATCCACCGGCATCTGTTTCCCAGTCCAAATTTCAAAGGCTTTTGCGCCCTGCCATAGCATCATGCTGAGCCCATTTATAGTACGACAGCCTTTCTCTTCGGCAATTTCCAGCAAACGGGTCTTCAACGGGTTATAGACCACGTCAGAGACCACCAGATCCGGGCGCAACATATTGGCATCAGGCAACAGCGTTTGACCAACATAAGGTTTCATCCCTACGCCCGTCGCGTTGGTAAAAATAACGCTGTCATCAATCTCGGTGCCCATGCGTTTCACATCGGCGATGTCATAGAGATTGACCGTACAATTCGTGTTGTCCTGAATTTTCTTCATCGTCTCTTTGGCATTGTCAAAGAAACGGTCTTTCTGGTTAAAGATCGAGATCTCTTTGACGCCATCGAGTGCTGCCTGGACGCAAATGGCCGTTGCCGCACCACCCGCTCCACACAACGTCATTTTTTTACCGATGATATCAATCTTCTCTTCCGCCAGTGCGCGCATATAGCCCGTACCGTCAGTGATATGACCGGTCAATACACCGTTATCATTCACCACGGTATTGACCGCGCCAACCAACTGCGCAGCGGGTGAAAGCGCATCAAGGTATTCGCACACTTTGGTTTTATTCGGCATTGAGACGTTAAATCCTCGCAGCTTCAGCGCGCGAAAGCCCTGAATGACATCTTTTAATTCCTGGTTATCGACTTCAAAGGCCAGATAGACATAATCCAGGCCTAATTTGGCGAAGGCTTCATTATGCATTGTTGGCGACAAGCTGTGTCTGATCGGCGTAGCAATTAAACCGATAAGTTCGGTATGGCCTGTGATGCGTTCCGTCATGTTCCTGTCCTCATAGATTGCTAATATTAAAAAATCCCTATTCGCGGATGGGTGCGATTTTTATTATTTGGAACCCATCAAGCGAGAATGCCCATATCTTCAAGCTTATTAATGATGTTTCTTCCTTCACGAACACCATCGATAATACGCCGCGCAACAACGCTGTCTCCAATATTCAGCACCGGCACCTCGTGTTCTTTCCCCCACGCGGTAAACTCGGGCAATGAACTTTTATCCGCCCGCATTCCCAGGCAGACAAAGCCGTAATCGAAAGGTAACGTTGCTATTTCATTGTTATTTTTAACGATGAAATGATCTTCGGCCACTTCCATCAATTGCGTGTTCAGATGCTGGGTAACGTTGAACTCCTCCAGCATGGTGACCATTGAGGTTTTGGTGATGTAGTCGAGATCTTTGCCCGCTTCCGACTGCATTTCCACCAGCGATACCGTAGAACCACGCTTGGCGAAGAACTCAGTGACGTCCAGGCCTACTGCGCCACCGCCTATCACCACGATGTGTTTATTTTCAAAGTCGGAAAACTGCTCCAGATTACCCAGAAAACGCGTAATGGAAAACAGATTCCCCTCAGGTTGATCGATGTGCTCCATCAAGCCATTGATTGGCGGCAGCAAGGGTTGGGAACCGGTCGCATTGATTATAAGATCGGGTTTCAATACCGATACATTGTCGATATTGGCGCGGGTACCGATGTGGAGCATCACTCGATCCAACGAGGTCAGGCGGTGTTTCATAAAACGTGGGAAATCGGCAATACGCCGTTTTTCAGGCAGCTTGGCGATTTCCGTAGCCAGACCACCCAAATGGTCACGCTCCTCAAACAGCCAGGTTGTGCAGCCGACTTCCGCCGCCGTGCAGGCCGCTTCCATACCCGCGGTACCGCCCCCGATCACCACGACGTGGGTCGGACGTTTTACCTGCTTCTGTTTATAGGCATCACCGTAAAAAATATCCGGGTTGATCGTGCAGCGAATCGGTTTCGAACTGGCAATGCGGTGATCCGCGCAACCAATGTTGCAGGAGATGCATTTGCGCAACAGATGTTCGTCGCCGCGCTCAACTTTGTTGGCCCACTCAGGCTCGGCAATCAGCCCACGCCCGATGGCAATCAAGTCGGCATCACCACTGGCCAGAATATCTTCAGCCACCGCAGGGTTACGAATATTCCCGGCGATGACCGTCGGTTTGCCAAATTTGTCGCGAATAGCGCGGGAGAGATAACGCTTCCAGCCATCGGCCAGATCCATCTGATCAATCTGATATTGGATATTGTCATTGAGCGCCGCAGACACATTGAGAATGTCGGCGTAATGCTGGAAATACTCCAGCAACTCAAACATGTCTTCAAGGTGATTTCCACCCTCAAGAAACTCCTCCGCACCGAAACGCAAACTGACCGGATAACGTGGCCCGACTTGCTGGCGTACTTTCTCCATCACCAGTTTGACGAAACGCGCACGGTTGGCAATTGAACCGCCAAAGTCATCCGTGCGTTGGTTATAGAGGGGTGATAAGAACTGACACAACAGGTACGAGTGCCCGGCGTGGATTTCAACGGCGTCGAAACCCGCTTTGCGCGCCCGAACTGCCGCTTCACCAAATTTATCCACAACACCGTAAATCTCCTCAACGCTCATGGAACGGGGAATCAAGCCGTTTTTCTTGGAGGGGACATTGGAGGAAGAGATCGGCGGCTGGCCGTTCAATCGGGCAGGATAGGCAGACGCCCCGGCGTGATTTAATTGCAGGGCTACGCAAGCACCATGCTTATGCACTTTCTCGGTTAATTTAAATAAACCCGGTACGTACTGATCATTATCAATGCGTAATTGCGTGGTTCCATTCGAGGCGAAAGGGAAATCGATGCAGGCATTTTCGATAGTAATTAATCCGGTGCCCCCTTTCGCCCTTAATTCGTAATAATTGAACTGCTCTTGCGAGACCTCACCGTTAAGCCCGGCAAAATTGGTGCCCATCGGGGGCATAATAATGCGGTTTCTTAATGTCATGCCATTGATGGTTAAGGGCGTAAAAATATTCTGATATGCGCACATTATAAATCTCCTGGTCACGGCATTACCGCACTGGCTCACAAAAGTAAAACGCGACTGCCTTCTCAGCTTATTCCCAGAGGAATAAACACGATTACAGCAAATACCAGCGTTCTGTAAAGTTCATTTCAAATCAGCTAAGCACTTGAATATGCAAGCCAATCAATCTCGATTAACTGACTGCTGTCAATTAACCGGTAAATGAATTAGCGAATGATCCAACAACTTCAAGTGCGACGGTAATAAAGAAATAGCATGACAAATGGAGGGGATATAATGCTCTTTTTCTATCAATTCATAGAGGGAAACTATAGATTTAACGATATCATCTATCTTTCGCCGGGGGTATTAACGGAGGCGTTACAGAGTGGCTACATGTCCCTCCTCAAGCGTGATTAAAATCACATTAATCGTTTCAGCGGCAAATAAATTGGTCAAGAAATACGCAATGAATTTTGTTAAAATTACGCGTGTCTGGTCAAATTAGCTGCCATGAAGGCTTCAAAGGAAGCGCAGAGTGATTTCGAGTAATAAAGAGCTGTCCAGGTTGGCGTGATTCTTTCTATAAGTTACGCGCGGCGGACTGCTACGCCCTGACTCACACCATCAATGATTATTCCTTAACCTTCCCGACGTACCTGATACCTATTGTTGTTGCCACGCTGCGAGCATGTCACAGCGTTCGGAGGATTAATTACGGTTAGTAATTAATCTGTGTTATAATGTAACGTTGCGTCTGGGACGTCCTGGGCGTTCAAGTTGTTGCGGTGGAAACCTGATAGGTAAATTATGGCGAATAAAGTCATGGATAAGGAAAATGCTCTCCTGGCAATGCCGGATGCTGAGTATATGAACGCAGAGCAACTTTCGTTTTTTGAAAGTCTTTTGCGCGCAGAACGTTTAAAGGTTCTGGCACACCTTGATGAACTAAAAAAAGAAATTCATCGAAGTGACATCAGTGGGGACGAGGCTGACAAAGCCATGCGTGAGGAAGAGTTGCGTCTCTTGTTCCGGCAGATAGACCGCGAAAGCCGTTTGTTGCCAAAAATCGACGATAGCCTGAAACGTATCAATAATGGTGATTACGGTTACTGTGTTGAATCGGGTGAACCTATCGGGCTCAGACGTCTTCTCTTACGTCCAACGGCAGAAAGAAGCATTGAAGCCAAAACCAAGCAGGAACAGCTTGAGCCCCTTTACCGCAAAAAATGAGTTAATTGACATTGCGCCGCGCATTTCAAAAATGAAATGCGGCGCATAAATTTCTGTACTGTCGCAAATAAGAACCTGAATTAATTTTCCCCTAACCTTTCCTGAAACCCCGCATCGGGTTAATTACCTATGTTAATTTTCCGTACTCAATAAATCACCCTGCGATAATCTTATCTACCTTGAAGTGGGTATAATTAATAGACACCATGAATAAGTTCTGGGCAAATACCCATTCATACTTATTATGAGAAGGCGGAATATATTTCCAGACGCAGGTTGAATTTACAATGACAATCAAACGTGTTAACAATAGATCACCATTACATCCTGGAGTCTTATCCTATTAGATTTTACGACATCACCTCGCCGCATTCTAAAATAACGCACGATAAGGAAGGAAATAATAGAGCAGAACGAATCATTTATAACGATAGTAACGTGCAATAATGATCGCGCTCACGCGCAATAGATACCTTTTTTCAAATCATATTAATTGAGACGGATCGCGCCTCCAGAATCACATTAACGTTCGACCAAATTGGTCGAAAAGATGTGTGCCGCCGGGTTGCCGTTATGAATAGACGTAACCTGATAGAAACAGATTTTTCAGTCGTCCATTGATATGGATAACAAAACCATCGTAAAAGGAAAAACGCAATGAAGAATATCCACAAGGCCAGTCTGCTGGTAGCCGCATTAACCGCCTCGTCCTGTACTCTGGCTGGCAGCACTCAGACAATGAGTTGTCCTACGCCAGAAAGCATCCAATATATTGGCGGTATGTATGTAGCACCGGAAACTTATACAGGATGGGAGGGAAGCTGGATTTCTCAGCCACATAAAAAATATGCAGTTAGCGGATTTTCCACTGTGGAATATATTTCCATGGATAAAAGTAAGAGCGGAGGAACGTTAACCAACTGCACTTACTCGTTAAGCGGCGGTGATGGGATCATCGACCTTGAATATCACAAAAAAGGGGAGGAGCATGAATTAAAGACGCTGATTGTTTCCATTGAGGATCAGCCTAATTGGAGTAAAGAGAGTGGTGCGGTGGGTATTCAGGGATATGAATGTACAAAATCAGCCGCTGAGTGTCGGTTTATGCCTTTGCAAATTAACAACAACTGATAGAGAAGGTCTCTGATTTATAAGTATTGGTATATGGACAAGACCTTGCTGTATTTCCTGTCCATATACTCCCCAATGATTTTTGATAACGCACAGCTCGTTCCAGTAACTCAACCGGACGAACCGCCGGTAATGGCTATTTCGTGCGGTACCAGGAAGGGTCAATATTGCCCATGTCAATCCCATATATACATCCTGATGCGAGAAGTGCCTCTAACATGCGGGTACTGTCCAGAGTAGATTCTGGCTCCTGTGCCGGATCAAATATGTTTCTGGCCCATTGCCGCAAAGAGCGGGATTTGGCGGATAACAGACTCTTCGACATAGTACCCTCCTCGATATTTGGCTAGAACTGCATTTGACTGGAACTGCGCGTTTCACTGCTGTTGGATTCAGTTAAGCGCGAAATGGTCAGAAAATAAAACAACCTTTTCTGCTAAAGATATCTGTGTGGGGCATATCTGAAGGTAGGGCGACGGACGGGAGAATTCGTCGAGACCGGATGGAGAACCTGTTAACAAGGGCAAAAAGCTTGTTCAGGTGAATATCTTTCAGCAGAGACGCTCCACCGTTGATGCGTCCACTAAGATAAAGACCGCACTGGCCACCGTCGGCAAACCTATCGGCCCGAAGGACACGGCCATCGCCGGGTACCCCATTGCGGCCGATGCCATACTGATGACCAACAATTAACAGGAGTTTGAGCGGTACCGAGCTAACGCTTGAAGACTGGGTGAAATGAAGACTATGATTCTTGCCATTTCAGGAGACAACGACACAAATATCACAAGTCGATTGCACTGTGACCATATATGCAAGATCCATAAATCATAGAAAATTCAGGAATGTCGCCCAACAGAGCGAAAAATTAACATTTAGCGTTTTTAATGAAGGCACGTTTAAGTTGCAAATCTAAAAAGTTCAGCAACTTGGTACCGGTTCAGATCACCTAATATTATTTTCGTTCCATTGGACGGAGGACTCATTAAATGGCGTCCGCAAAGCGTGGCTGTTGGACTGGCAAGTTAGCCGTCGTTGCTGTGTGCTCGGCTATCTTCTTCCGGATCGCCAGCGTTTCATGGTAGTGCTGTGCGCTTGCTGTCTCGATAAAGTCCACGTCGCTTCCTGCTATTTCGTACACGGCATTTTTGATATCTTTCATACTCACATTAAAGAATTCTTTGCGCTTGTTCACCAGGTTGGTACGTCTTTCGTTAAAGCGCTGGTGCAGAGTATTTTCAAGTGTTGGTGCATCTTCACAGTGGATCATTGCGTGTACATCGAACAGGAATGGCACCGAAGCACTGCCCAACTCATCTATGCGATCCTGCGGGTCGAGGCGGCGAGTCATTCCTATTTTGAAGACGTTCTCTCCAAAAGCTCCGAGATTAGAGATAATATAAACGTGACCGCGTTTAGTCTGCTGGGCCAAGCTGAGCGCTTTCTGCCCTTTCAGTTCGGCTTCGGTCAACGCTTCTTGCAGCACGGCGATTTTTTCCTGATAGGCTTTGGCTTGTTCGGCGGTCATTATCGCCAGTTTTGATTCCATTTCCTTGCGGGCCTTATCAAGAGCTTTCTGTGCACGTGCTTCTTCTACTTCTGCTTCCTGAATTGCGCGATCAATCTCCTGTTGCGCCTTGCGTTCTTCAGCCATCTGGGCGCGAATTTCACGTTGTTCTTCTTTTTCGTCCTGTTTTTTGATTTTATACTCATGAACCAAGTCGAGTTCCTTAAGCTTGAGTTGGAGATATGCTTGGCTAATATGAATGTCGTTAACTTCATTCAAGCTATTTATTTTATTAAATGCTGCATGAATGCGGTCGTGCATAACAGACCAATTTTTAAAAGTACAGTTTGCTATGGCTGCATCACATTCGCCGTTGAAGGCACGGGCTGTCAGGTTGATACCCCTAGTGGTCATTCTCTTACCTTCGGAGCGAGAATTATGTACCTGCCACTCTGTACCACACCAAATCGCACCACCGATGTCCTTAATGCGTAATAATGCTTTCTGCTTCTGCCGATTTTCGCGGACAGCATCTTTAAATTCCTCTGATGTATCAAAGTTAAAGTGCGGTTCATAGGCCCCCATTTCTGCGAAGTCAGCATCCTCGCGGTAAATGGCAATTGCCTTTTCGAGATCGTCGTAGATACCTTTCTTGGTGACGTATGAACTGCGCAGGTCTTGGATTTGTTGTTGGATGAGAATGCTAGTTTTTTGCGCGTCGGTTAGCAGACCTGTCGCTTTCTGCTCCATCAGAGCGGCGGCAGCCTTTGCTGCGTTAACCATGGCCTGTGATTCGCTGTCTGCTTGTGAAATTAGCCTCTGTGCTTCAGCTTCTGCATCGATAATTGATGCAAAACTTTCAAGCTGAGCAGATTTGGCATTATCAGCAGCTTTTACCGAATTTAATTTTTTGATGGTAAAGATCAGTACGGTGGTTAGTATGATAAGAACAACAACACCTGCCACTGAGAGGTAAACTAAGTCCATTTATCTATCCTTCTAAAATTTTCAAGTCCAAGTTATAAAAGCTAACTTTTTAAAGAAATGAATGCTGCAAGCTTCATATTTCTCTTGACGATATATGAAGCTTGCAGTTCAGCAACTACTCCTCATCAATTTTGCTTTTAATCCTATTTTTAATAAAAACAGATTTGTTGCATATCGTTGGGAAATCATCTTGATGATCGATAATATATCGTACCACTGTATCACTGTCCTCGGAACTCCATTTATTGAAATGGAAAATCTGACTATCCAACCAGACCTTCAGTATTTTGTCATCTTTTGACACGGTGAAAAGTGCCGCTATTGCGCGGCGTTCTTTGGCATTTTCAGACTCAGTGAAGTGAAGCTCATCAGAAAAGTCATGATGTAGTAGTTTATTGATAGCCTCGCTTAACTCACCCCGATATATTTCACGAGAATGAAGCGCATACTGAGCATCCATTAACAGTGCTCCCTGCAGCAACTCAGGAGTCACAGATTTCAACGTTACTTCAGGGTGTTGTGCTGCGACGACAAACCAGTCTGGTATTGCAAAGCGATCCGAGCAACGTTGCCTTCACTTTGTCATCCAGTACCGGATCCTGGCTCAAGGCATCACTATTATTGCCTTCATTTTCGATTGGTGCCCGGAGAAGAATGCGAATACTTATCCCGCCGCATCTGACAGCAAGAATATATAAAGCTATTAGTACATGACGATAGGGCTCTTCTCTTGGAACTGTGAGCGCAAGGATGTGGATGTCGTTCACCAGTTTTTTCATTAACCGCGGCGTAATTTGTGGATATTCTGCTGGTCGCCAGCGCTCTAATAGCTGTGCAACTTCATAGTAGCCCGCACAACGGGTCCTGAAGCTAGCAAACTACTGCAGCCGCCTTCTGAAGATGACAACACTTGAGTATAGCTAAATGGCATGTGATTTTTATCGCTGCATATATTTCACTTCATTTTTTCACATTGCATCATTAATTATAGGCTGCATCAAATGTTAACTATTGACGCAGTCTATTTGCTATGCGATTTCATTTTCCATAAAATTTACAAAATCGCATTGAGGTGACATTTTGGGTAAAACTATTGACAGAGGAACAACTGCACTGACGATGCGAAATATTCCTTCTGATATTGATGCAGCCATTATGGCTCAGGCCAAGGTAGTGGGTACGCCCAAGAGTGATTACTGGTTCGATGATTCGCAGACCCTGACAGAAAATCGGGAATACTGCCGTATTCTCGGTATCTTTAAGGAAGAGGTATTACAGCGCATCATGATGTCGGGCATGCCCTGGCGAGAGATACGCGCGGCACCTGCAGGACGTTACGCTTTTACCGCACGGTATTTCGATGGCATTTGCCCTTTTTGCCGAAGCGGCGACATGCGATCTGACAACTTTGTTGGAGCTTCTCCAGGTTCTGTTTTTTCGGATAAAAGAAGATCAATTCCTCGTTCAGGTTGATGAGATGCGCGTAACTTAGCGCTTACCTGTGTCGGGAAGAACAGTTTTCTGAGACGCTAGAATGAGAAAAGCCATCCCGAGAGATGGCTTTTCCAGTACTACCAGTACTAACTTATGCGCTCAGGTCCGAAGAAATCTGAGCCTTGATATGACTAATTTACCAGCGTCTTCCGGAGGCGTCAACTGGTACCCCGGCAGGCCGGAGAATCACATGGATCTAGAAGACTATATTTCTGCGGAGCGACTGAAGGTCTATGTAGACGTCCTCAAGCTGAAACCGGATGAGGCGCTCGGTGCCTACAACTGGAACAAAGCCCTGACCAGCGCGATGCAGCCGCTGATGCACTGCCTGGAGGTAACTTTTCGCAACGCGATTGACCACGCCGTCCGGCATAATCCCCCGCCCGGTGCAGCAGGCCTTTGGCGCACCGATGCCAACTGGATCTTCGATCTGCCACGCTACATGGGTGATAAAGCCTATATTCGTCAGGGGAAACGCTACCAGATGGACCGACAAGGCAACATTCTCCACCGTCAGGGAAAGCCAGTGTATGCCAAAACTGCCTGGGAAGAAGACTGTGTCCGAAAAGTCTCGAAACGGATCAAGGATGCCGGAAAAGCGCTGACCAATGAGCGTGTTATCTCTGGGCTGGACTTCGGCTTCTGGACCAATTTTTTAGCGCCGGAGTATGATGAGCCTCGCCAACGCACCCTGCTCTGGCCGCACCTAACGGCGGACGTATTCTCAGGAGCGCCAGTCGGCACCCCGCGGTACGTTATCGAGCGCAAATTTGGTGGGATCCGTGAGCTGCGTAACCGCCTTGCTCATCATGAGGCTATCTGGAAGTTTCAGTATGCAGATCCGACCACGGGTAAACCCGATTACAGTCGGCCGGTGTACGGCCTGAATCCTTCCCTGCACCTGCTGCAGCGCGCATACGATGACATGCTGGAGGCTCTAATGTGGCTAAGTCGCGACCGTTATGCCGCATTTTTGACAGAAGGTCATCATCTACGCTTTAAAACGCTCTGCACCTTAGAAGGCCTGAACTGCTTTACCGGACGGGAACACATCCAAGAAGCGCTGAACGTCCGGCACAGCCGGGAAATGAAGCTGCTGCTAAGAAGTCTGCGTCAGCGTCGCACGATAAAGCTGACCGATAAGGGCCAAACTGTGGCAATTATCGGACCTGACTTTATCCGTACCTGAATATATGGAGAGTGGTGATTGTTGATTGCGACATAACTTAGTTGTCATAAATTCGGATAGCGACAACGCTTCGGGTGGCAACAGAGTTATGGAACGTTCTGTAGCACCCAGAAGGTTCAAGTACCCACGCTGGCTTATGATGTTTGGCAACAGGCTGAATGCCATGGTATTCAACAGCTTTTTTGATGCTCGTTAACTTTGCTACCGGCTATGGCGCTGGCGTGCAGGAGTTTGGTCAGAAAGCACAGAGTGAAGCCTGGATCTTCAATAACTATTTCCGTAACGGTCATGGTGTGGTGGTAGCAGGTAGTCACACCGGCGTATGGATTGAAAAGATCCACGCAGAAGATAACATCATGTATCTCACCTTTGTCGGTCTGCGTATGAGCGCAGTTCCGGGATGTTACGGTGAAGAGCATGATGATTAACGGTACTGCCAAGAAAAACAGCATCATGGTTGACGGCATGACCGTTGCCGAGATGGAGAGTACTTACGGTTTTGCCTTTGGCCGTGATGCTTTCCACCGTGGGCTAAACTTTGAAAACGTTAAGTTCAAGAACACAAAAGCGACGGATATCTCATTCCTGCGAGTAAACCTGTTTACTCAGATGGTGTTCGAAAACGTACCTGCGGCATAGAAATTCAAGCAGGTACAAGAAGTCACGTTGAAAGACAGTGCCAACCGTGGTTACCCCAAGGTGATGAAACTCTCACCCTGGAAGCGGCGACAGAATAACGGAGGTTTTCCCCGCGCCTGTTCGCGCGGGGTTCGGCAGCGCCGTATAAACCGTTGCACGAGGCTTGGCGCAAAATATTTACCCGATGTGCCGGTCAAGCCTCACGTCAGGTATTTCATTGCCGTCACCATAATCCTGGCCTTATAGAGCGCCATGGTAAAATTACCATTGTTCAGCCACGTCTGTACTGATTCCCAGTCTGCCGTTTTTTTGGGGTATGGCGTAGAATTGTGCCGAACCTGTTCCAACAGTATCTTGAGTTCAGTTGGCATTTCGCGTTGAACGTTCTTTATGGTCAACAGGATCTCCTTGGCCTGATAGCTGGCCATATCATAATCCCCATTTTCCAACCATGTCCGCAGGGCATCGCAATCCGCGCTTTTTTTCGGGTACGACACCTTGGCGTTTTGGATCTGGGTCAGAAGTGTTTGCAACTGAGGAGGAATACCCGCCGCCAGATTATCCATGGTTTTAATCATCGCTTTCGCCTGATAGAGGGCTCTGTAGAAATTGCCATTATTCAGCCATGTCTGGAGGGATCCCCAATCCTTACTTTTTTTAGGGTACGACGTGGTATCACTTTTAATTCTATCCAGACGCGACTGCAGTTCAGCAGGAATATCGAGCTGGACGTTCTTCATAGCCTGCAGAATCAAATTGGCCTCATAGATGGCCATGGCATAATCACCATTGTCCAGCCATGACTGCATGGAGGCACAATCCGCTGTTTTATTGGGGTACGTCGTGAGATCGCTGTAGATCTGGTCAAGAAGTGTTTGCAATTGAGGAGGAATACCCGCCGCCAGATTATTCATGGTCGTGATCATCTTTTCTGCCGTGAATATGGCCATAGAAACATCGTCATTACGCAGCCACATCTCTACTGACTCCCAGTCGATTGCCTTCTTGGGGTAGATTGTGGGGTTGCAGCGGATCTGGTCGATAAGTTGATGCAATCTCGCTTCCTGTGACTTTGTCATCGTCCTTTCCCCTCTCTATATGGGCATCCTTTTAGCCTGCGTCCTCAATTATCCCTCAAAATACGGAAAATATGCATGGCCTGTGGCACAAAATTGTGACTTCCTCTGGTTATTCAATTGCCTGCTTTGCGTCAGACCAACTGACTCACCGAGCTGAAACGGCCAGAACTGGAGGCATCACAGCGTACGGTTTCCTTGTTATCAGGAAACTTTCACGATTTACCAGCCATACCAGTGTGCGATAGTATCCATACCAACGGATTATGCTTTTACTGTCAAACATGGATTGAAAAATGGAAATTTATGCCGCTTTGGCCATCGGTGCCGTGGTGCTTATCTGGGCAGTGGTGACCTATAATCGCTTTATCTCCTTGCGCCGTTTCAAAGACGAAGCCTGGAGTGGAATTGCGGTGCAGCTCAAGCGCCGTCACGATCTGGCCCCCAATCTGCTGAGCCTGGTCAAACGTTATGCCCAGCACGAAAAAGATCTCCTGGAAGAAATTACCCGCCAGCGTAGCAACCTGATAGGTGATACCTGTCGGATTGCCGAGAATGAGCGGGAATATTCGGGTGTCCTCGGTCGCGTGTTTGCCTTGGCAGAAGCCTATCCTGAACTTAAAGCCAATGGGAATTTCCTGTCTTTACAACAATCACTGGCTGAAATAGAAGAACAGCTACAGATGGCGCGTCGCTATTTCAACAGCACGGTGCGCGATTTCAATATCCTGGTGGAGTCTTTCCCAAGTTTACTGTTGGCCCATTTGTTTACGTTTAAAACGGATGCTTTTTTTGAGCTTGAGGATCCCGAGGATGCGAAGTTACCACGGATGGAGTAAAGCAATGGCAGACGTCTCCGGCGGGATATTGCGCGTTTTCTGGGTGTGCCTGGTGTTGATGGCAGGGACTGTTCAGGCTACGCCCCATGATATTGCGATAAGTGTACCTGTCGCCAGCGCTTCCAACAGGGAAACACCACAGAAATCGCCCAGGGTTCCCCGCGTCGTGCGAGCTTATGAACATATTGTATCTTTCGATACCCGGGCACATTTTAACCTGGACGGCAGCATGGAGATGAGTGAAAACATCAAAGTGCTGTCTTTGGGCCAACAAATACGCAGAGGGATTTTCCGAACGCTGCCGTTAACCTGGAACCGGCAGGATGGCAAAATTTTCAGCGTCGATTATCAGATCAAAAATGTATTGCGTAACGGAGTAGCAGAACCGTATAGCGTGGATAAATCAGGAAAAACGATCACTGTACGCATTGGTCGTGCTGACCACTTACTGCAACCCGGCATCCATAACTATGAGATCCAGTATCAAGTCAGCAACCATTTCAGCCGATTCCCCGAATGGGATGAACTTTACTGGAATGTGACGGGGAATGACTGGGCCTATTCAATCAGCAAGGCCAGTTTTCATCTGGAATTGCCCGGAGCCAGCGCCTTCCTGAATAAAGAAGGCCGAGATACCCGGCTGCGCTCCATTGATGTCTACACTGGCGTACAAGGTGCAAAAGAGCAAAACGCCCAGATCCTGCCCGATGGCAGTGTGCAGACCTTACAACCGCTCGGAGAAGGTAAAGGTCTGACCGTTGCCTATACCTGGCCACGGACCATTCTTGCCAGCGCACCCGCCCCCATAGCCGCGTCACCGCTCGTGCATCTGCTATTACCGACCACCAAAACCTGCGCGTTATGGATTCCGGTGATCCTCCTCGTCGGCTATTACCTGCTTTGGTGGCGTAAAAATGTAACGGCCATCGGACTGAAGATGCCACCGATTGTGCCGCTGTATTCGCGGCCAGCCACTGTGTCACCGGGTTATCTGCGCTATATCACCCAGCGTAAGTACGATGACGTGGCCTTCAGCAGCGATCTGCTGGATTTGGTTGCCAAACGCGGTGTCAGCATCACGGTAAAAGAGAGCAAACGCAAAAGCTCGTGGTTTTCAAAGAGTCATTCCGTAGATGAACAGTGGCTATCACGCCGACCTGACAATGACGGCCAGCGGTTAAATGCCGATGATAAACAGTTGCTGAGTACCCTGTTTACAGGCGATCGCATGAACATTAATCTCAGCCTGGCCTATCAGCGGCCTATGCAAAATGCGCGCAAGTTATTGGAGAAACGTTGTGAAGACCAGCGTGCACAATTATTCCGTAAATGGGGTACGCCAGTACGACGCGGAATATACATCATGCTGCTGATCCCCGTTATTTCTGGCGCATTATTCAGCTCTGGGGCCGCAATAGTGACTTTCCCCGCGTTATTGTTCCTGCTTTTGGGCATCACCCTGCTTTCTGTACCGCTAAGGTTTTTATTTAGTCCGAGAAAAACAGTTAACAGCTGGGGATGCTTTCCTCTGTTTATATCGCTGATATTTGGTCCTTTCCTGACGTTTGCCAGCGGTCTTTTCATGTTTGAACTCTTGCCCATAACGCAATTTCCCGCCGGTTACATGGGTGCTCTGCTGGTCGCCATTCTGCTGTGCGTGATTTTTTATTGGCTGGCACCTCGTTACACACAACGGGGCCTGAATGATCTGGCTATCGCACAAGGGATGAAATTGTATCTCGGTGCGGCAGAAAAACACCGCTATCAGGCACTTTATCCGCCAGATAAATTGGTCTCCCATTTTGAAAGCATGCTGCCTGTTGCACTGGCGCTCGGCGTGGGACAGACGTGGGCAAATACCTTTGCGCAATACTTGATCAGCACCGGTGCCATGTCGGAAGTGTTTGCCGATGCAGACTGGAACAGCGTGCATCACTTCAGCCAATCCTGTTGTTCATCTTCCAGGGCTACCCCCAGCAGCAGTTCGGGCTCGGGTTCAAGCTCAGGTTCCAGCCACAGCGGTTCGGGCTCATCAGGTGGTGGTTCGTCTGGAGGGGGATCGGGTGGTGGTGGCGGTGGCGGCTGGTAAAGGGATCACGCAGGATGCCGGTCATGACAACCCGGCATCCGTTTCTTCCTGCGTCCCATCCATGCAAAACCATCACTTACCTTCCCGATAGCGTACAGAGTATTCAGCAAGCCGGTTAATTTAAGACCGAAGCAAAACCTGCATCAATCCCACGGATAATGTTGGCTCTCCCAGCGAAACCTATCCATCAAACTTTTCGCCGCTTGCGTTATGGGGCGTTCTGAAGAGTAGGTCAAGGAGAACTCTGCATCAGGAAGCGTTTCATTCACCGGAATAATAGAAAGATTTTGAGCGAGGAAATGCGCACGGACCATGGCTTTTGGCACAACGGTCAAAAAATCAGCATGAAGAACCATTTGCAGAGCCGCAGTGCCAGTACCGCGCATTACCGCTTTATTTGGAGAATTAAAAAGCAATAACTCCAGTGGATTGTACTGCCCCATTGTCGTTACCGGTAAATACCAGTCAGCGTCCTGTAACTGGCTCAGTGAGGTGCAACGGGACAATGGGTGGCCTTTGCGGGCGTATACCCTGTATGTGGTTTTAAATAAAGGCTCTTGCACCAGCCCACTCAAATATTCAGAAGGTACGGCTGTACCTATTATAAAATCGAGTTTACCACTGCGCAGGGAAGGCAATAGCACATTGGTTTGCCCTTCCATGGTAAAAACATTTGAGTTTGGATGGATTTTCCTAAATTTCCCTAAAGCCGCAGAGAATAGGGTTAAAATGGGTAACGACGACAGCCCCACGCCAACGGTACCTGACGTCAGGTTATTGAGGTGCTCAATTTCATCAAGGGTACGATTTAACTCATTTAACACCAACTCCATACGCGTATGAAACATAATACCCGCTTCAGTAGGCATAACGCCGCCGCCCCCTCTTATCACCAACGGCGTGCCGAGTGTTTGCTCCAATTCCTGCAAGCTGCGTGTTATTCCTGGTTGAGACTGGTCAAGTGCTTTTGCTGCAGCGCGGATACTTCCATGCAGAATGACCGCCTGAAATACCTGGAGCTGTTGAAGTTTAGGTAAGACTCTCATAATATCTCTGTTTGTTTAATCCATTAAAAGCAAGCAGTTTAAAGGTAAATCCTTAAGTATTCCAAATAATACCTAAAGTTCCGCGAGAGTATAAAAACACAGTCAATTGACAATACCCTGACTGGTTACTGTTCCCTTGGTTCTTCTCATTTCCATATAGGGAAATATTTGGAAACCGGGTTTTTGTTATTTATTCCAGAACTACTCAGCTCTACCTCATCATTTAATGATTCATTGTTACGTTCGTTAATTATAAGGGGTTGTAACGATCTGATATTTAATTTTACCATTGCTGAACGCTTATAATTACTGACCGTCTTGGGGCTAATCTGTAGGTCTTTGGCAATACCCGCCGTTTTTTCTCCCTCGAGAAGCCGTCGCAATACTATGGTTTCCCGCAGGGAAAGTGGGAGTGCGGCTACCTTGCCAAATTTATATACCTCAGCAAATTTTCCAATATTGATAACCAATTGATTTTCTAATACATCCAGTGATTTTGATGTATCCAGTACGGCGCCAATATTTTTGAGATCCGATAAGTAGCGAGCCATTACCCCAGTGGGTATAATATCAGCAATCAATAATATCCGGGCATTAGGATGCGCAGTGGGTAAAAACTCACCGAAAAGGCGTAAGGTAGACGCGGGATCGTCAACCGTGCTACTCAGCGTCACGATAATAATATCAACAGTAGTTAACTTTATTAATCGGTTCTCATACTGGTCAAGGTGGCTAATACTGGCAACAATTTTACACTTCGCTGAAAATTGCGTATCAAGCAGGATTTCTTCAATCCCCTTGCGGGTATAAAGACATGGACATTGAATTGCTACTCTTTTCTTAGCCACGGTTCCCTCCTGGAGCCGATAAATGAAAGAATTATTATTCTTTTAAAATAATATAATTTATGCTTTAGGGGTAATAATAAAATCCAGGGTACCAGTATGCATGCCCTCTTTCGTTGAGGTGTTCTTGAACAGGTTTATTTCCGGTGTCCAACACATCTGGCTGCGGCCATCCCCAATATCATTCCCTTGTTGCAAGTTAATATGGTTGAGCGTTTCAGACGCAGGGAATTGATAGTCATTTGCTGCACCAACAGAACTCTTCAACTTCAGATTATAGAATAACTGACTGCTATCAGGACCTTGCATCATAAACAAACTGCGCCCTCCTTGCGTGCTGGGGGTATTGCTCACCTTCAACGCATAGGTATATTTTTTCACCCCAGCCAGCACATAGTTCACGCACAGGCTGTTGTTGTTGATATTTTGAATCGTGGCGAGATAACCGGGACCTGCAGCTGTAACATCTGGCAAATCTCCAACATCCGTTGTATTAAGTACCCACGTCGCGGTTGACATTTTAAACACAGGATCTGGGGTTATGACCTCAGTGATCGGAGGAATCGTGCCTCCTGGGTCACCACTGCTCATAGTACAGGCACCCGTCGTTCGGTTGGGTATAAACCAGTAATTTCCGTTACTTGCGTTACCATCTGTACTTGTGGCAGTTGTAGAGACGACTGCCGCCGGGTACGCATTATTCGCTGTTGTCGGCGTGATAATAAATGTCACACTTCCAGAAATGCTCGGTGTTAATATCAGACTACCCGTAGGCTGTGCAAGGGTTATTCCGGGGGTTCCACTACTCGGCGAATTACGGACAGCAACCCCAGTAGGCATTTTAAGCTCCGTGATGGGTACCGGATTCCACACGAAATTTGACGTGCTCAACCCCGTGCTTGAAATAGTCGGAATTTTTATGACGAGATAGTTGGTCGAATTTGGCGCAACGCCGGACCCGCTTGAGCGCGGTGTAGGTTGGAAATCAAAAGCGACTTTCCACTGATTATTACCAATGTCGCTGATTGAACAGTTCGTGAGATCGGTTCTGTAGAACGTATCAGCCAAAGCGGGCTGAATACTATTACCCAGCAGAAGCGCCCCTAAAAAGGCAAGCGATGGAAAACGTATTTTCATCATCATTCCTTGATATTTTACATTCGTAATAAATGTAGAAATTACAGTGTCTATCGTCTCATATGCCTGACGTATCAGCCCTGGTAATAGGAAGAACATGTCAGACCTTCGCCTCAAACATCAGCACCAGCTCACCCACGTAATTACCCACGACGTTCCTGAAACCGCCGGCAGGCTCGTTGGCTCCCACCGATATTACGTAACGCCCTGTGGAGATCCCCCCACCGATGATCGTATTGCTGAAATCCAGCGGGGTGGAACTCAGCGTTTGCAGCGCAGTACCACTGCTCCCAAACTGCACCAGTTCATTGGTGAAAATCAGTGCGCTATTGGATTCATGGGTCAAATTCATCGGGTTAACCAGCGAGACGGTGAAGTCACTGCCATTGCGGATTTTGACATCCACCTCTATCTGCGCCTTATAGCGGGTGACATCACTGCCCTCACCGTTGATCAACTCCAGCGGCGTGTCGTACCAGCCGCCGCCCGGTTTCTCAACCGTAATTTGCGGCAGGTTGGTCAGCAAAATACTGACATCCACACTGCCCAAGTCCACTGCATTGGCAGTAATGCCTGGCAGTAGCAGAACCGCCGCAATTATCTGTTGCCATACCCTCATGGTGCTGATCCCTTTTTAGCTTCTCTTATGCGCCGCACAGCAGTATCCCGGTTGCAACCCTACGGGCAACGCACGTCAAACGGTTTGCCATCGGCATTTCCTTTCACACTTTTCGCCGGGAACACCAGTGGCGTACCGGGATACACGTTCTGATCGGACGGCATACTGCCCGCCGGCGTCACCTGCAACTGGGTGAACGGCGTGCGCACATTCCCTGTTGACGTCAGTTGCAGTCCGCCCGCCGTACACTGGTGCGTCCAGCCGCGGATCTGCGACGTCGTCGGCGGCTGGTGGTGCACCACCACGCCATACGCGATACCAAAGTTGACCGGTGCCTTGATTTTGTCTTTGCTGCCGTCATCCACTACCTTGATGCTCGACACCGGTACGATATACAGCCGGTATACCGTCTCCCGGGCGGGCACCTTCAACGCCACCAGGTTGATATCCCGCTTCTGGCCGGGGCCGAGCGTCAGTTTCGCCGGGTTGACCATCATCTCTGGCAGGGCAACCTCACCCATCGCCTTTTTGCGCTCCGGGCTCTGGCCGGGGTTTTCAACCAGCATCAGGTCGATTTTCAGGTACAGCGGCTTGTCTCCCAGATTACTGACCTGCACCGTGCGGTTCTGCTTGCCTTCCACCGTGCTGCGCGCGGGCATCACCATCAACTGGCCGTCGGCCTGCACCAGCCCGCTTACCGCCAGCAGCCCCAAAGCCAAAGGAATACGGCTAAATTTGGTACGGAAAGTGTTCATCATCTGTTTCATATGGTTACTCACATTTAGTCTGTCTGTTCAATTATCGTACAATCCAAGTGCCGTGAAATACGGCGTAGTCCATGGCCCGCTAGCCCGCCACGCACTGGTAGCGGTTGTCTTTCGGCAGGGTCAGGTCACAGCGGTAGCGCTGCGTGCCCTCCACGGTGATCTGCCTGAGCAGCGTCGATGACGCCACCGAGAACAGCCCGTTCGGATAGACGGTGTCGCCCGTCTCTTTCACCGTGCCGCTGATCGGATGCCCGCTGCCGTCCACCAGGAAACCGTTGTACAGAATGTTCATCTCCACCTCGGCGTTCACCGGGTACACCTGCCCGGGATGGGCGCGTACCACGTTGGCCGGCAGGCGGATATTCATGTCCGTCCCGGCGTCCACCGACTGGGCGCTGGCGAACACCACGTCCTGATAGCTGCCCAGCGGAACCGCATAGGTACTGCCGCCCGCCACCGGGTACCCCTCGACCTTGAAGCCGTACTTCATGTCACCCAGATCCGGGGTTTTGACCAGCAGCGCCGCACCACTCAGGCTGGTCCGCCCCAGTGCAATGCCGTCTTTGCTGGCAGCCAGCATGCCGTTGTAGTTGAAACTGCCGTTGGTCACCCGGTCGTCTACCCCGACACGCACCGAGGCGTCACCGCGGGTGCCGCTGCGCCGACCGGTCAGGCCGAACGCATTGGTGCGGCCCACTTCACTGAAGTCCGCCCCGGCGTAGGTCGTGCCGGTACTGTCTTCAAAGTCACGGGTGTAACTGCCGCCGGTGTGCAGCTTGTCATTCTCGTAGGCCGCGTTGAGCGTGGCGTTACTGTTGTTGAGCATGATGGTGGTGTTGAGGAACACCCCGTAGTTGTTGTCGCTCTGGTTATACCCGCCCTTCTGCACCCCGGCGGAAATCACCGCCCATACCCCGTTGCCCCGCGCATTCCACGAGCTTTGCAACTGGTGGAGTTCGCTGCGGCTATAGCGGCTGTAGTTGTAACTCAGCCGCGTGGGCCCAAACTGCCGGCTGTAGTAAAATGAGGTGCTGTTGCTGGCCTGGTAAAACTCGGAGACCGAGGTGTTCTGGTATTGCGACACCGTCATGGAGCCCAGGCTCTGGCTGCCGGCACTCAGGCTGGCGTACCCGCCGGTACTCTTTTCACCGGTCATGATCCCCACGGTCGGTGCCACGTTCAGGTCGCCGATCAGCATGGGCCGGGTGATGTTGTTCTCCAGCGCCCAGGCGCTGCCGCTGCCCTTGATCAGCGAACTGCTGGCGGCAAACCAGGTGTTCTGGAAGCTGGCCCCGGCATTGACGAT
>NZ_QOVA01000015.1 GCF_003332275.1 Edaphovirga cremea | reverse complement strand
GCAGCCAGCGCTCCAGGTGTACTACATCAAAACGCGATCCAAGACGTATACGGCGCTGGATTCATGAAGCTGAAATGGAAGACATGCAGGCCAGGCTTGATGCATTGCCACAAACAGCTTTCTTGCGAAAGCAAACGGTAGAGCATCCGTTTGGGACAATTAAAATGTGGATGGGTGCGACGCACTTTCTGATGCGACGATTTAAAAATGTCAGCACAGAAATTAGTCTGCATGTACTGGCCTATAACCTGAAAAGGATGCTCTCAATCTGGGGTACTGAAAGATTGATTATTAAGTTGCGAGAACAATACAACTAGCGGGTATAACCGTTTTAGCCCCTGATAACCACTCAACACCGGGCTTTAAAAGCTCCGAACTGCCCCTGAACACAAATCATAACGAATACAGTCAACATGAGGAATACTCTTGCGCTCCTGGCTGGGGATAGTATCCAGATACTGTAAAAACGAGTTTTTACACAGCCTGTGCCAAGAGCGGACATTGCTTAGAACAGTCTGTGTTAATCTGCAGGGACGAGCTTGAAGAAGCGCCGCCTTCTATGAAGGCGGCATTTTACATTTATCTACTATCAATACCCGAACATGCTGCTTCCATGAAGTTGATCCTTCCTGCTGACATACCAAATTTTTTGTATTTATAACGAAAATAGGCCGACATACGGTCCTCATGCGTTGACATAATTATCTGACGATCTCGGAATTCAGTTCGTAGTAACTCTACGAAGCCTGCTACATTAATTTCGTCCAGAGTCTGAACAGGGTCATCTACAAGCAACAAAGAGTGTTTGGCGTATCGCTGATTCAAGGCAAGTGTAAATGATAGTACCAATGCTGAAAGTTGACCCGAACTTATGGAAAAGACAGCATCATGCTCATGCCCAGGTGTTTCATTGAAAGCGATAGTATTACCATCATTTTCGATGAAGATACCCAGCCCTTGCTGATAATTTTGCATAAGGCGGCCTGAATAGATATGAAATAGAATCTCAATCTCTTTAACAATAGATTCAAGGTACAATCTTTTCTCGCCCTCATAAATTTTTTTGATTTTCTGTAGATGCCCTTTCAGTTTGTCGGCCTTTTTAATTAGTAGCTCTGCTTTATTATACTCCTGCTCACATTCTGAGACATATTTAGACGATGCAATGGATTGCCGCTGTCCTAAATAAGCTTTTTTTAATTCAATTTTGGGGATGGTAGCATATTTAACCGCGAGAGAATCGTTATTAAATACTTCGCGAAAAATTCTCTCAAAATCATCATATATACGGCTATCGTCAACTGGTCTAAATCTTTCACGAATCCGACGTTCGAGTTCATCTATCGCGAGTTGCATTACAGGTTCAAAATTCTCGCAAAGCAAATCCTGAAAACTGATCCCCCCAGCTAGTAGTTGTTTATGATAATTTTCTAACCACTGGATTTGTTCTTCTGATAGGCTCGTTAGTTGGCGCTTACGCTCAATACTTTCTTTCTTTTGCGCCAGATATGTCTGCAGTACAATTTCAATGCGCTCCTGCCAATTGCGTCTGAAATTGGCTAATGCTTGTGAGAATTGATCATTCTGTTGCTCGGCTAAACTTTCTAGTGTTATACGTTGGTTTTCAATTCCTTCAAGCAGAGCATCAGCCGTCGGCCAAGGATGTCCACACGTAGGGCAAATATTCGTTAAATCGCAGTGAGATTGATGCTCCCTGAAAGCACTTACCATTTGCTCACGTGTCTGTAGCAGAGCCGCATAACATTCCTGAACTTTATCTGAATTGGCTAACTGCAACTTGAGCCCGGCGACCTGTTGATGAAACGCCTCCGGCGATAGGGTTTCTGGGAGGAGCGTGACCAGCGGAGCAGTGATCATCAAACGATCTTCACTAATGGCCTTTATTGTGTCTTTAAATGCGTCACTTAGTGCCAAAGCAGATTCAAAACAAGCAACGTCACCCAGCCATTTGTCCCTTTGTTCAAGAGGTCGATAATACATCAAAAATCGCTGTTGTAACTCCTGTTTAGGGAGGAGTTTTTTCACCAAATCATTGTTATATAAATGATTTTTATATTGTTCGAAATTTTCACTAAAACGTCGGATTCGGAATAACTCTCCATCTGCAGATAACCACTGTTCGAATTGCTGTGCATTAACCTCCACAACATCACGATCCCATGGTTGATCTGTAATCGTGATAATCCTTTCATATGCAACCGAACTACCTGTCGGTAACATCTGTTCCTTAGCCAATTCCCATTTATCTTTAATTTGTTTCAATTCGGCATATTTCTGTGGATTACACAATTTACCGATTTTTGTTGATGCCAAGTTAATGTTACTAATTTTTTCCTGAATGTCGCCAATATCGAATAGGTGTGCAATCTGACTCTGTCTATCTTTTTCCTTTTGTTTTAGCAACCGAGTATTTTCTTCTTGCTCAACATAATGAAACAATTCAAAATCACGTTGATACTGCTCTCCGAGTAAGGAGGAAAGATATGATTCTTCATGTGAAATAGCTTCACCTCGCTCCGCGTTGAAATCGGCTAATTCATAAAGAGGGAGCCTTAAATCAGTAACGCCTTTATGTTCATCTAGCGCGGCTTTGCTGGCCGCTCTCTCAAGAAAACAACTCGTCCCATCAACTAAGATCTCGGCACGGATTGAAAGCCAATCATCATTTCTCGCTTGTTTGAATAACCAAGGGCAGCCCGTTTTCAAGCTGCGTCGATCTACTGTAAGCTCTTCTAGTTCAATATAGCGCCGGATTTTTCCTGTCAGTAGCAGTTCCAGAGCGTCAAAAAAAGATGATTTACCGAAACCATTAGGACCATCAAGAACGACGAGATGTTCACTTTCAAGAGTTAACTCTAGTTTCTCAAAGACTTTAAAATTACGTACTTCTAGGCGTTTAACGAACAATTTCATAGCCTGCCTCAGATAATTTATCACCCATGAAGCCTAATAGATCTTCCGGTAATACATCCGGTGATACAATCTGATCAACTAAAGAATCAATAACTGAGTCGATTGTAGTTAGTAGAGCAGGGTTATCCGTACGCTGAATCTTTTCATCAATACTTCGTTCAAGACTAGCTAAATCAGAGTTACCGAAACTCTTAACTGCGATAAAAGGCAGTTTTATTGCAAGCCTGTACAGTAGGCTTTGCCATCCACCTTGTAGGTAATGAGATTTATATTCGGTAAAGGTGCCAGGAGAAGTAATCAATTCACGAAAGACTGCCGCGAGTCCCTGAATATCAACCTGCTGATATAAAGCTTCAAGTTCTGCAGAGGTATATGAAAGTACGTGTTTCTTGAAGAAGTAACTATCCTCTTCCGCATGATGAACTCTTTTACTAGAAAGTACACTTGAGCTGTCAGTGTTCCATACAATCAATAAATTAATGTTTTTCTCAAGCGCAGGATCGAATGTTGCTTTTTTACATTCATTCAACCACCCAGCTTGGATTTCAGGTGTAATTATCGGCTCACCAAAGACTACTAACCAGAAATTTTTCTTTCCCGGTGTACTGTATTCGTATAACGCCAAGTCTGTGGAAAGCTTACGCGTCAGTCCTTCTGATTCCAACAATTGCTTAATCAGGTTCTGCATCTTTCAAACTCTCAGGTACATTGATTAAAGAAACCATGGCCACCTTCTTATAATTCCCGATGCGGTTTTCCCTCAGTAATTCGTGTTCAGCGGTATCCACTCCCTCAGTAGCGTCAATACCTACGAGCACATCTGAGATTGAAGGTCTGCCTATGGCACTGGTGATAAGTGCACCGCACTCAAATAAACACTCCACACCTTCGCTAATTGCCTGTTGCATGATGTCATGACAGATACTTTCCTGATGCTCTGCAGCATGGTGGATGCCTGTTGGATAGTAGAAAATCCCGTCACTTAGCCACGAGAATGCAACACCAGAGCCTTCATTACATGCAGCCTGAACTAGTTTCCAGAAAATCGTAAACATCCCAAGCCGCATTGCATCACGATCAAGTGACTGATCCTTAAATTCACCAAGTGTATTAAAACGTCCTTTTTTATGCGGCATAGTTGCTCGCAGGAAGGCCTTCATTCCTTCAGCATCCAGCGCAGTGATAGCGGCCAGATAGTCATCTAACTTTTGACATGCAGCTTGGGAAAGGCCGTCTTGGCGTTCACAAAACTCTTGATAATATGTGCCAATATCAATCTGCAGACGGCTAAGGAAGAACGCCTCATTTTCAAACGGAGCATAATCATCTGCTTCGATTACACCGTACAGCTCCGAAAATTCGATGAATTCGCTGGCTGCGATTGCGGCCTGATGACGTGCGGACTCGTGTATCTTGCTGTGAGTAATAATGACCTTCGAATTCACTATCGCTTCAAGCGTATTCTGAATATTCGCGACAATAAAATTTTTCCAGGCGGGTTGCCCTGCAACATTAACAAGCAGGCTGGAGAGTTCATTTTGAATAAATATGTCCACTTGATTCAGCGGGCAAAACGATTGTGTGACATTCCCGTCTACGTCAAGCGGAATGGGATAAGTATAAAATCTCACTGGTACATAGTCAGCCTCAAACGTTGCCGGGATATTAGTTACTTCACGAGCAACATGAAAATAAGCGAGTGGCGTTCCCCGTTGTCTCGCATTATCCCGTTGAGTTGTGATCCCATCACTGTAGGCTGAAAAGCGCGTGTCCTTGTACGCTTTGACCTGATGCATTGACAGGCATTGCTGGTGACGAAAAATCGCGAAATCATCCTGACTTTCTAACTGCAGTTTCAAATCCCGGTTCGCTTCATAATCTGAGGACATCATCTTCAAACAATGGTACAGCGCCAGCTTGCCCTGATAGACAAACCCACTCCACGTAGAAATAGCTGTGTGTGGAAAAACTTGAGGAGCTACTGCCATGAGATCCCTTATCACTTTAGATTCGCATCATTGGGACATTCTCAGCACGGAGACTCTTCCCATCCACTAGCGATTTTAAGTATATAGCCTATTGACATATAAAATACTCTTAGAATCTTCGTGGATGTTGATCTACCCCCTAGATTTACATGCTTATTGCTTATCATATCCTTACACTGAATCTTCGTTGATTTGGTCAGCACCACTGACCTACTCCTCACTGAGAATTGCTGCAACAATACACTTGTCATAAAACCTTCCCCCTAGAAGGGAAAATGTCAACTCAACAAAGTGGTCTGCTCACCGTTGATTAATAAACAATGCTAGTAATGCTTCCATCAGGCTGTGAGAAAAACTGTGAACTTCCGCTCCTCGCTCAGACTGTGTGAAAACGTTTTTGATCGCATAAGTTGCCAAAACAGAGCTGAAAACCGCGCTCATACGTAAAATTCGACTCTACTAACCAGTCGTTCAACTTCAGATTTTGCACAGACGTACGCACTTCAGTTTTTGGTCCGGGTTTCCACACAGCCTGCGCCATAAGCGGACTTTCCTGATATTGCGTTGCGACGATTAGCAGGCAGGCCAGTACGCGAATCCTCTGCTGGCATGAGAAAAAGCTAGGTTGCTTATAACTTCCCAGCGTGCACAAAGGCCATACATAACTCCGTAGGGACAATTACGCTTTTCCATGCCCCGTTGCTCTTTCCCAATCCGGCGTTAACGAGACCGTCCAAAAAAGCCTCATCCATTTCCACTGGTTGGTCAGGGCCGATGGCAGCAAATGCCGCCAGTTCTCTGATATCAAATGAGGGAATACGTTCAAGAGAAACCAGCAAACGCCGAAGAACATTAAAATCTATCTCTTCCCGCGCGAATGCCTTGAGGAACTCTGCCGCAACTTCAGGCTTGTTTTCACTTTCCATCCGGTCGATGATTTCAATCAGTCTTGCGCCAGCCTTGCCAGCGAACTTATCGTCTTCATTCAACAGTTCGGTCATATTAATCCGTTCAGCGTCGGACAGGTCTGAGAAGTGAGTGAGGAAACGAATAACCTTTTCAGTAAATAGCTGATCCCTGACAGAACTGGCGGCTTTGTATAGCCCGACCACAGTGCTAACAAAAGGGATAGATTCAAACGTCTTTGATTCAATCAAAGAGTCAATGCCAAGCTCTGCGTATTCCTTGCCCAGCTCGACTACCACATCAGATTTTAAGGCGCTGACTAATGCGCTGCCGCGTTTGGTGTCTTCTGTCATGATTCCTCAATTACATATTTCTATGGATAGTTCAGGTTGAGACTATGGAACCAAACCCAGCAAGCTTAAATAGGAGTTTGCATTTTCATTATCATCCCCTGAATCCAGATAGTGCATCAGATAGTTAGGTGCTTCATCAGCACTATGGGCATCACTGATATACCAACCGCCGTAATCATAGATCCCTTTAGTCAGAATACTTTTCTCTACCTTGGCAATATTTTCATCACTGTATTTCAACATGCCCTTAAATTCATGACGATGAAAGCGCAAATGACTGCCAAACTCTTGCCGAAAACGATGAAAGCAGTTCAGGATTTTCTCCCTTTTTTCCAGCGTATTACCGCAAGCGGCTAATCGCGACACCGTCATTATCGGTAAAAGAAAACTCGGGTACTTTGCTGTCCAGAAAATCAGCGGATCATCGCCTGTCATTCTAAACTCCCTTCCTGATTCTTTTCTGTTGATTACTGTGCAACCGCGACACCAACAATGATAACGACCAACACGATAAGGATGAGAAAGTGGCGAACGCCACTCAGCAATTGAAGCAGCGAAATGTTCCGGGCGCTGATGGAGGGCCTCAGCTACGCCGGTCCTTCACCAGGAGCAGCGTTTGATAAATCATCATCAACCGCTGTACTAATTCCGAGTGGTTACTTGAGCGAATATGAGCGGGTAGCTCGCTTAACCACCCGGACAACTGCGCCAGGCCAAAGCTATTCAGTGCTTCGGCCAAGGTTTCAACCCGCTCAACCATCCGCGCACCCTGATGCCTAACCCCTTGCTGTAACCACTGTGCCAGTAGCGTTTCGGTTTCAGCCAACGATTGTTGTACGCCCGAGCACTGTTGCAGATCGACCTGACGCTCCATCGGGAATGGCTCCACCTCATCGGCACACAGTGACCAAATCTGGACGTCACTGGCTACAGCCAACGGCTCGATAACCAATTTGCCAGACTCGATCCTCACGCTGCCTGAAATCAGCCGGGCCGGGGTTTCTGGCGTTAGCATTGCCCTGGCCAACACCTCGATGGTTCGAGGTGCCGCAGCATCATAGCTTAGTGACACAGTCACCAAATGTTCACTCTCATCATCGGTCGCTTCACCGCTTTGCATATCAATCTGTAAACACTGCAAAGCCGGGTCCCAACGCCAATCGGTCACCTCGGTTATCGGTAATATATGCAGATGTTCAATCAGTTGCTTAGGGCGCACAAAATCAGGCACTGCCTGCTGCAAATAACGTTTTAGCGCTGCGGCATTGGGCTGTCTGAGCGGCTCCCCCAACAGCTCCCACGAACGGGAAGACAGCGGCAGCACGCTGGTATATTGCTTACCACTGGCAATGTCTAAAGCCCCGTTAGCCCGGCGCTTGGCAGCATGAGTGATCACCTGGCAGGCGGCTAATTTTTTTACCGGATGACCTGCCACCCGCCGGTTACCTATCGGAGTCGCCCCCCCTTGCGGATCGCTATTTTTAGGCCACTGGCGTTCAATTACCATAAGCGACTGGGAGTCGGGGTCGGTGTAGATCAAACTCACCCCTTCCTGCTGTTCATCAGCCCAGTAACGCGCGCCGAGTGAAACCAATTTCAAATGTTCCAGTTGGGTCTCACCTTTGACGCCCAGGCCGAGAATTTCTGCCGCCGGAAGCCGTGGCAGGGTCTGCTGCTGTGCCTGTTGGTCCATGCATCTGGCCGCAACCAATCGGGCGGAGAGCCCGCTGATCCGCTTTAGGAAATCGACCGGATGATAGCGGCTTGAACGATGGTGTTGATCGGCCATTGCCTGCTGAATATCGGCCAGGCTTTCGCTAACCCAGCGCCACTGTAGCCGCTGCGCATAGCGGCTAACCTCGGCCATCAGCGGTTTGATGGCCGTATCTGGTTGGCTGCTGCCGTCCGACCACAGTTTTAGCAGCAATTTATCCAATGACGCTTGTAATAACACGACCTCTGGCTGGTCGAATAAGGTGCTTGACCGCGCCGGTTCGCCGTCGGGTAAGCTGATTTGCAAAGTTAGCTGCTGGAAATCTGGCTGGCTGAACTCTGCCTGTTCAAAGCCCCACACCGCCATCACAATATGTTCGCAAATCGTCTCCTGAATACAGTCACAGCGAGCATGGGCCAGGCTGCTGCGGGAGAAAAACCTTACGTCACACATCGGTAAACGCGCAGACGGCGTTGCTTCCGCCCCGCTGCCTTTACTCAATTGCACCACCACGCCGTCCTGAACCTGCTTTTTAGCCCGGTTAATCACTGATAGCGGAATATCGGCAAGCTGCTGGCTAAATCTGGCCGGTGACCAGCCCGATGCAGGTTCTTGCGGCTGGGCATTACCAGCTTCTTGGCTCGCCGCCGTGACATGTAACGCCTGATAGGTCAACACCAGCATTACCCGATGGCGGCACATGCTGCTGGCCGGGCAGCTACAGGTCGCATCACGCAGGGTTTTCCCCGCAGGGAAAGTGACTTTGTTACCGTCGCTGAACTTGGCATCAATACGGCCGTCATCGTGCTCAGTCAGCTCTGGCAACTTGCCTTCGGCGACCTCTTTCTGTGCGCGCTTGACGAAGCCCGCATTGCTTAACGCCATCAGCGCTTGCGGCGTGAGTTCGAGTAGATCGCTACGTTTAGCTTGCATGGCCGTCATCCTTGTACCTTTTCCGCCAGCCAGGCCGCCAGTTCACCAGGCGTCATGGCTGCAATCTGTGCACCTACCGCGACCAGTCGGTTAGCCATTTCCCGATCATATTGTGGGTTGGTCTGATGATCCAGCGCCGCCAACCCCAGCACTTTGGCCCCGGCCTGAATGCAGGTCCGCACCCGGCGTACCAGCTCGCTTTCACTGCCGCCCTCAAAGAAATCGCTAAGCACCACCACGATCGTCCGCTGGGGATTGGTGATACAGGACTGGGCATAACCCACCGCCTTGGCGATGTCGGTTCCGCCGCCTAACTGAACCTTCATCAGCAGTTCAACCGGATCGCTGACGTCTGCGGTTAAATCCACCACGGCGGTATCAAAAGCGACCAGCCGGGTTTGCATACCCGGTAAATTCCACAGGCAGGCAGCCATTACCGCTGCATGGATCACCGAATCCACCATAGAACCACTCTGGTCTACCAGCAGGATGATGTCCCAACGTTCACTATGGCGTTTAACCCGGCTCATAAACGCCGGGGTTTCAATAAACAGCTTGCCGTGCTGCGGGCTCCAGCGGTGCAGGTTATCAGCAACGGTGCGTTTAAAATCAAAGTTACGCGCCACCTTTACCTGCGAGGGGCGGCGTCGGTCCCGGCTGCCGGAAAATGACTGGCGCACGTCACGGGCCAGGCGTTCCATGATCCGGCGGACCACTTCCGCCACTAGCCGGCGTGCGGCGGCCAACACCTGCGGGTTCATCAAGTGTTTGGTATGTAACACCGCCTTCAGTAACGCTTCGGAGGGTTCAATACGTTCCAGCACCTCAAGGTTGGTGACCACATCGTCAATACCGTAACGCTCAACCGCATCGACCTCCAACCGTTCGATCACCTCTTTCGGGAACAGTTGATGAATTTCATTAATCCACTCTGGCGTGGTCAGGTTGGATCTGCCCAGGCTGGCTCCGCGTTCACCGCGGGCCAAACGCTCCGGATCCCGGCCATACAGCCATTCTAAAGCGCTATCGACTGAGCGATAGTGGGCGTCTAATTCGCCCAACGAGGCTTCAGCGGCTTCACCTAACAGCAAGCGCCAGCGCTGTAACTCGGGTGATAGTTGCTTCGCCATTATGTCAGCCCCCATTGGCCAAGGATGTCCAACGCCCGCTTTTCTGCCTGTTGCATAGCGGCAATCTCTTGCGGCGCTGCGGAGGTAATTTCACGATTTAACGACGAAGCCGGTAAATGACCCGCCTGATGAAGTTCCAGTATCTGGCGGGCAAACTCACCGCGCTCCCTCGGTGGCAGCCATGAAAACGCGCCGCGCATCGCGGGTAAGGCCAGGAGGAAGTCTTCGTCGTCCAGTGCCGTGACCATCCGGTTCAGGCCGTCGACAAAGGTTAAATCCTGGATCAACTGGTGGCGCGCCAACGCAATCAATCCGCTGAGCGCATCGCCCATTTTATTGGCTGCAAGGGTGGTCAGCAGCGCTAGCGGTTGTGCGATCAAAGATGCGGTATCAGGATGGGCGTCGTTCAGGCTGACTAGTGCGCCCAACGCCGCACCACGACTTAGCGGATCGGCATCGGGGGCAGAGGATTTTCTTTGCCAGACGGTGAGCGCTCGATCGGCTTCCAATGCGGGGAAGAGCATATTGCGGTCAACATCAGGCAGCGCGAGCAGATCCCGCGTTACCAAGCGGATCGCCTGAAATGCCGCAATGTGCCGATGACTGTCGGCGGGATTCACGCTGCCATGGCTTTCACATAACCATAGCGCGCGGTCGAAGGTTATCTGGATCACCGTCAACAGGATGGGAGAACCCTGCATACCTACACTTTCACCGTGGCGATAGAGCGTATGGGCCGTTTCCAGCGCGAAGCCCAAGTCCTCAAAACTCCCTTCCTGACTCACCGCCGCAGTAAGCTGTTCCAATACGCGGGTGCTGAAATCTGCCAGCCCGGCCAACGCCGCCTGATTAAGTAATTTAACCAGCGCCACCACCATCCCCTGGCTACCGTGCAGCTCCAGCAATGCCTCTTCCAGTTTAGCCAGTGCCGCATCGGCCAGCGTAGCGCCGTAGGAAGCCGCTTCAATCAATGCGGCAAGCTGTTCAAGCGGAGATCGAAGCTGCCAGTGCTCTGTCATTTCGCCCGACATGGCCTGCCCAATGCCTTTTAGGCAATGGATGCCTGGAATAGCCAACAGCGCTAGCTGATGCAAGGCTCTGCTGCGCTGGCGATCTTCAAGTTTAAGCAGGTCGAGCTTTATTTCTGATGGTATGGTTATCGCCAGTTGCTCTAATTCGCACTCCAGTGAAATCAACAGCGGCGGACGTGGCGTATTTTCTGCCAGCTTACCGTGAGACTCACCAGCCAATACCGCCATCATCTGCACCAGGATCGGATCGGTTCCCGGCCGCAACGGGCCGCGATAGGTCCACGGCAGAGGCACATCCATCGCTTCTTTAACCAGCGAACCGGCCATCGCATCCAGCCAGTCATTGCGTAATGGCAGTTGATGGCCTCGCAGCCGCGACAGAGCCTGAACCCGTAGATAAACCGCGCCCATATCGGCGGTAGACGCCGGTAGATGGAGCCGACGCAACCGTTCCAGAATGCGCTGGAAAGCGTACAGCCCGGCCTGCTCTAAGCCAAATTCCCACACCCACTGTTGGAACGCCGGTGACGGCATGCCCGAAGCGTAGCCGGTAAAAGCATCCAGCCGCTTATAGCTGTAAGGTACTAAGTAAGAGCCGGTGGTGTACTGCGCGTCACCGGGTTGATCGGCAAAGCAGTGGCTTAAAGATGGCAGTTCCGGTTCATGCTCCTCGCCGGGGAGACTTTGCCACAGCTTCATTAAGGCAGGTGCGTGATAACCCCCGCACACCACTAAAACGGTACCGTCCTGCTGATCCATGGCCCAGCGGATCCAGCGGGCCATCATGGCTTCACGCTCCTGGTTGCCCTGCGAACCGGGAACCTCTCCGCGCAGCCGTTGGAAATAGTGGCTTAGGCGTTGTTCCAGCTCCTGAACATCACACTGGTCTTCAAAGAGCCGCTCCCAAAGCGCATCGCGCCCCTGAATGCCTAACTCCAGGCTTAGCGCCTGTTCAAAATCCTCCGCCCGTTGCTGCTGTTCAGCATCGGCCAGATCGGCGTAACGGTTGGCAATATCGGCAAACGCGGAATGCCAGGCAGGTAGATCCATAAAGCGTATTTGCGCCTTGATCGCTCGGGCCTGTTGCAGCGCCTGCCACTCCGGTGAATGCTCGGCAAACGGTGACCAGGAACCTCTGCGCACGCCCTGCCCACGCTGTTGCGGTACACCATAGCTGTAGATAGCCAGCGGCAGTTGATGTGGCAAAAACAGCTCATCGAGCCGGGAGTTGAAGTCCATCGGCCCTTCAATCAGCACATAGCGTGGTTTCAGGGTGTTAATTCTTGCCGCCACCAGCCGGGCACAGGCCGGGCTATGATGGCGGATACCGATAATTTCCGGCATTGGGCTGAATGAGTTATTCATAACGCAGCGCCTTTAAGGCAAACGGTGTCTGGCCTGGTAATAGGCCCGCCAATGGCTGCCGGACTTTTTCGCGACCTTTTGCTCAAAATAGCGCCTGAGTTTTGCCCGATCGTCCGCATTGTCTTTGACCACCGTTCCGGCGATGCACTCCACCAGGTCCGCAGGCTCACCGCTGCGCTGTTCAAGAAACCATGCCCGAACGCCCACCGCATGAGCCACATTCACCGCCTCGGCGGTCGACATCACGGCGGTCAACCGGTCCATGGCGCTATCACCGCCACCTTTACCTGTCGATTTTTCACCGCCGCGCAGATCGCGGAAGGTGGTGACCAGCAGTTCCAGAACCTCGACGGGAACGGCATGAGGAATGGCGCTCTTTTCCAACAGCCGGTTGGACGCCGTGGCCACCAATTCCAGCTCCTGTTGGAAATCCATAATCGGAAATACGGTCTCAAAATCAAAGCGACGCTTCAGGGCGGCACTCATTTCGTTCACGCCGCGATCGCGGGTGTTGGCGGTACCGATAATGTTGAACCCTTCCTGCGCATACAGCAGGTTATGTTCATCATTCAGCTCGGGGATGGTCATCACGCGATCGGACAACATACCCAGCAGGCAGTCCTGTACTTCCAGCGGCGCACGAGTGATCTCTTCAAAACGCACAATTTTACCGTCGCGCATGCCCTGATAAAGCGGTGCTGGTACCAACGCTTTCAGCGAGGGTCCCTCATTGATCAGCATGGCGTAGTTCCATGAATATTTGATCTGATCTTCGGTAATCGATGCCCCGCCCTGGATCGTTAGGCTGGAAGTGCCGGAGATGGCGGTCGCCAGCAGTTCAGACAGCATCGATTTGGCGGTACCCGGTTCGCCGACCAACATCAGGCCACGGCCAGTCGCCAGCGTGACCAGCATCCGCTCAATCGAGGCCACATCGGCGACAATTTTACGCTCAATGCCTAATTTATCGTCACCCAGGATAAAGCGCCGGGCGGCATTCAGGCTAAGTGCCCAGCCCGGCGGACGCGGTTGGTTATCCAACTCTGCCAATAGGGCAAGTTGTTCTGCGTATTGAATTTCCGCTGGTGGCCGCTGGAGTTTTTGTTGTTCAGACATAGGGATCGATTCTCTTGGTAGGCAGTACGATCCCGACATGCGTCGGGATCAAGGCAAGCTTAAGCGCGCAGAACTTCCATATCGCGGATCAGTTCGCTTATGACGATGTCATCCACAATGGTGAACGGTTTGCGTTCTTCGGTTCGCTGCCAGTAATACTGGCCGTCGTCGATCACCACTGTCTCCAGCGTCTGTTCAGGATATTCATCAACCATGCCCACGATAATGCAGGGGTCAAACGACAGGCTAAAACCTAACTGGCGATCGATGGGCTTGATGAAGTCCAGGATCGCACCGGCGTCCTGGGCATCACCACGGCGCCAGCCTTTGTTAGCCAGACCAAGAATACGGCCTGTGGGAACCACCGCCCCTTTCCAACGCAGCAACTCACGGCTTTCCCGCTCTTGTTCGGTCAGGCTGTAGGTATCGCGGCCTAGCTGCACGAACGGTTGCAACAGTTCATAATCGGCAAACAGTTGGCCGAAACCTGCCGCCAGATGCTCAGGCAGCTCCAGCGCATGGGGAATACCAATGCGCACGTTATCACCCAGCGGCAAAGTGTATTCGTCATCTTCTGCGGTGGTCAGGCTGCCGTCTTCGGCAACGCGGAAGCAATCCACCAACTTACCGCCGCGCATTGACTCGCCGTCTACCAGATACACCGCCCAGACCAGGCGCTGCACCAGGTGGCGTACCAGCGGATGGCGAACCAAAAACAGATCGAACAGCTCGGGAGTCCAGCGGCGACGCTGGCACATGGCAATTTCCAGGCGCACAACTTGCTGAGCGGCCACGGTACGCGCATCTTTTTTCAGCAGTTTAAAGGTGTTCACCGCCTCATTGGCCAATTCCTGATCGTCGGTCTTTTTCGGTTTCGGCAGATCTTTCAGGCGAGTGCCGTCCCTATCACGCACGAACGGTTTGAGGGTTTCATCGAAGCTGACGGTAAACTGGCGATCGCCAAAATCCAACCGCAGGGAGCCGTTTTCATCCAACCCTAAATCCGGCGCTAAACGGTCTTCCAACTCCTCAATGGTTAACTCGCGGGCTTCGGCAATGGCCGCAATCTTTTCCCGAGCCCGGTCCTGCAAGCCTTTAAATTTGACCTTCTGCGCGATGCCGTTCAGCAGCATCAGCGCCACGTCGGATCCGATCTGATTCAGCATTTCCAGGCCGTTAACCGCCCGCTGGTGCTGAGCTTCCCCGGGCCAGGCGCGAATAAACGGCGTGAGCTTGCGTGCCGTGTCATCGGTACCAAACAGGCCCAGAGACGTAAATGCCCAGCCCTCTTTGGAGGGCGCCGCAGCAAATAACCATGCTGAGAACATATCCCAGGCAAAATCCGCCAGTGAGTCTGGATCACAAGCCTGTTTTACCTGACTGATCCCTTCATACAGCCCCTCACTGACCGGGAAGCGCAGCATGGTGCCCAAGTGTTCCAGCGCGCTGTCCGGTAAGGCTTTTTTACTCGCCTTGAGTAACGGACGACGCCAGCCTGCGGGTTGATAAAAGTCAGGAGATTTGCTGATTTTACTCGGGAAGCGATCGAGCGGATCTTCATCCAGCATAGCGCGTAGTGCGTCGGTCACCCCTGGATTGCCGTAAGCCTCACCGGTTTGCATAATCAACGCTTCGTGCCCCTGCGTTGCCAGCATCCGTAATCCCGAGGTTGCGCAATCTTTGGCTTCCCCTTTCTTGCCTAATGCCGCAGGGATCAGGCCGATAGCGCTATGATGCGGATACTTGCACAACCACTGCTGGGCTTCACTGCGCAGCGTTTTCAGCTTGAGGTAAGCACGGGCGATAAGCGGGGCCAATTCGCTGGCACCCACGTGGCCCCAGATATTGGTCAGTTCTGTTGGGCGAGAGCGCACCGCATTGATCAGACCAGGTAGCGCCGCTTCGCCAAATTTGACCAGTATATACCCCTCACCGCTGCATTGTTGTGCAGACAAACTGTTCCATAAGGCCAGCGCCATCTCATCGGGCAACAGCGAGGTAAAGCGCATACTAAAGTTTGACCAGCTGGCCTGCGCGAGCTGAGCCTTCCAGGCGTCAATCAGGCCCTGCGTATCCCGATTTCTGATGGCAACGGCTGCATTTTCGTTCTGGCTCTTCCTGTTACCTGATTGATAAATCTGGAAACCCAGCTCCTTGGCCAGCGTATTCATATTTTTTGCAGCAGCCTGATAGCGCTTTTCTTCCCAGCCATTCAGCGCTAACCACTGTTTTTTCTCTTCATCGGTTAAATCGAGTACCGGTGCCAGATTCAGTGGCTCAAGTGCCAGGACTGCCGCTTCTCGTTTTTTCTTTTTCTGTAGCCAAGGCGGGCTGACCAGCACGAGAGGTAAATCGGCCTCATCGGCTAATTCAACCGGGCCAGATACGCGGGTAATCAAATCTTGCGCCTGTGTTTGCGCGGCCCCGCTCATCCAGGGCAGTAGCTGGGCCACTTGTTCCGGATTGGCCAGCAGCAGATTGCTTAAGCAAGCGCCCAGCATGCCGCTGTCTTTGTTGTTAGAGGCCAACAGCTCTGCAATCGCCGGGATCGATGCCAGCGGCCAGCGGTGCGCGGCGTCAATGAATCGGGACAGAAACGCTTTACCCTGACCGGAAACCTGCGCCAGGGCGGTAATCGCCGCTGGCGTGCCAATACAGGCCAAAGCATCACCGGCAAGGGTTATTTCCGGTTGGTAGGCCAGAATCGGTACCGCGTTAACACCGCGTTCAGCAATCAGCGTGGCGATACTAAATTCACAATTAAGGAATACTCCGTGTCGATAGGCAGAACGGCTCATTCCGCCTAACGACTTCAGAATAGCCTCGTCGGTGACGACCAACTGTAGCCATGGCGTGACATCATTAACCCCTTGTTGGATCAACTCACTGGCTAACCGGTTCGCAATATCTGGGCGCTCAGGCAATAACAAAGCAATCAACGGCTGGCGGCTGACATGCAGCTGCGGCAAGCCCGCGATCAATTTATCCACGCAAATCTGCCATTCGGCTTCATCAGCACAAGACAGGAACTTACGGAAATGCAGCTCAGCACAGCTATAGGGACACATCCACGAACTGCTTAGCGGTTGTTCGATATCTTCATTGAGGGAGTAGTTTTGCTTTTGCGCATCGCGATCCCAGTTCGCTTCAACGCAAATCCCCTGCGCCAGTAACAGCACATCAATCGCATACGGTAATCCCTTTCTGGCAACTAAAAAGTCGGTAATATCTACCGTTCCTTCACCGTTATAACGGTGACCACCGACATTACTCGCAAGGGCAAACAACACCGCATCTGACTCGAGGGAGCCGTCCATCTGTTGATCGGCCAACCGTTTCCAGCTTGCGATATAGGTCTGGCGTAATCCCGCAGAGGTCGAGTCAAAGTCAGCCAGGATACTGTCGTTTTTATACAAAACGTTGCGAAGCTTGATCCAACTCTGTTTGTCATTCAGCTCCGGCTTTTCACCCGAATGAGCGCGGTTGGTCAATGCCTGAATGCTTAAATCTTTCGGTAAGATGATTGGCTCACCGTTAGCTAACCACGGCGGTGTTTCGCCAGCAGGTTTGGCGATGTCTGAAGAGGCAACGGATTGCGAAAGTATAGTGGCAGCAGAGACCTGAGGCGTGCTTTCTATTGGGGTAGCGCTTATTGGCTCAGCGCGAGGTTCTTCTGCTGGCTCGGCTGGCGGTTTTGGCGCGGTGGCACCAATAGTGGCGTTTTCATCAACGGCAATTTCGACATAGCCTTTACCGGTTTTTTCCTTCACCAGTTTAGTCATAGCGGCCAAGGCTTTGGCTTCATTATCAAAATTCTTGGTCTGGCTTTGCCCCTGTGTACCAATCTTGCCCCAGCGCAGGTTTAAATCACTGTCTGACTGCTCGATTTGCCAAAACTTGCTTGATTTATCGTCTTTGAATTCGAAATGACGCACCTCTGTCTCCCTGAGAATAGATTGTCCATAACCTTACGTATGGGGTTAAATTATCAGATATTTTAATTTCAGGCAGGGATACAACATGGAATTTGTGACAATCCCCATGTGAACCTATTTTTTGAGCGAATTTTGAGTTCCCCAAACCCATCAAACTGGAACGTATTTCCCGCTGGTTACATAGCGAGGTCCATGCCTGGGTGCTGGAGAGAATAGAGGTATTTCGAGGGGCGTCGAAAAGCATCTCCACAACCAAATGAATCACTTAAAATCCACGCAATTACGTTAATGCTTGTCAGTTTAGCCGCAGTGCCTCCCATTATCCCGCATGAGTGGTGCTATGGCGGCTGGCTATCAAACGCGCGCCACAACTGGTTTGATCCCCTTCGCGAGCGACATTTTTCCCACTAACACTAAATCCTTGTGCGTGACCGACAATTACCGTTGCGCCGTGTTGTGGACATACGACGGTATCCCCCTCACAGGCGACCATCGCTCCATCATTTTCAAATCCCGAGCAGGCAGTCGTAACAACACCGCCGTGGTCAGTTTTATCTCCCAGTACGATCAGTGGTTTTGCCATGCTAGCTCCCTTAGCAGATGCCGAAATTAATCAACCTGAATCCGATCCCACTCAGCCATCACCTGCGGGTCTCTTTCACGCGCTTTGGTTAGAAAAGCTTCCAGTAGGTTGTCCGGCTGAGTGACTTGCCGCGGAACTGCGGTGATCTGCGCATAGGGAGTATTCATCAAAGGATGATCTAATTCTGGGCTTGGTAGATCCAGCATCTGCCGCAAACGCAATACCGCCAGAATTTCGGTTGGATGTACCGCCTCAAATTCGGAACCAAACTCAAAATTACCGCTATTCACTTCGCGTTCTGTTAATGCAATGCGTTCAATATGGGTATCACAAGCACTGTACAGAATTGGCTGTAGTTTGACGGGATCAGGATCATTCCAGTATTTGACCAGCGGTCCCCAGGCTGGATCGCGAGGTAAATTCAGTTTCTCCAGATCAAGCGGCAACTGTAACCAGTCATGGATAATAGAGAGTCCCATGGCGGTATAACGTAAGGTCTCAGGACCAGAATTTTCATGTCCATTCTCAACACCATAGCCTTGTTCCAAAGCGGTAAAAATAATTTGGTGAGATTTTTTCGCAAGTGCAGGCATGCCTAGTGCTATAGCTCCTAGTACATTACGCATAACCGAGTCCAATCCAATATTAATAGTATTTTTTCTTCCTTTTAAACGAAGAATACCGATGCTGTTAGAATAGATCATTCTGGAAAAAGCGTGCTCCATATAATTTATAGATGACGTATTGGGGTGCTGTTCAGCGGTCAACAGACTGTTGCCTACTTCGTCCATGCCAAGGCTATATAAATGGTCAAGAGCCATATAAAGTTCTTCTTGTCCGTTTAGGTAGAGCTCCATATAATTATATTGAGGATCAATTGGTTGAGAGCCACTTTTCGCCCAGCTAGAGACTTTAGGTAAAATCTTATCTAACCTACTTTTATTTTTTACAGTTGCCATTCGAAATGCTCCTTTTGTCAGTTAAATCTCAATACAATTATTTCCAATTATTCCACTGTATTCCATTGTTATTACCCACCGTAGTGTTAATGGAACCATCACGCTTTAAGAAAACCTGTGCATGGACAAATTCTATACGTTCGTTTTCAACGGCTCTTTGGATTGCCAGTCTTTTATTGTTAAATTCAGAATCAAAAGCTTGCATCTTACTGGGGTCCCATCCACTTTTGCGATCATTAATCAATTTCAAGATACGTTTTAAATCCTTTTCTCCACCCGGTTGTTGGGTCGCTTTACTTAACCCCGGAGTAACCTGCCCACCCAAAGTCGTTTTTAACTCAATCACCAGCAGGGTATCCGGTTGGAACGTCATCTCGGTGGTGGGGGTAGTGCCATGCGATCCTTCAATGCCATTGCGTACTGCCTGATTGGCCGGATCCGGATTGCGCACGGTCAAACTGGGCGGTGGTGGCACCCGCACCAGAATGTCCAGCCCCTGACCGCTTGCATTGTTCAACCCGAGCTTACCCCGGCTATAGCCCAGAATATTCTTTGCAGGCACACCATACTCGCGCATTATCATCTGAGTCAGAATTTCCTCCCCCACGTCTCCCACCATTTTACTGACCCGACCCGCGACACGGAAGGAACTCCCGCTGGTGTGGATCAGCAGTGCCAGATTGCTTTGCAGGGTAGGAGCACGCAAGTTGACGTGCGCTACCCCACCGATAAATTCAATCTGATGAAACCAGTTGCGGGTATCCAGTGACGGAGTGAGCCGGGTATCAATGCGGCTGATGGAACTGCTGACCGCCTCCATCCCCCCTGGCGTTCTGACGATGTTCACCGTGAGCCCCACCGCTTCCCCCTGGCGGGCATAACGGGCTGCCGCTTTTTCAATTTCTCTGGCCACTTCATAAGCCGCCATGCTTCGACTGGTGCCGGGGAAACGGAGCAATGCCCACTTGGCTGTCTGTCCGGCAAGCGGAGCCAGCATCAGCAGATTGACAACCATAAATGCCTGCGCACCACGCTGCACACCATCCTTGGGGTCAGCTAATGCGCCTATTCGTTTAAACAGTGCCTCGCCCAGATCAAGCCCCTCACCATTGATCACTTTGGTGCTGCCATCGACCAGCATATTGGCCGTTAGCGCGGTCTCGATAGCATAAAATGCGTACTTCGCCCCTCTGACCGCCGCAATGGTGCCACGCGCAGCAGCAGAAAACTGACCGACAAGCGGTATGACCATGGCTATCGCCAACGCGGCTTCCACCCCGCCCCAGAATCGCGTCCAGCGCTTACTGGAAGCTTGGGCGGCTTCATAACGCCGTTTCAGCGCCTGCACTGCTGCAGTGATATCAAAGTGCCCGGAGATAGACCAATCCACAACAAGCGGACTCGGGTCATTCATTTCCATGCGTGCCCGCGTACAGGTGGCGTAGAATATCCGGTTATCCGCAAACAGAAAGTTATCATTTAAATGATACTCGCCAATATCTTTCCCCCCTGTAGAGCGAGTGCTGATATCGATAAACTGGCTGTTAAGCTCACGCAGCACCTGGGATGCCTGCACATTGGCATCAATCAGCAATTCATCATCCAGGCAGACAAACCGGTAGTCTTCCGTGTAGAGAAAAGCACGCATTTCCGCCAGTTTTTCTGCGCCATAGGTGTTACCAAACTGTTCCAGCACCTTCAGTAGAAAGGCATTTCGCGCATGCTGCTCTTTTCTTGCAGGCGTGATCCATTGGTTATCAAATAACCAGTCTGTGGTCACTGTATCGCTATACAAGCCCAGTCGCTCGTCAACCGGGTGGGGTGCATTATCGGGCTTGACGTCGAAGGGGATCGCCAATCCATCAACACAGGTGGCGCAAGGTGTTCCCATCTTGGGTATGTCTGCCATGGCTTATTCCCTTTCCTCTGTATTTTCCTTTAAGCGTTGCTGGTGCGTACGCAAAAACTGGATCAACGCCATCGACCGCTCCGACACCGGGGTGTTGAGCGCCTGGTGCAAGGCTTTATGCAATCGGTTAGTGCGGTAGTAACGCCCAAAGCCCAATGCCAGATGCAAGTGAAGTAATAACTGATGGCGCTGTTCATGAGCCTGGTCATTGCTGAAATCATGGCTCTCTTCCTGTGGCATCCCACTGTGTGGCAGGCGCTTGGGGGTATCTGGCGTGGGGGTTTTTATTCCGGTATTTTTGGCTGGCAACCCGGCAAGCTGACGGAAGTCGGTTTCATAACAGCGATACAGCTCAGGCAATGATTGGTCTGCAGGCACGCCCCGTAATTGGGCCATCACTTGCCAGTGTTTCGATAGTGTCTCGGGGGGGAGGCGATCCATCGGTGACTCTAGCAGGGTGATAGTGCTGTCATGCAGTGCAGGCAGGGCAGCCTCCAGCCGCTGTCGCTGATGCTGGCAATGGTGCAGGCGTGAAGTGAGATCACTGTCTATACCGCTGTCCGTCAGCAAGGTGATCAACGGCGTAAATACGGGGTCTTGTAGCCAACCGGAACCCAACAAAAAGCTGCTGATAATAAAGAAAGTAAACAGCTCATCGGAACCGTACCCCTGCTGGTTGGCCTGGTGCTGGGTCTGCGTAATAAAGTCTTTCAGCGTGTCCACGTCAGTGGGCAGGCGGTGAAGCGTTGTGCCGTAGTGCCGTTGCAGATAATAAACCAGTTGCCTGACCGCCTCTTTCTGCTGGGCTCTGGCCACCGCTGTCAAATCGACCGTGCCAAACAGGTTCATACTGCCCCCTTGGATAACCGGTCATACATCAGGTCATGCCACAGCAGGCAGCCCTCTTCTTGACCTTTGCCGTAGGTGTCGTGTTTAAACAGGGGGTGGCAGTACATCAGCAGTTCTGTCGCCTGGTGCTGAAACAGCAAGCCGTTAACCCGGCCTTCGGCAAACAGTCTGCTGACGTTTTGTGGCTGGTCGGTAATCGATGAAAGATAGAGGTGAAGCATGGCCGCGTTGCCGATACGCAAAAAATAGTAACGATCTTCATGCGCATCCGCAAATTTGGTGCAGCGACGCAGATGTTGCCACAAGGGGTCAAAAGTTAAGCCGCTGTTCAGGGTGGTAAAGGCCAGGTCACCAGCCTGCTGCCCGAACCAGCGCTCAAAAGCCGGGCACTCTTTCATATCAATCAGATAGGGGGCGTACTGCGCCAATTCTGGCTGGTTCTCCAGCCGCCAAAGGGCGCGATGAGCTACCTGATGAAACTCCATCTGTGCCAGCAACCCGTTATCCGGCGTCGCTTCTGCCAGCACGAACAGATTAACCGGCGTGGGTAAGGCCAGTTCCTGCCATTGTTGCTGCACCACCATCACTGTGATCCCTTCTTCTTCAACGGGCATTCTTCGACAAACGGCGAACCTTGCTGAATGGCGGCTTTAATCGCCTCTACCTGATTTCCTGCCGGGCCAGAGACAATAACGTTGCCACGCAGATTGATTTGCGGCGCATTGATGGTGATCCCTGCAGCATCAAATGTGATACTGCCGCTTGGACCCCGGATCAGTATTTTGTCGGTGCCCTGTAACAGGTAGTTCCTGGTCAGCGTTTTCAGTTGCGTTTTGGCTTCGATGGATTGGATACCTTCGATGGTAATGGTTTCATTTTCACCAATGGTGACAACATGGCTGGCCGTGATTTCTTCGCGTAACTGGCTTAATACTTTGCGATCTTCATTACGGCCAATGGTAACAAATACATCCTGTTCAATATGCTCTTTGCGGTCTCGCCCAATTTTCAGTATTTCATCCTGGGCGATGTTTTTTCGCCTGTCACGCCCGACGCTGAACTGCTGATCATTGCCGATAGCGCGATTTTCATCATGCTCGACCTGTTCGTCTTTATCATTTAAAACAATAATGCGTTTATTACGCTGGGCATGGATGAAAATTTCTTCCTTATCTTTTTCATCCTCGAAACGCAGTTCGTTGAACCCTTCACCTTTATGGGTTTTTGACCGTATCGTCATCTGGGTTTTTGTTGCGGGCAAGTCACCGGGTGGCAGGTTATTGGCATGATAGGTGCGCCCGATAATCACCGGCTGGTCGGGGTCTCCGTTCAGAAACTCCACGATAACTTCATGACCAATGCGTGGAATGGCTGACATCCCCCACTTTGTCCCCGCCCAGGGATGCGATACCCGTACCCAGCAGGAACTGGTGTCATCTGTTTTCCCTGAGCGATCCCAAAGAAAACGCACCTTGACCCGGCCATAAGGATCACAAAAGATTTCCTCAGAGGGTGGTCCTGTGACAATCGCAATCTGCGCACCATCAATGCGCGGTTTTGGCAGTGAAAGCGGGCGCCAGGTCTGATCGTTGGGAATAAACGCAAACTGGCTTGTTACGGTTGTACCTTGTCCTCCCGATTCAGTTTCCAGCGCCTGAGGTTGTTGCCCGGTGTGGATAGCCTGGGTGATTTGCCAACGCGTATTCAACGTATCTAGCGGATGGTTTTCCAGCGTAAAACGGACTCCAGGTTGCAGGACGGGACAATTGCTGGTTCCTTCGCCCTGATGGGCATCATTACGCAGTGCCTGAATGCGCCAGCGGGCAAAGGATTCACCGGGTTCGGATTTATAGCGCCCTGGATAATCATAATGGAGATACTGGCCGGACTGGTGCTCAAGGTCGCGGGCATAGTCGCGATATTCTGCACCCCAAAGGGGATTTTTAAAGGTGTAATCTTTCAGCAACACGTCCGAAGGGCGCAGACTTTCCCGGCGCTTGAACGTGGTTATACAGAGTTCATCGAATGAGGTTTGTTGCTTATTCGGATAATAGGGGAGTGTCGGCCCATTGTGCAGTGCATCGCAAGTATCCGAAAAGACCAGCGTATGCTTGTCATTTCCATGTTCAAAGAAATAATAAACACCTTCTTCTGCGGCCAGTCGATTAATGAAATCGAGGTCGCTTTCATTATATTGAACACAAAACTCCCGAACAGCATGCGTGTAACGAAAAGCATGGGCATAGTCGCTGATATTATTTTCTTTCATCAAGGTTTCCAGAATATCGAGAAAACCCTGTTGCTGAAAAATACGTGAGTTCCGCCCTAATCCGACCCGCCAGAGCGCAGGGCGCACACTGAGTCGGTAGCGGGTTTGATGAAGGCCGGTATCCCCCTGTTCGACAGAGGTGACAATACCATTTACTGTACGCTGCACTTCTGTTTCACGCCAAATGGTCAGTGTGGCGGTATTATCCAGAATTGAACGAAACTCCACGGTGGGGCTGGCACTGGCAACGTCAAGTTCAAGCGTGAAGAGCGCGGAGAATTGCTCATGCAACGTAAAACCCGATACCACGAAGGTTTCAGGTGGCAGGCTCCCCACACTCAACGTAAACCGCAGGCCACTCGCATCCATGCTCACATTTCCTTATTGATGATGTGAATATTTTTATTCAATTAAAATAAAAACATATATATACATAAGAAATATTAATGCATATGAAATACGACAACAACCTGTATCTACTCACTCAGGGAGATCTGACTCGGTTATCTCATTGAGATCGAGAAATTGCACCCTAGACCGAGAATCCGCTATTTGCCGCGCTGAGCCCCTTCAACGAACCGATCAAGCTATTAGCCGAGCATCGGTGTGGTCACAGCGATCGTTTGCCTGAGAACCGGCTTGCGGTGTTCGCCGCCATCTATTTCACAGCAAAAAGAAGCGGTGCATTGCCCCTGATCCCTCTAGCCGCCTTAGTTCACCAGTTCAATCATAATCAGGCGGCTGTCGGCACGCCCATGATCGTCCACCGCCCGGATCCGATACTGTCCGTTATTGATGGGTCGCCAATCGATGGCTTTTTTACTGGCGCTGCTGCCAAGATAAATATCATCAACAAACCAGTACACCGTTTTGCTGTCGGCATCCGTCACCGCGTTGAAAGCGATTTTGTCACGCCCCTGTTGCGATTGCCTCAAGGTATAGGTGGTATTTTTAAGCGGTGAGGTAATGCGCGGTGGATTGCCGCTGACAATCGCCGCGTTATCCTTGCAATGGTTCACCGGAGGGGCCCGTTTGGGTAACCCAGCCTGCGCGAAGACGTTTGCCAGATCGGAAGGCCAGAATTCAAATACCTCGGAGCGAGTTTGCGATTCGTCATATGGCGGACAGGCAACTTCGCCGCTGTGAATATCCAGCACCACCGGGCGATAGACGGTATCAACCTTGATTGGTGATTTGCCGGGAATAAACCAGGTTTTGCCTTTTTGCTGGCACCACTGAGTAGGTAGATTGCCGCTGGCCAGACAGATATCCACCCGTTTAAGCTGTTTCGGGAAGGGATGCCTCGGTTCCTGCAACATCGGATAGCTGGCATTAATACTGTCGATGATATTGAAGAACAACGGTGCCGCCGCGTCAGCGCCGACAAAAACGTTGTTGCCTTTGCTGTCGAAATTTCCCTCCCACACTACCAATACGTAGGGTCCGAAAATACCCACGCTCCAGGCATCGCGGAATCCCCAGGAAGTCCCGGTTTTCCAATAGACCGGCAGAGAAGCTGAGCGTTGTGCCAGCGTGTCACCGGGTCGCCGATGCTGGCGCAACATATCCAGCGTAACAAAGCTGGCTTCTTCACTAAGTAAGCGTATTGGCTGGGGATAAACGTCACTTTTTTGCATGCGTAATGGGCGTAGCACGCCCCGGTTAGCCAATAACGCATACAGCTTCGCCAATTCCTGTGCCGTCACCTCGCCTCCCCCCAATACCAGCGAGAGCCCATAATGGTTTTCACTCGCCATGTTGGCGATGCCGGACAGGTTTAGAAACTGATAGAACGTCGGCTGGCGCAGTTGCGATGCCACATACACCGCTGGAATATTACGGCTGAAATTCAGCGCATCTGTCGCCGTCACCGGCCCCAGGAAGCGGCGGTCAAAATTCTCTGGCGCGTAGGCCCCAAAGGATGAGGGGACATCCTTCAAGATAGTCATCGGATGCAGCACGCCCTGTTCCATCCCCAAGGCATAAATAAAAGGTTTGAGCGTGGAGCCAGGGGAACGCTTGGCATTGGTGCCATTGACCTGGCCCTGGATTTCACGGTTGTAATAATCGGCAGATCCAACCAGCGCACGGATACCCATATCGCGGCTATCGACCAGCAGCACCGCGGCATTATGTATTCCCCGGCTCTGGTTGCGGACAATAAAGGCGTTAACCTGTTTTTCGATCAACCGCTGCAGCCCCGCATCCAGCGTGGTGTCAACGCGGGTATCGTGCTGCACCAGCCGCTGAGTTTGCTGGCGCAGTTGCTCGATAAAATGCGGAGCAATATAGGGCATCTGCTCCGGCTGGCGAAGTGCAAGCGGCAGTTGGAATAAGGCTTTTTGGCTGCTGTCAGTGGTATAAGCACCCTGCCAGCGCTGGAACAGGCGGTTGCGTGCCTGCGTTAACGCATCTCCCAATACCCCGGTTTTAGGATCAATTCGGTAACTTGGCGACTGCGGTAAAACCGAGAGCGTCAACGCTTCCGGCAGCGTCAGATCCTGCGGTGCTTTAGCAAAGTAAATCAGGCTGGCAGCCCCAATGCTTTCAATATTGCGGCCGTAGGGGGCGTAATTCAGATAGGCTTCCAGGATATCGTGCTTGGAGTAGCTGAGTTCCAGTTGAACGGCTCGCACTACCTGCATCAATTTGCCGCCTGGCGTACGGGTGTTCAGGTGCCAATGCATCCGCGCCAGTTGCATGGTGATGGTCGAACCGCCCTGCATTTTGCCACCGGCCACATAGCTGCGCCAAAATCCCCGCAGTAGACTGACAGGGTTAAAACCAGGGTTGTAATAGAACCAGAGATCTTCATGCAGCAAAATACCCTGTACCGCCAGTGGGGAGATCTTTTCCAATGGCGTCCATAGGCGGTAACGATCGTCATTAGCCAAGGAGATTCGCATCAGTGTTCCATGGCGATCGTAGTAAACCGAAGAGAAAGGAACTCCCTGATAAAGTGGTGGATGAGGCCACAGTCGCGCCCCAAGGATCCCCAGAGCCAGCAGAAATAGCGCCATCAAGATATTCTGCAACCAGCGTTTAGCCGCCGCAGGGGAAACAGGGAGGATTTTCATTGATTCTCAATACACACACGAGCCCCGCAGCGTTCAAACCGCGGGGCATCGGCTGTGGCTTATTTACTTTCCGCCGGTACCACCACCAGTTTACCGCTACTGACAGACATCGCCTGCACTTCACGATCGTACATGGCTTCACCATAAGCTGGAGGGATCACAAAGCTACCGGTGTTAGTGGCTTTAATCTGGTAGATAAACTCCTGCACGTCGGTGCTGGCACTGCCATAGATGATCACCCGATCTTCGCGAATGTCACTATAATCAGGAGCCCAGGTAGAACCAGACGCGGCCAATGGAGACTGCCAACCGCTATCCGTATTCTCGCTGCCTTCACCGCCCTCACTTGTCGGTTCTGGCTCTGGTGCCGTCTGCTGTACAACCTCAAACCCACCCGGCAACAGATCGACAATCGCCAGGTTGCTTTGCCCTTCTTTTGAGTTCGCACGGATCTTCAGATGGACATTGATCTTCTGTCCCAACGTCACCTGAGTAACCGGTTTGCCCTGCTCATCGGTGTAATCACGGGTGATTTCCAAACCGCGAGCAATGGCTTTCTGTGGCGCGGCAAGATCGTAACCGGCCTGCGTGACTACATACCAGGCGGGTGCATCACTGGTATTGGCAAAGCGGATAGCTTGCGCATCAGCCGTAAACTGGCCTTTGGCAAACAACCCCGCCAAGGTAGAAATAACCTGTGGATCAGCCTTGTCCTGCTTGCCGATCTGGCTGATCGTCAACGTCTCCGTTGAAGAAGCCTCCTGCGTTGCCACCTGTGCCGAATAACTCTCCAGTGCAAGAATACTCATCGCCGAAGAGTACGTGGTATAGCGCTCTTCTTTCAGCGCCTTAACTATGTTCTCCAACACTTGAGGAGGTATGGAAGCGACTTTCTCCGGGAAGTGACGGGTAATCAGGTACAAGCGCGTCGCGTCCTGCACCAATGGATCAAAGTAATTCTGCGTCCACCAGCCCTTGTCATAGGCTTTGCTCAATTGCTGCCAACTGGGTTGCAGCAGGCTATTGGCAACATCGTCCATTTTCAACAGACGATATGACGACGCCAGATACAGCGCGCTCAGATCCGTCTGCCAGCTATCTGGATACAGCTTGCACAGCGTATCTTGCACCGAGGCCAGCGAATTAGTGGTGATCTCTCCCTGCAAAGTCAGCAGGTAGACCGCCCAGGTACGCAGACGCAGATGATAAAGATCGTCATAGCCGCTGGCCGCCAGCTCACGCAGCGCGCCATTGGCTTCATCCAACATCCCTTCCGGCAGCGAATAACCTGCCGCTTTGGCTTCCAACAGATATTGCACCACATAAGGTGTGACAAACGGATCGGCATCCGGCGATGAACGCCAGGCACCAATGGCACCGCTGTCATTCTGGCGGGACCGCAGCACGCCAAGCAGGTTTTTCAACTGTTGGCTGACTTCGGTCTGGCTCAGGCTGCTTTTCATTTCTGGGTGCTGACTTTGCATGATCAGCGGGATAGATCGGCTGACGATCTGTTCAGAACAGTAATACGGATAATCCGCCAGGTACTGGGCCAAACCGCGGGTCAGCACCAATGGCGAATGGGATACCGCCGCATTGCGCTGCGCATAGGCGTCGAACATCTGCCGTAGATGATCAATATTCTGGCTACCGCCGCTCATCCGCCCCATCACCGACTGCGTACGATAAGGCATCGCCGGGCGTACCGAGGTGCTGATGGTGCGGCGGCTGGTTTTGTCGCCATAGCGCGCATCAAACGTCAGCGGTGCATCACCCAGTACCGCCTTGGCGCGCAGGCGGAAGTTGATTACGCCTTCACGTTTTTCTGCCAACGACAGACTTTGCTCTGCATTACCCACCAGTTCCAACTGCGGTGGTGGCGTCAAATGCACGCTAATCGCCACAGGTTTACCGTTCGGCCCTTCGAGGTTATTGCTCACCCCAACGCTGACATCGAACTCATCACCCGGCGCCACCATAGAAGGCACGTTTGGCGTCATGATGAAGTTGTCACGTACCGTCGCAGAAGTTTGTGCCTTGCCGATTTTGTCTGGCGTGACCGATATCGCCATCACGCGGATTTTGCCATTGAAGTAATCCGGCACCGGATAATCAAACTGCTTCTCACCATTCACTTCGGTAATGCCAGACCAGTACGCCACCGGCTTGTCACGCTTGCGCTTAAACGGGTTCAGGTTAAGATCCAGCCCTTCCCCTGCGTCCCCCCCCGGTGCCGCCGAAAGCGCCATCAGCTTGCTGAATTCCGGCAGGATCAAATCGAGGATCTGTGAGCTTTCAACACTCAGTTCCCGCTTACGGAAGAAGTACTCCAACGGATCTTTCAGACGATAACGTGCCACCTGCAAAATCCCTTCGTCCACGGCAAACAGTGCCACCTGCTGCGGGCCGTCGGTTTTCACCGTCATCGTCAGATTTTCGCCCGGTTTGATTACCGTTGGTGCCAGTACTTCCAGGCTGTTTTGACGGGCTTTGGTGCTGATTTTAAACGGCATCACGCCATAGCTCAGCGGGCTCATAAAGATTTCGCTGGAGTTCACATCACGTACAAACTGCACGTTGATATAACCGTTGCCTTCCATTTCAGCCGGAACACGGATTTTCTGCACCGAACTGGTGGTATCGGTGTGGAACCATTGCCAGGCATAGACGCGGTCTTTTTCGATGGTAATCAAACCGCTGCCGGTATAAGGCGCGTTGATCGACACTTCCACTTCTTCATCCGGCTGATATTCCGCCTGATTCAGTTTCAGCTTCAGTTCGGCATTACGATCCAACGAACGGCTGAGGTTGGCGTTACCCGCCACGCTATAAGCGATACGGTTGAGCACCTTGCCCTGCGCGTCTTCAATCACCAGCACAAAGTCGCCCGGTGTTTCCGTCGCCAAGGTCAGACTGTTGCCCTGCTCGGTCAGCGCCAGTGGCTGCTCCGAGAGCTGAACTTCTTTCATCTTCGACTGATATTTATAAACACCCGAGTCTTGCCTGGTCAGCACGGAGATATATTTCTGTTCGATCAGCGCCAGTTTCAGATCGGCTAGCGCGATCTGTTTCAGCGAAGGATCAACGGCAATCACATTCAAGTGACGGGCTGAGCCCCGATTGATATAACCTAAATCACCGTCCGCTTTCACGCCGATCAGATAGTCATACGGCGATACCAGCACCCGCGCCGTGGCGGCAACGGAACGCCCACCTCCAGCCACGAAGGCCTCTGACAGCAATTGCAACTGATAAGTGGCATCCGCATAGGACTTCAGATCCAGCGGAATATTGGCCACACCCTGTTCGTTGGTGGTTCGGTCTTCCAGCTCCGTTTCAAAACCATCGCTGTTCTGGCGGTTTTCATAGAAAGCATAATCCGGGAACCGATCGAAGCTCGGATACATTGGTCTTAGCGTCAACTTCGACGTTACACGACGATCCTGGGCTGGCGTACCGAACAGGTTCTGCACATCAATGTTCGCCTGCAATTCAGACGGTTTCACCCACCCTTGCTGACGGTTCGGCGTCAATTCCAGCTTCACCTTCAACTGATCGGGCTCAAACTCCTTCACGTTGACCGCGGTATGGCCGAGCAAGGTGGAAGTGTCGTTATTTTTGCCGATCAGATACAGATAGACGTTCCACTCGCCCGTTGGCGCATTCTCGTCCGTGGTGTAACTCAGTTCATTAAAGCCACTGCTGCCGAGGGTTAACGGCACCGTGCTCATCAGTTTGTCGCGTGGATCGCGGATTTCCGCTCGTACCGGTACACCTGCAAGGGCGACACCCCAGTCTGCGGCACGGGTAATCAAACCGATATTGAAGGTATCCCCCGGCCGGTAAACACCACGGTCAGAGAACAGGTAGCTGCTCAGGGTTCGCGGATCGATCGGCGTTTCTTCTCCTTGAATATCAAAGCGGGAGAAATCCAGCCCACGATCGGTGTAGCTGCTGGTTGGCAGGAACGATACATCGCCCTCTTTTTCTACCAGGAACATCACCGGCTGGCGCTCATTGGTATACACATCCAACGCAGGGAAACGAACATGCCCATTGGCATCGGTAACCTGGCTGAGCAGCGTTACGCCATTCCTGGCGATCACAGAAACCTTGGCATTGCCGACCGGCGTACCGCTGTGGATCGATTGCACAAACACATCGCGCGTCTTATCCTGCGAACGCTTGGCAATAATCCCCAGATCGGTCACGACAACGAAGCGTGAATCCCCTACGGCAGGTGAATCATCCCCTTCCTGTTCGCTCTGATCGCTTTCATCTTCTGCCGTCTGCGTTTTTTTCTTTTCCGGCTGCCATTCAGACAGCGTTAACAGGAACACACCGCGGTGAGAATCCGGGCTGGTGGAGAGATAGCGAGAGAGATCGATGCCCTGATAGCTCACTTCGCCCGGCTTATCGTTATTGATTATCGTCTGATAATTAAAATGTTCGGTAAAGTATTCATCATTGAGCCGGTTGAACTGTGCCGAAGAGTATTCACTGCTTTTGAACGAGACAATATGTTGCAGTTGGCTCGGTATCACCCGTTTGATATCCAGACGCAGGCCGGGCACGTTACGGGCCGCCACGCTGATTTGCTTGTCCCCATTCACCGAAAGCAGCGAACCTTGGGACATAAACTGCAAGGTTTTGGGGTAGTCCGGCACTTCTACAATACGATAGACCTTTTCCGGCATTTTATAGCCGCCCGATGAGGTCATCAGGTTGGTAATCTCTATCAGCATGAAGCGGTGGGCCGGTGCGTCAAACCTGAAGCTGAACTGCGGTTGATAAACCTCTTCCGCCTCATTCAGCGAGAGTGTCAACGCCGGTGACTGTGCCAGAACGCTCTTTTCAACGCTCTCGACATCCCCCCAGTGGTAGAAATCGTCCGGCTCTTTGCTGGCGTCTGGATCGTTAGGATTATGTTGTGGCAGTAACCAGGCTTTGACGGCTCGCCCAATATCTTTGTCCTTCACCGCATCGCTGAAAGCGACAATCAGCGCACGTTGGCCCTTCGCACCCTCGCTGTCCACCACTTGGGCACTGGCCTCTTTCACCGTGAGACTATAAAGGGTGGGTACTGATACCCAGTTATCCCTGGTTTGCGCGATGGTATTGGCGGGCACAACCGACTTGATGCCCTGGCCCAGGACAAGATGCACTTTGCCACCGTGATCCAGCGCCTTCAGCGGCTCTGAGTGGATCCAGGCATTAAGTTTCTTCTCGTCGTAGACCAGTGAGAAATTGAGTTTCTTTTCCGATTTGGCGTTAGCTTCGAGCAACCCTAAGGCGATCTGCTTTTCAAAGCTGGCTACGTCCACTGGCGCATTGAATTTTACGTTAAAGATAGCGCTACGCTTTTGGGGATCTTGCGGATCTTGATAGTACTCGGCCTGCCCAAGCTGATAGTCAAATGCCGGGGCATTAAAGGTATAGCGGGTGTTCGCGAGCTTAATCTGAGGAGCCAGCAACACGGAAGGCTCCAGATTAACCTCGTAACTTGTTCCCATCGGTAAGGGATCCTTCGGCGTAAAGACCAATGTCCAGGCGTTGTTCCACTTCCACTGCCCTTCGATTGCCGGGGTGATTTTCACCCCTTTCTCCACTATTTTTCCGGCGTCGATCAGCGGTGCTACCGAATTTTTAAAAGTGAAGCTGACTTGCTGTGGCGCAGATTTCTGCACGGAGTAATTGATGGGCTCAGGATCGGAAACCCGCACGCTGGTTTCCTGGTAGACCATAGGTGCAGGTTCAATCGGTTGCGGCCGGTTCAACCACCAGTTCCAACCGTAGAAAGCCCCACCGGCGGCGCATAGCAACACCAGCAGCGCCAGACTGATGGCTTTTGGGTATTTATCCACCCCGCCTTCCAGGTGCAGAAAGCCGCGTTTCACCCCACCAGAAACCGCGGCCCACCAAGCTGGTGCACTCCAGTTGAGGTTGCCAACCACCGGCTTGCAAAGCCGCCCCAGTAGGCGAAAAAGCATTGCCAGCAGGCGAAGCAGACCTTTTATCAACGTAAAAGGTAAACGGAGGATGAACTTTAATAAATCCATTATTGCAGCACCTTATGGTTCTTTACAGACACCCGAGAAATAGCATTCATGACGCCGGGATATAGGCAGTTAAACGACCGCACCATTGCTATGCTGCCCGTCACGATCCCTATCCAGCCAAACAGATCTTTCCTGAGCATGAGGAAGCCTTCCTTGGTTACAAACGACAAGGCGCTTGAGCGCTGCATTATCCTCCATTTTCATTCTGGGGGGGAAACGCTATTTTAATTATGCTGCGTGAATTTTTTCCCTCAAACCAAGCCGCTAAAAGCCTTGTGAAGCCTGCACCCACACTTGCGGCTGCCCATCCAGCTCGCTGGTATCGTCGTCAGGATGATTGACCCGCCAGGCGAGTTGCAGTGAAACCTGACGTTTATCACCAAACCAGGTCGCCCCTGTTCCTAATGCACTACGTTGCTGGTGATTTTTTTCCGTTGTCCACGGCGATTTATTGGTTTTAACCGCACCGTAGTCATAAAAGGTTTTCCATTGCCATGCGGGTGTGATCGCATATCGTAACTCAAAATTAACCATCCAACCCTGATCACCGCTGGTATCGCCTGACGTATAGGCCCGCACACCGTTGACGCCGCCCAGGGAGAATTTCTCAGAAGAATCAAGGTTTTTCGAGGCCAACTGGCTACTGAGTTGCGTGTAGAAACTCCAACGCTCACTGAGCGCTTGCAAACGCAAGGCAGACAGATTGAATTTACTGAAATTACCCTCGGTATGAGCCGTTCTGCTGTCATTTTGTGCCGTAGTGGGATCGGTAATATCCAGATTGCCGTTACTTACGCTCACAGAAACATAATTCAACCCGCCACCGCCTAAGCCATCCTGGCTGTTGGCGTTGAGGCTGGCTGTCCACAACTGACTGCGTTTATGGCTTTTACTGTCGAATAAATTAATATCATCTCGCAACCGCTTGTTATCAAATTGCAACTGGCTGCCGATGGTCAGAGTACGGCTTCTGTACAGAGGTTGAGATACATAGGCGCTAGCGACGCGGGCATTACCGTGGGCATCCAGATCGGCGAAGTCTTTGCCCAACGTATAATCCATGGTGGAGTAAGAAGCACCCAGTCGGGTAAACCAACGATTCACCGGGGCGTCATAAGCCAGAAAGTAATAGTGTTGCCGCTCATCACTGGCCAGTCCACGTAAACGCAATTGATCCCCTAATCCCAACGGGCTATTTATGGAGATATCACCACTCAACCGATTTTTACCGGTATAACTCCCACCAAAGTTATCCAGATCAATGCTGCCGTTGAACCAGGGTGCGGGATTCGCCTCAACCAAGAGATCGGCAGCACCGGGTTTATTGCTGGTTAATAAAACAGATCTCGCCTGAACGCCGGGCGTATCATTCAATAACAACAGAGTCTGTTGCAGTTTACCGGTTTCAATCGGTGCATCTGGCGTGAGTCTGCCGAGCAGACGGTTAATTGTGGCATCAGCAAGGTGCGAGCTATTCTCCGTTTTGATATCGCCATAGTGCGCTTCCAATATCGCGATTGTTACCACACCGTTTTCAACTTCTTGTTCCGGCAGATAGGCGCGATTGAGCACGTAACCGTGCTGCTGGTAAAAGGTGGTGATACGTAGTGCCGCTTCATTAAGTTGCGCCAACGTCAGTGCACGGCCAGTTAACTCCCGCAGTTGTGATAACAAAATGTCGTTGGAAAATAGTGAATTACCACTCAGAGTAAAAGCGTTCACCATTACCGTGACTTGCTCACCGCTGGTGGGTTCTGCGGGAGCCGGTTCGGGGGGCGATGGCAATGCCAGTTCTGGGGCCAGTGAAGGTGCCAGAGTCGGCCTGCTGGTATCGATCTCACGCAAACTTTGGCCTGCGTCAGGTATGGCAGGCAGTGCTGCCTGTGCGCAGTCGAAACCAAGCAGCAGGGAGAGTAATGCGAAATTGTTCAATGAACGAAAATAAGATACGGAATTTCTTTGATTATTTTTCATGTTGTTATCACATCTGTTCGAGGCTTGTTACAAAAAATGGGCAGTAAAAAGCCTGACTTGCGCCAGGCTATATTCAGGTATTACACGCCGCAGAACAAAATGGGATAGGAACACATGCTGCCATTCACTGTGCCGTAGCCATAGGAGTTGACAACACTTTCCGCAGAGTCAAGATAGCCAACCAGTGAACCTGTGATACTGTACTGCCCGAGTGGCCATAGACCATTGGTGCCCGTCTCACCCACCACATTTCCCCGAGCATAAGAGTTACTGATCGTTGATTTTTCAACGTGCCCTACGAGCCCTCCGACATAACTTTCTCCTGTCACATTACCCGTTGCATAAGAATCTCTAATATCTGAATAACTAAGCATACCCACCAGGCCGCCAACAATTCCATGGTCTGTGGCAGTAACATCCCCTGTAGCATAAGATTTACTGATGGTTAATGTGCCATTCGGGTCATGATCGAGTACCCCGTAGGCAGAACCCACCAACCCACCGACGATCCATTGCCCGCTAACCTTACCCGTGGCATAACTGTCACTGAGCACTGTTGGGCCGAAGAAAGACGAAACACCAACGGAACCGATCAGTCCACCTACAGAGTAACTTGCATCATTCCCATTCCCTGTGGCGTAAACATTCCCTGTAGAGTAAACATTGCTAAACATACCGGCACCATGACCAATCAACCCTCCTATAGAAGCGCTACCTGTTCCGACAACATTTCCTGTCGCGTAAGAATTGGTAATTGTTCCTACGGCTAGTCCAACCAAACCGCCGACGTTACCCTTCGCACTGACATCGACATTTGCATAGGCATTATCAATCCGCCCATTTTCGAAAATACCAATCAGACCACCCGCAGTATGATCGTCTGCTTTTACAACTCCTGTTACATAAGCATTGCTGATATCAGTATAACGAGAATCTCCCACCAACCCGCCTGCGCGAGTAATACGAAAAACATTGTCAACGTGATTATTGACATTTATATTCTCAGCATAGACATCATGGATACTACCTCCAATTTGCTGACCGACAAGCCCACCAATAAAGTCTGTTGGATATATGTTGCCGTAATCGTTATGAGATGTTGATCCCTCAATCATACCGGCAATGATACCGCCGGGACTGACTTTGGCATCAATCAGCCCAATATTACGAATCTCGCCCCTCGAGGTGCTAAATAAGCCGGTATATCTATAAGGGAGAGCATACCCATAATAGGCTCGCCCCTGGGTTATGGTGAGTTGATTGATGGTCTGCCCGAGACCTGAAAATATGCCACTAAAATCATTAGGCTGACCATCAGTAAAATCACCACCAATCGGCCTGAATCCCACACCCTGTGCTGTTGCACTGGCATCAATGGTATTACCCAGTACATAGTTACCCGCCAGATCGTTTTCCATCGCCTGCAACTGGGATAAATTCTGGATCACGGTATAACTCTGACCATTATTACTAAAGCGCGCGCCCTGACCTGAAAGCGTGATGCTTTTACCTTTTGCCAGTTGATAGTCGCCGCCCTCAATCAACGCAACACCCGCATTTTTGCCGCTGGCTTTCAGGTTGGCGTTCAGCACGATGTTATCTTGCGCTGCCAGCAATAGCTGATTGGCACTGCTCCATGTAATATCGTTTCCTACCGTTAAGTCGCTGTTATTACTGATGAGTTCGATATTGCTGGTACGCAGGTTATTGGTCACTGTGCGTGCAGAGACTTTATTACTGCTGGTGCTGTCATTAACGTTAAGCTGCTCAGACGCCACACTCCATGTCCCCGTTTGACCACCAATACCACGGGTATCCACAATGGTACTCGCACTCACATTGACCAACTGACCTGTGGTATCGATACTGCCGCCGTCACCCTGATCGGCGGTGCTGGCATCAAGAATGCCATCGAGGTTGACCACGCCCTGTTGCCCACCGCTCAGGATAATTTTACCTGACTTATTGCTCAGCGTTTGCGCCTGAATGGTGCCGGTATTATTCACCACGGTTTGCAGAACATTACTGTTGGCATAAGCGGCGCTCATCACAACCTGGCCGCCATCAGCTTGAATCAAACCGCTATTTTCCGCCAACGCGTTTGCCGCGGCGCCCGTCACCTGAATATTTACCAACCCATCACCACTAAAATCCAGCGTTGTGGCTTTACCCGCGGCCAGTTTCACACTGCCCAGATTGGCCTGGATATTCCCCTGATTACTCACCTGCCCGCCGAGTAATACCACCGCCCCGCCATCTTTGGCGATGATAGTGCCTTGGTTAATCACGCTGGCCGGGTTGTTACTGCCATTGAAATTGAATTTACCAAGGGAAAAGTTGGTGGTGGTCAAATCTTGGGTAGAAGCGACCAACCCACCGACGTTAACCTGAGCATTGTTGCCAAACAGCACGCCATTCGGGTTCACCAGAAACACGCGGCCATTGGCATTCAATTGCCCCATAACTTTCGAACCTTCAGTCCCTACTACCCGATTCAGCGCAATAGACTTACTGTTTGGCTGTTGGAAATTGACCTTATTGCCCTCAGCAATATTGAAACTTTGCCACTCAATCGCCAGCTTATCGCTGCTTTGATTGATCTGCATTTGTTGACTTGTGGGCTGAGTAATCGTGCCTGAACCAAATTTAACCGAGCCACTGGCAGGCAGATCGGCAGCATGACTGGGAGCAAACGCCAAACTACCCAAAATGGCTAACGAGAGGCGATTTAATGAGGTATTGCCTATAGAGCGAGTTATTTTACGCATGAATGACATTCTCCATCCTAGGAAATGAAAGCAATTCAAATAAAGTAAACTCTGCATAAGAAACATCGGACTGAATACTTGCTTCAGGAGTCGTATTTTTGAGAAAAAACAAAGCACCGACAAGTACCAGGCATGAAGAACCTGGTCGAAGCATTTTGTAAGGTCTATGTTTTTTACTATAAATTTACTTCGATCAAAGAATAACACTTTTTAAATAAAGGCGCATTTTTAACATTAATGAAATAACCACCCATGCAATCGTTATTTATCGCTAAAAATTATCATTTCAAAAATTTCGATCTATTATTGAAGGACGAATTTTCCAATAAAGAGATATATCCCGTTTTTGTAGGGTATATCTTATATTTAAGAAACCAAAAACTCATTTAAATTGAGATCAAGCCTACATTCATAAGATGCCGCCCATCCTTATTCATAGGGCTTTTTATTCATATAGAGATAAATCCCACACTTATAAGATATTACCTATATTAAAAAATAACAGACCTGACCATTCAGAATGGATATTCATGGATAAATCTTGCCACTGGCGGCGCGGGCAATTGAGAAAACAAACGGTATTATCTGGAAGTAGCGTTGTACCGGTTCAGGCTGCGCAGCAAATTCTGCTCTGCCTGGACACCATGAGAAATAGCATGAGGAGTAGCACACGCACTCGATCAGCAAAGACAGCAATTTCATTCTCTATCAGCAGTGGACAGACATCAGTGGCTCACCAACGGCCAGTTATGAATAAATTTCCAACTAATTTAGCCGTGCTATGCTTATTTTACCGGGCGATATTCAACCGGTTAGGTGCTAAGGGGATGCTATATGATTAAACCATTCGTTGTTGCTGCTATCGCTGTTGCCACACTCAGTGGCTGTGTCAATAATAATACTCTTTCGAGCGATACTTTCAGTAGTTCTCAGGCCGGACAAGCTCAGGCGGTTACTTACGGTACTCTGGTTTCTGTACGTCCGGTGACTATTCAGGGCGGTGATGGAAATAACGTTGCAGGTGCTATCGGCGGTGCCGTTGTCGGTGGTTTCTTGGGTAATACCATTGGTGGTGGAACCGGGCGTCGTCTTGGTACAGCCGCAGGTGCGGTTGCCGGTGGCGTCGTGGGACAACAAGTCCAAAGCCTGATGAATCGCAGTAATGGGGTTGAACTGGAAGTCCGCCGTGATAACGGAACCACCTTCATGGTCGTTCAGGCTCAGGGCGTTACCCAGTTCCAGGTAGGTCAGCGTGTCACTATTGCGACTCAGGGTAAAACGGTGACCATCACACCTCGCTAACTTTTGCGGGAACCCAGCGGTGACCCTTTCCCTGTGTTTTCACATGCCCAAGCACAGGGAATGAGGTATGCGCCGCTGGGGCATGGATGATTCCCCCCACAACACCCGCGTCTGCCCTTCACTCTCTTACTTCCTTCAATAAAAATGAAACGCTGTTTTATTTTTATTGAGATGCCGCTATACTATCCTTGTCATCAACATCGTCATCGTGACCATCGGCGCTGCCATAACGCTTCCCCCGATCCCTTATGCGCCAGCGGTAATGTTCTGCCACTTACAGAGAGAGAAGGGCTATGATTTTGAATTCCTTTGATTTAAAAGGCAAAGTTGCACTTGTAACGGGTTGCAGTACAGGACTTGGACAAGGAATGGCTGTCGGACTGGCGCAGGCAGGCTGCGATATCATTGGCGTTGCAACCTCGGCTCCCAAAGATACCGGGGAGAGAATAACAGCGCTGGGCCGTCGATTTCTCGGTCTCGGTGCCGATCTCGGCAATATTGATTGCATTCCAGCCTTAATGGCACAGGCGTTGGCCGAATTCAGTCATATCGATATTCTGGTCAACAATGCCGGGATCATCCGCCGTGAAGATGCGATCGCGTTCAGCGAGAAAGACTGGGACGATGTGATGAACGTCAATATCAAGAGCGTATTTTTCCTGTCCCAGGCCGTGGCGCGTCAATTTAAAAAACAACAGAGCGGCGGCAAGATCATCAATATAGCGTCCATGCTTTCGTTTCAGGGCGGGATCCGCGTTCCTTCTTATACCGCATCCAAAAGCGCCGTTATTGGCGTCACCCGTCTGCTGGCCAATGAGTGGGCGCAGCACAAGATCAACGTCAATGCTATCGCCCCCGGCTATATGGCAACCAATAACACCCAACAATTGCGGGTCGATGAAGAGCGGAGCAAAGAGATTCTGGATCGTATCCCGGCGGGTCGATGGGGACTTCCCGACGATCTGATGGGACCGGTGGTTTTTCTGGCATCACCCGCCTCAGACTATGTGAACGGTTATACGCTGGCAGTTGACGGCGGATGGTTGGCGAGATAACCCACGCCCTCTTCCCCTGTTATTCAACCGGGCGCTATCCACGTCCGGTTGCCCCCTGATGTTTACCCTATCGATTATCGTTGACTCCTGTTCGGGCTAACAGTCAGTGGCATCCATTCACACCAATTCTCCTAACCATTCTTAAAATGATTCACTGCTGTCATTAACATCAACGCAACACAAAATGCATCATGATAGTGCAATAAACGCACTAAACTGGTGCGATTGCACTGTTTTAATCACAATATATCAGTGGGTTAACAATAATCGGCTTAAATGCAAACCAGTTTGCATTGTTACCAAGTTGTTGGTTATTAATAAAAATTTACATTTTGCATCAGCCATTTCTGAACCAATAAAACATTGGTTCATTTTATGCATGGTGAGAAGTAACTCATTGGCGATGACCTCACGCGGAGGTATCCATCATGCAACAACGCATCGAAGACGGTTCAGTTCCTGCAGGAACCTCCCACTCGGCACTGGAGCAGTTGCGACAATTGATCGGTCAGCATGCCGGTGAGCCGGGAAAACCGCTGCCCACCGAGCGCGATCTCTCCGAGCGCTTTGGCGTGGGGCGACGTGAAATCCGCCGCGCACTGGACGTGCTTGAAGAAGAAGGGCGTATCTGGCGCAAACAGGGTAAAGGCACCTTTATCGGTCCGGAAGCCCCGGCGCAGCCCTTGATCCTGCAAACACTTCCCCGGCAATCCAATCTGTTTGAAGTGATGGAGGCCCGCTTGCAAATAGAGCCGGGGCTGGCGCGTTTTGCCGCCATGCGTGCCACCGCAGAACAGGTCGCCCTGCTCCAGCGTCTGCTTGAACGTGTGCGCACCATCGACAGTTGTGACGCAGACCAGATTGAATTGTGGGACAGCGCCTTTCACCGCGCCATTGCCGAAGCGGCAGGAAATCGTCTGTTGCTGGGGCTGTTTGATGCCGTCGACGCGATTCGCCGTGATGAGAGTTGGCAGAATCTGCGTACTCAGGCCAGAACCCAGGAACGGTTGGATAACTACGATGACCATCACCAGCGCATCGTCAACCATATTGCCGCCCATCAGCCTAACGAGGCCGCCCGGGTGATGCGTGAACACTTGCTGTCGCTGCAACAGGCGCTGATTACCGCCGTCAGCGACAATGAAGGAGAAGATCAGTAATGAATGACCGTCCCCCGACCCCTGCGCAAGTTTTGCAGATTCGCGATCTGGTGGTGCAATTCAAAGGCTCACCAGCCACGGTTCTGGATAGTATTTCGCTGTCGATACCGGCAGGACAAACACTGGCCGTTGTAGGTGAATCCGGTTGTGGCAAGAGTGTGACCTCACTGGCACTGATGGGGTTGCTGCCGCAAAGTGCGCAGATTCTTTCAGGTTCCGCACATTTCAACGGTCACGATCTTCTGGCGCTGAGTGACCGCCAATATGCCGATCTGCGCGGCAGCGAACTGGCGATGATTTTTCAGGAACCGATGACCTCGCTCAATCCGGCGTTCACCCTCGGCGATCAACTGGCCGAAGCGCTTATCCGCCATCAGGGCGCGACTAAAAAACAGGCGTGGGTACGGGCGCTGGACATGCTGAAACTGGTGCAGATCCCCGCGCCCGAACTGCGTCTGAAATCCTATCCCCACCAGCTTTCAGGCGGGATGCGTCAGCGCGTGATGATCGCGATGGCGCTGATCAATAATCCGCAGTTGGTGATCGCCGATGAACCCACGACCGCACTGGACGTGACGATTCAGGCGCAGATCCTCGCGCTGTTAAGCCGTTTACAGCAGGAGACCGCTAGCGCCATGCTGCTGATCACCCACGATCTCGGTGTGGTGGCTGAAGTTGCCCATCAGGTCGCCGTTATGTACGCCGGGCAAGTCGTGGAGCAAGGCGACGTCGAAGAGGTTTTCAACGATCCGCAGCACCCTTACACCATCGGTCTGATGGGATCGATGCCTTCGCTCTCTTCACGGCAAGGCAAACTGTCCACCATCCCTGGTTCGGTTCCCCAACCCCATGACATGCCCGCCGGTTGCCGTTTCGCGACCCGTTGCCCTTTTGCCGAACGCCGCTGTCATCAGCAACGTCCTCCCTTGAAGCATCTTGACGGCCAGCACCACGTGGCCTGTTTCAACGCCCCGTTGGAAAACCATTCATTGGAACAGTATGTCACCGCAGGAGAAATCCAATGAGCCAGCCTGACGTCCCGATTCTTGAAGCCGCTGGCTTAAGCAAAGTCTTTGGTGGACCGAAAAAATTCCTCAGCAAAACCAGTGCGGTACAGGCCGTGGATCGCGTTTCCCTGCAAGTGTGGACCGGCGAAACGCTGGCGATCGTCGGGGAATCCGGTTCAGGTAAATCTACCCTTGGCCGTCTGCTGCTGCACCTTTTGCGCGCCAGCGAAGGTGAGGTGTTTTATCAGGGGCGCAGCATCAGCCAACTTTCAGGTTCTGAATTGAATACGCTGCGCCGCGACCTGCAGATCATTTTTCAGGATCCCTTCGCCTCCCTGAACCCGCGCATGACGGTAGCCGAAATTGTCGGTGAACCGCTGTGGCTGCATGAAAAACTGTCCCGCAGCGATCGCCGCCAGCGGGTGAATGAACTGCTGACGACCGTCAGTTTGCCTGCCGCCTATGGCGATCGCTACCCGCATGAATTTTCCGGCGGTCAGCGCCAGCGTATCGGTATCGCCCGCGCGCTGGCCTCCAATCCAAAACTGCTGCTGGGGGATGAACCCGTTTCCGCGCTGGACGTCTCGGTACAGGCGCAGGTGGTGAATCTGCTGGAGAATCTGAAAGAGCAATTTGGCCTGACAATGATTGTTGTCGCGCACGGTCTGGCGGTGATCCGCCACATGAGCGATCGCGTCGCGGTGATGTATCTCGGGCAGATCGTGGAACTGGCTGCCGTCGACGATATTTTTGACCAGCCGCTTCACCCTTATACCCAGGCGCTGATTGCCTCCGCCCCGCTGCTGACGCCGGGGGTCAAGCGCCCTACGCCGATGCTGCAAGGTGATTTGCCCAACCCGGCCAACATGCCCAGCGGATGCCGTTTCCATACCCGTTGCCCTTACGTGACTGACCATTGCCGTCAGGTAGAGCCGCGACTGGAAAATGTCGGTGAAGGCCGTCAGGTCTCCTGTCACCGCTGGTCTGAATTGCAACGCGATAGCACCGCCGTACTTTTGCCCCCACCGTCTGACAACTTTGTACTGCGTCGGGCGTTATTTGAAAACGCCGTTAACCGTCAATCCTGACAGGAAGGAAGATAAACGATGAAATCACGCCAAACGCTCACCACCTCACTCGCCGGTCTGATGCTGCTCGCCGCCAGCGGTTATGCACAGTCTGAAAGTGTGATCCGCATTGGTCTGGGTGCCGATCCGGATATGCTGGATCCGCATACCGCCCGCACTTATTACGGTCGCTTTGTGTTTAGTGCCATGTGCGACCGACTGGTTGATATCGATCAGAACCTGCAAATCGTGCCGGGTTTGGCGACGGATTGGGCATACAGTGATGACGGCAAAACGCTGACGCTGAACCTGCGCCAGGGCGTGGTATTCCACGACGGCGAAACCTTTGACGCCAACGCGGTGAAATTCAATATCGATCGGGCGCTGACTTTACCGGGCTCACTGCGCAAAAGTGAAATTTCGTCCATCGAAAGCGTGGAAGTCACCGCCCCCTACACCGTGGTTTTCCACCTGAAATCACCCGACGCCGCGCTGCTGTCACAATTGACCGATCGCGCAGGCACCATGCTGGCACCGCAAGCCACCGCCAAAGGCAACGTGGCTGCACATCCGGTTTGTTCCGGCCCGTATGAATTTGTCAGCCGCGTACAACAGGATCGCATTATCCTGAAGCGCTTTGACAAGTACTGGAACAAAGACGCCTATCACTTCGACAAAGTCGTGTTCCTGCCGATCCCTGACGCTTCTGTGCGTCTGGCCAACCTGCGCGCGGGCGATCTGGATATCACCGAAGGCATCGCGGCCAGTGACATCAAAACCGTTCAGGCCGACAGCAAACTGGCGCTCGCCAAAGTCACCGGTCTGGGTTACATGGGGCTCACCTACAATATCGCCAATGGCAGTGTCTCGCCGGACAATCCATTCGCCAAAGACGCGCGGGTGCGCGAAGCATTCTCGCTGGCACTGGATCGTGATGCCATCAATCAGGTGGTCTTTGAAGGGCAATACACCCCGTCGAATCAGGCTTTCTCGCCCGTCAGTCCGTACCACGTCAACCTGCCTGTAGCCGGGCGCGATGTAGAAAAAGCCAAAGCATTGCTGGCCGCTGCCGGGATAAAAACGCCGCTGAATGTCGACATTCTGGTGCCGAACAACCCGACGTCGCTGCAAGTGGGCCAGGTTATTCAGGCCATGGCCAGTGAAGCCGGTTTCAACGTCAATCTGCAAATGACCGAATTTGCCACCCTGCTCGATCGCCAGCAACAGGGTAACTATCAGATCAGTATGTCCGGCTGGTCTGGCCGTGCCGATCCCGATGGCAGCATTTACTCGTTCGCGAGCACCAAAGGCAATTTGAACGATGGCCGTTACAGCAACGCACAAATTGACCAATGGCTGCTCGATGCCCGTCAGAATAGCAACAGCGATCAGCGTAAAGCGCTCTACACCAAAGTGGTGACCCAACTGCAAACCGATATGCCGATCGCCTATCTCTACTTCGAACCACGGATCTTCGGGATGAACAAAATGGTGACCGGCTTCCAGGCCTATCCTGATGGCTTGATCCGTCTCTCCGGCGTAAGCCTGACTCCGTAACCGGCCTATGTATCACGAGGAGCCGCCATGTTAGAGCTGGTAGTCAAACGGCTGGTGTTATCGATACCCACGCTATTTTTGGTCACGCTGATGGTCTTCGCCCTGCAAAAACTGCTGCCGGGCGATCCGATTACCGCAATGGCCGGCGAAGAGCGCGATCCTGAAGTCATTCAGATGCTGCGCGACAAATATCATCTGGACGATCCGATACCGAGCCAGTATTTCCACTGGCTCGGTAACGCGCTGCGTGGTGATCTCGGGGTGTCACTGCGCACCCAGGAACCGGTGATGAAACTGATTGCCAGCAAACTGCCGGTCACGATGGAGCTGTCTTTGCTGTCGATGATTATTGCGCTGGCCATCGGGATTTCGATGGGGGTGCTGGCGGCTGTCCGCAAAGGCACCTGGGTAGATTACAGTGCGAACATAGTGGCGCTGTCGGGGATTTCGATCCCCAATTTCTGGCTGGGCGTGCTGCTGATCCTGGTGTTTTCCGTCAAGTTGCAGTGGCTGCCCGCCTCCGGCTATGTGCCGTTTAGCGAAGATCCATTGCAGAACCTGAAAACGCTGCTGCTGCCTTCACTGGTTCTAGGCACCGGTTTGTCGGCGGTGTTGATGCGCCATACGCGGGCCTCGATGATCGCGATTATGAAAGCTGACTATATCCGCACGGCGCGGGCCAAAGGGCTGCTGTCCAAAAAAGTGATCCTCAAGCACGCACTGCGCAACGCGCTGATCCCGATAGTGACTCTCACCACGCTGCTCTTTGGCGAGTTGCTCGGCGGTGCCGTCCTGACAGAACAGGTTTTCACCATTCCCGGCTTCGGCAAGATGATCGTGGATTCGGTGTTCAACCGCGATTATGCGGTGGTTCAGGGCGTAGTCATGGTGGTCGCGATCGGTTTCCTGTTCCTCAACCTGCTGGCCGACGTGCTGTATGTGTTGATCAACCCACGCATGAGGAATGCCTGATATGAGCCAGGTACTGACTTCAGTGACAACGTCACTCCCCGCTCGCGCACCCAATCGCGTTCTGACCAAATTCACGCGCAATAAGAGTGCCGTGGCGGGTGCCATTATCGTCATTTTGTTTGCCCTGCTGGCCGTGTTCGCCCCGTGGATCGCGCCCTTTGATCCTATCAAAGCGAATTTCCTTGCCGTGCGAAAAGCCCCGTCGGCAATTTACTGGCTGGGTACGGATGAACTCGGTCGCGATATTCTCTCCCGTTTAATCTGGGGAGCACGCACCTCGCTGATGGCGGGGTGTATTTCGGTCACTATTGCCATCGTTATCGGCGTACCGTTGGGATTGATCGCCGGATATTGGCAGGGCTGGCTGGACGGCATAATCTCGCGTTTTATTGAGGCGCTGCTCTCCTGTCCGTTTCTCGTGCTGGCGATTGCCCTCGGTGCTTTTCTCGGCCCGAGCCTGGGTAACGCGATGATTGCCATCGGTCTGTCGGCCATGCCGATCTTTGCCCGGTTGACGCGCGGTCAGGTAATGGCCATCCGCAACGAGGATTATATCGAAGGTGCGCGGGCTATCGGTTTGCCCGACCGGTGGATCGTGATCCGTTACATTTTGCCCAACGTCATGTCACCGATCGTTGTACAAGCAACGCTGGCGATTGCGTCCGCCATTATCACCGAAGCCAGCCTGTCGTTTCTGGGCCTTGGTCAGCAACCGCCCGCGCCTTCATGGGGCGCCATGCTCAATACTGCCAAGAGCTTTTTGGAACAGGCACCGTGGATGTCGATTTTCCCTGGTCTGGCCATTTTTCTCACCGTGCAGGGCTTCAACCTGCTCGGGGATGGTTTACGCGATGCGCTCGACCCACGGGCGGATTGATGTGGAATGCATGAATATTGCGTTGGTGTTGCAGCTCAGCGTCAACGTCATGGACTCAGTTGAAAGGATCTGAAAATGACTCAACCTATTGATTATAATGTAGCTTACCCTTCCCTGCGCCCGGCAGTGATTGGCCGTAACGCTGTTGCGACCTCACAACCCCTGGCGGCTCAGGCGGGAATACGGATGTTGCAACAAGGGGGTAATGCGGTGGATGCCGCCATTGCCACAGCGATGGCATTGACGGTACTCGAGCCAACCGGTTGCGGTATCGGTAGCGACGCTTTTGCCATTGTTTGGGATGGTAAAAAGCTGCATGCGCTGAATGCATCAGGCCGTTCACCCCAGGCCTGGACGCCGGAGTATTTCGCCGGTCTCGACGAAATGCCTTTGTATGGTTGGGATGCCGTAACCGTTCCCGGTGCGGTCTCGGCCTGGGTGGAACTGGCGAAGAAATTTGGCTCCCTGCCGCTGACGACATTGGCGCAACCGGCTATTGAGTATGCCCGGGACGGCTTCCCGGTGTCACCGCTGATTGGTCAACTATGGCAGCGTGGCGTCGATAAACTGGGCGATAAACCCGGCTTCAGCGCCTGCTTTGCGCCAGAAGGTCGCGCACCCTCGATAGGTGAAATCTTTCGCAACCCGGATCAGGCCCGCACGCTGGCGCTGATTGCCGAAACAGAAGGCGAAGCCTTTTATCGTGGTGAACTTGCCAGGAAAATAGCCGATTTCAGCGCAGAATGCGGCGGAACCATGACGCTGGAAGATCTGGCGGCGCATCAACCGCAATGGGTCGAGATGTTATCCCAGCCATTTGCCGGTGGCTCGGTTCATGAACTGCCGCCCAATGGTCAGGGCATAGCGACGCTGATCGCGCTGGGCATTCTGGAAAAACTGAACATTGGCGAACACCCGGTGGACTCCATCGAAACGCTGCACTTATCCATTGAGGCTATGAAACTGGCGCTGGCCGATCTGGATCAACACATTTCCGATCCGGACACCATGTTTTTCGACGCCAAACACCTGCTCGGCGATGAGTATCTGCAACAGCGTGCTGACTTGATCAATCGTCAACAGGCGAGCGATTTCGCCTACGGTTCACCGCGCCAAAGTGGCACCGTCTACCTGACCAGCGCCGATGCCAGCGGCATGATGGTGTCGTTCATTCAGTCCAACTATATGGGCTTCGGATCGGGCGTCGTCATTCCGGGCACCGGGATCAGTATGCAGAACCGCGGTAATGGTTTTGTGCTGACCGAAGGCCACGCCAACCGCGTTGCGCCGGGCAAGCGTCCGTTCCATACCATTATCCCTGCCTTCGCGCTGGATGCTGATGGGCAACCGTTGATGTCTTTTGGTTTGATGGGTGGCCCGATGCAGGCACAGGGGCATCTGCAAATGGCGCTGAGGATCATGAAGTATGGTCAGAATCCGCAGGCGGCGATTGACGCACCGCGCTGGCGGGTCATCAGCGGGCGCAAAGTCTCGATGGAATCAACCTTCGATCGCAACACGCTGGCTGCGCTGCGCGCCATGGGGCATGTGATTGAAGTCGAAGATCCGTTATTGGGCTATAACTTTGGCGGTGCGCAAGTGATCGTCAGGCATCCGCAGGGACATTACATTGCTGGCACCGAATCCCGCAAGGATGGTCAGGCACTGGTTTTCTGATTATTTAAGTGAATAGCTTAAATAGACGTGAGTCTTTTCAACGGCCAGTAAAACTGGCCGTATTCAATCTCCCTCGCCTGACGCACTTTCCCAAATCCACTTCCACACCCCAGACGGTAATACAAATAGAAATCATTACTATTTTCTATTAGATTAATTTACACTGCCGAACTGAGGAAAAGCTCCGCACAATCTGGCTTCTCTTTGTGAACATGGTCCTTTGTGAACATGGTCCTTTGTGAACATAGCCATTTTTTGAACATAGCCATTTTTTTGAACACTATCATGATGCTGACTATTCTGGATTCTTTTAGCGATGGCCCCCTCGATTGGGTGAAGCAGGCGTTCATTCCACTGGAAAATGGCGATCGTTCTGCCCTGTCAATGACCCGTCTGACGAGCCCTGAGGGTGCCCGTGAACTGCTTTCAACCTATCTCGATAACTTTCCCGCAACTGAGCACCGCGCCCGGGTCTCGATGTGGTCGCAATGGTATTTTGCCAAACTGTTGCCTTCCTGGACGGTGGTCAATCTGCTGTGCAACTGGCAATTGCCGATTGAACCGGATCGCGTGTTCCTGCGGCTCGGCGAAGATGGCTTGCCGGTACAATTTCTGCTGGCCGAACCGGGTGAAGCGGTGGTGAAAACCGGATCGCTGGCGCGTTTCGTCAATATGATTGACTCGCATCTCGCGCCGGTGTGTCACTCGCTTGCCGCGATTTCCGGCCTGAAACCCGGTTTATACTGGAATAACGCCGCTATTCGCGTGGGTTATGGCATCACGCAGGCGGCCAGCACACAAGCAGATATCAGCGATGGCTGGGCTTTACTCGCCGCAAGGCAACTGGATGACGGACGTAAAAACCCGCTCTTTGAGCCTGTGCGCCATGAAATTCCTGGTGATGAAACCAGCGCACGCTACCGTAAGCAATGCTGCCTGCGCAACGAACTGTGCGATCACGAGATCTGTCCCTCCTGCCCGCTGCTGCTGGCAGAAAAGCGCAAAAGAGTCACACTCTAGTCACTGTTTTTAACGGATTACCTCAATTTTGCTTAACCTTATGCAAAAAAATAATTTGATCTTAACAAGGGAAAATTATAGTAATCAGGTTATATATGACCAACGAGGTAACGATCATGAATACTTCTTCGACGTTAAAAGCGCTGGCCGCACACTTCACACTGTTGAGCGCTACGCTGCGTAGCGTCATCGCTGCCCCTGTTTCCCAGGTGTGGAACACATTGACCGGCAAGCAGACGCCCCTGCTCGCCAGAATCACTCACCGTTATGCCATTCCCTCCACACGCAGCATTAGCGTCGCAGAAGGCTTTTTCGGCTTTATTCCGATCGAATCCTACGAGAACGAGAAATATATTCTTGAAGTGGCTCACGGCGACCAGAAGTATCAGGTCGAGGTACCGCACACGACCTACCATGCGATCAATATCGGCGATCATATCGATATTCACACCCACTGATCCCAAAGGGGGGCCCTCTCTGACTCCCTTTTTAGCTTTCCAGCACCTCATGAGCCTCACGTAAGCACTCGACCAGCGCATTGGCGGCCGGAGACAACAAACTTCCTACCCGGAACGTAAAGCCAATCTGCCTTCGGGTATTCGCCAGCCTCAGCGGCAACTGCACCAATGTGCCCAGCTTCAGTTCGTGCCCAAATTTGCGGGCGGACACCGCAGCCACCATATCCGAATTAAGCAACAGTCCGCGAACAACCGCCAGATCGCTACTCTCGACTATCGGGTTGGTTATGAACCCCATCGCAGCTAAATTCTCGTCAAGCAGCAGGCGTTCCGGGGTTCCCGCAGGTGGAAATATCCATCGCGCCTCACACAATGAATTCGCCGTGAGTTCAGCCGCTGCCAAGGGATGGGCCTGACGAACCAGAATCGCCAACTCCTCAGTGAGTAACGTTTCGCTGACTATATCTTCGGCATAATCCTTGGAACGCAACGCACCAAAAATAAAGTCGATCTCGCCGGAGCGTAGTTCTGCGACCAACGTTGCAAACGCACTTTCATTGGTCACGACTTTTACGCTGGGGTAACGTTGAGTAAGTTTGACGATCGCCTGCGGAACTAACCGGGTGCGTCCTTGCGCAAGGGCACCGATCCGGACACATCCGGCCATTTCCCCGCGCAACGCCGCGATATCTGCGGGAATATGCATCAATTCATTCAGTACGCGCCGAACATAGGGTTGAATTTCAGTACCTGCCGGTGTGACCCGCATACCACTTGACGTTCTCTCCATCAGCAATTGACCGGCACCTTGCTCCAGCACCTTCATTGATGCACTGACAGCCGACTGGCTCATTCCCAATCGGGTGGCAACGGTTGGCATGTGTCCCGTCTCGCACAATGAGATAAAGATTTGCAGACGGCGAACGTTGAACAGATACAAGGGTTCTGCGTTGTAGTGGCTGTGGATCGATCGGCCCCTGATACGCTGTAATCTCAGCGGGATTTGATCAAGTTCGTGAATAGCTCGCCGCGCTCGGGACAGTACAGTGCGGCCAAAATCGGTAAGGCGCATACCTTTGGCATGGCGCTCAAACAGCATTGCATTAAGATGGTGTTCCAGATCGTTAATTGATCGAGTCACTGCGGACTGAGTTCTATGCAACTCAGAAGCTGCAGCAGAAACACTTCCCTGATCGACGACCTGGCAAAAAGCGCGAATCTGAATCAGATTCGATAATTCCGTCGACTGTGACATATTCGTCTCCCATCGTTCCTTTTTCCGGGACTCTTTATTAAAACTCAACGTGTGCGCATCAGCAGTATCCATTCTGCCGATATCCTTTTCGCATTGATGGTTGCTTCTTCAAGCATACCCAATGAGGATATCAAGTGCATATCGATTGTCTGCGGTTTGGTGAGCGAACCACTACAACCGATCAATTATTTTCAACGTGGGAGCCATTACAGGCAAAAAAATGCCAGTCAGTTCGCACCGACCGGCATTTCTGTCTGACTCACTTTCATGGGGGAAAATGAGCGTTAAGCCTTTACTTATTACAGCTTATTACAGCGCACGCAAGATATTCTCAACGCTGGCCTTCGCATCCCCGAACAGCATCTGCGTATTCTCTTTAAAGAACAGCGGATTCTGTACGCCGGCATAACCGGTATTCATCGAACGTTTAAAGACGATGACGTTTTGCGCTTTCCAGACTTCCAGTACCGGCATCCCGGCAATCGGGCTACGCGGATCTTCTTGTGCGGCCGGGTTCACGGTGTCGTTGGCACCAATAACCAGCACCGTATCCGTGTCGGTGAAATCATCATTGATCTCATCCATTTCCAACACGATGTCATATGGCACCTTGGCTTCTGCCAACAGCACGTTCATATGGCCTGGCAAACGTCCAGCAACCGGGTGAATACCAAAACGAACCTTGATGCCTCTGGCACGCAGTTTGGCAGTGATGTCGTGTACCGGATATTGCGCCTGCGCCACCGCCATGCCGTAGCCTGGGGTGATAATGACAGAGCTGGAGTTTTTCAGCAGTTCAGCCACATCTTCGGCACTGGCCTCACGGTACTCGCCCATCTCTTCCGCATCGCCCGTTGAGGAGCCGTCGGTACCAAAACCACCGGCGATCACGCTGAAGAAAGAGCGGTTCATCGCTTTACACATAATGAACGACAGGATAGCACCGGAAGAACCGACCAGCGCACCGGTCACGATCAACAGATCGTTGCTCAGCATGAAACCCGCCGCCGCCGCTGCCCAACCAGAATAGGAGTTGAGCATGGAGACCACGACCGGCATGTCTGCACCACCAATGGAAGCAACCAGATGCCAGCCAAACGCCAGTGCAATCACGGTCATAATCAACAGGCAGAACACTTGCAGGCCAACGCTGTCCGTACTGACAAACAGCACCATCAGCAAGACTGACACTACCAATGCGGCCAGATTCATCTTATGGCGGTGTGGCAGGGCCAGAGGCTTGGACGAAATGATGCCGCGCAGTTTACCGAATGCCACCACGGAACCGGTGAAGGTTACCGCACCGATAAAGACACCGAGGAAGACCTCGGTCAGATGGATGTTTTCCAACACGGAATCCATCGGCACCGCACCGTGATCCAGATAGCTGTTGAACCCGACCAGAACCGCGGCCAGACCAACAAAGCTGTGCAGGATGGCAACCAGTTCCGGCATTTCAGTCATTTCGACTTTACGCGCCAGATAGACACCAATCGCACCACCGATCACCATGGCAACGATAATCCAGCCAACGTTGCTGGAGTCAGGACCGAGAATGGTGGCGAGTAACGCAATCGCCATCCCGGTCATACCATAAATATTCCCCTGCCGTGACGTCTCATGCTTTGACAAGCCCGCCAGGCTGAAGATGAACAGAATAGCGGCAACAATATATGCTGCAGTAACTAATCCCCCAGACATATGCTACCCCTTAGTTCTTCCGGAACATTTTCAGCATGCGCTGAGTGACGGTGAATCCACCAAAAATATTGATGCTGGCGATCAACACGGCAATAAATGACAGGAAGCTAACCCATCCACCATGCCCAATCTGCAATAGAGCACCGACAACAATAATTCCCGAGATGGCATTGGTCACCGACATCAATGGCGTATGCAATGCATGACTCACGTTCCACACGACGTAATAACCCACCACGCATGACAGCGCGAACACGGTAAAGTGAGAAAGGAACTCTTTCGGGGCGACATTGGCAAACCAGCCAAACAGCACGATGGCGATCGCCATAATGGCGTATTTCTTCATCGGCGAAGCCGGCTTGGCCTCAACTTTCACCACCGGTTCAGCGGCTTTGGCTTTTGGCTGTGCAGACACCTGAATCGGTGGCGCAGGCCAGGTGACTTCACCACTTTTCACTACCGTGACACCGCGGATAACCGTATCTTCAAAGTCGATATCGATTTCACCGTTTTTCTCTTTGCACAGCAGCTTCATCAGGTTCACCAGATTGGTGCCATAGAGCTGTGAAGATTGGGTCGGCAGGCGGCTTGGCAAATCGGTATAACCGATGATGCGCACACCATTGTCGGTCACGGTGATCTGATCGGCCACGGTCAGTTCACAGTTACCGCCGGTTTGCGCGGCCAGATCGACAATCACGCTACCCGGTTTCATGGATTCGACCATTTCGCGGGTGATCAGCTTCGGCGCAGGGCGGCCTGGGATCAACGCGGTGGTCACAATGATATCGACTTCCTGGGCCTGCGCGGCAAACAGCGCCATTTCAGCTTTGATGAACGCCTCAGACATGACTTTGGCATAGCCATCGCCACTGCCCGCTTCCTCTTCAAAATCCAATTCGAGGAATTCAGCGCCCATACTCTGTACTTGTTCTTTGACTTCAGGGCGGGTATCGAACGCGCGAACTATCGCCCCCATACTGCCCGCCGCGCCAATCGCAGCCAGACCCGCCACACCCGCGCCAATAATCATCACTTTCGCTGGCGGAACCTTACCAGCTGCGGTGATCTGACCGGTGAAAAAGCGCCCAAATTCATGCGCCGCTTCCACGATTGCACGGTAACCGGCGATGTTCGCCATAGAGCTCAGGGCATCCATGGATTGCGCACGGGAGATACGGGGAACCGAATCCATCGCCAGCGCGGTAACCTGATGGTCAGCCAGTTTCTGAATCAGTTCTGGATTCTGCGCAGGCCAGATAAAACTGACCACCGTGGAACCCGGACGCATCAACGAAATTTCGTCGTCATCCGGCGCATTCACCTTGAGGATAATATCGGACTGCCAGACATCGGCACCGTCGGTAATTGAGGCACCTGCCTCCTGAAACGCCGAGTCATCAAAACTTGCCAACCTGCCCGCGCCTTGTTCAATGGCAACGGTGAAACCCAATTTCAACAGCTGTTCCACCGTTTTTGGTGTTGCTGCCACCCGGGCTTCATTGGTCAACCGTTCTCTTGGTACACCAATACGCATAATAATCCCTTTCACCTGTCTTTGATGATGTTAGTTGTCACCCTACCCACTTTTACTGCGTTGTTATGCATCGAAGTGCATAATCCTCGCCATTCGCTCGTCTATAACCTACTGAAAATGTGATCGATGATCCATACTTGGTTACAGGAAGATGACCCTTTTTTGGCGAAAACTGCGCTGTGAGTAAAATAACCCGCTATCTGGCGTTAAAAAGCACCCTTACCGCTTACTATTTTTAACATCCCTGTATCAATGTTAATAATGCCTGCTTCACAAACTTCAGGTTTGACGCACACATACGTTATCAAATTGTAAATTATTAACATTAATGTCACGATAGGGTTAATTCGATAAACTTATGTATATAACGTGCCTTTATCGATCAAACCCAACATAATCACTCTGTCGTACCTGGTGACATAAATTGCTGAGACACTCGGCATTATTACATGTAATAATTGTCGGCTATTCTGTTACACATCAATAATTCAGCACGTTACAAACGTTAATGCGCAAGCCGAAAGGATTTTTTATGAAGCTGAAGAAAACGATCATCGCATCAGCCCTGTTTTCCATCACTGCGCTGTCTGCTGCCCAGGCTGCGCAAGAACTGACTCCCGAGAAAGCAGCGGCGATTAAACCCTTTGATCGCATTACTGTAAGTGGCCGTTTCAATGCTATCAATGAAGCCGCCGCCGCTGTTTCCCGCAAGGCCGACCAACTGGGTGCAGATGCTTTCTATATCCAGGATTTGAACAGCAGTAACAACGGTGGCAACTGGCGGGTTACCGCAGATATCTATCATAACGATGCCCCGGCAGTTGAAAAAACCACCACCTATCGCACCTTCAATGGCATCAATGAATTGCCAAAAGACGAAGCGAACCTGCTGGAACCTTATGACACAGTGAGCGTCAGCGGTTTCTTCCGTAGCCAGCCAGACATTAACGAAGCTGTGGCAAAAGCCGCGAAAGAAAAAGGCGCGGCCTCTTTCTTCATCGTGCGCCAGATTGATGCCAATAGCGGCGGCAACCAGTACATCACCGCTTTTATCTATAAAGCCGATGCACCTAAACGCCAGGTACAGAGTCCGGATGCGATCCCTGCTGATTCTGAAGCCGGTAAAGCCGCACTCGCTGCCGGTGGTGCCGCTGCCGCTAAAGTGGAAATTCCTGGCGTCGCGTCTTCCAGCGCCCCCACGACCAGCGTTGGCCGTTACTTTGAAACCCAGTCGTCTACCGGGAAACGTTACACCGTAACGTTGCCAGATGGCACCAAAATTCAGGAAGTGAACAAGGTGACGGCGGCGCAGATGGTACCGTTCGATTCTGTAAGCTTTACCGGGCACTTCAACAGCATGACCGATGTGTCTGAAGAAGTGGCAAAACGTGCGGCAGCGAAAGGTGCCAAGTACTATCACGTTACCCGTCAATGGCAAAACAAGAGCGGCGGCAACCTGACCGTCGATGCGGATCTGTTCAAGTAAGACTGTTCGCGAATCCCCCACAAGGCAGCCTTATGGCTGCCTTGTTTGTTTCTGTCCTCCTGCCCTGGAAGATGCCTGCTTTTTTGACTTGAATGCCTGCTTTTTTGACTTGAATGCATAGTCAATCATTGCATCAAGCCGATTCACTCCGTAGAATTTGCGCCACTTTTTTAGATGAAACCTCCAGTCACTCACTGAGAGGAGTCACCATTGTGCTGGCCTGCACGTAACGACCAGCTATTTATTCTGCACCGGGAATCCCTCATTGGAAAAGAAATTGGGTCTGACGGCGCTAACGGCGCTGGTACTGAGTTCCATGCTTGGCGCAGGTGTCTTCAGCCTGCCGCAGAATATGGCGGCGGTGGCCAGTCCGGCAGCGCTGCTCATCGGTTGGGGTATCACTGGCGTTGGCATTATTTTTCTGGCACTGGCCATGCTGTTGCTGACCCGTTTGCGGCCCGACCTTGACGGGGGAATATTCACGTATGCCAAGGAAGGATTCGGCGAACTGATTGGTTTCTGCTCCGCCTGGGGATACTGGCTGTGCGCGGTGATTGCCAATGTCTCTTATCTGGTGATCGTCTTTGCCGCCCTGAGTTTTTTTACCGACAATCATGGGCAGGTTATTTTCGGCGATGGCAATACCTGGCAAGCGCTGATCGGGGAATCCCTGCTGTTGTGGATTGTTCATATCCTGGTGCTGCGCGGTGTACAGACCGCCGCTGGCATCAATATGGCCGCAACATTGGCAAAATTACTGCCTTTGGGTCTCTTCATTATCCTGGCGGTAATGGCCTTTCAGTTCGACACATTCAAGTTGGACTTTACCGGTGTTGCGCTGGGCGAACCGGTCTGGCAACAGGTCAAGGACACCATGCTGTTTACGCTGTGGGTATTCATTGGCGTGGAAGGCGCAGTGGTCGTCTCAGCCCGGGCGAAAAACAAAAAAGATGTGGGTCGTGCCACCATGATGGCGGTGTTATCTGCGCTGGCGGTGTATCTGATGATTACGCTGCTGTCGCTGGGGGTGGTGGCCCGGCCTGAACTGGCAGAGATGCGCAATCCGTCAATGGCCGGGATTATGGTCGGTATGATGGGGCCGGTGGGTGAAATCATTATCGCTGCCGGATTGATCATATCGGTCTGCGGCGCGTATCTCAGTTGGACGATCATGGCGGCAGAAGTTCCGCTTATGGCGGCAGAACATGGTGCATTTCCACGGATTTTTCGCGGCCAGAACAAAAATGACGCCCCCGCGGCGTCCCTGTGGTTGACCAACGGCGCAGTGCAATTGGCACTGATCGCCATCTGGCTGACCGGCAGCAATTACAATAACTTACTGACTATTGCGTCAGAAATGATTTTGGTGCCCTACTTTTTGGTTGGCGCATTCCTGTTTAAGATCGCACGGCAGCGGCAGGATAAAAGATTGATTCTGGCCGCTACCGGAGCCTGTAGCTATGGTTTATGGCTCTTGTATGCATCAGGACTAATCAATTTATTGATGTCCGTTCTGCTGTATGCCCCGGGTTTGCTGGTGTTTATTTATGCACGTTATGGCAATACGGAAAGGAAATTACTGAACCGACTGGAGAAAGGCGCTATCTGTTTGATCCTGCTCGCCACCGCGCCAGCGACCTGGTTGCTGATGGGATGAGAGAGAAGCCAAGAGCCTGGCAAATAGTCAATTTAACAGGCTCTCAATGAGGGGAGTTGGAAAACACCACTTCCAAACGTTCCCCCTGCTGGGTCAACTGCAGATCGCTCTTGAATTCCTTGCGGATACTTTGCAACTGCTCAAGCGTCAATGCATAAGGCAGTTGAATGTATACTTCACTCAGTCCCTGCTGCCCGGCGAGGGTGATCAGCCGCACGATATTGGTTTCATCACTGACCTGAGTCGAGACCACTTGCAACGCCAATTCCCGCAACTGCTCTTGGCGGGTTCTCGCATGGGGCTGGCGGGACTTCAAAACCATACCAAAAATAGGCATTACGCCGTAAATCGCATCAACAAAGCGCCAGTGCTTCTTGCACGATGCAGACAGAAATTCCATGTAATCGAAACTGGCTCTCTCACTGCGTGCGATGGGTGCAAGGCGATCGTCGTTCATCCCCTATTCCTCTCCTGATCAGTGCCAGCATGATGAAATGTATAATGAAAATCAGTTACAGCGAATTTTATTGCCTATAATGGCATAATTTACCCATTGAGTGCCAGTCAGTTCAGGAGCTTTAAACATGAGTAACACCCACTTTGCGCCCGTGCTGATTACCGGTGGCGCCAGACGTATTGGGCTGGCATTGGCGAAATCGCTGCTGCAAAAAAACCAGCCCGTCATCGTTGCCTACCGCAGCGAATATCCGGCGTTGACAGAGCTGATTGATTTGGGTGCGGAATGTATTCAGGCGGATTTTTCCAGCAATCAGGGTATTTACCAGTTTGCAGCCACCGTTCAACAGCGTCACGCCAAGTTACGCGCCATTGTGCATAATGCCAGTGCCTGGCTGGCGGAATCGCCTGGCACACCGCCTGAACAAACGATGGCAACCATGCTGCAAATTCACGTTTACACCCCTTATCTGCTCAATCAACTGCTGGAAAACACGCTGCGTGGACAGGGTAACGCCGGGGCAGACGTTATCCACCTGACCGATTTTGTCGTAGAGAAAGGCAGTGCCCGGCATATTGCCTACGCGGCAAGTAAAGCGGCGCTCGATAATATGACCCGCTCTTTTGCCAAAAAAATGGCACCGGACGTAAAAGTGAATGCCATCGCGCCCGCCCTCATTCTGTTTAATCCGGCTGACGACGCGCTGTACCGCAAACAGGCGTTGGACAAGTCCCTGATGAAGGTCGAACCGGGTGAGGATGAGATAGTCGAACTGGTTCATTATCTCATGCGTAGCCGTTATGTGACTGGTCGCACCCATGGCGTTGACGGCGGCAGACCGCTGCGCTGACCCGTTTACGGTTCCATGGCGTTAGTTCAACTCTCGCGCTATGCTGACTATCGTTTTTCTCACAACTATTTAGCGAATGAATTAAAAGGCTAATGAATAAAATTGTATTTGTAGAAGACGATCCGGAAGTCGGTAAGCTCATTGCCGCCTATCTTGGCAAACATGATATCGAAGTGCTGGTTGAGCCCCGCGGTGATACCGCGCAACGCTTTATCGAGCAGGAAAAGCCCGATCTGGTCTTGCTGGACATCATGTTACCGGGCAAGGATGGCATGACGCTCTGCCGAGACCTGCGCCCCGGCTTCAGCGGCCCCATCGTACTGTTGACCTCACTCGACAGCGACATGAACCACATCCTGTCGCTGGAGATGGGCGCCAATGACTATATTCTGAAAACCACCCCGCCCGCCGTGCTATTGGCGCGTTTACGCCTGCATCTGCGTCAACACAATCAACAACCGGGTTGGGATGAAAACATGTCGTCGCTATTACCGCGCAATGCGCTGCATTTCGGTCTGCTGTGCATTGATCCGGTCAACCGTCAGGTTACGCTCGGCGACGAGGATATCGTGCTGTCGACGTCGGATTTCGATCTGATCTGGGAGTTGGCGACCCATGCGGGTCTGATCATGGATCGCGAGGCGCTGCTGTTGAATTTACGCGGCGTCAGTTATGACGGGCTGGATCGCAGTATCGACGTGGCGATTTCCCGCCTGCGCCGCAAACTCTACGACAATGCACTGGAACCTTTTCGCATCAAAACCGTGCGCAATAAAGGTTACCTGTTTGCCCCCAATGCCTGGGAGTCCGTGCAGCAATGAAGAAACTTTTCATTCAGTTCTTCCTCCTGCTGTTTGTCTGTTTTCTGGTCATGGCGATGCTGGTCGGGCTGGTCTATAAAGTCACGGCTGAACGTGCTGGCCGACAGTCAATGGATGACCTGATGAAAAGTTCGCTGTATCTAATGCGCAGTGAATTGCGCGAAATCCCCATCCGCGACTGGAATAAAACCATTAATACGCTGGATCTCAATTTGTCCTTCAAATTGCATATTGAGCCCATCGGTAAACGCCAACTGAGCGATGAACTGGATCGACGCCTGCGGATGGGCGAAATCGTGGCGCTGGATGACGAATATACCTTCTTGCAGCGCATTCCTCGCAGCCATTACGTTCTGGCCGTGGGGCCGATCCCTTATCTTTTCTATTTGCACGAAATGCGCCTGCTCGATCTGGCGCTCTTGCTGTTCATTGGTTTGTCGCTCGCCCTGCCCGTTTTTTTGTGGATGCGCCCGCACTGGCAGGATCTGCTGAAATTGGAAAATGCCGCGCAACGGTTAGGCGCCGGCCATCTGGATGAGCGCACGAATTTCGAAACCACCTCCAGTCTCAATCGCCTCGGTGTCGCGTTCAATCAGATGGCCGACAACATCAGCACGCTGATCGCCAGTAAAAAACAGCTGATTGACGGTATCGCCCATGAGCTGCGTACGCCGCTGGTTCGCCTGCGTTATCGCCTGGCGATGAGTGAAAATTTGCCAGAATCCGAGCATCAGGCACTTAACCGCGATATCGGTCAACTTGAGGCGTTAATCGATGAATTGTTGACCTATGCGCGTCTCGATCGTCCGCAGGTGACGCTGAAACGCGATCCGATCGATTTTCCGGCGTGGTTGGAAGACAAAGTTGAAGACATGCGATTGATCAATCCTGAACGGGAACTGCTGCTGGACATGCCGCATCAGGGTGACTACGGCGGAATCGATCTGCGTTTGATGGAACGCGTGCTCGACAATCTGGTCAACAATGCCCTGCGCTACGCCGACAAACGCCTGCGGATTGGCTTGTGGCTGGACGGGCTTGAGGCCTGTTTGCAGGTCGAAGACGACGGGCCGGGGATCCCGCCCGAAGAGCGATTGCGGGTTTTTGAACCCTTCGTGCGGCTGGATCCGAGCCGCGATCGCGCAACGGGCGGGTGCGGTCTGGGACTCGCCATTGTCTATTCTATCGCCCAAGCCTATCAGGGGCGGGTTTACGTCGATACCAGCCCGTTGGGCGGCGCATGTTTTCGCTTCTGCTGGCCCATCAAACCTGCCTTCAGCCACTCGGCAGAAAAAGCCTGATTTTATCGCCATCAACGGGCAGATTCCCCCGACTGATGACGCATTGACAACATGGAGTGCAACATGACCACTGCTTACCAAAACCTGCGCACGACATTTACACGGCTTTCCCGTTTCGGGCATCTCTCGGCTATCGCTGGCTGGGATATGCAAACCATGATGCCACCACAGGGCGGGCAGGCGCGTTCCGAAGCGCTGGCTGAACTCAGCGTGCTGCAACATCAGATTCTGACCGCAACCCAGGTTGGGCAATGGCTGGAACAGGCACGACAGGATCGGCTCAACGATCTGGAACTGGCCAATCTGCGCGAAATGCAGCGCGCCTATGACAACGCCGTTTTAGTGCCGGAGAGTCTGGTCGAAGCCAAATCCCTGGCTGGCGCACGCTGTGAACACGCCTGGCGAATCCAGCGCAAGGCCAATGATTGGCAAGGATTTGCTGAAAACCTGCGCGACGTGGTCAAGCTCAGTCGACAGGAAGCGCAGATCCGCGCTGAAGCCGCCGGCACCAGTCGCTATGATGCATTGCTGAATCTCTTCGAACCGGGCATGAATACCGCCGCCCTTGACGCTATCTTCGGCGATCTCAAACAGTGGCTGCCCAATCTATTGCAGCAGGTGGTGGAAAAACAGAAAAGTGAGCCATGCCAGTTGCCTCAGGGGCCGTTCGATCTTGAGGCCCAACGCAAACTGAGCCTGAGCGTTATGCACCTGCTCGGTTTCAATTTTGACGGTGGCCGGGTGGATGTCAGCGTGCATCCGTTCTGCGGCGGTGTTCCGCAAGATGTGCGCATTACCACGCGCTACAATGAAAAAGAGTTCACTACGGCGCTGATGGGCATTGTTCATGAAACGGGGCACGCCCGTTATGAGCAGAATCTGCCGCGCGAATGGTTGGGTCAGCCGGTCGCCCTTGCCCGCTCTACCGCGATTCATGAATCCCAGAGTCTGCTGTTTGAAATGCAACTGGCACGCAGTGAAACCTTCCTGAAGATCCTCCGCCCGCTGGTCGTGGCACAATTTGGCGATCAGCCCGCACTGAGTGAAAATAATTTCATCCGTTTGCATCAGCGGGTCAGGCCGGGTTTGATCCGTGTGGATGCCGATGAAGTCAGCTATCCGGCGCACGTTATGTTGCGTTACGAGATTGAGCAGGCGTTGATTGAGGGTGATATTGAGGTCGATGACATTCCTGCATTGTGGAACGACAAGATGCAGAGCTACCTCGGTATTGATACCACAGGTAATTATCGTGATGGGTGCATGCAAGATATTCATTGGACAGACGGCGCATTCGGTTATTTCCCTACCTACACGCTGGGGGCGATGTATGCCGCGCAGTTGTTCCAGTACGCCAATAACGCCATTCCCTCGTTACAGGATGAGATCTCGCGGGGCGATCTGACCGCGCTGTTCCAATGGTTACAGCAGAATATCTGGCAGCATGGCAGCCGCTTCACGACCGATGCATTGATTACCAACGCCACGGGCGAAACATTGAATCCACGTTATTTCCGCCAGCATCTCGAAAACCGTTATCTCTAAGTTTTCCGGGGCAACAGACGTTGCCCCGCATTTCCTTCTCTCTTGAACGCATTTCCTGCCTCTGCACTTCCTGTTTTTGCCAGCCCCTCTAACAATGCCCTACCGATACACTCGGTCAAAGAGATCGTCTCTTTTTACTGAGGGCCTTACCCATGTCATTAACTTCAACGCTGTCCCCCTTTACCCAAACCCCGATGATTTCTGTTCAGGATAATCGCGGGCTGGGCGTCAGAATACTGCAATACAATGTTACGCCTGCCGCGGCAGTTTCCCGTTCAATCACGGCATCAGCAACTCCCGAGCAACGCCTCGCCCGCATGGTATATGACTCTCTCGGTCGTGCAGAAAGCGCCATCGATGCCCGGCTCTTTGCGGCAAACGCCGCCGTTCCCAATCTTCAGAATAAATACTCGCTTATCGACCAGATCTTGCGCAGCGACAGCGTCGATGCCGGTTTCAGCGTGACGCTGCTTGATGCTGAAAGGCGTCACGCCTGGCAGACCGATGGACGCAACACTGTCCGCCGGTGGGAGTATGAAACCACCCTTGGCCGCCCGCTGGCGCTTTATGAACAGCCTGATTCCCTCGATGAGCGGGTCAGCGAACGCTTTATCTATGCCGATGCCAGCGCCGACAGTCAGGCACTGAACCTGTGCGGCCAGTGCACCGGACATTACGACACCGCCGGGCTGAATGCGCGCCAAAGTATGACCATCACCGGCCACCCGCTTGAGCTGCAGCGCACGTTGCTCGCCGATGTCACGTCAGCCGCCGACTGGGCGGGAGAGGCCCCGGAGGATTGGACGGCACTGCTCGGCGCTACGGCTTACGTCACCGCATGGCGGTGGGATGCGACGGGTAACATGCTGGGCCAGACCGACGCCAAAGGCAATATCCAGCGTCTGTCGTATTCGGTTGATGGGCAGTTGGCGGCAAGCTGGCTGACGCTCGACGGCCAGACCGAACAGCCGATTATCACCTCACTCAGCTATTCTGCCGCCGGGCAGAAGTTGCAGGAAATCGGCGGCAACGGCGTGATAACCGACTATCGCTATGAACCGCAAACCCAGCGCCTGCTCGGTATCACCACCACCCGTCCCGAAAGCAGCGGTGTGACGGCGGCGACGCTTCAGTCCCTGAACTACGGCTATGACCCGGTGGGCAATATTCTCACCGTCAGCAACGACTCCGAAGCCACGCGCTTTTACCGCAACCAGAAAGTGACGCCAGAGAGCACTTACGCCTATGACGCACTCTACCAACTCATCAGCGCCAGCGGGCGTGAATCCTCCACCAATACCAACCAAAGCCCCGGCCTGCCTGACCTGATTACCCCGATCCCCACCGACAGTACCCAGTACGTCAACTATACCCGTTCATACACTTATGACTGCGGCGGTAATCTAACGCAAATCAGCCATAACGGCGCCAGCCAGTACACGACAGCTATCACCGTCTCTGACACCAGCAACCACGCCGTGCTGGCAGTTTCCGGGCTGACGGCGAGCGACGTGGAAAGCCAGTTTGACGCCAACGGCAACCAGAATGCCTTGCAATCTGGCAGCCCGGCACTGGCCTGGACGCTGCGCAACGAATTGCAGCAGGTGACGCCGGTCGTTCGCGGAGGCGACGACGACGACAGGGAAATCTATCTGTATGACGGCGGCAATATGCGCATCGTCAAACAGACCACCCAACTCACTGGCGGCACCACCCAGACCCAAACGGTGATTTACCTGCCCGGTCTGGAGTTGCGTACCACCAACAACGGCACGACAGATACCGAGGTTTTGCAGGTGGTGAAGGTCGGTGAAGCCGGTCGGGCGCAGGTGCGGGTGCTGCATTGGGAGAGCGGCGAACCAGACGGTATAACCGGTGACGTATTACGCTACAGCTACGGTGACCAGATTGGCAGTTGCCAGTTGGAGCTGGATTCAACGGGGCAAGTCATCAGTCAGGAGGAGTATTACCCGTATGGCGGTACCGCACTGTGGGCGGCACGCAGCAGTATTGAGGCCGATTACAAAACACGCCGTTATTCCGGCAAAGAGCGCGATGCCACCGGGCTGTATTACTACGGCTACCGCTATTACCAGCCGTGGATTGGCCGTTGGTTAAGCGCTGACCCAGCGGGGACAGTGGATGGATTGAATTTATATCGGATGGTAAGGAATAATCCCATTAACTACATCGATATGTTTGGAGAAATAGCCAAAACAGCTCATTACATTTGGTTGGGTAATAATTCAATACCCGCAGATGCAATGAGTAATATTATTGACTTCAAAGCTAAAAACAGTGAATTCACCGTTAATCTATGGGTTGATAGATCCGACAAATTGATCAGCGATCTCATTAACCGAGGGTATAGCCAGGCATTTCTAAAGAGAATAAATGTGAATACCATTGAAAACTTCGGTCCTCACATTGATGCGGCCATTGGCAGATAGTTGGCAGATACCACCTATAAAAACTATGCGGCCGCCTCTGATATTCTTCGCTTGGCTATTTTAGAAAGGCATGGCGGAATTTATATGGATGTTGATGTTGCTACTCGAAAGTCATTAGGAGGACTGAATCCACAACGACAAAGCACCACGGGTCCATCTACATTATTGATTCATCAAGAAGTCGTTGATGGAAGAGTGAGAATATCCAACGCTGTTATAGCGAGTGAAAAAAATGGGCCAGACATAAAGAAAATGTTGCGATACGCGATAAGCCCTTACGATAATCAAGTTTTCGACATGGGTTTTGCCAGAACCCGAGGTAAAGGTGAAATTACCCGGGCATTGGCACGTTTTCCTGATTTTTCACTATCCGATTTAATGTGGGAGGGAAAACGAAGTGTTCCATCAATAAGACACGCGTTAACCATAGCGGCAACTGGTCCCGGAGTAGTCAGTTCGTATTTGAATGCATCAGGTCTTTCCCCAAGAATGCAATTAAGTAAAACTATTTTGGAGCCAGAAAATTTTGGTCAAAGAACCACCCCTTTGGGTGAATGGAAACAAGGAATGAACGCTGAGGGGCGCTGGGTCGTACCAAGAGTAAAAGCGCGCGCCGCAACAGTGTAGCGTATTCAGGGGCAACCGAGTTTGCTTATCAGGCGGATTTTATGCGGGCGCACTTTTATAGGGCGCCCAGAGGAATCATGAAAAGAGGCGATTATTTCAGCAGGACTTCGTACTGCGGATTAAATTCATCAAAAATGGGCAATGCTGCCGCGCCCAGCGCGGCAGTATCCGTGCCGGTCATCCCCACGCGAACCCGCAGGCCATCCAGGTATTTGCTGCGCACCGATTTATGCAATGGGTGCAGGCGTTTTACCAGTTTCTCAACCAGTTCACCGGGCATCAGCCCGCCAATGATCACGGCTTCAGCATCAAACAGGCATTCGATGATGTTGATCGCCTGCAGCGCGGCAGGCAGTGCAGAATCCAGCCAGTGGTCGAACAGCGCGACATCCACGTTAAGCAGATCCTGCGGTAAAGCCGTCATCGGATCCAGCCCGCACGCCTCATATGCCGCCTGCAGCGAGAGATAGCGCTCAAGGCAGCCCTCATTGCCGCAATAGCACGCCCTGCCGCCCGGTTGCACCACCATGTGGCCGACTTCACCAGCATTGTGCGCATGCCCGGTGTAAATACGTCCATCGGTGAATATCCCTGCCCCCAATCCCGTGCCGATATAAAGGTAGATAAAAGAATTTATCTGCTTGGCGATACCGTGAAAACGCTCACCAATGGCCGCAACAGTGGCATCATTTTCCAAGGTCGCAGGCAGTCCGCTAATGGCAGAAATTCGTTCTGCAACATCGACATTGTCCCATCCGTTCAGGGTCGTGGGTCCCGCAGAGGAGATCCCTTCCACGCCAAAAGGCCCAGGCATCACCACGCCGATGCCCAGCATCTTGCGCCAGTCGATTTTTACCTGTTGGCGCATTTCTTGCAAAACCTGTTCTATCAGCGCCAGCGTGGGTTCCGGTTGTGGCTTTTGCACCGCAATAAAACGCCGGAATCTGACATTGCCGCTCAGATCGACCAGAACGATCAGCAATGACTGATGGTCGAGATGTATACCGATTGAATAGGCACTATCAGGATTGAGAGTCAGGGGCGTAGCAGGTTGTCCCCTGCCACCAATCCGGCGCGGCAGGTGGGAGGAAACAATTCCAGCCTGCTCAAGCTCGGTTGCGATGTTAGACACGGTCTGTGGGGTAAGTGAGGTTAGACGCGCCAGTTCAGCCCGGGTCAGTTCGCCATTCAGACGAATGGCTTCAATAACAACGCGCCGGTTATGTGCCCGCGCATGCTCCAGATTAGTACCGGAAGTTGCCATAAGATCCATCTCGAGAGGAGGTAACGTGAACGCAGTATGGTTTGATGCGTTATAGCAATCAAATTGATTTTGTTAACCCGTAACGATTTGCAGCACGAATGTTAAGTGATTAAAGCTTTCAGGAATTGCACGCCACTTCACAGCTTTCACTGTTAAGGGCATGTTACAAGAGAGCTGTAATCAGTTAACATTTCAGCAACCGAGCCATTGACGGCTCACCTGTTCCATCCGGGAACGGCATCATACTAATATTATTTAACAATAAATATCAATAAGTAACGATAAGCAGACAGGGTCTGCATAATTTTTAACCCCCATTAAGGCAATCAAATTGATTTAATTAAGAAGTCATGACCCACATCCCATCGGAGAGTAATGATGAATAAGCGAGTGACACCTACCCTCACCTTCTGCGCCCTGTCGGCTCTGACGCTGGCGATGTCAGCCCACGCATTGGCTGAGACGCAAATCAATGCCCTGTTCATGTCGCAGGCGGCCTATAGCGAAAATGACATTCGCGCCATGACGGCAGACTTCAGCAAGCTACATCCCGACGTAAAGGTGAATCTGGAATTTGTTCCGTATGAGGCGCTGCATGACAAAATTGTTGCGGCGCGTGGCGCAGGCAGCAATGGCTATGACGTGGTGCTGTTTGATGTTATCTGGCCTGCCGAATTCACCAAATTTGGTCTGCTGCAGGATGTGACGTCCAAGGTCAGCAAAGAGGACGCCAGCAAAATATTCGACGGTGCCATGACCACGGTCACCTACCAAGACAAGGTGTGGGGAATGCCATGGATCCTCGATACCAAATACCTCTATTACAACAAAGCCATGCTGACTAAAGCCGGTATCGCCAACCCGCCAAAAACCTGGCAGGAAGTGGAGCAACAGGCTGAAATCATCAAGCAAAAAGGCATTGTGAAATATCCCCTGGTCTGGAGTTGGTCACAGTCTGAAGCGCTGATTTGCGACTACACCACCCTGGTTTCCGCCTTTAAAGGCCAATTTTATCAGGATGGGAAACTCAATTTCTCCAATCCGGGTGCATTGAAAGCCGTCAGCTATATGAAAGATACGCTGGATAAAGGGCTGACCAACCCGAACTCCCGCGAATATCTGGAAGAAGATGTACGCAAATCCTTCTCCAATGGCGATGCCGCTTTCGCCCTGAACTGGACGTATATGTACAACATGGCGAAAGACCCGAAACAGAGCAAAGTGTCTGCGGATGTGGGTATTGTTCCGGCGCCCGGTTCCGTTGCTGGTGACGCTTCCGGGGTAAACGGTTCTATGGGATTGGGGATCGCCAAGGCCAGCGCCCATCCGGATCAGGCCTGGGAATATATCAGCTACATGACGTCGCAACCGGTGCAGGATAAGTACTCGAAACTGAGCCTGCCGATCTGGAAATCATCGTATGACGATCCTGCCGTACAGAAAGATCAGGAAGAGTTGATCGCCGCCGCGAAAATCGCGCTTAACGTGATGCTGTCGCGTCCGATCACTCCCGATTATTCTCGCCTGTCCAATGGGTTGCAACAGAATGTCCAACAGGTGTTGCAAGGCAAAGTGACTCCTGAAGCCGGTATGCAGGCAGCAACCGAAAGTGCATCCCGTCTGCGTTAAGGATTGAACATGCTCAGTTTGCCACAACGTGAGCGTCGTCAGGCATGGGTGCTGTTGGCACCCATGTTATTGATGATGTTTCTGCTGACAGCCTGGCCATTAGGTCGCACGCTCTGGCTCAGTTTTACCGATACTGCTTTGGTTGGTGATGGTACCGCGCCGTCCTGGGTTGGGGCTGACAACTTTATCTACGCCGTGACCGATCCAGACTTCCGTGCGGCGCTCTGGCGCACGCTCTATTTCACGTTGGTTTCAGTGGCGATTGAAGGCGTGATCGGCGTGTTGGTCGCCCTGCTTCTCAACCAGAAATTCGTCGGGCGCAATGCCTTGCGGGTATTGGTTATCCTGCCGTGGGCGCTGCCGACCATTGTCAATGCAACGATGTGGCGACTCAATTTCAATCCGGATTACGGCAGTATCAATGCACTGCTCAGTCAACTCGGACTCATCGATCATTATCGCAGTTGGCTGGGCGATCCGCTCTCGGCACTGAATGCAGTGATGCTGGCAGATATCTGGAAGAATTATCCATTAATCACCCTTCTGACTCTGGCGGCCCTGCAATCCGTTCCTGAGGATCTGTATGAGGCGGCACGCCTTGATGGCGCCTCGCCCTGGCGGCGTTTTCGCAAAATCACCTTCCCGGCGATCGCGGCACCTTTGGCGGTGGCGCTGATTCTACGGACGATCGATGCCTTCAAAGTGTTCGACATCATTTACGTCATGACGCGCGGTGGCCCGATGGACAGCACCAAAACCGTCAGTTTCTTTGTCTATCAGGAGTCATTCAGTTACCTGCGCGCCGGGAGTGGCGCGGCCTACGCCATTCTGATGACCGTACTGTGCGCCATCCTGATTCTGCTGTACATGGTGCTGTTATTACGTCAGTACCGGGGGGAGAAAAGCACATGAAACGCAAAATACGCCTGATAATGCGTTACTCTGCCGCGCTGTTGTTGGCCGTAAGCATCATCGCGCCAATGCTATGGTTATTTTTGATGAGCGTAAGTTCGGCAGCCGATCTCACGCGTATCCCGCTCGAATGGCTACCGCGCGAATGGGATTTCAGTCGCTATCTGAGCCTGTTGTCCCTGGAGCCGGGCAAACCAGGAACCCTGTTCCTGCATGCACTGGCCAACAGCCTGTTGATTGCCGGTGGGGCGACGTTGATTTCACTGCTGCTGGCCATACCGGCGGCGTACAGTTTTTCACGCTATCCGGGACGCGACGGCTGGTTGTTTGGCAGTCTGGCGATCTATATGGTGCCGCCGGTCGCTTTCGTGCTGCCGCTCTACTTCATCTTGCAGCAGTTGTCGCTGCTCAATACCCACTTCGGGTTGATTCTGGTCTATTGCTCGATGATTTTGCCCTTCCTGACCTGGATGCTGAAGAACCAGTTTGACGCTTTGCCGTTGGATATCGAGCAGGCATCACGGCTCGACGGGCTGCGTTACTGGCAGGTTCTGTTGCGCATTACCCTGCCTCTGGCGAAACCGGCACTCGGTGCATCGGCGCTGTTTGGCTGGCTGCTGGCGTGGGATGAGTTTTTTTATGCCCTGTTGTTTACCAACAACATTGAGGCGCAGACCCTGCCGGTCACCATTGCCGGTTTTACCGCAGGCCGGGCGACTGACGATGGATTGATAGCTGCCGTAGGCATTCTGGCGGCGATCCCGCCGTTATTGATTGCGATATGTTTACAGAGAACGCTGGTGAGCGGCTTAACCAGCGGCGGCAGCAAAGGCTGAGAGAATAATGAATAAACCAGAAACCCAGGCAAAGCTGTATGTGGTCGGCAATATTAATGTCGATTTGATTATGAGTACCCTCCAGCATTGGCCGCAGAAAGGCACCGAAGCCATGCTCGAGCATAGCGATCTGCGCCCCGGCGGATCGGCAGGAAATACGGCGTTGGCGTTGAAAGCACTACAGACGCCCTGCCAATTGGTTGCCAATCAGGGTAACGATTATTTCGCGCCGTGGCTGGCAGGATTTTTCGCTGAAAGCGCCCCGCATTGGCCAGTGTGCGACTGCGAAACCTCCCTGACGTTTGGTGTGACCCATCCTGACAATGAGCGCACGTTCTTCAGCAACCAGGGACATATTGTCCGGCTGAATATGCAAGATGTGTTGCAGCAGTTACCCGCGTTGGCGTCCAACGGTGACATCGTATTGCTCTGCGGCACTTTTCTTTGTACCGCGTTACTCGCGGAGTATCCGGCGCTGTTACGCACCCTGAAGCAGCACGGTTATCACGTTGCTGTCGATTCCGGCTGGCCGCCGCAGGGGTGGACTCCCGACCTGCGGGCACAAACCGTGGGCTGGTTGGCCTGGTGCGATACGTTGTTGCTTAACGAAGTAGAAACGTTGGGGCTGGCCGACGCAAGGGAACTCAATGAGGCGGCGCAGTGGCTGCTTGAACGTCTCCCCCCACAGGCAGTGTGTGTGGTGAAGTGCGGGGAAGACGGTGCCCGGTTGTGGTCAGCGCAACAGCAGATTCACTGCGCGGCGGATCGCATTGAGGTCGTTGACACCATTGGTGCGGGCGACAGTTTCAATGCGGGCTACCTGACTGCACAGCTATACGGTTTCCCTTCTGCAACCGCGCTACGCTGGGGGATCCGTACCGCCAGTTTCGCGATTGGCAGTTCCCCACGTCACTATCCAGACTGGCAGACCCTGATTTGCGGTATCGAGGAGCATAAGTAGATGGCAAGTGTTGAATTGGTAAAAGTCGCCAAGCGCTATGGCAAACACAGCGTGCTCAGTCCGCTCGATCTGACGATTCCAGACGGCAGCTTTACCGTTCTGGTGGGCCCGTCTGGCTGTGGGAAATCGACATTGCTGCGCTTGTTGGCCGGCCTGGATTCGGTTAGCGACGGTGATATCCTTCTCGATCGTCAACTGATCAATGATCGCGACCCAGCCGATCGTGATATTGCGATGGTTTTCCAGAGTTACGCCCTGTATCCACACCTGACCGTTGCAGAAAATATGGCATTCCATATGCAGGTGATAAAAGTACCCAAGGCCGAACGGCAGGCTAAAGTACAGCAAGCAGCGAAAATCCTGGGTATCGATCATCTATTGCATCGATTGCCGAAAGATCTTTCCGGCGGCCAGCGCCAGCGCGTCGCGATGGGGCGAGCGATGGTACGCAATCCGAAAGTTTTCCTGTTTGATGAACCCCTGTCTAATCTCGACGCCCAGCTACGTATGGAACTGCGGGCAGAAATAAAATCCCTCCACCAGCAATTCCGTACAACGACGGTTTACGTTACCCACGATCAGGTCGAGGCGATGACGCTTGCCGATCAGATTGTGGTAATGAAGGACGGGCATATTGTACAACAAGGCGATCCGCTGACGATTTACGACCACCCTGCCAATACGTTTGTTGCCCGTTTTATTGGTTCTCCGCCAATGAATTTGCTGGATGGGGTACTTGGTTTGGTTGCGGGGCAACCTGGCGTAATCTGCGGTGAACTGGCATTCCCTTTGCCAACCGTTTGGTGGGCAGCGGCGAGGAGCGCGGAGGGTAAACAGGTAAAAGTGGGTCTGCGGCCTCATGCCTTTCGTTTGATAGAAAATAGCCGTTTAATAGAAAATAGCAGTTTGACGGGGAGCGGCAAGCAACCACCTGCCACATTGCGACTGCTTGAGGTAGCCGGTGAAAGCAGTTTGTTGCACATCACCTGGGGCGGTTTCGCCATGCATGTTCAATTTCAGGGGCGGGTAGAATGCAGTCAGGATCGTCCTTTGTGGTTGGAGGCGAATCATCAGATGATTCATTTGTTTGATGCACAGACGGGGGATCGGTTGAGCGAAGCCGTATAATATTTTGTGTGCCCTCTCGGGCACATTGTTAACATTGGTAATATCAGGCTGATAGTTTTAAAAACAGGGTTGGCACAGCCTTCGGGGGAAATATTTCCTCTGGCAACGTGACGAGAGGATATTTTTTATTTCCCTGCTCGTTAAATACGTAGCAATTTCTCAATTAACTCTTTCCAGGCCGGCCGCTCTTGCTCGTGTTCGTCACGTTGGCCATAAACTTGCAAAACCTGAGTGCCGTCGGCTGAAAATACTTCAAGACTGGTAACGCAACCAAACTCACTCGGTTTCATGGTGACCCAGCACTCAGTAATATAGGCAGGCAGAATATGCAGGCAGAAAGTTTTATGGTAGATATTCAACCACCCTTTCTGTAACGCAATCTTCTCCAGAACCCCGGTGGTTATTTGTACGCAGCCCTCGTTGGCAACAAAAATCGCCAACTCAAGCCCTGCGCCTTTGGCTTCCCGCAATAAGGTCTCAAGGGAACCCACATCAACTTTGTAAGCCAGATCGTCCTTTACACAGTTGAATATTTGCTGGCGGGTCAGTTGGTACTTATGGGCTAACATGTAAAAATCATGTACATCTTTCATCTGACGCCATTCTGCATCTACCTTCGCCGGCGTTTCTTCCGCAATAGGTGAAATGTTAACGTGAGGTCGTGGGACAATATGCACGCCATCCGCATAGTCACTGGCAAACAGGGTAACAATGTTATTCCATTCGCCCATATCCGTATTCGGCGTGGCATAAATCTTATGCAACGCATTGCCCTGTTGATCAAAAAACTGAATGCTATATCTAATGCCGGACGTCACTTTTTCTTCCAGAGCAAATGCCGTGGCCCAGTGCCGGTAAAAAATACGTAAATCCAAACCCCGTGGGTTAAGAACCAAACCAGCGCTGGCGCTGACTGACATTTGCTTATAGCCATTCAGATACTGGTTAGTGTAATTGCCCACCACTTCACTTACTGCATACTCATTTCTGGTGAGCACTTTCACTTCTCCCAGCATTTCAAGTTTTGCCAGCAGTAACTTCACATCTTCATATTCCAGTCGAACCGCGTCGTGCCCAACCCGCGATTGGGTTAATTCAGCTTCCGTAATGCCTAATTCGCTGGCCAGTTCACGAACATATTTACCCGCAGATGCAGCTTTCAATGCAAGATATCGCTCATAAATTTCCACAGTTAATATCCTTGTATATAACAGGTTGTTTTCTCGACGAGGGATTGTCGCTATTGAGTATTCCACTACTCATCCAATATTGATTTGGCCCTGAATAGAATTGTTCCGACCCGATCAAAATAATAGAGTCGACACTCGCTATAATTCGCCCATTTAAATCATTATTGTTGCTCCGATTATTTCCTCAAGGAGAAACTTTACTCTTGTCTGGCAGGTCGAAAAAGCCGAAATTCAGAAATGGATTGAAGAAAAGTCTACTTTAATAATCACATATTCATATGATGAACAACACATGCATTACATTTTAATATAATTATTCTGACTAAAATAAACCTTATCTATTTATTACTTAATTGGTTGGTTCTTAAGAGAAAACGTTACGTGTATTGCTAATAATTAACGGGTTCGTTCCCTGTTTCAGCGCTATTGCGCGCGTTTTTTTACACAGGGGTTCACGATGGATTATACCGGCAGGAAACATTGTCAGAGTGAAACGAAAATCTAAATTTTGACTAATAAACAGATATTTAAATGAATGTATCAAAGCGTAATAAACGTGCTCATTTTGTCAGGAACCACCTGTTGCTCCAAATCGAACGGTAAAGATTTCTAATGGCACCACGCAAAAGATCCATAACGCAAAAAGCCCCCACCTCACGGTCGGGGCTTAAAAACACGAAAAACTAGAGTGCAGTCTTACGCTACCAACGTTTTCACGTAGTCGCCAATCTTCTGATCTTTGCAGTTGGCAAAGAAATATTCCTGGAATTTCTCACCAGCAACCGCACCTTTCACCAGATCTTGGTCCAGCTCTTTCAGGATGGAGATCAGATCTTTGTACGCTACAGCTCTGACCGCATCCAGGATGCCTTTATTGCGTTTTTGCGGTACTACACGGTCCAGTGGATAGCCCTGGCCGCTCTCACCGCTAAACAGTTTTTCGAAGATAGTCTGCAGGTTCAGTTCCGCAGCCCAACCGAAGCCTTTGGCGAACGGCAGGGAAACCGCATTACCATTGTTGATCTGGGCAAACAGGAATGCATCGGTAGGATCAACAACCAGACCACAAATCACGCCTGGGAAAGAGTTCGTTGCCAACATTGCGCCCATACCGGTACCACAACCGGTAACCACATAGTCAGCCGCACCAGAGTTCAGCAGAATAGCCGCTAAAATTCCGTTTTGGATATAGGTCAGTTGCGCTTTGTCTTCGGCAGTGTACATGCCGTAGTTAAAGACAGTGTGGCCCATAGGCTCTACCACTTTGGTCAGGGATGCAGCGATAACTTCGTTTTTCGCGGCCTGGCTGTTTTCATTGATTAAGGCAATTTTCATAACTCTTTCCTCTGTAATGATACGTCCTGATGCTGGCATCTTGAATGTGAGTATCAAGCGTAGTCAGGTTCTTAAGTTTTCATAAGAAACAACAGTCTATATTTTTTGAAAATACATTTCAAATATATTGGTCACAGTTTACGGCTAAAAGCAGTAGCTTCATGAAAAAGCAGGGATTCAGTGGAAGGTATCAACGTGCGTTAGGAAAGTGTCGTGATGAAAGTGCCGTTATGATAGTGCCGTGACGAAAATTGGTCGATCACCTCCATGAGCCACGTTCGGCCAGCACGATGCTGGCGCTTAAAGGATAAACACCCTTGCCGCATGAATGACTACAGCAACGGTGTTTATTGTCCGCCAACTATTTGGATATATGTAGTTCGAAAAGCATCTCACCATTAGTACCGACATTCCTGATGGCTAATTGGGTAAAATCCCGGATGCAAATCGTCACATCCTCTATATGTTGTGCTTTTTTACCCAATGCGACAACCGTGCATCCGGCGTTGAAGCCTGACGCAACACCGGCGGGCGAATCCTCAAAAATTACGCACTCATCAGGAGAGACACCCAGTCTTTCCACCGCGGTCAGATAGGGTTCTGGCGATGGTTTTCCCTCTGCAACATCGTCCGCTGTCACTAACACCAGCGGTGTGGGAAGTTTGGCCGCGTGCATACTTTGCAGGGAAACATTCCTGGGCCCAGAGGTGGCAACTGCCCAACTGAATAAAGGCAAGCTGCTTAAAAAACTCCGCGCACCGGCAATTTCCATGACATCTTTCATCTGTTCCAGCGCAATATCCTTCACTTCCTGTACATGCTCTGGCGTTAGAAAATGTGGTGAAACCAGTTTCAGAGTGTCTTCAATCGGTCGGCCATGAACAACAGACATAACGGTGTCTTCATCCTGCTGATATCTTTCCGACCAGATGCGCCATACATTTTCGACACAGGCAGTTGAGTCAACCAGTGTTCCGTCCAGGTCAAAGATAAAAGCCTTGCAGTTCAACTTCAGCATGTAACACTCCATTTCCTTGTGCTAAAAATCTATCCCTTTTTGCCAGAGCGGCTTTTTAACAACAAAGGCCATAATGGGCAGGGTTATGCACTCTGTACATTGTGAGGATCACAGAATGACGTGTGGTTCACATAATTTTTTTGGACTGACCGCAAGTCATCTTAAAATAATAACTCGTTGGTATTTTAAGATAAAAATCCGAACGGGTGCGCATTATAATAAGGTGCAGAAGGAATCAATTAATACATAACCTGAACAAGCTTTTCCTCACAAAGCATAAAGCGCGTATTTTATATGGGTATTATTTTATTGCTCAAGCGAATTAACCCCATTGCATGCAATGGTAATATTTAAATGGCATTGTATCATTTAATGCCCACTCAGATGAATGCCAATTCAAACCAGAAAATCCTATAATTATATGATTCCAATGGTTAAAAACCAAATAACCACCCTTCATAAAAAATTCACTCAATAATATTTCTATTTAGCCGTTCTCATCTATACTCAAAACTCCACGGCGCAAAGCTGTGTTAATTGTGTCTTTTCATTTAATTAAAAAGAGGTATGTATGAGCCAACTTACTGCTGAACAATTAGAACTCATCAAGCAAGAACTCGAAGCTTATGATAGCGAGGGAGATGGTGATGGCACTGTGACTTTTGAAGAGTTTACTGCGGCCTTTGCACAATATGTCGACGATGATGAATTACAACGTATCAAAGATAGAGTGGATAAAAATAACGATGGCAAGATTTCCTATCAAGAATATTTAGATAGTAAATCATGATAGTTTTGCTTTTCTGCTTGCAAACAAACTATTCTTCGTCTTATTTATAGCACAAGAAATTACGCGTAGATTTCCATGCAGAAAAGCCCGGAGAGAAGAAATCTCTTTCCGGGTTTATTTTTTATTTAACGATCGTTTTAATTAACATGTCTATATTTTCCAATGACTGATAATAAATAACTACTCGTCTTTCAACCCGCGATTTTCCAGCATGGGTTCAATATCCGGATCTTTGCCACGCCAATTACGGTACATATTTTCGAGATCTTCAGTATTGCCGCGTGAAAGAACCTTATCGCGAAAACGCTGACCATTTTCCTGCGTCAGACCACCGTGCTCTTTAAACCACTCGAAACCATCATCTGCCAACATTTGCGTCCAGAGATAAGCGTAATAACCGGCCGCATAGCCATTCCCCCAAATATGCTGGAAATAGCTGGAGCGATAGCGCGGTGGAGCATATTGCAGATCCAACTGGTCTTTCTTCAGTGCTGCGGCTTCAAACCGATCGACATCCTGCAGTGGCTGATCGTAGGTAATGGCATGCCAATGCATATCCAGTAACGCGGCGGACAGCAATTCGGTCATTTCATACCCTTTATTGAATTTCGCGGCTTTTTCGATCCTGGCAAGCAGTGCGGCGGGCATTGGCTCACCGGTTTGATAATGTTTGGCGTAATTCGCAAATACCTTGGGATCGCTTGCCCAGTGCTCATTGAACTGTGACGGAAACTCAACAAAGTCCCGCGCCGTCGCCGTGCCAGACAGGCTCGGGAATTCCTGATCGGCAAACATGCCGTGTAACGCATGACCAAACTCATGGAACATAGTAATGACATCATCGTAAGCGAGTAAGGCAGGCTGGCCCGCACTGGGTTTGCTGAAATTCGCCACGTTATAAATCACTGGTTTTGTGCCAAGTAATCTCGATTGATCGACAAAATTGCTCATCCACGCACCACCGCCCTTATTGTCCCGCTTAAAGTAATCGGTATAGAACAGCGCCATAGACGTTCCGTCTTTATCGAAAACCTCAAAAACATGGACGTCGGGATGATAAACCGGCAGATCGTTACGCTCTTTAAAAGTGATGCCATAGAGTTGGGTGGCGGCGTAGAACACCCCATTGTGCAAAACATTATTCAGTTCAAAATAAGGTTTAATTTGTGCATCATCGAGATCATATTTCGCCTTGCGCACTTGCTCGGCATAATATTGCCAGTCCCAGGCGGCGACCTTGAAATCGCCCTTCTGGCTGTCGATCACCTCCTGAATATCTTTGGCTTCCCGCTGCGCCCGCGCGGAGGCCGCAGGAACAATGTCACGCATGAACGTCAGCGCGGCTTCTGGCGTTTTTGCCATCTGGTTCTGTAATTGCCATGCCGCATAGGTCGGGAAACCCAGCAGATTTGCCTGTTCACTGCGTATTTTCGCCAGGCGGGCGATCAATTGACGCGTATCGTTGTCATCGCCCTTTTCTGCCCGGTTCCAAGAGGCTTCAAACAGCGCCTGACGGGTATTGCGATCGGTCAATTGCTGCAACGCTGGCTGCTGGGTGGTGTTTTGCAGCACGATGACCCAACGATCTTCCAATTTACGCTCTTTTGCTGCATCAGCGGCGATGGACAACTCCTCATCGCTTAATCCCGCCAGTTGATTTTTATCACTGACGGTCAACGCCCCAGCCTTGGTTGCCGCCAATAAGCGGTTGGTAAACTGGGTGCCCAGCGTTGCGGCTTCCTGATTCAGTGCCTTAAGTTTGTCTTTATCGGCATCCGAGAGATTTGCCCCCGCCAGAACAAAATTCTGATAGGTCACCTCAACCAATCGCTTGCCTTCCGGCGATAATTCAAGCGCATCGCGCTGCTGCCATACCGCCTTTATCCGCGCAAATAGTTTGCTGTCGAGCTTAATCTCATCATTCAGCGCCGCCAGTTTTGGCGATTGTTCTTCATCCAGTCGTTGCAGTTCATCGGTGGTATTGGCCGACGTCATTGCGCCAAAAACATTCATCACGCGCGTCAACAGTGACCCTGACTTCTCCAGGGCCACAAAGGTATTCTCAAAATCAGCCTGCGCCGGATTGTTGGCAATCTTGTTGATTTCTGCCAATTTCAGCGCGATGCCTTGGGTTATCGCCGGCGCGTAATCACTTTCTTTGATCAGATTGAATTCAGGCGCTTGAAAGGGTAAATCACTGGCCTGGAAGAACGGGTTCTGAATCGCGATTTTCTTGCTGTTACCTGACATAGTCGACTCCTGTGACGGAGGGGTGCCGCTATTCACTGCTGTGATCTCATCAGCCTGCGCCGTGCCCCCTAATGCCATGCTGACAGCCAGCATGATCATTGATAAACGTCTCAAAATAGTTCTCCTCCCTGAAGATAGATAACCTGTTCCAACTGTTCAGCTTAGGCCGCGATGATGCGAACGACAAAGAACTATTTCACTGAACAAACGTCAACGCTGTACATACCGTTACACGCCGACACCAATCACTCACGGACGGTCGCCGGGAATGGATCTAGTATTCATTCACCAGCTCCATCAATGGGCGGAAATATACATATATTCCTGAGGGATTTACCATGAAAAAAGCGGTCAAAAAACCTGCCCACAAGAAAGCAGCACCTGCTGCAAGTACTACCCCAGCAGCCTGATAGTAAGACCTCGCAGAAATCTCCTCTCTGCGTAATATCAAGACTGAACGTTGAACACCCGGTCCCCTCCGGGTGTTTTTTCATCAGTTCACTATGAGGCACTGATGGATGATGCTGAGACGTTATCTGTTCGAAATCACTCTGGCCACCCTGATTATTAGTGGATTAATCACGGTATTCTTCTATCTATGAAGATATTTCCGAACTTCTGCTAAAATAGTCCGGAAAATCAATCAGTGCCGATCACCAGCGGCACAGAATGCGACTATAGTTAACCTATAAAAATGATTAGGGATTTCCCTTTTTTCAAGGTCAGATCGTTATGCGCACTTCTTTCCCTTTAATAGTGATGAGCCTGCTGTGGCTGTCCGTTCCCGTGGCGCACTCAGACGCGCCCGACAGCGCAGACAGCGAGCAATTGCGGTTATTCTACGGTCATGACGATCGCAACAAGGTAGCCAAATCCAAAATCTGGCCGTGGCAGGCTATTGGTCAAATCGAAACGGTGAGTGGCAATTTATGTACCGCCACGTTGATATCGCCGCATCTGGCACTCACCGCCGGACACTGCGTGCTGGCACCACCGGGCAATATCGATAAAGCCATTGCGCTGCGTTTTGTTTCATCCGGCGGGCATTGGCGTTATCAAATAACCCAGTTGGAAACGCTGGTAGACAGAAATCTGGGTAAAAAACTGAAAGCTGATGGCGATGGCTGGATTGTGCCCCCCAAGGCTGCCGCGTGGGATTTCGCGCTCATCAGGTTAATGCAGTCGCAACCGTTGCCGATTAAACCCCTGCCGCTCTGGCAAGGTTCGCGCTCGCAGCTGAATGCCGCCCTGAAAAAGGTTGAAAGGCGAGTAACGCAAGCAGGTTATCCAGAAGATCATCTGGATAATCTTTATAGCCATCAGGATTGCCTGATCACTGGCTGGGCGCAGGACGGTGTCTTGTCACATCAGTGCGATACGCTCCCCGGAGACAGCGGCTCGCCCCTGCTGATGAAGAACCCTGATGACAATAGCTGGTCCTTGATTGCGGTGCAAAGCTCCGCGCCCGGCGCCGCCGATCGTTATCGCGCCGATAACCGCGCCCTGGCCGTCACGACCATCAAGGCGCAGTTAAAGACGCTGGCGACTACGACAACTGCTCGATAGTTTGCAGTATACGTTTATCCGAAATCGGATATGGCGTACCGAGTTGCTGCGCGAAATAACTGACGCGCAGCTCCTCGATCATCCACCGCACTTCTTTGACTTCATCAAGCTCCATTTTCGCCGGAGGCAGCTTAGTCAGCCACTGTTGCCACGTTTTCTGCACATGTTCCACTTTCAGCATCTGCGCCCGATCGCGATGAGGATCGATAGCGAGCTTCTCGAGACGCCGCTCAATGGCGTGCAGGTAACGCAACGTATCCCCGAGCCGTTTCCAGCCGTTTTGCGTCACAAAACCCCGATAAACCAGGCCGGACATCTGGCTCTTGATATCTGACAATGCCAGTGCCAGTGAGATATCCACCCGCCCTTTCAACCGTTTATTAATGTTGAATACTGCGGTCAGGATCTGCTCGACCTGCCTGGCAATGTCCACCACGGCCTCATTGAGATGCGCGCGCACATGCTCATGCAGACTGGCGAAAGACTCTTCTTGCCAGGCTGGGCCGCCAAACTCATCGATCAGTTTGTCGACGCCACAGGAGATGCAATCATCAATCAGATCCAGCACTTTGCCATAAGGATTGAAGTACAGCCCGAGCTTGGCTTTGTTGGGCAGTTTCTCATGCAGGTATTTGATCGGCGAAGGAATATTCAGCAGCAGTAAACGCCGGGTTCCGCGCCACATCGCCTGCTTCTGCTCAATCTCGCTGTCAAAGAGCTTGATCGCCACACTGTCTTTATCGTCTACCAGCGCGGGATAGGCCTTCATCTGATAACCCGCCCGTTTTTGCTCATAGCAATCAGGCAGTGTACCAAAACTCCAGACATGCAGACCGCTCTGCTCAATACCGTCATCCGCTACCGCTGACAGCGTTTCCTGCACTTTTTCCTTGAGTTGCGTGCGAAGCTCGGCCAGATCTTTACCTTCTCGCAAGGTACGATTTTTTTCGTCGATCACCCGGAACGTCATTTTAAGATGATCGGGTACCTGATCCCATTGCCAATCTTCGCGTGACACCGTAACGCCGGTCATTCTGCGTAACTCACGCTCAAGGGAGTCCAGTAGTGGCATTTCCAATGGCGTTGCCCTTGCGAGAAAAGCATCGGCATAGTTAGGTGCAGGAACAAAGTTACGACGAATCGGCTTGGGCAGCGATTTGATCAGTGCCATGATCAGATCGCGCCGAATTCCGGGGATCTGCCAGTCGAATCCTTGCGCCTCAACCTGATTAAGCAACGGCAAAGGAATATGCACGGTCACGCCGTCCGCATCCGTTCCCGGCTCAAATTGATAGCTCAAGCGCAATTTGATCGCACCTTGATGCCAAAAGTTAGGGTAATCAAGCGCGCTGATTTTTCCCGCCCCTTCCTTAATCAGCATGCTCTTTTCAAAATTGAGCAGGTCAGGCTGCTGTTTTTTCCACCAACTGTCGAAGTGACGTGCGGATATCACCTCATGCCCAATGCGCTGATCGTAAAAGGTGAAGAGCGTTTCGTCATCGACCAAGATATCGCGGCGACGAGACTTATGTTCCAGTTCTTCGACTTCAGCCAACAATTTGAGATTGGCGCGGAAAAAGGCGTGTCGGGTCTGCCAGTCGCCTTCAACCAGCGCATGGCGGATGAACAGTTCGCGGCACAGGGCTGGATCAATGGTGCTGTAATTGATTTTCCTGCCCGCCACAATCGGCAAGCCAAACAGCGTGACCTTCTCTTCGGCCATGACTGCACCTTGCGCTTTTTCCCAATGCGGATCGCTATAGCTGCGTTTAACAATGTGCTGCGCCAGGGGTTCAATCCACTCGGGCTCAATACGCGCCGCAACGCGCCCCCACAGGCGACTGGTTTCGACCAGTTCGGCCACAATCGCCCATTTTGGCGGCTTTTTGAAAAGTCCCGAGCCAGGGAAAATAGCAAAACGCGCATTCCTGGCTCCGGTAAATTCCTGCTTTTCGACATCCTTTTGCCCGACATGGGACAGTAGACCGGTCAACAACGCGCAATGTACGCTGCGATAATCGGCTTCAACGCTGTTGACCGGCAATCCCAACTCTTTGACCACCTGACGCAGCTGGGTGTAAATATCCTGCCATTCCCGGACGCGCAGATAGTTAAGGAAATCACTGCGGCAAAGCTTGCGGAACTGCGCGGAAGAGAGCTCATTTTGCTGCTCTTTCAGGTAATTCCACAGATTCACAAACGCCAGGAAATCCGAGTCTTTGTCTGCAAATCGCCGGTGTTTCTCGTCAGATGCCTGCTGCTTATCCATCGGCCTTTCACGGGGATCCTGAATTGACAGCGCCGACGTAATAATCATCACTTCGCGCACACAGCCGTTCTTCTGCGCTTCCAGAACCATTCGCGCCAACCGCGGATCGATAGGCAATTGCGCCAGTTGGCGTCCCTGCGGTGTCAATTTGTAGTGGCCTGCTTCATGGGTTTCAATTGCCCCCAACTCTTCAAGCAGTCGCACCCCATCCTGAATATTGCGCTTATCCGGCGCTTCAACAAACGGGAAGGCGGCAATGTCGCCAAGCCCCAATGACGTCATCTGCAAAATAACCGACGCCAGGTTGGTACGGAGTATTTCCGGGTCGGTAAACGCCGGTCGGGAAAGGAAATCCTGCTCCGAGTAGAGCCGAATGCAGATACCGTCGGAAACGCGGCCACATCGCCCTTTTCGTTGATTTGCCGAGGCTTGTGAAACGGCTTCGATCGGTAAGCGCTGGACCTTGGTGCGGAAACTGTAGCGGCTGATCCGGGCTGTACCCGGATCGATCACGTATTTGATGCCCGGCACGGTCAGCGAGGTTTCCGCCACGTTGGTGGCCAACACAATCCGCCGACTGGTATGCGATTGAAACACGCGATTCTGCTCGCTATTCGACAACCGCGCATAGAGTGGCAATATTTCGGTGTTACGCAGATTCTGTTTGGTCAGCGCATCGGCGGTATCACGGATTTCACGCTCACCACTCATAAAGATCAGGATATCGCCGGGACTTTCGTGCCCTAATTCATCAACAGCATCGAAAATCGCCTGAAGTTGATCGCGGTCAGTATCGTCGGCATCATCCACAATGGGTCGGTAACGCACTTCGACCGGGAAGGTCCTTCCCGATACTTCAATGATCGGCGCGTTATTGAAATGTTTGGAGAAACGCTGCGGATCGATGGTTGCCGACGTAATAATCACTTTCAGATCGGGACGTTTTGGCAGCAACTGACGCAGATAGCCCAGAATGAAATCGATGTTCAGGCTGCGTTCATGCGCTTCATCGATAATCAGCGTGTCGTACTGCATCAACAGGCGGTCTTGCTGAATTTCGGCCAGCAGAATACCGTCGGTCATCAGTTTGACCTGCGTATTTTCGCCCACCTGATCGTTGAAGCGAACCTTGTAACCCACGCAACCGCCAAGCGAGGTATCAAGCTCGTCGGCGATGCGGTTTGCCACGGTCCTGGCCGCCAGTCGACGCGGTTGCGTGTGGCCAATCAGTCCTCTGATCCCACGTCCCAATTCCATACAGATTTTTGGCAACTGCGTGGTTTTACCGGAACCTGTTTCACCGGCAACAATCACCACTTGATGATCGCGGATGGCTTCCAGTATGTCCTGCTTCTTCTGGCTGACGGGCAGGTTTTCTGGATATGTCAGGGTTGGGCGAGCGGCTTCACGCGCCTTGGTACGTAGCAGACCGGTCGCAATTTCAGCCTCTATTTCAGCCATAATGGCTTGCTGGGCCTGCGGATTTTTTACTTTGCTGGCACCTTGCAGACGACGCTGCAGGCGGAGCTGGTCACGGAGCATCAATTGCCCAAGCTGCTGGGACAATGCCGCGAGCGGAGATTTCACGTTCGGAATTCCTTGTTACTGGATGGCCTGTTTCTGGTTGTAATGAATGTCAGGCATGGAAATCGGGGTAAGTCATTTATTCACATCATGTTAGCACAGGATTTGCGCAGGCTGTATCTTGCTGCGCTATACCGGCCCCCTATCCGCACTCTCACCGCGCACTGCCTGCACAATCTTGTTCAATAAAATCGAACATAGGGCTCGAAATATTGCGCTTTCACTGGCTGAACATTCTCAATAGAGTGTGAGTCATTCAGCGAACATCCTGTTCTGCCCTTAATCACCAAGGAATTATCCATGAGTAAAGTACTGATTCTTAAATCAAGCATTCTGGCGAATTTCTCTCAGACCAACCAGTTGGCTGACTATTTTGTTAAACAATGGCAGGCTGACCATACGGATGACGAGATCACCATCCGCGATCTGGCGGCAAATCCTATCCCTGTGTTGGATGGTGAGTTGGTGGGTGCGCTGCGTCCGTCTGATGCAACATTGACCCCACGTCAGCAGGAAGCGCTGGATCTGTCAGATGAACTGATTGCAGAGCTTCAGGCTCATGATGTGGTCGTTATCGCTGCACCGATGTACAACTTCAATATCCCAACCCAATTGAAGAACTATTTCGATTTGGTCGCTCGTGCGGGCGTGACGTTCCGCTACACCGAGCAAGGCCCTGAAGGTTTGATCGTTGGCAAGCGGGTGATCGTGCTGACCAGCCGTGGTGGTATTCACAAAGATACCCCGAGCGATCTGGTAGTTCCTTACCTGCGTCTGTTCCTGGGCTTCCTCGGCATGACCGACGTTGATTTTGTGTTTGCGGAAGGTATTGCGTATGGGCCAGAAGTGGCGACTAAAGCGCAAGATGCGGCGAAGTCGTTGATTGAGCAGGTTATTGCTGCATAAGATTGGGAGAGCAGGGGCAAAAGCGCGCCCCTGCATCCGCGCTTTTAGGGATCGGTTTTAGATTTAATGTCGAAGATGACTTTGTTGGTTTTAAAACAGGCTCGGCGCAGGTTTCGGTTGATATAAAATGGTTTTTCTACTTGAGCCATGTATTTCAATGTACGCGAGCGTCAAAAGATAGCTTTGCTGGTTAGATGCGTAAGCTATGATGTTGTTCTTTTAGTGTGAAGATCGGCATCTAAGCAAGGGGTGAAGCGCACCCCTTGCATCCACGCTTTCCGCAGCATAAATTGCCCGCGTTGCGGGTCCCCTCGGTTGTCATTCCGGCGGACGGGTCGGCTTTAGGCTACAGTCCCTGTAGCCGGACGCCTTTCGCCGCCGTCCTGGCGGCTCATCCCTGCCTTCATTCCGCCCTCAGCAATTTATGATGCTCGGGGGAAGGTCAAAGGCAAAGGCAAAGAAATACAGAAATAAAACCAAAATTAAAATATCAAGATTTCATCAAGAAATTGTCAACTCATCCGTTGTCTTATTTTTTGAAGTTGCTGTTTCCGTTGACCTTCCCAGAGCGTCATGACTCGCTGAGCGAAGAACGCAGGCAGGGGCGAACCGCCAGGATGGCGGTGAGAGGCGTCCGCCCACATGGATGTGGGCTAAAGCCGACCCGTCCGCCGGAGTGATGAGGGAAGGAACCGGCGCAGCCGGCGGGGAATGCCGCGAAAAAGCCCGGGTTCAAAGGGCCGCGGCGACTGGCGGCCCTTTGTCGGTTGAGGCAGGGAGGCTCAAGTAGAAAAACCATTTTATATCAACCGAAACCTGCTCCGAGCTTGTTTTAAAAACCAGCCACTTGATGAGAAATCAAGTCCCGCACGACAACCGAAGGGACCCGCAACGCGGGCAATTTATGCTGCGGAAAGCGCGGGTGCAGGGGACACGCTTTTGTCCCCTGCTTGAACGCCAAACTTAATACTTAAAGAACAACAACATAGCCAAAGCGTTCAACCAACAACTCTATCTTTTGAAAATCAGAAACATCACTCTGATACCAACCGAAACCTGCTCCGAGCCTGTTTTTAAAGATCAACATAGCTTAAGCAATCAACCAGCAAAACTACCTTTTAACGCTCACGTCTAAGCCCCAAGTAGAAAACAAAACTCACCTTAACCAAAATCTGCCCCAAATCTATTTTTAAACCAATTAATCGCAGTATGAGCTATTCTCATTCCTTATCATTTCTTTCGCCGCCCCGGTCCTCGAACATCGTTCGCCAATCCAATTGTGTGGCTTATTGTTTTTCAGGGAAATTGATCATGCATTTCTTGTTCAGCGGACATCGGATAAACACCGGATGGTCGCGATGAAGTTGTCACTTCCTGTCGGTTCTGCATTGCCCCTATTGGTGGCTGGCGCATTTTTCATGGAAAATCTCGATGCCACCGTGATCGTGACCGCGCTACCGCAAATGGCCACTGCCTTTGGCGTGCATGCGGTAGATCTCAATATCGGGGTTTCCGCCTATATCCTGACGCTGACCGTGTTCATTCCCGCCAGCGGCTGGATTGCCAATCGCTTCGGCGCGCGTAATGTCTTTTCCATCGCCATTGTGCTGTTTACCCTGGCCTCCATTCTGTGCGCAATGAGTGTCAGCCTGGGCACATTTACTGCTGCGCGAATTTTACAAGGATTTGCCGGTGCATTGATGGTGCCCGTCGGTCGGTTGGTGGTGCTGCGCAGTACCTCTAAATCCGATCTGATCAAAGCCATCGCGACCATTACCTGGCCCGGGCTGGTTGCGCCAATCCTCGGGCCACCGGTCGGCGGATTTATCACCACCTATGCGTCATGGCATTGGATCTTCATTCTTAATGTACCACTTGGCATCGCCGGGCTGTGGTTCAGCCTGCGCCTGATTCCAAAAGAACCTCTGACCAATAATGTTCCCTTCGATATCCGCGGGTTTCTGCTCAGCGGTGTCGCGTGTTTCGCGCTGATGTTCGGCCTGGATCTGGTGAGTCATCCGTCATTGTCCTGGATGGTACCCATGTTGTGTGTGGCTGGGAGCCTGACCCTCGCGGCGCTGCTGGTGCGCCATTCGCGGCGTTACCCCCACCCACTGCTTCAACTGGTTTCGCTAAAAATAAAAAGTTACGCCGTCACTATTTATGGCGGAACACTATTCCGTATAGCGATCGGTGCGGTCCCTTTCCTTCTGCCGCTGATGTTCCAGCTTGGTTTCGGCATGAGCGCTTTCGACGCCGGTCTGCTGGTGCTTGCGGTGTTTGCCGGTAATTTGGTGATGAAGCCCTTCACGTCCGCCATCCTGTATCGATTCCCGTTCAAAACCACGCTCATCGTTAATGGTTTACTGAACGCAGCCACGATTTTTGCCTGTGCATTTATTACGCCCGAGACTCCCATGGTGGCAATAATCACACTACTCTTTGTCAGTGGCCTGACACGGTCGATGCAATTTACTGCACTCAATACGCTGGCGTTCTCACAAGTACCGGCACAGCAAATGTCGGGAGCCAACACGCTGTTCAATATGTCGCAGCAACTTGGTTCGGGGTTGGGTATTGCCATTGGTGCTCTGGCATTGCGACTCGCCGAGTTGTTTCATCCACAAGCGGATCGCGCGATACCTGTGACAGATTTCCAGATCGCCTTCGTTGTCATTGGCGTCATCGCGGTATTGGCGGTGTGTGATATCTTCAGCCTGCAACGTGATGCCGGTGACGAAATCCGCCATAAAAAGCAAAAAGTATCTGCCTCATCGGCCCACCCGGCGGATGGGGATCCAGTAACCAGCAAGTCAAGGAGTTAACACGATGGAATACCGCAATCTGGGCCGATCTGGCCTGAAAGTATCGGTACTGAGTCTGGGAACCATGACCTTCGGTGGCCAGGGAAAATTTTCCAAAACCGGTGAAACGGATGTCGACGGCGCACGACGCCAAATCGACATGTGTATCGATGCCGGCATTAACCTGTTTGATACCGCCGATGTCTATTCCGGCGGTGTTTCAGAAGAGATTTTGGGCAAAGCCCTGGGTGAAAAACGCAATCAGGTACTGGTTGCCACCAAAGCCCGTTTCAATATGGGTAATGGCCCGAATGACGGAGGCTTATCCCGCCATCATTTGATTCGTGCCTGCGAAGCAAGCCTGAAAAGACTGAATACCGATCATATCGATCTCTATCAACTCCATGAATGGGATGGACAGACGCCGCTGGAAGAGACGCTGGCTGCGCTGGAACATCTGGTTACCAGCGGCAAAGTCCGCTATGTCGGCGTATCCAACTTTTCCGGCTGGCATCTGATGAAAACATTGGGCGTGGCGCAGTCACACAAGTGGGTACAACCCGTCAGCCAGCAGATTCACTACACATTGCAGGCGCGCGAAGCCGAATACGAATTACTGCCTATCACGCAGGATCAGGGTTTGGGCGTATTGGTATGGAGCCCGCTGGCAGGCGGTTTGCTGTCGGGTAAATACCGCCGTGGACAGGCGGCGCCAGAAGGAACCCGCCATCTGGCCAATTGGGGTGAACCACCGATTTATAACGAAGATGCGCTGTATGACATCATCGAAGTCCTGGTGGACATTGCCGGATCGCGCGGTGTTTCAGCCGCACAAATCGCTCTGGCCTGGCTAATCAGTCGCCCTTCGGTGACCTCCGTCATCGTCGGCGCGCGCAGTGAAGAGCAGTTGCAGGACAACCTTCATTCAGCCAATCTGATCCTCAACACGGAAGAGTTGAAACGTCTGGATGAGATTAGCCTGCCAACGCTGATTTATCCTTACTGGCATCAGGCGCAGACCGCCCCCGATCGTTTGTCCCCGGCTGATCTGTCGTTGCTCGCGCCATTCCTCAAGCAAAAATAGTTTTCCCTGCGCCCGGTAACAAAGCATTTGTCACCGGGCATTCGATCCCGAAAAGGGATTTGCACTGAATTCTCCGCCAGGAAAGCCGAACCACTGCAACTTACCCGCAGAGTATGTTAATAGTAATAGCGATAAATCTACGGATTAAAATTACTTGAGGAACAGCAACATGATCATTTTTGTTACCGGTGCAACGTCGGGATTTGGCGAAGCCATCACGCGTAAGTTTATTCACCACGGTCATCAGGTCATTGCTGCCGGTCGCCGTCAGGAGCGTCTGGATGCGTTGAAACAAGAACTTGGCGATGCGTTGCACACTGTTCGTCTGGATGTCCGCAATCGTGCAGCGATTCAGGAGGCCATCGGCGCACTGCCTGAAGCTCTGCGTAACGTCGATGTTCTGGTCAATAATGCCGGTTTGGCGTTAGGACTTGAGCCTGCACACAAAGCCAATGCGGACGACTGGGAAACCATGATCGATACCAATGCCAAAGGCTTGGTCTATATGACCCGAGCGCTATTGCCTGCCATGGTTGAGCGTAATGTGGGGCACGTGATCAATATCGGTTCAACGGCAGCCAGTTGGCCATATCATGGCGGCAACGTCTATGGCGCGACCAAAGCTTTCGTGAAGCAATTCAGCCTGGGTTTGCGTGCCGATCTGTTCGGTACCCGCGTGCGCGTAACGGACATTGAGCCCGGTCTGGTTGGCGGCACCGAGTTCTCAAATGTACGCTTTAAAGGTGATGACAACCGCGTAAGCAAAATTTACGACAATGCCAATCCTTTGACGGCAGAAGATATTGCGGAAGCCGTGTTTTGGGTCGCGACGTTGCCTGCCCGCGTCAATATCAATAGCCTTGAAATGATGCCGGTCAGCCAGTCTTTCGCCGGTCTGAATGTGCACCGCGAACCTTAAACGTTTCACCGAGGGTGTGTTCTGCACCCTCGTTCTCAGCCCGCCGTGCGCCAACCTGAAACAATAATCAGCATGCCCGCCAAGGCCACCGCTGCGCCTAACCAGTCTGTCGTGCTCAATTTGACGCCATCCACCACCCGCAACCAGACAAGTGCCGTCATCACATACACCCCGCCATAAGCCGCATACACGCGCCCACTCGCCGCCGGATGCAGCGTTAGCAGCCAGACAAACAGTGACAGACTCAACGCCGTAGGTAACAGCAGCCAGATACTCCCTCCTTTGCGCAACCAAAGATAGGGTAGAAAACAACCAATGATTTCTGCCAGCGCCGTAGCAAAAAACAGCAAGGTAATTTTGAACATCAGGGCGCTCCTGCAATCAATAATAAACCGCGATGTCGACGGCTAGTGCTGTCTCACGGCGGGGTGTTATAATTTATGCGACTGCCTCAGTGGCTAAGCCGGAACCTGTCCGGCAGTTAACCTATAAGGAAGACGTGATGAAAACAATCCCTATTAATCGGCTGATGTCTGGAATACTGCCAATTGCCCTGCTCCTGCTGGCCGCTGCATGGCAAGCCCCGGTTCAGGCAGCCACCAACTGCGCTGGCGGTACCTGCGTATTTGGCGGCAACAGCAACAGCGCCATCTCCAATGAAGAGGCACGTCAAAGTAAAGAGGAGTGGGATGACACGCGCATGCTGCGTAAAAAAGTGAACACCCGCGTTGAGAAACAGTTCGATAAATTCGATTCGGCTATCGACACTCGTGATAATTGTGACAAGAGTACGAACCTTAACGCGTACTGGGAAGCCAACACCCAGCGCTGTTTGGATCGCAAAACAGGCCGCCAGATAAATCCTTAACTTCAGAGAGTTAGCAATAGGTTAGTGGCCGATCGGACAATGAGTGCTATCTTTATACCGATCGCTCTTGTTTAACTAAGGACTTATGATGAATAAATCTCTTCTCTTCGGCGTTGCGTTACTGGCGGTAGCCCCGTTGGCAGCACAGGCGTCATGTGAAAGCGTGAAAGCGGATATCTCGCAGAAAATCATCAACAACGGCGTAGCGGAATCAAATTTCAAACTTGATATCGTCGCTAACGATCAGGCTAATCAAGCCGGTGGACAGGTTGTGGGTCATTGTGAAAATGATACCCAGAAGATTGTTTATACCAAACTTTCCAATGGCGGTGACGAGTCTGCTGCCAGCCCGCAAACGGGTACCAGTCAGGATTCCAGCAGTCAATAATTGATGTGGCATTATTTAAAAAGACAACAGGCACAGTGATTGAGAACTGTGCCTTTTTTACATGGCTATGTTCTTCAAAGTGAACTTTGTATTTCTATGTCTGTGAAGGTCAAAAGATGGTTTTGTTGGTTAGATGCCCAGGCTATGGTTTTGATATTTAAAAATAATATCGGAGTAAATTTCGGTTGATATAAGTGTATTTTTCTACTTGAGCCAAGTAGCCTCAACCGACAAAGGGTCGCCAGTCGCCGCGACCCTTTGAACCCGGGCTTTTTCGCAGCATGAATTGCCCGCGTTGCGGATGCCTTCGGTTGTCATGTTGGACTTGATTTCTCAAGGGTTGTTTAAAAGCTGGCTCCGAGCAGGCTTCAGTTGATATCAGATTGATGTTCTTGAATGTCAAAATATAGCTTTGCTGGTTGAACGCTCAAGTTATGTTATTGTTCTTTAAGTATTATGTTTGGCGTTCAAGATACCGTCTTGTCACCTTAGTTGGCAAGACGGATTTCTGCATTGAATTTCATTCCTGACTTCAATACTCCATAGGCCAATTGCAAGAGTTTCCTC